>DBMJ01000012.1:0-1896 GCA_002298125.1 Clostridium sp. UBA701 | reverse complement strand
AAGTGACAAGGGACAAGGGAGAAAGTGACAAGGGACAAGTAAGAAGTGACAAGTGACAAGTGACAAGTGAAGAAGTGACAAGTGACAAGTAAGAAGTGACAAGGGACAAGGGAGAAGGGACAAGTAAAATAGAAGAGGGAAGAGGTATAGCCTTAATTATGGGCCTGTGAAAAAAAGTCTGTAAATTGAAAAATACGACAGCTTTCTATGATTAAATAAAAATTAATTTTTATTTAAATAGTTCATTCCATGTAATCGGGCCAACGCTTCCATCTACAGCTAGCCCTCTGCTTGATTGGAAAGATTTAACTTCAGCTAATGTAGCTGGTCCAAATGAACCATCAACAGCACAACAATTGAATCCTAATTGGTTTAATCTTGTTTTTACTAACGTAACATAATAGCCAGTCTGGCCATATCTTATCGCAAATCCAGGATAGGCAGGTAAGTCTGATAAAGTCACAGTAGGGCAGTCGACATATATACTAAAATTGCTCAACTTACCTAAGTTTTGAGATGCATATACTAAATCATTTATCAAATTAGCACTATATGCGTAACTTGCCTGAGAATAATCGAAGTTATAGCAATCGTATATAGTAACAGTTAGGTAGTAACTGCCTACTATTGGTTTTTTAGCAGTTCCTTTAACTGTAAAATTGTGTAGAGCTAAAAACACATCAGCATTATCATCGGGGTTAACTGTAGCTACATAAGAAGTTGATAAAATTCCTGATTTATTTGCAAATTCTTGTCTTATTTTTTCTATTGCTTCCTTGTACCCTCTTGTTGATATAATTTTGGAAGCAAAACCGGAATCATAGGAATATGACTTAGGATAGGCTGTATAACTTTCAAATGATGTTCGTAATGGGGCAGCGGCATTGTATAATAGTTCTGATCCATATGTATACCCTTTGGAATCACCAACAGAAGCAGCTGTATGCCAAAATATAATCACAGGATCTGGAAGTAATAGTAAGTTAGGGGTTACAGTAGTTTCACTAGAAGGGCTTGGACTATCTTGAGTAATAACTTCACTAGAAGGGCTTGGACTATCTTGAGTAGTCGGAGCAGTAGGAACCTGAGTATTGTCTAACGTTTCGGCTGTCACTGTGCTAATCAATAAACTTGAAATTAGGATACATGAAATGATTGATAAAATTTTTCTTTTCATACATTCACCGCGTTTGTTAAATTATAGTATCAATTACAACCTAATTGTTACGTGTTGTAAATATAGTTAGTTTATCTTACTTATGAATATTTATGGAAATTCAACTAATCATGATAGAAGCTTTCATGCTATAATAGTTAAAATAACTGTTGTTATGATGGTAGAAATAGGAGGAATTACAGTGAATTTAAAACGCAAATTAAAAATTATATATATTTTGGCTTTGATGACCATTGTATTAACTTCGTGCAGTGGGAAATCTTACTATGAAAAAGATTCCTTTAAGATAAACGATAAGTTTATGATAATGAAATCATCATTATATGTAATTGTATTAACCGATATAAATCAAAAAATATTAATCCCTGAAAAAGTATCAGAAATTGGATTTGACTCAAAATACATTTTGATAAAACAGATGGGTATGAAAAGGAAAAATTCTTATATGATACCTGATGAATCCCAAATATACTACTGGATTATTAATATACCTGAAAATAAAATCCATGGTCCCTTAGATTTGAGCGAATATAATGAGCTTTTAAAAAAAGAGAATATACCTAATATGCAACTCAAAGATGTAAAAGAATATCTAAAGTAATAAAGAGCCTGTGAAAAAAAGTCTGTAAATTGAAAAATATGGCAGCTTTCTATGATAAAATAAAAATATCATAGGAGGCTGTTTTATTGTGGGAAAATACTTTGAAGTATGTTGCTGA
>DBMJ01000015.1 GCA_002298125.1 Clostridium sp. UBA701 | reverse complement strand
TCGAATCTCGTCTTCCGCTCCAAGTTGCGGGTGTAACTCAATGGTAGAGTGCCAGCCTTCCAAGCTGGTTACGAGGGTTCGATTCCCTTCACCCGCTCCAATTAATCTATGCGTCTTTAGCTCAGTTGGATAGAGCAACGGCCTTCTAAGCCGTGTGCCAGGGGTTCGAATCCCTTAAGACGCACCAGTACATGCACCATTAGCTCAGTTGGTAGAGCACCTGACTCTTAATCAGGGTGTCCCGGGTTCGAGTCCCTGATGGTGCACCATAAGAGGACAGCCCGAATCTTTGATTCGGTGCTGTAAGCTTAATAAATACAGTATGGTGGACGTAGTTCAGTTGGTAGAGCGCCAGATTGTGGTTCTGGTTGTCGTGGGTTCGAGTCCCATCGTCCACCCCATAAATTTTGGGATGTCGCCAAGCGGTAAGGCACAGGACTTTGACTCCTGCATTCGTAGGTTCGAATCCTGCCATCCCAGCCATACGGTTCACTAGCTCAGTCGGTAGAGCACATGACTTTTAATCATGGTGTCCGGGGTTCGATTCCCCGGTGAGCCACCAATAACTGAATAAAACATTGCATGCAGATGTGGCGGAATTGGCAGACGCACTAGACTTAGGATCTAGCGCCTACGGCGTGGGGGTTCGACTCCCTTCATCTGCACCAAATGCGGGAGTGGCTCAGTGGTAGAGCGTCACCTTGCCAAGGTGAACGTCGCGAGTTCGAATCTCGTCTTCCGCTCCAAACAAAAGCTAAACAGAAATGTTTAGCTTTTGTTTTCCTATCTATAATATGGAGGTGTTCCTATGGAGCAAAATGTTAACTCGGAAATAATGGATAAATTGACTAAGGTATGCTTGTGTAAGGGTATTCCAAGGTCTAAGATAAAGGAAGCCATTAAAAAAGGTGCTGCAACTGTTCAGGAGGTTCAAAAGGCAACCGGTGCAGGGTCAGGAAGCTGTGGAGGAAGAAGATGCAGCATAAAGATTGAGGAATTACTAAAACAGCATGAGGAAGGAATATTCTAACCTTGTAATTAAAACAAATAAATTGTATAATATTTAAGGTAGTATAATGAGCGCTTGTAGCTCAGTTGGATAGAGTTACGGACTTCGAATCCGGAGGTCGCAGGTTCGACTCCTGTCAGGCGCACCAAAAAATGCTTTCCCATAGTTGGGGGAGCATTTTTGTTTTAAGGAATAAAAACGAAAAAAGGTGTGATAATAGGCTCAGATAGAAATATTCTGAGGAGGCAAAGGTATGGTAATAGGTGGCGTGATACTAGTAATATTAATTGTAACTTTGGTAGCAGCTGTGTGCAGGATAGATTCGTACAGTGACCATAAAGACGAGGAGTTAATGAAAGCTTTAATGCTAACAAGCAAGGATATTGACCAGAATGAGTAAAGCATAATTTAATAATAATATTTAACAAGAAATAAATAATTTCGTAACACAACTGTAACATAGAAGCTATATTATAATAATGTAAGTTAGATGAGTGGCAACAGACCAAAAACTTATTTCATATTAATCCCCTTTGTTATAGCAGGTGAAGACCTGCTTTTATTTTATTTAAGATTATTAAGCTAAGTCACTTCATAAAGTTCTTTACCAGCAAAACCTTTTCCATTATTTCAATGTAAATATTTGAGTTGTTGAGCTTAAGATAATATAATGGTACTATATTGTTTTCTCTCAAAGGAAGAATGTGCTTGGGAGACAGTGATTCCTATAGGGGTTTTATAATAAAAGGTAAACTAAAGGATTAGGTACAGTATTAGCTGAGACACTAGGATATTCATATCCTATGCTGGTTATTATCTCGAAAGAATAGAGAGGAGCTTATTTTACTATGATTGAAGGAAAGAATATAACTATGAGACAGCTTGAACTCGGTGATGAAGATTACTTATATAAATGGTGGAACAACAGTGAAATGATGAGGCATGCAACTCACAATTTTGGAACTTTACAGAGTAAAGAAGCAATACGGCTTTATGTTGCAAAAGAAGTTGAGAATTATAGCATGTTTCCAGAGAACAAAAGATTTATCATTTGCATAAGAGAAAATATGAAACCTATAGGAGAAATTAATTATTGTGACTGGAGTGCAAGAAATCAAAAGTGTGAATTTGGCATAAAAATATGTGAAGTAGATGAGCAAGGAAAAGGCTATGGCAAAGATGCACTGTATCACTTTATAGATTTTTTATTTAAGTTCTTGAACCTAAATAAAATTGAATTGACATCAATGATAGATAATAAAAGAGCACACAATCTTTATAAAAAATTAGGGTTCAAAGAAATAGGTGTAATTAGGCAAGGATGCTTTGATAGCAGGACTGGTAGATTTGAAGATGTTTTATACATGGATCTATTAAAAAAGGATTGGAATGAAATAGCGGATTTTGATAGATGGTCTTTGAGGTTAGGTTAGATTGAGGTGTGAGAATGGATAACTAGATAGATTGAGGGGATTTTTCTTACCAAAGTAGATTATGGGGGGATTGTATTGAAATACCGTTGTTTAATTTTAGACCATGATGATACTGTAGTTAAAAGTACACCAGACATTCATTATCCTTCATTTGTGGAAGCGCTTAAAATATTAAGACCTAAAATGAAACCTCTTAGTTTTGAAGAGTTTGTTAAGTATTGTTTTAAACCTGGATTTTCAGAGCTGTGTAAAGATGTTTTGAAATTTAATAAGGATGAACAGGAATGTCAATATAAAATATGGAAGAGCTACACAAAAACAAAAGTGCCTGATTTTTATGCTGGTTTTCCTGAGCTGATAAAAGAATACAAACAACTTGGTGGAATTATATGTGTTGTTTCTCACTCAGAGAGTGAACAGATAGTAAGAGACTATATATTAAATTGCAAGTTAACTCCTGATTTGATTTTTGGCTGGGAATTAGAAGAGGCTCAAAGGAAACCTAATCCTTATCCTTTAATAGAGATTATGAAAAAATTTCAGCTAGATAATAACGAGATATTAGTAGTTGATGACTTAAAACCAGGATTAGACATGGCAAGAAGCTGCAATATAGCCTTTGCTGGGGCGGGGTGGTCACATGTAATCCCAGAGATAAAAAACTATATGGAAATTAATTCAGACTATTATTTTTCAACAGTTGATTTATTTAGGAGATTTTTATTCTCTTAGTACTGTGCTTTAAATTTAATGTGGCATAAAGATACCTCCTTAATTTTATATCTTATTAGTTTCACATTATAATAGTTTAAAAATTATTTGCGCTTACTAGAATTTTAGATGCTTGATAGGAGGGGAGTTTCATGTACTATGGTTATGAGGATTGTTCACAGGAAGTCAAAAACGAAATTGACTTAGTTGTTAATATATGTAAAAGTTATCTAGAGAATAGTATAGTGGGTGTTTATCTTCATGGTTCACTGGCTATGAAGTGTTTTAATCCTGATAGAAGTGATGTAGATTTTATAGTTGTAATTAAAGATAAAATTTCTCCAGAAATAAAAGTAGAGTTAATTAAAGAGTTAATGAATATTTCTATGAAGCCTTCACCCATAGAGATAAGTTTTCTAATTGAGAATAGTTTGATTCATGAGAGTCCGCCTTTTTCTTATGACCTACATTATAGTGAGTATTGGAGAAAGAAATACGAGAAAAAAGTTACAAGAATAGCAGCTAACATATGGAGAGATGAATCACTTAAGGATATTGATTTATCAGCACATATTAGGGTGATTAACGAAAGAGGGCTTACCATATTTGGTAAAGATAAAGATTTGGTTTTTCCATATGTTGGTGATAAGGAGTACTTAGATGCCATAATGTATGATTTTGAAGATGGTTTTGAGGAATATTCGAAAAAACCTGAGTATTATATTCTAAATTCCTGCAGAGTATTAAACTTTCTAGAAAATGGATATGTAACATCCAAGAAAGAGGCTGGAGAGTGGGCAATAGAAATATTACCTAAGAGATTTAAGGCATTAGTGAAAATTGCTCTTAATGTATATATAGGAAGGGTATCTGGAGCTAAGTTTGAAAGAAAAGCTACAAAAAGATTTCTTGGGTACATAAAGAATAAGGTGTTGGAGCCTATTGAGTGATTTAACATGTAGAACATGTTACAGTATTTATTGATGATAATATAAGAAATTGTGATGGAGCAAGTAAGTTGGGAATTGTTCTATGATTATGTGCAGAGATTTTAAATAGTACGTTTACAACAAATTCACATACAATAATTACAATGTAGTAAAAAACCTTAGTGATATTCTTAAATTGATTAGCTAGGCTAGATATGGTTAAAATGAAGGAGATGCGGGTTAAAATGGTTACATTTGATGATTTTATGAAGCTCGATATTAGAGTTGGAGAAATAATTAATGCTGAAATTTTTGAAAAGGTTAAAAAACCTGCCTACAAATTATGGGTTGATTTTGGTGAGGAAATTGGTACAAAGAAATCAAGTGCTCAAATTACTGAATGCTATAAAATTGAAGAGCTGATTGGCAAACAAGTATTAGGAGTGGTAAATTTTCCTCCAAGGCAGATTGCTGATTTTATGTCAGAGGTATTAGTTCTTGGAATATACGCTAAACAAGGAGTGGTATTAATTCAGCCAGAACAATTAGTAAGAAAGGGAGACAGGTTAGGATAATATGAGATACATAAAAAATTTTATAAAAGGTGTAGTAGTAGGTATTGCTACTTTAGTTCCAGGAGTTAGTGGAGGAACCATGTCAGTAATACTTGGTATTTATGATGACTTGATACATGCAATTAGTTCTTTTTTTGAAGATTGGAAAAAGCATACTATATTACTATTAGAAATTGGATTAGGTGGACTTGCTGGGATATTGCTCTTTAGCCCGTTACTCGAAAAGGCTTTAAATAGCTACCCTTTTGTTATGAAATTCTTCTTTATGGGTGTTATCTGTGGTGGAGTTCCAGTCTTATATAAGAAATCAATCACAGAGAAAAATGATAAGCGTGATTTGATATTTTTAATAGTTGGGTTCATTACTGTGTTGTTAATGTCATCCAACCCTTCTATTACAGCCACATTAGCTACAGATCAAGGCTTTGTAAGCATGATATTCCTTTTTATTGCTGGTATTATTATTGCTATTGCACTGATTCTGCCAGGAATAAGCGGTTCTTTCATGCTTTTAACCCTAGGTCTCTACAGTGTTACTATAAACGCTATAAATACGAAAAATATACCCTTTTTAATTCCATTGGGATTAGGAGTAATGGTGGGTACTTTAGCTACAACTAAAACCATAGAAAAATTACTTCAAAAGTATCCTAGTAAAACTTATTTGTTGATTTTAGGTTTTGTATTGGGCTCCTTATTACCCGTATTTCCAGGTGTACCTAAAGGCTTAACTATTATATGGTCCGTTTTGGCCTTTATAGTTGGGTTTTTGATAATTCTTATTATAGGAAAGAAGGATCACAACTAAATTAGCTTAAAGAGCTTAGGGAAGAACCTAAGCTTTTTTTCGTACTGTTGCATTTTAGTGCTGAGAATTAGCATAGGATATATTGATATAACAAAAATTGGGGGGATATAATGAATATGCTGAGTCTGGTGGTAGTTGCCTTAATTGGTGAGGCAGTTTGGGAAACTTTAAAAATGATCTGGCAGGATGGTAAAATTTCTATTGATAGAATCGGGGCTATAATTATAGGCTTGATTCTGGCAGTAGGAACAGGGTTAGATTTAATGAGCCTTGTAGGAATTCCAATTAAGATACCCTATGTAGGAGTAATACTAACAGGTTTGCTCATATCTAGAGGAGCAAATTTTACTCATGATATCTTAGGCAGCATAAATAATATACAACAAAACACAAAAGCTCCTGCTACCAATCCGCCTGCAAAATCTGGGGGAACAGCAGATATGCGAAAATAAATTAAGCAGCCAGGGTATTTCATTCACCCTGGCTGCTTTTTAAGAGTATGTTTTTAAATATTCCTTTGTATTAGTCCATATCATACCATGGAAAATAGTAGTATGGGTTATAATAAGGGTATGAACGATAGTGATGAGGGTAATAATATGGTCTATGATAGTATGGATGATAGTAATAATGATGATGATAATCATGGCGTCCTCTTGACATCATCTCGTCTTCATCTTGATCATCATACTTCATACCTAAGGACATTTTTCCCATACCTTCAGCCCATGGACACATGTGTGACATGGGGCAACTGTGTTTCATAGGACAACCATATCCCATAGGACCTTGAGATATAGGTGATACAGCAGTTGGAGGTTTGGTCATTGGAGCTTGAGCCATTGGACATTTAGGCATTTGTCCCATGGATAATGGAGACACAGCCATAGGGTATTGGTACATTGGTAGTTGAGGCATTGGCCACATAGGCATTGAATACTTCATGTATTTACCTTTATAATGCTCTTCTTTTTCGTTTTCATGTTCACATTCATGCTCATGTTCATGCTCATCATGATGTTTGTGGCGAAGGTCCTCCTCATTATCTCTAAAATACATTCATATACCTCCAATAAAATTTACCTACAATATAAATATATGCATACATGAAAAAATGGTTACTTGGTACTTTTCTAAATATCTAAAGTTGTGGTTAATAATATAGGCCATATAACCAATAAGGCCATATTGGATAATATGGATAATCATCCTCATCTTCATCTTCATACCAATAAGGTCTGCCATAATAATATGGTCTACCATAATAATGTGGTCTACCATAATAATGTGGCCTGCCGTAACCTGGTCTTCCACCATATCCTGGCCTTCCGCCATGTGGGCGCCCTTTTTGCCTACTTTCATCGCCTTCTAGTTCACCTTCATAACGGTTTTCATAACCGTAAGGCATTTGATTACCATACATTCCTGGGTAACCATAAGGCATTTGATTACCATACATTCCCGGGTAGCCATAGGGCATTTGATTACCATACATTCCTGGGTAGCCATAGGGCATTTGGTTACCATACATCCAAGGAATATAGGGAATGTATTTGTATTGATCTTCTTCATATTCATGCTTATTCTCAAATTTGTACTTTTTATCTCTAGCATCATCTAATTTAGCTTCAGTAGCTTCTGGCTCATTTACATAAGAAGACATATATTACCTCCGAATTATTAACTTCACTATCATAATATTAACTAAGAAGGAGAAGTGTTACTATAAAAATTAGGTTTTAGCATAGTTTATAATATTACATAAAAATAAAGAAATACTGTTTGAAAAATGATAGTAAAAATGGTAATATATATTTTAAGTTTTACTGGTACGTATAGTAAAGCAAAATATAAAACCTTTATAGGAAAAAAACAAAATGAAAAAGAGGTGGTTAATTTGATCAAATGGAAAGACGACTATAACATTGGAATTGATGTAATTGACGAGCAGCATAAAAAGTTATTTGAAATAGCAAACAGGGCCTATGACGTAATTAAAAATGACTTTTATATTGACAAATATGATAAGATTGTAGCTATTATTGAGGAATTAAAAGACTACACAAAATTTCATTTTACTACAGAAGAAGAGTACATGCTTAGTATAAATTATAAAAGATTCTTTTCGCAAAAGATGGAGCATGATAAGTTTATTGAAGAGATGAATAAGGTTAACCTTGAGGAGATAGATATTAACCAAGATAAATATCTAACGGACTTATTAGAGGTAGTGGTACAGTGGATAAGTAATCATATTTTAGAGAAGGACATGCTAATAGGTAAGGTATAACTTAATTTGTTTTTGATGTACAGTTGGCTAAGCCAGCTGTTTTTTTTTATATTTTGTTATAAAAACATCTATCTTGTTAAGAATAGATTTAGGAGGTGTTAAAATGAATGAAATTGAAGACCTATTGAAAGATGTAGATATTTTAAGGGAGCAGTTGAATTCTTTAATTAATAAGAAACAGGGAAATCTTCAAGACCCAGAGGTAATTACAGCAAGCAAGATCTTAAATGCTGCACTAAATCAATACAATAAGCTAATTGGAGAAAAGTTAAATAAGTAAATATATTAGTATTAAGCTAGTAAATAAAAGTAGAGATTTTATTATTTATGTAGATAATTATTAAAAACTATGACATAATAGCAATATAAAGCAGAGGGGGGTGCTAAGATTGAGCAAAAAAACATTTAAATATATACTTATGGCACTTATCCTTTTAGCAGGTGTTCTTTATGTTTTTGTAAAGACTCAAAATGTTGTACAAACTATTATTATTATAATTTCCTTGATAATATTTAGTTATTGCTTTGAAAATATCAGATAAATGAAAACCCCGAGAAGTTAAAAATCTCGGGGTTTTGTTACGGTTCTGATATTATATTCTTCAATGCGTTTAATAGGGTATAAAGAATTAGGGTATCTAGCGGTATAGTGATGAGGGCTGAGAGTACACGTCCAGGAAGAAATATTAGGAAGCCTTTATTGTATAACATACTAAGCCATAGAGTGTTTAGTATTAGTGATATAAGTATGGTATGTAGAGAAACTGCAAACAGTATTTTATCAAGTGAATATATGGACCAGGAGTTATCAGTCTTTTTGCCAATTACTACAGATATGAGAACAAAGGACAATACTAATACAATAAAAAGTGCCATTATCCAAAGAGGAAGAGGCTTTTGTGCTAAATAAATAATGCCATTATTCATTACAAGGTATTTACCATTAAATAATAAAGCTACTATGGAGAAAGATATTACAAGCAGAGTAAAAACATTTAAGAGAGTAAAATTAAACTTTATCTTATTTTTTTTAATTACTAAAAATATTAATCCTGGTATAAAGCCTCTTAAAAAAGCACTGAGGGTAAATCCAGGGAAATAAGGAGCTCCTCCTGTGTTAATGGTAACACCTATAAGGTCAGATACTACTCCCACCATTCCTCCCCAAAAAGGACCATAAATTATTCCCATTAAAACTGCAGGAATACCTCCAAACCCAAATCTAAGGGCAGGTAAGCCAGCTATAGGAATAAAAATAGAAAGGAATCTCTCCAAAATAACTGTAACTGCTATTAATAGTCCTGCTATTGCAAGAACTTTGGTTTCATAATTTGGCTTACTTTTCTTATTTTTCATACTTTTCCTCCTAAGTTTCACTTTGTAAAGTCCATGGTACAGAAAAATTATATCACATATTTAAAAAAAAGAATTATTATGAATATAAAAATAACTCCCTGTATTACAGAGAGCTACTTTTTAACCAAATATGCTTTGAATTATTATTCCAGCTACAGCACTTATGGTAACTAATAGTGCTACTACCTTTAGGGTGTCTTTTATAGGCCGATTTTCTTTAAATAATACCAATAACCCCAATCCAGCTCCTGCACTTAGCCCTGCTACTGTAGAACCAAAGCTTATGCCTCCCTTTAGAAATACTTCAGTGATGGCCACAGAAGCAGCACAATTAGGTATAAGTCCAATAATTGAAACTATTATAGGCTGCAGGAGGCTATTTTTCATAAATACTGTACTTAGGTTATCTTCTCCAATCCAATGAATTATTAGATTCAACATAAGTGTTACTAAAAATATATAGAAGAACACCTTGAGCGTATGTATTATACCATGAAGTATAATTTCCTTTGTGCTTGTTTGAGCATCACTTCCACAGCAGCTATGGAACTCATCCTGATCTGTGTTTTCAATAGTACAGGATATCTCCTCCTCAGCTGAAGCCATTTTTTTTCTATAGAAAAAATCAATTCCATAGCCTGCAGCTAATGCAAGAATAAATTTGGCAGCTATTAAGGGAAGTATCAGATGAGCTTTACCCGGATTTGAAAGTATTATAGGGACAGCTTCATCAGAAGTAGAGAGATAAACGGCAAGTAGGGTACCTATGGTAACTACTCTTTTACTATATAATGCAGTGGCCATAACCGAAAAGCCACATTGAGGAAGTATTCCTGCAGCGGCACCAACTAATGGACCTGCTTTACCTGCTTTTTTTATCTTTGAATTTAAAGTATCTCCATATCTAACCTCTAGGAATTCAATTAGAAGATAAATTACAAAGAGAAAGGGCAACATTTTTAAGCAATCTATAAATGCGTCTATAAAAATTTCTAGCATCTCAACCCTCCTTCTAAACGCAATTCATTTGCATCTAATTATATATTATATGTACTACAGCATAATTTCAATGCTAAAATCCAATAAATTTGGTCAATTATTAATAATTTTTTGTTAAGACAAAAAAGTTTACAGCTAATTGGCGTTTTGTTTAAAGGATTTCCAAGTTATAAATAGAATATAACAAGTATAAAGATTTTTAGAAAGTTTAATAATATGTAAAGTTTATCAGGGTTGCTTAATATGCTATTAGTAGAAAGATAAGCATGAACCCTGTATTTATATTCCTATTAAGGAGGTAGTTTTATGTCAAAGGATTCTGAAGATTTACCCCCCCTTCCTAGGATGAATAAGGTGATATTTATTAATATATATCATGATAACAGGGTTCTTATGGGCAAAATTGTAGCTATGGATTCCTGGGGTGCATGTATTAAGGTCTTGGGGGAGCTTCCTGTAAAAGAGAGTATAATTATAAATTTTATCTATCACATGGAGTACAATATTAGCTGCAATATAAGGGGAAAAAATGATAGTGGGGAATACTTATTAGAGTTTATATTTTATGATATGACTCATAGAGAGACACTGCATAGACATCTGCATGAAGACAAGTTAAAAAATACTGCACAGTAGAAACCCCATGATTTTTCATGGGGTTTCCTAATTATAAATAATACCAAAAAATACAAATATTACTTGATAAATAATCAAAACTATGGTTTAATAATTTAAAACACCACAGTGATAAATTACACTATTTATAGCTATTCAAAGATATATTCCACTATGACACCGCAGGCTATGCGGACACCTGAATTACCAGCTGGTTCTGTACGATAATCATCAGGATTTTCATGGATAATGACTGCTTTTCCAATAATATCTACTACTTTAAATTTGTTTGTAAAAAAGCTCATGGCAGCATAACCGTTATTAGAAAACAATACAGGAAAGTCACCAGCATGATTGCCGTGAGGGACAGAGGTCGGATTGTAATGTCCTCCTGTTGATGTAAATGCCTTTTTAAAGTCCATAGGAGAACAATCCCCGATTTCATGTATATGAAAGCCATGGGGACCTATAGGAGAATTTGAACCTGAAGCCGGAGAGTAGGAAGGTAGACCGGTAATTTCTGTGTGTACCTCTACACCACCAGGTACATCTGCAAAATAAACTACCCCATTTATGTTAGGATATTTATCACTGCCTTTAATAATAGCACAGGCCATGCTTGGACGTGAGTATGCAGCTATCATAATTTCCTCCAGAAAAAAACTATACTACAGTATATGCTTTAAGATAGAAATGGATATAATATATGTGGTTATATTGCATATAATATAGAATTAGAACAGGATTTTTCAATCCATTCTCAGCAAAGGGCTTCATTTACATAAAAAATATCATTGGGGAGGTATTTGTATGGATACGGGATTAAAGGAAAAATTATTGAAATTAGCAGATCAGGGAAGAGTTTTTGCTGGCAAGGAAAATAATATTGCTTGGTTTAATAACGGTGTATATCAAAGCAGTACTAATAATCAATTTATCGAGTGGTATAGCTATTGTGATCATGTTGTATGTGAGCAGTTCGGTGTTGATTCTATAGAGAGAAAAGGATTATCACAATGCCTTACAGTGGATAGATTAATAGAGCACCTTGAAGCTTTAGCATCAGATTATCCTAAGGGTAAAAATGATAATAATAGTTTCCCTTCCTATTCCTAATCCCAAGGGTGTTCACTTAACTGTATAACCATTGGACTATAAGGTTATTATATATTTAAAAGACTAGAAAGGTGGTAGTCCAATGAGGTATACTCTGGGGAAAAGAAAGATAGAGCTTGAGAAGCAACATGTTCCATATCTAAGTGCCTCTGATATTGTAAATGGGGGAGGCCCAACCTATTATATAGAAGAGCCTGAAATGCAGAGTGCAATTGACCAAACATTAAAGGATATCTCCGATAGTAAATTTTAATATATTTTTTTAAGAGAAGGACCTATTTTTTAGGTCCTTTTGTTGTTGACTATGTTAAATTTTTCATGTAAAATATATCGTGTTACGATATTATCGTAGCACGATATATTAGGAAGGAGGCAAAGCTTTGAATAAAACTGAAAAAATTCAGGGGATTTTAGATAGAACTGATAAGCTGGATTATATTATTCATGAAAAACATCATGAGTTAGCAGAGGAACACAATTTAACCCTGGAGCAATACCATCTTATTTTGTATATCAATAGACAACAAACACCGAGAACTGTAGGAGAACTTGCAGTGATATTTAGGAATGCTCAGAACACCATGTCTGAAAAAATTATTCGTATCGAAGAAAAAGGATTGATTACTAAAATTAAGGACGAGCGTGATAAAAGAATAAACAAGGTGGTGATTACACCTTTAGGAGTAGAATTAATACAAAGTATTAGGAGGAAAGCTGGCGGGGAATTTATTATTAATGCTATTAACACACTTACCATAGAAGAAATAGATACCTACTATGACGTTTTAGGAAAGCTTATAGACTTTTTAAACTACATATAATATTTTGCTCATAAATTAAGAGCTTTGAAATAAAGGGGGATAAATATGCTGCGTAGATTTGCTAATTATTACAAGCCACACTTGGGATTATTTTTTCTTGATTTAATATGTGCACTTTTAATATCCGCTACAGATCTGGTTTACCCGATGGTTACAAGAAAAATGATAGACAATGTAATACCAAGTAAAGAGATAAGTACCATAGTGTATTTTGCTATACTATTGTTTGTACTTTATGGTGTACGTATGCTGCTTGAGTATATAGTAGGCTATTATGGTCATGTACTTGGAGTAAGAATGGAATATGATATGAGAAAAGAGATTTTTTCACATATTCAAAGATTACCACTGAGCTATTTTGACAACACAAAAACTGGACACATAATGTCTAGGATAGTCAATGATTTAAATGAAATTTCTGAGCTTGCCCATCATGGACCAGAGGATTTATTTATATCCACAGTGATGATTTTAGGATCTTTTTTCCTTCTCTTAAACATAAACATTAAGCTTACACTTATTACCTTTGT
Source organism: Clostridium sp. UBA701 (assembly GCA_002298125.1). Taxonomy (GTDB): domain Bacteria; phylum Bacillota; class Clostridia; order Clostridiales; family Clostridiaceae; genus UBA701. Next base: position 266,669 of record DBMJ01000015.1, on the reverse strand, counting down.
GATTATACCCTTTATGATATACTTTGCCATGGTATATAGAACAAAGATGAAAACTGTATTTAGGCAGGTAAGAGAGAGTCTGGCAGATGTAAATGCCAAACTAGAGGACAGCATATCAGGAATTAGAGTGGTTAAGTCCTTTACTAATGAGGAGTTTGAAGAAGAGAAATTTGATGAGGGGAATGACACCTTTAAAAGGCTTAGAACTCAATCTGTTAAATATCTTGGAGTTTTTCATGGAGGAATTAATTATTTTGCAAATATTTCAACCCTTGTTACGCTAACGGCAGGAGGCTATATGGCTGCAAAGGGAGAAATATCCATAGGAGTGCTTGTAGCATACCTTATGTATATAAATCAATTTCTACAGCCAGTTAAGAGACTTTCCATGCTTATAGAAGAGTTTCAGAGAGGGATGGCAGGATTTAAACGCTTCACTGAGGTTATGGACATCCAATCAGATATTGTAGACAGTAAAACTGCCCGTGAGGTGGATAATATAGCAGGAGCTGTAGAATTTGAAAAGGTAGCATTTAGCTATGATGACAAAAATATTATACTGCAGGGCATGGATCTTAAGGTCAGCCCTGGTGAGACCGTAGCAATTGTAGGGCCTTCTGGTGCAGGGAAGACAACTCTTTGTAATCTGATACCAAGATTTTATGATATTGATGGCGGCAGTATAAAGGTAGACAATATGGATATAAGAGATATTACTATAAAGTCTCTTAGAAATAATATAGGAATTGTTCAACAGGATGTATTTCTATTCTCTGGTACTGTAAGAGATAACATCTCTTACGGAAAACTAGGAGCAGAGGAGGAAGAAATAATAACAGCTGCAAAAGCTGCCAATGCCCACGATTTTATATCTGAACTGCCTCAGGGCTATGACACATATATAGGAGAAAGAGGAGTAAAGCTTTCTGGAGGGCAAAAACAGAGGTTGTCCATTGCAAGAATGTTTTTAAAGAATCCACCAATTCTTATACTGGATGAGGCTACTTCTTCATTAGATAATCAAAGCGAGGCGGTTATTCAAAAATCCATAGAAGACCTTTCTAAGAATAGAACCACCTTTATAATTGCACATCGTCTAGGCACTATAAAAAATGCAAAGAGAATATTAGTACTTACGGATAAGGGAATAGAGGAGGAAGGCAGTCACAAGGAACTCATTGAAAGAAGAGGAGTTTATTATAACCTTTACAATTCTCAATTTGAATAAAAGTACTTTATTGACAATGAAAATATGCTGTGGTATTATATACAAAAGCCTTTAAATCGGTACTGTGATATCGGGAAGGACAACAACAGTATATTTATAATTTTAATGCTGCTATTGTTATGCCTTCCCATAGGGGAAGGCTTTTTTATTGAAAAAAATTTACAATACACCTTTAAATTTGGCCCAGAGAGGCTAAGAAGGAGGAATATCAATGTTAAAAGGACGTCATCTCATTGACCCCATGGACTTCACTGAGGAGGAAATGGAGGAAATCTTTACTCTAGCAAAAAAAATCATTGCAAATCCAGAGGAATATTCAAAGTGTTGTGGCAACAAAATTCTAGCTACTCTTTTCTACGAGCCAAGCACTCGTACCCGCTTCAGCTTTGAAGCAGCAATGATGAGGCTGGGAGGCAAGGTAATAGGTTTTTCTGAACCTAACTCAAGCTCTGTAGCAAAGGGAGAATCTGTAGCAGATACCGTTAGGACCGTAGCCTGCTATGCTGACATCACTGTAATGAGACATCCTAAGGAAGGTGCACCAAAGGTTGCATCTCAATACTCCTCGGTTCCCGTAATCAATGCAGGAGATGGTGGACATCACCACCCAACTCAAACTCTCACAGATCTTTTAACCATAAGTGTACTCAACGGATCTCTAGAAAATCTAACTATAGGACTTTGTGGAGACTTGAAATTCGGAAGAACAGTACATTCTCTAATAAAGGCTCTAAGCAGATACAAAAACAACAAATTCATATTAATCTCACCACCTGAACTTCAAATACCATCTTATATAAAAAAGGAAGTATTACAAAAGAACTCTATACCTTATGTAGAAGTAGAAAAGCTTGAGGATGTCATGGGAGAACTAGATATCCTATATATGACAAGAGTACAAAGAGAAAGATATTTTAATGAGGAAGAGTATCTAAGGCTTAAGGACAGCTACATTTTGGACAAAGGTAAAATGAAGCTTGCCAAGGAGGATTTAAAAGTACTTCATCCTCTACCAAGAGTGAATGAAATATCTACAGAGGTGGATGAGGACCCTAGGGCTAAATATTTTGATCAAGCAAAGTTCGGAATGTACGTACGTATGGCACTTATTGCAAAACTTTTAGGAATATACTAGGGGGAGATATATAATGGTAACTATTAACAGTATTAAAAGAGGTATAGTTATAGATCACATAACAGCAGGACAGGGAATAAGGATCTTTGAGTATTTAAAATTAGGAGAGACAGATTATACTGTAGCCTTAATAAGAAATGCAAATAGTAATAAGCTAGGCAAAAAGGACATTATTAAGATAGAAAATGTATTGGATATGGATTACAGAGTATTAGGATTCCTCGATGCTAATGCTACTGTAAATGTGATAGAAAATGAAAATATTATTGAAAAGATTAAACTTAATCTACCAGAGCAATTACATGGTGTGATTAAATGTAGAAACCCAAGATGTATCACTGCTCAAGAGGAAGGAATAAAACACAGCTTTACCCTGGTAGATAGTGAAGCTAAAGAATATCGCTGCGAGTACTGTGACGAAATAGTAAAGCTTTAAGGAGGAAATCTATGGAGTTACTCATTAAAAATGTAGTGCTTACGGATTGGCAAGGAGAAAGATATGGAGAGCTTTATATAAAGGATGGTTACATGGCTGAAATTGGTGAAAATTTAAACAAAAAATGCCAGAGCATAGATGGGCAGGGGCGAAGGCTCCTCCCAGCCTTTATAGACATGCACTGTCACTTTAGAGATCCAGGATTCACCTATAAAGAGGATATCTTATCTGGCAGTAAGGCAGCTGCCAAGGGCGGCTATACTGCTGTAAATCTCATGGCAAATACCAAGCCAGTTTGTTCCTCAAAGGAAGTATTAGACTATGTATATAAGAAAGCTTTAGAGATAGATGTTATAAAGCTGCATCAGACTGTATCCATTACTAAAAATTTAGAGGGTAAGGATATTTCTCATCTTAATGAACTAGACAGCAGAGTTCGATTTATATCCGATGATGGAAAAGGAATATATAAAAGTGAAATTGTGAGAAAGGCCATGATGATGGCTAAGGAGCTTGGAATTACTATAATATCACATGCTGAAAATGAGGATATTTCAACAAGAGACAGCAGGCAATCAGAAAACACCATGACCTTAAGGGATATATCTCTAGCGAAATTAACAGGAGGAAGGCTTCACATGGCCCATGTGAGCACTAAAGAAGCTATAGCATATATAATAGAAGCTAAGAAACAGGGTATAGCTGTGAGCTGTGAGGTTACTCCTCATCACATTAGCAGCTTAGGAGACAAAAACTACAGAGTTAACCCTCCTTTAAGGGAAGAGGAGGATATAGCTGCACTTATTAATGCAATAAAGGGCGGATATGTTGATGTAATAGCTACAGACCATGCTCCACATAGCTTAGAGGATAAGAAAAATGGTGCTCCAGGTATTTCTGGGCTAGAAACAGCATTCTCTCTGTGCTATACAAGCCTGGTGAAAAATGGTCATATAACACTATCTTATCTTTCTGAGTTAATGTCAAAGAGACCTGCAGGGCTCATGGGATATAACCTGGGAGAGTTCAAAGTAGGTATAGAAGGGGATGTGGTGCTTGTAGATACGGATAGTGAAGAACAGGTTTGTGGTGAAAGCTTCCACTCCAAGGGCAAAAATACTCATATTGAGGGTGAAAGACTTTGGGGGAAGGTACTAATGACCATAAGAGGAGGTAAAGTGATTTATGATTATGGATTTACTAAATGAAAGAGTACTACAGAGAGGGCCAGTATGCGTTGGTCTAGACACATCTCTTGAATATATACCAAAGAGCTTTTTAAAGGAACAATTTAGTATAGAAGATGCTATTTTTAATTATAATAAGGCCCTCATTGATGAGATAGGTGATAATGCCGGCTGCTATAAGGTCCAGATTGCATTTTACGAGTGCTATGGTCTACAAGGTCTAAAGGCCTATGCTAAAACTACCAAATATCTTAGACAGCATGGACACCTTGTTATAGGCGATGTAAAGAGAGGGGATATCTCAAGTACAGCACAGCGTTACGCAGAGGCTCATTTCACTGGTGATTTCGAGGTGGACATTATAACTCTTAATCCCTATATGGGAATGGATAGTATTGAACCCTATCTGCCATATATTAAGGATAAAGAAAAAGGTATATTTGCACTTCTTAGGACATCAAACAGTGGAGCAAGGGATATCCAATTTTTAGATACTCCTGAAGGAAAGGTCTATGAAAGGGTTGGAGAAAAGCTTAAGAAAATGGGAGAAGCCTATATTGGAAACAGTGGATATAGTTCCATAGGTGCTGTAGTTGGCTGTTGCAGTGAAGCTAAAGAACTTAGGCAGCACTTTAGGGAAATGTTCTTCCTAGTACCAGGTTATGGTGCTCAGGGAGGAGGTGCAGAGGAGGCAGCTGACTGCTTTATAAGTGGAAGTGGAGCCATAGTTAATTCCTCAAGAGGCATATTACTGGCATACAGAAAAGAGGAAGAGGGATATAAGAACTTTGCACAATATGCACTTAAAGAAGTAATAGATATGAAGCAGTCCATTAAGACTGCTCTTTACAAATAATTTTGGGGGGGAGTTTAAATGAACTGTGTTAAAGCTGTAATACTTGAAAACATTGAAATTGCCCCAGGCATATACGAAATGAAGGTGGGTGGAGAGTTTTCGGGAAAACCAGGACAATTTTATATGCTCAAAGCATGGGATAGGGAGCCTGTACTCTCAAGGCCCCTTAGTATTTATGATCTTAAGGAGGATTATATATCCTTTGTATATGCAGTAAAGGGAAGAGGTACTGAGGTTTTTGCAGAAAAAATTAAGGGGGAAGCTGTTTTTCTATGGGGGCCGCTAGGAAATGGATTCCCTTTAGAGGAGCAGAGGAGAAAGATAGCATTAGTTGGAGGAGGCTTAGGCATTGTACCTCTATTTGGTATAGCTAAGACAGTAAAGAATTCACAGATAGAAATGTATTTCGGCTTTAGAGATAAAAGCTTTCTTCTAGAGGAATATAAAGGAGAGGTAAATAAACTAGTGGTGGTGACAGAGAGTGGTGCAGAAGGGAAAAAAGGCTATGTAACAGATTATTTTGATGCTACAAGCTACGATGCGGTATTTTGCTGCGGACCAGAGCCTATGATGAAAAAGATTCAAGAAAAATGCAAAAAGACCAATACACCACTATGGCTATCACTAGAAAAAACCATGGCTTGCGGAGTAGGAGCTTGCCTGGTATGTACCTGTCAAACATCTAAAGGCATGGTGAGAACCTGCAAAGAAGGGCCAGTGTTTTCGGGTGATAGTGTTTTGTTATAAAAGGAGGGATGACCATGGGGTTCATTGATGTAAAACTTGGGGATATTGCTCTTAAGAATCCAGTTATTGCAGCCTCAGGAACCTTTGGCTATGGCGAGGAATATGCTGACTTTTTTAATCCTTCTCTTTTAGGGGGAATATGCACTAAAGGTATTACCTTAAGGCCCAGGGAAGGAAACAAGGGGGCCAGGATGTATGAGTGCAGCTCAGGTTTGATGAATTCTGTAGGACTGCAAAACCCTGGGATTAAGTGTTTCTTGGAAAAGGAACTGCCAAGGATGAAAAAATATAATACTACAATTATTGCAAACCTGGGAGGCAGTACTGCAGAGGAGTATATAGAAGGAGTGGAGCTCTTAAACAAGGCACAGATAGATATTATTGAACTTAATATATCCTGCCCAAATGTAGCTCAAGGTGGCATGTCTTTTGGAATAAAGGCTATGACTGCGTATAATTTTGTGAAGGAGATAAGAAGAAACTGTACTAAACCACTTATGGTGAAGCTTTCGCCTAATGCAGAAGATATAGTTGAAATGGCCAGGCTTTGCCAGGAGGCAGGGGCAGATTTTCTATCTTTAGTAAATACCTATAAGGCTATGGCCATAGATATAAACAAAAGAAAGCCTGTATTTGACAATATAACTGCAGGTCTGTCGGGGCCAGGGATAAAACCAATAGCTCTTAGAATGGTATATGAGGTCTGTAGAGAGGTTTCCATTCCTGTAGTTGGAATAGGTGGAATAGTAAGTGCTGAAGATGCAATAGAGTTTATTATGGCAGGAGCTACTGCAGTGCAGGTGGGAACGGGAAATTTTATAAATCCATTTAGCTGCATTAATATAATCAATGGTATAGAGGAATATATGAACAAGGAAAACTTAAAAAGCTTAGAGGAGATAAGAGGATGTATTTAAAGATACATGATAGGGGGAATAAATAATGGAGAATAATGAAGAAATTAAAATATTGCTGCAATGTGAGGCACTGCTTCAGGGGCACTTTCTACTATCCTCTGGACTTCACAGTGATGGCTATTGTCAGTGTGCAAAGCTTATGCAGTACCCAAAGCTTGCTGAGAAGGTGCTAAATCCATTATCTAAAAGGCTAAAGGAAATAGATTTTGATGTAATAGTAGGCCCGGCCATGGGAGGAATAGTTGTTGCCTATGAGTTAGGAAGACTATGTGATAAAAGAGCTATCTTCACTGAAAGGGAGGATGGAAATATGACTCTTAGAAGGGGATTTACTATAGAAAAAGGAGAAAGGGTTATAATCTCAGAAGACGTTGTAACCACAGGCAAATCCTCATTAGAAACAGCAAAGGTCATTGAAGAGCTTGGCGGTATTGTGGTTGGAATAGCTTGCATTGCAGACAGGCATAGTGGTGAACTTCCTTATCCCCTATATAGTGCAGTTAAGTTAAATATTTCTGCATATAGTGCAGAACAGTGCCCTTTGTGTAAGCAAAACATGAAGCTTGTAAAACCAGGCAGCAGAAAATTCAATAAATAGTGTGGAAATTGTGAAAACAAGCTTGATTTTTATTGTGAAAACTATTAATATATAACTATAAACAAGTTACACGAACAAAACAATAATTTTTATACAAAATATTCGTTATACAACCTGTATATGTTCAGAAATATGGTCTGAACGTTTCTACCAGGCTGCCGTAAATGGCCGGACTACGGGGATGTTTATGTTATAGTAGGAATTTTCATGATTTTTTCATGTGATATTATATGTCTTGCTGTGTTATAAACTCCTCCCTGCGAGGAGTTTATTTTTTTATTTTAAATTTTACTCTGGTTTATGTAAGAAAGAGAGGTGTGAGTTGGTATGAAATTATTAGAGGAAAGGATCCAAAAGGATGGAAGGGTGCTTATGGGAAATATTCTTAAGGTAGATACCTTTTTAAATCATCAGTTAGACGTAGAGCTCTTTAACGAGATGGGAAAGGAATTAAAAAGATTATACAGTGAAGAGCATATCACAAAAATACTAACTATAGAAGTATCTGGCATAGCTATTGCCGCTATTACTGCTCAGTATTTTAATGTACCTGTGGTATTTGCAAAGAAGCACAGCGGTATCAATATGGATGAGAACAGCTTTGAGTCAGAAGTATTCTCCTACACGAAAAAAACCAGTTACAAGATAAGAGTGGCAAAAAAATTAATTCAACCAGAGGATAGGATACTTATCATAGATGACTTTCTAGCAACAGGAAGCGCTCTCCTAGGTTTAGTGGAGCTGGTGGAAAATGCCGGTGCTAAGGTGGTGGGAGCTGGTATTGCCATAGAAAAAGGATTTCAGGGGGGCAGAGAAATACTTGAAAACAGGGGTATCCGCATTGAGTCTTTAGCGATAATAGAGCAAATGGCAGAGGATAAAATAAATTTTAGACATAAAAAACATGACATAAATAATAAATAATATTGCAAAATTAAAAATATTTATATTATTTTGAAAATATATGCAGGAATTTTTTGCATAATATAGAATTTATTCTGATAATGGTAAATATAGTTTTAATAATAAAAAAGTTTTTATAATTATAAAATAAGGGGGAAAAAGTAAATGAAAAAAATTCTTAGCTTCGTAATCTGCACAATGCTAATCTTTACTGCTATGCTTACAGGCTGTTCTAAGGCTACCAACGGTAACAATGACAAGAAAAAGATCAAGGTAGGATTTATCTATGTAGGACCCGTTGGAGACGGTGGCTATACCTATGCTCATGATCAAGGAAGAAAGTATCTTGAAAAGGAACTAGGTATAGAGACAACCTATAAGGAAAACATTCCTGAGGAAATATCAAAGGTAGAAGAATGCTGTAAGAGTTTTATTGACGAAGGCTGTAATGTAATCATAGGAACAAGCTTTGGATTTATGGATGGTATGGAAAAGGTTTCAAAAGAGTATCCAAATGTAAAATTCATGCACTGTTCAGGATTTAAAACTACAGACAATATGAGCAATTACTTTGGAAGAATTCACCAGGCTGAATATCTTGCAGGTATAGTTGCTGGAATGAAGACAAAGACTAATAAGATAGGCTTTGTAGGTGCTTATTCCATACCTGAAGTTGTTAGAAATATCAATGCCTTTACTCTTGGAGCACAGTCAGTTAACAAGGATGTGAAGGTAATAGTTACTTGGACACATACATGGTATGATCCTGCTAAGGAAAACGAAGCTGCAAAGTATCTTCTCAATGAAAAGGGTGTAGACGTTATTATGCAGCATCAAGATACTGCTGGACCACAACAGGCTGCTGAAGCTAAGGGAGCTGCTTCTATCGGTTATAATACTGACATGAGCTCTATGGCTCCAAAGGCTAACATGACTTCAGTTGTATGGAATTGGGGACCATTTTATGTTGACCAAATAAAGGCTATTCAGAATGGAACTTGGAAAGCTGAAGCATTATGGCCAGGTATGACTAATGATGTAAAGAGTATAGTGAACCTTGCACCACTTACTGCCAATGCACCAGCAGGGGCTAAGGAGAAGGTAGATGCAGCAAAGGCTGATATAGTATCTGGAAAGAATAAAATTTTTGTAGGACCATTAAAAGACAACACAGGAGCAGTAAAGGTAGCTGCAGGAGCAGAAATGACAGATAAAGACCTTCTAGGATTTGATTGGCTTGTTGAAGGAGTAGAAGGAAAAATAGAAAAATAAGGTAGAGTGATGTTATGAAGCAGGAACCCTATGTAATAATGAAAGATATCAGTAAGAGCTTCGGTAAGGTTATGGCAAATCAAAATGTAAATCTTGAAGTATTGGGTGGGGAAGTACATGCTCTATTGGGTGAAAATGGTGCAGGTAAAAGCACCTTAATGAACATGCTATCAGGGGTTTATACCCCTGATAGCGGTTCTATTTTTATCCTGGGTAAAGAGTGGGATTTTTCTTCACCAAAGGAAGCAATCAAGGCTGGGGTTGGTACTATCTACCAGCATTTTAAATTGGTTGAGGCAATGACTGCAAGAGAAAACATTATACTAGGACAAAAAAATAGAATTTTTACTTCAGGTAAAGATGTGGATTCTAAAATTAAAGACATTTCAGAGAGGTTCGGATTAGACATAGATTTAAATAAAAGAGTTCAGGAAATGACTGTTGGAGAAAAACAGATACTAGAGATGCTAAAGGTGCTTTACAGGGGTGCCAAGGTATTAATTTTAGATGAGCCTACCACTGTATTTACTCCTCAAGAAACAGAAAAACTTTTCAGTATAATGAGAAAGATGAAGGAACAGCAATGTGCCATTATTTTTATAAGCCATAAAATGGATGAAGTTATGGAAATAGCTGATAGAATCACAGTCCTTCGCAAGGGAGAAAGTATTAAGACACTAGGGAAGAAGGATACTAATCCTATGGAGCTTGCTGAGCTAATGGTAGGCAGAAAAATTGATATGAAAATAAAAAGATATGAGTGTGAGTGTACAAATTGCATACTTAAGCTAAACAACTTAAGTATTAAGGGAAAAGAAGGTTCAGATATAATAAAGGACTTGAGTCTTAACATTTGTGGAGGAGAAATACTTGGTTTAGCAGGTATAGCAAATAGCGGACAGAAAGAGCTTTGTGAGGCCATTGTAGGAATTCAACCGGTAAGCAAAGGAGAAATAATCTTTGAGGGAGAAAACCTGGTGGGTAAAAATACAAGAGAAATAATTGAAAAAGGGATCAGTATGAGCTTTATACCTGAGGATAGATTAGGAATGGGTCTAGTTGCCTCAATGGATATGGTAGAAAATGTAATACTGAAGGATTACCACCATGATAAGGGTATATTTGTTGATAGAAAATCCGGTGTAAAAAAGGCCTTGAGAATAAAAGATAGATTAAATGTTCTTACCCCAGGAATAAATAATCCAATAAGAGATTTGTCTGGAGGTAATATTCAGAAGATTTTATTGGGTAGGGAGCTGGATTCTAATCCTCGCCTTCTCATAATGGCATATCCTACAAGGGGTCTTGACATAAACACCTGCAATATTATCTATGATATTATGAATGAGCAAAAAGCTAAGGGGGTTGCTATATTATTTATAGCAGAGGACTTAGATGTACTACAGCAGTTAAGCGATAGACTTGCAGTGCTTTGTCATGGGAGAATAACTGGTGTAGTAGACCCCAATAATATTACTAGGGAACAAATAGGATTACTTATGGTCGGACAGAAAATAGAGAAGGCAGGAGGGGATATGGGTGCTTAGGTTTGTCAAAAGAAGTGAGAGCAATAGAAGGATAAAGATTGGCACAAGAGTTATTGCTGTAATTCTTGCACTGCTGGTTTCAGCTATCTTTATTCTTTTAATTAATAAAGACCCAATCCTAGTATATTCAGCTATAGTAAAGGGTTCGTTTGGTACAAGCTATAAATTTCAACAGACTATTATTAAGACTATACCTATTATACTTACTTCCTTAGGGGTTGCTGTGGCATTTAAAATGCAGTTTTGGAATATTGGTGCAGAGGGACAACTTATGATGGGTGCATTATTTTCTTCTTATTTTGCACTGAATTTTTCACACCTGTCCAAACCTTTACTGCTTCTTATAATGGCTTTGGCAGGAATGTTAGGTGGTGGACTCTGGGCTCTTATTCCAGCCTTACTAAAGGCTAGATGGAAGACTAACGAAACCATTGTCACGCTTATGATGAATTATATTGCACTTAAAATTGTGACTTATTTACAATATGGGCCATGGAAGGATCCTAAGGCCTTAGGGTTTCCGAAAATCCCAAATTTTACTCAAAATGCGCTGCTGCCGTCTGTAGGTAAGATTCACATAGGGTGGATAATTGCTCTAGTACTTATAGTAGTAATGTATATCTTTATGACAAAGACTAAAAAGGGTTATGAGATTGCAGTGCTAGGCGAAAGTGAAAAAACAGCATTATATGCTGGAATAAATATTAAAAAGACCATTATAAGTGCATTGTTTATTAGTGGTGCATTATGTGGACTTGCAGGCATGATTCAGGTTTCAGGTGTCAGCAAAACCCTTTCAGTTGATATTTCTGGCGGAGTAGGGTATACTGCAATAATTGTAAGCTGGCTTTCAAATTTAAGTGCACCCATAATAGGGGTTGTATCACTTTTGTTTGCTGCATTGCTACAGGGAGGCAACTATATTCAAATAGCATATCAGATACCTGATGCAGCAGCACTAATACTTCAGGCTATGATTTTGTTCTTTGTTCTAGGCTGTGAATTCTTTTCAAGGTACAGAGTAACCTTTAAAGGCTCTAATAGAACAAAAATCAATAAAACATCTCTTACTGAAGCAGAGGAGGGAAATATGAATGGATAGCCAAAGCTTAATATCCTTTCTGGCAGCTGCGGTAGTTGCTGCTACACCACTGCTCTTTGCTACTGTAGGTGAAATAATAACAGAAAGAGCAGGTAATTTAAACCTTGGCGTCGAAGGTATGATGCTTATGGGAGCTGTAATGGGCTTTTTAGTAGGCTTAAAAACTGAAAATGCATATCTGGCACTTGTTGCAGCAATGTTAGCAGGAGCTTTCGGAGCGCTGGTATTTGCTTTTTTGACCATTACCTTAAGAGCAAACCATGTAGTAACGGGGCTTACTCTAACCATTTTCGGAACAGGGTTTTCCACTATGATGGGTAAGGATTTAGTTGGAAAGATAACACCTGAAAGCTTAAAAATCTTTTTTCAGCACAAAAGTATTCCTCTCCTTGGAGACATACCAATTATAGGACCTATATTTTTCCGCCAAGATGTCTTTATATACTTAGGATATATAGTTGCAATTGTGGCAGGAATATATATATATAAGACTTCTTTAGGCTTAAATCTAAGGGCGGTAGGAGAGAATCCAGCAGCAGCAGATGCTGCAAGTATAAATATTAATCTCTATAAGTATATACATGTATTGGTAGGCGGTGCTTTATGCGGGCTTGGCGGAGCATATCTATCACTAGTTAATGTACCAACCTGGCAGGAGAATATTACTGCAGGTCGTGGGTGGATAGCTATTGCTCTAGTAATATTTGCCACATGGAATCCCTATAAGGCAATATTTGGAGCTTTTCTATTTGGAGGCCTTGATATAGTAGGCTTTAGACTCCAAAATCAAAAGATTCCTATTTCACAGTATATTTTTGATATGCTTCCATATTTAGTTACAATAATAGTTTTAGCTGTTGTATCAATGAGAAAGAGCAATAAAAATGCTCCGCCAAAATCTTTGGGACTTTCGTATTTTAGAGAAGAAAGATAATATTAAACTTAGTTAAGTAAAAGCAGCTTGAAGCTTTGATGAACAAGCTGCTTTTGCTTCTTGAATCGATTAAATTTTTACTGGTTTTCTAATTTTTTTAATGTATAATTAAATTACGATACCTTATGTTTTTTTTTACGTATAGAAATAGTGTGCAGGGATGGACACGGATTTTAACTATAAAGTATTTTTTAGCTGGAATGGGTAATATATTCATGAAATGCATAGAATATATTTTGTGTTTAGGAAGCAATTTACAAAAAATTCTTATTGACATATACGTAATTATAGTATAATAATTTGAGAGCTTATTGTTAGGAGGAAAGAAGAATGGGCAAGCCAAGTATTTTCAGCAGAGAGTACAACAGGAAAATGAAAAGAAGAAAGAGATTGAAAACTGTTACTCTAATGATTATTGCTGTTATCTCTGTCCTGTTAATATTACTTGTTTTAAAGGGTCCTAGCTTTGCAAGGTGGGTAAATAGCAAAATAAATTCTTCAAATTCTCCTGTTATCCCAAAGGACAAAGATAAAACAGAGGAAACTAAACCAGATAAACAGGAAGCTGCTGTAATTGAAAAAAACATTAAGGTTACTTTGAGTGATAACAGTGAAATAGGGCTGGTATATGAAGAAAAGGATGGAGTAAAAAAATTTAAGTATGTTACTCCCTCAGAAAAAAACACTGAATATACCATTAGTCCATCGGAAAAAAGTATAGTGGTTAGAGATAGTAACACACAAGAGCTTCTATATTATGATGTAGAGGGGGTTAAGAAAAATCTTACCTTGGAAAGCTATTATGCAGGAACACTCAACAAGGACTTTCCAAAGGATGATATATTAAAGGAAACTCCAGATTACCTATGGCATGGTACTCCTGTGTTCATTGATGATAATACTCTTGCGTACACAAGTCAGCTTCCTTGGTTTACTAGAAAAAAAACACTATATGTATGGCTTATAGACATTTCAACAGGTAAACATAGAGCGGTAGACAGGTTAAATGGCGAAATTCTTAAATTTGATAGAGTTGAAGATAAAGGCTTAAAGGTAGTTATAGATAATGACAAAATATATTATTTGAGTGCAGATGGTACAATATCACAATAAAATTACATTATTATTGAATAAACTATAATAATATTTGTAAATAATTTAATTTATATGATATAATGTTATGGGCAATAGTACTGATGTTTTAGGAGGAAAGAATATGAATACAAAGATTGAGAAAATAGAAGTTAATGTAGTTAATTTAGAAATTACTGTAGAAGCTCAAAAATTTAGTGAGGCCATGGTGAAAGCATATAAGAAGAATGCTTCTAAGTATACGGTTCAAGGCTTTAGAAAAGGTAAGGCTCCAATGAATCTTATAAAGAAGCTTTATGGTGAAGGCGTTTTCTATGATGATGCAATTAATTTCTGCTGTGAAGATACATATCCTATTGCAATAAAGGAAAACAACATTAGACCAGTAGACTATCCAGAAATAGATATAGTTGAAATAGGAGAGGGAAAAGACTTCGTATACACTGCCAAGATTACTGTATATCCAGAGGTAGAACTTGGAGAATATAAAGCAGTTGAGGTTAAAAAAGTAGAATATTCTACTTCAGAGGAAGATGTTGAAAATCAGTTAAAGGCCATGGCTGAAAGAAATGCAAGAATAGAAGAGAAGATTGAAGGCAAGGTAGAAAATGGAAATGTAGCCACCATAGACTTCAAGGGATTTATTGAAGGAGTAGCCTTTGAAGGTGGAGAGGGTAAGGATTATGACCTAGAAATAGGATCACATAGCTTTATCGGAGATTTTGAAGAACAGCTTATTGGCATGACAGCTGGGGAAAGCAAGAATGTAAGCGTAAGCTTCCCTGAGAATTATGGAAAAGAAGAACTTAATGGTAAACCTGCAGTATTTGAGGTTATTGTTAAAGCTATAAAGGAAAAACTGCTTCCAGAACTAGACGACGAATTTGCAAAGGAAGCTTCAGAATTTGACACTCTAGAAGAACTAAAAGCTGATATTAGAAACAAAATGGTTGAAAGCAATGAATTAAAAGCAAAAAGAGAAATGGAAGAGGCTGTGGTAGATACGGTATGTGCTAATGCAAAGGTAGAAATACCACAGGTGATGATAGAAAAAGAAATAGAAGCTATGATGAAGGACTTTGAAATGAGATTATCCTACCAGGGATTGGATTTAAAGAGCTATTATCAATTTACAAACAGTAGTGAAGAGCTTTTAAAGGAATCCATGAAGGATGCTGCAGAGAAGAGAGTTAAGTCTGAATTAGTACTTAGCAAAATAGGAGAAGTTGAAAACTTTGAAGCTACAGAGGAAGAAATAGCTGCAAAGGCAGAGGAGATGGCTAAGCACTACGGAGGAAAGGACTTAGAAAAGACAAAAGATTTATTGATTTCTCTTCAGGGTGAAGTAATCAAAGGAGAAATAAAAACAGAAAAAGTTGTTAAAATGTTGGTAGATAATGCCAAGTTCCTAGCTTAACACTAAAGATGTAATTGCCAGAAGAGGGTTTTTCTGGCAATTAATTTTAAAATTTTTTATTAACAAAATATTCTGTGTGCTTTTTTAGGTTTGACTTTTTATAATAATTGTAGTACATAATATATTACTACAGCATATAAATAGGAGGGGATAATATGAGTTTAGTACCAGTAGTTGTGGAGCAGACTAATAGGGGTGAAAGATCCTACGACATTTACTCCAGACTTTTAAAGGAAAGAATAATAATGCTTAGTGAAGAGATAAACGATGTAACCGCAAGTCTTGTAGTGGCTCAGTTGTTATTTTTAGAAGGAGAAGATCCTGACAAGGACATATATCTATATATAAATAGCCCAGGAGGTTCCATTACCTCAGGAATGGCTATCTATGACACTATGCAATATATAAAATGTGACGTTTCAACTATCTGCATAGGTATGGCTGCATCTATGGGATCCTTCTTGTTAACAGCGGGAGCTAAGGGTAAGAGATTTGCACTACCAAACAGTGAAATAATGATTCACCAGCCACTTGGAGGCTTTCAAGGTCAAGCTACAGATATCGCTATACATGCTCAGCGAATACTTACAATAAAAGATAATATCAACAAAATACTTAGCGAGAGAACTGGCCAGCCACTTGAAAAGATTCAAAAGGATGTAGAGAGAGATTTCTTTATGAGTGCGGCAGAGGCAAAGGAATATGGTTTAATTGATGAGGTAATTTCAAAGAAGAAATAACCTAGCGAGGTGTGATAATGGCAAAAAATGATGAAAAAAAACAGCTTAAGTGTTCTTTCTGTGGTAAAAACCAAGATCAGGTGAGAAGGCTTATTGCAGGCCCTGGAGTGTATATTTGTGATGAATGTATTGAGCTATGCTCTGAGATAATTACAGATGAATTTGAAGAGAATTTACAAGTAGATGTAGAGGCACTACCAAAGCCTACAGACATAAAGGCATATCTTGATCAGTACGTAGTTGGTCAAGAAGATGCAAAAAAATCCTTAGCAGTAGCAGTTTATAATCACTATAAGAGAATTAACTCTAATGTTAGTGAGGATGATGTAGAATTACAAAAGAGTAATATTTTAATGCTTGGACCTACTGGTTCAGGTAAGACTTTGATGGCTCAAACCCTAGCTAAGTTTTTGAATGTACCCTTTGCTATTGCAGATGCTACTACTTTAACTGAAGCAGGATATGTAGGTGAAGATGTTGAAAATATCCTTCTAAAGTTAATTCAGAATGCAGATTACGATATAGAAAGAGCTGAGAAGGGTATCGTATATATTGATGAGATTGATAAGATCGCTAGAAAATCTGAAAATCCATCTATTACAAGAGATGTGTCAGGTGAAGGAGTTCAGCAGGCATTGCTTAAAATCCTTGAAGGTACTGTAGCTTCTGTTCCTCCACAAGGTGGAAGAAAGCACCCTCATCAGGAGTTTATACAAATAAATACAACAAATATACTCTTTATATGTGGTGGTGCCTTTGATGGAATAGAAAAGATAATAGAGAAGCGTACCAAGCAAAGTTCCCTTGGTTTTGGTGCAGATATAATCTCAAAGGTTCAGAAGGATATAGGGACAATTTTAAAGGAAATAATGCCTGGAGATTTACTTAAATTTGGACTCATTCCTGAGTTTGTTGGTAGACTTCCAATAGTAGTTACTTTGGATTCTCTTGATAAGGAAGCACTTATAAACATATTAAGTGAACCTAAAAATGCACTTGTAAAGCAGTATAGAAAGCTCTTCGAGATGGATAATGTAGAGCTTGAGTTTGATAGAAGTGCTTTAGATTCAATAGCAGAGGAAGCAATTAAGCGGAATACTGGTGCAAGAGGTCTTCGCGCTATTATTGAAGAGACTATGAAGAATATAATGTTTGACATTCCTTCAGATGAAAGGATAGTAAAGGTTATTGTAGACGAAAATGCTGTAAAAGATAAAAAGCCTCAACTTCTCTTTACTGAGGAAGAAAAAAGACCTGTTCTTAAAATATCTAAAAAAGGCAGAACAAAAAAAGGACCAGAAACTGCATAACAAAAATATAAGGTGAAGATATTTATCTTCACCTTATATTTTTGCTTATAAATAGGAATAATATAGAAGAATATGTGCATACTAGCAAGCATGTAATACCAAAATAAAGGAGTGTGAATTCGGTAAAACCGGAAGTGTTATGACAAATGGCTTAATACTCATTCAGCTGTTTTTCACTGTGGTTATGGGTCTGTACTTTCTAAATGCATTAAAAGCGCAACAGGGTAGCAAAACAGTGATAGACAGAGAGAATAAAAAAGAAATGGAAAATCTACGAAAGATGAGGAGTATTAAATTAACAGAACCTTTAACGGAAAAAAGCAGACCAGGTGTTTTTCAAGAAATAATAGGGCAGGAAAAAGGGATTAAAGCATTGCAGGCAGCACTATGTGGTCCTAACCCTCAGCATGTTATAATATATGGTCCTCCTGGAATTGGCAAAACAGCTGCTGCAAGGCTAGTGCTTGAAGACGCTAAAAAACGTAGTAATTCTCCCTTTACATCTCAGGCTAAATTTGTAGAGATAGACGCTACCACAGTTCGCTTTGATGATAGAGGCATAGCAGACCCATTAATTGGGTCAGTACATGATCCAATTTATCAGGGGGCTGGGCCGCTTGGAATTGCAGGCATTCCTCAACCAAAGCCAGGGGCAGTGACTAAAGCTCATGGAGGAGTTCTTTTTATTGATGAAATAGGTGAGCTGCATCCTACTGAAATGAATAAGCTTTTAAAGGTATTAGAGGATAGAAAGGTATTTTTAGATAGCTCCTATTATAGCTCTGAGGATCCCAATATGCCTCTTTACATAAAGGAGGTTTTTGACAATGGACTGCCTGCAGATTTTAGACTGATAGGTGCCACTACTAGAAGTCCTGAAGAGATAGTTCCTGCTCTGCGGTCTAGATGTGTGGAGGTATTCTTTCGTGCATTGCTGCCTGATGAAATAGAGATAATTGCTAGAAATGCTGTGGAAAAGGTAGAGTTAAAAATTGCAGATAAAGCGGCGGCTTTGGTGGGAAAGTATGCTTCAAATGGAAGGGATGCTGTAAATCTCGTGCAGTTAGCCTGCGGGATAGCTATAAACGAGAACCGTAAAGAAATAACCTCTTCAGATATCCAATGGGTTATTGAGAATGGCCAGTATTCACCTAGGATGGAAAAGTGTATAAATGAAAAGCCTCAGGTAGGTTATGTTAATGGTCTTGCGGTGTATGGCGCAAATTTAGGTGCAGTGATGGAAATAGAAGCTTCTGCTCATAAAAATAAGCTAATAAGAGGAAGCTTAAGAGTGACAGGCATTGTAGAAGAAGAAGAGATAGGTGGAGCTAATAGACGGATAAGGAGAAAAAGCAATGCCAGATGTTCCATAGAGAATGTCTTAACTGTATTAGAAAGGGTTTTTTCTTTGGACTGTACACACTATAATATTCATGTGAATTTTCCAGGTGGAGCTCCAGTTGATGGACCATCTGCTGGCATTAGTGTTGCTACTGCAATTTATAGTGCACTAACCAATACTCCTATAGACAATGAAGTTGCTATGACAGGAGAATTATCTATATTGGGTGGAGTAAAGCCCATAGGAGGAGTAAATGCTAAAATTGAAGCAGCTATCAAAGCAGGAGCCAAGAGGATAATAATACCAAGAGATAATTATGAGGAGGCCTTTAAGGAAGAAAAAAGAGCAGCCATAATACCAGTAAATAATATTAATGAGGTTATTAGTCTTGCACTTATAAGGCAGGATGAAGGTGCTGCTATAAAAATTGAGAGTAATACTAATATGGAGGTTTTGTCTGCTGAAGGCTGTCAAAGCAGCAATATCTGATAAAAGAAAAACTTATGATAATAATAATTTCTTATGAGCTTTTGCAAAACAATGCAAAAGCTCATTTTTCTCAGTAAAAGGCAAAAAGGCAATTGTGCAATTTGCTTGATTGAAAAAGTAAATTCTACTGCAATTGGGCAATTACTTATATATTCAATTGAAAAAAGATTTTTTTATGGTTATAATATATTAAGCTATTAGAAACAAAAATATTACTATATATAGAAGACCTAACTAAGTTAGTATATTTTTGTATTTATAGCTTTAAGACTTATGTGAAATGAGGGAGAAATATGACAGAAAACACTAGAAGTCTTCCACTTATTCCTCTAAGGGGCATTACTATTTTCCCTTACATGGTACTTCATTTTGATGTTGGACGTGAAAAATCCATTCTAGCTCTTGAAGAAGCTATGTTAAAAGACCAACAGATATTCTTGGTTTCTCAAATGGACAGTAGAGTTGATGAACCTGAAGAAGAGGATATTTATGAAGTGGGGACCATTTGTGATATAAAACAAATACTTAAATTACCTGGAGATACTGTTCGAGTATTAGTTGAAGGAGAACTTCGAGGAAAATTAAAATCCTATATTCAAAAGGAGCCTTTTTTTATGGCGGAGGTTATAGAGCTTCCCGAAGAAGAAGGACAGGACAGAAGATGTGAGGCACTTGTACGTTCTGTAAAAAAAGCCTTCGAGCAATATATAAAACTAACAGGAAATATTCCTATTGAAATTTTACTAACTCTAGAGGATTTGGAGAACCCAGGCAGGTTAGCAGATGTGGTGAGCTCATATTTGTTATTAAAGGGTAAAAAGAAGCAGGAACTCCTTGAACTATATGATGCTGCTGAAAGGTTAACCCTGCTGCTAGAGCTTATAAACAATGAAATACAGATATTAAATTTAGAGAAGAAAATTGGAAATAAGGTTAAAAGCAAGATAGATAAGGTGCAGAAGGAATACTATCTTCGGGAGCAGCTAAAGGTAATTCAAGAGGAGTTAGGTGAGGAAGACGAGGATAAAAAGGAAATAACAAGCTATAAGAACAAAATTACAAAGGCAAAACTGCCTAAGGCGGTAAAGGAAAAGGCCTTATATGAATTGGATAGACTTAAAAATACTGGCAGCTTTTCTGCTGAAGGAGGCGTTATAAGAACATATCTAGATAATATTTTGGAGCTTCCATGGAGCAGTGAAAGTAAGGACAATATGGACATTGTAAAGGCTAGAGAGGTACTTGAAAAAGAACACTATGGTCTTTCTGATGTAAAACAGAGAATTATTGAATACCTTGCTGTTAAGTCTAAAAGCAAGTCTATTAAGGGACCTATTTTATGCCTAGTTGGGCCTCCTGGAGTTGGGAAAACCTCTGTGGCTCGCTCTATTGCTCATGCCCTAAACAGAAATTTTGTTAGGATGTCTTTGGGAGGAGTACGGGATGAAGCTGAAATAAGAGGCCATAGGAAAACTTATGTTGGTGCAATACCAGGAAGAATTATCTATGGAATGAAGCAAGCAAAGACTAGAAATCCACTATTCTTACTAGATGAAATAGATAAGATGAGCAGCGATTTTAGAGGTAACCCTGGAGATGCTCTTTTAGAGGTGCTAGATAGTGAACAAAACTCTACCTTCAGAGATCATTATCTTGAATTGGATTTTGACCTTTCCAAGGTATTATTTGTAACTACAGCTAACTCCTTGGAAACTATACCAAGACCACTATTAGATAGAATGGAAGTAATAGAGTTGTCTGGGTATACATCAGAGGAAAAATTCCATATTGCAAAGCGGCATCTCATTCCAAAGCAGCTTAAGGAGCACAGTATAGAAGATGATGCTATCACAATATCAGATGCAACACTTTACTCAATTATAGATAATTATACTAGAGAATCTGGTGTTAGAAGTCTAGAGAGAAAAATTGCAGCAGTTATTCGAAAGGCTCTTACAGAGATGCTTGAAACAAAAAAAGAAAAGATAAATGTAAACACAAATATGCTTAAAAAGTATCTAGGAGCAGCGCCCTTTAAGTATGAAAAAGCTGAAAAAATTGATCAGGTAGGAGTAGTCACTGGCTTGGCTTGGACTGCTTATGGTGGTGATACCCTTCCTGTTGAGGTTACAGTGATGAAGGGCAGTGGAAAATTAGAGCTTACAGGGCAGCTTGGGGATGTAATGAAGGAATCTGCAAAAACAGGCTATAGCTATGTGAGATCTCATGCTGACAAATACCATATAAAGCCAGAATTTTATAAGGAAAATGACATCCATATTCATGTTCCAGAAGGAGCGGTTCCAAAAGATGGCCCCTCTGCTGGAGTAACTATGGTAACAGCTTTGGTGTCTGCACTAAGTACAAGACCTGTAAAACATAATGTAGCCATGACTGGGGAAGTAACCCTAACAGGAAGGGTACTTCCAATTGGAGGCTTGAAGGAGAAATCTTTAGCAGCTTATAGAGCGGGAGTAGATGTAATAATAATTCCTGAAGAAAATGAAAAGGATTTAGAAAAGATTCCTAAAAGCTTAAAGCATAAACTTAAATATCACCTAGTAAAACAAGTAGACGAAGTTATTAAGATTGCATTGGCAGGTGATAATTAATATGGAAATTAATCAGGCTGAGTTTATTACCTCAGCGGTAAGGCCTGCCCAATATCCTGAACACAGTCTTTATGAAGTGGCTTTTGTAGGGAGATCTAATGTGGGTAAATCTTCACTAATAAACTCTCTTACCAACAGAAGAAAGCTTGCTAAGGTTAGTAATACTCCCGGAAGAACAAGGTTAATCAACTTTTTTCTCATAAATGAAAGTTTCTACTTAGTGGATCTGCCTGGGTATGGTTATGCTAAGGTATCGAAAACTGAAAAGGAAAAATGGGGTCATTATATCGAGGATTACTTAACTAATAGGGAGGAACTTACTAAGGTTGTTCTTCTAGTTGACAGTAGGCATGAGCCTACATCTGATGACAAGCTTATGTACAATTGGATAAAGCATTATGGTTATGAAGTCATAGTAGTTGCAACAAAATGTGATAAGCTAAGAAGCAATGATAGACAAAAGAACAAAAAAATAATAAAGGAAGCCTTGGAGATGGAAGAAGGAGAGACTTTTATATACTACTCTTCCACCACCAGAAGTGGTAGAGAAGAACTTCTTAGCATATTATTTAACAATTCCCATAAGTAAATACTAAACCCTGGTGAGAAGGTATATGCTTCTTACCAGGGGGATTTTTAAAATGTTCAACCAGATAAGAAAGGGATATTTGAGTGCAGTAAAATGAAAGAAGGAGCTAATTTATTTTACGAGATAATTAAGTTTATAATAGTCTTTATTTTCGTGTATGTCATTCCATTGGTATATTATGTAAAACACTCCCCAAGCTACAGAGATAAGGTTGTTAAGTCAACTTTCTTTTCTATAGGGTATATAATAGCATCTCTCTTTGTAAATTACAATTTGATACCCTTTGTACTAGTAGTGCTTATTATGCTTAACATGGCTAAGGAAGATGTACACTATAACAGATTTGGTTTTTCACTTAAGGGGTTTAAGCTTGGAAAGGCAGTTTTTTATTCTGTATGCTCATATGCAGTAATAATAATTGTAAATATTATTTCAGCAATTATTATTCAAAACTTCAATATTAAGGGTCAAGAGCAAGAAGTGGTAGAAATGTTAAGGAAGGCCTCCTTTATTTACTTTTTAATACTTGGTCCTATGATATTAATTTTTGCACCTGTGGTGGAGGAGTTCGTATTTAGATATTTTCTGTTTGAAGAAATATTTACACCTAGGATAGGAGTGATACTATCAGCTCTATTAAGCAGCATTTTCTTTGCACTTACTCATTTTAATTTGTTAGCTACTCCAATATTGCTTACAGTTGCTTTTATTAATTCATACTTAATTCATAAAAAAGGTTATTGGTATGCTGTCTTTAATCATTTTGTATTTAATTCCATAAGTTTTTTCTCACTCTTCGCAGAAAAATTTTTATCAAAATAAAAAATCTCTCAAGAAATTGGGGGATTTTTTTTATGCTCAGTGTCAAAAGTGTGAAGGAAGAATAGTATATACTAGAAAAACAAAAGAGAAGAAAAAAGTGAGATTATAGAGGATAGATTAATGAATTGTATTGCCCATGAAAGGGGGAGAATTAAAA
This sequence comes from Clostridium sp. UBA701, assembly GCA_002298125.1. GTDB lineage: Bacteria > Bacillota > Clostridia > Clostridiales > Clostridiaceae > UBA701. The sequence continues at coordinate 243,237 of DBMJ01000015.1, read as the reverse complement.
TGTCAAGAAAATGTTGTTGTTGCAATCAAATGCCTAGACCGGTAGGTGTTATTGTAAGCCCATATGATTATAATACAAATCCCTATGCAGTAAGTCCTTATGCTACTGGACCTTATGCACCAGGCCCATTTGCAGTAAGTCCTTATGCTTATGCACCGAACTATGGTGAGTGCTGTGGTTCTAAAGTTGGCTGTTCACCCTCAGCTTTTAAATTCAATGATTGTGGGTGGATATTACTTTTAATATTCTTATTTGCGCTGTTGTTGGTATTCGGAGTTAGTCTTGGAGCTTTGATAATCATTTTAATTCTTGCCCTGATATTTATCATCTTCAAGCTGTGCTGCTTCTGCTAAATAAGAATGGGGAGAGCTTTTAAGCTCTCCTTCCTGTAAAGGGGTGATTCCATTGTCAAAACGTCATAAAGATTATCCAAATGGAGCTTTCCCACCAGGAGGCTTTCCAGGAGGCTTTCCAGGTGGTTTTGGAGGCTTTCCAGGTGGCTCATTTTCAGGAGGAGGTTCACCGGGTGGGGTATTCCCAGGTGCTCAAGCTCCAACTGGAGGACTCCTTGGAGGAGCATCTGGCAACGGATCTCCTATGGGAGGACTTCAACAGCTTCTAGGAAATATGAACATTGGCCAAATAGCTTCATTACTAAGTAATTTAAATTTAAATCTAGATATGAATAAACTTAATAGCTTAATCTCTTCCCTTGGCATAAGTAATATGACAGGGAACCAACTAGGTAACCTAATGAAAGGTGGAAATGGAGCAGGAGCTGAATTATTAAAAAGGCTTCAGGGTTTAGTAGGAAATGATGAATTAATGAGTGCACTAAGAAGCATAAGAACTCAGTTTGAGAAGAGCCCAGATGATGAAGAAACCTCTAACAGTGATGCAACAGGTAGTGCACCACTTAGCTTGAATCAAATAACTGAGAATCTCAAATCTGTACTAGGTTCTATTGGTAATACACAGCTTTTGGATCAGTTAGAAAACCTTATGGAAGGGCACAAAAAAGAGGAAGAGAACAAAAAAGAAGATTAATGATATATCATGAAACAGGTCTGTAGAATATTCTACAGACCTGTTTCCTCTATTTCATTCCATAATATCAGAGGGACTCTTATTTATCATCATGGTACACTTTCCATCAAAGGTGCCACCTTCTTCAATATGAAGGTTTTTGACTGTAATATCTCCTTTTATTCTTCCCTTACTTTCTATAGTTAAGGTATTATCACATATCACATTTCCATCTACCATTCCGCTTACTCTAGCACTTTTGCAGGTGATATTACCGCTGCAGCAACATTTAGGTGCTATAATTACCTCATCCTGCCAAAAGATATCACCCTTAATCATACCGCATATCTGAATTAAGCCCTCTCCATTTAGGGAACCATTAATACAGCAATCTTCTCCAATTAGAGTTTCTATTGGCATGGAATTTTTGCCTCTCTCGTTAAACATTAATATCCTCCTATTTTTACAATGAAATACAATATATTTTATTGTAATTAACTCAATAAAATTACAAAATATGAAAATTAGTACTTACTTTTTTTGTGCATTTGGTGTATAGTAAATTATGTGATTGATAATTTAATGAGAATTTTAAATAATTTATATAATATATTCAAAAATAAACATTTGTTTAAAAGGGGGATTTAAATGTCAAAATTAACGCATTTACTACAGATGATATTGACTCTTCAATATAAGCAATTTACCACTGCATCAGAATTGGCAGGAGAATTTGAAGTGGACAAGAAGACCATATATCGTTACATAGAAACTTTAAATATGGCTAATATTCCTATTAAAACTAAAAAAGGAAGATATGGTGGATTCTATATCAATGAAGAATTCTATATGAAAGAACCAAATTTAACAGAGGATGAGTTAGAAGCTCTACTTATGGCTGGGGAAATTCTCAATGAAGAAAATGGCTTTATCTACGAGAAACCATTAAAAAGAGCAATAACAAAAATTAAAAATGTTACTCTTCACGACAATGAGTCATTAAAGGATTTTAGATCTAGGATTGAATTTAAAATCAGCAATGTGGGTAATCTTGAAAGCCTAGATAATATAATATCAAAAATCAATAGTGCCATGGTGAAAAATAGAAGTGTAGAAATTAGTTATTTTTCTATGAACAAGGACTCTTTGACGCAAAGAATGGTGGATCCCTATGCTATTTCTTTCAGAATGGGTGCTTGGTACCTAATTGGGTACTGCCACCTAAGAGAATCTGTAAGACTATTTAAGATTTCTAGAATAAGGAAGCTTACCATCACCAACAACCTTTTTTTCAAACCTTTAAACTTTTCTGTGAAAGAGTATATGAAAAATTCCTGGGGGACATTTCGGGGGGAGCTTACAAGAGTAGTTATAAAGTTTGATAAAAAGGCAGCTGCCTTTGTAAAAGAGAGCAGATGGCATGAATCTCAAGAGATAGAAGAGCTAAAGGACGGCAGCATTCTCTTTAAGGTTTATGTAAGTGGTGTGGGAGAAATAAAACGATGGGTATTGGGCTTTGGTTCTGAGGCAGAAGTAATGGAACCCAATTCACTAAGAGATGAAATCTCAGAGGATTGCATGAAACTTACTAATCTTTATGAAAAAATATAATTATTATGAATATATTTTCTAAAGCTGGTAACAATATTAATGTAATCGGAGATAAAATCTCCAGTGCATTAAACCAAAAATTTAATGCAAGAACCCCCCATCCCCCTTGGGACCGTAACCAGCGGTCCCATTTATATTTTATGATAAAAAGGATAACCCATAGGGATTATCCTTTTTTTATTTACGCTATTTAATTTGGTAGATCTTATAGCAATAAGAGCCATTTTCACCTTCAGGTCTCAATTTTATTGTAATGGTATAGGGCTTAAAGTTTCCAGCATTTGCAGAAGATTTCATCTTGAAATTCAGGCTATATATGATATCCTGCACTTCTCCCTCTTTATTCCAGCTTATATCCTTAAAAGCACCATTAGAAAAGATAAAACTATTACTTTCCCCGGCTAACTTACCAAATAGTGCTAAGTCTTTACCTGTGATATTGTCAGAAAAAATTGACTTTGGAATATTACTTTCACCCTGGGGGAAGGATTGCAAATAGTTTATAAAGGCAGTAATGGTATCTTTTCCCATAAAATATTCTGGCATGTTGTAGGAAAAACTCTTTAATTCTGAACTCCCAAGTAACAAATAGGTAGAAAGCTCTATGCCCTTTGGAACAAAATTCCCCAACATAACTCTTGGAGTACGGTTGGTGCCTGAATCTATAAAGCCAAGCATATTGCTGCTGCTGCAGAAAATATCTTCAAATTTATCTCTATTCCATTTGAAGACATGGATAATGTTTTTGTCATTTTCCATTCCTTGAATAAATATTTCAGGAGTTTTATCTCTTGAAATATCCTGAAGTGTTATCTTAATAGGAGAGTGGGGAGTGTAACTTCCAAGGGTGTTTAAAGTCTTTGAGGGTTCTAAATAATAGGGATGATCATTTATGGTAACCTGAATAAAGTATTTGGTACCATCTTGTTTCACATAGAGTATATCTTCCTTTCCATCACCATTTAAATCTGCTTTTACAATAGTGTTGTCTACAATTTCATTAAAGGTATCTACTGTTGTATTTTTCTTTATTAGAACCACCGCAAGTATTATAACTAAGGCTAGAATTGCTGCAGCATAGTAGAAATAAGATTTTTTTAAAAATAGTACCCGGATTTTCATATTTAACACCTCCACTAAATTATATGAAAGTATTATATATTTAATTAATTTACGCAAAATAAATAATAAATAAATTATGAGGAGGAATTAATTGTGAAAGAGGAAGAGTGTATTAAAAAATTGCTACAGGGTGAACAGATGGGAATAAATCTTTACAAAAAATATATAGAAAAGATTCCAGAAGGAATAGAGCATAATAAATTACAACAGTTAATATTAGAACACCAGGAAGAAAAAAGTAAGCTAGAAAATATACTGCAGGAGAAGGGAATGGATAGTAAGGTTTCTGTTGGCTTATTAGAAAGGCTTACTGAATTTTCTCAAGACATAAGCTTGTTATTTAATACAAAAAGAGAGAGATTAATAAGAAAATTATACAAAGGAGAAATAATGGGTCTATCATATTGTGAAAGATATATAAACGAAGCTGGAGAAGAATTAGTACCTGAGTTCAAAAATTATATTGATAAAAATAAACAGAGAATTGAAGTGTTGAGAGGATTGGTTGATAGGAATGAATATTAGAAAAAAAATATGCTTTTTTCTAAGTCTTTTTATTTCACTATCCGTGTTAGGCTGCAGTAAGAAGGATAGCAGTGAGAAACAGGGAGTACTTAATATACTTATGGGGGTTGAGGATAAAACCTCTAAGGCAGTAATTAAATTTGCAGCAGAGGAATACCAAAAGGAGAAGGGTAAAACCAAAATTACTATAATTGAGGGTGATAAAAATAATTTATCTGAAGAAATAAACAAAGGACAACAAGACATCATCGTTGTAGACAGAAGAAATATGATAGCATTGCGTTCTATAGGCCTTATCAACGAAGTAAAGGATTGGAAAGAGAAAAATGAACTGAAAGATAAATATATCAGTATAATTTTAGAGTATGGGAGAATCGGTGATAAATACTATGGACTACCTCTTATCCCTGAACTTTTAAAAGGTACAATCAACAAGGATAGTCTAAATAAGGCCTCTTTGCCCTTACCGGTTGATGTAGAATCATGTTTTATGTTATTAAAGTCTATGAACAAAAGAAATATGAGCATACCAATTTTTAGTGAAGGTAAGAGTATAAATGGATTATTGTTCTCCATATTATACAACAATATTGTAAAAACAGAATCCACTGAAGACATTTATGGAGATAAAGTTACAAATTATAAGGATTTGAAGGAGCCTCAAAAGATATTTGATTTACTGAATCAATATAATAAAGAAGGCATCATAAATATAAATACCTTTAAAGAAGAAGATACAGGTAAATTGCAGGATGAGATAAATAATGGAGCTCCCGTTACAATGTATTTATCAAATCCAGAAATAAGACTAAAGGGAACATCAAATATAGCTCTTGAAGAGCTTTACCTTAAGCTTGGAATATCACCACCTATTGAAATTAGCGGAATAATGTGTCTTGCAACCAATAGCAAAAATTCTAACGCCGCAGATGAGTTTATAAAGTATTATTCTTCTACTAAGTTTCAAGAAAAGCTACTTAATAAGGGATATGGAAGTGGATGTAAAGAAGCACTTAAAAAATTTCAAAGCAATAAGGAATATGAAACTTTGCACAACTCTGCTGGAACTAAATCAATGCTCGTATATGATCTTCCGCAAAATGCAGCATTAGCCATAGAAAAAGAAGTTGAAAGGGTTTTAAATGGAATTTATGATGGTAGGGAATGGCAAAGGGTTATAGAAAGTAGTGGGAAAAAATAATAAAAAGGGGCAGCTAACTATAGCTACTCCTTTTTGCAGTCCTTACATAATCCATAAAAATATACCTGATTTTCTAGAACCTCATAATTAGTATAGGGCTTAACCTTGTCATTTAAGTCGGACAAGCATATATTTTCTATATCATCTACTCGGCTGCAGCTTAAGCATTGAATATGGGGATGGTGGCAAACGTTGCCATCATATCGAAAATTTCCTTCTCCCACGTTTATCTCTTGAACTAAGTCTACTTCTACGAGGGTCTTAAGAGCCTTATAAATGGTGGCCAAGCTCATTGTTGGGTACTCCTCATGAAGCGCTTTATAGATTGTTTCTGCTGAAGGATGTTCTTTTGTACTTTTAAGGTACTTGTAAACAGCTATACGTTGGGGAGTCAATTTTAATTTTTTTTCTTTAAATATAGTATTGATTGTATTCATAAAAACCACCCTTATATCTATTATATATTATATATTATATAATAAAGATTATTAATTGTCAAAGCTTATAAAATGAAAGTAATTATTGGTATGACTATAGTTGTGTGTAATGGTAAAGTTGTTTAGATATAAATTTAGTATGAAATGCTATTTTAAAAAGATAGGTAATGTAGTATAATAAGTCGTAAAACCTTTTAGAGAGGAGACGAGGAAATGATAAAGACAAATAAAAAGAAGAAATTCTCAATAAAAATGCTCATTTTGTTCTTGATTTTTGAATTGATTTTTTCTGGTGTTACTGCACCTTTTATAGTATATTATGGACCCTTTGAAAATTTAAAAGGTATACTGGTGGGGACTGCTATGTCCACATATAAGCATCAATATATTGCCACGGCATTTCTGTCAAAGAAAAGAATTGATGCTATTTTGAATAGAAGCACAAATCCTACAGGAACTGAACCTGTGGAAGCTTCACAACAAAATGTAAATGATATAAAGGTAAATAAAAACCATGACCCCAATATTGAGAGATATGACATACAAGGCAAGAAATTTAATGGATATCTGTTAGTAGTGAAGGATCCAACAAGGGTTAAGGTGGGTTATACGGATAAAATAGGTATTCAAGGGCAGAGAACCAGTGAAATGGCACAAAGGTATAACGCAGTAGCAGCTATAAATGGCGGCGGCTTTACAGATAAATCTTCAGACGGTGTTCTTTATGCAGGAACTGGAGCAATTCCAGTAGGGGTGCTTATATCCAATGGTAAGACTATTACTCCTGAAGGGGGGAGTACCTCCGACACTTCCGATATTATGGGTATAACTGAAGATGGTATACTTGTGGTGGGGAGATATAGCTTAAATGAATTGTCTAAATTAAAGGTTAAAAACGCAATTTCCTTTGGACCTGCTTTAGTTGTAAATGGAAAGCCTCAACTAAGAGGGGACGGTGGACAGGGTGCCCAGCCTAGAACTGCCGTAGGGCAGAGGGAAAATGGAGACATGTTATTATTGGTTATTGACGGTAGACAGGGTTTAAAGCCTGGAGCTACTTTAAAGGAAGTACAGGATATAATGCTGCAGTATGGGGCTAGAAATGCTACAAATTTAGATGGAGGGTCTTCTGCTACTATGTACTATGATGGTGAGGTAATAAATAACCCTTGCGATCCTCTTGGAGAAAGATCTATTGCATCAATAGTTTACGTAAGTCCATAAAGAGGGGGTGCATAAAATATGAGAAAACTTAAGACAGTAGGTATTTGGGTTATTATTTCTTTGATACTTCAATGTGGCTTATACTTATATTTAGATAAATTTTTCTTTGTTAGTGAAACAAACTTTAAAACAAAAAAGGTTGAGAATAATGATAAAAACACCTATGCTACTGCAGAAATATCAATTCCGCAGAATGCAACTAATATAACTGTATCTTATACTGGCAAGTATGTAGCCTTTTATGAAGGAGACAAGCTAGAAGTAATAAATTCTCAAACCAGTGAAAAGGATACTATTTCACTGGATAAGGATGAAAAAATATCTTACTTTAAATGGCTGCCAGATCGAGATAGAATTATGATGGCTATATCAAAAAAGAATAAGCAAGTAGAGTCAATAAAGTTTTACTCCTATGATGTAAAAATAAGGGAAAGAATTGAAATTAGAGATAATCATGATAGGGAGGTTTCTATTCAACTCCCTGACAGTAAGTCTAAGGTGGATGAAATAGCTCTTTCAACCTTGACAAGTGTTATATACGTAAAGGTTTCTCATGCAGGTTCTAGGCACAGCCTATATAGAATGAATATTATGGGGCAGACTGAAAAGATCAAGACTCCCTCATATTTTATAGGATCTATACAGATTTTAAATAGGCAGGATAAAATGATTTTTGAGGATTTGACTAAGAAGGCTTCCGAGGTAAAGGTAACAGGTATATCAAATACCTTTAAGATATCAGGAGCAGAAGCAACAGTACTGCTTGGGGTAGACAATGAGGATAAAGTGTATCTGGGTGAGGTTAAGAACAATGAAATAGTAAAAGTGTATTATGGAGATTTAGAAACTCCCATTAATCAGTGGGAAAACATTGCTTTATCTCAGCCTGCCGCTAAAGGAGATATTTATATTTCAGCATTAGGTAAGATATATGTAAATGACAATATGAAGGGTGTTGTAACGGATATTAGGTCATCTCAAGGATCAGCCTATAAGGGAAATTTTTTGGAGTTTTATAATGGAGGTATAGCTTCAATTAGTGGAGGAAAATTAGTTAAAGTACCATTTAGATAATAATATGGACTCTTTGTCAAAAGTAGGCAAGGAGTCTTTTCATATGTTATAATTTTATTATCTTGATGGTGGGAGAGGTTCTATGAAGGGTTTAAAAAGATTCATTTTAATTGCTGCAATATCAGTATTTTTAGAGGTGGGTGCACTTTTTTACATTAATAATATATACCTGCAGGAAAAGATGTGGGGAAGTAATGTGGATAAGGCTAAAGAGGAATTTAGGATACCTTATAATGCACTGGAGCCTAAAGTGAGCTCCGATGGTATATATGCTATCTTTTTTAGTGATAGCAAAATTTATATTTGGAATCTAGAAAGCAATACCATAAAGAAGTTAGCTGTAGAAAAGGATACAAAGGTTCTTTACTACTTTTGGCTTCCGGGAAGAAATAGGGTGCTCTTGGCATCAAGCGTAAAGGACAACTTCAAAGAGAACTTAGCTTTTTCACTTATTAACCTTGAGGAAGGGGAGGCCAAAATAAAGACCACTAGCATTGGCTCTATAGCCTTTGAGTCCTCAAAAAATAATGTCCTAGATGTGGCCTTTTCCACTAAGCAGGAAAAGGTATATGTTAAGATAAGTGAGGCTGGTGATAGGACTTCTATTTATGAGCTGGATTACAGAGGAATCATAAGCAAGATAAAGGATGGACTTTTTAGTGTAGAGAATATAGAAGCTTGGAATTCTAAGGATGGATGTGTAGTACAAGAAAAAATTAGAGGAAAAATTTTCACTCTTGAGGGTGATAAAAAACAAGAATATAAAACAAAGGAAGCTCTAAAGCTGCTTCATGTAGGACAAAAGGATGTTATTTACCTGGGTAAGGAGCAGACAGGTAAAATAATTTCCATAACCTATGGTGATGCATTTGGCTCGGGTAAGTTTGATAATATAAAACTAAAGGAACCTGTAAAAGCTGAGGAGATAGTATTTTCACCCTGGGGAGAAATTTTTGTGTTAAAGCCTTTAGAGGGTAATATATATAGCTTAACTTCAGATAAAAACAATACCTTTATAGGAAAATTTATAGGATTTTACAATGAGGGCATACTAAGCTATAGTGGGGGTAAAATTATTAAAAATCAGTTAAATAAATAAGAATAAAGTAATAAAAACTCCCACCAAAGGGAGTTTTTATTATTGAGATTAAATAGAAAATTTACCATTTATTTATATTACAAATATATACAATAAAGGTATATTGTAGTATAATCATAATTACCTCTTTTAGAGGAGTATTATTAAGGAGGATGGTAAAGTGTTTAAATCAGCAGGGTTTAAAAAGTGGACAGCTAAGCTTTTGACAGTATTCATGACTGCATCTTTATTACTGTCTGGTTACACACCAAAGGTGTATGCTGATACTGGAAAAGTCTTTAATCTCATTGAAATTACAGACTTCCATGGCACATTGTTGGATTCTTCTAACAATGAAGTAGCAGCAGTACTTGCTCAAGATATTAAAGATGAAGTGGCAAAGAACCCAGACAGAACTCTTATTTTAGGAGGAGGAGACTTGTATCAAGGATCTCCTTTATCTAACTATTTCAAGGGTGTCCCAGTACAAAAAGCATTGAGTGAAATGGGAATGGAAGTTACTGCCCTTGGAAATCATGAGTTTGACTGGGGACTAAGTACCATCACAGAAACCACCATGAAGGATGCCAAATACTCAATTGTTTGTGCAAACCTTTATAAAGATGGTAAGAGAGTTTTTGATCCCTATAAGATTATAACAAAGGATGGGGAAAGGATTGCGGTTATAGGTGCCATTTCAGAGGAGACCCCTAGTATTGTTACTCCAAACAATGTAAAGGATTTCGAGTTTAAGGACATGGCTACCGAAGTCAATGCTGTGGCTAAGGACATTAAGGATAATAATAAGGCTGATGTTATCATTGCACTAGTACACGAAGGCAGTAACAAAGATTTGAAAACTGGACCAGTTTTTGACTTTGCTGCTAAGCTTCTAAATGTATCTGCAGTATTTGGCGGGCATTCACATACCATAGTAAACGGCAAAGCTTCTAATGACATACCAGTATACATTGCTAACAATGCAGGAAGAGGCTTTATTAATGCTACAATGACTGTAGCAGCAGATAAGTCTGTGAGCTTCACAGGAAATTATATTGCTCTAGATGATAATGCTACAAATCCAATTGGATATAAAAATCCAAATGCCAAAAAGGATGCAAAGGTAAAAGCAATAGTTGATGCTGCCAATAATGAAGCAGGGCCATTTTTTAATGAAGTTATTGGAACTACTTTAGTGACCCTAACAAGAACACAGCTAGCAGCTCCCTATGGGGAATCCTATCTGGGCAATTGGATTACTGATGCCATAAGAAAATCTGCTAATTGTGAGGTTGGTTTTCAGAATAATGGCGGTATAAGAGTAGATGTACAAAAGGGCAACATAACCATAGGCACTATGAACTTTATTATGCCTTTTGACAATACCATAGTTAAGCTTCAGATGACAAAGGCCCAGCTTAAAGCAGTGTTTGAAACTGCTTTTGCAGATAATGGTAAGGGAATACAGGTATCAGGACTAAAGGTTACCTATGATTCTACTAAACCAAGCGGAAACAGAGTAATAGATATAGTAAGGGCAAATGGAAAGTCCATTTCTGATGCTGAAAAGCTTACAACGGCAGTTCCAGATTTTCTAGCAACAGGGGGAGATGGCTTTACACCCTTTATAGGAGCTGGCGGAGCTGATCCTAAAAATGATACCCATGTACTAATAAGAGATGCTATGATTGCTGATGCAAAGGCAAACAAGGGTATTGTAGCAAAGACTACAGGTAGAATTACAAATGTAGCCTCTACTATAAGCATAGTAGGAACTTCAGATTTACATGGCAATATATATCCATATGACTATGCTACTGACCTAGCAGCAGATCAAGGTTTAGCTAGGGTATCATCTTATGTTAAGAATTTAAGAGCTGCAAATCCTAATACTATTTTGGTAGATGCAGGAGACACAATTCAAGGTACAGCTCTTAGCTATTATTATGATAAGATTGATACCAAAACTGCATATCCTATGATGCAGGTTATGGGAAAGATGGGATATAGCACTTGGACTCTTGGAAATCATGAGTTTAATTATGGCTTAGAAACTTTAAATAGAATAATTGCTGATGCTAAGAAGAATAATATAGAGGTAATATCAGGAAACATCTATAATAAAGCTGATGGTAAAACTTATGTTAAGCCATACACTATGAAGTCCTTTAATTTAAATGGTAAGACTCAGAAGATAGCTATTTTGGGTTTGACCACTAAAACTATACCAAATTGGGAGAATGCATCTAATTATGAAGGGCTAGTCTTCAAGGATATAGTAGAGGAAGGTAACTATTGGGCAGCAGAGGCTAAGAAGGCTGGTGCAGATAAAATAGTTGCTGTAGTTCACAGTGGTGAAGAGGGTGCAACTGATGCCATTCCTGAAAATCAGGTTAAGGCTTTAGCAGCAGGATCTTCATCTATCGATGCTATAATATGCGGACATGCTCACTCAATTATTGATCAGCATAACTTTATTAACAAGGATGGAAAAACCGTTTTAGTTACTGAACCTGGTAAGTGGGGACAATATGTATCTCAAATAGATATAGCAGTAGATGCTTCTGGAAACATTATGGGTCTCACTACTAATACCATTAAGATGGATACAGTAGTAGCAGATCAAGAAATAATTGATCTAGCAAAGCCATTCCATGAAAAGACCTTAGAATACATCAATACTGTTATTGGAAACACTACTGGCGAGTTCTCTGGAAAAGATCAGACTATGAAGAATACAGCTTTAATGGATCTAATAAATGAAATACAGAGAAAAGCAGCAGGAACTCAGTTGTCAATTGCTGCACCACTTAGCAACACAGCCTATATTCCTAAGGGAGAGGTAAAAATAAAGGACATGATGTCTGTATATGTGTTTGAAAACTTCCTCTATGGAGTAAAGATGAATGGTGCACAGATAAAGAAGTGGATGGAGTACTCAGTAAAATACTATAAGCAATTTGTAGATGGTGATACTACAGCTCAAAAGGATGCAAAACTCAATGTACCTGATTATAATTTAGATTTCCTATATGGGGCTACCTACGATGTAGACCTTACACAGCCAGTAGGAAGCAGAATTAAAAATCTTAAATACAATGGTGTAACCATAAAGGATACTGATGTATTTACAGTTGCTATTAATAATTACAGATTTAACGGCGGCGGCGGCTTCATGAAAGAAGCTGGTCTTCTTGGAACAGATGGAGTATACAACGGTGAAGTAGTTTATGACTCTATGAAGGCTCTAGGAGATGATGGACAGGTTAGAAATTTGATGATAGACTATTTCATGGACAACAAAGACATCAAACCCGTAGCCAGTAACAATTGGATGTTATATACTTCTGCTGTAACGGAAATTCCAGCTTACAGTAATGGGGATAGTAATCTTATAGAGGTTATTGAAAAGGCGCCTGAGGGCTCTACTGTAATTGTAAAGCTTGAAGATAATACTAAGGCTGCTGCAGCTATATTTAACTCCATTAAGGGCAAGGATGTAAATGTAGTCTTTGAAGGAGAGAATATTACTTGGACCTTTAATGGCAAGGATATAAAAGGAACATTAAGTTCTCCTATAGATCTAAGCTTAATTCCTGCTTCCACAGAGCTTGGAAAGAAGATAGGAGATAAGGTTAAGTCTATAACGGGCAAGGATACTAAGGTGTTTGCCTTCTCCCTTAAGCATGATGGGGAATTACCAGGATCAGCTTCTGTTAAGATATTAATTGGAACTGAATGGGCAGGAAAGACTATAAACCTATATCAGTATTTATCTGATAAGAACACCTATAGCTTAGTACAAGGTAATATATTAGTGGATGCTGAAGGCTATGCGGCCTTTACTTTGACTCACTGCAGTGATTACTTTGTTACTGAGGCCTCTGCAAATCTTCCAAAGACAGGCAGTATGGTAGATTACAACTTTGTGCTAACCTTTGGCTTTATATTGGCAGGGCTTGGTACTGTAGTACTCATGGGTGAAGAAAGAAGAAGATCAGCATAATTTTTAAGAGTGGGGAAACCCACTCTTTTTTAGTTTTGTGAAAAATATTATGGTTTTCAAGTATAGAGACAAATGGTATAATGTTGCTATTAGTTGTAAGGACGGTGTTGTTATGCAATCAAATATATTAGATATAATACTTCTTATCCCAGCCATACTTGTAGCCTTTACCTTTCATGAATATGCCCATGCCTTTATGGCGGATAGATTGGGTGATAAAACTCCTCGTTTTCAAGGCAGACTTACCTTAAACCCTATTTCTCATATAGATCCTATAGGGGCACTTTTAATTTTATTTACTGGGTTTGGCTGGGCAAAACCTGTTCAAACCAATCCCACAGCCTATAAGCATTACTATAAGGATGATCTTAAGGTATCCCTTGCAGGACCTATAGCAAATCTATTAGTGGCTTTGGCGGCTTCATTATTAGTAGCTGTAATAGTTAGGGTTATTCCGCTTATTACAGGATCTTCTGATGTATTATTTCTAATAATGACAAACAATTTAGCTTATATTTTATTTAGAATAGTACTAAACATAATAAGTTTAAATGTAACATTGTTTGTACTAAATCTTATACCTATTCCTAGTTTTGACGGATTTCATGTGCTGAGGGACCTGTTTCCAAAAGTTTTTTATAAGTTGCCCACAGCAATTTACACCTATAGCTTACTTATTTTTATCATTCTTGCAGCCCCAATCTTTGGAGGAACATCTATACTAGGCTTTATAGTAGGCTACCCTTCTGCTTTAATATTTTCGCTTTTAAGAATTATTATGGGTATATAGGCATAATCTATGGTAAGAATGCTGATTATAAATAAATAATCTATAAATTGCTTTATAATTTTGGAGGAAAGACATGAGACTTAGGAAAAAGCATTGGGCCTTTCCTGAAATGGAAAAGAGCCCTTTAGCCATAACAGATAATCTAGAAAAGCTACAGGGTCATTGGAGAGAAGAATTTGCAAACCATAATCCAATACACTTAGAATTAGGCTGTGGAAGAGGGGGGTTTATATCACAAAAGGCCCTTGAAAATCCCAATATTAACTATATAGGAGTAGACCTAAAAAACGAGGTGCTGGTATACGCTCTGCGTAAGGTAGTGAAGGCAGAGGTTCATAATGTGAGATTAATTCCTATGAAGATAGAAAACATTGATCAGGTTTTTGCAAAAGATGAAGTGGATAAGATATATATCAATTTTTGTAATCCCTGGCCAAAGGAAAGACATAAAAAACGCAGGCTTACCCACAGCAGGTTTTTGAATAATTATAGACATTTCCTCAAACAAAATGGAGAGATTTGGTTTAAGACCGATGACGTAGGCTTGTTTGAAGAGTCCTTTGAGTATTTTAAGGAATGTGGATTTACTATAGAATTTTCCACCTATGATTTACACCATTCAGAATTTAGGGAAAATATAATGACAGAATATGAAGAAAAGTTCACTTCCCTTGGCATGAACACTCATTTTATAAGAGCAAGATTACTTATACCTTTAAATGAGGATACTAAAAAGTGTGATTAAATAGCATAAATAACATAAATAACATATACCCAAAAGCTACACCAACACAGTGTAGCTTTTGGGTATTATATTAGTTTTTATAACCAATTTTAGGCAGTATATCTTACCTGATATTTTTTTTCAAGCTTTATGGGCTGATAGGATTCCTTAGCCTTTCTAAGCCCTTCTAGTCCCAAGTCCTGTTCACGATTGATATAGGGGATATCGCTATAATACTGCTCTACAAAGGCTTTATTTACATAGGCATATAGGCCTCTTATATCTCCATCCGCTTTTTCTATATGAATAATAGCCATTTTTTCATTAACCCTTTCACCTAAGGTGAAAGCACATACTTTTTCATTCACATAAACTACCATACCTTGAAAATCTAATTTATCCATATGAACTAATAAATCCTGTATAGCCTTTAGTTCATAGAGCAAATATCCCTTGCACTCATTTTTACTGCACCATTCTTTTGCTGCCCTAATACACTCTAAGCTATTTTTGCTAGATAAGGGCTCAGTACGATAATTAAAGGCTTTTACGAAGTAGTTATAGTGATTTTTTTTGCTGTGAAGCTTTTTACCAGAAAGAGAAATAAGAGCTTTAGAATCATATATATAATCGAAGTTATCTCTGTCCTCTTCAATAATCAAACTATCTCCATAAATATTTATAAGCTTTTCTATAAATGGCTCCTCCAAATCTTTGAATATATATTCATAGTTATTTGCCTTAGCATAGGCAATAATATCATCAACAATATCCTTGAGGTTATTTTCACTACAGCCTAGTGGTTGAAGAAAATGCCTAGTACCGTCAAAATCCATCTTTCTTATAATTAGAGCACCCTTATGTACAGTATATTCAATTTCACAACCTTTTCTCCAAATATATAATCCTGTAAATGAGTATTCACAGGTTAGAAATTCATAAGGTTTAATATAACTATCAAAAAGCTCTTTGTCCTCTAAAGTAAGAGGCTTAAAATTGTCCATGGTATCCCTCCTAGTGGAAAACGATTATTAAATAATACTACATACAGATAATTATAGTAAATGTATAATATGGTTTCAAGTGGTTCAAATTAGCTAAGGATTATTTCTAATACAATTATAGCAGTAAATTTTTAAAAAAGTGTGAATAATTATGTTTTAATAATGATTATATGATTGTTTTTACTAGAAATTAAACTATAATAAAAATAGGCATAATTAACAATTAAATTAATAAGACATGGTGGTGTTGTAAATATGAATAAGAAAATAATTGTAGCAATATCTATTTTAGCTATTGTTGGTACAGCAATGGGAATAAGAAGCTTTACCGCTAATAAGAACAAATATACAGCAGTTAAACTAGCTCAGGTTGAAAAGGGTGATATAAAGGCTTATCTTTCTACTACAGGAACAATAAAATCAAAGCACTTAAAGAATTACTATGGCACTCAAGGCAAGATTAAAACAATTAATGTGAAGGTAGGAGATAAGGTAAGGAAAGGTCAAATTCTTCTCGCCTTTGAAGCTGCGGATATGACAAGTACTATAAAGCAAGCCGAGATTCAATATGATAATGCGGTTCTTGCTCGTAAAGATCTTAACAATCAAAATAATGTTATACTTTCTACCATGAAACAGTTGGATGAACAGATAGCTTTGCTTCAATCAAAGCTACCAGGCTTAAGTGGTGATGCTGCTTTAAAACTGCAAGAACAGCTTCAAAATCTAAAGGATCAGAGGAATAAAATCACTCCTGTGTCTGACGAGAAGCTAAAACAAGCTGATAATTCAGTAGCTTTAGCAAGTTTAGCCGTAGAGCAGGCAAAAGAGAGGGCGGCACAAGGCAATGATAAAATCACAGCAGATTTTGATGGAACTATCACTGCTGTTAACCTCAGTGAGGGTGACATAACCATGGGTAATCAGCCTATAATAGTACTTCAGGACTTAAGCAATTTAAAGCTGGAGGTGCATGTAAGTAAGTATGATTCGCAAAAAGTAGAGGTAGGCCAGGAGGCAATCATAAAAAGTGGGGGTGAGTCCTACAAGGGTAAAGTAAGCTTTCTTTATCCTGCAGCGCAAAAGGCCATGGGTGCAACGGGTGGAGCAGATACCTTCTTAGCTGTAGATATCGACGTTTTAAATATTGGAAGTTTAAAGGTAGATTTTGATGCAGATGTGGATATATTGTTTGGAAGTGCGGAGAATGTAATTAAGGTTCCTGCAGAGTGCATTACTGTAGATAAAAAAGGGCGAAGCTATGTATATACTTTGGAAAATAATAGGGCTAAAGAAAAGCAAGTACAGTTAGGCCTTCAATCAGATATGGAAGCTGAGGTGCTTAAAGGAATAAATCAGGGTGAAAGGATTGTATTAAATCCTGGAGCAGCAGTAAAAGATGGCACCTACGTAAAGGAGAGTACGGAGGTTAAAAAATGATTGAGGTAAAGGATGTAGTAAAACGATATATAACTGGTTCTATTGATTTCACTGCATTAAAAGCTGTGAGCCTTAGCATCAAAAAAGGAGAATTTACTGCCATTATGGGTCCTTCTGGATCAGGCAAGTCAACCTTTATGAATATACTTGGTTGCCTTGATAGAATGGATAGTGGAACATATTTTTTAAATAATCAGGATGTTTCACACCTTACAGATAATGAGCTGGCAAAGGTGAGAAATAAAGAGATTGGCTTTGTATTTCAAGCCTTTAACTTGCTTCCAAGAATGAGTGTACTAGAAAATGTTGCACTACCCATGGTATACGCTGGTTCCTCTTTGAAGGAGAGAACAGAAAAAGCCATGTGGGCTCTTGAAAAGGTAGATTTACTAGATAGAGTGAAGCATAGGCCAAATGAAATATCTGGTGGTCAGAAGCAAAGGGTGGCTATAGCCAGATCCCTAGTAAATAATCCAGCAGTAATAATGGCAGATGAGCCTACAGGAAATTTAGATAGCAAGTCCTCCTATGAAATCATGAATATCTTTCAGCAGTTAAATCAAGAGGGGGCCACCATAATAATGGTGACTCATGAATATGATATAGCTCAACATGCTAAAAGAATAGTTAAATTCAAGGATGGAATAATTGTCTCTGATGAAGAAGTTCATGATGGCGTAAAAGAAAGATCACTGTAGGGAGGAATAATATGAATTTATTTGAAAACTTTAAAATGGCCATGGAAAGCATAGTATCTAATAAAATGCGTTCCTTCCTTACCATGCTTGGTATAATCATAGGCATCAGCTCAGTTATAGCAATTGTGTCATTGGGGCAGGGAGGACAAAATGCCATTACAGGTGAATTTGAAAAAATAGGGGCTGCTACGGTAAATATTAGGGTAAATGCTTCAAAGGCTGTGAGTAGTGACTATATCACCTTGGAGGATGTAAAACAAATAAAAGAAAAGGTAGAAAGTATAAAATACGTTTCTCCTATACTTCAAAAGTATGGGATGTCACAGACTGATAAAAAGAGCAAAATGAGCTACCTTATAGCTGGAAATTCAGACTTATTATATATTCAGAATGTGGAACTGCTATTTGGAAGATATCTTAATGAGAAGGAAGTACTTGAGGGAAAGCCAGTGGTAGTAATAGATGAGTATACTGCTCGTTATTTATATGGATATACTGATGTAGTGGGAAAAGAGATAAAGATAGGCAGTAGAACTAATATGAAAAAGGCTAGTATAGTAGGAGTATCCAAGAGTATGTCAGGGGTATTTGGAAATATGGATATAGAAAATATGCCTGGTATATACTATACCTCCCTAAATTTTTTAAGGCAAATATATGATAGGGATTCTGGCTTAGACAATTTAAGCATCATGAGTACTTCAAGGATGAACAGTGAATCCTCTGGTTGGGCCGCTGTTAACATCCTTGAGAGCCGTCATAATAACCGCGGAAAGGAAATATATAAGGCTGAAAATGCCTTGGCTCAATTAGAACAGATAAATAAAGTAGTTGGTATCTTTACTGCTTTTATTGGAGCTGTGGCTGCTATATCTCTTATAGTAGGAGGAATAGGAGTTATGAATATCATGCTGGTTTCTGTTACTGAGAGAACAAGAGAAATTGGGATAAGAAAATCCATTGGAGCTACTACAAATCATATCCTTGTGCAATTTCTTACTGAATCTGTGATTATTTCACTTATAGGTGGAACTTTAGGAATGATTTTAGGAATTATTGCTGCCTTTGCCATTGGACAGTTTGCTGGTATTACTCCAAGTCTATCTCTAACAGCTATAGCTGTGGCTATTTTATTTTCTTCTGCAGTTGGTATTTTCTTTGGAATCTATCCTGCTAAAAAAGCTGCAAAATTGAATCCTATTGATGCATTAAGATATGAATAAGAAACTAGCTGCCGGAATTTCCCGGCAGTTTTATTTTTTACGAATTTTTATCACTGACAAGCAAATAATATAATAATATTATTTCCACAAATGAAAAGGAGGGATAAAATGAATAGAAAAAAATATGCTGTACCACTTATAATAATTCTATTGTCCATTCAAAGTAGTGCTGCCTTTGTAAAAGCAGAGGGCCAACAAATAGCTATAATTCAAGATACAAAATGTAAAAGTAATATAGTGGTAAAGCCATTAATAAAAGAGGATAAAAAAGAATTTTTCAGTTCCACCCAAAGTATTCCTATAATAACAGGCTCTAAAAATAAGAATTTAGAAGAAAAGGTGAATGATAACTTTAAAACTGATGCAGACGCCTTTTTAAGGGAGGTAGAAAGGGAAGGAAAGTCAGATTATGAAGAGTCTAAAAAGAAAGGTATACCCTTTAGACCCTATGAAGCAGTAACAAACTTTTCCACTAGCTTTTTAAATAATGAAATCATTAGCATAACTCAGCAATACTATCAATATACTGGTGGTGCTCACGGCATAACATTACAAAAGAGCGCCAACATTGATTTAAACAGTGGTAAAACATTAACCTATAAGGATATATTTAAACCAGGAACTGATTATTCAAGTATAATAATAAAGGAAATTAAAAAGCAGATTAGTGAAAATAGTGAAAATTTCTTTCCTGAGGCCTATGGCAGTATTACTACCCTTAAGGAGGATCAACCCTTTTACCTTCTTCCAGATGGGATTGTAGTTTATTATCAGCTTTATGAGCTGGCACCTTATGCTGCGGGATTTTCTAAATTTAAAATTCCATACAGTGCGTTTAACTATCAAGTAAGGCCAGAATTTCAATGCACCGTGGAATAAGCATATTATTTCTTTCACATATAGAGTATTTTCTGTGATTCTGCTATAATAAATATATTATAAAGAGCAAGAGGTGAGTTATATGGAAAGAAGCTTTGCTCAAAGCCAAATAAATTTTATTAACAAAACTCTGTTAAACATGGCTGTAGGATTATTTATTACCTTTTTAGCAGCATATGGCAGCTCCTATCTTATAGGGTATACTAGTTATGGGCTGATTCTTATTGCCGCTGTAGCAGAGATAGCTATAGTTCTATATCTATCTGCCAGAATCAATAAATTATCTCCTTCTGCAGCAAGGGGATGGTTCTTCTTATACGCTGCACTAAATGGCTTTACACTAAGCATCATTTTTATGGCTTATAGTATAAATACCATCTCTGTGGTATTTTTGTTAACAGCACTAATGTTTCTTAGTAGTGCCATGATAGGTATGAATACTAAAAAAGACCTTACAGCTCTTGGACAGTTTGCCATGATGCTTGTAATAGGATTAATCTTGGCTACTATAATGCAGCTGTTTTTGCATCTATCAGGTCTAAACTTTATG
Source organism: Clostridium sp. UBA701 (assembly GCA_002298125.1). Taxonomy (GTDB): domain Bacteria; phylum Bacillota; class Clostridia; order Clostridiales; family Clostridiaceae; genus UBA701. Next base: position 222,625 of record DBMJ01000015.1, on the reverse strand, counting down.
ATTTCCATCATAGGAATAATCGCATTTTGTGGGCTTACAGCTTATGACATGCAAAAGATAAAGAGGTTTCATATGGAAGCCTATTCTCATGGGGAAGTAGAGGTTTCAAGATTTGTTATAATTATGGCCTTACAGTTATATTTGGACTTTATTAACCTCTTCTTATATGTATTGAGGTTATTTAAGGACAATTAAAGTATTTTAACAGTTTAGTAAAGGCGTGGCGTAGCCACGCATTTTTTTTGAGAAGGGGTGGATTACATGACAAGAATATATGCTGATAATGGTGCAACTTCCTTTCCAAAGCCAAAGTCGGTTGCAGAAGCTATGATAAAATATATAGAAGGAGTGGGAAGCAATGTAGGAAGAGGGACTTATGAAAGTTCATATGAAGCAGGTAGAGTAGTATACGAAACTAGAGAGCTTCTCTGTGAGCTTTTTAACTTTGAGGACCCTATGCATGCAGTGTTTACTTCTAACATAACAGAAAGCTTAAATACCCTAATTAAGGGCTATGTAAAGACGGGAGACAGTGTTTTAGTATCTTCCATGGAGCATAATGCAGTTATGAGGCCTCTTCATAGATTAAAAGAGGAAAAAAATATTGAAATTATAAGTGTACCATGCTCTTCTCAAGGCATATTGAAAACAGAAGATGTGGAAAAAAGAATAAAGTCAAACACAGCTTTAATGGTGATGCTGCATGCTTCAAATGTGTGTGGGACTATAATGCCTGTAAAACCTATTGGAGAACTTTTACACAAAAGACATATTCCCTTTGTGCTAGACACTGCCCAAACCGCTGGTGTAATGGATATTGATTTTAAAGAGCTTAATCTAAGTGCCTTAGCCTTTACTGGGCATAAGGGACTATTGGGGCCTCAAGGAGTAGGTGGGTTTCTAATCACCGAGGAAATGGCAAAAAAAGTAAGACCTTTAAAGGAAGGTGGTACAGGAAGTTTTTCTTCTGAAGAAATTCAGCCAGAAACACTGCCAGACAAGTATGAAAGCGGCACCCTTAATATTCCTGGAATCTTTGGCTTAAATGCTGCATTAAAGTACCTTAAAAAAGAGGGGCTTGGGAATATAAGGAAGATTGAACAGGAATTATCCCAACGTTTTTTAGAAGGAATAGAAAATATAAAGGGTATACGTCTATCAGGAATTCCTAGCACGGAGGGAAGAACTGCAGTTTTTTCCTTGGACTTTTACAATGGAGATAATGCAGAGGCAGCATTTTTACTAGATAGAGATTTTCAAATTATGACTAGAGTAGGGCTTCACTGTGCACCCTCAGCTCATAAAACCTTAAATACCTATCCACAGGGCTCAGTTCGTTTTAGTTTTGGATCCTTTAACACTTTGGATGAAGTAGATTATATTGTGGAAGCCATCAATAAAGTAGTCAAGGAAGTCTAAGGACTAAGTATTATTTATATACAAAGGGGACTGTATAAAATCAATACAGTCCCCTTTGATTTAATTACATACATTAGGTAGTTGTTTAGCCAAATTTAGAAAATCTTCGTAGCTTCCTATGTGATCTGATGAAATCTCTTCTCCAGTTCGATGAAGAATATAATTTGTTATTAGAAAGGTCTTCATTCCAATTTTCCCTGCCACCATATCTTCCTGTACATCGTTACCTACCATCATGCATTGAGAAGGGGTTTTTTTTATGATATCTAATATCTCCTCATAATATTTTATTTGAGGCTTACAGTAATGACTATTTTCAAAGGTAGTTATATATGTAAAGTCTTCTGGCTGAAAACCAGCCCATTTAATTCTATGTAGTATAGCCTTTCTAGGGAATAGAGGGTTTGTAGCTACTACTAAATTGTAGCCTTTTTCCTTTAATACTTTCACCGCTTCCCTTATTGCTTCAATGTCCTCTACGGCATGCTGAAGTTTTAGGAAGCCTTTGTCATAAAAATCATAGAATAGATTTTCATAGTCTTCTATTTTACCATCTAATCTTTTAGCAAAATCCTCCATAAAGACTTCTTTGTTTAATCGATAATCCAGATTTTTAACCATTACCTCTGTAGAGGCCCATAGTGCATTTACCAACACCTTTGGCTGCAGTAAATTGGAGAAATGCACACAAAGCTCGTTGATATAGATTTCTTCAAATTTCTTCATATCCATTGGCAATAGTGTACCATCAAGATCGAATAATATAGTATTCATTCATTACCTCCCTGGTTTTTTATTGTTTATGCATAGTAGAATAGTACATTGTAAAATGAAATTACTCACTTTTATATTGTATAATATATATATAACAAAAGAAAAGGGGAGTGTAAAAATGAAAGCAGTAATTTTTGACATGGATGGCGTGCTTATAGATAGTGAACCTCTTTACCATCATGTAGAAATGAAAATATTTAAGGAGTTAAATCTTGTAATAAGTGATGAGGAGTATTTTAGTTTCACCGGCAACAGCTCCTACTATATGTGGAACAAGCTAAAGGAAAAATATAAGCTTTCTCAAGAAGTAGATGTTCTAGCTGAGAATTTAAGAAAAAGCTACTATACTTATCTTGTTTCAATTAAGGACAAGCTTCAGCCCATAGAAGGAGTTATAGAGCTGCTTGAAAAATTAAAGGCATCAAACATAAAGATGGCTGTTGCCTCCTCCTCTCCCATGGAGGTTATAGAAGCAGTGATGAACATGTTCCATCTTAATGAGTATTTTTCTGTTCTAGTTACTGGTGACATGGTACCAGAGAGCAAACCATCTCCTGATATTTTTTTATTAGCTGCAAAAAAGCTTGGAGTTGAACCTTCCTCCTGTTTAGTTATAGAGGATTCCTACAATGGAGTAATGGCTGCTAAAGCAGCAAATATGAGTTGTATAGGTTATATGAACCTAAATTCAGGAAATCAAGACCTTTCTGCTGCAGATTTAGTAGTAAATAGTTTGAAGGAAATATTAAATATAAATATGCTATAAAATATAGATGTCCAAAGGATATTTATGGTTTATGTCGAATATAATTAATTGAAATCTTATATATTAATTGGGGGTTAAATAATGGAAAATGAATATCAGACATCAGTACAACAGCAGGAGAAGGTATTAACCATAGGAGATTGGATGGTAACTATACTTCTTTTATGCATACCATTAGTAAACATAATAATGCTTATAGTTTGGGCATGCAGCAGTAGTACTCCAAAGAGTAAAAAGAATTTTGCTATTGCACAGCTAATTTATATGGCTATAGCTATTGTATTAAGCTTTTTATTTATGGGTGCTCTTATAGGACTCATAAGTGCTGCAGGAGGAATGTAACCTTATTAAAATCTAAGAATAAGTCCTAGAAATTTGAATCACCAATTTCTAGGACTTATATATTTAAAGAAACACTCCACCTTGAACATAAATAAATATTATGCTACATTAAGAGTGTTCGTAGAATATTCGAATTATTTACAATGGGGTTTGTTCAATTAACGAAGGGCGGGGTGTAATTGGCAAGAGATACACGTAAGATGCTAAATAGGGAAGTAAGCTACAGCACTAGGTTAAAGCATGCTGCTGTTAATGCTCTAAATAGATCAGTTAACAACAATTTTCATGCTCTTACAAATAAAAATTTCAGATATTTTTGGATTGGGCAGTGTGTATCCTTAATAGGAACTTGGATGCAAAATATAGGTCAATCCTGGCTGGTATTATCTTTAACGGATTCCCCTAAGCTCTTAGGGCTTGTAAGCACTATTCAATTCCTACCTATTACCATATTTTCCCTATTTGCTGGTGTAGTGGTAGATAGGTTTCCCAAAAAGAAGATATTGTTATTTACTCAAACCACATCAATGCTATTGGCATTTTCTTTATCCTATCTTGTTTTATCACATAGAATACGCTATGAATATATATTGTTTTTTGCACTAATCCTAGGTATAACAAATTGCCTAGACATGCCAACCAGGCAGTCTTTCACCATAGAAGTAGCTGGCAAAGATGACTTAATGAATGCAATAGCTTTAAACTCAGCTATTTTCAATCTGGCAAGGATTTTAGGACCCTCAATAGGTGCTATATTCATGGCATACTTTGGCCCAGGCTGGTGTTTTTTCTTTAATGGTGTAAGCTTTATAGCAGTAATAATAGGGCTAATAAATATTAAAACAACAGGCTATGTAAGGAAGAAGCAGCAGAACTGCAGTATTTTAAAGGAAATATGGGATGGACTTACATACATTAAGGATAATAAAGTACTAATTCAAACCCTTTTATTAGTACTTATTATGGGATGCTTTGCTTTTAACTATAATGTATTAATTCCTGTATTTACAAAAAACATATTACATCAGCAAGAAAAAATCTATGGCTTTTTAATGTCTGCACTTGGTCTTGGCTCCCTAATAGGGGCATTAACAGCTTCTATGAAAAGTAAGAGAGGACCTAAAAAAAAGCTTTTGCTTCTAAGTACTCTTTCTATATCAATTTTTCTTATATTAACGGGTATTACTAGAAACTATATATTAACTGCCTTCTCTCTTTTTATGACAGGCATTTTTAATATTTTTTTTAGTACAACTGCTAATTCTACTTTACAAATTAACTCCAGTGATGAATATAGAGGAAGAGTTATGAGTGTGTATTCCTTAGTCTTTGCTGGAAGCACCCCCATAGGAAGTCTATTTTCAGGCACAGTAGCTAGCAGCAGTGGAGCTTCAAGAGCATTTATCTACAGTGGAGTAATTTGCTTAGCATGGCTTTTGATGATGCTATTTATATTTAAAAAAAGAGCTGCAGCTAGAGAAAATGCGTTTAAAGTATAATACTTTTTATAAATAATGAGTTCTTTAGGAGGTATTGCGATGAATGAGTTTGAGGTTAACAAGAAAGCAATCAGGATAGATGCTTCAAAATGTATAGGTTGTGGGCTTTGCATAAGGCTTTGCACACAATTATTTATCATGGGCGAAAACAAGACAGCAAAGTGCCAGACAGAAGTGGTATCAGGAATACTGTTAAAGGAAGCGGAAAACATAGCTTTTCAATGTCCTGGTTCTGCTATAAAGCTATCAGAAGAGTAAGAAATATTTCTCCCAAGTAAAAAACATATTTACAAATCTCCAAAAAGCATTTATAATAACATATGTAATTGAGGGGATGTAGCTCAGCTGGGAGAGTACTTGAATGGCATTCAAGGGGTCGTGGGTTCGAGTCCCATTATCTCCACCAAGAAAAGCACAGAAATATAACTGTGCTTTTTAATTTTTTGTAAAAAAAGGAGAGGCCTTAGCCTCTCCTTGTGAAATTATTTGTTAATGCTGTTTTCGTACTGCTCAACCATTCTCTTAACCATTTCTCCACCAACAGAACCACATTCTCTAGAAGTCATTTCTCCCCAATATCCACTATTAGGTGCTTGAACTCCTATCTGATTAGCTACTTCATACTTAAACTTACTCAAACCCTGTTTTGCTCCTGGTACTAATGTCTTTGACATATTTAACTCCTCCTTTTTTGTTTGGTATTATAAGTTTGTCCGGTATGAAGAAAAATACACTATAAAATTATATGAAATAGAAGAAATGACAAGCATTATAAGAAAAGGCAAGCATAACAGGATAAAAATGTATAAAAAAATTACTATAAAATAAATAAAAAGTAGTATTTACATTTTTACCAAATAATATTCACTATCTTGTCAAATAGTGATATAATTCATTTGTTGTGATTAAAACCAAAATACGAGGAGGCTGTTTATGGAGCAGAGAAAGGTAAAAAAAGCTATTGGGGTAGAAAGTTTTATTTTTCTTTTATTTTTTGTTGGATTTTTTTATTTTCTATGTAGTACTATGGGCACAGTAAACATGTTTAATACTTTGATGAAAACTGCTCATTCTTTACTCTTAGATACAGTATTTTTTATCATGGCTATTGCAGTTGTTGCAGGTGCAATAGGAGCGCTACTTTCAGAATTTGGGGTTGTAGCTTTGATCAACAAAATATTGTCACCACTTATGAAGCCTATTTATGACTTGCCTGGTGCAGCTACACTAGGTATTATTACTACATATATGTCAGACAACCCTGCCATAATCACTTTAGCTAAGGACAAGGGGTTTTCACGTTATTTTAAAAAATATCAAATTCCGTCACTAACCAATATAGGTACAGCTTATGGAATGGGACTTATTGTCACTACCTTTATGATGGCTCAAAAAGCACCTGCAGGAGAAAATTTTATAAAGGCAGCTCTCATCGGAAATATTGGAGCAGTAATAGGAAGTATAGTAAGTGTAAGATTAATGCAGATTAAAACTAAAAAAGTATATGGAACAGAGGAAATGGCAATTATAACAGAAGATAAGGGTATTGATATCATGAATTACAGGGAGGTTAGATCAGGAGGCACTGCGGGAAGAATACTTGAGGCCATGCTAGAAGGTGGAAAAGCAGGAGTCGAGCTTGGCTTTTCCATTATTCCTGGAGTACTTATTATTTGTACATTGGTGCTGCTTTTAACCAATGGACCTTCAACTACTGGACAATATACTGGTGCAGCTTTTGAAGGAGTTGCATTTTTACCTTGGCTTGGAAGCAAAATAACCTTTGTTATAGAACCTCTTTTTGGTTTCCAAAACCCACAAGCCTTAGCATTTCCAATAACTTCTCTTGGCTCAGTTGGAGCTGCAATAAGTTTGGTTCCTGATTTTATTAAAAGAGGAATAGTGGGTGGAAATGAAATTGCTGTTTTTACAGCTATGGGTATGTGCTGGAGCGGATATCTAAGTACTCACGTAGCCATGATGGATGCACTAGGCTGCAGAAAATTAACTGGACATGCTATATTAAGTCATACCATAGGTGGACTAGCAGCAGGTATATCTGCACATTTTCTGTATTTGCTTTTATAGAATTTATAACATAGCTTCATTAAATTCGGATTTTATAAGGTGGCCTATATTAAATAAAATAGGTCGCCTTTTAATTTTTTCACCAAAAATAAATGAGCTCTAATAAAGATAAGAGCTCATAGTGATAAGGGGATATATACTTGGTTTATAATGCCTATTCCTCTGGTTCAAATTCCTCTTTTGATACTCCACATACGGGACAAACCCAATCATCAGGAATGTCTTCGAAAGCAGTACCTGGATTTATACCATTATCTGGGTCGCCCTCCTTGGGATCATAAACGTAACCACATACGTTGCAAACATAATTTTTCATATATTTCATACCTCCTAGTCTTTATTACTATTATCCATTTATTTTTCATAATTATAACATGTAAGGATAAAACTATGTGTGAATTTGATTTTAAGGAATTGTGAATATTTTCTGTATTTGATATTTCTCTATGAAAGTATTATATAATTTATAATGTATTGTAAATTGTATTTAAGGAGGAAGTGCATATGCAGCACAAAGGCTTAATCAGTAGTAGTATAAGCAAAACAATTAAAGAATATGTTTTGATAATTGCCGGGAGTATACTTTTTTCCTTTGCTATTTCTGGTTTTTTAATTCCTTTTAAGATTGGAGTAGGTGGAGTCACTGGCATAGCTATGTCTCTAAATAAACTCTTAGGCGTAAGAGTTGGGTTGATTTCTATACTTATTAACATCCCGTTATTTCTTTTTGGATTTAAGCTTATAGGAAGGAAATTTGCCATTAGGAGCGGCTTTGTAGTAATATTTACCTCTGTTTTGATAGATTATCTAAATACCAGCTTTAATCTTAGAATTTTTGACGATGTTCTATTGGCAGCTATATTCTGCGGCGTTATATTCGGAGCTGGTGTTGCATTAATATTTATGGGAGGCGGATCTACGGGGGGATTAGATATACTTGCAAAGATACTTAGCTATAAGTTTCCTACACTAAGATTATCAAACTTACTTTTAGTACAGGATTTTTTAGTATATCTTATGGTAGCCTATGTTTTTGGAATTCCGTCCATCCTATATGCTTTGGTTATGAGTTTTATAAGGACAAAGGCATTAGATGCAATACAAGAGGGTATATCCTCATCAAAGCAATGCTTAATAATCTGTGATAATGGTGAGGCTATTATGGAGGAAATTACAACTTCTATACAAAGAGGCGTAACAAAAATAGAAGCAGAGGGGGGGTTTTCAAAAACTAAAAAAATTATTTTATATGTAGTAATACAGAAAAATGAGCTAAATAAATTAAAGAATGTAGTGAAGGAAATTGAGCCCGAAGCTTTTGTTGCAGTTTCAGATGTAAATGATATACTAGGTAAGTTTAGGCAAAGCATTTCTATGTAGGCATTAAATTCAAGCTTCCCAAAGCCGGTTCTGTTTAATAAGTTCCCTAGTTATGCTTTGCTTGAGGTGAAGGTAAGAAATTATAGAGAAAAACATAACTAAAACACCTATGACAGATGAATAATGAGCATAGGAGGATACATTTAGTAAATATACATCAGGAATACTGTTCCACCAATAGACATTTAGTATTACCATAAGATATTTGAGTATTGAACTTAGCACAGAAACCAGAGAAATTAAACTAAGTATCAAAGCAAATACACAACTTATTAGGGAAAAATAGTACTTTTGTTTTAAAAAGCGCAGCATACTTCTCTTAGATATTACTTTCATTGCCACAAGCATGCTTATTGTTATAGTTACAACACAGAACATGGTACAGGTCAAACAACTCATATTAACACTCCCTATATTTACCAAATATCATAACACATATAATGATATTACAATATATGGAAAATAGCAATGCTGATTTAATATTTAATTGGGTAATAAGCTATTTCATGATATAATACAAATGTGCTAAAATTCTAATAATATGAGGTTAAATATGGAGCAAACTTTAGTTTATAATAAGAAAGAAATTAGAAGTAAAATTTATAAAATGATCTTACCCATTACCATTGAGAGTATGCTGCAGATGACTGCAGGTTTTGTTTCTATGGCTCTCATAGGAAGATTGGACAATCCAATTGTGGCAGCTGGTGCCATAGGATTAGGTACTAGAATAACTCAGCTAATTTGGGCACTAATCAAGGGCGTAACTACAGGGGCCTCGGTTTTTGTAGCTCAGGCTTATGGTGCTGGAAACATTAAAAAGCTAAAGAAAGTTATCCAACAGACACTATTATCCACCATAATACTGGTTATTTTTCTACAGCAGCTAGTATATTGGAAGGGAGATTTATTCTTAAAATTCTTTAAGGCTCCTGAAGGTATATTTGCAAGTGCTTCTGCCTATTTAAAAATGGTATCATGGGGACTACCATTTATGGCAATAATGTTGATAGTGGCAGGGGTATTACAGGGTATGGGAAATGCAAAAACCCCTATGCTAATAGCTCTTATAATGAATTTTGCAAATGTAGTCTTTAGCGGTATATTCCTCTTTGGATTGTTTGGAGTACCAGCCATGGGAATTAGGGGTGCGGCATTAGGCTTAGTTATGGCACAGGCGCTAGGTGCGGTAATTGGTCTTTATGTACTGTTCAACTCCTCTGGTATTCTTGGGAAATTGCTTAATAGAAGTTTCTTTCATATTGATGCAAAAGAAATTTGCAGTATATATAGAGTTGGTATCCCAAGTGCACTTGAATCTATATGCTGGCAGGTTGCTGCAATTATTCTAACTAAAATTATATTAAGTTTTGGGGAAATACCACTAGCAGCACATCAGTATGGGCTCCAGGCAGAATCTATATCCTATATGCCTGCAGTAGGTTTTACTGTAGCGGCTACAGCCTTCATTGGTCAGGCATTAGGTGCAAAAGACAAGGATTTGGCAAGGATATACCTAAGAGAAATTATGAAGGGCTCCTTAATAGTAACAGCCTTTACTGGTGGAGTGTTGATTTTGTTTCCTAAATTCATCCTTGGGCTTTTAACTCCTAATGGGGATGTAATTAAACTTGGTGCTATATACTTAGTTATCATGGGTGTAGTACAGTTTCCTCAAAATATATCCGGAGTACTAAATGGAGCCTTAAGAGGAGCAGGTTATACAAAGGTACCCATGTATATTGCCATGACTGGACTATGGGGAATTAGGGTTGTCTTTTCAGCGTTTGTGGCATATAATTTTAATTCTACAATAGTTATGTTATGGATGATAATGGGCATAGATTTAGTTGTAAGATGCATACTTAGTATAATTATGTATAAGACTAAAAACATTTATAATAGTAATTCTTTGATTATTGAAGAAATTCAAGGATAGTATCATCATTTTAACACAAAGCATGGCATAGGCTTAATTTAGGCTTAATTAAACTAAATAAGTCTAAAAATTGAGTTTTTTCTCAATTTAGTGTAAAATGTAATAAGCTATATAGTAAAGGAGATGGGATTATGGACTATGTATTAATTTTAGATTCCTGTACAGATTTACCTAGAAACTATGTGGACGAGAATAATATACCACTAATAAATTTTAAAACCTTTATATCCGAAGAGGAAATTGTTGATGATTTAGGCAAAACTATGGATTATAAAGCCTTCTATGATAGAGTTAGAGCAGGAGAGATGCCTACTACTACACAAATTAATGTGTTTACATATCAGAGCATATTCAATAAGTATATTAAAGAAGGAAAAGGAGTCATATATTTATGCTTTTCTTCAGCACTCTCAGGATCCTATAACAATGCTTGTATGGCTAGAGAGCAGATACTTGAGGAATGTCCTGAGGCAGATATATCAGTAATTGATTCAAAAAGTGCATCTATGGGGGAGGGACTCCTTGGATATTTAGCCTATGAAAAGTATAAAGAGGGAATGCAAAAGGCAGACCTTGTTAAATGGATTGAAGAAAACAAGCTGAAGTTAGTTCACTGGTTTACAGTGGATGATTTGAATCATTTAAAGAGGGGTGGAAGGGTGTCAACCATGGCAGCTGCCGTAGGTACCATTTTATCCATAAAACCTGTTATGCATGTTGATGATGAAGGAAGACTAATTCCAGTGTATAAGGTAAAGGGAAGAAAGCAGGCTCTTAAAAAACTAGCAGATATGTTTAAAGAGAAAGCAGAAAATCCAGATGGACAAGTGATTGGAATTAGCCATGGAGATTGTGTTGAAGATGCTAAGTATGTTGAAAAGCTCATAACAGATGAATTTAATATTAAAAAGGTAATTATGAATAATATTGGACCTGTAATTGGAGCACATTCTGGCCCAGGAACTGTGGCATTGTTCTTTTTAGGGGAAAATAGAGAGGTATAATGTAATTCTATGAATAAGTGCAAACATTGCAAGGATTCCTGCTGTATAAAGGATATTCCCATGTTTTCAATGCTTACAAAAGAGGAAACAGAGCACGTTAAGTCCAAAATAATTAGAAAATCTTACGGCAAAGGAGAGACTGTTTTCTTAGAGGGAGATAATTGGGATAAGTTATATATAATATCAAAGGGTAAGCTTAAAGTTTTCAAGCTTACAAAAGAAGGAAAAGAGCAGATTCTCTACATTTTGTCTGAAGGAGAATTTATGGGGGACATGAACCTATTAAAGCAAGGACGGTATGATTTTAGCGCTGCAGCTTTAGAGGATGTTGAGTTATGCACACTAAACAAAGAGAGCTTTGAAAAGTTAATAAAGACATATCCCACTATGATGATTGAAGTATTAGAGGTTATGCATGACAGGATATTAAGCCTTGAGGAATTGATTAAAACCTTAAGTACCAAGGACGTAGAAGCAAGACTTGCAGCTATGCTATTAAGCTTTATTAACAACTTTGGTGAAACCACTGAGAAGGGTGTAGAAATTGATCTTCCACTAAACAGAGAAGACATGGCAAACTACATAGGTATTACTAGGGAAACCATAAGTAGAAAGTTAAACAACCTTCAAGATGAAGGCGTAATAGAACTTATAGGAAACAAGAAGCTCATTATTAAAAAACCGGATATACTTAAGGAAAGAAGTTAAAAAAGAGGAGAGTTATAAACTCTCCTCTTTTTTGGTGCTATTATTTGATTTTAAAGATCTATTAAGGACATCCTCAAGTTTTTTTATTTCTTCAGCACTTATGGGTTCTACTCCCTCAAGTCTATAGGGAATCCCTAGCTTTTTATATTTGTCTACTCCGTAGGTGTGATAGGGCAGAAGTTCAACCTTTTTAACATCAGGGATATTTGCTATTATACTGCCTAATTCTTTAATATGTTCTTCTCCGTAAGTATACCCCGGAACAACTACATGTCTTATCCATAGACTTTTTTTAGCCTTTATAACAGCAGCTAAGAAATTGTCAAAGCCTTCTTTGTTTTGTCCTGTTAATACTTTATAACCCTCATGGTTTAATTGTTTTATATCTAGTATAACTAAATCTGTATAGTTTAATATCTCATCATATTTACCTAATCCATAACCAGAAGTGTCTAGAGTGGTATGAATATCATTCTCCTTACAGAGCTTTAGCATATCAATTAGAAAGTCTGGCTGCAAAAGAGGGTCTCCTCCCGAGAAGGTTACACCTCCACCAGAACGGTCAAAATAGGGCTTAAACCTAAGGATTTTTTTTAATAACTCTTCAGAGGATATATCATAACCGCCTTGCATATTCCAAGTATCGGGATTATGGCAGTAAGCACAGCGAAGAGCGCATCCTTGAAAAAAAACCACTGTTCTTATTCCAGGACCATCAACTAGTCCCATAGATTCTATGGAATGGATTCTACCTTTTGCCATGTTACCGCCTCCTAATACTTTTTACATCTGATCGTGGTAGGTTCTGCTGATAACTTCCTTTTGTTGAGCCTTTGTAAGTCTGTTAAAATTAACTGCATAACCTGAAACTCTTATGGTTAAAGTTGGATATTTTTCAGGATGTTCCATAGCATCCATTAAGGTTTCTCTATTTAGAACATTTACATTTAAGTGATGAGCATGTTGTCCAAAATATCCATCTAATATAGAACTTAAATTGTCTATTCTACCTTCCATATCCTTGCCAAGAGCATCAGGTATAATTGAGAAGGTATTTGACACACCGTCTTGACAGCAGGAATAAGGAACTTTTGCTACAGAGTTTAAGGATGCAAGTGCACCTTCAATATCTCTTCCATGCATTGGGTTAGCACCTGGAGCAAATGGTTCTCCGGCTTTTCTTCCATCTGGAGTGGAACCGGTTTTTTTGCCATACACAACATTTGAAGTAATAGTAAGTACAGAAAGAGTATGCTGTGCATTTCTATAGGTTGGATTCTTCTTTAACTCATCAGAGAATTTCTTAGTTATCTCTACAGCAATTGAGTCCACTCTATCATCATCATTTCCGTATTTTGGGAAGTCTCCTTCTATTTTAAAGTCTATAGTTATTCCATTTTCCCTAATAGGCGTTACCTTAGCGAATTTTACAGCACTAAGAGAATCTGCAGCTACTGAGAGTCCTGCTATACCAAAGGCCATGAGTCTTCCTACCTCTGTGTCATGCAGTGCCATTTGTCCTGCTTCATAGGCATATTTGTCATGCATATAGTGAATTACATTCATAGTATTTACGTAAAGCTCTGCCACGTACTCCATTACCTTGAAGAAGTTAGACTTAAGCTTTTCATAATCTAGAACCTCATCTTCTATTTTCTCTATTCCAGGCACAACTTGAAGACCATACTTTTCATCTACTCCGCCATTAATTGCATAAAGTAATGCTTTACCAAGGTTGCATCTAGCTCCAAAGAATTGCATCTGCTTTCCTATTGTCATAGCAGAAACACAGCAGGCTATTCCATAGTCATCACCATAGATAGGCCTCATAACATCGTCATTTTCATATTGAATTGAGTCTGTGAGGATAGACATCTCAGCACAGAATTTTTTAAAGTTTTCTGGTAAGCTCTGTGACCAAAGCACTGTCATGTTAGGCTCTGGAGCAGGTCCTAAGTTCACTAAGGTGTGAAGAAATCTAAAGGAATTCTTTGTAACTAGTGGTCTTCCATCTATGCCTACACCACCTAAGGATTCAGTTACCCAAGTTGGGTCTCCTGCAAAGAGCTCGTTATAGTCAGGGGTTCTTAAATGTCTTACTAATCTGAGCTTCATAACAAAATGATCTATTATTTCCTGAGCTTCTTCTTCATTAATTAATCCATTTTTAAGATCTCTTTCAATATACACATCTAAGAAGGTGCTTGTTCTACCAAGAGACATTGCAGCACCATTATTTTCTTTTATTGCAGCAAGGTATCCAAAGTATAAGAATTGAACTGCTTCTTTTGCATTAGCAGCTGGCTTGGAAATATCATATCCATATTTTTCTGCCATGGACTTCATCAGTTTTAAGGCTTTTATTTGTTCTGAAAGTTCTTCTCTTAACTTTATTACCTCTTCTAAGAAAGCTCCCTTGAGGTTTTTCAAATCTTCTTTTTTAGCTTCTATTAGCCTATCAATACCGTAAAGAGCGATTCTTCTATAGTCGCCTATTATTCTGCCTCTTCCGTATGCATCAGGTAGACCGGTGATTACTCCAACTTTTCTTGCAGTACGCATTTCTTCATTATAGGCATCAAAAACACCGTCATTATGTGTTTTTCTGTATTTAGCAATGTTATCAAGAGAATTATTTGACATTTTATAATTGTAAGCTTCTAAGGACTTCTCAGCCATTCTAATTCCGCCAAAAGGGTTAACCATTCTCTTTAATGGTGCATCTGTTTGCAGTCCTACAATAACCTCTAAATTCTTATCTATATATCCTGCAGCAAAGCTATCTATGCCAGAAATATGTTCTGTATCAACATCTAAAACTCCGCCATTTTTTAGCTCTTCAAGCAATAATGTGCTAGTTTTCTTCCAAAGCTCTTTTGTTTTTTCAGTAGGGGAAACAAGAAAACTCTTATCTCCATCGTAAGCTGTATAATTCTTTTGAATAAAATCCCTTACATCGATGGAATTTTCCCAATCACCTTTAACAAAACCTTCCCATTGATTGTACATGTTCTTCACTCCTTCAATTTTATAACAGTTAATCCTTGACTGTATTAGTATATATCATATTGTATAACTAGATTTGTTATAACTTTTTGCAAACTGTTATAATAAAAATATATTTCTGTTATATTTTTATTATAATTTGTTTTCCAAAGTGAATATGTGATTTAAATCACATTTATAAATAAATTTACCCATTAAGGCAGATAATAATAAATAGAAAACAAGTAAGGAGGAGTAGAAATATGTTTGAGAAGATGGCAGCAAATATAATGGATAATATCACTGATGATCTTACTAAGAAAATGTTGACTGAAAATTACAATGAAAACCTCTTTATTCTCTATACAGCTACTAAAAAAATAGGATTTACTAATGTTGTAGAGACCTGCTTAAGAGCAGAACAGGGAGAGATTTTATCTAGGGCTTATGGAAGTCCTAATCATCAATCACACTGGGAAAAGTTATTTCTAAATCCTGTACAACTCTTCCAAATGCCCTTAGAGGGTACTGAGGAGGTAAATACAGAAATAATTATAGGAAAGAATTGTAAAAGACCACTTAAAGTATCCATGCCAGTGATTATTACAGGTATGGCCTATGGAGGATCTTTAAGTCTTAAGGCAAAGGTGGCACTGGCAAAAGGTGCTGCTATGGCTGGTACAGCTACTAATACTGGGGAAAGTGGATTTTTAAAAGAGGAAAGAGATGCTGCAAAGCTTCTCATAGGACAATATAATAGAGGAGGATGGCTAAATAAAGAAGAGTATTTACGACAGATGGATGCAATAGAAGTACAGTTTGGTCAGGGAGCTTGGGGTGGTGCAGTACCTTCTAGCATAAATAGTGAGGAAATGGACGAAAAATTAAGGGGTGTTATGGGTTTAAAGGAAGGACAAAATTCCTATAAGGCTTCAAGAATGCCAGGTGTGAATGACAAAGAGGAATTTATTAAATTGATAAAAAAATTAAAGGAACTATACGATGTACCCATAGGCGTGAAAATAGCAGCTTCTCATTATATTGAAAAGGAATTACAGGTCATTTTATCTGCACCGGTGGATTTTATTACAATAGATGGAGCTGAGGGTGGTACAGCTAGTGCTCCACCAACCTTAAGCGATTCTATGGGAATTCCTACTATCTATGCTTTGGCTAGAGCCACAGCTTATATAAGGCAAAATGGTAATGATAAAAATGTGGATATTTTAATAGCAGGCGGCTTAAGGAACCCAGGAGAGTTTTTAAAAGCCTTAGCAATGGGTGCAAAAGCGGTATATATAGGCTCTGTAGCCTTAATGGCTATTATTCAGAGCCAGATAACAAAGGTTATACCTGCAGAGCCAACACCTCAACTAGTACTATATAATGGGCAACTTGTAGATGACTTTGATGAAAATCAAGGAGCAGATCATCTAAACAAATTTCTTAAGTCCTGTAAGGAGGAAATGAAACTTGCGCTTGTGGCTATTGGGAAAAAAGACTTTGGTGAATTAAATATAAAGGACTTGGTATGTATAGATAGGGAATTAAGCAATACCTTGAAAATAGATTATGTTGGTGAAGCATCTAGACCATAGGGTCTAGAGCTTCTTATCAATATTATTGCCTAAAGGTCAGTCAGATAGCTCATTATAATCTCCTCCAAATTCAATTCCTGCGTGGTTTCCATTTGAAGAAAAAATTAATTTCCCATCAGCTGTATAAAGACAGAGCTTTATATCACCAC
Organism: Clostridium sp. UBA701; assembly: GCA_002298125.1. Lineage (GTDB taxonomy): Bacteria > Bacillota > Clostridia > Clostridiales > Clostridiaceae > UBA701. The sequence goes on along the minus strand of DBMJ01000015.1, from coordinate 205,974 downwards.
AAAGGCTTTCGTCTACAAGCGGAATCATGGTTCCATTTTTTGGCCCGTATAACTTTGAAAAACTTGAAGGAGGAGCAGTAAAGGTTAAGGATAATATATTATGTTTGTTTTTAACTTCTATAGTGTACTGTGTTTTTTGTCTATTCATAGTGAGTTTACTATGATTCATGGTAGTAAATTTATAAAAGGTACCTTCATGGCAAAATCCGATTAAGAAGCCCCTAAAGCTTGTAATTCTAATGGGAATTCTTGCAATTGAACAGGAAAGAGAGGTGCCTTTAAAATTATTAAAACAGTTGCATTGAAGCCATACCCACCCAAGGGGAAAGGACTCTCCCCAGTTTTTTTCAACATAAATTACTGAATCATTGCAATGAATTTCTTCCCCGTTTAGAACAATAGTACCTGAGACTTCACCATCCATGACACATACTTGACTATAACACTCCATTTTGGGTATGAAGTTGTAATAACCCATACTACCTGGTGATAATAGAGAAGAAGGCCATTTAATTACTTTTTTAATGAGCAGCTTTCCTTGAAGGTGAAGCTCCTCCGTATGAATATTAAGACATATTGATTTAAAGGAAAAGTTATTTTTATCAACGGAAATATTAAAATCCTTAAGGTCATAGGAGAAGCTATCTAAATTATATCTAATGCAATAGGATTTTGGGATGCTTCCTATGAGCACTTGTATAAAGCTAAAACCGCTATTTAAAGCATTGCCTTTAGAAATACCAGGAATAATTGCCATGCTGAAGTTCTTTTGTAGGGATACAATTTTGAAATACCAACCTTCAAAGAAATTTATAGCTTTTTTATGCCCATGATAAATGTCAGGATTGTTAAGTTTAAACATTAATATTCCTCCAAAATTTATTTTCTTAGATAAAATTATTGCCTATAATAGCTATCCTTATTATACCTTGGGTAGTTTTATGTTATGATTTATAATATGCCAATATTAAGAGCACAGTTTTATACTAGAGGGGGTCTGAAAGGATGAAAAGAAACTTAAAAGCAGATTTACATATGCACAGTACTGCCTCAGACGGCAGCTATGCTCCCAAAGAGCTTGCAGCTATGATTTATAGAGCACAGGTTGAGTTATTTGCACTTACAGATCATGACAGTACAAAAAACCTTAAGGCTATGGCCGAGGAAGCTTCTAAATTAGAACTTAATTTTTTACCGGGGGTAGAGATTTCAAGCACTTTCAATGGTAATCTTTACCATATACTAGCCTATGGAATAGATATTGAAAATGAAGAACTTCAAAAGCTTCTCAGTTCAAATAGCTCTTTAATGGAGAAGAAGGATGATGATTCTATCAGGCTTCTAATTAAGGAAGGCTTTACAATTGATTATGAAGAGTATAAAGCCTATGAACATATTCCCTCAAGGGGAGGATGGAAAACCTTAAACTATTTGATTGACAAAGGCCTATGCGCTGATGTAGGTGACTTTTTTGGGAGAATATTTAATAAAGGTCGAGTGGTGCCTTTTCCAGAATTCTCTCACCCTTCTAAAGTAATTGAAGTAGTAAGGAGGGCTGGAGGAGCTGCAATACTAGCCCATCCGGTTTATGATAAAGTAATAGATAATCTTGAGGAAACCTTAGAGCATTTGAAAGATTTTGGCATTGCAGGAATTGAATGTTATCATCCTCATCATAATGAAGAAGCAGTAAAGAGATGTTTATACTACGCTAAAGCTAATAAGCTCATGATAACAGGTGGTTCAGATTTTCATGGTGTATTAATACCTTCAAGAAAAATTGGGTATCCTATAATATATACTGATGCATTGAAAATTGAGGGTTTAGAAGATAGGATTTTAGAACACTAGAATCACAATTTTATTTCTACGCTTTTATTAAGTGCAGTGGTGTACTTGATTTTTATTTCTATATGTGATGAAATAAATATGTAAAGCAAATATGGCACTGAAAGATTTACTGCAATATTTGCATAACTCACAGTATATGATTATAAAATATATAAGCATATACTAATAAAGATAAGAGAGGAAGGATGATAGGTATGAGCAGAGTTTTGGAAAATTTACAACCAAAAGAGGTATTCTACTATTTTGAAGAACTATCAAAAATACCAAGAGGCTCAGGCAATGAGAGAGAAATCAGTAACTTTATGGTGGAATTTGCCAAGAAGCACAATCTAGAACATATACAGGATAAAGCACTTAATGTAGTGATAAGGAAACCAGCTACTGCCGGGTACGAGAATTCTAAGCCCGTAGTTATTCAAGGACATTTGGATATGGTCTGTGAGAAAAATTTAGGTACTGAACATGACTTTGAAAAGGATCCATTAAAATTAAGAATCGTAGATGACAAGGTTTATGCTGATGGTACAACACTAGGCGCAGATAATGGTATTGCTTTAGCTTATGGTTTAGCAATATTAGCATCCAAGGATATCCCTCATCCTGCAATAGAACTATTAGCTACCACTGAGGAAGAAACAGGAATGGGTGGAGCTGAAGCACTAGATCCAAGTAGCATAAAAGGAAGAGTATTAATAAATATTGACTCTGAAGAAGAAGGAAAGCTTTTAGTTAGTTGTTCTGGGGGAGTTAGAGCTCAGATTTCTCTTCCTATAGAATGGGTAGAAGTTAAGAACGAAAGAGTTCCTGTTGCTGTAAGGGTTAGAGGCTTAAGAGGCGGACATTCAGGAATGGAAATAAACAAGGGTAGAGGAAACTCCAACAAAATCATGGGGAGATTTCTCATGGATATTTTCTATAAATTTGATTTTGATATGACTTCTTTTAATGGCGGTTCTAAGATGAATGCTATTCCAAGAGAATTTGATGCAGTATTGTTAGTAGATAAGGATAAGGTAGAAGCATTAAAAAATAGTGTTAGCGAATGGAATGAGGTTCTTAAGAATGAACTTAGAACTCCTGACCCAAATGTGAGATTAGAAGCTGAGATTTTAGATACAAGGGTTGAGAGAGTATTCTCAAGAAGTACCATGGAAAAGGCAATAAAGATCCTGTTCCTTATACCAAATGGAATTAAGAGCATGAGCATGGACTTAGAAGGTCTTGTAGAAAGCTCCACAAATATTGGTGTAGTTACTACAAGCACTACTGATATAATGTTTGATAGTGCCGTAAGAAGTTCAGTAAGAACCTTAAAAGAAGCCATTGTAAATGAACAAAAGGTTTTAGCTGAGACCTTTAATGCAAAGTTCTCCATACAGTCTAATTACCCTGAATGGCAATACAATCCTGATTCAGAGGTAAGACAAGTGTTTGTGGATGTATTTAAGAAAATGTATAATAAGGAACCAGAAATAGTTGCTATTCACGCAGGCTTAGAGTGTGGACTATTTAAAGAGAAGTTCCCAGATATGGACATGATTTCACTAGGACCAGATCTTGCAGATGTGCATACTCCTGATGAGCATATGAGTATTCCATCTGTGCAAAGAGTATGGGAATACCTTCTTGCTGTTTTAAAATCAATGAAATAAAACTTTATAGATCAATAAAAAAAGGGGCTGTTGCATTAGCAGTTAAAAACTGCTGATACATAGCTCCTTTTTGTACTTTTCTATATTAATCTATATTCATTAATAATTTTACAGCTGCCTCCAACTAAAACCTTGGGCTTATTATTTATTAACTTCACTTGAGCTTGAACCAAAGAAGGATTATTCATAGCCTCTCCTTGAAGATAAAAAAGCATTTCATCTTCTTTTACAATTCCATTATCATAGAGATAGTAACTCAGTGCTCCATTTGATGTGCCTGTAGCACATTCCTCATCAATACCATAAAGTGGGGCAAAATTTCTACAGTGAGCGGTGAAATTGTCTTTAGCAATGGTAAAAGCGTGAACACCTACTACGGATTTATATTTAGAAAATTCGGCTAAGTCTTTCATGTTAGGTTTAATTGAGTTTAAAGTTTGAAGGTCCTTTACGGGAAGCACGATATCAAATAGACCGGTAGATAAAATTGAGGGAGTTAAATAATTATTATAATCCATGCTAGAAGCAGGTATGTTTAATATTTGATAAAGCTTAGATATATCTTCTTTACTAAGATCCGCTCCATAATTAGGAGGAGCCTGCTCCATAAAAGTAATATTTTCAAGTCTATGTACCTTTAAGTTTCCAGCTTTGGTATTAATATAGTATTCTGCATGGTTTTTCACTTTATTTAGGCTTTTTAACACCTCAAAGGCGGCAATGGTCGCATGTCCACAAAGATCAACCTCTTCTAGAGGAGTATAATAACTTAAAGTAAAATTATTCTCTTGGCAATCTACAAAAGCTGTTTCAGAAAAGTTCAATTCCTTGGCAATGCTTTGTTTACATTCACTACTAAGATTATTATCAAAGATAATGGCAGCTTTATTGCCTCCTGTTTGGTTATAGGTAAAAGCATCCACAACATAATATTTCATAACATTCCTCCAAATATATTTACAAAAATTTACTTTTAAAGAAGGATTTTAAAACATCGTGAAGAATTAATTATATAGCATATCTAAAGGGGACAGGTTTATGAAAAAAAGAGAAAAAAACCGTGAAAATTACACCATAATAATAGCTCCACAGCGCTATGGCAAGTCAGTAGCTACAACCCTTTCACGAAATAAAATTATAGCATCATTAGTTTTACTATGCACAATAACAGCATCAATAATATTTCTTGCAATTAATTATACCATAATTTACAAGAGACAACATGATTACTTGTTAACAATTGCTTCATTAGAAGAGAAAAATACTATAAATAGAGATACAATAGAAACCCTAAAAGCTACCTCAGAAACCATGAAAGCAAAGCTTGAGGAGCTAAGTCTACTTGAAAATAAGGTGAAAGAATTTTTAAAGGAAAAGGATAGTAAAGAATTTAGTTTAAACAGGGGAGGGGATATATTTAGCTTTCAGGAGGATTTAATAGGACAGTGTGATTTAAAGGAAAAAGAACTTGGGCTGCTTTTAGATAAGGCAGAAAATAAATTAGAGAAGGAAAGTACTATACCAAATCTCTTTCCTTGTTCTGGAGAGATAACAAGTACTTTTGGCAGTAGAGGGAATCCCTTTGGAGGGGATTCATATGAGTTTCATAAAGGACTAGATATTGCAAATGCCTATGGAACTGAAATAAGAGCTGCTGGCAAAGGAAGAATAACCTTTGCAGGGTACAATTCTGGCTATGGTAATATGATAATAATTGATCATGGAAATGGAGTTTACTCCTTATATGGGCATAATTCAGTGCTTTTGGTAAAGGGAGGTCAAACTGTGGAAAAGGGTCAACTCATTAGCAAAATGGGGAGTACGGGAAGATCCACAGGGCCTCATCTCCATTTCGAAATTAAAATTAAAGGAATTAGTGTGAACCCTGTAGAAATATTAAAAGGAGGCAATTAAATGTTTTCATCTCAAAAAAGTACACCTGCTATAAGACAGGAAAACAAGGCTATGGATACCATTATTGGACCTACAGCAAAAATGACTGGCAATATAGAAGTTGATGGATTAATTCGTATAGATGGGAATTATACTGGTGACGTAACTTCTAAAACACAGATAGTAATAGGAGAGGGAGCTACTATTCAAGGAAACCTCAGCAGTAAAGAAATAATTATTTCAGGACAAGTAAAAGGCAACATATATTCTGAGGGTACACTTGAAATAACATCAAAGGGTAACCTTAAGGGAGATATAGAAGTTGGAAATTTAGTTTTGGCCAAAGGAGCTATTTTCAAAGGGAAATGCGATATGAAGTATACAGATAAGGATGTTGAAGAAAATAGTTTGGGAAAAATTGATGAAGATATAACTAACTAGTAAAAGGAGATATGATGATGCGAAAAGAAGAGTTTACTTTCACCGATGGAGAAGGAAAGGAAATATTTGTCCATAAATGGATTCCAGAGAAGGAAATCGTTGGTATAGTACAAATTGCACATGGAATGGCAGAGCACGCAGCGCGTTATGAATACTTCGCTGAAAAGCTAACGGAAAGAGGTTTATGTGTATTTGCTAATGACCATCGTGGACACGGTAGAACTGCAGTATCAAAAAAGGAATTGGGTTACTTAGGCAAGGACAAGGGCTTTGATTGGATGGTGGAAGATATGTATGAGCTTATGGCTATTGCAAAGAAGCAATATCCAAACAGGCCATATATCATCTTTGGACATAGTATGGGCTCCTTCTTAGTGCAAAAATATATAACTATGTATGGAGAATACCTTGATGGGGCTATACTGTCTGGTACTAATGGTAAAGCAGGCTTTATCTTAAACATCGGTCTTTTGGTAGCTAAATATGAATGTGAGAAAAGAGGGGAAATGAATCCAAGTGAACGTTTAAACAAGCTATCCTTCGGCAATTATAATAACTCCTTTAAACCTATTAGAACTGAGTTTGATTGGCTTAGTAGAAATTCAGAAGAGGTGGATAAATATATCCAGGATGAATACTGTGGTTTTGTGTGCAGCTCAAAATTTTTCTTAGACTTTTTGACAGGACTTAAGACTCTTCACAAAAATGAAAACCTGAGAAAAATACCTAAAAACCTACCAATATATATATTTGCAGGGGACAATGATCCTGTTGGAGGAAAGGGTAAGGGAATTAAGAATCTTGTAAAACTATACAGTGACTTAGGGTTAACAAGGGTTAGCTATAAGCTATATGAAGGTGGTAGACATGAGAGCTTAAACGAGGAGAATAGAGATGAAGTAATATCAGATACTTTAAAATGGATTTGTGATAATATTAAAATTAAGAAAACAGAGCCAGAGCTTATATGCAAAGGAAAAGTTTAGTAATTGGGGGGAAAGAAAATGCTTCTAATTAAAAACGGAAGAGTAATCACTATGGGTGAGAAGGATTATGCTTGTGGAGATATTTTAATCGACAATGGAAAGATCCTAAGCATTGGAGAAAACTTATCTTATAAAGGGAGCTGTGAGGTCTTAGATGTAGATGGGGCTTGGGTACTCCCAGGCTTTATAGATGCTCACTGCCATATGGGAATGTTTGAGAGTGGTATGGGCTTTGAGGGAAATGATGGAAATGAAGATACAGATCCAGTTACACCTCAACTTCGAGCTATTGATGGAATTAATCCCTTGGACAGTGCTTATAGAGATGCAGTTAAAGCTGGTATTACTACTGTGATGACAGGACCTGGAAGCGCAAATGTAATCGGTGGACAATTTGTAGCTATGAAAACAGCAGGGATTAGAGTTGAGGATATGGTATTATTGGAGCCAGCAGCAATGAAAATTGCCTTTGGGGAAAATCCAAAGCGGGTATACAGCAAGAAAAACAAAATGCCAGCCACACGTATGGGAACTGCAGCAGTTCTAAGAGAAACCTTGTATAATGCTCAAAAGTATAAGAGAAAAAAGAGGGAAGCAGAAATAAAGGGAGAGGATTTTGAAGAAGATTTCAAAATGGAGGCTCTAATGCCAGTTATAAACAAAAATATTCCCTTAAAGGCTCATGCCCATAGAGCAGACGACCTATTGACTGCACTACGTATAGCAAGGGAATTTGATTTAAAAATTACTTTAGAGCATGTTACAGAAGGCCACCTTATAGCAGATTTATTGGCAGAGGAAAAGGTTTCTACCGTTTTAGGACCTGCATTGACCTTTAGCGGAAAGATCGAAACCAAGGAAAAATCCTTCAAAACACCAAATATCTTATTTGAAAAAGGAGTTAAGATAGCAATTATGACAGATCATCCTGTAATTCCAATACAATATCTTCCACTGTGTGCTTCATTAGCTGTAAAAGAAGGACTGCCAATGATGGAGGGACTTAAGGCAATAACTATAAATGCTGCAGAAATATGTGGAATAGATGATAGAGTTGGTAGTATTGAAGTAGGAAAGGATGCAGATATTACAGTTTTTAACGGAAATCCCCTAGAAATTTTTACGAAAACACTATACACCATAATTGATGGTAAAATTGTATATAGGGATTAAAGTATCAGGACCTAGACTTAGCATATATTAGTTAAGTCTAGGTCATTTTTACTCTATAACTACTTTAAGGTGATAAAGCATAAAAGTATATCATACCTTTCTTTTAAAATCAATATTTATTTAAAAAAATACTATAAAATTTATCATAATTATGTAATAATATAAGTAATATTTACTTCTTTCAAAGAAAGGATGATTCAAATGGGGTGTACAAACTATATAAATATACTTAAGGGAGAGGTTGTACCTGCACTAGGCTGCACTGAACCCATTGCTGTTGCACTTGCCTCAGCAAAGGTAAAGGAAGAACTTAATCAAATGCCTGAAAAGATAGAGGTGTTTCTATCTGGAAACATTCTTAAAAACGGCATGGGAGTTGGGATACCAGGTACAGGAATGACTGGGCTGCACATAGCTGCTGCACTTGGAGCTGCAGGAGGAGAATCATCACAAGGACTAGAAGTATTAAAGAATGTTAGCGAGGAACATATAAATATTGCTAAAGAAATGGTATATGGGAAAAAGATAGATATACAGCTTAAGGATGGGGCAGATAAGTTATTTGTTGAAGTTAGGGGATACGCAAATATGGATGTTGTGGTAGTAACAATAAAACATCGCCATAACAATATTTGTAAAATAGAAAAAAATGGTGTGGTTATTGAGGATGAGACTAAAGAGCAATGTACTGCAGTTTCATCTAATGACAATACAGACATTTCAGTAGGAGATATTTATCATTTTGCCACAAGTGTGGATTTTAGTGAAATAAAATTTCTGCTTCAAGGTGCAGAGATGAATAAAAGGGTAGCAGAGGAGGGCCTTAATAAAAATTACGGTCTAGGAGTAGGCAAAAGTATAGTTGAAAGTATAAAAAAGGGACTATTATCAGATGATATACAATCCTATGCTATGGCATATACTGCAGCAGGGGCTGATGCTAGAATGGATGGATGCAAATATCCAGTAATGAGCAGCGCCGGCAGTGGCAATCAGGGTTTGACTGCAATACTCCCAGTAGTGGCTACAGCAGAAAAGCTTGGAGCCTCTAGTGAACAGCTAGCTCGAGCCCTAGCAATAAGCCATCTCACAACCATTCACATAAAAAGTCAGATGGGGAGACTTTCAGCACTCTGCGGTTGTGGGGTAGCTGCATCAATAGGTGCAAGCTGTGCAATAACTTATCTATTAGGAGGGAATTTAGAACATCTTAAGCATACTATAAAAAACATGATAGGGAATGTATCAGGAATGATATGTGATGGAGCAAAGCCTGGATGTGCGTTGAAGCTAACAACAGCTGTAAGTGCCGCTGTACAATCTGCATTATTAGCATTAAATGGAGTGGAGATTTCTGACAAGGATGGGATTGTAGAAGAAAATGTAGAAAATACCATAAGTAATCTGGGAAAGCTTGCATCTATTGGCATGGTTGCAACAGATAAGGTTATATTAGACATTATGCTTAACAAAGACTGCATGCATTAATTATTTACTAGAATAAGTATAACCATTAAGAAAATGGAGTTCCATTTTCTTAATTTTTTGGGGCAATTATTTGTAAATAGTATATACAGAAAAATATAAATAAAGTAATATTAGCTTAGAAATAAAAGCAATCAATGTGCCTAAGAGAGGAGGATAAACATGTTAAAGGATAAAATTCTCATAGTTGATGATGATAAAGATATTGTAAATCTTATAGGAGACATTTTGACAGATGAGGGTTATATTGTAGAGAAGGTATATAGTGGAACTGCAGCCTTAAATGCAATAAAAAATACCTATTATGACTTAATAATATTAGATGTGATGCTTCCTGGTATGGATGGTTTAGAAATATGCAGGAGAATTCGTGATTTTATTAAGGTTCCTATTGTTTTTTTAACAGCAAAAAATAAAAATATAGATAAGGTGCTTGGATATGAAACAGGAGGAGATGATTACATAACAAAGCCCTTTGATGACAATGTATTATTAGCTAAGGTGAAGGCACACCTACGCAGGGAAAAAAGGAACGAGGAAAATAAGGAAGAGAGCAACAGTATAATAAGATATAAGGGAATAGAAATAAATAAGAATTCCTATGAAGCCTTTGTTCAAGGAGAAAAAATTGATCTTTCAACTAGAGAATTTCAGATACTTGCCTTTATGATGGAAAATCCTAATAGAATACTTACAAGGGAAGAAATATATGATAACGTATGGGGCTATGAAGAATACGGCGATATTAACACCGTTACTGTGCACATAAAAAAACTGCGAGAAAAGGTAGATAAAGATGATAAATTTATAAAAACAGTTTGGGGTGCAGGATATAAATTTATAGGAGAGTCCATATGAAGAGTCTTTATAAAAAAATATCCCTAGTATTAATAATTAGCTTTGTAGCTCAGATTACACTTGTAGGCTTCTTTTACCAAGAAGTGGCATTAAAAAGAATCATTACAGAAATAAACGAACAGGAAAATATGCGCAGATCCATTATGCAAGAGGCCTTACAGATTTCTCAAAGAGCAATAATGCGTCAGGAAAAACCTGATAGCCAGCTAGAACAGTTGTCAAAAAAATTGAATGTTGGCTTTTCTATAAAAACCATTGATGGAGAAAATGTATTTATCACTTCCTCAAACACTGGAGGAAGTCGACTTGAATCTCAGTATCCAATTAGAGTAAATGGGAGGGTAGGCAATATATTATACGGATATTTTCCTGCTAGAATAGAAACAAAGTTAAATTTTAATAGAGCTAAGGTGTTTATCATACCAGCTATCATTATATTTATACTCGCCCTTTCCATAGTCTTATTTATCTATAGAACCATTGCAAATCCGTTAAAGAAGCTTAACAAGGTAGTAAATAGTATAAATTATGGCAATACCACTATCACCATCCCTTACTATGGTGAGGATGAACTGGGAAACCTTTGTAGAAGTTTTGAAGGCATGGGAGAAAGATTAAAACAGTCCGAGATGAGTCAGCAACAAATGCTACAGGCTATTTCTCATGATGTTAAAACCCCATTAACTTCTATTATTGGCTATTCAAAGAGACTTTTAAAAGGGAAGGCCAGTGAGGAAAAAAGTAAGGAATACCATGAGATTATTTACAGGAAGGCAAATGACCTTAAGGAATTACTTGAGGACTTAGATGACTATGCTACATATAATATTGAAAGCACTTACAAGAAAGAAGCAGTTAATTTCCAGGAATATATTGAGGATATTTTAAAAGATATTAAGCTTGAAGCTGGACAGCAGAATCTAAACCTCATTACAAAATTAAATCTGCGAGAAAAGACCATTGTGGAACTAGATAAGAGGAAAATTAAAAGAGTAATGGTGAATCTTGTGGAAAATTCTATGAAATATGCAGGAGAAAATGCTAAAGTAATTATCTCTGCTACAGAAAGAGATAAGGAAATAGAGGTGTGTGTTCAGGATAATGGGGTAGGGGTGCCCGAGGAACTTTTAAGTAATATTTTTGATAGATTTTATAGAATTGATACTTCAAGAAATAGAGAACAGGGTGGAATAGGTCTTGGATTAGCCATATGTAAGGAAATCATAGAAAAGCATGAAGGAAGGATAGGTGCTTCTAAAGGAACTGAGGGTGGGCTTTCCATATGCTTTACCCTTCCAATAAAAAGAGGTATAAAATAAAAGAGAGGCATGCCTCTCTTTTATCCTATATACATTAATAGTTGTCGTATTCTCTTCTCTTCTATCTTGGTTACCTTAAACACTAGGTTTTCATATTCCACAGTGACTTCTTCATCTTCCTTTGGAATGGAACCTAGTATGTCCAATACAAATCCGGATATGGTATCAAAATTGTCAGAGGGAAGTTGTAAATCCAAGGTTTCATTAATATCGTCTATAGTAGCAGAACCATCTAAAAAGTAGGTGCTGTTATCAACTTTTTTAATTATGTCACAACTATCATCATATTCGTCGAATATATTACCCATGACCTCTTCGATAAGGTCTTCCATGGTAACTATGCCAGAGAAGCCACCATACTCATCTATGAGTAGTGCTAAGTAATTTTTTGTACTCTGAAGCTCTTTAAAAAGGGTATCAATGTTTTTTGTTTCAGGTACAAAGTATGGGACTCGAATTAAAGATTTTAATCTCTCTGTGGTTAGGTTATCTGTTCTTAGCATGGGAATAATATCCTTTATATAAAGAATTCCAATAATATTATCTATGTCATTTTCATAAACAGGAACCCTAGAATACTGTTCTTCAATAAGACTATCTATAATCTCATTGATGGGAGTTTCAATATCCACTGCAAAAACGTCCGTACGAGGAGTCATTATTTCCTTTGCAAGAGTGTTATCAAATTCAAAGATACCATCAATCATTTCTTTTTCGGTTTCATTTATGACACCATTTTCTTCCCCAACATGAATCATCATACGTATTTCCTCTTCAGAAACCATTTCCTCTAAATTATCACTCCTAATTCCTAGTATTCTAACTAAGAGATTAGTAGAACTCGTAAGGACTTTGACGAAGGGCAGCAAAATTGCAGATATTACAATTATAGGTCTCACAGCAAATTTTGCTATAGATTCAGAATACTGAAGTGCTATCCTTTTGGGAAAAAGCTCGCCAAATACCAAAGTAAGATAAGATAATACGATGGTTACTAGTATAAGTGATACCTTGTCACTTCCAGGAAAGTTCATATTTTTGAAAAACTGTGCCACAGGTTTTGAAATGGTAGTGGCAGCGGAAGCACTGGCAAAAAAACCAGCAAGAGTAACTCCTATTTGAATAGTAGCTAGAAGTTTGCTTGGCTCATCTAGTAATTTTATTAATAATGATGCTTTTTTATCTCCTTCATTGCCCATGAGATTAAGTTTTGTTTTGTTTAGTGATATAATGGCTATCTCTGAAGCAGCAAAAAAAGCGTTTAATATTATCAAAAAAATAATTAGCCCGAGCTCAAGCCATATACTACCAGGACTACTGTCCATTTTAAAATTCCCCCTTATGATTTGAAATATACAAATATTATTTTAGCATATAAGCTGAGATATATCAATTAATACAAAAAATCATATAGATTACCATAGTAGGATAATCTATAATATTATATGAATACTATTGACAACTTATAAACGAAAGCTTTATAATGTTATAAAATTATAAAATGAATATGTATATAAATTCCATGAAAAGGAGAGTAGCCTTACTGATTGCCTTAAGCGAGCAGACACAGAGTGCAAGGTCTGCAGGTATAGGTTGGGGGAAAAGAGCCTTGGAGAAGCTGATCGAAATGTATGCAAAGTAGAGTAAGCCGCAGCCTTTTGCGTTATAAAAAAGAGTGGACTGATAGGTCAACTAGAGTGGTACCGCGGAATTTTGCCGTCTCTTATTACAGAGGCGGCTTTTATTATTGAAATATGTATAATTAATTTTTAAGGAGGTTATAAAATGGATTATAAAGTAATAGTTGCAGAAAAGTTGAGTAAATTGGTAGATATGGATGTAGAAGCTATAGAAAAATTAATAGAGCTTCCACCAAAGGGTGACATGGGTGATTATGCATTTCCATGTTTTCAACTTGCTAAAGTAATGAGAAAAGCTCCTCCTATGATTGCTGCAGAACTTAAAAACAGTATGGATATGGAAGGCTTCGAGAAAATAGAGAATGTTGGTCCTTATATAAATTTCTTTGTAGATAAATCTATCTACACAAAGAAGACACTTGACGAAATATTGGAGAAGGGACATAACTATGGTTCTTCATCAACTGGAAAAGGGAAAAATGTTATAGTGGAATACTCTTCTCCAAATATAGCAAAGCCTTTTCACATAGGACATTTATCTACCACAGTAATTGGTCACTCTTTGTATAGGATATTAAAATTCCAGGGGTATAATTGTATAGGGATTAATCATCTTGGAGACTGGGGAACTCAATTTGGAAGGCTAATAGCTGCATATCATCGCTGGGTAGACAGGGAAGCATTTTTAAAAAGTCCTATAGAAGAGCTTCAAAGAATATACGTGAAGTTCTACCAGGAGGCGGAAAAGGATCCATCCCTAGAGGATACAGCACGTATGCACTTTAAAAGACTTGAGGATGGCTGTGAGGAAGAAGTTTCTCTTTGGAAAGAATTTAAGGAGCTAAGTCTAGAGGAATTCCAAAGGGTATATAATATTTTAAACATAACCTTTGATTCTTTTGCAGGGGAGAGTTTTTATGGTGACAAGATGGAAGCTGTGGTGGAGGAAATAGAGAGCAAAGGACTTCTTACCGATAGCAACGGAGCTAAAGTTGTTATGCTAGATGAATATAATATGCCACCCTGCATCATAAAGAAATCTGATGGAGCAACTATATATGCTACTCGAGATTTAGCTGCAGCTATGTATAGAAAAAACACCTATGATTTTTATAAGAATATATATGTGGTTGGTTCTCCTCAAGCACTTCATTTTAAACAAATTTTTACTACATTAAAGCTTATGGACCATGAATGGGCAGAGGACTGTATCCATATTGGCTTTGGACTAGTCAAATTTGCAAATACCAAATTCTCTTCAAGGTCAGGAAATGTTATACTTCTTGAAGAATTATTAAAAACTGCTGCTGAAGAAGAGTTAGTAATTATAAATGAAAAGAGCCCTGATTTGGAAAACAAGGAAGATGTAGCACAAAAAATTGGAGTTGGGGCCATTGTGTTTGCTTATTTGAAAAATAACAGAGAGAAGGATATAATCTTTGACTGGAAAGAAATGCTAAGCTTTGAAGGCGAGACTGGGCCATATGTCCAGTATACTTATGCTCGAGGAAAGAGTATTCTAAGGAAGGTAGGAGATATAAATCAATACGATTTATCATTACTATCTTCACCAGAGGAATTTGAGCTTATAAAGATATTATCCTCCTTTAGAGATGCCATAAAGGAAGCTACTGATAGATACGAACCCTTTGTAATAACACGTTATTCTATAGATGTAGCCAAAGCCTTTAATAAATTCTACAATCACTGCAATATAATGAACACTGAGGACGAAAAATTAAAGGGTGCAAGAGTTAAATTGGTTGAAGCTACCTGCCATGTATTAAAAAATGCACTGTATTTAATAGGTTTAGATGTAGTAGAAAAAATGTAGTATCATAGATGAAGCTTACTTCTTACGGAAGTAGGCTTTTATTTTAGTTAAAAATTGATATTTAAATATGCCATTGGTAATTAATAATGAAAACAAATAAATCTGTTGACAAGCCCCTCAAAGTGTTTTATTTTATATGTGTGCTAAAGATAATTACTTAATCGAAAGGAAGATCCTATGAACAGCATGTATTTAAAACCGAATGAAATTTGTGATGAAGTTATTGAGGTTGGTATTAAGAAAGCAAACTACTCTACTACTCAGGTAATACTATTAGGAATTTTAGCTGGAGCATATATTGCTTTGGGTGGATTCTGTGCTTCTATGGCATCTCACAGTATTAGCAACGTAGGTGTGGCAAAGTTTGTAGCTGGTGCAGTATTCCCCGTTGGACTAATGCTTGTAATAATCTGTGGTGCGGATTTGTTTACAGGGAATTGTCTTATGACCTTGCCCTTAATAGAAAAAAGAATAAGCTTAAAGGCAATGCTTAGAAATTGGGGATTTGTTTATTTTTCAAACATGATAGGCGCTGCGCTAACAGCATTTTTATTATTTCAGAGTGGAGTACTAAGTACAAATGGAGGAAAGCTTGGAGGGTATATATTAAAGGTTGCTGCCCATAAAGCAGAATTAAACTTCTCTACTGCTTTAAGCAGTGGTATTTTATGTAATATAATTGTTTGCTTAGCAGTATGGGGAGCTTATTCGGCGAAGGATATAGCTAGTAAAGTAGCCATCATTTGGTTTCCTATTATGGCCTTTGTAGTAGCTGGCTTTGAACACAGTGTTGCAAATATGTACTATTTTTCTATAGCGTTGTTTGCTAAGACACAAGGCTATTTAATACCACTATCAGGAGTAGCACCAGAGCATATCGAAAATATTAATTTCTCTCATATAGTGGGCAATCTAATTCCTGTAACCCTGGGGAATATAATCGGTGGAGCCTTTGTAGCTCTGTCATATTGGGCTATATATAAATATTCAGCTTCTAAAAAGGCTCAACAAGGAATAACTAATCTTGAAGCTTAATAAATTGTGTAAAAAAGTTGTACACCCATATGAAGTGTACAACTTTTTTTACTTTAGAATCATTTCTTATAAGGGCTTTTGTATGAGCAGTGAGAGCAATCCCCGCAGCAACCATCACATCCACCCTTGTTCTTTTTATTCTTAATACTATTCACTATAATATATATAGCTAAGATAACCAAAATGGCTGCTATTAAAAATTCATAGTACATGAAATCACTCTCCTATAAAATAAGTGAACCAATTTTATAAAATATAAAGGATATAACCCAGGCTAATACTAGCTGATAGCCTACAGAAAAAATGGCCATTTTTGTACCATATTCCTTTTTCATTGTGGCTACTACAGAAACGCAAGGTGTATATAAAAGCACAAATATTAGAAAACTTAGGGCAGATAATGAAGTAAAAACTGAGGGTAAAATAGTTGTAAGAACTCCTCCGTATATAACACCTAAGGTTCCAACTACTACCTCCTTTGCCATAAGCCCTGTAAGCAGTGCCACGGAGGTTTGCCAATTGCCAAAGCCTAAGGGAATAAATAGAGGGGCAATAAACTTACCTATAGAAGCTAAAAAACTATTATTCATATCTGTCATTCCACTAATATTGAAGTTCGACAAGAACCATACTGAAATAGATACAGCAAATATTATAGTACCAGCCTTTTTTAAGAAACCCTTTCCCTTTTCCCAAGTGCGTTTTAAAAGATTTTTAAATTCCGGAAGCTTGTATTCAGGAAGTTCTATAATAAATGGTTCTTCAATACTTTTAAATAGAGTATTTTTAAATAATAGTCCCATAATAAAAGCCATTAAAACACCTAAGCCATATAGTGAAAATATTACTAGAGTTTGTCTACCAGGAAAGAATACTGAGGCAAAAAGTGCATAAACTGGCAACCTTGCATTACAGGACATCAATGGAACCAATAGAGCTGTTAGCTTTCTATCCTTTTCACTTTCTAATGTTCTAGCAGACATTATACCTGGAACGGAACAACCAAAACCAATAATCATAGGAATGAAGGCCTTTCCTGAAATGCCCATCTTTCTCATAAGCTTATCCATTATAAAAGCTGCCCTGGCCATGTATCCGCTATCTTCAAGAAAAGATATTCCAAGAAACAAGGTCAAAATCACAGGTAAAAAAACAATTACAGAACCAACTCCACCAATTATTCCATCAATTAGAAGAGAACGGAACCATAAACTATTGCCAGATAAAATATTTTCTAATAGGGGAATAAGCTTTGTAGTAACAATATTTTCTAAAAGCTCCGCAAGGGGTTGGCCTACCCATGAAAAGGTTAACTTAAAAATAATATAAAGTCCTAAAAAAAAGATAGGGTAGGCCAAATACTTATTTAGCACAAATTTATCAATGATTTCAGTATAAGATGGTTTTGAGCTTGCATTGACCTTAATTGAATTCTTTAGTATTTTGTCTATATATTTATAAGTTTGGTTTTCATCACACAATTGATAATCGTTATCAATTGGCCAGCTTAAAAAATCACTGCTTTGAAGCAGTTCGGATAACTCTGTTATTCCAATACCTTTAGAGGCAATTATAGGATGAACTTTTATTTTAAAATCCTTTTCCAGCATCTTAGTATCTATGTGAATTCCCTTATTTTCGGCTGCATCCATCATATTAAGGACTAATAATATAGGCTTATTAAATTGTTTTAACTGGGTAGTAAGATAGAGATTTCTGTTCAAGTTCGAGGCATCTACTATATTTATTATTAGATCAACCTTTTCATTCTCAAGAAAGTCTTTGGAGACTTTTTCTTCATTTGAGAAGGTATCAAAAGCATAGATTCCTGGAAGATCTACTACCTTTATTTTTTCCTCAATAAAACCCTCCTTTTTCTCAACTGTTACTCCTGCCCAGTTACCTACGTATTGATTGGAGCCAGTAAGAAGATTAAAGAGGGTAGTTTTTCCCACATTTGGGTTTCCTAGAAGTGCTGCAGTAAACATATTTATGCCTCCTCTAAAAGTATATTTTTAGCATCCTTTTTTCTAATAGCAAGATCAAAGCCTCTAAAATTAATTATTAGAGGATCACCAAGAGGAGCAACCTGCTTTAAGCTGATCTCTGTACCCTTTATAGCTCCTAGCGCAAATAATCTTTTGCAAAGCTTAGGATCGCCTACTATATTATCAATTTTTTTTGAATCACCAACTTTTAAATCGCAAATGCACATCAATATCACCTCGTAATGAAAATCATTATCATCTACATTTATTTTAGCACCATACAAGCAAGCTGTCAATATAAAAACAAAGGAAAGGAAAGTTTACAAAGCCATAAAAATGAATTATTATATAATTAGAGGAATATAATGAAGTGAAAGTGGTGAAAAACTGTGATTATGGAAAGTCCACGGTATATTCTTGAAAAACGTGATAACAAAAGAAAAAATTTTTTTCAGGATATCTATTATCCTTGTATTAATAACCAGAGTGTACATAAAAATTATAGCGATAAATACCCGATTATCAGCTTATTAGACATATCTGAAAGTGGTATGCGCTTAAGTAGTTTAGCCCCAGTGAATGTAGGTGATTTTATTTCCTTCCTTATTAAGGTAGGGGATAATCCTTCTTTTTGGTGCCTATGTCAAGTTAAATGGGTTAATTGCATTGGAAACAATTATTTAGCAGGGTGTCAGTTTTTCATTTTAACTAAAGATCAACGCGGCTATATAAGGGAATATATAGAGAAAAATTAATTTATTTTAAATATATAGGTGGCAGTGTCCTATACTATAGTTTATGGCTAGGATTATGAGAGCTTACTAGTCAATAAGTAGAATAATATAGTTCTACTTATTTTTTTATTTTTAAATCTGCATAACTGGGAACCAATTTATAAAGACTATCTTAATATAATTATATAATGTAGGAGTAGAATAGCATGAAAAATATAGGAGCTTTTTTTGATATTGATGGTACCTTGTATCGAGAAGGACTAATAGCTGAAATGTTCAAAAAACTATTAAAATATGAAATAATACCTGCAGAGAAATGGTATAATGAAGTTAAGCCGGAATACGTTAAATGGGATAAGAGACAAGGAAACTATGATAATTATCTACTGAAAATGGCTTCCATATATACAGAAACCATAAAGGGACTTCATGAATCACAAATTAAATTTATAGCAGCAAAGGTAGTGGAGCAGAAGGGTGATAGGGTATATACCTATACAAGGGAAAGAATAAAATGGCATAAAAGCATGGGACATATTCTACTTACTGTTTCAGGAAGTCCTCAGGAGCTAGTGAAAGAAATGGCTGTTAAGCATGGTTTTACAGATTATAAGGGGGCTGTATATACCCTTGATAAAGAGAAGATATATACAGGAAAAGTTTTACCCATGTGGGATAGTTTCAGCAAAGAACAGGCAATAAATGAACTTTGTGAGAAATATGATATTGACCTTAATAAGAGCTATTCCTATGGAGATACCTCAGGTGATTTTTCCATGTTTAAGCTCACAGCAAACCCTATATGCATTAACCCTACCAGAGAACTCATTGAAAAGGTTGTTGCAGATGAGGAGGTAAAGAATAAAATTAAGATAGTAGTAGAGCGGAAGGATGTTATTTATGATATGAAGGTTTCTTCTCTACAAACTATAGAGCTATAATAATATACCTCCCTATACAAGTAAATTTTTTAGCGAAAAGAGTGGTAGCGTGATAACGAGAGAAAATGAAATAGAAGTTCAAACTGTTGATGAAGAAAAGATTCTGTGCTATAAAGGGAGCACTGATTTATATAAAAAGGCGCTGTTTTTTGATCTAGAACATTACGTTTACAAAAAGCCTGTTTGTGTAGGGGTATTTGGCTGTTGTTATTATGATGAAAAAACTAGTTCCCTTAAAATCCTTCAAAATATGATAGAAAACCAAGATGATAGTAAAAAAATTCTTGCTTTGTCATTAAAATATTTTAAAGAGGCCGAAGAAAAAGGGAAGAAATATATTGTTACCTTTTCTGGCAACAACGATTTTACTGTAATCAACTACCTTTTTTCAAAGGCCAATATGGATTATAAGATAGAAGAGCATTTTGAAAGTATAGATTTACAAAAGGAATATGAAAAGATAAAAAGTAAATCTATCGGATTGAAAAATTTGGAGAAAGAGGTAGGGATTATTCGAGATAGCGAGCTTATTAGTGGCTCCAACCTTGCAAAAACCTTCCATAAGATAATGAAGGATAAGGATTACTGTCATAGGATGCCAGAGGAAAAGATAAATAAAATATTACTCTATAATGAGCAGGATGTGATAAATCTGTTTCATATATATACCTCATGGTATAAAGTAGAGGCGCTAATAGAAGAAGAATAATTGTAAAAACCAATTTCATGTTGAAGTTGGTTTTTTATTTTTAAAGAAAGCAGAGAAAAATTATAATATTGTTAAAATATTCCCAAAATAGAAAATATACAGAAAATTTTTTAAATTTGAGAATATTTAAAAGGAATTAGAATATTTATGTAGAATAAAATATGATAAGTTCCATAATATGGAGGGGTAATATGAGATATATAGGGAAAGAATTTAATAGGGTAGAAGGTCTTAATAAGGCTGACGGCACTCATAAATATCCGTCAGACATGAGGGAAGAGGATATGCTAATTTTGGGAGTTAGGAGAGCTGAAGTACCTCATGGAAATATTATAAATATACATCTTGATGAGGCAAAAAAAATCCCAGGTATCATAGAGATATTTACTGCAAAGGATATTCCAGGGAAAAATAGATATGGCATTGTACATAAAGATCAGGAAATATTAGTGGAGAAAAAAGTAAGATGTATAGGTGACCCAATATGTCTTGTGGTGGGAAAAACTAAAGCAGTAGTTGAAAAAGCTATTGCCGCCATCAGAGTAGATTATGAATTGCTTCAAGTTATTACAAATCCCTTTGAGGGATTAAAGACAGAAGCAGAAAAGGTACATGATGCTGGAAACCTCTTGCATAGCATAGAGGTATCTAAGGGTGATACCCTTAAGGCATTTAAGGATGCTCATATCGTTGTTGAAAACCATTACAGTGTTCCGTTTCAGGATCATATGCCACTGGAGACAGAAGCAGGCTGTGGAAGAATTGACGAAGATGGAAAGCTTGCTATATGGGCAGGTACCCAGACTATATTTAGGGATATAGAAGAGATAGCCTATGCTTTTGACATACCAAAGGATGACATTAGAGTTAGTGCACCTTTCTTTGGTGGAGGCTTTGGTAGGAAGGATGGTATAACTGTACAGCTCTTAATTGCATTAGCAGTACTCAAATTAAAAAGACCAGTGAGGATATTTCTAGAAAGAAGTGAATCAATTAACTCTAGCTATCATAGACATGCAGCTTATATGAAATATAAGACTGCTGCAACTAAAGAAGGTAAGATTGTTGCGGTGGAAGCAGAACTATACTTTGATAAGGGAGCATACGCAAGCTTAGGTGCAGAGGTATTAAATCTTGCAGTAGAGCATTTCGCAGGCCCATACAGCATAGAAAATACAAAAGTTAATGGTTACGCAGTGTATACAAACAACCCCATTGGTGGTGCATTTAGAGGCTTTGGAGTTCCACAAGTAACCTTTGCCTTTGAGTCACAAATGGATATTATAGCTGAAAAGCTTGGAATAGAACCACTGGAGATTCGATTAAAAAATGTCATAACTCAATGGGACACCTCCTGTATTGGACATACTTTTATATACAGTACAGGGTTAAAGGAATGTCTTTTAAAGATTAAAAACAGTGAAGTCTATATAAATAAAGATAAATATACTCAAACAAAAGACCCATATAAGGTAAGAGGTTGTGGTATTGCTGTAGCTTATCAGGGTGGGGGACTAGGAGTCAATATTCCAGACTATGCTCAAGCTAAGCTTGAGCTTACTGAAAATGGGGAACTTATAGCCTATGGCGGTATATCTGATATGGGACAAGGTAACACAACAGCATATGTGCAAATTGTAGCTGAGTTGTTCAATATTGATAGAAATATGGTTAGATATACGACCCCTGATTCTAAATTTACCTTGGATTCAGGTCCTGCTTCAGCGTCAAGAACCACTTATATATACGGTAGAGCATTAGAGGGAGCCTGTAAGGTTATGAAGGAAAACATGTTAGATATAGCTTCAGAAAGCCTTAGAGAGCCTAAGGATAAACTTTACTTTGAAAATGGTAAAATCCTTGGTGCAAAGGGAGAAAAAAGCTTTAAAGACTTGTATAGGGAGTTACCTCAGCACAAGAGAATTGAAATATGCTATTCAGATAATCCTGTAGCAAAGGATAGACATGAAGTTGGACATGGATTACCGCACATAATATATTCTCATTCGGCTCATTTTGCCATAGTAGAGGTGGATGTACTTACAGGAGAAACGAGGATTATTAAGTATTTAACCGCAACTGAATGTGGAAAGGTGTTAAATCCTCAACTTCTCACAGGGCAAATTCATGGTGGTGCAACCCAAGGAATAGGTTATGGTATGTTCGAAGGACTAAAGCTTAAAGAAGGCAGAATATTAAATAATAGAATGTCTACTTATATTATTCCAAGTATTATGGATGTGCCGGATATCGAATGTCTGCATGTTGAACCCTTTGAGTCATCAGGAACCTTTGGAATGAAGGGCGTTGGAGAAATAAGTATAGATGCGCCAGCCCCAGCCATATGTAATGCAGTTTATAATGCTGTAGGTTATAGATGCTTTAATTTACCAATAACTGCTGAGAAGATTTTGCTTAGGGACCATAATCAGTGGAAGGAGTGAACTTATGAAATATATAGGAACTAATTATCAAAGAGTTGACGGAATTGAAAAGGTTAAGGGTGAAGCTTTGTATGTTGACGATATAAAATATCCAGGTATGCTGCAGATAAGTGTTGTAAGAAGCACTATTGCAAAGGGTAAAATACTTAATATTGACATAGAATCAGCCATGCTTCCAGGGGTTATAGGTATATATACTGCAAAAGACTTTCCAGGTGATAATAGTTATGGATTTCCCATCTGCGATAACCAAATACTCTCAAAGGGAGAGGTGCGATATATAGGAGATGCTATTGCTATTGTCTGTGCTGAAAGTAGAAAAGTAGCCAAGGAGTCTGTAAAAAAAGTTAATGTTACCTATGAAAGAGCTGAGGCTGTATTTACATCTGGGGTAAGTGAAAATCATATAAACAAGATGGTGGTTAAAAAAAATCCAGAGGCTTGTAAGGACTATAAGGATGATATAGTCTTAGAAATGGAATTATCAACAAAGCATCAGGAACATATGTATATTGAACCTGAAGGTGCTGTTGCCTCTTATGAAGGAGAGGTTCTAAAGATAGAGGCACCAATGCAGAGCCCCTTAGCTGCTAAGGGAATAATATGCAAGGTAATGAATTTGCCATCTGATAAAGTACGTATTGTTCAGAGTATGGTGGGTGGTGCTTTTGGGGGAAAGGATGATGTTGTCTACGAAGCCTGTGGCTTTGCAGCTCTTGGAACATATATGACTAAAAGGCCATGTAAATATGTAGCTAGTAGAGAGGAGTCTATAATATCTTCCTATAAAAGACACCCCATAAAAAGCAGGGTTACTCTGGTAAGCGATAAAGAAGGCAATTTTAAAAATATAGTAGTTAGAAATAAGATGGATGGAGGAGCCTACGCTTCTGTTAGCACCTTTGTTCAGTATAGGAATACTACTCATTCCGCAGGACCTTATGTCTATAATGCAGTGGATGTAGAAAATGATCTTTATTATACCAATAATGTTTATTCTGCAGCTTTTAGAGGTTTTGGTGGACTTCAAGCCTGCTTCTTCTATGACACTATAATAGACGAGATGGCCTATAAGCTAAGTATGGATCCCTTGGAGCTTAGGCTGAAGAATGTATGGAGAAAGGGTACTTGTACTCCTACAGATCAAAGGGTAGACTGGGAGCCATCTCTAGAGCTTGTGCTAAAAAGGCTGAAGGAAGTATCTCAATGGGTGGAAAAAAGAAAGGAATTTGAAGAGTTTAACAAGACAAATTGTAACTATAAAAAGGGCATTGGAATCTCACTAGGATATCATGGCATTAGCCTAGGTGCCGAGGGTGAGGATTACGCACAAAGCGAAGTTATTTACGATAAAGAGAGAAATAAACTTATTGTCACCTGTGGTATCTCTGAGCTTGGGCAGGGTTCAAGAACAGTATTTTCACAGATTGCCAGTGAAATGTTAGGTTTACCAGGTCAATATATAGAAGTGAATAATTACGATACAGATATTATCCTTGATTCAGGACCTACAGTAGCTTCTAGGGGGTCTACAGTAGGTGGACGTAGTGTTCAAGCTTCATGCGAAAATTTTATAAAATTCATAAAAAAGGAATTTTGTAGCTTAAATAATGACCCGCTGGAGGTAAAGTATGAGGATGGGTTTATTTATCAGGGAAATAAAAAGGCCTTTGTTATGGATTTTTGCAAGAAGCTAAGTGACGAAAAAGACATTAAGATACATGGAAGATTTGATATGCCGAAAATTGATTGGGATGAACATACTGGCTTAGGCATACCATATATAGCTTATCATTTTGGTGGGCATGTATCTTATATAACTGTAGACACCATAACAGGGATGGTTAGTGTAGATAAATATTTTGCGGTGCATGACATTGGAAAGGTAATAAATCCTGTAACCCTTAAGGGGCAAATAAACGGTGGTATTGCCACTGGAATAGGCTATGCACTTATGGAAGATTTAGAAATACATCAGGGAATAATTGAAAACACGAATTTTGATAATTATATTATTCCAACTTCTATGGACATTCCCTTCATATACAGTGAGGCCATAGAAAGCAATGAACCTATAGGCCCCTTTGGAGCAAAGGGAACTGGTGAGCCAGTTCTAACCCCAGTTCCTGCCTGTATAGGTAATGCATTGAGATTTGCTCTAGGCAAGAGATTAACTGATCTTCCTTTTAGTCTTGAGAGAATAGCCATAGGGAAGGAGTTGTCAAAGTATGATAGATAATCTTATTAAACCGAAGACTCTAGATGATGCACTAGAAAGCCTTAGGGGAAAAGATAAAATAATAATTGCTGGCGGAACTGATTTAATTGTGGAAATGAGACAAGGTAAGTTAACTAAAGAAACATTATTAGACATATCAACCCTAAAGGAGCTAAAGCATATTGGTGAAGAGAATGGGAAAATAGTGGTAGGAGCAGGCTGCACTCATAGTGAAATAGAGAAGAATTCACTTTTGATTAGAAAAGTACCATTACTTTCTAAAGGAAGCAGCCTCGTAGGATCTACAGGAATAAGAAATAAGGCTACCATAGGAGGGAATGTAATAAATGCATCAAACTGTGCAGACACTATTCCACCACTGCTGTTAATGGATGCAGTGGTGAAAATAGTCAGCTGTAATAGAGAAAGAACAATACCCTTGAAGGAGCTCTATGATGAAAGAGGAAAGGCAAAAATAAGCAAAGATGAGATGGTAAAGGAGTTTCTAATAACTCCACTGCCTGAAGGTTGTAAATGGAACTTATTTAAGGTGGGAAGGCGAAAAGCACTTGCAATTTCAAGGCTTACTTTGGGTATGGTTTTAAAACTTGATGAGGAATTAATCGAAGATATTAGGATATGCCCAGGTGCGATGCTTCCGATTCATGGAAGGCTATGGAAGACAGAAAATGAATATAAAGGAAAGGAAATTTGTGGGGATATAATTGAAAAAATTGCAGAAATGGGCACACAAGAAGCTATTTTACTAGCAGGAAGAAGATGGTCCACTGCATATAAGGAGCCTGTGCTGAGAGGCCTAATTAAAAGGTCTCTAGAGGAGCTTTGGCTAAGTGGAGGTAGAGACAATGAAGGTTAAGATAAACGGCAGGCAAATGGAAATAGAGGTTGATAAAAGGAGAATACTGCTGGATTTTTTAAGGGAGGACTTAGGTCTTACAGGAGTGAAAAGGGGCTGTGAAATTGGAGAATGCGGAGCATGCATGGTGCTTATTAATAAGAAAGCAGTAAACTCTTGTATGGTTCTTGTAGGTCAGGTGGAAAATTGTGAGGTTACAACAATTGAGGGTATCTCAGAGGAAACACTAATTCCACTCCAAGAGAAGCTTATAAATGGTGGAGCAGTACAGTGTGGTTATTGTACCCCTGGCATGATTATGGCAATTTTAAGCCTCCTCTATGAGAACCCTTCACCTAGTGGTGAGGAAGTAAGACGAGCTATTGATGGTAACCTGTGCAGATGTACTGGCTATAACCAAATTATTGAATCCGTAGTGGATATGAATTTAGATGAGGTGAAGCTTTGTCTCCCAATAGAAATGGGGGGAGAAAAGTGCTAATAAAATATAAAATTAATGGAGAAATCCGAGAATCAGAAGTAAGCTCGGAGCTTAGATTATTAGACTTAATAAGAGAGGATTTAGGTCTAACAGGTACAAAGGAAGGCTGTGGTGAAGGAGAGTGTGGAGCTTGTACCGTGCTTTTAGACAATATGCCTGTGGCTTCCTGTCTTATGTATGCTTACCAAGTAGATGGGAAAGAAATAATAACCATTGAAGGGAAAAATATCATTACAGAATTAGAAATAATTGAACAAGCATTCGTGGATGCTGGAGCAGTACAGTGCGGATATTGCATACCCGGCATGATCTTAGCCACCAAGGCTCTACTTCACAAGAGGCCATGTCCTTCTAGAGAAGAAATAAGAAAGGGCTTGGAAGGTAATCTTTGCAGATGTACTGGTTATGTGAAGATAGTTGACGCAGTAGAATTGGCAGCAGCAAGGATTCAAGCAGAGAGGGGGCAATGATATGATGGAAGCCTTTGTACCAAAGACTATGGAGGAATTGCTGCCTATTATAGACAATGACAATAAAAGAATAGCAGCAGGATGCACCGATATAATGGTGGCACTTAGAGCTGGAAAACTGAAGCCGAAGCAACTTATAGATATAAATTCACTAAAGGAAATTAAGGTCATAGATGAGAAAGAGGATAAGGTGTTTATTGGCAGTAATCTATCATTATGTGAAATTCTAAATAGTGAAATAATGAACAGAGAGTTTCCCCTTTTAATAGATGCAGTGAAGACCATTGGATCTCCTCAGATAAGGAGTAGAGGCACCTTAGGAGGCAATATTCAAAATGCTTCTCCTAGTGGAGATAGTATATTAGCCCTAAATCTTTTAGGAGCCAGTGTGTTAGTTACAAGTATCACCGGCAAGAGAGTAATTGCAATAGATGAATTTATAACAGGAGTAGGGAAAACTTGTCTAAGAAGAAATGAATTTATTGAGGCTATAATAATTCCAAAGTTGAGAGGCAATTATAGAAATTATTTTGAAAAGGTAGGTTTGAGAAGAGCTATGGTTATTTCTGTAGCTTCTATAGGCATATTGTATAAAGTTTCAAATAATATTATAGAAGATATAAAAATTGCCTGTGGAGCTGTTGCAGCCAAAGTGGTTAGAATGAAAAGAGCAGAGGATTTTTTAAAGGGCAAGGAATTAACCTATGAAAACCTACTTAAGGCATCAGGGCTAATATCTGAAGATGTTATGCCAATTGATGATGTACGCGGACAAGCAAATTACAGAAAAAAAGTATGCGGTAATCTAATTTTAAGATTGTCTGAGAAATAGACACCTAAATAGGGCAGTTAAATTGTTTAACTGTCCTTTACTATCAATAATTATGAGGTGGTATTGTGAAATTATTAATTAAAAATGGCCTAATTCTAACGATGGACAATAATAAGAGAAAGTTTCTAGGCAATATAGGTATTAGCGATGATAAGATCGAAACGATTTCAGAGGAGCCCTTAGATGAAAAGTACTTTGACAAGATTCTAGACGCAAAAGGCTTGGTGGTAATGCCTGGATTTGTTCAGCCTCATATACACCTATGCCAGTCCCTGTTTAGAGGCACTGCAGACGATTTGGAACTATTAGATTGGCTAAAGTTAAGAATATGGCCACAGGAAGGTGCTCATGATGAAGAGAGCATATACTGGTCAGCTTGGCTTGGTATAGGAGAGCTTTTAAAGGGTGGGACTACCAGTATTGTTGATATGGAGACAGTGCATTACACTGACAATGCAATTCAAGCTATTTATGAAAGTGGTATAAGGGCAATTACAGGAAAAGTTATGATGGATTATGGCAGTGATGTTCCTAAAAGTCTTATGGAGAGTAAGGATTTTTCCATAGATGAAAGTACAAGACTGCTAAATAAATGGCATCAAAAAGATAGTGGCAGAATTGAATATGCCTTTACCCCACGTTTTGTAGTATCCTGCTCAGAGGAACTATTACTTCAGGTTGCAAAGCTATCTAAGGAATATGGAATAAAGGTGCATACCCATGCATCAGAAAATCAAGGAGAAATTGCCTTTGTTCAGCAAGATAGGGGTATGAGAAATATTACCTATTTAAAAAAGGTGGGGCTATTAAATGAGAATTTAATATTGGCTCATTGCATTTGGCTAGATGAGGCTGAGATAGAAGACCTTAGAGTGTCCCATACAAAAATAGCTCATTGCCCTTCCTCTAATACTAAACTATCTTCAGGAGTGGCTAAAATTCCAGAGCTTAGGGAGTTAGGAATAGATATAGGAATTGCTTCTGATGGGGCTCCTTGCAGTAATAGCTTAGACATGTTTAGTGAGATGAGGCTTGCTTCTCTTCTTCAAAAGGTAAGAAAAGGACCCAAAACTATGAACTGTCATGAAGTGCTTGAAATGGCAACTATGGGAGGCGCAAGAGTAATGGGAAAGGAAAAAGAAATTGGCTCATTAGAGGTAGGTAAGAAAGCTGATATTATCCTGCTTAATTTAAACACATTACAAACAACTCCTTCCTATGGTGTTGAGGTTGAGAGTCAAATAGTATTTTCAGCTGGAAGGGACAATGTGGTCACTACTATTGTAAATGGGGAAATTCTGGTAGAAAATAATAAGCTTTTAAGAAAAGAAGAAGGTACAATTATAAAAAATTGTAATAATAGTTTAGAAAGGATAAGGAGATCTCTTAAGCTATGATAAAAGGGGGCATAGAACATGGATATAGAAAAATCATATTTTCCTAATAGTATGAAAGAAGTACTAGACCTTTTATATATTAATAAAAATGCAGTAATTCTAGGTGGAGGCACAGACTTGGTGCTTCAACTCTTAAGGGGAGAAAAAGAGGCACAAGTTTTAGTAGGCCTTGATAAGTTAGAGGAATTAAAGGAAATAAGAGAGGAAGAAGATTCTATATTTATAGGTTCCATGGTTACCTTTACTACCTTAGCTGATAGCAACAAAATTAAAAACTACTTTCAAAATATTTACCAGTGTGCAAAAGCCATGGGATCACCACAAATAAGAAATATGGCTACAGTAGGAGGAAACATTATAAATGCAGGGTCTGCTGCAGATATAATTCCATGCCTTATGAGCCTTGAAGGAGAGTTGATATTTTCGTCTTTTGAAGGGGAACGAAGGATAAATATCAACAGATATTTTGTGAACTACTCCTTAGAGAAAATAAAAGATAGAGAAGTATTAAAGGGAATTATGCTTCATAAAGCACCAACCCTTAAAGGCTTTTATAAGCTTGGAAAGAGAAATTCCTTAGCTATTGCAAGATTAAGCAGCAGTGTATCTGTAGAAGTAAGCCAAGGTAGGGTTATAGATATTAAGGTAGCCCTAGGTGCAGTAGGTAGATTTCCCATAAGGGCTATTGAATATGAGCATTGGGCTGTGGATAAAAATTTGGAGGAGCTCGTTTCTGAAGAAGGTATGCTGCTGCTTTCAAAAGCAGTTGAAAATAGTATTCCAGGAAGAAAAACCTTATCCTTTAAACGTGAAGCGGTAAAAGGAGTGTTCAAGGAGGCCTATGGAAGGGCCCTTGACAATGTGAATTATTAAGGGGGTAAGAACATGGTAACAGTAAAATTAATAGTTAATGGCCATGAATATGAAAGAGAGGTTGAAGATAGAAAGAGGCTTTTGGATTTTCTACGAGAGGATTTAAAACTCACTGGAACCAAAGAGGGCTGTGGAGAGGGAGAGTGTGGAGCATGTACTGTAATAATAGATGGATATACTGCAAACTCATGCTTACTTATGGTTGCCATGGTCAATGGAAAGGAAATAACTACTATAGAAGGTGTTGGGGGAGAAGAATTATCTCTACTTCAGAAGTGCTTTGTTGATAGTGGAGCAGTACAATGTGGCTTTTGCACCCCAGGAATGATTTTAAGTGCAAAGGCATTGCTGGATAAAAACTGTAATCCTACAGAAGCAGAAATAAGGGAGGCAGTATCAGGAAACTTATGTCGCTGTACGGGTTATGAAAAGATTATAAAGGCTATAAAAAAAGCTAGGGACTTAGGAAATGAAATATAGCGAAGTGGGGTGTTAAGGATGAAGTATGTGGGGCAAAGCATCACTAGAGGAGATGTTTTGGGAAAAGTGACGGGTAAGGCTATCTATCCTGCTGATTTGGAATTTCCTAAAATGCTTTATGTTGGTGTGGTAAGAAGCAGTATACCCTACGGCAGAGTTGTTGATGTGGATTACAGTAAAGCACAAAAACTGCCAGGGGTGGTTGGGATTTATACTTGGAAGGATGTACCGGGTGAAAATAATCATGGCGTTATTTTTAAGGACTTACCAGTTTTAGTGAAGGAGTGGGTTAAAAGGATAGGAGATCCCATAGTCCTTATTGCTGCAGAGAGTAAAGTAATATTGGAACAGGCTAAAGAAATCATTGAGATTAAATATGAAGAACATAGGGGTGTTTTTAGAGTGGAGGATGCCTTAAAGGAGGATGCTCCAATACTAGGAGAGAAAAATAATGTTCTTTTTGATATCCATATTAAGAGGGGAGATATAGAGAAGGGTTTTAGAGAAGCCTGCTTTATTGCAGAAAATAACTACAGTACCCAAATGGTAGAGCATGGGTTTCTTCAAGCTGAAGCTGCAGTAGCTAGGCTAACGGAAAATGAAGAAATGGAGATATATGTGGCAACACAGTATCCTCACTATGATAGAGAAGAGGTAGCTAGGTGCATAAGTTTTGAAGAGGAAAGGGTAAAAATAATAAATACCACTATAGGGGCTGCCTTTGGAGCTAGGGAGGATATGACTCTACAATGCCATGTAGCACTAGCAGCACTGCTCACAGGAAGACCAGTAAAAATGGTGCATAGCAGAGAAGAGTCAATTTTGGCCCATGGAAAAAGACATGCACTAAAAATGCATTATAAAACTGGAGTAACAAAGGAAGGTAAGCTATGTGCGCTACAGGCAACTATTCTTGGGGATACTGGGGCTTATGCTTCTTGGGGGATAAATGTGCTTAGAAAATCTGCAGTACATGCAGCGGGACCATATGAAGTCTCAAATGTGGACGTTAAATCAATGGCTGTATATACAAATAACACTTTCTCAGGAGCTATGAGGGGCTTTGGAGCTACTCAAGTAGCTATTGCCTACGAAAGCCAAATGGATATTCTAGCTCAAAAACTTAAGCTTCATCCTTTAAAATTCAGATTGATGAATACTTTAAAAGAGAACAGTATAACTATCACAGGTCAAAGGTTAAAAAGTAGTGTAGGTGCACAGCAATGTATAGAAAAGCTAATGGAAGAAGAGGGAATTGGTCAATAATTAAGGAGGAGTTGGAATGAAAAGAAGAGGGGTAGGTTATTCCAGTATATATTATGGAACTGGGTATGGAAACGGCTTTCCTGATGAATCCAGAGCTAAGGCAGAAATTAACAAGAACGGTACCTTTACAATATATGTGGGGGCTACAGAAGTTGGACAAGGTGCTTACAATGTAATGTGGCAGATTGCTGCTGAAGCTTTAGGAGTAAATATTGAGCTTATCACCATAGAAAATTCACATACAGAATTGTATCCTGATTCTGGCACAGCAGCTGCCAGCAGGCAAACCTATAACACAGGTAATGCAGTGCTCTCAGCCTGTGAAAAGCTTCGCGAAAGCATGATATATGCTCTGTCTTTGGAAGGGGAAAAAGAAATTGAATTTCAAGGTATAGGGATAAAGACTGCAGGAAAATTATACAGTTTTGAAGAAATATATATAAGGATGGTGGAAAATAGCTGTGATACTATTTCAGAGGGTTACTTTAGGGCATTCTCTTCCCAATTAGATGAGAATGGTCAGGGCAACCCATATTGGCCCTATGTATTTGCAACTCAGAAGGCTATTGTTGAAGTAGATGATGAAACAGGTAAGGTAGATGTTTTAGAGATTGTATCCTGCAATGATTCAGGGAAAATAATTAACCCGGACTTAGCAGAAGGCCAAGTAGAAGGTGGAAGTGTCATGGGTATTGGATATGCTTTAATGGAGAAAGTGGAGATTGAGAATGGGAAAATAAAAAACTTAAATTTCTCTGATTATATCATCCCTACAGCTCTAGATGCTCCAAGAATTAAGGTAAATTTTATAGAATGTGAGGAAAGCTCAGGACCATATGGTGCAAAGGGGCTTGGAGAGCCAGCAATGATACCAACAGCACCAGCAATTATTAATGCAATCTATGACGCAGTAGGGGTTAGAATTACTTCCCTGCCTGCTACCTGTGAAGTGATATTGGAGGCAATAAAGGAGAAGGAGTGCAAAAATTTATGATGACAATTAGAGATTATGTTCCGGTAAGCATGGGTAAGAAAAAGAGTGAAGTGGTACTAAAGAATGCAAGAGTTATTAACGTCTTTGATCAAAGCATAGAAAATTGTGATATAGCTATTGAAGGTGAAATTATAGTAGGTCTTGGAAGTTACCAAGGAGAAATTGAGATAGACTGTTCAGGATGTATTGTAGCTCCAGGTTTGATAGATACCCATGTGCACATTGAATCTTCTATGGTTACACCGGAAGTATTCTCCCAAATTGTCTTAGCGCATGGGGTAACTACAGCTATAACAGACCCTCATGAGATAGCCAACGTACTTGGTGTAAAAGGCATAGACTTTATGATAAAAAACAGTGAAAAAAGTGTAATGGACTTATTTTTTATGCTTCCATCCTGTGTGCCAGCTACAGAGTTTGAAGATAATGGTGCTAATCTTACTTCAATAGAGTTAGAGCCATTTTTAAAAAATAATAAGGTCTTAGGCCTTGGGGAGGTTATGGATGTTCAATCCGTTACCCAAGCTAAAGATAATATGATTGATAAAATAATGGCAGTGGGAGCTAAAAACAAGGATGGTCATTGCCCCTCTATAGCCGAAAAGGAATTAAACGCATATTTATGCTGTGGAATAAACACAGATCATGAATGCAGCTGTTATGAAGAAGCTCTTCAGAAGATAAAAAGAGGTATGTACGTGATGCTTAGGGAGGGCTCTGCAACAAAGAATATATTAGATATCCTTCCAGCAGTAAGGGATAACAACTATAGCAGATTTTTATTTTGTACAGATGACAGGCACCTTGAGGATTTAATATCGGAAGGGACTATAGACAATTGCTTAAAAGTAGCTGTGAAGAATGGATTAGATCCAATTAGAGCCATAACTATTGCAACTTTAAATGGCGCTCAATGCTACGGTTTGAAGGATAGAGGAGCTGTTGCACCTGGGCTCTTAGCAGACCTTGTAGTATTTGAAGACTTAGTGGACTTTAAAATTAAAAAAGTGTTTAAAAAAGGAAAAGAGTTTAAGCATAATATGAGTTTTACACCCATTCCTGAGGAAAACAGTATACATGCTAAAGAAATCAATAGTGAGGATTTCAAAGTGCCATATGGTGGAGATAAAATTAATCTTATTAAGCTTAAGCCATACTCTGTTGAAACCTTAAAAGTCCAAAGAATAGCAAAGGGTGAAGAGGGATATATAACTTCTGTAGAGGGGGAAGACATAAGTAAGTTGGCAGTAATAGAAAGACATAGAGACACGGGAAAGATGTCAATATGCTATTTAGAGGGGCTAGGTCTTAAAAACTGTAGTATTGCCCAGACTATAGCACATGATTCCCACAATATTATAGTCTTAGGTGATAGTGACAGCGACATGGCTCTTGCGGTTAATACCTTAAGGACCATTGGCGGAGGAATTGTCATGGTATCTAAAGGAGAGGTAATAGAAGCTTTGAATCTTCCTATCGGTGGGCTTATTACCTCAGAGGACCCCGGGAAGGTAGTGCTATCACTAGGCAGGTTAAATGAAGCTGCTAAAAAATTTGGTGTGAAGAAGGAATACGATGCATTCTTAACTCTTGGCTTTATGGCTCTTCCAGTTATTCCAGAAATAAAGCTAACAGCCAGAGGACTATTTGATTACACTAAATTTAGTTTCATCGACTTATTTACTATCTAAAATTTAACTATAGGAGGAATTAGTGTGGTTAGAGGAATTATTTTAGCAGCAGGAAGCTCTAGAAGGATGGGAAAAAACAAATTAAGTCTTTACTTAGGAGAAGAAACTGTTCTTCAAAGGGTGGTGAAAGAAGCAAAAAATTCGAAACTGTCAGAAATTGTAGTAGTATATGGGGCATATCAACCTAATAATATAGATGAGGAACTTATATATAATCCCCATCATGAGGACGGGATGAGCACTTCCATCATTAATGGGCTGAAAGATTTTGATGGTGATGGGGTAATGCTGTTATTAGGAGATATGCCCTTTGTTACAGCAGAAATGATAGACGAACTCCTAATTGAATTTGATAGAGGTATAAAGCATTTGGTAGCTCCTTATCATAATGGTAAAAGAGGGAATCCTGTAATTATTGGGAAAAAGTATTTTTCACAACTGAGGGACTTAAAGGGAGACAAAGGTGCTAGAGATATAATAAATACCTATATGGATGACGTGGAAGCTGTTGAAATAGACAATGCAGGTATATTTATGGATTTGGACGAAGAGGAGGCTTATGAATTAGCATTAAGCTATGATAAGAAAAGAAATGCTTTATAAGGCTCTTGGAATCGACATAAATACAAAGGCGCTAATAACCTTTGTAGGGGCTGGTGGTAAAACCTCTGCTATTTTCAGTCTAGGGGAAGAGCTTATTAAGCTTGGTAAAAAAGTACTCATAACTACTACCACTGCAATATATTACCCCCAAGCTTCACCTATACTTAAAAGAGTAGTTGGATTAGGGGAAGTTGAAAAAATTTCCCAGGAAATGCCATTAAAGACCATGGTGGTAGCAGGAAACAAGATTACCTCCGAGGGTAAGCTTAAAGGTTTTAAAGGTGAGGAAATAGATAAAATCTTTCAAAGCAATAGTTTTGAATTTATATTAGTTGAGGGTGATGGTGCTCATTGCAAAAGTATCAAAGCTCCAGAAGCATATGAACCTGTTATACCTGAATGTACAAGCTTTCTTGTTGCAGTGGTAGGTATGGATGTTATTAGAAAAAGTGTTAATGAACAAAACATACACCGTATAGATAGGTTTATAGAGATAACAGGAGCAAGGAGAGGAGGAATAATAAACTCCTCTATGTTAATAAAATTAATATCTCATCCAAGAGGATCCTTTAAAAACTGTGCTAAGGGCTGTAGACGGGTATTGATTTTAAATAAGGCAGATAGTAATAAGGATAAGATGAGAGCATTTTATATAAAGGTATTATTAAAAGTACTACAACCTAGAGTGAAAAGTGTAATTGCAAGTTTGAAGGGGGCATATGTCTATGGAAGAGATTATAGTAGCAGTTAGAGGTGGAGGAGATATAGGGACAGCTGTGGCACATAGACTATATAGAAGCGGCTTTAAGGTAATAATAATAGAGGCAAAAAAGCCTACGGTAATAAGAAGGACTGTTTCCTTTGCAGAGGCTGTTAATAGTGGGAGAGCAGTAGTAGAGGAAGTTGAATGCGTGAGGGTGGAGAATATAGAGTATTGTCACAATTTATGGAAAGAAAATAAAATACCACTTTTAGTAGATGAAGAAGCAGTTAGTCTTGAACAATTTAAAATAGACATTTTGGTGGACGCTATTTTAGCTAAAAGGAATACTGGAAGCAATAAATGCAAGGTCCCTTATATTATAGCGTTAGGACCAGGTTTCACTGCTCCATTAGATGCAGATGTGGTAATTGAGACTAAAAGAGGGCATAATCTTGGCAGGCTAATATATAGAGGTAGGGCAGAAGAAAACACAGGTATTCCTGGAGAGGTCTGTGGCTTTAGTGAAGAAAGAATTATTAGAGCACCTATGGAAGGTACACTTACACCTTGTAAAAACATAGGTGATATGGTACAAAAAGGTGATATAGTTGCCTATTGCAATAACTTACCAATTACAGCTAATTTGCCTGGAGTTTTAAGAGGAATAATTACTAAGGAATTTTATGTACATAAAGGTATGAAAATTGGTGATATAGACCCAAGAGGTGAAGTGCATTACTGTTATACAATATCAGATAAGGGCAGGGCAATAGGAGGAGCAGTTTTAGAGGCTATACTATATTATCTTAATGTTAGAGGTGAGAAATGATTATGGAGTCTGCACTCGTAGAAAGATTATATAAAAATATGCAGGAAGAAATCCAGTGTGCTCTTGCAATTATCACAAAAACTAGTGGCTCTACTCCAGGTAAAAATGGTTTTATGATGCTTATAGAAAGGGATAGCTTTATTGGTAATTTAGGTGGAGGCAGATTAGAATATGAAATAATACATAGAGCAAGAATAGCATTAGATGAAGGAAATAATGTAAATGAACATTTTTCATTAAATGCTGAAGGAGACATGAATATGATTTGTGGTGGAGAATGCGAAGTATTTATAAAGGTATTCTCCTATAAACCTAATTTGCTAATTTTTGGGGGAGGTCATATTGGAAAGGCGCTATATGAGCTGGCAACATCCATAGGGTTTCAGGTGGTAGTCTTTGACAATAGAGAACAGATATGTCTAGAAGAGAACTTTCCAAAGGCTCAGATTATTAAGGGAGACTTTGAAAGCACCATAAATAACTACCATTTTAGTGACTGCTGTTTTGGGGTCATTGTAACCCATGGCCATCATTTTGATAAGGAATGTTTAAAGCTTCTTCTGGATAAGCATCTTCAATATTTGGGTATGATAGGGAGTGAAAAGAAATGCTCAGATACCATAAAGGCTTTGCAGGAGGAGGGAATAGGAGAGGAGCTTTTAGAAAAGATATATGCTCCTATTGGTATTGATTTGGGAGGAAATAGTCCAGAAGAGATAGCTCTTAGTATTATATCTGAGATAACTTTAATAAAGAATAATGGAAAGCTTCAACATAAAAAATTAGCACACAAAGCTCGTTAGAAAATTAACGAGCTTTGTGCTTTTACATATAAGACTAAATTGGTAAATTAAATCGCAGATCTAGAGCTGATAGGGTATTTAGGGTATTTGCAGAGTAACTCTATTGATAATTATTTTTTTATCCAGTATAATTTGTTTAGATGTGACTTTTTCTTAACATTTTGAATTATTCCAAAGTATTTGTTTATATGGTTAACACACTGTAAAGAAAGGTGGTTGTGTTATGTTCACTCCCATAAAAAGCACAAAAGTATATGAGCATGTGGTAGACCAGATTAAATATATGATTGACAAAGGAATTCTTAAAAAAGGTGACAAGCTACCCCCAGAAAGAGAACTAGTAGATCAACTTCAGGTAAGTAGAACCTCCCTTAGAGAGGCACTTAGGTCTCTTCAGGTAATGGGACTTATCGAGAGCTGCCAGGGAGAGGGAAATTTTATAAAGGATAATTTTGAAAATACCTTAGTAGAACCATTATCTATAATGTTTTTGCTGCAAAATGCAAGTCTACAGGATATTATGGAGCTTAGAAGCATACTTGAAGTAGAGATGGTGATGATTGCTTCTGAAAGAGCAGAACAGGAGGAGCTTTATTACCTTGGAGAGCTAATAAATAAATCTCGTTATACAAAAGCAGAGACACTAAGTCTTCAGTTTGATAGAGAATTTCATTATAAAATAGCAGAATGCACAAAAAATTTCTTGATATTAAATGTACTTCAAGCCGTTTATGGACTGATGGATAATTTTCTTAGAGATGAGAGAACCAGAATAGTTTTAGTGGAAGGAAACAGACAAGAAATAGTAAAGCAGCATGAAGCAGTTTTCTATGCCTTGGTGGATAGGGATGGAAAAAGAGCAGCTGCAGCAATGAAGGAACATTTAGAATTTACAGTTACTAATTTAATGAAGTTGAAGTAAAAAGAATCCCCTGTGATTGGGGATTCTTTTTTATCAAATAAATACAATTGCATAATATATTACTTTGAAAGCATTTCAATGCCTTTTTCAATTCTCTTAAGGCTTTCCTCTTTTCCAAGGATGTCTGCTAGCTCAAAGGCTCCGCCTGGGGTGAACTGCTTACCAGAAAGAGCTGTTCTTATAGGCCAAAGCATCTGACCATTTTTGATACCCCTTTTTTCAATAAGGCTCATTACAGTATCATGAAGATGATCATAATCCCAATACTGTAATTCCTTAAGTATTGGAAGTACATGTCTTAAGTTTTCAAGGGAATTATCATAGGTAGTTTTCATTTTATTATGGAGATATAAATCCTTTGAATACTCTGGAAGCTCATCTATGAAATCTATGCTTTCAGGTATATCTGAGAGCACCTCAGTTCTAGAATGAAGTAAGGTACTAACCTTTAAAAGGTCTATATGATGATTTTTTATGACTTCCTTGTAATAGGGTAGAGCCATAGCATGGAACTCATCTTCACTTAGCTTTCTAATATATTCTCCATTCATCCATTTAAGCTTTGCCCTATCAAAGATTGCAGGAGATTTATTTATATTTTTATAATCAAATATCTCAACAAGCTCCTCCAGTGAGAAAATTTCTTGAGTTGTTCCAGGATTCCAGCCTAAAAGTGCAATATAGTTCATAATTGCATCCTTTAGATACCCCTTGCTCATTAAGTCCTCAAAGGAAGCATCTCCATTCCTTTTACTTAATTTATGATGAGCATCCTTCATTATTGGAGGACAGTGTACATAAACTGGAATATCCCAACCAAAGGCTTCATAAAGTCTGTTATACTTTGGAGAGGAGGATAGGTACTCGCTTCCTCTTACTACATGAGTAATTCCCATTAAGTGATCATCAACAACGTTGGCGAAATTATATGTAGGAAGTCCATCAGACTTTATTAAAATCATATCTTCAAGCTCTATATTTTCAACTGAAACCTTTCTGTAAATAACGTCGTCAAAGGTAGTGGTTCCAGTGGTAGGATTATTCTGCCTTATTACATAGGGTACATTGTTATTAAGTTTACCTTGGACCTCCTCCCTAGAAAGGCCCATACAGTGCTTGTCGTATTTAAATGGTCGTTTTAAGGCTTCAGCATTGCTTCTTAAAGTGTCAAGGCGCTCCTTATTGCAGAAACAATAATAGGCCTCTCCCTTTTCTACTAATTTTTCAGCATATTCTAAATAGATGTTTCTTCTTTCACTTTGGACATATGGACCCACAGGGCCTCCGACATCCGGACCTTCATCGTGATTCAGTCCAGTAAGCTTTAAGGTATTATAGATTACGTCTACAGCACCCTCCACAAATCTTTCTTGATCTGTATCCTCTATTCTAAGAATAAAATCTCCACCATCATGTTTTGCAATTAGATAAGCATAAAGAGCTGTTCTCAAATTGCCAACATGCATGTATCCAGTAGGGCTTGGAGCATACCGGGTTCTAATTTTATTATGATCCATTGTACTCACTCCCTTATATTGTATAAAATAAACTCCTCTCATTCTTTCAGAACGAAAGGAGTGCTGTGCTTATGATATTAGAGCGTATAAATATAATATAATAATATGAATTTATTGTCAATGAAAATAGAGTAAATATAGGTTATTATATTGATAAAAAAATAACAATATTGTATACTTATAATATATATATTATATTAGTAGAAAATATACAGATAGAATTTATGAAATATGGGAGGAAATATTAGTGTTGATAATAAATGTGTGTATTGGAAGTGCATGTCATTTGAAGGGTTCTTATAATGTTATCAAGGAACTTCAAACTATAATAGAGGAAGAAAAATTACAGGATAAAGTGGAAATAAAGGGAGCCTTTTGTTTAGGACATTGTACAAAGGCTGTATCAGTTAAAGTGGAGGAGAATATTTATTCCTTGGCTCCTGAAAACGTAAGAGATTTTTTCAAAGAGGAAATAATGAGGAGGTTACAAATTGAGTTTTGTTAATTTTTCTAAAGCTAACTGTAAGAATTGCTATAAGTGTTTAAGAGCTTGTCCTGTTAAAGCTATAAAATTTCATCATGAACAGGCTGAGGTGGTAGATGAAAGGTGTATTGCCTGTGGTCACTGTATGATTGTATGTCCACAAAATGCGCGTAATATTGAAAGCGACTTAGAAGCAGTTAAGGAAAAGCTTAAAAATAATTCGAAGGTAATGGTAAGTGTAGCCCCATCCTTTGCTGGAGCCTTTGGTGAAGATAGCAAGGCATTGGTGTCTGCATTAAAAAAACTTGGCTTTACTAGAGTTGAAGAAACTGCCATAGGAGCATATATAGTACTCCATGAGTATCAGCAGTATATTGATACTAAGCCACAAAGCAACTATATCACTACTTGCTGTCCTTCTGGGAACTATCTTATAGAAACCTATTTCCCAAGTCTTATAAAATACATGCTGCCAGTGCTTTCTCCCATGATGACTCATGGTAAGATATTAAAATCACAATATGGAGAAGATGTATTTACAGTATTTATAGGACCATGTTATGCAAAAAAAGCTGAGGCTTCTGAATATAGTGAACACGATCATATTGATGCAGTATTGACCTTTGAAGAGCTTGCACATTGGTTCCAGGAAGAGGGTATAGAACTTGATAAGCTTCCCAAAGCGGAGTTTGATGAAAATTCTCTTCTAGAAGGAAGAAGGTTCCCTGTAATTGGTGGCATACTGGATGGACTAACAGTAAGAGATAATATGGACAAGATTACTGTATGTGGCACTGAGGAATGTATGGAACTTTTTCAGGCCATGGAAAAGGGTAATGTGTCCAACCTCTGTATAGAGCTTAGTGCTTGCAATGAGAGCTGTATTGGTGGTCCTGCTATGCCAGACAACGGTTTTTGTAGTTATACAAGAAGACATTGGGTAAAGAATTACCTAAATTCAAAAAAGGATATTGTTAAACCTGAGGTTAAGCTTGTTATTAAAGATTTAAATTTTTATAGGTCCTTTCGCTCTAAAGCTATAGAGCCCCAGCAGCCTAGTGAGGATGATATAAGAAAAATACTCAAGGAAATGGGAAAGGTAGTGGAGGCAGATGAGCTAAACTGTGGAGTATGCGGCTATAATACCTGCAGAGAGAAGGCTGCTGCAGTGTACCATGGTATGGCAGAGTCAACTATGTGCTTACACTATATGAGAACAAAGGCAGAGAGTCTTACTAATATTATTTTTGAGAGTACTCCTAACATAATT
Source organism: Clostridium sp. UBA701 (assembly GCA_002298125.1). Classification (GTDB taxonomy): domain Bacteria; phylum Bacillota; class Clostridia; order Clostridiales; family Clostridiaceae; genus UBA701. The sequence goes on along the minus strand of DBMJ01000015.1, from coordinate 164,281 downwards.
ATAATGTTAGATGAGGACTTAGTTGTAAAGGAGTTTAATCCTGCAGCAGAAATTGCCTTTAAACTTAAAGCAGAGGAGGTTAAGAATAAATCTATAGAAAATATTTTTGATCCCTCAGATTTTGTTAAGGTAAGAGATACAAAGCAGGATATGCTGGGACTTAAAGTAATATATCCTCAATATGATTTGGTAGTTTTAAAAAGCATTATATACTTGGAAAAGGAACAGATTCTTCTTTGTACCATGCTAAATATAAAATCTGAGGAAAAAAATAAAGAAGAATTGCAAAGAGTTAGAGAGAATACATTAAATGTTGCTCAAGAGGTAATTGATAAGCAAATGAGAGTAGCCCAGGAAATAGCTAGCCTTCTTGGGGAAACCACCGCTGAAACTAAAATGATCCTGACAAAACTAAAGAAAATTACCGCAGGAGAAGATGGTGAAATAAGATGAGTTATTTTATAGATGTATCCTATGATTGTCTAAATAAACAGGGAGAAGAATTGTGTGGAGATAAGGTAGATATCATAAGAACAGAGGATGCTACCATTGTAGTATTGGCGGATGGGCTTGGGAGTGGAGTAAAGGCCAATATTCTTGCTACTCTAACCTCTAAGATTTTAGTGACCATGCTAAAAGAGGGTGCTTCTATAGATGAAACCATCGATACTATAGTTGGGACTTTACCAGTGTGTAAAGTGAGAAATATAGCCTATGCCACCTTCAGCATCATAAAGATATATAACGATGGAAGAGTTTATATTGTGGAATATGATAACCCTCCTGTTTTCTATATGAAGGGTGATAAGCTCATAAATTTTGAAAGAAAATCAAAAGTTGTACAAGGTAAAGTTGTTAAAGAGAGTAGTTTTCAGCTAGAGCTGGGTGACATTTTAACCATGGTTAGTGATGGAGTTATTCATGCTGGGGTAGGTTATATATTAAATCTAGGCTGGCAGTGGGAGAATGTAGCAGATTATCTTGTGAAACGTACTTCAAAATATGTATGTGCTAAACACCTCACCAAGGATTTAATAGAAGTGTGCAGAGACTTATACGCAAATAAACCTGGTGATGATGCTACAGTAGCAGCAATCAAGCTTAGAAGACCTGAAGTGGTGAATATGTTTACGGGACCACCAATAAACAGGGAGGTCGACAAGTGGATAGTAGAAAAGCTGCGTAAAAGCTCTGGCAAAAAGGTAGTATGTGGTGGAACTGCTGCTAATATTGTTGAGAGAGAACTAGGAATGACCATGAGAGTAGATATGGAATATATTGACCCGGAAATACCTCCTACAGCATCCATCTACGGTATAGATTTAGTTACTGAAGGGGTATTGACCTTGAGTAAAACCTTAGACAAAATTAAGAAATATTCCAATCCTGTGGCAGGGGAGAACATAACACAATTATTTTCAGGTAGAGATGGTGCATCAAGGCTTGGGAAAATTCTTGTTGAAGAATGCACTCATATCAATCTATGGGTTGGTAAAGCCATAAATCCAGCACATCAAAATCCAAACTTTCCTGCTGACCTTAGCATAAAGCTTAAGATAGTGGATGAATTAGTAGCCATGCTAAAAAGGCTAGGTAAGAATGTGGAAGTTAACTATATATAAATGCACAAAAAGAGGACCTCTTAAGAGGTCCTTATTTGTGTGTGTGTATTTGATTCAACTATAATTACATCTTTTGTCTTTTCTTATAATGAGTATGAAGTAATTCATGAGATTTTTCACCATTTGGTTTTCCCAGGAACTCTTCATAAAGCTTTTTAATTGCTGGGTTCTCATGGGATTTTCTCAAGGCTTTTCCTTCATCTTCAGCATAAATAGCCTTAGATCTTGCCTTTAATATGTCAGTATCTCCCTTGATATATGGTTGACCACCGCCACCAATACATCCACCAGGACATGCCATTATTTCGATAGCGTGGTAATTTGCTTTTCCTTCTCTTATTGATTCAAGCAACTTTCTAGCATTACCTAATCCGTGTGCTACAGCAACATTTACATCCATATCATTTATCTTAACTGTAGCTTCTCTTATGCCTTCCATACCTCTTACGGCGTTAAAATCAACATTTTCTAGTGTTTCCTCAGTTAACCATTCGTATGCTGTTCTTAAAGCTGCTTCAAGAACTCCACCAGTAGCGCCAAATATTACTGAAGCACCTGTGGACTCACCTAGTGGTTGGTCAAAATCACTATCTTCTAGGGAATTAAAGTCTAATCCTGCTTCCTTTAACATCTTAGCCAATTCTCTTGTACTGATAACTATATCAACGTCCTGTACTCCATTACGACCAAATTCTGGTCTCGCAGCTTCATATTTTTTAGCCAAGCAAGGCATAACAGAAACTACTATCAAGTTTTTAGGATCAATATTTAACTTCTGAGCTAAGTATGTCTTTGCTACAGCGCCAAACATTTCCTGTGGGGATTTACAGGTAGAAGGTATATCTAGCATGTCGCTAAATTGGTGTTCAAAGAATTTAACCCAACCTGGGCAGCAGCTTGTAAGAATAGGAAGCCTTCCGCCATTTTGAAGCCTATCAATAAATTCTGTAGCTTCTTCCATAATGGTTAAGTCAGCTGCAAAGTCTGTGTCAAATACCTTATCAAAACCAAGATTTTTTAGTGCCGTTACTAATTTCCCAGTAACAAGAGTTCCAGGTTCTAGACCAAATTCTTCCCCTAGAGCTGCTCTTACTGCTGGTGCAGTTTGAACAATTACATATTTTTTTTCATCATTTAAAGCTCTCCATACTTTTCTTACATTATTTACTTCTGTAAGTGCTCCAGTAGGACAAACTGCTACACACTGTCCGCAAAAAGTACAGCTTGTTTCATTCATTGGAAGTGAAAATGCTGGTGCTACTACAGTCCTAAAGCCCCTATCTACTCCGGAAAGTGCATTAACGGTTTGAACCTTATTACACATGGTTTCACATCTTCTACAGAGTATACATTTATCTAAGTCTCTTACAATAGAGGAGCTGCTGTCATCCTTCTCATAGGTGGAAATTTCACCTTTGAAGGGGATCTCTCTAACTCCTAAATCTGCAGCTAGTTGCTGCAATTCACAATCAGTGTTTTTTTCGCAAATTAAGCAATCCTTTGGATGGTCTGACAGTAATAATTCAACTACAGTTCTTCTTGCACGTATAGCTCTTACTGTATCTGTCTTTACAACCATTCCGTCAAATACTGGAGTAGCACAGGAGGGGGCAAGATTTCTTCTTCCCTGAACCTCAACCACGCATACACGGCAGGATGCGGTTTGGTTTACCATTTTTGTACCATGCAAATTAAGATGGCAGAGAGTTGGTATTTTAATGTTTAGCAGCGCAGCTGCCTCAAGTATTGTACTGCCTTCCTCTACTTGAATGGTTTTATTATTTATAGTAACAGTAACTAAACTCAAACTATTCACCTCTTTCATATTTTAAGCAAAACAGTTATTTTTTAATGATGGCGTTAACTGGACAAGCAGTCTGACAAGCGCCGCACTTTAAGCATTTACTCTGATCGATTAAATGCTTCTCTTTAACTCTACCGCTAATACAGGATGCAGGACAATTTCTTGCACATTTTGTACATCCGATACATTTATCAGTGATTTGATACTGTAAAAGTGCCTGACATACACCAGCAGGACAACGCTTCTCTATAATATGTGCTTCATATTCGTCCATAAAATATTTCATAGTGCTTAATACTGGGTTAGGTGCAGTTTGACCAAGACCACATAGTGAGGTATCCTTTATGGTTTCAGCCAATTCCTTAAGGTCTGCCAAATCCTGTTCAGTTCCTTTTCCCTGAGTTATTCTAGTTAAAATTTCAAGCAATCTTTTATTACCTACACGACAGGGTGTACATTTACCACAGGATTCATCTACAGTAAATTCTAAATAAAATTTAGCAATATCCACCATGCAATTATCTTCATCCATAACTATCATTCCACCAGAACCCATCATAGATCCAATGGCACTTAAAGATTCATAATCTATAGCTGTATCAATAAGGCTAGCAGGAATACATCCACCAGAAGGACCACCCGTTTGTACTGCTTTAAACTTTCTACCGTTTTTGATGCCTCCACCAATGTCGTATATGATTTCTCTTAAGCTTGTTCCCATTGGTACTTCAACAAGCCCTACGTTATTTATTTTGCCTGCAAGAGCGAAAACCTTAGTTCCCTTTGAGGTTTTTGTTCCTATGGTATTTAACCATTCTGGTCCATTTAAATAGATAGGTGGAATATTTGCATAGGTTTCTACGTTATTAACACAAGTCGGCTTTTCCCATAAACCACTTACAGCAGGGAAAGGTGGTTTAGTAGTAGGTTCTCCACGATTACCTTCTATGGAGTGTATCAGGGCAGTTTCTTCTCCACAAACAAAAGCTCCTGCACCGTATTTTAACTCAACATCAAAGTTAAAGGGAGTTCCAAGAATATTTTCTCCTAAGAGTCCAGCTTCACGAGCCTCTTGTATTGCAATCTTTAATCTGTTAATTGCTAGAGGATACTCAGCTCTTATATATATATATCCTTTTGATGCTCCTATGGCATAGCCTGCTATGGCCATGGCTTCAATAACTGAATTTGGGTCACCTTCAAGTATGGATCTATCCATGAAAGCACCTGGGTCACCTTCATCTGCATTACATATAATATATTTCTGTTCAGCCTGACTTTTCTTAGTAAACAACCATTTCTGACCAGTGGAGAATCCGCCACCGCCTCTTCCACGAAGACCTGAGTCTATCATAGTCTGAATAACCTGATCTTGAGTCATGGAAGATAATACTTTACCAAGTGCTAAATAGCCTTCACATGCAATATATTCTTCGATTTTCTCAGGATTTATAAGTCCACAGTTTCTAAGGGCAACTCTATGCTGCTTTTTATAGAAGGACATTTCATCCTGCGTCTTTACCTTTTCTTTAAGAGTAGGCTCTTCATAAAGTAGTCTCTCTACAATTTTGCCACCAACAAGGTGCTCTTTTACTATTTCCTCTACATCATTTGGAGATACATGAACATAAAACACATTATCTGGACATATTTTTACGATGGGTCCTTTTTCACAGAAACCAAAGCAGCCTGTTAATGATACATTAACTTTACTGCCTAAATTGGCTTCAGTTACGTATTTATTAAAGTTTTCTACAATCTTATCACTCTGAGAAGCTTTACATCCTGTTCCACCGCAAACCAGTATGTCTATAATATGGCTTTCATGGGCTTCCTCATGGTGCCTTGCTTTTAAAAGTGGTTTAAAATCTTGGTGTAATTTTTGCAATTCTTCATAAGAACGGATTTTATTCAATTCGAGCCCCTCCTAATCCTGATATTCTGCAAGAATATTTTTTATATCCTGTGGAGTTACGTGTCCATATACTCTGTCATTGACCATTACTACTGGAGCTAATCCACAAGCTCCAACACAGCGCAACACTTCAATAGTGAATTTTCCATCTGGAGTAGTTTGTCCAACCTTTATTCCTAAGTCTTTCTCCAATTCTTCTAGTACAGCTGCTGCTCCACGGACAAAGCAAGCAGTTCCCATGCATACATTTACTACAAATTCTCCTCTTGGTTCTGTAGTAAAGTATGAGTAAAAGCTTACCACACCAAATACTTTAGATGCAGGTAGGTCCAATTTCTGAGCTACAAAAAGCTGTACTTCTTTTGGTAGATAACCGAAGATATGCTGTGCCTTATGGAGAACCTCAATAAGGGCACCCTTTTTGTCAGGAAGGCTGTTAATAAATTCCTCCAATTCAAGATATTTTCCCTCAGTTAAAACATTTTTGCACATGGTTAACCTCCTTGAAAGCTTAATATTTGAAAAATAAATAACAAACGATAAAATGTAAAATATTTGTTTTCATCACCATTATACAAAATTAAGAATTGATTATTAATAGTTTTGTGAAAGTTTGAGTAGAAATAGTTAAAAAATCGTTAAAAATATTGTCAAATTTCTGTAAGAGGTATTATGGTATGACCATTACTTACTATTTTTTTAACAAATGCAACTCGTTTTTAGTTATATATTATAATTTAGAATTATTAGTCTATTATAGGCATGGTGGTTTAATGTTGAAATTTTTGGCATAAATTTTGCTAGTTAATTAACGGGGGGTGAAGGGCTTGAAAAAAATAAAATATTTACAATGCTCTAAGTGTGGAAAAATATTTTATGAAGAAGACATTTACAACTGTGATGTTTGTGGTCCTGCTGGCACACTGCATGTGGTGATGAATATGGACTTTATAAGCAATAACATAAGTAGGAAGAGCCTATTAAAAGATCCACGAAGGGATTTATGGAGATACGAGGCATTATTGCCACTAGAGGGAGAAGGGGGGAGGACACCTCTTCAAGTAGGATGGACTCCTACATATAGGGCTCATAGACTTGAGCAGCTTCTTGGAATTAATACTATATATGTAAAGGATGATGGACGCAATCCCACAGCATCTTTCAAAGATAGAGCCACAGCCATAGGGATAGCCAAGGCTGTGGAGCTTAAAAAGAAGGTTATATGTGCTGCATCTACTGGAAATGCTGCATCTTCACTATCAGGATTTGCTGCCTGTATCGGAATGGAAAACTATATATTTGTACCAGCATCTGCACCGGAAGCCAAAATAACTCAATTACTTATTTATGGAAGCAAAGTTATTTTAGTTGATGGGGACTATGATAAAGCCTTTGATTTTTGTTTAGAGGCTAGTGCAAAGTTTGGGTGGTATAACCGCAGCTGTGCCATAAATCCCTATCTTGTAGATGGAAAAAAGACTGCTGCCTTTGAATTATGCGAACAACTAGAGTTTGATGTGCCTGACCTAATAATTATGTCAGTAGGTGATGGATGCTCAATAAGTGCTGTATGGAAGGGCTTTAAAGAATTCTATGAGCTTGGAATAATAAATAAATTGCCAACCATGGTAAGTGTACAGGCTTCAGGGTCCAATCCAGTAAATAGATCATACAGGGAAGGAAAGAATAATTTTAGCTACAAAGTGCCCAGCACAATAGCAGACAGTATTTCAGTGGGAATACCTAGAAATGGATACAAGGCTTTAGATGCCCTAAAGGAAAGCAAGGGAATAGCTGTAGACGTAGAAGATGATGAAATTCTCGGGGCTATGAGAGTACTAGCTAGATACACTGGTGTATTTGGGGAACCTGCTGGAGTTACAGGCTTGGCTGGACTAATGAAGCTAGTTCGAGAGCACAATATAGACAAAAATGCAAAAGTAGCACTTATAGTATCAGGCAATGGCTTAAAGGATGTTAAGTCTGCTATAAAAGCGGTGGTAAAGCCAGAAAAGATTAAACCTGATATGGGAGAATTAGAGAGATACATTAAAGAACTATAAATATGATAGGCAATGCCTTATTATGGAGGTGTAATATAAAATGAGAAAAATTCCTTTTGGACCCAATTATGATGAAATGTTAAACCCAAATCTTATGCCAAAGGACATCAGAGAAAAAGCCCTTAACACAAAGGAGAAAGACGAGTTAGACTCTATCAATTTATTTAATATCACCTGGAAGGATGAAAACAACCAGGTTAGAAAGTTAGTTTTACCAAAAGAGTTAACTGGCATAGATGCAAATATTGTAGTGCTTCTTGGCAAGTATTTTCCATCTGGTTCACACAAGGTTGGCCCAGCATACTCCACACTTATTGAAGGTTGCGTGGATGGAGACATAATACCAGGAGAGCATACCATACTTGGCCCTTCTACAGGTAATTTTGGAATAGGGGTATCTTATATCTGCAGACTCATGGGATATGAAGCAGTAGTGATAATGCCTGATAATATGAGCAGAGAAAGATACGAAAGGATTCAAAAATATGGAGCAAAGCTAGATTTGACTCCTGGATCTGAATCAGACGTAATACTGACCTTGGAGAGAACTTACAAGTTAAAGGAAAATCCCAAAAACAAGGCATTAGCTCAATTTGAACTATTTCCTAATTACCGTTTCCATAGATATGTAACAGGTAATTCTGCAATAGAAGCTGTTAAGGGTGTGGGAAATGGAAGAATAGCCTGTTTTTGCTCGGCACCAGGCTCAGCAGGAACTTTAGCAGCAGGAGACGAGATAAAGAAAATATACCCAGAGTGTAAAATTGCTGCATTAGAACCTTATGAATGCTCGACCTTAGCAGATGGAGGAAGAGGTCAACATAGAATAGAGGGTATCGGTGATAAAATGATAACTCTAATTCACAATGCATTAACAACAGATTTTGTAGTGGAGATAAAAGATGAAGAAACAGTCCAAGCTTTGAAGGTAATTCATGATGGCACAGAAGTGTTAGTAGAAATGGGGATAAATAGAGAAGTTGCAGAGTTTATGAAAAATTTATTTGGCCCTTCAGGAATGTGCAATATCATTGGTGCAATAAAAATGGCAAAATATCTAAAGCTTGGTGTGGATGACAATGTTGTAACTATTGCTACAGACAGCTTTGATAGATATGAGTCCGTTATTGAGAATTTAGACAGCAGGTATCTTGAGGTTGAGGACTTTGTACTAAAGAGATGGGCTAAAGATATATTCTTAAGACAAAAGGATGATTTGGTTTACGACTTTAGGGGACCTCAAGCCAAAGAACAGTTATTTAAGCAAAAGGAAAGTGATTGGCTAAAGTTTGGTTACAGCAAGGAATATTTAGATGAAATGAGGCAAATGGAATTTTGGGAAAATGAATACAATAAGATTAGACATTACAATGAAAAAATTATAGAAATGAGATAAAATTTTTTAACCAAAGAAAGGGTTCATTGCTGAACCCTTTCTTTTTTCATTCCTAATTTAATAAGTAATTACCAAAATGAGAATAAATTTTATTTTCCCAAAATGAATAAATTAAAAGGAAAATCAGGATAAATATAGAAATATATTCTTGAGGTGATAAGATGAAGTACAAATTAATGGATATTAGGGAATATGTATTAAAATTAGCAGAAGTGATATCTGAAGTACTGAGGGTGGATGTAGAAATAGTGGATAGCTCATTCATAAGAATAGCAGGAACTGGCAGATACAAGGGAAAATCCTGTGTTAATATAGAAGAAGAGAGCTTTATTTATAAAAAAGTTTTTGAAAGTGGTAAAAAACAGGTAGTTGAAAATCCTGGTTTCCATAGACTTTGTACTGATTGTCCTAAAAAAAATTCCTGTATTGAGAAATTTGAATGTTGCACTCCTATAGTAGTAGAGGAAGAGGTTATAGGAGTTATTGCTCTAATATGCTTTACAGATCAACAAAAAAAGCTTATTTTGGAGCGATTGAAGGAGTTTACTAACTTCCTTGATAAAATGTCTGAGCTTATTTCCTCAAAGGCAAAGGAAAATTATTATAAAGTAAAACGGGAGACACTAACGGAGGACTTAAGAACCATTGTAAACTACATACAGGATAACCTAGTGGTACTAGATGAGGATAGTGAGGTTATTTTTTTTAACAAGAAGTTTCAGAATTTTTTAAATAATGATATGAAGATTGTAGATAACAGTCATATAAAAATATCCATAAAAGATTTTGGTGAAAGAGTTAATATTAATAACTCTACACAATTTACTCTCGAAATCAATGGAATAAAAACTAAGGTGCTTGGATGTGTAAATGACATAAATAGCTCTGGTGAAAAAAACAGATTAATAATTTTCCAAGACTTATCTAAGGTTCACAAGACAATCTATGAACAAAGCAACGAAAGTAATTTTATTGATTTTGCTTGTATTATAGGTGAAAGTGATGAAGCAAAAATGGTACTTGAAAAAGCAAAAAGAGTTGCACTTGGACATGCATCCATACTTATTACTGGTGAGAGTGGAACAGGAAAGGAACTTTTTGCAAGAGCTATTCACAATGAGAGTACAAGGTGTAAAGGCCCATTTATAGCTATAAACTGTGGTGCTATACCTGATACTCTTTTAGAAAGTGAGCTGTTTGGATATGTCCCAGGTGCTTTTACCGGTGCAAATAAGAATGGTAAAATTGGAAAGTTTGAACTGGCTAATAATGGAACACTATTTCTTGATGAAATTGGTGATATGCCATTGCACTTGCAAGTGAAACTTCTTCGGGTGCTGCAGGACAAAATTGTTATTCCTATAGGAAGTAACAAGCCAATCCACATAAATGTAAGAGTAATATCAGCCACAAATAAAGATTTAGAAAAGATGGTTGCACAAGGTGAATTTAGGGAGGATTTATATTATAGATTAAATGTCATCCCCTTAGAGATACCGCCACTTAGAAAGCGAAAAGAGGATATTGCTATAATAGCAGACCATTTTTTGAACAAATACTCTAATTACTATCAAGTTAAAAAACCGCGATTTACAAAGGAAGCCATGCAGAGGATATGCTCTTATTCTTGGCAGGGCAATGTTAGAGAATTGGAGAATACCATAGAGTATATAATAAATCTTATACAGGACTCAGATTATATAGAAGAAAGACATTTACCAGTAAAAATATTAAATTCAAGCTCTAGCGAGCCAGGTGATACTAGTTATAATCTAGAATCTATGGAAAAGCTTTTAATTTTAAAAGCCATAAATGAATTTGGAGCAAATACTGAAGATAAAAGAAAGGTTGCTAGGGCTTTAGGTGTAAGCTTATCTACATTGTATAGAAAAATGGAAAAATACAATATTAGAAAACTACAGGAATATATAACATAATTGGCATAGCATTTGCTAGGTAATAATTGTGAAAAATCCAAAGGGGGGTTAGAAATGGAATTGAAAGACAGAATTCTTGAATTAAGTGAAAAGTATAAAAATGACATGGTGAACTTCCTTAGAGATATGATAAGGATTCCTAGCACAAGCTGTAATGAGGCAAAGGTAATCCAGAGAATTAAGGAAGAAATGATGAAGGTGGGCTTTGACGAAGTAATTGTAGACAAAATGGGAAATATATTAGGCAGAATTGGGAATGGAAAAACTGTTATTGCCATGGATGCACATATTGATACAGTGGATGTAGGAGATTCAGACTTATGGAAGGTAGATCCCTTTGAAGGAGATTTAAGAGATGGTATTATCTATGGCCGTGGAGCTTCAGATCAAGAAGGTGGAATGGCCTCCATGGTCTATGCTGGGAAGATTATAAAGGAGCTTGGTTTGGAAGGTGATTACACCCTTTATGTAACAGGTACAGTTATGGAGGAAGACTGTGATGGACTATGCTGGCAATATATTATTGAACAGGATAAGATTGTGCCTGATTATGTAGTTATTACGGAACCTACAAATTTGAATATATATCGCGGCCATAGAGGCAGGATGGAGATGATAGTGACTACTAAGGGTGTTTCCTGTCATGGTAGTGCACCTGAAAGAGGGGAAAATGCAATTTATAAGATGAACCCAATTATTCAGGGCATTGAGGAGCTAAACAATAGGCTAAAGGATGATGAATTTCTAGGAAAGGGAACAGTAACTGTTACACAGATTTTCTTTAAGTCTCCATCCCAGTGTGCAGTGCCTGATGAATGCACTATACAGCTTGATAGAAGGCTTACCAGAGGAGAAACCCTAGAATCTGCAGTACAAGAGATTAAATCTATAAAAGGTGCAGAGGAAGCTATAGTTGAAGTTCTTACCTATGCTCAACCAAGCTATACTGGGCTTGTCTATCCAACTGAAAAGTATTATCCAACCTGGGTAATAGAAGAAGACCATCCACTAGTTCAAGCAGCAGTTAAGACTTATACAGAAGTATTTGACTCTGAGCCAAAGGTGGACAAGTGGACATTTAGTACCAATGGCGTAGCTACTATGGGTAGGTTTGGAATACCAACCATAGGCTTTGGACCTGCTAACGAGGTTTATGCACATAGTCCAATGGATCAAATCCCAGTAGTACATTTGGTGGAAGCATGTAAGTTTTATGCACTCCTGCCTCAACTGCTAATTAAAGATAAATAAAAGAAGAGAGGGGTATTAATCAATGAACACAAAATTTAGAGGGAAACATTTTATTAGCTGTCAAGATTGGTCCAGAGATGATTTGGATATGGTATTTGAAGTAGCAAAATATTTTAAGATGAAGCATGCACTAAATGAACCCTGTAGCTTATTAAAAGACAAGACAGCATTCCTGATGTTTTTCGAAGAAAGCACAAGAACTAGAAACTCTATGGAGGCAGGTATTACTCAGCTTGGTGGACATGCTCATTACCTAGATGCTTCTACAATGCAGATAAACCATGGAGAATCAGCCAAGGATACTGCTGAAGTATTAAGCAGCTTTGGAGATGCCATCTGTATAAGACAATGTGTTTATGGCATAGGAAATAAATATTTAAGAGAATTATCAAAGCATGCTACAGTACCTATTATTAGCCTACAGGATGATGTATATCATCCCATGCAGGTACTGGCAGATATGATGACCATACAAGAAAGATTCGGAAACCCGAGAAAATTAAAAGTTGCAATTTCCTGGGCATATGCCACAAGCCATGCTAAACCATTATCTGTACCTCAATCTCAACTATTATTATTTGCAAGGTATGGCATGGATGTAACTGTAGCAGCTCCTAAGGAGTTCCCATTAATGTCTGATATTGTTGATACTGCTTATAAAAATGCTGATCTTAGCGGATCTACTATTAAGTTCGTAGATAACATGGAAGAGGCATTTAGAGATGCAGATATAGTTATCCCAAAGAATTGGGGTGGGTTCTTAGGTGTTGAGGATCCTAGCACTCAAGAAGGAAAAGCCCAGATGAAGGCTAATCTTGAAAAATACAAGGATTGGAAATGCACAGAAGAGCTTATGTCAATAACTAAAAAGCATTCTATATACATGCATGCACTTCCTGCTGACAGAGGCAAGGAAGTAGAAGACTCTGTTATCGATGGACGTCATTCCATTGTTATACCAGAAGCAGAAAATAGACTACACACTGCAAAGGCAATTATGGCACTTACTATGGGCGGAAGATAAAAATATGGCATCATGCTGAAGCAAGTACAAATATAGCATGATGCCTTTTTTAACCGAGGTGATATAAATGTGGTTAATTAATGCTGCCATTGTTACTTATAATAAAGAAAAGCTTTTTATTCCGAAGGGTTATGTGAAAATCCATGAAGGAATGATTAGTGAGGTAGGCTCCATGGAGAATTTAAAGGAGATACCTAGTGATGCATTAGATGTTAAGGGTCAAATAATAATGCCAGGGTTTATATGTACTCACAGCCATATATACAGTGCATTTGCAAGAGGAATGGGCTTAAAGGGATCAAGCCCAAGCAACTTTACTGAAATTCTAGAAATGCTATGGTGGAGGCTGGATAAGACATTATCGCTAGAGGATATATACTATTCTGCATTGGTCACTCTTATGGAGTGTGCTAAAAATGGAGTAACTACATTATTTGATCATCATGCAAGTCCAAATTCCATAAGTGGATCCTTAGATGTAATTGAAAGAGCATTTTTAGAAATAGGCTTAAGAGGTACATTATGCTATGAGGTATCAGACAGGGATGGAAAGGCTAAGGCCTTGGAGGGTATTGAGGAAAATCTACGCTATATCAAAAAGGATAAAAACCCTCTAGTAAAGGGACTATTTGGACTTCATGCCTCCTTTACACTTTCTGATGAGACTTTGAAACTATGTTCAGAAAAAGGAAATGAAATAGGAGCAGGCTTTCATATTCATGCAGCAGAAGGTGAAGCGGATTTAATAGCAGCACAGAGTAAAGACCATTTGGGAGTAGTACAAAGACTTAATAAATATAACATTTTGAAGGATAACAGCATATTGGCACACTGTATTCATATACTTCCAGAAGAAATAGAATTATTAAAAAAAACACAGGTTGTGCACAATCCAGAATCGAATATGAATAATGCAGTTGGTTATTGTGATGTGGAGGCTTTATGTCAAAAAGGAGTATTAGTTGGACTTGGATCTGATGGGTTTAGTTCTAATCCCTTTAGAGCAATGGACTGTTGTTATGTATTGCATAAACACTGTAAGGCCACACCACAGACTATGTTTCCGTCACGGGTTACGGAACTAGCTATATTAAATAACAGAAAAATTGCATCAAAATATTTTGATGTTCCTTTAGGAGTTATAGAAGAGGGGGCTCAAGCAGACTTGATAGTTCTAGATTATAAGCCCTATACTCCAATAAATAGTGATAATTTTGATGGGCACCTTATTTTTGGTATTAATAGCAATCATATAGTTCATACCATGGTAGAGGGCAGATTTGTGGTAAAAGATAGGATCTTGTGCAGCATGGATGAAGATGAAATCTACCAGAAGGCAATGGAATTGGCTAGTAAAGTTTGGAAGAGATTTTAAAGGAGGAAATTCTATGGCAAATTTAAAAGTATCTTTTTCAGGAATGAATTTTATTAATCCTATTATGCCTGCAGCAGGTCCACCAGTAAGAGATGCTGAATGCATCAAGGCATGTGCAGAAGGTGGTGCAGGAGGACTTGTTACTAAAACTATATCTACTGTTGGAGCGGATGTTCCTATTCCTTGTATGGAGGAGTTAAAAGGTGGGTTTTTAAATACAGAACTTTGGTCAGAGCTGCCACCGGAAAGATGGTTTGAGGTAGAATATAAAAAATGTAGAGCATATAACCTGCCTGTAATAGTGAGTATGGGCTATTCAGCAGAACAGATATTAAAGCTGGTTGAAAAGGCTACACCCTTTGCAGATGCCTTTGAGATTTCTACCCACTATGTTGGAAAGGATATTCAGCCTATAGTGGATGCACTAAAAGCTGCAAAATCTACAGGAAAGCCTGTGTATATGAAAATAAGTCCTGGCATTCCAGATGTAGCAGGTTATGCGAAGCGTTTAGAAGAGGAGGGTGCAGATGGCTTTGTTGCAGTAAATTCAGTAGGCCCATGTCTTCATATTGATATTGAAACTGGAAAACCATTTATGGGGAGCAGCACTGGTTATGGTTGGCTTTCTGGCAAGGCAATAAAACCAATTGCTCTAAGACATGTATATGAAATTGCTGGAGCAGTTAAGGTTCCAGTAATAGGAGTGGGCGGAATTGCAAATGGCGAGGATGCAATAGAGATGATGATGGCAGGAGCTAGTGCTGTTCAAGTATGCACAGAAGCTATTTTAAGAGGACCAAAAATTTATGGACAACTAGCATCTGAGATGAATAGCTGGCTTGATAATCATGGATATAAGGATGTTAATGAGATAATTGGATTGGCATTAAAGAAAAAAGAAGAAACAAGAAAGGTTGATTTTCCTATAGTAGACAAGAACCTGTGTATTAGCTGTGGAAGGTGTGTTATAAGCTGTGCCTACCAAGCTATGAGTTTACAACCCAAAGCTCAAGTGGATGCAGAAAGATGCTTTAAATGTGGTCTTTGTGTTACAAGGTGCCCCAAAAATGCAATAAGCATTTATAAGTAAATAAGTAGAGGGAGAATCGCTCCCTCTATTTATATTAACGCTTATGAATAGTAATTAAGGAGTGAAGCTAAGTGAAGCTTTTAATAAAAGGTGGACAGATTTATAACTTTGACAATGCATTTTTAGGAGATGTCCTAATAGAGGATGGATTAATAAAAGAGGTAAGTCCTAAAATTGAGTCTCAAGACCATTGTGAGATATATAATGCAGAGGGTAAAATGGTTTTTCCAGGCTTTATAGATGTGCACACTCATCCTGGGCTTCCAGAAGACTTGGGTTATAAAAAGGATACGGATGACTTTATAACGGAAACAAGGGCTGCAAGAAAGGGTGGAACCACTACTATCATTGACTTTGCTGAGCAGCATCTTGAAGAAACCTTAACACAGGCTTTAGCACAGAGAGAAAGAAGATATGAAAAAAAGGCACAGTGTAGATATGCATTTCACATAGCTGTAACAAAATTAAGAGCGGATATTTATGAGCAGTTAGTTGAGGTAAAGAAGAGGGGAGTAAACAGTGTAAAGGTCTATACTACCTATGGTATGATGCTAGGCTCCAAGGACATTTTAATACTAATGGAATGCTGTGCAGCACTAGACATGGTAATGATGGTACATTGTGAGGACAATGATATCATTAATTATTGTAGTAAAAGGATGCTTTATTGGGAGTCAAGGCCAAGGGAGGCGGAGACAGCCATGGTATACAAAATAGTATCCCTAGCAGCTCTAACTGGCTGCAAGGTATGTATATGCCATGTTTCCTGTGCTGAATCTGTGGATATAATTGAGGCTGCTAAGAAAAAAGGGCTTTTAGTCTATCTTGAAACTTGTCCACAGTATCTATTGCTTACAGAAGAAAAATATAAAGGAGAACCAATAGAGGCAGCAAAGTTTTTCCTTTCACCACCACTTAGAAAAGAGGAAGATTGTATTAGACTTACTGAGGCCTGTCAAAAGGGAGTTGTTGATTTTATTTCTACGGATCATTGTGCCTTTTTATTTGAAAAGCATAAAAAACCCTTTGTAGAGGAAAGAGAAAGAGTTGCTAAGGGTATTCCAGGAATTGAAGTGAGAGTTTCTTTAATGTATGATTATTTGGTACTAAAAAACCATATGGATCCTAAAGCTTTTGTGAAAATTATGAGCTATAATGAAGCACATGTTTTTAAACTTCCTTATAGAGGATATATTAAGGAGGGTAATTTTGCTGATCTAGTAATCATGAGTGAAGATAAGGATGTCATTAGAAGTGGAAAATTAATTGGGTCTTCTGACTATACACCCTATGAAGGGATGGGGATTGGTTGTAGGATAATAAAAGTCATATAATAAAGAGTCTGCAAGGAAACACTTTTGTGTGACTTTGTAGACTCTTTAGTTATAAATCATGAAAATTATTTACATAATTTCGGTTAATTCATTACGAGGGAGACCTTTTAAATCCTCTAATGGAGAAACTGATATTTTATACATATGATCTGCTATTCTTTCAAAAACGCTTACTATATCAAGGAAAATTACACCTGATTCTATAGAACAATATCCAGCCTTTAGTCTTTCAAGATGATTGCTAGATAGCTTTTCTGTAAGAGCATCAATTTCTTCTTCTAGCTGCAGTGCTTTTAAAGTATACTTTTCATCGTTAGTCTTTAAAGAATTGATGACACAGTCATACATTTCAAGTACGGAAACCTGCATTAGATTGATCTCATTTATGGCTTCTTCAGAGAAACTTAGTTTTTTATCAATTTTGCTCTGTACTAACTCTAATAAATTTTGAGAATTATCGCCAATTCTTTCAATGTTATTAATACTGCTAAGAAGTGCAGGGACCATTATTGATTGAGTATCTGTCAACCCTTTTTTGGATAATTCAACCATATATAGCGAAATATCTTTTTGCAGCTCGTTTATCCTATTTTCTTTTTTTAAGACTACTTCAAATCTAGCCTCATCATTATTATAAAAGGCCTCCATTACAGTGCTAAACATTTCCTTTGTAATCTCTGCAGCTCTTACTACTTCTCCTAGCACAGCTCTTAATGCAGCAACAGGTGTTTCTAAAAGCAACTTGTCCAATAAAATGGAAGAATCATCTTCACCCTTTCTATCTTTAATGATAGTTTCTAAGAATTTAACATAGTACTTTGTTATAGGAAGAAAAACTAAAGCACTTAGGAGATTGAAAATAGTATGGGAATTTGCAATTTGTGCATTTATGCCCTGACCTGGTTGAAGATAAGCAGTAACTGAAGTAACTATATTGACAAATAAAGGCAGTATGGCTGCTACCACAAGCACCCCTATAATATTATAAAGGGTATGAGCCCAGGCTGTTCTTCTTGCATGGATATTTCCAGTTAAGCTTGCCAATTGGGCAGTTATACAGGTACCGATATTGTCTCCTAACATTATGCAAATTGATGTCTGCAAATCGATTAAACCTGCTTGTGCCAGAACCATTACTAAGGCTACAGTAGCACTACTGCTGTGTACCAAGGCTGTAGCCATGGCACCAAGCAAAACACCTACTATAGGGATTGCTGCATAGGTTTCAAAAAAATATTTAAGAGATTCGCTATTTTGCATAAAGGGAATTCCACCATTGAGTATTTTTAGTCCTAAAAACATAAATCCGAAGCCCATTAAGGCTTCACCTATACTCTTAAGGGTTTTTTGCTTTAAAAAATAGCTTGTAAGAAAGCCTATGCCGATTACAGGAAGGGCAATATCTGTAAGCTTAAAATCGAAGCTGAAACTCATCAACTGTGCAGTAATGGTGGTCCCTATATTTGCACCATAGATAATGCCTATAGCTTGAGGAAGCTTCATAAGACCTGCATTTACAAAGCCAACTGTAAGGACAGTTATAGCAGTACTGCTTTGAACAAGAGCAGTTAAAAAGGTCCCTACTAAAAAAGCACTCCATACCCTGCCTGTAAGAACAGATAGTATTTTTTTCATCATGTCACCAGATGCTTTTTCAAGTCCTTCTCCCATTTTATCTACACCATACATAAGCAGGGCAGTCCCACCAATTAATCCAAAAATCAATTCCTTTAAAGTCATAATTGTCCCCCTTAGTTAAAAAATTAAAAGTAATAACATATTTATTATACTCATATTAATTATTCAATACAATTGTAAAGCTTAGTGTTATATAGATGTTATATAGATGAATAGGAAACAATATTGTATGTTACAAATGACTTAAAATGCCTTGAAGTGATTTAAGCTTTCCAAGGGACATTAAGGTTAATATCAAATCTACCAAAAAATAGCTAAAGAACAATATAAGGATTATAACTTTATATTGATATGAAATATTATATACAGCGTTAGCTATTAAAGGGTGAAGATATCTTATAAGAAATATGGAAGCTAGCCCCCAAATTAGTGAAAAGGGTATACATACCCTGCCATGAATATTGAGAAAATCACTGCTGTAATCCCACCAATTCCTGTTAAATATTATTTCTAGTAAATAACCAGTAAAGTATTCAATAGTGGAGGTCAAAATAACTGCTCCAAGAAAAAACAAAATTGCATTATGCTTTAATGGATTGAGAAGAAAAAGCATAGCTGTAACACCAATACCATAGAGGGGGCAAAATGGACCATATAAAAAACCTCTATTTATAAAATTTTTTGTCTCATAAAGTGCATAAAGAGTTTCACTACACCAACCAAGAAATGAGTAAATTATAAAATATAATAAATATGACATAGCACCAGAAACGTTATGCATTATAAATAACCTCCAAGAACTTTATGATAATTTCTAAGAATTTTTTATTTATCTATGTACTTTATATCAAAATTTTAGGTATAATAATAAAACATAGTTATTATTTGCTATACTATTATTTTTTATTCACTGTTGGAGGAATATTATGCATAAGAATAATTCTAATAAAAGAACTTCAGTGTACAGACTTACTATAGTAGGAATGCTATCTGCAGTTTCCATAGTCTTGGGTTTAACTGGCTATGGGTTTATACCCTTTTTTACTGCAAAGCTAACTATTATGCATATACCTGTAATAATTGGAGCTATACTTGAGGGCCCAAAGGTAGGCTTGCTATTAGGGTTTATTTTCGGAGTCACCAGCCTAATTCAAAATATGATATATGTAAACTTGCTCTCTTTTGCTTTTCTTAATCCTTTAGTTTCAATTTTCCCAAGAGTATTTGTAGGGCTTATGGCCTATTATATATATAAGCTTATGAGAACAAAATCTGAATCCTTAAATATAGCTGTAGCTACTACTGCGGCTACGGTTACAAATACCTTTGGAGTTCTTACCATGATTTATATTATTTATGCTAAGGATGTGGTAGCTGCAAAGGGTATTAGCAGCGGTACTGCTGCAGGTTTTATATATGGTATAGCACTTACCAATGGGATACCAGAGGCAATTGTAGCAGTTCTTATCTGTGTACCAGTAATTATGGCTTTAAAAAAGATGAGATAATTGGAAAAGTAAAAAAACAGCTGTTAGTTTGGCTAACAGCTGTTTTAGGTTGTAAATCAGACCTTAAGAAGATCTTTAAATTGTGCTATTACATAATCAATGTCTTCACGCTTAATCCAATAATTTGTGACAAAGCGCATTTCTCCATTTTCTTCAGGGTTAATCTTTATGTTCCTATTATAGAATTCTTGAACTAATTTATCACTGGAGTATCCTGTTTTACTCATATCAAAGAATACCATGTTTATGTGTATATCTTCGAGGTTCACTTCCACACCTGGAATCTTAGCTAATTCATTGGCTAAGTACCTAGCATTGTCATGATCCTCGGATATTCTAGGTACCATGTCTTTTAAGGCAATAATTCCTGCTGCAGCAAGAAAGCCAGCCTGTCTTAAACCGCCACCCATTAATTTTCTTCCCTTTCTTGCTGCAAGGATAAAGTCTTTTGAGCCGGCAAGTATTGAACCAACCGGTGCACATAGGCCCTTTGAAAGACAGAAGTTCACTGTATCACAATAAGCTCCAAGCTCTTTTGGCTCAACATTTAGATAAGCAGAGGCATTAAATAACCTAGCACCATCAAGATGCACTGGTATATCATTCTGTTTAGCTATTTCATAAATTTCTCTCATATTAAGAAGGGGGATTACTCTGCCATTTGAATGGGCATTTTCAAGACAAATTAGACCTGTCCTTGGGTAATGTATATCTTCAGTACGAATTCGGCTTTTAATCTGCTGAGGGTCTAAAGCCCCCTTTGTGGAAGGAATGGTTCTAAGCTGAACCCCAGCAATTACTGAAGAAGCACCAACCTCGTGCTGTACTATATGGCAATCTTCTCCTAGTATTACTTCATCACCACGATGACAATGAGTAAGTAGTGCAAGCTGATTGCCAAAGGTACCACTGGGAACGAAAAGTGCAGCTTCCTTTCCAATAATTTCAGCTGCATAATTCTCAAGTTCAATCATGGTAGGATCATCACCGTAGACATCATCACCAACTTCTGCCATGTACATTGCCTCTCTCATAGCTTTGGTGGGTTGGGTTACAGTATCGCTTCTCAAATCAATATAGTTCATATTATCACTCCTATCTAATAAAAGTATATTTAGGGAGATGGTCTTTCCACATCAATTCTGGACATCCACTAACGAGTGGAGAAAGATAATTTAATGCTTCCTGATTTATGTTATTATTTTCTTTGGTAATCCACTCAGCAGGAAAATACTTTACATTGTTTGCCACTTCACTTGCTGCTGCTATTCCAAAGTTGGTTTTGTATGGGGCATTGCTAACTCTCTCAATAGTTATCATGTAACCACTAATACCTTTTGCTGCAGCTTCACAGGCAGCAGCTCCAGCCTCATAAGCTTCTTGTATGTCTATAGCAGAAGCAAAATGCATGGCACAGCGCTGCAAAACGCCAAGTTCTAAGGATTTTACCCTATTGGTTATTCCGGAATCTTTAATAAGTTCACTTACGAACTTACCTGCTCCTCCTAGCTGCTGATGGCCAAATTTATCATGGGAGCTTGAAGCATTTAGTGCTGATAGAAAATTGCCTTCAGCATCTCTAATGCCTTCAGAGACAACTATGTAAACCTTACCCTTTTCTCTAAATATCTTTTCTACGTCTTTAAGAAAGCTTTCTCTACAAAAGGCTATTTCTGGTAGGTAAATAAGATCAGCACAGGGTATCCCATCAATTTCTGCTAAACGAGCAGAGGCTGCTAACCATCCAGTATCTCTACCCATAGTCTCTATAACAAAAGCTCCATTATTTAGATATACACTTGAGTCAAGGTAGGTTTCTAGAACAGAGGCAGCAATGAATTTTGCTGCACTTCCAAAGCCAGGACAGTGGTCAGTTATAGGCAAATCATTGTCTATGGTTTTTGGGACTCCGATAAAATCAATAGAGATGTTATGCTCTCTAGAGTATAGGTGCATCTGTTTAATTGTATCCATTGAATCGTTTCCACCTATGTAGAAAAAGGTCTTCACTTCATGCTTCTCTAATATTTTAATAAAATTCTCATAGTCACTGCTGTCTTTTTTATAATCTGGAAGCTTGTATCTGCATGAGCCAAGGCCTGAGGAAGGAGTATATCTAAAAACTTGTGGGTCTTTAATTACTTCATTAGCATCATACACCTTGTCTTGTAAAATTCCTTCAATACCGTTAAAACCCACAAGCACCTTATCAAAGGTCTTTAGAGCATTGTTTTTTTCTAAAATTCCAACCACGCTGGAGTTTATTACTGTAGTGGGGCCGCCAGATTGGGCAATTAAGCAATTTTTCATATATAGACCTCCTGTAAATAATATTACTTACATTTTACCAAAGGAACGCTTTAAAATACATAGAGTAATTTGAATAAATATGTTGATTTTATAGATATATTGTTTAAGTGGTGTTTTGTATATATAATAAAGGAGGAGAAAATCATAAGGAGAGGAGAGTGTATTATGAAGCATAGAAAAATAGCCCATATGTTGGCAGTGCTGCTTATGATAATCTGGGGACTATCTTATCTTAGTATAAAAGTAGTAGTGGAGGAAATAAATCCAATGCTTTCTGCTTTTTATAGATTTTTTTTGGCTGCAATCATTTTATTTATTTATTTAAAGATTAAGCACCCAAATGAAAAGGTATATAAAGAGGACAGAATTAAGCTGGCTTTAGGCGGCCTTTTTGGAATAACTTTATACTTTATTTTTGAAAATTATTCGGTGCTTTTTACTTCTGCTTCTAACGTGGCAATTTTAATTTCATCCATTCCGGTATTTACTCTATTTTCTCAAAGAATAATATACAAAGAGAGAATTACAAGGATGAAAGCCATGGGCGCAATATTAAGTGTGGTAGGATTAACTATCATAATAGTATCCAAGGACAGGGTAAGTTTGTTTTCTACAGGAACCCTAGGGGATTTAATGGCTTTAGGTGCAGCCATATGCTGGGTATTTTACAATATGGCAAGCAGTAATTTTAAGGGAAACTATAAAAGCATAACTATTACAGCTTATCAAAGTCTTTGGGGATGTTTATTTTTAAGCCCTTCACTGCTTATTTTTCAAGTTAACAAGCCCTCTGTAGGGGCTATAGCAAATATATTCTTTCTTGCGGTGCTATGTTCCTGTATTGGGTCTGTAATTTATATATTCTGTTTAGAGCGTTTAGGGGCAACCCTTATAACTACCTATATAAACCTTCAGCCTATAGCAAGTATTATATTTGCTGCTTTAATACTCAAAGAAAGTGTTACGATTTGGCAGATAATGGGATGCTTAATAATAATAGCTGGAGTATTTCTTGTGAGCATGGGGGAGAAATTCCTTCTAAAAGAATTTGAAAAAAGAGTTTAATATAAAGAGTACTCCCTAAAAATGGGAGTACTCTTTTATCTATAGCGAATATTTTGTTTTGGTACTTTCTTAAATTTAAAATATAAAAATATAATGAGTGACAAGATTAAAAAAGTTACTAAGCTATAAGGAATCAAATTACTCCTTAGGATGTCTTTAGAGCTTACAGTGGAATATAGGAAATAGCACGCCTGTTTTTCTCTTGTATCTACAAATAATTTTGCAACTGGAGTATTCTTTTTGATGTTAAAGGGGTTTATTTTAAGCGGCTCTATGTGTATATTTCTATTATCAGAAGATTCATAGACCTGTACATCCTTGTCAGTATATAAGGATGTATTTATTTCTTTTTCAGGACCAAAGAAGTTGAAAAGCTTATAACTTAACCTATAATCCTTAATTGCCTTGCCGCTACTGTAAAGAGTAGTTTTTTTAAGATTATAAGAATAATTTATTATATCTTCCATGTCTTTAAAGAGCATTTTGTCCTCAGAATCCTTTTCAGATTTTAAAACAACTCCAACTAATCTGCGGCCATCTCTTTCATAGTAAGATACCAAGCATCTGCCTGCTGGTGTAGTAAAGCCAGTCTTTCCTCCTACATTACCGTCCTTATTAAGCAGTTTATTTCTATTCTCAAGCGCTATAACCGTATTATTATCCAATTTTATCTGTGATGATGTTTTTTTAAGTGTATTCATTATCCAAGGGTATTTATAGGCCTCCCTTGCAATAACTGATAGGTCATAAGCTGAGGTAAAATGATTATCATCATGGAGTCCATTGGCAGTAACAAAATGGGTATTACTGAGCTTTAAGCTTTGTATTTTAGAATTCATCATAGCAGCAAAGCCTTCTTTACTAACACCTAAATTTTCACCTATCATATAAGCAATGTCATTTGCAGAATACAGCAGCATTGCATCCATAGCCTCTTCTGCAGTTATCTTTGTGCCAGGCTTTAAGCCAAGTATAAAGGGTTCTTGAGAAGCAGCAGCAGAGCTATAAGTAAGAATATACCCAGGTTTTTTATTCTCAGCTAAGAGAATGGCTGTTAATAATTTTGTTGTACTAGCAGGATATAATCTCTTATCAGGGTTTTTTATAAAAAGGATATCCTTTGAATCTACATCAACTACAATAGCTCCTTCAGCACTGGGTTTTGGAATATTATTTTCTGCCAGTACCTTAGTAGAAGATAGCATAATTGCCATAATTAAAATAAATAGAGTAAGCATTCTTTTTAATTTCATAGTGACCAGTTTTTAACCTGGTTTTTCACATCCTTTCAGCTGGGGTATAGAAAAATTAATTTTTATCTTAATCACAGAGTACATACTTATGTTATTATAAATCTATGATTTAATGCAACTGCAAAATGTTATAGGAGGATTCTGATTTGAAAAGTTTAGAAGACATATTTATAGATAGAAGTCCTGAAATCATAGGAAGTTTTAAAAAGAGTTCCGTATTTATACTAATAAAAAATATAGGAGGCACTGATAGCATTGTGTTTGAGGTAAGATCTGGAAATTTGAGAAATCAGCCTGGTGATGTGTGTCTTCCTGGAGGAAAAGTTGAGTCTAATGAAGAGCCTTTGCAAACAGCAATAAGAGAGGTTCACGAGGAATTAGGGCTAAAGAGAGATGACATAGATTACATAGGACCTATGAATTATTTAGTGAGCCCTTATAATTCGATAATATACCCATATGTGGGCAGGGTAAAATCAGGGAAAATTATTTGCAACCCACAGGAGGTAGAGGAGATATTTACAGTTCCACTTAGCTATTTTATGAAGGAAAAACCTATACTCTATGAGCTGCCTATTGGGCCAACCTTAAAGGAGGATTTTCCATATCATCTCATTAGAGGAGGCAGGAATTATAAGTTTAGTAGGGGCATACTGCCAGAATACTTTTACCAGTATGATGGTCATGTTATATGGGGCTTTACCGCTCTAATAATCAAAGACTTTATTGACCTACTAAAAATCCACTGATAATCATAGTGATGTGATTGATTTTTATTGCTATTAATGCTATTATTATCTTGTACAATTAAATAGTACTCTGTTTCAGGGGAATGTGGTTAGAATCCACAACAGCCCCCGCTACTGTATCATGGACAAAGGACACATAACCACTTGAGTAATCAGGGAAGGGTGTCTGGAGAATGAAGTGAAGTCAGGATATCCTGTGCAGAGGAGTGTTAAATTATTCTACCTTCGGAGGGAAGGCAAAGATTTTGCAGATCTTTACCAGACTTTTTATAGGTCTGGTTTTTTATTTTATATTATAATGGGAGGACAAATAATGAAAAAGAAAATATTAGTATTATTCACAGCCTTTTTGATGGTGTTTACTGTAACTTTAAATACTGTTGCTTCAGTAGCTAAGGCTGAAGGACAAAATTATGACATCAATATAAGAGTAGAGGGGCTAAATGGTACCATAGCACAAGGCATAGTAAATGCACCTAATGCCTATGAGGGCTTAAAAAAACTGCTAACTGAAAAGGCAATCCCCTATGATATACCTATAGGCCTTTATGGCCCTGACGTAAGGAGTATTAATAGTCTTAATAGTGATGCTAGCAAAGCTTGGATGTATTATTTTAAAAGTGACAGTTATATGGAACAAGGTGCAATACTTGATAACACACAAGCTGTGGACTTATCAAAAATAAACGAAGTAGTAATATATTATTGCGATTGGAGCAATATAAATATTGCCAAGAAACTGATATTTTCACCAAAGGTTGTTCAAGAAAATGAAGCATTCAAATTGACTATAGCTGACAAAACCTGGGATGAAAAAGAAGCGCTTATTAAAAATGTAACAATTGACATTGATGGAATTAAATATACTACAGATAGCAATGGAAGTATAACAGTTTCTGGTTTGCCTAAAGGGACCCACAATTATAAGATTTATGGCTATGAAAGTGATGGATTACCCAAGGTAGTTTCTGAAAGTGGAAGCTTTATTATAGATAATGTAACCTCACCAAGCAAAGACTACACAATAGTTGTGAAGCCTGGTGAAACTAAGAAATATACTTTCAGTGAAATTAAAAGTGCAGAAAACGATACCTTCAATTATTTAAAGCAAGCAAAAACAGACCCATGGACAGCCTTCACACTAAGCAGGAGGGGAATTAAACCAGATGATACCTTTCTAAAAGAGTATGCAAAGGATATAAGCAAAAATGGACTTAGTGAATATAGTGGAGCAGATTTAGAAAAGCTTATTTTCGGAACTATAGCCTGTGGTTACAATCCTTATGACTTTGTAGGTAAGGACCTAGTTAAGGAGTTATTTAACAAGGATATTAACAAGTTTACAGTAAATGAAGCTGCTATGGCCTTAATTTTAAACCATGAATTAAAGCTAAAAGAAAAATACAATATGAAGGAATCTCAGTTAATTCAATATATTTTATCCCATAAGGTAGAGGTTAAGGATGACAAAAATAATACCTTAACTGGTTGGAGTGTATTTAACAAGACTATTAATCCAGATGTAACTGCTATGGTAATATCCTCATTAGCACCCTATTATATTGAAGCTAATGTGAAAGAAGTAGTAGATAATGCAGTAAGGACCTTATCTCTAAGGCAAATAGATGGGGGGTATTTACAAGATGAATATGGGATTTTTTCAGAAAGTTCATCCTTTGCTATAGTTGCATTATGCTCTTTAGGCATTGACCCTATGTCAGTGGACTTTACTAAAAATGGTGGAGATTTAATATCTGCACTAATGAGCTTTAAAGGCACCAATGGCCAATTTACCCATATGCTAAAGGGTGCAGATAATGCTTTAGCTACTGAACAGGCAGCAAGAGCACTTATGTCTGTGGAACAATATTATTCAAAGGGAAGTTTCAATTATTATGCTATAAATACTAACGTTGAATCTCTTAAGCCCTATAAGCTTTTACCAGCTACAGGGAGAACAGTAGACTACACTTTCCTTATAGTTTCAGCTTTAATTCTTATCACTTTAGGTATTTTTATAGTTAGGCAAGATACTGTTTCAGCTAAAAAGTAAAGAGGAGATTATATGAAAAAAAGAATTGCTGTGGTTTTAGCAGTAGTAATTGCAATAATTAGTTATATTGCAGCTTCAAGAATTCAAAGCATTTATGCACAAAAAACTGTAGAGAAGAGCATTGAACAGCAAAAGGTGCAAGATCAAGCTAATAACACAAAAACCCAAGAGAAAGCACCATCAGAGTTGGAAAAAGCCAAGGATAATACCAGCAATAACCAAAATACTGTGTCCCCATCGCAAACGGAAAAAAAGGACAGTAACAAAACTGTTGAGGATAAGACCAAAAAGGAAGTGCAGCCTTCTAAAGCTTCCGTTAAGATAGTAATTATAGACATTATTTCTAACACTACTATAGCAGAAGGCTCCTTGGAATTAAAAGATAATAGTGTTTATGATTTAACCCTAGGTTTTTTACAGAGCAAGGGAATTAAGAGTAGATCTGATGGAGGATATTTCTCCAGTATCAATGGCTTAAGAGAAAAGGATAATGGACCCAGCAGTGGCTGGTGTTATTATGTAAATGGAGTTAAGCCTCCAGTAGGCTGCGATTCATACAAGCCCAAGGCTGGAGACAAAATAGAGTGGAAGTATTTAGCTGATGGCATTAGTCAATAAGTTGAAAATAGTAAATGTTGCTACAATAGGTAAGATTTTTATCTTACCTATTGTATTTTTTTATACATATCTATATAATAGATGTAATAATGTGAAATTAATAAATTTTCACATTATTATACCAAAAGGGGAGGGGGAGGAGAATATGACCCAATGTCCGCTGCTTTCCACTACACAGAAGGCGGAGAGTTGTTTTGAGGAATGTGCCCTCTATGAATTCCATGATGATGAGGTTGTGTGTCCATTTAAAAGTCTTCTAAAGGCTAAGGGAAAGAATTTGAAGGTTGTATACGAGTATGATGAATACGATGCACTAAACGAGTATGATTATTTGGAAGAATATATGTAGAATTTTTAAGACTCTAAGTTAACTTAGAGTCTTAAATAATCTATAGCAATATATATGTGGGTAGCAATTAAGGTGCGAATAATACTAGAAGGGATGATTATTAATTGGAAAGAACTTTGGTTTTAATTAAGCCTGACGGCGTTGAAAGAAAACTAATAGGCGAAATAATATCTTTTTACGAGAGACGAGGATTAAATATAGAGGCTTTAAGTTTAATAAAACCCACTAAGAGTTTAGCAGAAGCACATTATGAGGAGCATAGGGATAAACTCTTTTATACAAAGCTTATTGATTATTTAACAGAAGGCTTGGTATGCGCTATGGTTTTATCCGGAGAAAATGCAGTGGAGCTCGTAAGAAAGATTAATGGAGATAAGGATCCCCTAATAGCTGAGAATGGATCTATAAGAGGGACTTATGGCTGTGATAAAACTAGAAATTTAGTTCATGCCTCTGATTCTACTTTGAGTGCAAATAGGGAAATTAAGCTTTGGTTTCCCCAAAATAACAATTAGTAAAAGAGTCGCTTTCCTCTTAATAGGCAAGCGACTCTATTACTTTTAATATAAGTTTAAGAATTTTTGCATTTCATACAGCCACTGCCGCAGCTGCTGCCTTTCGCACAGCTGCTACAGTAGGACTCTTTATTTATAGGAGTCACCTTTGCAAATACTCTATCATTTCTCAGTATAATCTCAATGCTAATGAGCTCAAGGCTAAGCTTTTCAGAATATAGAAAGGGAATATGTTCCACCCAATCAAGAACTTCATCCTCCTCCTTACTTTCAACCAGATCTGCGCAAAAGGTAATTCTATCATGACAGCAACCATTAGAATTGACGGTAATCTTAAAACAATCAAAATCCTTGGAATTAACCAGCAAGTTTTTAAGGTAATCATAGGCTTCTAGAGAAACTTTTAATTTAACCTTGTTCATTTTCTTCCTCAAAATCGCTGTTATAGGTATCCAATAGATTTTGTTTTAAATTCCATAGATCCTTTGACAAGTCCACATAATAACTGTGGGGGTTATCAAATCTTAATACCTCATCCCAAAGCTTTGCGGTTTCTTCCTTTACCAGTTGCTTTATACAAGTTACAGAAGGACTTTCATATATTGGGTGACCTTCTTCAACAATTTTTTTCATCAAGTCTACTACATAATAATTCTTAAGCCGCTTCTTTTTCCAGGTATATATTGGATTAAATATTTGCAGCGGCTTTGTAAAATCTATTACTTCTTCATCAAGTGTTATAAGATCAGCAATTGACTTGTGAGAATACTTATCATAGATTCTATAAATTTTCTTAAAACCAGGATTTGTGATCTTTTCTTCATTTTCACTTATCTTAATTTTTGGTATAATTTTACCTTCTTCCTCAATAGCTACAAGCTTATAAACTCCTCCAAAAACTGGTTCGGATTTAGCAGTAATAAGTCTTTCTCCTACACCAAAGCTGTCGATAGACGCTCCTTGTGTAAGTACGTCTCTTATTATATATTCATCAAGTGAATTTGAAACTATTATCTTAACATCGTCATAGCCATGCTCATCAAGGTAAGCCCTGGTCTTTTGAGTTAGATAGGTTATATCACCACTGTCAATCCTAACACCCTTTGGACGATGTCCCATGGGTTTTAATATCTCATCGAATACTCTAACTGCATTTGGAAGTCCAGATTTTAGTACGTTATAGGTATCGATAAGTAGTGTACAATTGTTTGGGTAAGTTCTAGCCCAAGCTGCAAAAGAATCATATTCAGTAGGAAATAATTGTACCCAGCTATGAGCCATGGTACCCACTGCAGGAATGTTAAAAAGCTCATCTGCAATTGTACAGGCTGTAGAAGAACATCCGCCAATTACAGCTGCTCTTGCACCATAGATAGCTCCATCATATCCTTGAGCACGCCTTGAACCAAATTCCATAACAGGTCTATGCTGTGCAGCACGGCATATTCTATTCGCTTTGGTGGCAATTAGGGTTTGATGATTTATAGTAAGTAAAATCATTGTTTCTATAAATTGAGCCTGAATAATTGGACCTCTTACTGTTATTAGTGGCTCATTTGGGAAAACAGGATATCCCTCAGGGATAGCCCATATATCGCAGCAAAACTTAAAGTTTTCTAAGTATTTAAGAAATTCTTCGGAAAAAAGGTTTTTACCCCTTAGATATTCGATATCTTCCTCAGTAAATTTAAGATTTGAGATATACTCTAATAACTGCTGTACGCCAGCCATTATACAGTAACCTCCTCCGTCAGGCACTCTTCTAAAGAACATATCAAAATAAGCTATGGTATTGCCTACGTTATTATCAAGATAGCCGTTGGCCATAGTAAGCTCGTAAAAATCCACGAGCATAGTTAGATTTCTTTCGGATAAAAAGTTTGAATTACTATTCCTGCTTATGTTCATAATATTACCTCGATTTGTTTAAATAATATTTTAGAGACCATAATTATAGGGTCATATACTATTTTAATATTATAACTAGGTTATTACAATACAATAAATTAGTGTAAGGGGAGGTAAATATTCATTATGCTTAGAAATCTTGACAGTGATCAGCTAACAGCAGTAAATTCCTTCTATAAAAATAGTTTGGTTGTAGCAGCTCCAGGATCAGGAAAGACAACAGTAATATTAGCTAGGGTAAGGTACCTAATACAGGTGAAAAAGGTGCCCCCAGAAAATATAGCTGTTATAACTTTTACAAGGGCTTCAGCAGAGGAGATGAGGTTTAGATTTCTAGGCGGTAATAGAGAAAGAGCAACTCCATACTTTGGAACAATTCATAGCTTTATATATGGCATTTTAAGAAAGCACGGATTACATTCCTGTATTATTAGTGAACTAGAATGTAAAAAAATCTTAAAGAGGTGCTTGGTAAAATATATCGATGAAGGAATAGATGAAATTGTAAAAATCCTCAGAAAGGATATTTCAAATTATAAGACTTCAGCTGAAGAAAATTTCACACCTAGCATCGACAAGGAGATTTTTAATTCATGCTATGCGGAATATGAAAAGATAAAAGATGAAAATTCCCTATGGGACTTCGATGATATTTTACTATGCTATAAGCAATTATTAGAAGGTGATAAAAGGGAAATAGAGCAGACTATAAAAAGATATCCATATATATTGGTGGATGAGTTTCAAGACTGTGATAAAATACAACTAATAATTTTTAAATATCTTTCAACCTATAGTTCTATGTTTTGCGTTGGAGACGAGGATCAGTGCATCTATGGCTTTAGGGGAGCATATCCTAGAGCACTAATGAACTTTTGCGAGGATTTTAATTATTCTCATAAGTTTTTTCTAAAAACTAATTATCGATGTCCTAAAAATATAACGGAAACCTCCTGTAGAATAATAATTAATAACCAATTGAGAAATCATAAGGAAATTAATAGCTATAATGTAAAAGATGGCATATCAAAGCTTGAATTGTGTGAAAATGAAAGTAATCAATCCACAAAGGTAACTCAGCTGATAAAGAATAGTGTTGAAAATGGAAGCGATAGCTGGGAAGATTTTGCCATACTTTACAGAACCCATACTGATAATATAAATATAATAAATGAATTTTTAAAGCAGCACATTCCATTTAGAATAATGGGGGAATGTTTTAACCTATATCAGCATTTTATCTGTAGAGATATAATTTCATATTTTAAATGGAGCTTGGACGGTACAGATAAAGAATCCGTACTTAAGGTGATAAATAAGCCTTTTAGATATATAAGCAAGGTTGCTATTGAAGGATTAAAGGAAAAGGCAGTAAAATATAGCTGTCTTGACACTATACTTGAAGACCATAATATGCCTTTATTCAAAATTAAGTGTATTAAGAAGCTTCAGAAAAAGCTTTATATTTTAAAGGGAATGATGCCTTCTGCGGGAGTCTATTACGTATTAAAGGAGTTAGGTTATTTAGAGTATTTAGATAGTTACTGCAATAAAATAAAAATTAACATTACTGATTTAATGGTTATTGTAGAATACTTAGCGGAAAGCTTAGAAGAATTCACTTCTCTTAATGAAGCTCTTAAACATGTAAATTACAGTAATAAGGTGATATCACAGAGCATAGAAAACAAGAGGGAAGGGGTATTACTCAGCACCATTCATGGCATTAAAGGTATGGAGTTCAACAAGGTTATAATTATTAACTGCAGTGAAGAGTGCATTCCGCACAAAAATAGTATTCCAGAGCATTTAGAAGAAGAAAGAAGACTATTTTACGTAGCAATTACCAGAACAAGGAAGGATTTGTACATATATGCAGTGAAGAGCTTAAGGGGAAAAGGAGTGCTAGTGTCTAGATTTATTGAGGAGGCAGGAATTAAGAATTGTTGAATGTTAAGGCCTTCTGCTATATAATTTTATTAAGCTCATACTTATATAATATGAGCTTTTAAAATATTGTATATGAGGGAAAATGAGATGAATGTGGATGAATTGTTATTTGCCTTAGATATTGGAACCCGTTCTGTTATAGGGGTAATTGGAAAAGTAATAAATAATAAGCTACAAGTGGTAAGTGAAAGCTATGTGGAGCACGAAGAAAGAGCCATGGTAGATGGTCAAATCCATGATATTGCTCTAGTTACAGCCTCGGTGTTAAAGGTTAAGAAGGAACTTGAAGAAAGGTGCAGTACAAAGCTTACAAAGGTTGCTATTGCAGCTGCAGGAAGGTTTTTAAGGACTACTGAAGTTAGCATTGAAAAGACTCTAGATGAAGAAGAACAGATTACTGAAGAAATTATTAAGGCTATGGAGCTATCAGCAGTGAAGGCCGCAGAAGAAAAAGTAAGTATGCAGTCCCAAGGAAAATTGTTTTGTGTAGGTTATAGTGTAAAAAATTATTACATAAATGGCTATGTAATTTCTAATTTAGCAGGACATAGAGGTGAAAAATGCGGTGTGGAAGTAATTGCCACTTTCCTGCCAAGAAGTGTCATCGACAGTCTTTATACTGTAATGAATAATGCTCAACTTGAAGTAATAAGCCTTACATTAGAGCCTATTGCTGCCTTAGAAGCAGCAATTCCACAGAATCTACGACTACTTAACCTGGTGCTTGTTGACATAGGTGCTGGCACCAGTGACATAGCCATCTGTAGTGATGAAAAAATAAGTGCCTATGGTATGGTATCTCAAGCTGGAGATGAAGTAACTGAGGTTTTAGCTCATAAACTATTAGTTGATTTTAATAAAGCCGAGGGAATTAAGAAAGAGTGTGTAATTAATGGACAGGCTTCCTATGAGGATATCTTAGGATTAAGCCATAGTATAGAGCGAGAACAGCTTATTAAGATAATTGAACCTACCGTAGAAAAAATCGCAAGAGAAATAGGAGAAAAGGTACTTAGTTTAAATGGTGGAAAAGCTCCAGCAGCAATCTTTATGGTGGGTGGTGGAGCTCTAACGCCAGGACTTAAAGAAAATTTGGCTAAGTTTACTGAAGTACCTGCTGAAAGAGTTGCTATAAAGGACAGAAAAGCTGTAATCTACTGTGAAGGAGCAGATAATTCACTTGGAAGTGCTGGTATTACAGTATTAGGTATCGCTATGGTAGCACTTAAAAATTGTGGAAAGGATTTTATAAAGGTAACCTTAAACCAGGATACTGTTACCATGTTTAATTCAAGCAAGCATCGTATACTAAACGTATTGCTTCAGGCAGGGATAAATCCAAGACATTTGCTACCAAAGAATGGTAAGAATTTACATTACACTTTAAATGGCGAGAAAAAAATAGCCTTTGGAGAAATTGGAAGAAAGGCTGTTATAGTGATGGATAACGAAGTAGCGACCTTAGACACTTATGTTTATGATGGAGCAAGAATAGAAGTTAAGTATTCAAATCAAGGTAAGGATGCAGAGCTTAGAGTTCTAGATTTATTATTTCAATGGGATACCTTTACACTCTACTTAGATGAAAAAGAGTACACTCTTGAACCTATATGTAAAATAAACGGCAATACAGCCCAACTCACCGCAAGGATAGGTGAAGGAGATGAGGTAATACTAAGATATCCCTCTACTTTAGGAGAAGCACTTGAGCAGCTTCCAGATGTGGGTAAGAAAGGTCATATAAAAAGAGGTAATGTATTTATTAGTGAAGATGAAGCTATAGATAACGGTGATAAGCTTTTATGTCTTGAAACCATTGAAAATATGAATTCAATAGAGTCAGAAGTAGCCGCAGAAAAAACATTGTGCAGGGATAGTTTGCCTTTATCTTTATCAGTAATGGTAAATGGTGAAAAGATAGTATTAAAAAATAAAGATAAGTATATATTTATAGATATATTTGAATGCATTAATTTTGATTTAAGTAAGGCCAGAGGTCACTTAGTGCTGCTGTTAAACCATAAAAAGGCAGGATATCATGATATGCTAAGTGAGGGTGACCAAATAGAAGTGTATTGGGAATGATAATTGGAGGGATACCATGAATTTTTTAAAATGTGCAAAGGAGATAGAAGGAGAGCTCATTGGAATAAGAAGGCACTTACATATGCATCCTGAGCTTGATTATGAGCTTCCCCTTACCAGTAGCTTTATTAAAGAATTTCTAGATAATGAGAATATTCCGTACAAAACCACTGCAGGAAGTGGCATTTATGGTATTATAGAAGGGGAAGGTAATCATATAGTAGCTCTAAGGGCAGATATGGATGCCTTGCCACTTCAGGATAAAAAGTCATGTGAATATTCCTCAATAATACCAGGGAAAATGCATGCTTGTGGACATGATGCTCACATGACCATACTGCTTGGGGCAGCTAAAATTCTCAATAGTAATAAAAAAAATCTGCCTGGAAAGGTCTTATTGCTCTTTGAACCTGCAGAAGAAACTTCAGGAGGTTCAAAAATTATGATTGAGGAAGGCATCCTTGAGGAGCCTTATGTAGATGCTATTATAGGACTTCACGTAAATGAAGCGTTAGCTATAGGAACCATAGGAGTTAAGAGAGGTGTCATTCATGCTGCCTCTAATCCTTTTACTATTACTATCAAGGGTAGAGGTGGGCATGGAGCCCATCCAGAGGACTGTATAGATCCTATAGTAGTAGGTGCTATGGTTGTTTCTAATGTGCAGACAATTATAAGTAGAGAAATGCCACCACAAGATGCAGCATTAATTACCTTTGGATGCTTTAATGGTGGTACTGCACAAAATATAATTCCAGAAGAAGTTGTCCTTAGGGGTATAATTAGGACTGTTAAAGCAGAGCACAGAGACTATGTAAAAAGAAGATTCCAGGAAGTAGTTCATGGGATTGTAACTGCTCATAGAGCAGAATGTGAAATATTTATTGAGGAAAGCTATCCATGTTTATATAACAATGATAAAATACTTGATAGCGTTATAAAGAGTGGGGA
The DNA here is from genome assembly GCA_002298125.1 of Clostridium sp. UBA701. Classification (GTDB taxonomy): domain Bacteria; phylum Bacillota; class Clostridia; order Clostridiales; family Clostridiaceae; genus UBA701. The sequence goes on along the minus strand of DBMJ01000015.1, from coordinate 128,518 downwards.
AACAGTACTGGGAAAAGAAAATGTTGTTCATATACCACACCCAAGCATGGGAGTGGAGAGCTTTGCATATTTTTCCTTGGAACGCCCTAGTGCATTTTATTTTCTAGGGTGCGGCAATAGTTCTAAAGGAATAGTTAATCCTGCCCATGGACCCTATTTTGATATTGATGAGCAATGTCTTGTTCTTGGTACTGCGCTACAGTGTGAGAATGCACTAAATATATTAAACGAACTGAATGTATAAAGAAGATAGCAGTTTTGTATAAGTTTCATTCATTTGATACATTAATAAAGAAAAAGCGTTTTGCTTGATTAGGAGTTGATAGTTTGACTATATACATAGGAGTAAACGAGGCCGGACAAAGGCTTGACAAGTTTTTAAGAAAATCCATGAAGGATGTGCCTTTAAGTGCTATATACAAAGCTTTAAGAAAGGGAGAGGTAAAGGTAAATGGACGTAAGGTTAGGCCTGAATTTTCTCTATCTGAAGGTGATGAAGTAGAGTTAATAAACATTACCTCCTCTGAAGAAAAGAAGAAATTTAACAGAGTAGAAGGAGAACTTAAGGTCACTTATGAAGATGAGCAAATGCTAATAGTGGAAAAGTGGCCAGGAGTGTTAGTTCACAGTAACAGTACCCAGGGACCACCTACCTTAACAGATTATGTACTGACCTATCTCTTTGATAAGGGAGATTATACTCCAGAAAATAATATTAGCTTTACACCTGCTTCCTGCAATCGTCTAGATAGAAACACTTCAGGAGTTGTTATTTTTGGAAAGACCTTTGAAGGATTAAAACTCTTAAATGAAATGATCAGGGAGAGAAAAATCAAAAAATATTATAGTGCCTTAGTAAAGGGTAAAATAAAGGATGGCCTTTATAAGGCTTACATACTTAAGGATGAGAGAGAAAATATATCTAGGATATATGATAATCCAGGTAAAAATCTTAAAGAAATATCCATGGAGGTTAAGACCATACAAACCTGTGGTACCTTCTCCTTCTTGGAAATTGATTTAATAACTGGTAGAAGTCATCAAATACGTGCTCATTTAAGCCATATGGGCAATCCTATAGTAGGAGACAGCAAATATGGAGATAAGAAACTAAACAGCTTTTTTTATAATAGATATGGGCTGGATTATCAATTTTTATATGCTTATAAGCTAGTATTTAAGAATTGTCCAGAACAGTTATTATATATGGAAAATAAGACTATAAGTGAAAGCTTGCCTCCAATTTTTAAAAAGATAAAGAAAGACGTATTTAAGTTTTAGTAAAATACTTAATGAGGAGTAATTATGAAGGAACAGTCTACATCAAGAGGCTTTGCAGTGCTTTCAGCTGCAGGTATCATTGGAAAGATAATGTCTGTAGTGTACGTGCCTGTCTTAATGTATATATTAAATAAAGACGGCTATGCAATTTATTATGCCTCTTATCAAATTTTTGTGTTTGTGTACGTCATAACGACCTCTGGTATTCCTGTTGCTATTTCAAAGCTTGTATCAGAGATGGTATCCCTAAAAAATTATAATGCTGCTATAAGAAGCTTTAAACTTTCTAGGGCATTGCTGCTGTTACTTGGTACTACTATGGCGCTTTTGACTTTTTTTCTAGCAGAGCCATTGGCGCATTTAATTAACAATCCTAGATCTGCACTGGCTATAAAAGCACTTAGCCCTACTATTTTAATAACTTCTGTGCTAAGTTCTTATAGAGGGTATTTTCAGGGAAGAGGAAATATGACACCTACAGCTGTGTCTCAGGTATTAGAACAAGTAATTAACATAGCTTTAAGTCTATTAGGTGCTTTTCTACTTGTAAAATATTCTCTAGAAGCTGGAGCAGCAGGTGGAACAGTAGGTACTACAATGGGAGCCTTTGCTGCTGCAGTGTATCTAATGTTTCTTTATGAAAGGAGCAAGAGATTTAAGCTTGCACCTGGGGATATATTAGATACTGAAGTATACAGTAATAAAATGTTGTTATCAAAGATAATATCCTATGGATTACCAATTACTATCTGTGTAGGACTTCAAAATGCAGGTGCTGTTATAGATATGTCAAATATCTTGGGAAGGCTCCAGATAGCAGGGTTTAGTGAGGTTATGAGGTTAAATCTCTATGGCAGCTTAGGACAATATAACACACTAATAGGTGTGCCCATAACTGTTGTTACTGCACTATCAGTAACAGTTCTTCCTGCCCTATCTGGTGCTGCAGTGCTTAAGGACAAGAAAAAGGTTCAGGATAAAATTAATTACGCATTTAGGTTATGTTTATTGGTTGCGGTGCCATCAGCTATTGGTCTTGCAGTACTAAGTAAGCCTATATACACCTTTGTGTTCACAAATAGATTTGCAGATTCTTATTATTTGATGCTTATGGGTTCAGTGGTAGTTATTTTAATGTCTATTGTTCAGATACAAACTACAGTACTGCAAAGTCTAGGAAAATTGTATTTATCCACAGCTTTTCTTTTAGCTGGTATTGCAGCCAAAATTGCAACAAATTATATTCTTGTCGCAAAGCCTAAAATAAATATAAATGGAGCTATAATAGGTAACATGATATGTTTCATAATACCATTGATATTAAACAGCATGGTAATTAGAAAGGGCTTGAAGTTTAGAGTGAGTTTATTTAATCATTTTATATCACCATTTATTTCTTCATTATTTATGTCGGCTGCAGCATACTTATTCTATATAAATATGCATTTTATTAGTGGTAAATTCATGGGTGGCTACTTAAGTAATGCAATATCCCTAATGGTATCTATAGTGATAGGTGCTTATGTGTACTTATTTGGGTTGGCTTTGACTGGTGGCATTAAGAACAAGGATCTAGAGTCTATGCCTTCAAGGCTTAAAAAGCTCATACCAAAAAGAATAATAAATAGAATAAAAGCAAATTAAAGGGGTGCATAAAGCAGCCCCTTTAATTATAGTGTGAAAAATTTTTTTATAAGCCGTTGCCCTGAAAAAATTAATATAAAGGTTAAAGCAACTATTACTAAACACTGTAACCAAAGCATTTGTAAAGTTAAGAATTTGTTTAATATAGATAAAGTGAAGTATATTAGTGTTCCTAGAAGTAAATTTAATATTAGCCTTCCAAGAGAAATACTAATTCTACATTTCTTGTTAATCTCTATTAGGTTAAGTACTAGTGCCAATAAGGCTGTAACCATTAAGGTTATGCCATAACCATATATATTTATACTTGGAATGGCTGTAAGAGTATATAATAACATAATTTCAATCACTGCACAGATAAGAGAATTTCGAAGTAATACTATCTGCTTTCCTATGCCGTTTAATATAGCGTAGGTTGTAACTGCGCAGTACATTACTGGAGCTGAAAAGGAAATAAAGTTAATATATCCTCCAAGATCTCCTCTAGTAAAGAATAATTTACCCATCTCTGTAGGAAGTAGGGTGCATATAATAAGAGTAGATAATCCGATTAAAAAGGAAATCTGAAGAACTTGAGAAATTCGTTTTTCAGTACCATAATAATCCTTATTACTCAGACTCTTAGATAGGTTTGGGATCAATATGGTTGTTATGGAGCCTATTACAACCATAGGGAAGAATACTATATTTGATGCCATACCATTAAATTTTCCTATTAGAGAAAGTGCAGCAGAATACATGAAGCCTGCACTAATAAGGCGCCTTGGTACAATCAGTGTAGAAATCGTAGAAAGTGCAGTTGTAAGGAAACCATTAAGACATAGAGGCAAGGAGATTACAAAGATATTAAATAAAAGCTGAGCCCTTCCTTCTCTTCTATTCTCCCTATTGTATTTATAGCTGTGTTTATAAAACCTATAGCATAGATATAGCAATAAAAAGCTAATAAATTCCCCAAGGGCTAGAGCTAGGTAAGCTATACTTACAGTTTTAGATATGGTGAGTTTTGAAACGACTAATGTGACTATATAAATGGTCAATATCCTTATTGCCTTTTCTACAATATCAATTATTGCAGGTATTGCTACCTTAGAAATGCCATAAAAGTAGCCTTTTAAAATTGAAGAAAGTGATACAAACACCATGGCAGGACAGATTAGTTTTAAAGCTCCCAAGGCTCTTTCATCTTTTATAATGTAGTTACCTATAGTAGAGGATAGGATAAACACCACAAAAGCAATAATGATTCCCCATATTAAATCAAAAAATAGTGATGCTTCAACTGTTTTGTTGAGGTTTTGCATATCTTTATGAGAAAAATAAACAGCAGCTCGTTGGGATACTGCAGCTACCATCCCACCACATATAAGACAGATAAAAAGATTGTAAATTGGCATAACCAAGCCATAGAGACCCATTCCTTCAGCCCCAAGCTTTTTTGAAAGTAATATACTAAATATAAATCCTAAAATCCCAGTGCCCAAATTTGAAAGAGTAAGTATAAAGGAATCCTTTAAAAAACTATCCTTAGGCATTAAATTAACCTCAATTAAAGTATTACTGTTTATACTTATTCTAGTTTTAGTTATTATATTCTAATGCCTTTATACTACTAAAAATATTTGTAGTAGTATAAGGGTAAATAGGCAAATATGAAGGAAGTATAGATTAATATTAAAATATATAATAAAATAAATTTGAAATAAGAATGAAGAGGTGTAATATGAGCATTTATTGTGGGATTTGTGGTTATCTATTAAATGGAAAAAATTATAATTTAAATAGCTTTGGACGAATAAGAGAAAATGATGAAAATGAAATAATAAATTGCCCATTTTGTGGAGTCTCAAAGGAGTATTTCGTTCATCAAATTCCTAAAGGTCATAAGGATGTTCCATCTTTAACAGCAAAAACTCAAGTGATATTAGATCATGCAATGAAGTTAGAGGTGTTTAATGGGGATTTTTATTATAAAGCAGCGGAGCTTGTAGAGAATAAAAAATTGTCAAATACTTTTAAGTCACTTGGAAATATTGAATATGTCCATGCTAATATACATAGAAAACTTTTAGAACTGGACAGGCTTCCAAAGCTTAAAAACATAGATTATTCCAAGTATAATGCCAAAGAACTTATACTTCTTGCTCGTAAAAGGGAGGAACATGCTATAGCCTTCTACAATAAATATGTGATGCTCATAGAAGAAGGTGAGATTGCAAGGGTGCTATCTTCTTTGAGCATTGTTGAGGAGGAGCATATTGAGGTTCTTGACATAAATAGCATTTAACATTTGGCAGCAAAATAGAGTACAATATTTATTATTTTGTATAAGATACCTTCATACTGTACTTTAAATAAAAATATATATAACTAAGATAAATTATCTTGGAGGATATATGAAGTGTCTAGTAAAGGTTCTATTAGTAGCTTTAATTATAGTGCTCAGCACAATACTAATAAAGGTAAGCACTGACAATAGGGGGATAAAAAGTATCAAGCAGCAAGGTTACAAAATCAACCCAGTTCATATCGGACTTTTTGGAAGTAGAGATTTCGATTTTGACGAAGAGGGTAATCTATATGTGGCCTACAAAAATAGAGTGGATATTATTAATCCTAAAGGAAAGGTAGAAAAATTATTTGAAAAGGAGGACATTTCCATAGACTTTATCGAATACAGCAATAAAAAGCTGTACTTTACTTCAAGATTTTCTCTATGGTGCTACGATTTCATCTCAAGGAATAGCTCTTTGCTTATAGATAACCTTCCTAACTTTGGAGATTATAGGGAAAGTAGATTGCTTGCAGTGAAGGATGAATTATTTATATGTGTAGGTGCTGCTACTAATAATGCTATAGTGGGGGAGGATAATCTATGGATAAAAGAATATCCCTATGCTTGTGATATAAGTCCTAAGGATGTTATAATAAAAAATCCTTCAAATGAAAAACAAAATGGAGCCTTTGTACCCTTCAGGTCAGCTAACTATAAACTTCAGACTATAACTGGAAGAACTCCAGGGAATGCCTCTGTGATAGTCATGAATGTTAATAGTAAAAACATCTCCAATTTTGCTTGGGGCATAAGAAATGTAGTAGGTATGGATTATGATTCACAAGGTAAGCTCTATTCTGCCGTAGGTGGCATGGAGAATAGGGGAAGTAGGAATGTAGAAGGAGATTTAGATTATATTTATATACTTACCAAAAATCAATGGTACGGATGGCCAGACTATAGTGGTGGAGATCCCATAACTTCTCCAAGGTTTAAGAGTTCCAAGGGGAAGCTTGAATTTCTACTGGATAAGCATCCTACTAGTATGCCCCCTGCACCTTTATATCAGCATAATAGAGTCTCTTCTATAGAAAATATAGCTATTGATAGAATGGGTGTTTTAAACATAAAGGATGGCATATGTTTTTTTGACAAAGTAACTAAGAGCATCTTATTATTGGATAAAAATAAAGTAATTAGAGAGTATAAGCTGCCTAAACAATGTGAAGAGATTCGTTCAATGAAGTTTTCAGAGAAGGGTTTGTACTTTATAGAACCACAATGCGGTACTATTTATAAGCTTAATAAAGATGAAATTGTACCAAGCCTTATGTGTGAGCCAAAAGTAATGTATTATATAATTGCAGCTTTACTTGTAGTTGTCTTGTCATTATTGTGGAAGAGCAATATTATACAAAAAAATAAGAAATAACTTAATAAATCATTATTATGGATATAAGTTGCAGGTTAAACTCCCTGCAATTTATTTTTTTGAAATAGAGACATTATTTGGTAAAATACTCTTAGGGGGTGTTATTATGAAAAATTCTGTTATAAATTTGACTTATCAAGTGCTAAAGGGGAATACTTTGGATGTGGGGATAAAAAACTATGGAGTAGTTTACAACTTAAGCAAACACTACTGGGATGAGGTAGCGGTAGATTATGCGAAAAGGGAAAGCAAAGCTGAATCTTTAACAAAAGAAGACTATGATAGTTGTGTACTGTTTTTTACTTTATACAACTTATCAGGTTGGAGAAAAAAGGAAAGAATAATTAAAGAATGCTTTAAATACCTAAATAGTAATGGGTACATATACATCTGGGATATTGATAAACCAATGGGAAGGTTATTTTTTAGAAAGATAAAAGTCCTTCTACCTTATAACAAGGAAGTAGAATTTACCATTAAAGAAATAAACCTTTTTAGAAAAAATCCGATGAATAAGATAATAAATATTATAAATAAATACTTCACTATAGAAGAAGAAGCCGCAAATGATGGTATTATATATATAAAAGCAAGGAAGAAAGGAAACTTATCAGATGAAAATAATACTTGTAGCACTGAACTCACAATACATACATAATAATTTAGCAATAAGATATCTAAAGGAATATACTAGAGATTTAATATATGAATGTATTTTAAAAGAATTTACCATTAACGAAAAGCTGGAGAGTGTTCTAGAGGAAATCATAAAGGACAATGCTGATGTTATTGCATTTTCTTGTTATATCTGGAATGTTGAATATGTAAAAAAACTTTCAGAAATCATCCATGTCATAGCTCCAAATATTAAAATTCTATACGGAGGGCCGGAGGTTTCTTATGATAGTGAGAGTTTTATCATGGATAATGAAGGAGATTATCTTATAGTTGGAGAAGGGGAAGAAACCTATAGAGAACTTATAAAAGCGCTAATAAATCAATGTGATACATTGAATATACCCGGACTGTACACTAGAGTTAAGCATAAGCTATATTGGGGTGGAGAAAGAGAACTTATGGATCTTTCTAAGATACCGTTTCCTTACAACAATACTCTCATGGAAAATAAAATAATATATTATGAGGCATCCAGAGGATGCCCTTATAATTGCTCCTATTGTTTATCCTCTACCATTCACAGTGTTAGGTTTTTGCATATTGATAGAGTAAAGAGAGATATAGAAAAGTTAATTAGGTTACAGCCTAGGATAATTAAATTTGTAGACAGAACCTTTAATTGCAATGCTAAATTTGCAAGTGAAATTTTTGATTTTGTAATAAAGCTTGATACTACTGTGATTTTTCACTTTGAAATCTCTGGAGATTTAATAACGGAGGAACAGCTACAATTATTAAAACATTGTCCAACTGAGAGAATTCAATTTGAGGTCGGAATTCAAAGTACCAATGAAAAGACCTTAGAAGCAATAGATAGAAGGGTACCTACCTCAGTATTATTTGAAAAGATTAAGAGAATTAATGAGCTTAAAGTTATTAAGCAGCATGTAGATTTAATAGCTGGACTACCGTACGAAGATCTTCAAAGCTTTGAGAATTCTTTTAATGAAGTATATAAACTAGGTGTACCTGAGATTCAATTGGGTTTTTTAAAGGTTTTAAAGGGATCAAAAATGAAGAGGGAGGAAAGTAAATGGGCTTTAAAGTATTTGCCATTTCCACCCTATGAGATTTTAGAAAATAAATATATAAGTTATGCTCAATTAACTTACTTAAAGAAAATAGAATACTTAGTCGATAAATATTATAATTCAGGTAAATTTAGTATTTGCATTAAGTACTTAGAAAAGAATTTTATAGAACCTTTTGATTTCTATAAAAACCTATGTCAGTATTTTGAAAAAAATGAATATTATAAACGGAGTTTGGGTTTTATAGATCATTACAGGACACTTAGTGATTTTTATGAAGCTAATGAGGATAACAAGCAATTTTTTAAAGAATTACTAAAATATGAGTTTTTGCTTCATAATAAGAAGCAATGGGTCCCCGACTTTTTACCTAGATATAGAGATAAAGGTATAGAGAGAAAGATAGAAGAGAACATAAGATATGAACATTCTGAAGTGGAGGTTAAGGAAATTCATGTAGAGCTTTTTAAGTTTGATATAAAAGCTTATTTTGAGCTAGAAGCTATAGTTCCAGAGATTTGTGCAGTGGTATATAAGGGGAATTCAGTATTAAAGATTATTAATAATTTGTAAAGGCATTGAAGAAAAAAAGAAGATGATATAAAATAAACAGTATACATTACTTCTTTTTAGAGTATTTAATAATTTTTATAAAGTGCTTATTATATTTTTGAGGTGGTGATTGTGTGGCATTAGAAGCAGTAAAGGAAATATTGTGTAAGGAGGAAGAAGGAGAAAACGTAGTAAAAGCAGCTAAAGAGGAAGCTAGGGTAAAGGTGTTAAAGGCTAAAAAAGAGGCTGAAATAAGTATTTCAGAGGCTAGGAATGAGGCCCTTGCAGAGAAAAATAAGACAATTGAAGATTACGAAAATGCTGCTAGAGAACAGGTTGCTAAAAATAGAGAGAAGTATAAGCTAAAAATCAATGAAGTTAAAGCAAGTTCTTATGAAAAGCTTGACAAGGCAGTTACTTTGATTGTAGAGAGGATAGTGAAAAATCATGGCAATAGTTAAGATGCATAAATTTCATCTTCTATTTCTGCAATCAAAACAAAATCAGCTTCTTAAGGAAATACAACTCTTTAGGAACATTCAGCTCATAGATGTAAAGAAAGATGAGGAAAATCTTCAGCAATTGGTGAAAGCTGAGGATGAAGAAAACTCCTCTTTTGTTGAAAACAAACTAAATAAAATCAAGTATGCAATAGAATTTCTAAGAGGTTATATACCAGAACCTAAAGGGCTAAAGGCTCTTACTAAGGATAAGGAAAATGTTACATATGATCAATTGAAAGATTTGGTGGAAGGGTATGAAATAGATGAGATCTATGAGACATTGAAGTCTTTAGAGAGCAATCTTTCTGAGATTAAAAGTAACTTATTGCTACTAAACCAGGAAAATGAATTTTATGAGAAATGGGCTAAGCTTGATTTGTGCAACAAGGAGCTTAAAGCGCTTAATAACACCGGCTATTTCATAGGTACCATTCCAAAGAAAAATTATCTATCTCTTGAGGACTCTATAAAGGATAAGAATATACCTTTAAGTATTGAAACAGTAAATGAGGATAAAGATCTTAACTATGTTTTTGCACTTTATCCTATGGGCTGTAGCTTATCTATAGAAGAACTTTTTAAGGAGTTTGAAGTAGGTAAGATATCTGTTAATTTATGGGATACTCCTATAAAGATTATAGAGGCCAATAAAGTTAAAGCTTCAAACTTAGCTGAGGAGAAAGATTTAGCAGAAAAAACAATCCTTAAATATAAGGATAAGTTACCTATGCTAGAAAAGTGCTTTGATTGGTATTACAACAAGCTTGAAATGCATAAGAGTACTTCAAATATGGCTAAAACCATTAAGACAGTCTTAATGGAGGGGTGGGTCCCAGAAGATAAGAAGAATGATTTTTATAATCTTTTAAATAGGGTATTGGAAGATAGTTACTATATTGAATTCCATGTGCCTGAAGAAGATGAGGTTGTGCCAATAAAGCTTAAAAACAAATTCATCATAGAGCCCTTTGAAAGTATTACAGCCATGTATAGTCTACCAGGCTATAAGGAGATTGACCCCACACCTATTTTAGCTCCCTTCTTATTTGTATTCTTTGGGATGATGCTTTCAGATGCAGGCTATGGTATTGTAATGCTAATAGGAACTACCCTAGCACTTAAGCTTTTAAAGCTATCTAAGGGACAGCAAAAATTGGTTAAACTTTTTCAGTATTTGAGTATTTCTACCATTTTCTTTGGGATATTATATGGAAGTTACTTTGGAGATATACTCTCAAAGAGTATTATGCCGCTATGGTTAGATCCTTCTAGCAATCCTATTACAGTGCTTATCTTATCCATTGTAATGGGTGTAATTCACATTTATGTTGCATTGGGAGTAAAGGCTTATTTATTAATAAGGGATAAAAAACCACTAGATGCAATCTTTGATGTAGGGTTTTGGTATTTTACCCTCACTGGGGCACTACTTATGCTAGTTGGTTCAATGTCAAATCAGGCCATGATGGGTACCATAGGTAAATATCTTGCTATTGTAGGCACCTTAGGACTACTTCTTACTCAAGGAAGAAGCAACAAAACTATTTTTGGAAAGTTTGCTGGTGGACTTTATGGATTGTATGGCATAACTGGATATTTAGGTGATATACTTTCCTACTCAAGACTACTTGCACTAGGACTTGCAACTGGATTAATAGGTTCTTCTTTTAATCTTATAATTGGATTATTGGGGAATCCTATTTTAAAAATTACCTTTGGAACTGTCATATTTATAGTAGGACATGTGTTCAACTTACTTATTAATGTACTAGGAGCTTACGTGCATGCTGCACGTCTTCAATATCTTGAATTTTTCAATAAATTTTATGAGGGCGGAGGAAAAGAGTTCAAACCATTAAGTCCAGTAGATAAATATATACAAATTAACAATGATTAGGAGGAATAAAAATGGATTTTACAACTTTTTTTGAATTTTTAAAACAACACGGTGGTTTAATAATGGCACTTTTAGGAGCTGCACTAGCTACTGCTCTTCCAGGCATAGGATCTGCTAAAGGTGTTGGAATAGTTGGTGAAGCTGCATCTGGGTTAGTTATTGAGGATCCTGACAAATTTGGTAAAGCATTGATACTTCAGGTTATTCCAGGAACACAAGGTTTTTATGGGTTTGTTACCTCACTTATAATACTCTCTAGGATCGGTGTTTTGGGTGGAGGAGTTGAAAAGCTAACCTTAGGAACAGGATTTTTGATCTTTATGGCTTCATTACCTATAGCTTTAGCTGGATGGAAATCAGCTATCTCTCAAGGAAAAACTGCAGCAGCAGGTATATCCATATTAGCAAAGAAACCAGAACATATGTTTAAAGGAGTGCTTTTTGCAGCAATGGTTGAAACTTATGCAGTTATAGCTTTAGTTACCTCAATCATTATGATATTTGGAATAAAAATTCAGTAGAAATAGAGGTGCAAAATCTTGGCTGATATAGAAAATATAACAAAGTATATAATTGAAGACGCACAAAAAGAAGCTGCTGAACTATTAAAAGCTGCAGAAGAGCAATGTAAGGAAATAGTGGAGCAAAATAAAAAAGATATAGAAAAATTGAAAGATTCCATGAAAAAAGCTGCAGAACTGGAAGGTAAAAAGAGAGCAGAATATATTTTATCCTCTTATACTGTAGAAGAGCGCAAAGCAAGACTTAAGGCAAAACAGGAAGTTATAAGCGATGCTTTTGATAAAGCCATGGAAACACTGCAGCATCTTTCAAAAGAGCAGTATCTACAATTTATAGAAGAGACTTTATCAGATATAGACTTATCTGGTGACGAGGAGCTATTGCTATCTATAAACGATAAGGAAAAACTGGGAGAGGACTTTGAAGAAAAAATAAATAGCTTCTTAAAAAGTCAAGGCAAAAAAAATTTGACAGTAGAGTATTCTCCAGAGGAATTTACTGGCTACAGATTAAGAGGTAATAATATAGAAATTAATTATACCCTTCAGGCTCTCATAAACAATTTGAGAGTAGATATGGAAACTGAAATAGCTGAGATTCTTTTCAGTTAAGGGGAGGATTTTCAATGGAAGATTTAAATTTTTTGCAGTCAGTAACTAGAATAAGAGCTCTGGAAAACAGATTGCTAAATAGAAATAGTATGGAGAAATTGATTGATTTTGATTCCACTCTTCAGATACTGGAGGAGTATAAAAATACTCAGTTAGCATCTCCTATAAATACCAACGGAGATTATGAGGAGATGCTGTTAGAGGAGTTACAGGCTCTTTACAATCTAATGTTCAGTATTAGCCCTGAAAAAGAGTTAGTGGATTTAATGGCCTTAAAGTACGACTATCACAATTTAAAAGTACTTACAAAGGCAAAAATGAGCAAAATTAATATGGATAGTCTCTTAATTCCTCTGGGTACAATACCTATTGATACTTTGGTTAATAAATTTGATACCAATGATTATAGGGATTTTAATTTCGTTATGAGAAACTCAGTGGACAAAGCCATTAATGCTCAGGAACATGCTGATGTAACTGTTAATGTTGATGTGATATTTGACAATGCGTACTTTGACGAAATGTTAGCATTGGCTGATAAAATAAATAAAAAGACAATAATTCGTTTCGTGCAATTATGTATAGACTTATATAACTTAAAATCTTTTATTCGAATTAGGATGCAAAAGAAGGATAGAACAATTTTCCAGGGCATTTTCAAATTTGGTGGTGCTTTGGGTGAAGATTTCTTTTTGCATAGCTTTTATGATGAGGAAGAAGTTTTTTTACAAAAACTCATTAATACGGATTATAATAAGCTATTTACTGAACCTAAAAATGGTATGAAGAACTTCAAAAGCCTTGGTAATCTAGATAAAGCTATGGATAACTATATTATGAAATATGTAAGAGATTTTAGGCTCATAAGTTTTGGGCCAGAGCCTTTACTATCCTACATAGTTGCAAAGGAAACAGAAGTAAAAAATCTTAGAACCATTATTGTTGGAAAGGCCAACAGCATAGCAAAGGAAAATTTGAAGGAAAGGCTGCGTGAAACCTATGAATAAAGTTGGAGTAATTGGTGACAAGGATACGGTGCTGATATTTAAAGCAGCAGGACTTGAAGTCTTTCCAGTAAACTCTTCTTTAGAGGGTAAAACAATTATTGATAAGCTTGCAAGAGAAAAATATGCAGTTCTTTTCGTTACAGAACAGATAGCTTATGAAATTGAAGAAACCATAGACAGGTATAAAAGAGAAGTAGTGCCAGCCATAATACTTATACCAAATAATGGAGGAACCCTTAATTTAGGTTTAAAAAGTGTTGAAGACAATGTTGAAAAGGCGGTAGGCATAAATATTCTCTAGAAAGGCGGTGTATTCATTGAAGATTGGTACCATAATAAAAGTTTCAGGTCCTCTTGTAGTGGCAGAGGGCATGGAAGAATGTAATATATATGATATGGTTAAAGTAAGCGAAAAGAAGCTTATAGGAGAAATAATAGAGATGAGAGGGGATCGTGCATCCATTCAGGTGTACGAGGAGACTACGGGATTAGGGCCAGGAGAACCAGTGTATTCTACAGGAGAACCTTTAAGTGTAGAACTTGGGCCTGGAATATTAGAAGCAATGTTTGATGGTATTCAGAGACCATTAAATGCTATCAGAGAAGACTATGGAGATTTTATATCTAGAGGTATAGACTTACCTTCACTTAATAGGGATAAAAAATGGCATTTTGAACCCTTAAAGAAATCAGGAGATACAGTGAAAAGTGGTGATTTCCTTGGCTACGTTGATGAAAACAATGTAGTTAGACATTACATAATGGTGCCTGTAGGTGTTGAAGGAGTTATCAGCTCTATAAATCAAGGAGATTTTACAGTAGTTGATATAATCGCCAGCATTAAATGTAATAATGATGAATTTCCAATAATAATGATGCAAAAATGGCCTGTAAGAAAGGGTAGACCTGTAAGAGGAAAGTTAAATCCTGGAGCACCCATGGTAACGGGACAAAGAGTAATAGATACTTTCTTCCCTGTTACAAAGGGCGGTACTGCCTGTGTTCCTGGACCTTTTGGAAGTGGTAAAACTGTAGTACAGCATCAATTGGCAAAATGGGCAGATGTACAGATAGTAGTATATGTTGGCTGTGGTGAAAGAGGAAATGAAATGACAGATGTTTTAAATGAGTTTCCTGAAATAATAGATCCTAAAAGCGGCGAATCCCTTATGAAACGTACTGTACTTATAGCAAACACATCAAATATGCCTGTGGCGGCTCGTGAAGCATCTATTTATACTGGTATAACTATAGCAGAATATTTTAGAGATATGGGCTATTCAGTAGCTCTTATGGCTGATTCCACCTCCCGCTGGGCAGAAGCCTTAAGAGAAATGTCTGGTAGACTTGAAGAAATGCCTGGTGAAGAGGGCTATCCGGCCTATTTAGGTTCTCGGCTAGCTGAGTTTTATGAAAGGGCTGGTAAGGTTATTACTCTAGGCAGTGAAGAAAGAGAGGGTGCACTTACTGTAATAGGTGCAGTGTCTCCTCCTGGTGGAGACATTTCTGAACCAGTTACACAAGCAACCTTAAGAATTGTTAAGGTGTTTTGGGGACTTGATTCCCAACTTGCCTATAGAAGGCATTTTCCTGCTATAAATTGGTTAAACTCCTATTCTTTATACATGGAAAAAATAGGTTCTTGGATGAATGAAAATGTGGGGGAAGATTGGACAGAGATTAAAATAGCTGCCATGTCACTTTTGCAGGAAGAAGCAGATCTTCAGGAGCTTGTTAGATTAGTAGGATATGATGCATTATCTGATGAAGATAAGCTAAAGCTGGAAGCTGCACGCTCTATCAGAGAAGATTATCTTCAACAAAATGCCTTCCATGAGGTAGATACATATGCTTCCTTACAAAAGCAGTACAGCATGCTAAAGCTAGTAATTGAGTTTTATAAACAATCTCTAAATTGCATAAATAAGGGCATATATTTAAAGGAGATATTAAGCCTCCCTATAAGAGAAAAAATATCTCGAACAAAATATATATCTGAAGAAGAAATTGCAAAGATAGATGAGCTTATGGTAAACCTTAGGAAGGAAACTGAAGGGCTGCTGAAAGAAGGTGACTTAGAAAATGCTTAAAGAATATAAGACACTTAAAGAAGTGGTTGGACCACTAATGGTAGTAGAGCATGTAGAAAATGTAAAATACGACGAACTAGTTGAAATAGAACTTCAAAATGGTACTAAGAGACAAGGAAGAGTGCTTGAAATAAATAGAGATAAGGCTGTTGTTCAACTATTTGAAGGTTCTTCTGGAATCAATTTAAAAAATAGTAAGGTTAGATTTTTAGCTCGTCCGCTAGAGATAAGCGTATCTGAAGACATGCTTGGAAGGGTTTTTGATGGACTAGGTAGACCCAAGGACAATGGGCCTTCTATTATTCCTGACAGGAGAATGGATATTAATGGGTCACCCTTAAATCCAGTTTCACGTGACTATCCTTCAGAGTTTATTCAAACAGGTATATCTGCTATAGATGGATTAAATACCTTAGTTAGAGGACAAAAACTTCCGGTTTTTTCAGGCTCAGGTTTACCACATGCAGAGTTAGCTGCACAAATAGCAAGACAATCAAAGGTACTTAATTCTGATTCAAATTTTGCTGTAGTTTTTGCAGCAATAGGAATAACTTTTGAGGAAGCAGAATTCTTCAGAGAGGATTTTGCCAATACTGGAGCCTTAGATAGGACAGTTATGTTTATTAATCTTGCCAATGATCCCGCAGTTGAACGTATCGCTACACCAAGAATGGCACTTACTACAGCAGAATATCTTGCCTACGAAAGAGATATGCATGTTCTTGTTATTATCACAGACATGACTAATTATTGTGAAGCTTTAAGAGAGGTATCAGCGGCAAGGAAAGAAGTTCCTGGCAGAAGGGGCTATCCAGGCTATCTGTATACAGATCTTGCTGGATTATATGAAAGGGCAGGCAGGATAAAGGGGAGAAAAGGTTCTATTACACAGATACCCATACTTACTATGCCTGAGGATGACAAAACTCATCCTATTCCAGACCTTACTGGTTATATAACTGAAGGTCAGATAATACTAAATAGAGAGCTTTATAGAAAGGGCGTGCTTCCTCCAATAGATGTACTCCCATCTCTTTCTAGGTTAAAGGACAAAGGTATAGGTAGAGGCAAGACTAGAGAGGATCATGCTGATACCATGAATCAGCTTTTTGCTGCCTATGCACAAGGCAAGCAAGCTAAGGAATTAGCTATAATACTTGGGGAATCAGCATTATCTGATACAGATAAGCTCTATGCTAAATTTGCTGATGCCTTTGAAAAAGAATATGTTTCCCAAGGGTTCTATGGAAATCGAGATATAGAAGAAACCTTAAATTTAGGGTGGAAATTACTATCTATCTTCCCAAAAGCCGAATTAAAGAGAATTCGTGATGAATATATAGAAAAGTACCTTCACCGGGGAGAGGGTGATTAGTAATGCGCCTTAATGTAAATCCTACTAGGATGGAGCTTACTTCTCTAAAAAGAAGGCTTGTAACAGCCAAAAGAGGACATAAACTCCTTAAGGATAAACAAGATGAGCTAATGAGGCGGTTTGTAGAATTGGCAAAGGAAAATTATAGTCTTAGGAAACAAGTAGAAGAGGAACTCCAAGATATCTTCAACAATTTTCTACTGGTTAGAGCGGAGGCACTGCCGCAGTTTATAGAAGAAGCAGTATCCTCTGTTAAAAGCTCTATAGAGGTTGAGATTAACAGGAAGAATATAATGAGTGTTATTGTACCTCAAATGACCTTTAAAAATATAGAGCAGCTTACTAGTAATAACGAAAGCTATGGTTATGCCAATACAACTGCTGAATTAGATCTGTCTATAAATTCTCTAAGAGAATTATTACCAATGTTATTAAAACTAGCTGAGGTAGAAAAGACCTGTCAGCTAATGGCTGAAGAAATTGAAAAGACTAGGCGAAGGGTTAATGCATTAGAGTATAGAACAATTCCAGACATAGAGGAAACCATCAAATACATTAAGATGAAATTAGATGAAAATGAAAGAGGCAGTTTAATAAGATTAATGAAAGTAAAAACGCTGCTTCAAGGAGAAAGCAGCACCTAAAAAAGAGCCCTTGGGCTCTTTTTTAGGTGCTTTTTAGAAGAAATGAATTAATACCCTCTGGATTAGGATTTTTAATTATTATACAGGGGAAATTAATGTGGAGGGACTTATTAACCCAAATATCCACGTTCTTATAGTTATATTTAATGAAATTATAATCATCTATAATTGAATTACTCTTTTTAAGCTCTATCCAGAGCAGTGTGTCACAGCCGCCCCTTCATGCTGCTGAAATGTTCATTGGGCGTATTATGTAGCACATGCTTTTTTCAACAGCAAGGTTATAACAGTATTCATCCAAAAAAATCATTATTATTCCTCCGATTATAGTAATAGTTATCCATAAACCCTGTGAATATTATATAAGTTTATTAATAAAAAAGTCAAATAACTATTTACAGCTGTATAATTAATATATATACTAGTGTATATACAGAGATAGGGGGATTATTAAGATGAACTTAAGAACAAAAAAAATGACTTATACTGCATTATTAGTAGCATACACTATGGTAGCAGCACTGGTAATGCCTAAAATTACTATTCCACCTTTTTCAGCTACACTTACACTTCATGTGCCACTTATGCTTGCAATGCTCATGGGACCAGCAAGTGCTGCTCTTGTAGGAATAGGTTCTGCTATAGGATTTATGGCATTAAGCCCAGTAATAGCAGCTAGAGCTGTTATGCATATTGTTGTAGGTGTGGTAGGAGCTTATGTGATTAAAAAAGGGTGGAGATTTGAAATTGCATTATTGGTAACAGCACCTATACACGGGTTATTAGAATCCCTAATAGTGCTTCCCTTTGGATATTCACTTTACACTGCATTTATAGTTACTGGTGTTGGGACTATTATACATCACTGCATGGATGGTTTTATTGCAATAGTTGTTTATAGGTCAATAAGGATAGTTGTTAAGGATGGTATATTTAGTAAGGCTTAATATGTAATAGAGGAGCTTTCAAATGTGTTTCTTGAAGTAGGTACAGATATAAAGTCTGTAGAGTCTATTTTAAGAAGCACATTATTTATTTTAGGTTAAAAATAAGATACAATGTAATAATATACGCAGTAATTTAAGAAAGGATGTGCATACTGACGATATATAGTCAGGTGATTATGGCGATAAATAGCAGTGAATATAAGATTGAATGTGAACAGCTAGATAAGACTCTTAATTGGATATCTAAAACCTCAGAAGATGCAGTACTAAAGGTGCAGAATATTAAGGATAAGGTAGCTATACTAAAAAAGGAAAGTCACGGTAGATATAACGAAGAGCTAGAAACCTATGAGAAGCTGCATAAGGTAATGGAAAAGGACTTAGAAAAGCTAAAGGATTCTATCAGTAGCCCGTACTTCGGAAGAATAGATTTCCGTGAGGAAAAAAGATTAGAGGAAAGCTTCTATATAGGCAAATTTTCATTAACTGACTTGACAAGTGGGGAAGAGGTAGTAATAGACTGGAGAGCACCTATTGCAGATTTATATTATAGTGGCACAGGGGGAAGGGCTTATTATGTTGCACCTGATGGTGTAATCTCTGGAGAGTTACTTTTAAAACGCAAGTTTCTTATTCGTAATAAGGTACTGATTGATGCTTTTGATGAGGGAATTAACGAAATTATTGTCAATAGGGAGAATGGAAACTCTTTAGTGGATGAATTATTGAAATTAACTTTAGAGGAAAGTACTGGTGGAAAGCTTAAGGATGTAGTTGCCACAATACAAAAAGAACAGAATGAAATAATAAGAAAAGATAAGAATGGAGCTTTAATAGTTCAAGGCTCAGCTGGTTCAGGTAAAACAACAGTAGCTCTCCATAGGCTTGCCTATCTCCTATATAGATACAGACAATCAATTACAGGTAAAGATATTTTAATAATTGCTCCTAACAATTTATTTTTAAATTATATAGGAGAATTTTTACCTGACTTAGGAATAGAGGAGGTAAAACAGTATACCTACGAAACTCTAATTCAAAGAATGCTTAACACAAAATATAAAATAATCAGTAAAGAAGAAAAACTCATCTCTATTCTTGAGGGTAATCAGGAAGAAAAATATTTAAGAAATACAAGCAAGCTTAAAGGGTCTATGCAGTTTAAGACTATGATGGACCGCTTTATTACTCATACCATTTTAAATGCTTCTATTGATGATATTGCTCTGGAGAATTATGTGATCTTTAATAGGAGCGAATTACAACGACTTTTTAAAGTAGATTTAATAAATAGACCTGTTAATGCTAGAATCGAAGAAATAAAGAGGTATCTAAGGACTAAGCTGCCAGATAGAATAAAGGCTGCACAGGGCAAAATAGATTTTACATATGAAATTTTAATCGGCTCTGTGAAGAGTAAAGAAGAGGATGGTGCTGATAGGAGAATTAAGCTTCAGGAGCTATACAATGAAAGAGACAAAAAAAGGATAGAAATAGCTGCTGATATTGAGCATGCATTCCATGGGTACTTTGAAAAATGGAAAATAGAAGATATATCAAAGCTTTATAGGACATTTTATAATAGCAGTGATTATGAGATTTATACAGGAAAGCGAATACCTGAGGCTCTATGGAAGCATATGGGGGAGGAATATGAAAATAGAATAAACCATAATATTATAGACATGGAAGATTTAGCACCAATTATGTATTTAAAGCTAAAGTTAGATGGTGTTCCACGGGGTTTTGAATTTATGCAGGTGATTATTGACGAAGCACAGGATTATAGCTATTTTGAATATTATGTCCTAAAGCATCTTAGCAGGCAGAACTCACTCACTATTGTTGGAGACCTTGGGCAATCTATATATAGGTTTAGAGCAATTGATAGTTGGGATACACTTATGAAGGAAGTTTTTTTTAATGAAGGCAGCTATACAACCCTCACACAAAGCTATAGATCAACTGTTGAAATTATTGAGAATGCAAATAAAGTACTAAAGCAGCAGGAGTTTGATCTTCCCCCTGCGGTACCTGTGCTAAGACATGGAGCAACTCCGGAATTTTTAACTTATACTAATAAGGAGGAATTTTTATCAAATATAGTCCAAATAGAAAAAAACACCATACAGGAAGGCAAGAGCACTATTGCTGTTATAACGAAGGATTCCTGTGGTGCTGAAACAATTTATAAATGGCTAAAAGCTAAGGATAAAACTTGGGAATTAATAAAAAATACTAATAATAAAATTAAATCACAAAAAATTGTAATAAGCTCCTACATGACTAAAGGACTTGAATTTGATACCACAGTTGTAATAGCAGGAGATGAGTTTCAAAATACTGAGGGTGATAAAGCACTGTTATATGTGGCCCTTACTCGAGCACTTCATCAGGAATATATTTTGTATAAAGATAAATTGACTATTCTAATGAATAAAATATGATAATTATTTAATAATTACTATTGGTCAAGTGAAATAAGCTATTATTTGTGATAAAATAGGTATTAATGGTAAGATTATATCTATATTTCAAAGCTTATTGCAATTAAACTTAGGAGGTAACAAAAATGAATGCGTTAATGTTGAAAAAAAATATCTATTGGGTAGGAGCTATGAATCCAGAGTTAAGAGTATTTGATATCATTATGAATACAAAAAGAGGTACTACATATAATGCATATCTAATTAATGATGATAAAATTGCAGTTGTAGACTCTGTTAAGGATGGATTTGACAGTGTTCAAATCAACAATATTAAAAGTATAATAGGTGACAAAAAGGTAGATTACATTGTGGTTCAGCATACTGAGCTAGATCACAGTGGTTCCATTAAAATGCTGCTAAAGGAGTATCCTGAAGCAGAGATAGTAGCTTCAAAGGCAGCCATTATTTACCTTAAAAACATTTTGAATAGACCTTTTAAATCAAGGGAAGCAAAAGAAGATTTGATTCTTGGCAACAGAACACTAAAGTTCATATCTGCTCCCAATCTTCACTGGCCAGATACTATGTTTACATATATTCCAGAGGATAAGATGCTATTTACCTGCGATTTTTTAGGATGCCATTATTGTCCAATTGAATGCGTAACAGATAGCTGTGCTGGTGATTATGATGAGGAAATGAAGTATTATTTTGACGTAATCATGGGACCATTTAAAAAATTCGTATTAATGGGATTAAGCAAAATAAAAGATCTAGATTTTGATATGATAGCACCAAGTCATGGACCTGTTCATATTGAAGATATAGATAAATACCTAGGTTACTATAAACAGTGGGCATCTGAGGAGCTTCCTAAAGAGGATATTGTTGAAGTGTTTTATATCTCAGCTTATGGGAATACAGAGGCTATTGCAAAATATATGACAGAGCAAATAAATAATAAAGGAATAAAAGCATATTGTCATGAAATTACATCTATGAAGCTTGAGGATGCTGTAGCTCTTATAGGAAAGGCGAAAGGAATATTAATTGGGTCACCAACTATAAATCAGGATGCAGTGAAGCCAGCTTGGGATTTACTTTCCCTCATTTGCCCAATTACTAATAGGGGAAAAGCTGCAGGTGCGTTTGGTTCCTATGGATGGAGCGGAGAGGGTGTAGCTATGATGACAGAACGACTAAAGTCATTAAAGTTTAAGGTTGTAGACCCTGGATATAGAGTAAACTTTGTACCATCTGAAGAAGATTATAAAAATGCAGAGAAATTTGTGGATGATTTCTTGAAGCTTTTCAAATAATATAAACTGGAGGGAAAACCATGGATGAAAACAATAGGATGGCCTTTATGGATGAAGAAGGTAATAAGGTTGAATTAGAGGTAATAGCTAAAATCTACCTCAATGATAATGAATATGCAGTCTTGGCACCAATAGATGAAAAGAGTGAAGATGCCTTTATATTTCGTATAGATGAGGAAGATGGAAACCCCGTTTATAATTTAGTTGAGAATGATGAGGAATTCTTAGAGGTGAAAAAAGAATATAAAAAGCTGCTTTACAGTGAAAAATAAGAACAAGGGAAGGTGAAAAGTATGGATAAAAATAAAATCATTGCATATCTAAAAGACAACGGAATAAGTAATATTGAAGAACAGCCATATAAAGACAATGTTTTAGTGCTTAATTTTACCTATGAATTCGACGAAGATGAGGTTGCTGCGGCTCACGCCTATGCCAACGATGAAAGTGGAGATGAAGAAGAAGGAGATACCTGGGTTGAAGAATTTTTCATTCCATATTTAAGTGACCTTGCGGTTGATACCGTTGGTGAAATCATGGAGGAGCTTATGGATGAAATTGAAGTTGATGTACAGTTTGTATCTTACGAAATAGATAAGGAAGATTATGGCCTAGATGACTTCACTGCAGTATTCACCTTAAAGGATGCAGAGGTTGAACTAGAGGAAGTACTTGAAGAGCTTGAAAAGTAAAACATGTTAGATAATAGTCTATTAGTAATTAACGCTTCTCCAAATAAAAAAGGCAATACCTCTTTATTATTGGATACTTTTTTAAAGGGGGCAGGGGTGTTAAGCCAGGTTGTTTATCCTTATGAGAAGAGTGTTAAACCTTGCATAGACTGCAAGTATTGCAGGAAAAACAAGGGCGTCTGTGTATTTCAAGATGATATGACAGAGCTTTATAATCTCATAAGAAAATGCAGCAATATTGTAATAGCCTCACCACTCTACTTCGGAAACTATCCTGCTCCAATGAAAGCCATAATAGATAGAATGCAAGTTTTTTGGAGTGAAAAATACGTATATAAGGCTATGAGTAATTCCAGAAAAAAAAGAGGAATACTTCTCTCTACTGCTGGTGTTATGTATCCAAATATGTTTGAGAGCTTAGAGAAGACAACTCAATACGTTTTTGGCATTACTAATACAGAGTTATACGGTAAAGTGTTGATAACAAATACGGATAAGATTCCATTAAGGCTCAATGATAAAGCAATGGAAGAGGTTTTTGATTTAGGCAGAAAATTCAGTAGTGAGCTACTAGATGAAGAATGATTTTCCACTTGTAATTTATTGCCCATCTGATATAATATAAATATAATCAACCTGAGATGTTTGTAAGGCTTATAAGTTCAACCGACATAATATTTAAGGGATTTTCAATAACTGTAAAGATGTCAAGCTTCCTACTAGATAATAGTAATTAGATAGAAGTAGGCAGAAAGACAGTGCGAAGGACCCACCTGCGTTAGTGCGGGTGTGAGCATATAAGTACGGCGGCATTTTGGGGACACAATGAATTTAAACCACAAGTAGAATACTTGTGGTTTTTTTAGAATTAATTTTAAGTATTAATAGATTTTGAGGTGAAATCATGAGTGTTAAGGTAGAAAATTTAATTGAGGATCTTAAGCTTGAGGTTCTTGTACCAGGAAAGGATACCAATACTATAAGTGTAAGTGATATCAATCGTCCAGGATTACAATTTGCAGGCTTTTATGATTATTTTGCCAATCAAAGAGTTCAAATTGTAGGTATGGCAGAGTGGAGTTACTTGGAAAATCTCTCTTCAAACCTTAGAAGTCTAAGGCTTTTGAATTTTTTTCAGTTTACTATGCCCTGTATTATAGTTTGTAGAGGTTTAGAGCCACATCTAGAGTTTATGGAAAATGCGAGAAATCACAATAAATGGGTACTTAGAACTAATGAATTATCAACCAGATTCATAAGTAAGCTTATGAACTATTTAGATGATAAATTGGCAGATGAGACGAGATTACATGGAGTATTGGTAGATGTTTATGGTATAGGAATTCTTATAACAGGGGAGAGTGGTATAGGTAAGAGCGAGACAGCCCTTGAACTAATTAAACGTGGACATCGTCTTGTGGCTGATGATTCTGTGGAGATAAAAGAGGTAGAAGGGATATTGAAGGGAAAGGCACCCTTTATAACTCAGGGAATGATGGAGGTACGGGGGCTTGGAATTATTGATGTCCCAGCTCTTTATGGACTAAGCTCTGTGTTAAATGAAAAGACAATACATATGGTAATAGCATTAAAACACTGGAATGCAGAGGATGATTATGATCGATTAGGGATAGATACGGAATATATGGAAATACTAAATGTCCCTGTAAAGAAAGTTACTCTTCCTATAAGACCAGGAAGAAACTTAGCAGTTATAATTGAGGCTGCTGCAGTGAACTTTAGGTATAGTTTAGTTTCTAAAACTACTCCTGTGGATACTATAAACAATCGAATGCTAGGAGAAAACCGACAGCATGAATAATAAACTAAACATAAGGTGAAAAATAATATCTGAATACGTTTCTGAAAGGAATCAGATATGCAGGTATATGACTTAAGGAATAATTTTAAAGATGTCTCAGAAGAATGGGAGTTTGGAAAGTCAAACTACTGGTTTAGTTTACATGTATCTGAGCTTAATAGCTTAAAGACATTTATGGTGTTAGATGAAGAGTGCTTAAGAGAATGCGAAGACTATAAACAGCCTTCAAAGATTAATTTTTTTTATGGATATACCTTTCTAGTTTTAAACGTTTTATCTTTTGAAGAAGATTATGTTGTTCCCAAAGAATTAAATGTTTTTATAAGCAAAGATTATATAATAACAGTATACAAGGAAGACTTTAAAATACTTGAAGAACTGTTGGAGGATATTTATAACTCAAAGAATTGTTTCATTATTAAAGAGAAACCCGTACCATCCATCTTTTTTTATTATTTACTAGATAGGGTTATTATAAGCAATTATCATGTTATTTCTCAGTTAGAAGCTGAGGCAGACAAGATAGAGATAAGTATTTTAAAAGCTCCTAAGGAAGAACAAATTATAGAGTTAATACACCTAAGACGTCAGGTCTATAAGGTGCGAAAATATTTAAGCCCGCTTATGTATATTGGAGAAAGCTTAGTGAATAATGATAACTCAATAATTGATTCAGATAATCTAATATACTTTATAAGTATTACCCAAAAAATTGAAAAACTGATGCTAGCTTTAGAAAGCCTGGTACAGGATCTTGCTCTAGTTAGAGAGGCCTTTGAGTCTGAAATAGCAAATAAAACTAACGGTCTATTAAAGATATTTACAGTTATTGCAACCATATTCCTACCTTTAAATCTAATAAGCAGTATGTATGGTATGAATGTAAAGCACATACCCTTTGTGGATTGGGACTACGGGTATTATTATGTACTTGGCATAATGCTAGCTATAAGTTTATTGTTAATACTTTTGTTTAATAAGAAGAAGTGGTTGTGAATTAATTTGTATTTTTTGAATATTTGAAGTAAAATGTATTTGTATATTTGATTATAGGAGGGCTAGTTATGGCAGTAAAGAAAGAGAAAAAAACTCAGACACCTGATTTGACCAAGAAATATGAATATGCTTGGGACAAATATAACAAGGAAGAAGTTGAAAAGGTTTTTTCCCTTAGTGAAAGATATAAGAGTTTTATGTCTAAGTGTAAAACTGAGAGGGAATGCGTAAACGAATTCATAGCTTTAGCAGAAAAAGAAGGGTATAAAAATCTAGAAGATATTATTAGAGATGGAAAAACTCTTAAGGCTGGAGACAAAGTATACGCTAACAACAAAGGTAAGACTCTAGCTATGTTCCTAATAGGAAAAGAACCAATGGAAAAGGGACTAAAGATTTTGGGAGCTCATGTAGACTCACCACGTCTTGATTTAAAACAAAACCCACTATATGAAGATACTGACTTAGCAATGATGGAGACTCACTACTATGGTGGAATTAAAAAATACCAGTGGGTAACTATACCACTTGCAATACATGGTGTTATTGCTAAGAAAGACGGAAGCTTAATAGATGTGGTAATAGGAGAAGAGGAGACAGAACCGGTTATTGGTATATCAGACTTACTAATCCATTTATCTGCAGACCAGATGCAGAAAAAACTGGACAAGGGTATCGAGGGAGAAGATCTGAACTTACTGGTTGGTTCCATGCCAATAGAAGATAAAGAGGCAAAGGATAGAGTAAAGCAGCATATCCTAAGAATCCTTAACGAAAAATATGGTATGGTTGAAGAGGACTTTGTGTCAGCAGAGTTAGAAATAGTGCCAGCTGGAAATGCAAGAGATTATGGTTTAGATAAGAGCATGGTTATGGCTTACGGTCATGATGATAGAGTTTGTGCATATACTTCATATGAAGCCATTTCAATGCTAAAATCTACTGACAAAACCTGTGTAGCTTTATTTGTGGACAAGGAAGAGGTTGGAAGCATTGGTGCTACTGGTATGCATTCAAAATTCTTTGAGAATGTAGTAGCTGAAATAATCAATTTAACAGGTAAGTATAGTGATTTAAGCTTAAGAAGATGCTTAGCAAATTCAAAAATGTTATCCTCAGATGTAAGTGCAGCTTATGATCCAAACTATCCTTCTGTTATGGAAAGAAAGAATACAGCTTACTTTGGTAAGGGCATAGTATTTAATAAATATACTGGTGCTAGAGGTAAGGGTGGATGTAACGATGCTAACCCTGAATATATAGCAGAGCTTAGAAGCATTATGGAAAAACATAATGTAAGTTGGCAAACTGCAGAGCTTGGAAAGGTAGATCAAGGCGGCGGTGGAACCATAGCATACATCCTTGCAGAATATGGTATGGAGGTTATAGACTGTGGTGTGGCATTACAGAATATGCATGCTCCATGGGAAATAGCAAGCAAAGCTGATATCTATGAAACTACAAGAGCATATTATGCTTTCTTATTAGAAGGCTAAAACAAAAAGAGTGGATTTAATTTCCACTCTTTTGTTTTATTCAACATTTATATATACTGCATCTTCTTCTTTAACAACTTTTATATATTCCACTTTTGGATCCTCAGTTCCCTGAACGTAGAGTCCTGTATCCTTTAATCTCTGCACATATTGAACAATTTCTTTAGTAATACGTTCTCCAGGGCAAAGGATTGGAATACCTGGAGGATAAGCCATTAAAAATTCACCACTAATCATACCTATACTCTTATTTAAAAGTATAGATGTCTTAGCACTGGTAAAGGCTTCTCTAGGTATTTGAATTTGTTCAGGAATATCAGGTATGTCAATAAAATCAGACTTTTTATGACCTTTTCCATAATAATCGCTGCTTATTTCCCTTAGAGCTTCTAAAAGGGCATTGATGGTTTCAATAGTATCTCCAAATGAGCCAACTGCAAGTACATTATAAAGATCTGAAAGTTCCATCTGGATGTGATACTTATTAGATAATATCATATCCAAATCAAAGCCGGTAATTCCTAGTTCTCTACAGTTAATTGTAATCTTTGTTGGGTCAAAGGCAAAACAGCCTTCTTTTCCTAGTACCTCTTCACCAAAACAATAAAAACCCGGTATTTCATTTATCTCTTTCCTTGCATAATTAGCCAGTGCTATAGTCTTATCTAGGAGCTCCTCACCATGGAGAGCAATTTGTCTTCTAGCACAATCTAAAGAAGCCATCAATATATAAGAAGGAGAAGTAGTTTGAAGGATATTTAATACCTGTTGAACTTTGGGTACGTCTATTCTGCCTTCTCTTACTTGAAGTAAAGAACCTTGAGTCATAGCTCCAATAATCTTATGAGTACTTTGAGAACATATATCAGCACCAGCTTCCATTGCAGATATAGGTAGCTTATCGTTAAAACCTAAATGTGGGCCATGAGCTTCATCTACTATTAAAGGAATATCGTAACTGTGCACTATTTCTGCTATAGTCTTTATGTCTGTAGCAACTCCATAATAAGTAGGGTTGATAATTAATACTGCCTTTGCATCTGGGTGCTGTTTTAAGGTTTCTTCTACAGTTTTAGGAGAAACTCCGTGAGCTATTCCTACTTGTTTATCCAATTCAGGCTGCATATATACGGGTATGGCACCACTTAATATAATACCAGCAGTTATAGACTTATGAACATTCCTAGGTATTATTATCTTATCACCATCTGTTACAACAGAAAGTATCATTGCCTGTATAGCACCGGAGGTACCATGAATGGAGAAAAAGCTGGCATCTGAACCATATGCATCAGCTGCTAATTCTTGTGCTTTTTTAATAGGACCAGTTGGGTGGTGAAGGCTATCAACCAGTTTAAAGACTGTTACATCTATTTTAAATGGATTTTCACCAATAAAAGCCTTAAACTCTGGGTCTATACCTACACCTTTTTTGTGACCAGGCACATGAAAAGGAATAGTTTGTCTATTTACGTATTCCATTAAAGCATCAAATAGTGGAGTTTCATCTTGATCTAATCTGTACACCTTAATATAGCACCTTCTTTCAAAAATTGTATATTAATAATGCTTGTGTTTCAAGCATTACAAGGACTTTCGTTAAAAACAATATAATTATAAGTTATATGATATGTAAATGCAATAATAAAATAAAAATAGTTTCCAGTAATAATTATTTATAGCAATGAATATTTATAAAAAATGTAAATTAATATAAATAAATTACAAATTCATAGGGATATTGCTGTAATTACACATTTATTACTACTGCTTTCCCTCTACCCTGTATAAATAATCATGGTGTTGGCAATAATATAACAGGTAGGAGGGATAATTATGGAAAATATTAAAGCTATGCCTAGAAATAAAAAAGCTATTCACGATAGCAGAAAACTTAGAAGAGAAGGAAAGGTTCCAGGTGTATTGTATGGTAGAAATATGAGTAATATTCTCTTTGAAATAGGAGAAATGGAACTTAGTAAGGGAATACATAAAAATGGTGAACATGGACTGATGAATATAGAGATTGATGGGAAAAATTATTCTGGTCTTCTAAAGGAAGTACAGCGGGATCCAGTAAACCATAAGATAATGCATATAGACATGGAAGACACCAGTGAAGCTAAGATAATAAGCACAGAAGTTCCTATCTTTTTTATGGGAGAAGAAAGTATTACAAAGAAAGGTATAATACTTCAGAAGGAAAAAAATAGTATAAAGCTTCAATGTAAGCCAGAAAGCCTACCAAGGCATATTGATATTAATGTAGCTCAATTAGAGCTAGGTTCTGTTATCAAATTGAGGGATATAGAATTCTCAAGGGAAATCTCTGTTATAGATGATTTAAGTACAGTAATAGCATCAGTTTCATTAGGAAATACAAGAGAAATAGAACCAGTTGAAAGTAGTCCTATGATAGTAGAGATTAATACAGCAAGCAAAACAGAAAATGTTTAGTTATAATGCCGGTTAACCACCGGCTTTTTTATTTGAGAGGAAATTATACATAATATTTATATTGGTGTAGTTAAAAGTAGTTGGATTTTTTAAATTATAGTATAATGGTAATGGAATTAGTAAAATGTGAGGAGGAATAGCATGAGCTATACAGAGCAATTAGACAGGTGGCTTAACTCACCATATATTTCTCAAGAGATCAAAAATGAAATCAAAGAGATAAAAGATGAAAAGGAAGTAGAGGATAGATTTTATAAAGAACTAGAGTTCGGCACAGGTGGACTGCGTGGGAAAATTGGTGCTGGTACTAATAGAATGAACATTTATACTGTTTCAAAGGCTACTCAAGGGCTTGCTGATTACTTAAATCTAACCTACAAAAATGAAGTAGTAAGGGTTTGCATAGGTTATGATTCTAGGAACATGTCGAAGGAATTTTCTGAAATTTCCGCAAGGGTATTATCTGCTAATGGTATAGAGGTAGAATTATATCCTTCCTTACGTCCAACTCCAATGATTTCCTTTGGAGTAAGGAGGCTTAGCTGTAAGGCAGGCATAGTAATTACAGCTTCCCATAACCCCAAGGAATATAATGGTTACAAGGTATATGGCTGCGATGGTGGACAAATTACAGATAAAGTTGCAAAAGAAATATATAACTGCATTGAGAACATAGATGATTTTTCAAAAGTTAAGTTTTCTGAAGAAGGAGATAATAAGATTCATATTATCACTGAATCTATTGATAATGATTATTATGAATTAGTAAAGTCATTAGCAATTAGAAAAGATATGATAAAAAACCATGCCTCAGAGCTAAGTATTATTTATACTCCAATTCACGGGTCAGGCAACATACCAGTGAGAAGGATATTACAAGAGCTTGGATTTTCAAGGGTTCAAGTGGTGAAGGAACAGGAAGGGCCTAATGGAAATTTTCCTACTGCCACCTATCCAAATCCTGAGGATTCTAGAGTGTTTAGCATTGCATTGAACCTGGCAAAAGACAGTGAACCAGACATAATTTTTGGTACTGATCCAGATTGTGATAGGATTGGGGTAGTAGTTAAGGATAGCTGTGGTGATTATAAAATATTAACAGGCAATCAAACAGGAGTACTTATTACTAATTATATCCTCAGTTCATTAAAGGAGCAGGATATTTTACCTGATAATGCAGCAGTTATAAAAACTATAGTTACGACAGACATGGTAAAAAAGATTACTGATGACTATAACGTTAGCTTAATCAATGTGCTTACAGGGTTTAAATACATAGGTGAAAAGATAAAGGAATTCAATGAAGATAACTCTTATAAATATCTATTTGGTTTTGAAGAAAGCTATGGTTATCTTGCAGGAGACTTTGTAAGAGACAAGGATGCAGTAAGCGCTTCCCTGCTTATTAGTGAAATGGCATTGTACTATAAGCTTAGAGGTATGAATCTTTATGATGCATTAAATGAACTCTATGAAAGCTATGGATATTACAAAGAAAATTTAATTTCCATGGAGCTTGAGGGTAAGCTTGGGGCAGAAAAAATCCAAGGCATTATGGAGTACTTAAGACACTCCATGACTTTAGAAGTGGGAGATAGTAAAATAGTTAAGAAACTTGATTACAAATTGAGCCTCGAGAAGAACCTATTGACTATTGAGGAGAGGTATATTGATCTTCCAAAGTCAAATGTGCTTAAATTTGTACTGGAGGATGAATCATGGTTTGTAGTTAGGCCATCTGGAACAGAGCCTAAAATGAAGGTTTATCTTTCAGTATGGGATTCTACATCACATAAAGCAGAGCAGAAAATGGATAAGTTCTCCAAGGACATTATGGAGATTATTAATGAAGCCTGCAGTATATAGAGGTTTAGAATGAATATAAAAATTTATAAAAATCAAAAATTATCTCATACTCTGTTTATTACTGTGAAAGCTCCTACTTTAAACAAAATTTTTAAAACAAAATTTTTAGAGGATATGGATTTGCCTCTTCACTTTAATTCCATGGAAGAAATGATAAAGGCAGGTCAAAATCTTGATTCAATACCAGTAGCTATACTATTAGAAGGAATGAGCTATGTTTTAGGACTAGATGATAATTTCAAATATGAAAATGACTATATAAAAATTCTTCAAGGAGACAATAAGTTTTTAAAACACCTAAAAGGCAAAATTTATAGGTTGCTGGAGGAGAAAAATATTGAAGAAGCTTATTATATACTAAGGGGTATAAGCAAGGTTGAAAGTACAGAGGAGAACTTCCTTAGACTTTTCCTGCTGCTAGAGGAACTCAGAGTAGCAAATTCTATTTTTCTTCAAGAAGAAAAACAAATTATAGAAGAATTAAAAGTTGAGAAGGATTATGCTATCACCTTTCTTTATGAGGCAATAATATGCCAAGAAGAAGGGGACTATGAAAGAGCATTTAATTCTATAAATATCTATAGTAATAGAAGAAATGAGCTAAGTGATGAAGAAAATGAGATATATAATTCCATAGGATATGATTTTAAACTCCACAAAGCTCTAGAAAATCTACAGGAGGACCCTAAAACAGCGCTAACATATCTTCTTGAATTATTAGAAAAAAATCCTGGAGTTAAAATTCTATATTATATTGGAGTGGCATATAGAAACCTAGGGCTTTATCAAAAGGCTATTTATTATCTTAATGAAGCGTTGAATCTAGATCCTGAGCTTGTGGATGTAGTAAATGAGTTAGGAATTAATTATGCATGTATTGGTGATTTTGATTCTGCTCTTTATTATTTAAAGAGTGCCTTTAAAGCCTCTAGGTCAGTGGAGATATGCACAAACATTATTATGTGTCTGCTTAATCAGGGTAATATTTTAGAAGCTAAGAACAACCTGGACTTAGCGAAAAAACTCGCTCCAGAAGATGAAATAGTAATTTCATTAGAGAAAGAAATTAAAGGGATTATGTCCCAGAAATCAGATACTAAATAATTATTTATTTATGTTTAGGAGGAAGGTCAATGAAAGTTAAAAAAGCAGTTATACCAGCAGCAGGGTTAGGAACACGTTTTTTACCAGCTACAAAAGCACAGCCAAAGGAAATGCTTCCTATAGTTGATAAACCAACAATTCAATACATAATTGAAGAAGCAGTAGCATCTGGCATTGAAGAAATTCTCATAATTACGGGAAGAAATAAGAAATCCATAGAGGATCATTTTGACAAGTCTGTTGAATTAGAAAAGGAATTGGAGGAGCATAATAAAAATGAGCTTCTAAGTATAGTAAAGGACATTTCAAACATTGCAAATATATACTATGTAAGACAAAAGGAAGCTAAGGGTTTAGGACATGCAATTGGCTGTGCTAAAACCTTTGTGGGTAATGAACCCTTTGCCGTAATGTTAGGAGACGATGTAGTAGATAGTTCTACACCATGTTTAAAACAGTTAATAAATTGTTATAATGAGTATAGGGCTACAATTTTAGGGGTACAAGAAGTTCCAAGAGAAAATGTAAGTAAATATGGCATTGTTAATGGAATATGTCTAAATGAAAGAGTATATCAAGTAAATGATTTAGTAGAAAAGCCTAAATTGGAGGAAGCTCCATCAAATGTAGCTATATTAGGAAGATATATAATAACTCCACAAATCTTTGATATACTTGAGAATACAAAACCTGGAAAGGGTGGAGAAATTCAACTTACTGATGCACTTAGAACTTTAATTGCTAAGGAAGCTATGTATGCATATAATTTTGAAGGACGACGATACGATGTAGGAGATAAATTAGGCTTTTTAGAAGCTACCGTAGAGTTTGCACTTAAAAGAGGGGATTTAAACACTCAATTTATATCCTATCTATCACAATTAACAAATAGTGACAGTTACAAGAAGCTATATACTAAGCTTATCAACAAATAATCTTTATTTAATAGCAAGGAATGAAATATAATTGATGTATTAATAGCTTATAGGAGTGCCACTGTATTTAAAATTATAGGAACTTCTGTAAGCTATTTTATTGCCATTCAGGATTAGTTATGTATTTGACTAAGTTATAGGCGGAGTGTAGAATAATATAAGGTATTAATTATTAGTTTTGGATTTATGGAGGAGTAACATGAAGAAGAGGGAAATCGTGACAGAAATAAATAAAATAACTGTCTATTTTATAGATATTATTTTGGTTCTTTTGGGGATTTATTTAGCTTTTCTACTAAAGTTTGATTTTGAACCTCCTAAATTTAATTATGAGCCTGCTCTAGCTATTATGCCTTTTATAGTATTGGCATATTTGGTATATATGTTTGTGTTTTCTTTAAATGACGTTTTAAAGCTAAGTTTGGGAGAAACTATATACTCTCTATTTTTAACTGTGCTTTGTTTAATGATAACTACTGCATTTATAACCTTTTTTGCAAGGGGATTTTCTTATCCTAGAAGTGTATTACTAATAAGTACTGTAATTCAATTTATTCTATTAACTCTATGGAGAATTATAGTCTGGAGATTAATACGCCGCTCTCATGGGGTAAAGGATTGCCTTATTATTGGTAATGACACACTAGAATATGTAACAAAGAAAATATTAATAAAACAGAGGGATTTATATAGAATTAAATATGTGTGCAATAGTGAAACTACATATCTAGATGAGTATTTAAATGAAATAGAGGTAGTTTTTATCTGTGGTGACGTGAATTTAGAACTAAAGAAATATATTATAGATAGAGCATTAATGGAAAGAAAAAGTATCTACATAGTACCGGATATTTATGAACTCTCCTTGATAAACTCAAAGCTCAGCCGAGCGGACGATATTCCAATGTTAAAAGTGCAAAAATTGGGGTTAACTATGGAGGCTGCCATAGCAAAAAGATTTATTGATTTGTTATTTTCTCTTTTAGGGATAATTATAGCATCTCCAATAATGCTTGTAACAGCAGTATTAATAAAGCTCGAAGATAGGGCAAATGTGTTTTTTACTCAAGAAAGAGTCACCCTAGGTGGAAAGTTATTTAATGTAATAAAATTCAGAACCATGGTAATAAATGCTGAAAAAATGACAGGACCAGTTTTAGCAGGAGAAGATGATCCTAGAATTACAAGGATAGGCAGGTATATAAGAGCTACAAGGATAGATGAACTACCTCAACTATTTAATGTTCTTATGGGAGATATGAGTATCGTAGGACCTAGGCCTGAAAGACCATATTTTATTGAACAATTCAATAAAACCATACCTAATTTTAAATACAGAACATTAGTGAAGGCAGGGCTTACGGGATTAGCTCAAATAATGGGTAAATATACAACTACCCCTGAAGATAAGGCAAGATATGATATAGTGTATATTAAGCGTTACTCTATATGGCTGGACCTAAAACTTATTCTTGAAACCATTAAGATAATGTTTATGAAGGAAAGTTCTTCAGGAGTAAAGGATGAGATTACCTTAAGGGAGCTTATTAAAAAATTAAACCTTGAAATTACTATTGATAAAGATAATTTATTTTAAAGGATGTAGAACGATGAAAAAAGCTGCATTAGTCATAACCCAAGCTGAAATGGGAGGAGCTCAAAAGAATTTACTTCTACTTGTTAGCGCTCTAAAAGGAAAATATGATTTTACTGTTTACTCCTCAGGAGGAGGAAAACTTGTTGATGCTTTAAAAGTAGAAGGAATAAAGCATGTAGAAGTACCTTCACTTGTAAGAGAAATTAACCCAAAAGCAGATTATAAAGCCTATAGGTTTCTTAAAAGAGAATTTAAACAGAAAAAATATGATATAGTACATTGCCACAGTTCAAAGGCTGGCATACTAGGAAGAATTGCAGCATGGACTGCAGGAGTTGACAACATAATATATACAGCTCACGGCTTTGTGTTTAATGAACCCATGTCAGCTGTAAAAAAAGCTATTTATGTAGCTGCGGAATGGTTTTGTGCCAGAATATCACATTACCTTATATGCGTTTCACCTTTAGATTTAAGCTGCGCTAAAAGGTATCATATCAACTCGAAAAAAAACAGGGTATATATCCCTAATGGTATTGACTTTACTAAAGAATTAACTCATAAATCTTCCATAAGGGAAGAACTTAACATACCTGAAAAATTATATTTGTACGGTTCTGTAGCTAATTTTTATGAAACCAAGGGCCACAAGTATCTAATTGATGCATATAAAAGGTTGTCTTTGGAGAAAGACGATATAGGACTTATTTTAGTAGGAGATGGAAGACTAAGAGGCGAAATGGAAGAACTGTCTAAGAGATTAGACCATGTTTATTTTACCGGTTATAGAGAGGATGCAGAATCTATTATACAAGCTATGGATATCTTTGTGCTTTCATCAGTAAAGGAGGGATTTCCCTTTGTACTTTTGGAGGCTATAAGTAAAAAGATACCCATAATTACCACCAAGGTTGGAGCCGTTCCAGAAATTTTAGAGCATGGCAAGGATGGTGTAATTGTTCCAGTTAAAGACGAGGATGCACTTAAGGTTGCTATGTCTGATGCTTATGAAAATCGTGAAAAATATATTAAAATGGCTACAGATGCTTATGAATACTGCAGCAGGGAATATTCCTTAAAGAATATGGTAGACAAAACCTCTAAAATTTATGATTAGGGTCACAAACGGAGGAAGACTATGTTTTCAGAAGTGTTA
Organism: Clostridium sp. UBA701; assembly: GCA_002298125.1. GTDB lineage: Bacteria > Bacillota > Clostridia > Clostridiales > Clostridiaceae > UBA701. The sequence goes on along the minus strand of DBMJ01000015.1, from coordinate 92,160 downwards.
GGATATAAGATTTTTAATGGAACAAAGGAAGAGCTTATTAGCTATATTTTAAGTAAGGATAAGATACACATAGTTTCAGGTAATCCTGAAGTTTTGTATAGTGGATTGGAGGACAATAGGTTATACACTAATTTCACTTCAGAACAAGCGGTAATAATACCAGATGGAATAGGAACTATATTAGCTTCAAAGGTAGTACGCTGTCCTATTAAGGAAAAACTTGCAGGAATTGAAGTAATGTCTTCCCTTCTTGATTATTGCAGAAGCAATGATAAGTCTGTATATCTTTTAGGCTCAGAAGAAAGTGTATTATTAAAATGTGTGGATTCCATAAGGAAAAGCTATAGTGGTTTGAAGATAGTTGGTTTTCACAATGGATATTTTGATTTAAATTCCTGTGAAGATATTATCACTGATATACAAAATAAAAAGCCTTTTGCATTATTTGTGGCGATGGGAGCCCCTAGGCAAGAAAGCTTCATTGTAAAGTATATGGAAAGCATAAATTGTAGCATATTTATGGGAGTAGGAGGAAGCTTTGACATATATGCAGGAAAATTAAATCGAGCGCCAAAATGGATGATTAACTTGGGAATTGAATGGTTATATAGAATTGTAAAAGAACCATGTAGAGTTAAGAGATTAGGTAAAATACCACGTTTTTTATTTAAAGTAATAAAATCACAAAATAAAGCTGGTTAAATTAAATTGAAATTTTATAGAAATAATGAGGTGGTTTAAATGAAAGTACTTATTACTGGAGCTAAAGGACAACTTGGAAGAGAATTGATTAAGCAGATGGAAAGAGAAGATTATGAGCTAATACTAACTGATGTTGACACCCTAGATATTACAAGTTCTTCACAGGTGTATGAATATGTGAATAAATTCAAGCCTCATGTTATTGTAAATTGTGCTGCTCACACTCAAGTGGATAAATGTGAGGAGGAAGAAGATAAAGCGTTTTTAATAAATGCACTTGGGCCTAAAAATCTTGCTCAAGCTGCATATGCAATTGGAGCAGAAATGGTTCACATATCCACTGATTATGTGTTCCCAGGAGATATAAACAAGCCTCTTACTGAGTTTGAAGTTACTAATCCTCAAACTGTATATGGAAAAACCAAGCTTATAGGAGAAGAATTAGTAAAGGAATTTAACCCAAAGCATTATATAATAAGAACTGCGTGGTTATATGGTGATGGCAATAATTTTGTAAAGACAATGCTTGCATTAAGTCTAAAAAATTCCACACTTAAGGTTGTTAGTGATCAGATTGGTACTCCAACTTCAACTTTTGATTTAGCTAAGGTTATTATTGCACTCATCAAATCAAAGGATTACGGGACATTTCATTGTACTTGCAAAGGTCAGTGCTCTTGGTATGATTTTGCACAAAAAATATTTGAGCTTAAGAATATTGAAGTAAAAGTGGTTCCTTGTAGTACTGAAGAATATCCAAGACCAGCTAAGAGACCAAAGTACTCTGTGCTTAGAAATTATATGCTGGAAAATACCATAGGAGATATTACAAGGCCTTGGGAAGAAGCATTAGAAGATTATTTAAACAGATTATAATTATTGTAAGTTTCTAAAATTATAAAATGAGAACTACCTAATTGGTAGTTCTTTTAATTATATATTACTAGTGATAAAATTTAATTAGATAAAAGGGGGGAGTTTATGAAAAATATAAAAGGTCTACTATATATAGTATTGGCTTCAGTTTCCTTTGGAATAATGCCAATTTTAGCAAAGCTGGCCTATAGTCAAGGTGCTAATCCATATAGTGTCTTATTTTTGAGGTTCTTATTTGCGTCTATTATGCTTCTGTATTATCTGCTTAAGAAGGGTATTTCCTTAAAGTTAGATAAGACAACTTTTTTATGGATTATATTACTTGGTGTCTTTGGTTATTCGGCGACATCAGGGTTTTTATTCGTTTCATATAATTACATCTCTGTGGGACTGGCAACGATGATAATGTATACGTACCCAATAATAGTAACTTTTTTTTCTACTTTTATCTATAAGGAAAAAATATATTTACAAAAGATAATAGCTTTGAGTCTATCAGTTTTAGGGGTGTATGTTTTAATTGGGGTGGGAAAAGAAGTCTTTAGTTTTAAGGGGATTTCTTTTGCCTTGATGTCAGCAATTTTTTACTCCATATATGTATTAGGTGCTTCTAGTGGTAAGCTAAAACAAGTGAACAGTTATGTAATGACCTTTTATTTATCTATTTCTGCCAGCGCTACCATGCTGTTGCTTGGTTTAAAAAACTCAAGTATTACATTAAGCATTAGTTTTTATGGTATAGTATGTATTATGTTACTGGCTTTTATTTCCACAGTAGTAGCTCTTATGGCATTTTTAGAGGGAGTAAGATTAATAGGACCATCCAATGCTTCTATTTTGAGTACACTTGAGCCTATTGTGTCCCTGGTTTTGGGTTGGATAATACTAAAAGAAGCTATTAGTATATCTACTGCTTTAGGAAGCTTATTAATTCTTTCTTCCATAATTATACTCACAAGGTATACCAAAAAAGAAGGATGATTTATCCTGTTAAAGCATTAGTAAATTAAATATATTCAGAAAACTTAATTAGGTATTTTTAGAAGGGTATTTAAAACAAAGAAAGAATATAACATAGTAAGAAATCAATCATAATTTTAGAGGTGATAACATGGAAATAATCCATATAGACGGAGAAAACTTAACTCTTGAAAATCTCGTAAAAATTTGTCGCGATGATTATCCTATTCAGTTAACTGAGGAAGCTGTTGTAAAGGTGCAAAAATCCAGAGACATTGTAGATAAAATTGTGAAGGACAGTAAGGTTATTTATGGTATAACCACTGGCTTTGGAAAGTTTTCTGACGTAGTCATAACCAATGAAGACTGCAAAACCCTTCAAAAAAATCTAATAATGTCACATGCCTGTGGTACTGGTAATCCACTTCCTAGAGATGTGGTAAGAGCCATAATGGTACTTAGAGCAAATGCATTGTCAAAGGGTTTTTCAGGAATATCCCCTAAAACCCTAGAATGCCTTTTACAAATGATAAATAAAAAGGTGCACCCAGTGATACCTGAGAAGGGATCATTGGGCGCATCAGGAGATCTTGCTCCACTTTCACATATGGTTCTGCCTATGCTGGGGGAAGGATTAGCAGAATTTAATGGGGAAATATTACATGGTAAAGAAGCTATGAAGAAAGCGGGAGTGGATACTATTGAGCTTACAGCCAAAGAAGGTCTGGCTTTAATTAATGGTACTCAGGTTATGACTGCAGTAGGTGCTTTAGCCATATATGACAGCATAAACTTCGTAAAAGTATGTGACATAGCCTCTGCACTAACCATTGAAGCTTTAAGAGGTATCACTGATGCCTTTAACCCAGGGCTACATGCAGTAAGACCTCATAAGGGTCAAATTGACACTGCAGAAAATTTATTAAAGCTTTTAGAGAATAGTACCTTAGTTACATCTCAAGGAGAGCTTAGGGTTCAAGATGCATATACACTAAGATGTGTACCACAAGTACATGGTGCAAGTAAAGATGCTGTGAACTATGTAAAAGAAAAAGTTGAGATAGAGATGAATGCTGTTACAGATAATCCAATTATTTTGGATGAAAACACCATACTTTCAGGTGGTAATTTCCATGGTCAACCTATGGCTATAAGCTTTGATTTTTTAGGCATTGCTATCTCTGAGCTTGCGAACATATCTGAAAGAAGATTGGAAAGACTAATCAATTATCAGTTAAATGATTTACCACCATTTTTAGTAAAGAAGGGTGGACTTAATTCGGGATTTATGATTACGCAGTATGCTGCAGCAGCCCTAGTATCTGAAAACAAGATATTGGCTCATCCTGCTTCTGTAGATTCTATACCTTCTTCTGCAAACCAAGAGGATCACGTTAGTATGGGAACAATTGCTGCAAGAAAGAGTAGAGAAATATTAAACAATGCTATAAGAGTAGTTTCAACAGAGATATTAGCAGCTTGTCAAGCGATAGATTTTAGGGAAAACTTTAATCTTGGTGTGGGAACAAAGGAAGCTTATAAGGTAGTTCGTAATAGAGTTTCATTTATTGAGGAAGATATAGTAATGTACGAAGTGCTTGACAAGGTAACTGAGTTATTAGAAAATGGTGAAATATTAAAAGCTGTAGAGGCTGTTACACCGGTAAAACTATAATAGAAAAATATTAAATATTTGGAGGAAAGCTTATGAATAGGATTGTAGAATGTATACCTAATTTCAGTGAGGGAAGAGACAAGGCAAAGGTTGAAAAAATAATGGATTCCATTAGGTCTTCAGAGGGGGTTAAGCTCTTAGATTACTCCTCAGATAAAGACCACAATAGAACTGTAGTTACCTTCATTGGAGAAATTGACTGTGTTGAGAAAGCCATATTGAAAATGGCGGAGGTTGTTTATAGTACTATAGATATGGCACAACATAAAGGAGAGCACCCAAGAATGGGAGCACTTGATGTAGTTCCTTTTGTGCCAATAAGTAAGGTTACTATGGAAGAGTGTATAACTCTAGCAAATAGGGTTGGAAAGGCAATTGGAGAAACATACCATGTACCAGTTTATCTATATGAAGATGCAGCCACTTCTGCTTCAAGACAGAACCTAGCAGTTGTGAGAAAGGGAGAGTACGAAGGCTTCTTTGAAAAGATTAACCAAGCTGATTGGAAGCCAGATTATGGTCCTCAAAGCATGAATGCTAAAACAGGCTGTGTTGCTATAGGGGCTAGAGTTCCATTAGTTGCCTTTAATGTTAATTTAGGCACCTCAGACGTGGAAATTGCAAACAAAATTGCAAAAAATGTAAGACATATTGGTGGCGGATTAAGATTTGTAAAGGCAATGGGAGTAATGCTTGAGGAGAGAAATCAAGCTCAGGTATCAATGAATCTTGTAAACTATGAAAAAACTGCGGTTTATAGGGCTTTTGAAATGGTTAAAATGGAAGCTAAACGCTATGGAGTTCCTGTAGTGGGAAGCGAAGTAATTGGTCTTTTACCTATGAAAGCACTTATTGATACTGCTGAATACTATCTACAAATCGAGAATTTTTCTATGGATCAAATACTAGAGAAGAGAATTTGGGAATAGGAGGGTTAATATTTATGTTACAGGAACTAAAAGTTAATGAGTTCATAAGTGAATTAGCATCTAATTCTCCAGCTCCAGGAGGGGGTAGTGTAGCTGCACTTTCTGCTTCCATAGCCGCTGCATTAAATTCTATGGTTTTTAATTTAACTGTCGGTAAAAAAATATATAATGAATATAGTAAGGAAGTGCAAAGCAAAATAGATGAATCCTTAAAGTGCGCTTTGACTTATAGTAGTGATTATCTAGCAATAATGGAAAAGGATACCGCTGAATTTCTTTCACTGATGGAAGCTTTTAAATTACCAAAAGGTACTGAGGAAGAAATAGCTCTTAGAAAAGGCAAAATTAAGGAAGGTTATTTAAAGTCACTACAGGTGCCCTTTGAGCTTGCAAATAAGGCCTATGAGCTTTATAAGCATATAGAATTAGCAGCACAATATGGCAACCCAAATGCAATATCTGATGCAGGGGTGTCTGCACTAATGCTTCAAGCTTCTATAGAAGGTGCTGTATTGAATGTTAGAATAAACCTAACCAGTATTGATGACGAAAACTATAAAGAAGAGGTAAGGAATCGTTGTGAAATATTGGTGAATGACGGAAGACAAAAAAGGGATTTAATTCTTCAAAAGGTTTATAAATCCTTATAGCAGGCAAAGGCCTTAAGGACATAATTAAGTGTTCTTAAGGCCTTTATACTAAATTTTTATTAGGAGAAGGAAATTTGTGAATAAGGATGAATTTGTACATAATATAAGACAAATACATAATAAATTGCATATAAACTATGATGACCTAATATTAGATGCCATAGGCAACCTTAAAAGTGCCCTAGGACTTAAAAAAGAAGACTTAATGGGATATTACTATCAAAGTACTTTAAGAGGGCAAAAAAGTGCTGGTGTGGTATATACACCAGAAGAATTGAGTGAAATATTAATTCATGAATTACTTGATAGTGCAGAAGTAAATCTACAATCTGCATTTACTATTTTAGATCCCTGTGCAGGGGCAGGTGCAATAATAATTCCTCTTTACAAATATTTATTAAAGCGTTTATTAAATTGCCCTAGAAATATTAGAAATAACGATACTAATACTAACTATATTGAAAAAGTAAAAACTCATATAATAGTGCATAACCTATATGCCTGCGATATTGATGAAATAGCTCTAATGGTGCTTAGATTAGATTTATATTATATATCAGGTGGCATTATATCTCCAAAGAAAAACTTTAAATGTAGTGATTTCCTCATGGAGGATGAGAGTAAAAGCTATGATTATATTATTGGTAATCCACCATATGTTGGTCCAAAGTCTATTGATAAGGATTACAGAAAAGAGCTCAGTAAAGGGTATAGTTCAGTTTATAAGGATAAAGCAGACTTATCCTATTGCTTTTTCAAAAGAGCATTAGAGGTAGTGAATGATGATGGAAAGATATGTTTTGTGACTTCTAGATACTTTATGGAAGGACAAAATGGCGTTGGTCTTAGAAAGTACTTAATAGATCAAAGCAGAATACTTAAAATTATTGATTTTTATGGTTTAAGACCCTTTAGTATGGCTGGGATTGACCCAGTAATACTCCTTCTAAAGAAAGAAAAGGCAGTAAAATATGATTTTGAATTTATTAGACCTACTAAGGATGACAGCAGTACCTTTATAAGCAATCTTAAGTTAAAAAATAAAGAAATAAATACCATCACTCAATCCAGCATTACTCTTAACAATGCAAAGTGGCTGCTTATTAATGAAGAGGAAAAAATAATTTACCAGAAGGTTGAGAATTCATGTGTTAACAGCTTAGAGGATATATGTAGAATTCCACAGGGAATAATAACAGGTCTAGATAAGGCTTTTATTGTAGATGAGGAAACTATAAAGAATAAAGTTCTTGAAAAAGACCTTTTAAGAACTTGGATAAAGGGGAAAGACATAAGAAAGCCTCCCAATAAAAAAAAGTATATTATATATACCAATGAAAGAATAGACATAGACAATTACCCCAATGTTAAAAGTCATTTAGCAACATATAAGATGCAATTAGAAACTAGAAGAGAATGTATCCGAGGAGTTCGAAAATGGTATGAAATTACATGGCCAAGAAAAGAAGAAATTTTCAACTGTGAAAAAATAATTTATCAATATAAAGGCACCGGCAGTAATTTTGTACTCAGCAGTAAGGAGTATTTCAGTGCGGACATCTATGCTTTAATTCTAATTAATGAGGAAATAAAGTACTATAGCTTATGTACTCTTCTAAATTCAAAATTATATGATTTATATATAAAGCTAAATCTAAAAAAACTTGGAAGAAATCTTTACGAGTATTATCCTAGTAGGCTGAGAACGATTAAGATACCTATTGAATTACTAAAGCATAATATAAATGAGGAAGATATCTATGATTATTTTAATGTCACTGATAAAATGATAAAAGATGCGGTAAAATACTTATAAAATAAAAAGCCCTTAGGGCTTTTTATTTTATAAGATCTTCCACAAACTTAGGAAGAACAAAACATGCATTATGTAATTTTTCAGTATAATATTTGGTTGGGAAAGTAAGTTTACCTTCAACGTTAGCCTTTGCGGGGTCATAAGTTTTCGAACCTATAGTAAAACTCCAAAATCCGCTAGGGTAAGTGGGAATAGCAGCCATAAAAAGCTTTGTTATTGGGAAGGCCATTTTAGAGTCTTTTACTACCTTTTGTACAACTTCTGGTAGATAATAAGGTGTCTCAGTTTGAGCTATAAATACTCCATCTTCTGTGAGTGCATTATATATTTCTTTATAGAAACTTCCACCAAAAAGACCTTCTGCAGCTCCAAAGGGGTCTGTAGAGTCAACAATTATAACATCAAATTCGTTTTTGTGTTCATGAACATATTTTATTCCATCTCCGATAAATACCTCACATCGTGGATTATCAAGCTCACAACATATTTCTGGCAGATAATTCTTGCATTCTTTTATTACTTCTTCGTCGATTTCACAAAGTACAGCCTTTTCCACGGATTTATGTTTTAAAATCTCTCTTATAGCGCCACCGTCTCCACCACCAATAACTAGAACCTTTTTGGGGTTAGGATGGGTAAAAAGAGGAATATGAGTTATCATTTCATGATAGATGAACTCATCTTTTATGGTAGTTTGCACAATTCCATCTAATAAAAGCATCCTTCCAAAGCTAATACTATCAACGATAGTTAAATCCTGATATTTTGTTTTCTTTGAAACTAGAGTTTCACTAATTTCATAGGTCATTGCAGCTTCTTGTATTTGATTTTCTTTGACCCATATATTCATCAGCAGTTCCTCCAATCATATTAATAATCTAAACATAAACATTATAACAATGTAATGAGGTTATAACAATAAGAAATATCTATATCAATAATTATTAGCCAAGTATATAAATTTAATTTATGGCAATAATAATAAAAAATTGATATAATAAAAGAGGAAAATTATGTAATATATAGAATAATAGTGAATATATATAATTTTTACTGTTTTGGTTTAATATATGGGGGGGTTGAAATGTATTTAAAGTTTGATAGTCGTGAATCAATTTTAGTAGTTACTATGATGGGGGAACTAGATCATCATAGTGCTGAAGAGGTACGAGCCAAGATTGATGACAGGCTTGACAGAGAGAGAATTAACAAGCTTATACTGGATTTTTCAGGAGTAAGCTTCATGGACAGTTCTGGAATTGGTGTGGTGATAGGTCGTTATAAAAAAATGATAGCTCTTCAAGGGAAAATATATGTGGTTAATACTAAAAGCTCTATTAAGAGAGTGTTCGAGCTATCAGGTATGTTTAAGATTATTAAAAATTATGATACCTTAGAAGAAGCCATGAGTAATATATAGTTGTTATGGGGGGAGAATAATGTACGATAATTTTATAAAAATTGAATTTCTAAGTAAATCGCAAAATGAAAGCTTTGCCAGAGTTGCTGTAGCTGCCTTTGTTTCTCAATTAGATCCTACTATAGAGGAGATAACAGATGTAAAAACAGCAGTATCAGAAGCTGTTACTAATGCTATAATTCATGGATATCAGAATGGTGAAGGTATGGTAACCATAGAAGCAGAGCTTAAGGGTAATGAACTAACTGTAGTAATAAAAGACCATGGAATAGGCATTGATAATGTTGAACTTGCAATGCAGCCACTATATACCTCAAGACCAGATCTTGAAAGGTCGGGAATGGGTTTTACTGTCATGGAGACCTTTATGGATTCTCTTGAAGTAATCTCTAATCCAGGTAGTGGTACTACAGTAAAATTAAAAAAGATATTCAGAACATTAAGTTAGGTGAAGTTTATGAATGAAGAATTCCTAATAAATAACGACTACAGCTATGATGATAATGTTGAACTTATTAATTTAGCACGTAGCGGTAATAAAGACGCTCTTGAGAGACTCATAAAAATGAATTTGCCTTTGGTTTCTGTTATTAGTAAGAAATTTTTAAACAGAGGTTATGAATATGAGGATATATTCCAAATAGGAAGCATGGGTCTAGTAAAAGCTGTAAACAATTTTGATAATAGCTATAACGTAAAATTTTCCACTTATGCAGTACCTATGATTATGGGTGAAATTAAAAGATTTTTACGTGATGATGGTATTATAAAAGTAAGTAGAAGTGTAAAAACTACTGCGAAAAAAATACACTATGATAAGGAAATACTTACAAAGAAACTTAATAGAGAGCCAACAATTGAAGAGCTTTCAAGTTTTTCTGGTGTAAGTACAGAAGATATTATCATAGCTTCAGAATCTTCCAGTAGTCTGCAATATTTATATGATACTATTCATCAGGATGATGGGTCACCAGTACTTCTCATTGATAAGCTAAGTGAAAAATATGAGGAAGATAATGAATTAATTGATAAACTTGCTTTAAAGGATGCTTTAAGAAATTTAGATGCAAAGTCCAGACAGATTATTATACTTAGATATTTTAAGGATAAAACTCAGGTTCAGGTAGCTAAAATGCTGGGGATAAGCCAAGTTCAAGTATCCAGAATAGAAAAAAGGGTTTTGAAGATAATGAAAGAAAAGCTTAAAGATAGGTAAAGATATTATAAAGGGTATATAGACAATAGTTCTATATATCCTTTGACTTTTTGCAAATAGAAATGAAAAGTATTAAAAAATGAATAACTGTATAAAATAGAATTAATGCTTTTAGAAAGGAGAGGAAGCTATGGCAATTCAAGAGGAGGATATTAAAAGGAAGTTTAAAGAGATATCTAAGATGGAACATCCAAAGACAAATACTTTTAAAAATTGTATATATGCTTTTATCATAGGAGGGCTAATCTGTGACGTTGGACAATTAGTAAACAACATTGTTATCTCACTTGGAGTTGAAAAGATAGAAGCAGCTTCTTGGACATCAATAATAATGGTTTTTCTCGGTGCTCTTCTTACAGGAATTGGAGTGTATGATAAAATTGCAAACTTTGCTGGAGCAGGTACAGTTGTTCCCATTACTGGTTTTGCAAACTCTATTGTATCACCAGCTATAGAATTTAAAAAAGAGGGTTTTATATTTGGAGTGGGAGCTAAAATGTTTACTATTGCTGGACCAGTTTTGGTATATGGTATAAGTTCTTCTTTTATTGTGGGAATTATATATTATATATTATTTTCACTAAATGTAATAAAGTAATTTTTGAGGGTGATATGTATGTGTAAAAAATTAGGAAGACAAACAGCAGTTTTAAAAAGTGAACCTAAAATAATTACTGCTTTTAGTATAGTAGGTCCTAAGGAGGGAAAGGGACCGTTAAAAGATTATTATGATATCATTTTAAGCGATGACATGGATGGTGAAGAAAGCTTTGAAAAAGCCGAGAGCAGGATATTGCATAGAGCAATAAAGGAAGCTATAAAAAAGGCTAACTTGACTGAGCGTGATATAGATTATCTACTAGCAGGCGATTTGTTAAATCAGCTTGGTTCCTCAAGCTTTGCAGCAAGGGATATAAACATACCTTTTATTGGCTTATATGGAGCATGTTCAACTATGACAGAGTCTCTGAGCATTGCTGCTATGTTAATGGATGGTGGTTTTGGTAAATATATTACAGCAGCCACTTCTTCTCACTTTTCTTCTTCAGAACGTCAGTTTAGGTTTCCCTTGGAGTATGGTAGTCAAAGAAGTCCTACAGCTCAGTGGACTGTCACAGGGGCAGGAGCAATGTTACTTGGAAGAGAAGGGAATTATCCAAGAATTACTCATGTAACCATTGGAAAGGTTAAGGATTACGGTATAACTGATGCCGCAAATATGGGAGCAGCTATGGCGCCTGCTGCAGTTGATACTATAAAATCTCACTTAGAGGATACTGAAAGAAACGGTGAATATTACGACTTAATTGTAACTGGTGATTTAGGTATTTATGGTAAAACTATAACCTCTCAATTGTTAAAAGAATATAACATAGATATTAGTAAAAATCACATTGATTGTGGAGATGAGATATTCTATAAAGATCAAGATACTAACGCAGGAGGAAGTGGATGTGGGTGCTCCGCAGTAGTAAATTGTGGTTATATTTATAAAAATATGATAAAAGGTAAACTTCACAAGGTTTTATTGGTTTCAACCGGAGCCTTGCTAAGCACAACATCCTCTCTACAAGGAGAAAGTATACCTGGAGTAGCCCATGCGGTAGCCATAGAATACTAAGGATGGTGAAAAAAATGGATTATATAGCAAGCTTTTTTATGGGAGGTGCAATTTGTGTTGTAGCACAAATATTAATGGATAAGACAAAGCTTACACCTGCCAGAATACTTGTTACCTTTGTTACATTAGGAGTTTTTTTAGGTGCAATAAATATGTACGATAAACTTATAGACATAGGAAAGGCAGGTGCTACAGTTCCACTCCCGGGCTTTGGATATACTCTTGCCAAATCCACAATAAAAGAGGTGAAGAGCATAGGTATTATTGGTGCCTTCACTGGAGGTATTAAAGGAACAGCAGGAGGTATTTCAGGAGCTATTATTTTTGGGTATTTAATGTCTTTGATATTCAATCCTAAAACAAAGGAGTGAAGGATTTGAAGAGAAAAACAATAATTGTTACTGATGGTGATAAAATAGCTCAGAAAGCAGTAGAAAAAGCTGCAACCAATATAGGAGGTAGGTGTATTTCACTATCTGCAGGAAATCCAACAGTATTATCAGGAAAAGAAATAGTAGAATTAATTAAGACTGCAAAGCATGACCCCGTAGTAGTAATGGTTGATGACAGAGGAGATAATGGTATTGGCAAGGGAGAAGAAGCTATGAACGTAATTATGAATAATAAGGACATTGATGTGATGGGTATTGTAGCTGTAGCATCAAATACTCCCCATGCTTTAGGGGTGAAGGTTGATTGTTCAATTGATAATGAGGGTAGAACCATTGGAAAAGCCGTAGATAAATATGGAACTTCTAAGGATTCTAAAATTTTGACTGGAGATACAGTAAATATGCTAGGTAAGGTGGATACACCTTATGTAGTGGGAATTGGAGATCCTGGCAAGATGGATGGCAAGGATGATTATAGCCTTGGGGCACCAATTATCACTAAGGCCTTAGAGAAAATAATAGAATATAATGCTAGTCATTGAAGTGAAACGAAAAACAGCCTTAAAATAAATAAGGCTGTTTTCATTTTATGGTCTATTAGGTTTGTTGAATAGATTTAGAATATTATCTATTAGGCTGCCATTATTACCGTTAGAGTGTTTAGTAGTTGAAGTTGTATCATCCTTTTCTGTAGGTAATACATAGGCCTGATCATCTAAAGGCTTTGAAGGTATATAATCCCTCTTGATAAATACTTTACTTACAATTAAATCTAGGGGAGTAGCTTCTGTAGCTAATTTATTATTGAGCTTATTAACCTTAGCCTCTACATGTATATCGCAGAAGGTAGTAGGTTCAGTGCCAGCTATAAATAGTTCGGTATATGTTTCATCCCCTCTTGGGTCCTTTTTACATAAATCAGTGGGAAGTTTTCCAGAAACCTTGCAAACATTAACCCTTACGATATTAGAAGGTTCTTCTATATCTTTTACAGGTAAAGCTTTGTGGATATCCTTCATGATTATTCCCCACATTCTAGCAGCAGCCCAGCTGCTAATTCCTTTATCATAGGTTTTTGGAGCATCATTTCCAATCCAAATGGCTCCGCAATAATAGGGTGTTAGACCACAAAACCAGAAGTTTTCCTTAAAGGAGGATGTACCAGTCTTGCCGGCAGCAGGCATATCACTAAACTTTGCAATACGTGCTGTTCCATTTGCTCCTGATACAGGTCCTTTTAACATATCATACATGATATAAGCGGACTGAGGTGTTAAAACCTTATGAGTTTCTGGTTTTGTTTCTAATAATACTCTACCATCTCTATCTTCAACCTTGGTATATAGTCGTGGCTTAGTATACAATCCACCATTTCCAAAAACTCCATAGGCTGCAGTCATAGAAAGAGTATTGGTTCCTTGTGTTAACTGACCCAGTGACATAGAAGCTAAACCATCACTGTTTACAGTGGTAATGCCAAATTTACTTGCATAATCCTTGCCAGTCTTAATTCCAATTTCATGTTCCAGCTTAACGGCTACAAGGTTTTGGGAACGCTCAATTGCCTCTCTTATTGTCATATAGCCCATGTACCTTCCGGTTTCATAGTTTGAAGGGTTATAAGGTGTTCCATCAGGCATGGGGTATAATTTGCCTATCTCTGGAGAGAGAGGGGAATCCTCTACTACAGTTGCTGCAGTTGCATCCTTGCTATCAAGAGCAGGAGAATAAACTGCAATAGGCTTAAAACTTGATCCTGGTGGCTTTAGAAAGGCTTTAGATCCATTGTAAGCTGCTCGATTAAAGGAACGAGGGGGTTGATCTCCTCTACCTCCCACAATTGCCTTCACCTCTCCAGTTCTATAGTCCATAATAACTGCAGAAGCCTGAGGCTGTTTTATGTTATCAATAGGGTTGTTCAATTCATAGTTGCTATCGTCATTAATTACCTTTTCAGTTTCATCTTGAATTTTCTTATCCATAGTTGTAAAGATTTTAATTCCACCAGTCATAAGGAGGTTTTTAATCTCGCTGTCACTAAGTCCTTGCTGCTGTTTTAAATCCTTTTTTACCTCTTCAATTACTGGAAGAGAAAACCATTCATATCTCATTTTGTTTTCATCTTTTACAGACTTATTAAAGGTAATGCCTTTTTCATTGACTTCTTTAAGGGCTTTATCATATTCCTCTTTACTAATGGCTCCAGTCTCCAGCATTTTTGAAAGCACAAGCTTAGTTCTAGTTATGTAGGGTTCTGGGTTTTTTAATGCTTTTGCTGAGAAAGGATAGAATTTCTCAGGGTTTTGAGTAACTCCAGATAAGAAAGCGCCCTCTATTAAATTTAAATCCTTTGCAGATTTACTAAAGTAGTGCAGGGAGGCAGTTTCTACACCATAATAATTGCCTCCAAAGTTTACTGTATTTAAATAGGCTTCTAGAATCTGATCCTTACTTAAATAGTCCTTTTCCAGCTTCAAAGCCATATATGCTTCTCTTATCTTTCGAGTGTAAGATGCTTCGTCTGTCAAAATAGTATTTTTTAATAATTGCTGAGTTATTGTGGATGCACCTTGAACACCTGATTTATTTGTAAGCTTATTTTTAATATTTGAGATAACAACTCCTACTATCCTTATAGGGTCAACTCCCTTATGCTTATAAAAGCGTTCATCCTCAATAGAAACGATACCCTTAGTAATGTAAGGGGACATGTCCTTTAAAGATACTTCGGTTCTTTTCCTTTCAGTTATAACTATGTCAATCATCTCTTTATTATTATCATAGATCTTTGAAGTTTCATTCTGATATAATATTTTTTTAACATCTAGGGCTGGTCCTGTTTTTATTATGGCAAAAACCACACCAGCAATTGCTACAGAACAAACTAAGATAACTGTAAGGAGGGTTAAAAAGACTTTTTTAAATATTCTACGCTTTTTCTTTTTACTTTTTTTATTATTATCACCTTTTTGGGTCATACGAAGCTCCTCCTATTTTCCTCTGTTATTATTGCCAACTTTAAAATATTATAACATAAATACCCACTTGAGCAAAACAACAGTAATAGTATTTAAAGGTATAATTTAGATAAAAAATCTGTATAATATATTAGTTTATCAAAAAAATTATAGGCATTATTACCATGGAGGGGATTGTTATCAGAAAAACTATAAAACTAAGGTATAGAATATTGACAGCAATTATTATTATATTTATTTTAGTAGATGTATTTTTATACTATTTGGCAACAATAATAACTCCTTATATATTGGCTGTAGCAGATGCAGAGATAAAAGCAAGAATTTTAAATGTAATAAATGAAACAATCATAAAAGAATGCTCAGAAAGATTTAACTACGATGAAGTGATGAGGGTAGAGCGAGATAGAGATAATAACATTGTTATGCTTCGCGCTGATACAATGAAGATGAATGTACTATCTAGCAATATTACCTTCAAAGTGCAGCAGAGGCTCGATAATTTCAGACAACTGAAAATAGATATACCTATGGGGTATATCTTTAATAATAATCTACTAGCCCAACTTGGACCCAATATAAGGGTAGAAGTTGAGCCGCTAGGATACATTGAGACAAAGTATCTTTCTCAGTTTGAATCTGTAGGAATCAACCAGAGCAGGCATAAAATATATGTAGAGCTAAATACTAAGGTTAAGGTTATTGTTCCACTAAAGAGCAATGAAATAGACTTAAAAACTCAAGTAGCCGTTTCTGAAACAATATTACTAGGCAAGGTACCAGAAAATTTATTAAACATGGATTGGTCAAATACAGGCTATAAAACTACAAAATAAAACAGCAGCCTTTGCTGCTGTTTTATTTCCAATTAAATACATAAGGAATATTTCGATAGTGGTCTCCATAATTAAGACCATAGCCTACAACAAAGACATCGGGAATAGTAAAGCAACGGTAATCTGGATTAAGACTTACCTTGCGCCTTTCAGGCTTATCTAGAAGAACTGCACATTTCACACTGGAAGCGCCAAGTTTTTTAACATGATTAATTACAAAATTCATGGTTATGCCAGTGTCTACAATGTCATCCATTATCAACACATCCTGTCCTTCCAAATTATCCGGCACGTCATTTAAAACTTGTACACTACCAGTGGAGGTTTCTCCATGTCCATAGCTTGATGTTGTCATAAAACCAATTTTTGTAGGTACAGATATTTGACGTACAAGGTCTGCAGTAAAAATAAAGCTTCCTCTTAAGAGAGAAAGAACATATAAGTTTTTACCTTCATAATCTTTGGAGATTTCGCTTCCAAGTTCCCTTATTCTATGCTGAATTTCCGACTCAGAAATCAATACATTGATAGCCTTCTGTTCCATTGTAATCCTCCAACCCATAGATATTTACAAGATTGTTTTTATAGTATAGAATTATATGAAAGTTGTCAAGTATATATATTAGATTTATTGGAGTGATGAATTATATGATATACGGTGAAACAGAAAATATAAGAAATAGTGTTTTAGATAAGCTCGAACAAATCTATGAATTTAAAGAACCTAAGGAAGAGTTGTTATCTAAACAGCTTTATATAACACTTATAGAACTAAGCTCACTTATAAACAAGGAAATAAGTGTAGCTGTGAACAGGAAGGGACAAGTAGAAGCTGTAGCTGTTGGCGATAGCACTACAGTGGAAATGCCTTTAATCCCTGTATCTGTAAAAAAAATGTCCGGAACTAGAATTATACATACCCATCCAAATGGAACTTCTAAACTGTCGGCATTAGATATTTCAGCGCTAGTACAATATAAGCTTGATGCAATAGTTGCCCTTGCAATACTAGAAGGTAAGGGTGCTGATGTTTCAGTGGGGGTTTGTTCCCTTTATGAGGAAAGAATAGGTAGTGAAATATATAGCTTTTCCAATATAGATAAGGCAGAGGAATTTGACTATCTTGAAAAAGTGCTTCTCCTTGAAAAGCAATTGAAGGTCACAGATGTTGAAGAAGATATAGAAGAAAGGGCTTTTTTAGTTGGTGTCGATAATGAGGATAGCTTAGTAGAGCTTGGAGAACTAGCTAAAGCTTGTGGCATTCTTACAAAAGGAAGTTTTTTGCAAAAGAGATTAAGGGCAGATTCTGCATATTTTATCGGCAAGGGAAAGGCAGAAGAAATATCCATGTATTGCCAAGCACAGCATGTAAATCTACTGATTTTTGATGACGAGCTCTCTGCTTCACAAGTGCGAAATCTTGAAAATTTGACTGGAGTTAAGGTTATAGATAGAACTATACTCATCCTAGAAATATTTGCTAGTAGGGCTAGGAGTAAAGAGGCAAAAATACAGGTAGAGCTTGCGCAGCTTAAATACAGATTACCTAGATTAAGTGGACTGGGGATTATGCTTGATAGGACAGGAGGAGGAATTGGTACAAGGGGACCAGGGGAAAAAAAGCTAGAAACTGATAGAAGGCACATAAAGGAAAGAATTTATGAACTTACAAGAGAGTTAGATAAAATAAAAGGTAATAGGCAAACACAAAGTGAAAGAAGAAGAAGCAGCACCATACCACAGATATCCTTGGTTGGTTATACTAATGTAGGAAAATCCACCTTGAGAAATCTGCTATGGAGAAAATCCCTCAAATTTACACCCCAGGAAGGGAAAGAAGTGTTAGAAGCTGATATGCTTTTTGCAACCTTAGATACAACTACTAGAAATATAACACTTCTAGATGGTAGAGAGGCTACTCTTACAGATACCATAGGCTTCGTCAACAAACTACCCCATGATCTAGTAGAAGCTTTTAAGTCTACATTAGAAGAAGTAATTGAAGCTGATCTTTTAGTTCATGTGGTAGATGTATCTTCAAGTAGTGCATTACTGCAGCTAGAAACAGTAAATAGGTTACTCCTTGACTTGAAAGTAAAGGATACCCCTGTGCTGCTTGCATTAAATAAGATAGATAAAGCTAATCAGGAGGTTTTTGAAAGATTAACTATAGAAAATAATAACTATCCTCAGGTTAAAATTTCAGCTAAGAAGGAAATAAACATAGAGGAGCTTCTTATAAAAATGGCTGGATTATTACCAAATACAAGGAGAGTGGCAGAATTCTTGATTCCATACAATGTAGATAGTCTGCGGGCCCTACTTCATAATGAAGGAAGAATATTATCTGAAGAATTTAAAGAAGAGGGTACCTTCATAAAAGCTGAGGTCACAGATATACTATATAATAAACTAGAGGATTACCTTGTGTAAATTTCTTTACTGATAAAATTTAAATTGGGATGGGACTTCTAAATAAGGAGGACGTTTATGGATAGGATATGCCCGTTATGTAATGCTTTAGCTCAGAACAATTACTTGTGCCCACTATGCGGTGAGACAATGGTTGACAAGGGCAGAATTCAAGATTATTTAGACAGTTACAGCGCAGAGATGCCAATAGAAGATAATGGGCTATTTTGCATTCATATTTTCTTCTGTGGCAAGTGTAATGATATTCGTAAAATGAAGGTTAAAAAAATATAAATTCAGATTTTTGACAGAAAATATTCATTTTTAGACAAAAGTACTGTTAAAATGATTTTCACTGTATTATAATTATGTTTATAGTACTTTATAAAGTTAATATAATAAATCCAGTTTTATATAAAGTATATAAACTAGGGGTATAGGGGGAATTTGTTATGAGTAAATCTGTAGCTCAATATCAAAAAGCATTTAATAATGTAATTGATAAATTGAAGCAAAGCAGTAGTGTATTAGCGGTTATGGTATTTGGAAGCATGGTATCTGGCGATTTATGGGAAGAATCAGACATAGATTTATTCGTTATAGTAAACAGAAATAGCGGTGAACTGGAGAATATCTATACTGAAGAGAAGGATATTTCTGTACATATTAAACTCATGAATAAGCAGAAATTCTTCCAGCTATGCGAAGAGGATCTTAGAGGTGGGTTTTTACACAGAGTAATGGCAGCGTCTAAGCTGGTTTTTTCAAGAGATAGTGAAATAACTAGTAAATTTGATGGAACTAGATATTATCCTGACCTAGATAGGGAAAGGTGGAATCTTACTTATCTAGGCAATTCCCTAAAAAGCATAAGCGTTTGCAGAAAGTGCCTATTTAATAACAATGTAAATACAGCTTTTATAGCTATTACAAAATGTATTGATAACTATTCAAAACTATTTATTAATTCCTCAGGATACATGATTAGTAAGGATGCTTTAATTATGGCTATGAATTTAGATGATAATTATAGAAAATTAGTTGAAGATTTATCCTACAATAGAGAAAATCCAGTAAACGCAATTAACAATATTTTGGAATATATTGAACACTCTATAGATAGTTCTCTCAGTCACTACACCTCTTTATTATTAAACTTTATGAAGGAGAAGGATTGTTTTCTTAGTACAGAGGAAATAATTAGAGATACCTTATTTAAGAATTATGATATTTCTATGGAAGATATTCTAAATCGTCTATGGGAAAAGAACTTAATTAAGAAAGAATTTAGAGATTATAAAATTGAAAATGGACTTACTGTTTTAAAGGAAAAAGTTTATTTTATTTAGTTATTATTTAATTAGCACCTTATAGGTGCTAAAATTTTAGGTGGTTGTTATGAATGATAAGTTTTGCTTTGAATTTAATCAGGATATTCCAAAATATATTCAGCTTTATAATCATATTAAAAATCTAATAGAGCAAGGTAAGGTGGAGGAGGGCGAAAAGCTACCATCTATCCGTTCATTGGCCGAACATCTTAAAGTCAATACAGCTACAATAATAAATTGTTATTATAAGCTAGAACAAGAAGGAAGAATCATACAAAAATCTGGTAGTGGCTCCTATGTAAAAAAAAGAGATGATAAGAGAAGCTTTAGAAAAGAATATAACAACATTATGAAAAATGTTATTTCTGATAAGGGAAAATATATTGACTTTACAGGTGAAACCTTCAATGGAGAATTTATTTCCGTAGAGGCCTTTAAGGAAGTAATAAATGAAGTGATAGATAGAGATGGGGCTGAAGCATTAATTTTTAGAGAACCTCAAGGCTATCCGGGACTTAGACATAGTATAAATACCCACTATTGGAATGGAGAGCTAAAAGAAGATAATATAATAATACTATCTGGTGCTCAGCAAGGTATTGACATAGTTACTAAGGCATTACTCAACGTAAACGATGGAGTAATGATAGAAAAACCAACTTATACGGGGGCTTTAGCACTTTTTAGATTAAGAAGAACCAACCTATTGGAGGTCCTGGTTCTAAATGAAATAGATTTCATTGCTTTAGAAGCATTTATTAAAAAACATAAAATTAAGTGCTTTTACGTTATGAGTTATTTCCAAAACCCAACTGGCCATTCATACAGCTTAGATGAGAAGCTTAAGCTAATAAATCTTGCAGAAAAATATGATTTTTTCATATTAGAAGATGATTATATGTCAGAAATTTACTTTAAAGAAAATGAGGTAATAAGCACCTTCAAAGATTTAGATTGCTATGACAGGGTTATATACTTAAAGAGCTTTTCAAAAATTTTCATGCCTGGTATAAGGCTAGGCTATATGATTGTACCCGATAAGTATAAGGAGGTATTGCAAAATTCTAAGGTGAATTCTGATATTGCCACTTCAAGTTTAATGCAAAGGGTAATGGAATTATATATAGAAAAGGGTTATTGGAAAGATTTCATGGATGAGGTTAGGGTGGAGTATTCAAACAGGTATAAATACTTTATAGACTACCTTACAAAGCATACTTCGTTAGTACGGTTTAAGGAACCTAATGGAGGAATTAACCTCTATTTAGAGATATTGGAACCTGCAAAAATAGACTCTATGACACTATTTAGAAAGTGTGCTGAAAAAGAGGTTTATATAACGCCAGGATTTTTGTTTTATAAAAATTCAAAGGATGGAGATAAATATTTTAGAATTAATTTTTCTCAGACATCAAATGAAGATATAGAAAAAGGTATGGATATTATTTTGGGGTTTATTAAGAACAGTATATAGAAGGTGATGGATTGATAAAAGGCCTATTGGAATTTGATTGGAATGATGCGGCTCTGTATTGTACAGAGGATATAAGTTATTTTCTTTATATGGAGGGAAAATCACCTTCTGTTATCAGCACTATAAGAGCTTTGGATATATCAACAGTACAGCAGCACTTAATCCTAGGAAAAATAAAATACAGAGTGCTGGTAAAATCAAATAATATTGAAGAGTTTTACAGTAATATTACCGCTATTGATAAGAAGGATAGAATTTTGACATTAGAAAACCTATCATCTAAGTTTAGAGGTAGGTTGATAGGATACATAAGAGATGAAATAAGTAATTTCAGTATTAAGGAAAAAGAAAATGCACTATGGTTATTAGGCGAGATGAAAGAAGAGAGTGGATATGATTTATTAATAAAGGCTTCAGTTAGTAAGTTTGTTAATCTTAGGAGAATTGCTATATCCGCCATGGGAAAGACTGGTGATTTAACCTTTGAAAATGCACTCTTAAGAGCATTAGAAGATGAGAATAACCAGGTTATATTATATTCCTTAAAGGCATTAATTAAAATCAAGAGTTCTATTGGAACGATAAAAGTTAAAAAAATGCTGGAGAATCCTCAAACTGATCAAATAGTAAGAACAGCTAGAGAATATCTTTCCCTTTTTACTAGTTAAGGGGTGAATTAATGAGTTATAATACTATCTATGGAGAAGCCATTGGTGAATATGAAGAAAAGAAATCTCTTTTCATTGGGCATATAAAAAGAGTTACTTCTGAAGAGGAAGCAAGAGGCTATATTAATAGCGTGAGAGAAGCGCATAGAGAAGCAAGACATAATATATATGCATATGTAATAGGAGAAGGTGCAGGGATTCAAAGGTATAGTGATGATGGAGAACCTCAAGGCACTGCAGGAATACCAGCTCTAGAAGTGATTAAGAAAAATGAGCTTAAAGATGTTGTGTTAGTTATAACAAGGTATTTTGGAGGGATACTGCTAGGAGCAGCAGGCCTTACTAGAGCGTATGGGAAGGCTGCTTCAGAAGCAGTTAGAAATAGCGAGAAAGTTGAAATAGTAAGAGGCTTTATCTTAAATATTGAGATAAATTATGATTTGCTAGGTAAGGTTCAATACTATCTAGGTAATGAAAACCTTATCCCTGTGGATATTAAATATGAAGATAAGGTTAGTATAAAGCTATATATAGAGGAAACTAGAAGCGAAGGCTTTCAAAAGGATTTAATAAATATAACATCGAATAATATACTTATAAATATAGAAGATGAAGGCAGTTTTTTTAAGAGGGAAAATAATTTGTCTTTAATATCCTAATTATGATATAATATTAACGCATTAAATGAATAGATTCGATTAACAGTTAGGGGGAAACACTATGTCAGGACATTCAAAATGGCATAACATACAAGCAAAAAAAGGCAAAGCAGATGCTAAAAGAGGAAAGATATTTACTAAAATAGGTAAAGAGCTTGCTCTTGCTGCTAAAAATGGTGGTTCAAGTACTGATACTAACGCAAAGCTAAGAGACGTCGTAGCAAAAGCTAAGGCGAATAATATGCCTCAGGATACAATTACAAGAGCCATTAAAAAGGGTGCTGGTGAAATGGATGGAGTAAACTACGAGGAAATAACCTATGAAGGATATGGCCCTTCTGGCGTAGCAATGATAGTTAATGCTCTTACAGACAATAAAAACCGTACCGCAGGAAATGTTAGACACGCTTTTGATAAGTTTGGTGGAAACATGGGCTCCTCAGGTTGTGTAGCTTTCATGTTTCAGAGAAAGGGACAGCTTATTATTGAAAAAACAGATGAAATAGAAGAAGACGAGATTATGATGCAGGCTTTAGATGCTGGTGCTGAGGACTTCAATGCTGAAGAAGAAGTTTTTGAGATCATCACATCTCCTGATGACTTCTCCTCTGTTAGAGAAGCTCTTGAGGGAGAAGGGTATGAGTTTTTATCAGCTGATATTACCATGATACCAGATACCACTGCAGGGTTAGATATGGAAACAGCAGAAAAACTTCAGAAGCTCATAGATAAGCTGGAAGATGATGATGATGTCCAGGATGTTTGGCACAATGCAGAGTTTCCAGAAGGATTTGAAGAATAGAAAATTTAGATATGAAAACATAAAATTATTCTTTGTATTAATTCAAAGAATAATTTTTGTGTTTTTTGATGTATAAAACATATTCAAATGGCAATAATCCGTTATAGGAGGGATTATTGTGAAGGAAAAAGTAATAAAATTTATAGTTATGCCCTTAAGTTGTTTGATTATCCTAGGAATATTTTTCTTTTCGTATAGAGCCTATAAAAGCAATATAGGAAAGGAAAAAAACGCACCTAAAACAGATAATACTGCAGTTACAACTATGGCAGAGGAAGAAAAAATACTATCTGACACTGTTTTAAAGTTCTATTTAGAAGATAATGCTGGAAAAAGAACCTATCAGTTGGAATTTAGCAATGCTATATTTTCAGGCATGACTTCAAAGGAGCTAGAGAATTATTATAAAGATGGAAAGTATAAGGTAGAGAAAATAAACAGTAAAGAGGTAGTCTTAGTAAGAAAAGACTCTGCAATTCCTAGTGACATGTATGTATTAGGAATAAAAGATGGAAAGGTAAACATATATCGCACAGATAAAACAGGTGCATTAACTGATATAACAAACAAGGACTCAGAAGCTCTAGATGAAGGAAGATTGACTGTAGATGTTAGAGTCATACTAAGCAAACCAGGGGATTTTGGATATCTTAACGATATATTAAATAATCGGAAGACCTATAAAGATATAAATCAAGCGGTAGAAAGTCTTGTGGATTTTAATTAATTCACAAGACTTTTTTTATAATTCCCTTATATATGATTCATAAAGATAGTCCAGGTGTCATTATTGAATTTTTACTTCTAAGATGATAGAGTTATATATGTTATAATTAAGTTATTACATGAAGCAGTAGGAGTGAATTAGAACTATGTATGAATATATATTAGGAACCTATCAGTGCTTTAATAAGGACTACCTTGTACTTGAAAATCATGGTATTGGCTATAAGATTTTCACCTCTGGAAGCACACTTACTGCACTCCCAGAAAAGGGTGCAGTAGTTACCATGTACATTCAACAAATTGTAAGAGAAGATTTTATTGGACTATATGGCTTTTTAACTAAAGAAGAGCTAATATTATTTAATTTATTGCTCACTATAAGCGGTGTTGGACCTAAGGCCGCATTATCTTTACTTTCTGTGGCAGATGCTGACACTTTAAAAAGTTCAATTATAAAAGGAAGAGAAGAGATACTGACAAAGGCTCCAGGTATAGGTAAGAAAACTGCTCAAAGAGTTATACTAGAATTAAAGGATAAGATAATTAAACTTGGAGCTAATAATATTTCCTCAGTAGAATTTGAAGAGGACTTTACCACTGAGACTATAGAAGCACTTATTGCACTGGGCTATTCAGATAGAGAAGCTAAAGAAGCCTTTAAGAAAATAGCTTCTCCTACAACTATAGAAGAAAACATTAAAGCCTGCTTGAAATATCTTCTGAATAAGGAGGCTAGAGCATGGAAGAAAGATTGATAACAGCAGATATCACCAATGAGGATGAAAAAATAGAATATAGTCTTAGACCTAAGCGTCTTAGAGAATACATAGGACAAAGTAAGGTTACTGATAAATTAAAGATATTCATCGAGGCTGCAAGAAATAGAAGCGAGGCCTTAGATCATGTTCTTTTATATGGGCCTCCAGGCTTGGGTAAAACTACTCTAGCTTATATAGTTTCTAAGGAAATGAACAGCAATTTAAAGGTGACTTCTGGACCTGCTATTGAAAAGGCGGGAGACTTAGCTGCAATTCTAACTAGTCTTAGTGAGAATGACGTGCTATTTATTGATGAGATACACAGACTAAACAGGAATGTGGAAGAAATTCTTTACCCTGCAATGGAGGACTATGCACTAGATATAATAATAGGAAAAGGGGCATCAGCAAAATCTATCCGAATTGATTTACCCCATTTTACCTTAATTGGAGCAACTACTAGAGTGGGTTTATTGACAGCACCCCTTAGAGACAGATTTGGAGTTCTATGTTCTATGGATTATTATAGCAATGAGGAATTAAAGGAAATACTGATAAGATCCTCAGATATTCTTGGTGCAAAAACCTCTGAAGAAGCGGCTATAGAAATAGCAAGGAGATCGAGAGGTACTCCTAGAATAACCAATAGACTTTTAAAGAGAGTAAGAGACTATGCAGAGGTAAAAGGGGATGGAGAAATAAATCTTGACATGGCTAAAGCAGCACTTAATCTCCTTGATATCGATAAAGAAGGCTTAGATAGAATAGATAATAAAATATTATGTTCTATTGTGGACAATTTTAAAGGTGGCCCTGTGGGTATAGAAACCCTATCCTATTTTATTGGAGAAGAGTTAGATACAATACAAGATGTATATGAGCCTTATTTGCTGCAACAGGGTTTTATTTTGAGAACCCCTAGAGGAAGAATGGCTACAGAAAAAGCATATAAGCATCTTGGTAGAGCTATTAAAAAAACAGAGGAACTACAGTATAAATTATTTTAACAAAGAGTAGGTGACAACATGAAACTAGAAGATTTTGACTTTTATTTACCGGAGGAGCTTATTGCACAGCACCCTCTTGAGAAGAGAGACCAGTCACGACTTATGGTAATCCATAGGAAAGAAAATTGTATAGAACATAAGGAATTTAAGGATGTTATTGAATATCTTAAGCCAGGAGATTGTCTTGTGCTAAATAATACAAGGGTTCTTCCAGCAAGACTAATAGGTGAAAAAAAGGAAACAGGTGGGAAAATTGAATTTCTACTATTAAAAAGAGTATCAGAAAAGTCCTGGGAGACTCTTGTAAAGCCAGGGAAAAAAGCTACCCTTGGAAGTGAGTTTATCTTTGGAGGAGGGGGCTTAACTGCCAAGGTATTAGATATCGGAGAAGAAGGCAGCCGTATTGTGGAGTTTAAATATGAAGGTATTTTTGAAGAGGTACTAGATAGACTTGGACAGATGCCATTGCCACCCTACATTAAGGAAAAGCTCAGTGATAAAGAGCGCTATCAAACTGTTTACTCAAAGGAAACGGGCTCGGCTGCAGCACCAACAGCTGGTCTCCATTTCACAAAAGAACTCCTTGCAAGTATAGAGAAAAAGGGAGTAAAAACTGCATTTGTTACTCTTCATGTGGGGCTTGGAACCTTTAGACCAGTAAAGGTTGAGAATGTTGAAACTCACAAAATGCATTCTGAATGGTATGAATTAAAGCAGGAAGATGCAGAAATAATAAATGAAGCTAAAAAATCTGGAGGAAGGGTTATAGCAGTTGGAACAACCTCCTGTAGGACACTAGAAACCATAGCAGATAAAGAGGGCTATGTGAAAGAAAAAAGCGGCTGGACAGATATATTTATTTATCCTGGCTACAACTTCAAAGTAATTGATGGCCTAGTTACTAATTTTCATCTTCCACAATCCACCTTAATTATGCTAGTAAGCGCATTTGCTAGCAGAGAACAGGTGTTAAAGGCATACGGCAAAGCAGTAGAAGAAAGATATCGTTTTTTTAGCTTCGGTGATGCAATGTTATTAATCTAAAGTAAGGGAAGTGACCACTTTGTATACACTAAAAAAGACAGATGGCAAATATAGAAGAGGTGAATTTGTAACACCTCATGGAACCATTCAAACTCCTGTATTTATGAACGTTGGAACACTAGCTGCAATAAAAGGTGCAGTTTCATCTATGGATTTAAAGGACATTAATTGTCAGGTGGAATTATCAAATACATATCATCTGCATTTAAGACCTGGTGACAAGGTAATAAAAGCTCTTGGTGGATTACATAAATTTATGAACTGGGATAGTCCTATTTTAACAGATTCTGGAGGCTTTCAGGTGTTTTCTCTGTCATCTATAAGAAAAATAAAGGAAGAGGGAGTGTACTTTAACTCTCATATTGATGGTAGAAAAATATTTATGGGTCCAGAGGAAAGCATGCAAATTCAAAGTAACCTGGCCTCTACTATAGCCATGGCCTTTGATGAATGCATACCTAATCCTTCCACTAGGGATTATGTTATAAATTCTGTAAACAGAACTACTCGTTGGCTTGAACGATGTAAAGAAGAGCTGTCAAGACTAAATACTTTAGAGGATACTATCAATAAAAAACAAATGCTCTTTGGAATAAACCAAGGGGGCACCTATGATGATATTAGAGTAGAACACGCTAAGACTATAACTGCCCTAGATTTAGATGGCTATGCTATAGGCGGCCTTGCTGTAGGTGAAACTCATGAAGAAATGTATAGAATTATTGAGTCTGTGGTTCCATATCTTCCAAATAACAAACCTATCTATTTAATGGGGGTAGGAACTCCTGTCAATATTATAGAAGGCGTTTCAAGAGGAGTAGATTTTTTTGATTGCGTCCTTCCTGCTCGAAATGGAAGACATGGTCATGTGTTTACCTCCAAGGGTAAAATTAATATAATGAATGCAAAGTATGAATTAGACTCAAAGCCTATCGATGAGGGCTGTGAATGCCCGGCCTGCAAACATTATACTAGGGCATATATTAGGCATCTATTTAAAGCAAAGGAAATGCTGGCTATGAGACTTTGTGTGCTACATAATCTTTATTTTTATAATAAGATGATGCAAGAAATAAGAGACGCAATAGATGAAGATAGATTTTATGCATATAAAGAAGAATTTTTAGAAAATTTTAGCCAAGGTGACTTTTAGTATGATTTTTAATAGACAATAACTAAAATTAAAGTTATAATTTACATTAAAAGTAGACTACAGTGAAGTTTTATACTGTAGATGCTCTACTGAATTGTATTTAAAGGAGGATTATTATGCAATATCTTTATACCCTTTCACCAATAATAATAATGTTGGTACTATTTTATCTTTTGATTTTTGTACCTGAGAACAAGAGAAGAAAAAAATATGGTCAGATGCTTAGCGATTTAAAGGTAAATGACGAAATAATAACAAGAGGAGGTATTATAGGAAAAATAGTCAATATTCAAGACAATTACATAATACTTCAAACGGGTCCAGATAGAGCAAAAATAAAGTTCGACAAAAGTGGAATATCTGGTATATATTCTAAGGCAGAAGAAAATAGCGTAGAGTATACTGAAAACAATTAGTTATAATTCACCTTCCACATTCATATTTATTAGTAGGTGGGAGGTGTTTTATTAATGAAAGATAAAAGCTCGTTTATTTATATGTCTGAGGGGATAATAAGAAGTTTTATAGTCACCTTATTATTCTTGCTCATTATGTCTGTTGTTATGAAGTTTGTCGAGGTTAGCAGTGCCCTGTTATCATCTTTTATTTTAGTGATAACACTGCTTAGTATTGTCTATGGAGCCATCTATTCTGTAAGAAAGATTCAAAAGAAAGGTTGGATTGTTGGCTTATGCTTGGCCGTAATCTATATGATTATGGTATATATTATTGCAGCCATATCTGGAAGCATTACTTCATTAGCCTTAAAGGATCTAATTAGACTATTACTTGCAATGGTGGTAGGAACCTTGTCAGGAATGCTTGGAATAAATATTTAATGTCTTTATTTTATTCTTAAAATGTGATAAAATAAAACGGAAAAGTTTGTGAATGGAGGAGTTATTTATGAAACATATCAGAACTATTAGCAAGAACAATATAAAAGAGAGTCTTAAAAAACCAGGATGTAAGGAATGTGCTAATTCCTGTCAATCGGCTTGCAAGACTTCTTGTACTGTAGCAAATCTGGCTTGTGAAAATTAATATATGAAAAAGCAGTAACAGTTAGTTACTGCTTTATGTTTCGTTAGGGAGGAAAATGAATTGGCATTATTACATAAATTTAAGCAGGATGGAGAAAACTATATCATTGATATAAATAGTGGCAGCATACACTTAGTTGATGACTTAGTCTATAACCTGTTGGAAGAAAATGAATTACCTGCTTTAGAAGTTTTAATAGAAAGATTTGAAAGAGATTATAATAAAAATGATATAGTTGAGGCTTATGAAGAATTACAGTCTCTTATAGAAGAAGAGGTTTTATATTCTAAAGATTACTTTGAAGATAGAATTACTAAAGATAAATCAAAGTCCTTTATCAAAGCACTATGCTTAAATGTTGTACACGATTGTAATTTTAAGTGTAAGTATTGCTTTGCAGATGAAGGGGAGTATAAAGGTAAAAGACAGATCATGTCTGTAGAGGTTGGTAAGAAAGCTATTGACTTTGTAATTGAGCATTCTGGACCTCGAAGGAACATTGAAGTAGATCTCTTTGGTGGAGAACCACTTTTAGCCTTTGATAAAATTGTAGAGATTATAGCTTATGCTAGAGAAGTTGAAAAAAAACACAATAAAAATATCAGATTTACTATGACCACTAATGCTATGCTGCTAGACGATGAGACTTTTAAGTATGTAGATAAAGAGCTTGGCAATTTAGTCCTTAGTATAGATGGCCGAAAAGAAGTAAACGACAAAGTAAGAGTTAATTATGGAAATAGCGGAACCTATGATGCTATTTTACCAAAGATAAAGGCAGCCGTGCAGAAAAGGGATCCTAAAAAGCAATACTATGTTAGGGGTACATTTACTAGAAACAATCTAGATTTTTATGAAGATGTTATGCACTTAGCAGAGCTTGGATTTAAGGAAATATCTGTGGAGCCTGTGGTTTTACCTAAGGAACATGAGCTAAGTTTAAAAGAAGAAGATTTACCAATTATCTTTGATCAATATGACAAATTATACGCAGAAATGTTGAAAAGAGCAAAAGGAAATGATGCCTTTAGTTTCTACCATTTTAATATAGATGTAAATGGTGGACCATGTATCTACAAAAGAATATCAGGCTGTGGAGCCGGACATGAGTATGCAGCTATAACCCCTGAAGGAGATATATATCCATGCCATCAGTTTGTAGGAAATGAAAAATTCAAAATGGGAAATATATTTAATGGTGAAATGAGAAATGATATTGGTGAGGAATTCAAGGAGGCAACCATATATCAAAAACCTAAGTGCAGAAAATGTTGGGCAAGATTTTACTGTAGTGGTGGATGTCAGGCTAACAACTATAATTTTAATGGTGACATACACGAACCCTATGAATTAGGCTGTGAGCTTCAAAAAAAGAGAATAGAATGTGCCATTGCATTGAAAACAAGATTGAGCCAAGTATAGTAATTATACTTACAGAGCAGTCAATTGACTAATATTTGTAAGTAATATATAATTAACACTATGAAATATTTAACAGAGGGGGATAAAGATGACTACAAAAGGTAAAAGTACATTATTTTTTAGCATCAGTGTAATTCTTATTGCCTTATCCGTCTACACAGGTATCTTTGGATTAACACTTGGGGGCTATCATGTTGCGTCTTTTCGTGAGACCATCAAAAAAGGATTAGATTTGCAAGGAGGAATTTCAGTTTTAGGTGAAATTGTCTCTGATAATACCACAGATAATGCATCTATGGATGCAAAAGTTGAGAGAACCATAGATTTATTACAGATGAGAATAAACCCTAAGGGTGTTGGAGAAATATCTGTTCAAAAAGAAGGTAAAAACAGAATAAGAATAGATATTCCCGGACAATTCAACACTAAAGAAGTATTAGATAGCGTTACAAAACCTGGTGAGCTAAAGTTTGTAGGACCTGATAAAGTCACTATCTTGACAGGTAAGGATGTTGCAGAGGCCACTGCAAGATTAGATCAGCAGGGTCTTCCTATCATTGAGCTCAAGCTTAATGATGAAGGAAAGGTAAAGTTTCAAGAGGCCACTAAAAAGTTTATAAATCAAAAAATTGCAATTTATATGGATGAAACACTTATTACAGATCCTGTGGTTAATGAAATAATACCAAATGGTCAGGCAGTTATATCCGGAAGTAAGTCAATTGAAGAAGCGAAGAATCAAGCTAATAAGATAAATTCTGGTGCGCTACCTGTAACTATTAAAACTGTTAATGTAAAAGTTGTAGGTCCAACTCTTGGTGAGACTGCGCTTCCAAACAGTGTGAAGGCAGGAATAATAGGCATAGGACTAGTTATGTTATTTATGCTATTATACTATAGAGTTCCTGGACTAATTGCAAATATTGCCCTTTCCTTATACGCTGTTTTAGTTTTATTGGTTTTTGTTTCTATAAATGCTGTTTTAACTCTTTCAGGAATAGCTGGTTTCCTCCTTACAGTGGGTATGGCTGTAGATGCCAATGTGCTTATTTTTGAGAGAACCAAGGAGGAATTAAAGTCTGGTAAATCCATAAAAGCATCCATAGATGCTGGTTTCCACCGTGCAATGTCCTCAATACTTGACTCAAATATTACAACGCTTATAGCAGCATTCGTACTATATTTCCTTGGTACAGGACCTGTTAAGGGTTTTGCCTTAACCTTAATTATTGGTGTCGTGCTTTCCATGTTTACTGCTATTACTGTTACTAAGTTCCTTATCAAGCAAGCTGCCAATATGGGTTGGTTTGATAAGGCCTGGAGTATCGGAACCTTTGGGGTTCATGATATGAGAAGGGAGGTAAAGTAATATGCTAAAAATAGTTGAAAAAACTAAACTTTGGATTTCTATATCTCTAGTGGTAATCATTATGGGTGCATTTTTCATTGCCTTTAAAGGACTTGAATACGGTATTGACTTTGCTGGTGGTACTATAGTTCAAATTGACATGAAAAAGGACTTTGACAAACAGGAAATAGAAAAAATTATTACTCAAGTTGACTCTAAGGCTATAGTAAATAAGGCCATTACAGATAACAATGGAAAGAATATTTATGAGCTAGAAATAAAAAGCAAGGATTTAAGTACCGAAAAGACAAATGATATAATAAATAGTATTAAAGCTAAGCACGATAATAGTGCTGAAGTTATTTCACAAGAGGAAATTGGAGCTAACGTAGGTAAAGAGACAGCAAGGAAAGCTATTTTAGCAATGTTAATTGCTACTGCCTGTATGCTTATCTATGTAGGTATAAGATTTGAATTTAAATTTGGTACTGCAGCTATATTAGCCTTGGTACATGATGTTCTTGTAACTCTGGCAATATATGCTATATTTAGAATTCCAATTGATACAGGCTTTGTAGCAGCGGTTTTGACGGTTATTGGGTATTCCATCAATGACACCATAGTTGTATTTGATAGAATAAGAGAAAATAAAAAGTATATGGCAAAAGCAGATTTAAGTACTCTTGCTAATGCTAGTATAACCCAAACTTTAACTAGATCTATAAATACTGTACTTACAGTTGTAATTACCTTAATTTCAGTGTTTATATTTGTACCAACGGTTAGAAATTTCTCTGGCCCTTTACTTATCGGAATTATCTCAGGTTCCTATTCTTCTATCTTTATAGCAAGCCCATTGTGGGTAATATTTAAGAAGATGGGTAAGAATAGTAAAACTAAAAAAGCAGCTGTGCGATAAAGTTATTAAAGAAAGAACTTGGAGTCACACTTCGAGTTCTTTTCTATTGAATATTATTGTTATAATAATATATAATAGAATTGCAACTTTAAATTATGTTAGGGGGAAGAAGATTGAATATAAAAGATAAAATTAGAATAATTGATGGTTTCCCAAAAGAAGGAATTAGCTTCAAGGATGTTACTACAATTTTACAAGATAAAGAAGCTTTGAAATATACAGTTGATACTATAGCAGCTAAATTACATGATAATGGCGTAGATGTTATAGTAGGACCAGAAGCTAGAGGCTTCCTCTTTGGAGCTCCAGTTGCCTATGCTTTAGGTGCAGGCTTTGTTCCAGTGAGAAAAAAAGGTAAGCTTCCCTTTGATACCATATCTGCTTCATATGATTTAGAATATGGTAGTGATGAGCTTGAAATTCACAAGGATGCTATAAAACCAGGACAAAAAGTAGCTATTGTTGACGATTTACTTGCAACGGGTGGAACCATTGCCTCTGTTGCAAAACTGGTGGAACAAGTTGGTGGTGAAGTAGTTTCAATGAATTTTGTAATTGAGCTTACAGAGTTAAAGGGAAGAGAAAAGTTGAAGGGTTATGCAGTTGACTCTTTAGTACAATATGATATATAAAAATACACAAGATTAAATTGCATATTTCTACATAATATTATATAATTTAAATAAAAAAGTAGGCTGGTTTATTAAACCAGCCTTTGATTTTAGGGGAGTCCGTTATGCTTGAAAAATTATTAGAAAAAATTAAAGCAAATAATCTAAATGTTAATACTGATATGGTTATAAAGGCTTATGAGATGGCTAGTGAAGCTCATAAAAATCAGAAAAGGGAATCTGGTGAGCCTTATATTATACACCCTGTAGAGGTAGCCTGCATTTTGGCGGATATGGGTATGGATACAAGTACCATAGTTGCTGGGTTACTTCATGATGTTATAGAAGATACGGATTATACCCAAGAGGATTTGGCTCGTGAATTTAATGTGGAAATTGCAACCCTGGTTGAGGGTGTTACAAAGCTTGGTAAAATTGAGTATAAAACAAAGGAAGAGCAACAGGCAGATAATGTGAGAAAGATGTTATTGGCCATGGCTAAGGATGTAAGAGTAATACTAATTAAATTAGCGGATCGTCTTCATAACTTGAGAACCTTGAAATATATGCCCATTGAAAAACAGAAGGAAAAAGCAAAGGAAACTTTAGATATTTTTGCACCTCTAGCTCACAGACTTGGTATTTCTAAGATTAAGTGGGAGCTGGAGGATTTAGCATTTAGATATATAAATTCAAATGAATACTACGAGCTTGTTCATAAAATCTCTAGTAAGAGAGTAGAAAGAGAAGCCTATATAGCTCAAATTGTAAATGAATTAAAAGAAAGCTTAGAGAAGACTGGTATAAAATCTGAAATTGAAGGCAGACCTAAACATTTCTACAGTATATATAGAAAAATGATGGATAAAAATAAATCTATTGATCAAATATTTGATCTTACAGCAGTTAGAATTTTAGTGGAAAGCATAAAGGACTGTTATGCAGCATTAGGCATTGTGCATACTTTATACAAGCCAATTCCAGGTAGATTTAAGGATTACATTGCTATGCCTAAGCCTAATATGTATCAGTCATTACACTCTACTGTAATTGGTCATGAGGGTAAACCTTTTGAAATTCAAATAAGAACCTTTGAGATGCATAAGACAGCTGAATATGGTATAGCTGCTCATTGGAAATATAAGCAGGGCAACAATACGGGAGATGCTTCAGAAGAGGATTTAAGGCTTTCTTGGCTAAGAGATATGTTAGAGTGGCAGAGAGAAACCTCAGATGCAGAAGAATTTATGGAAGGTTTTAAAATTGATTTGTTTTCTGATGAGGTATTTGTATTTACACCAAAGGGTACAGTTATTAATTTACCAACAGATGCAACTCCCATCGATTTTGCATACAGAATTCATACTGATGTAGGTAATCGCTGCATAGGAGCAAAGGTAAATGGAAAGATGGTACCGTTAGATTATAGATTAACCACTGGGGAGATTGTAGAGGTATTAACATCCACTGTTCCTAAAGGACCAAGTATTGACTGGCTTTCCATGGTTAAGAGCAATCAAGCGAAAAGCAAGATAAGGGCTTGGTTTAAGAAGGCAAAGAGAGAAGAAAATATAGAAAAGGGAAAAGAGCTCCTAGAAAAGGAAGCAAAACGTCAAGGGGTTAATTTTGGTGAAGTAGCAAAGGGAGAAGCCCTGGAGCAAATTCTTAGAAAATACAATTTTAACAGTATAGACGATATATGGGCTGCTGTAGGTGTAGGAGATATTATCCCTGCAAATATAGTTACAAAGCTTAAGGATTATTTCTTTAAATCAAATAAAGCAGAATTTATAAAAGAAACCGAAGAAGAGCTGCTGAAGAATGTTGCAAAAAATAATAGTAAAAAGGTTAAAGATAAGACTGGTAGTCATGGCATTATAGTTAAAGGCACTGACAATATCCTTGTAAGGTTTGCAAAATGCTGTAATCCTGTACCAGGGGATGAAATAATCGGTTATATCACTAAGGGTAGAGGTGTTTCTATCCATAGACAGGATTGCAAGAATGTTGTAATGTTAAACAAAAACTCTGAGAATAAAGTTGTTGAGGTAAACTGGAATACTGGAGCTAGTAATGAGTATATAGCTGAGCTGCAGATAAAGGCTGAGGATAGAGAAGGCATACTATCTGAAATAATGGAGCTTATTATTGATACAAAAACCTACTTAAGCGCAGTAAATGCAAAGACTGCAAGAAATGGAGTGGCTCTAGTAAATATTAAATTAAAAATTAGTGATATTGATCAGTTAAAAAGCTTGATGAAGATGATTAAAAAATTAAAAGGAGTTATGGACGTCTATAGAACCAAATATTAAGATAGGCAGGTTAATGTTATGAGAGCGGTAGTGCAAAGAGTTAGGAGTTCATCTGTTAAAATATCAAATAAGGATATTTCTTCTATAAGTAGGGGATTAAACGTATTACTAGGAATTTCTAAAGAGGACAGTGAGGCTGATGTATCCTATCTTGTAGATAAGATTATAAATTTAAGGATATTTGAGGACGAAAATGGGAAAATGAATTTATCCTTACTGGATGTGAAGGGCGAAATTTTAGTGATTTCTCAATTTACTCTTTATGGAGATTGTAGAAGAGGAAAAAGGCCTAGCTTTATAGAAGCTCAATCAGGGGATATGGCTATAGAGCTATACGAATTATTCGTAAACAAGTGCAAGGAGCTAGTTCATGAAGTAAAAACTGGCTGCTTTGGAGAAGATATGTTAGTCAGCATAGATAATGATGGTCCAGTTACTTTGCTACTGGATAGTCAAAAGACGTTTTAGGAGGTTACATATGAAGGTTAAAAGGATTCCTGCAGGAGTATATGCAGCAAATTGTTATCTTATTATAGATGAGGAAAGTAAGGAATTGGGGTTGATAGATCCAGGTGGAGATTTTGAAGAACTTAACAGTGCAATAGAACAAACTGGTGCAGAATTAAAATGCATTTTTATTACTCATGGCCATGCAGATCATACTGGGGCACTGGAGGAGTTCTCAAAGAAATATAACTGTAATATATATTTAAATGCCAAGGATGAGAGAATAATGAGGGACAAAGGGTATTTATTTGGTGATATTTCAGTTGATATGAAAATTGTAAATGTTGTTCAGAATGATATAATAAAGCTTGGAAATTACGAAATTGTGGTGCTAGATACTCCGGGGCATACTCCAGGAGGAGTATGCTATTATGTGGAGGGTTTGGTTTTTAGCGGAGATACACTGTTTCGAAGCTCTATAGGACGAAGTGATCTACCAGGGGGGGATTTTGATTTGCTAGTACATAGCATAAGAAATGTACT
Source organism: Clostridium sp. UBA701 (assembly GCA_002298125.1). Classification (GTDB taxonomy): domain Bacteria; phylum Bacillota; class Clostridia; order Clostridiales; family Clostridiaceae; genus UBA701. Next base: position 55,406 of record DBMJ01000015.1, on the reverse strand, counting down.
ATACAATCTCCCAGATGATACGATAGTGTATCCAGGACACGCTTTTCAAAGCACCATAGGCTATGAAAAATCAAACAACCCTTTTGTTAGAGTTTAATCGAGGTAAATATGAGAATAAAGCTTAATAACTATGATTATAGATATGAAGTATTTCAAATAGTTAATTTGTTTTTCCCTTGGGAAACAGAATTCGTAGACGATGATGGAGATTTATTAATAGCTATTGAAAGCAATACTTTAAATATCAGCTATAATGAAAAAACTATACAGAAATACTTTGAAAATAATTTTCCAATAAAAGAACAAATAAAAAAAGAGTTGTACTTATTTCTTTATGAGGTTACAGGTGTATCTTTTCCTTGGGGTATCCTTGTTGGAATAAGGCCTACAAAAATTGCTCATATGCTACTTGAAGAAGGTTTGTCACAAAGTGAGGTTGTAAAATACTATAAAGAGCATTATTTAACGCAGGAAAATAAGGCAAGACTTTGCTTGGAAGTTGCAAAAGCTGAAAAACGCTTTATTTATAGTGCTCCCCGAAAAATAAGCATCTATATTGGCATGCCATTTTGTCCCACTAGATGTGTCTACTGTTCTTTTACCTCTAATCCCATTAATAGCTGTAAAAATCTAGTAGAACCTTACCTTGAAGCCTTGAGGAAGGAAATAGAGTTTGCTGGGGAATATATTCTAAACCATGGCCTTGATGTGGATTCCATATATTTTGGAGGTGGAACACCTACCTCTATATCTGATGAACAGTTTGAAAGGCTTATGGCAATAATAGATATTAATATACTTCAAAAATTAAAAGTCAAGGAATATACAGTGGAATGCGGAAGACCTGACAGTATAACCACAAACAAACTATTCTCTATGAAGGAACATGGTGTTAATCGTATAAGCATAAATCCACAAACAATGAATGATAGTACTCTTAAGGCTATTGGAAGATTACATAGTGCAAAAGAGGTTATAACTACCTATGAACAGGCGAGAGCCATTGGCTTTGAGTCTATTAATATGGATCTGATACTTGGTCTTCCAGGAGAGGGATTACAAGAAGTAATAAAAACCTTAAAGGAGATTGAAAAGCTTGCTCCAGATAATATCACCATCCATGGGTTAAGCATAAAAAGAGCTTCCAAATTACATGAGCAGGTTAGTTCAGTGGAAAAGCATAAGCTTGATGAGATCATCTCATATTATAATGAAACAGCAAAGTTAGCTGAAAGGTTAGGGTTAAGACCATATTATATGTACAGACAAAAAAATATGGTAGGTAATATGGAAAATGTGGGATATGCCTACCCAGGGAAGGAATGCCTTTATAATATTTTGATGATTGAGGAAAATCAAAGTGTTATGGCTTTGGGAGCAGATGCAATATCAAAGGCTGTTTATATTAAAGAGAATAGAATAGAAAGATATAGAAATATTAAGGATGTTAAAGAGTATATTAACAGGCTAAATACACAGCTACAGGAAAAAGCTATTTTTTTTGATAAGTTGTATTTATAAGTATAAAACAAAACGTTATAAGGAGGAATTAACTTGGGAGAAGCTTTAAGTGGAATTAAGAGAAGCACCATGTGTGGTGAATTAGGAGAAAAAAATATTGGTGAAAAGCATACCTTGATGGGGTGGGTACAAAGAAAGAGAAATCTTGGAGGATTAATTTTCGTAGACTTGAGAGATAGAACAGGAATAGTGCAGCTGGTATTTGGGGAAGAAATTGACAAGGATGCCTTTGTTAAAGCTGACACACTAAAATCTGAATATTGTATTGCCATAGTAGGAGAGGTAGTAAAAAGAGAATCACCGAATTTAAATATACCTACTGGAATAATCGAAATTTTGGGCAATAGTATAAAGATTTTATCTGAAGCAGAAACAACCCCTATTATTATAAAAGAAGACCTAGATGCAGGTGAAAATATCAGAATGAAATATCGATACCTGGATTTAAGAAGACCTGATATGCAGAAGACCTTTATGATTCGTCACAAGGCTGCCAAAGCTATCAGAGATTATATGGACTCTAAGGGATTTCTCGAAATTGAAACTCCGATGCTAACTAAGAGCACTCCTGAGGGAGCAAGAGATTATCTAGTACCTTCAAGAAATTACCCAGGTATGTTCTATGCACTTCCTCAATCACCACAGCTATTTAAACAGCTTTTAATGGTGTCAGGAATGGATAGATATTTTCAGATAGTAAAATGCTTTAGGGATGAAGATCTAAGAGCTAACCGTCAACCAGAATTTACTCAGGTAGACATAGAAATGTCATTTGTAGAAGAAGAAGAAGTAATCGCTATGAATGAAGGTTTGATTAAACATGTATTCAAAGAGGTTCTTGATGTTGAAGTTCCTCTGCCAATCAAAAGAATGCCTTATAGTGTTGCAATGGAAAAGTATGGCTCTGACAAACCTGACTTAAGATTTGGAATGGAAATTCATAATATTAATAAAGCTATAGAGTCTGCAGAATTTAAAGTTTTTCAAGATGCTTTATCAACAGGCGGCATGGTTGCAGCTATAAAAGTTGATAAGGGTGCTGACATGAGTAGAAAAGAGCTAGATAAGCTCTCGGAATTCGTAAAAACCTATAAAGCTAAGGGTGTTGCGTGGATTGCACTTAAGGATGATGAAATAAAATCACCTATAGCTAAGTTCTTAAAGGAAGAAGAATTAAGTAAAATAATTGAAACACTAGATGCTAAAGCTGGTGATTTAGTTTTGATAGTTGCTGACAAGAAAAAAATAGCGCTTCAAGCTCTTGGAGCATTAAGACTGGAACTTGGAAGAAAACTTGGGCTCATTAAAGAAGGGGATTTTAACTTTGTTTGGATTACTGAATTCCCATTAGTAAGCTACGATGAAGAAGAAAACAGATATGTAGCAGAACATCATCCCTTTACTATGCCTATGGATGAGGATATTATGTATCTTGAAACAGACCCATCAAGAGTGAGAGCAAAGGCTTATGATATAGTACTAAATGGTGAGGAATTAGGTGGAGGAAGTATAAGAATTCATGATACATCTCTACAAGAAAAAATGTTCAAAGTACTTGGTTTCACAGAAGAAAAAGCATGGGAAAGATTTGGTTTTCTATTGGAAGCCTTTAAGTATGGACCTCCACCCCATGGTGGTTTAGCCTTTGGATTTGACAGAATGATTATGTTCCTTGCTGGTAAAGATAATATTAAGGATGTAATAGCCTTCCCGAAGAATCAAAATGCTTTCTGCCCATTAACTGAGGCTCCAAATATGGTAGATGAAAAGCAGCTTCATGAACTGGGAATAAGCAAATTAAAATAAAAAGATTATACTAGGAAAGTCAATATATGATATAATAAGTATAAGTAGAAATTACTCCTGACCTGTTTGTGAAAAGGATAAAGGTTGAGCCAACAAATTGACACAGGGAACTATGCTCTTCGTGTGTATTGATACTTAAAACATTTAAGGACAAGAAATACGGAGGCGGTGCCCACCTGCTGAGTGCGGGTTCATTTTCTTATTCTCTTAACGGCAGGACGGGAGTCATTGTTTTTTGGGGAGTGATAAAGATGGAAAAGAACATTATAGAAAAAAAAGACGTATTAATTAGACTTAAGAAAATTCAAGGTCAAGTTAATGGTATTTATAATATGGTAGAAAAGGATGCTCCCTGTAAGGATGTGCTTGTTCAAATTGCTGCTATACGAGCTGCTATAAACAAAGTTGGTGGAATGGTAATACAAAATTACGCAACTAAGTGTTTAAATATAGAAGAGGCAAAAACGGCTGATAACCTAGAAGACTTACTCTCAACCTTTTTAATGTTTTTAAAATAAATCATCTGCAAGCTATTTTAGTTTGCAGATGATTTATTTTTTTTAAGATTAATTAAAATTTTTGCAATAGTTGAAACGAATATAATGCCAAGTGCTATAGCACCAGCTTTTATCAAGGTTTCAAAACCTAAATTCAATGATTTATTTGTATTTCCTCTTATTACCTCTAGCATGGTGTAGTACATACCACTACCTGGAACTAATGGGATTATGGCACATATGATAAAGGTTGTTACGGGTGTTTTAATTACTCTTGCCATAATTTCTGAAAAAACTGCTCCACATACAGAAGCGGCAAAAAGGGATGTGACCTCTGCACTTTGAAGGTTTGTGAAAATGGAATAGGAAAACCAAGTAATTGCTCCTCCGAGTGATGCAATTACAAGCTTTCTACCTCGTATATTAAACATAATACCAAAGGCTAAGGTACTCATAAATGCAAAAAAAGAACTCATTATCATAGTGTATTTCCTCCAATAACCATAAACCAAATAGATAATATAACACCACTGCCTACAGCTATGGCAACAGCAATGAAAAACGCTTCCATGGTTCTCGAAATTCCTGAAACAAGATCTCCATCTATGGTATCTCTAATAGCGTTAGTAATAGCAAGACCAGGCACTAATAGCATAATTGAACCAATAATAATCTTGTCAATTTGATTTCCTATACCCAAATGCACAGACAATACTGCAATAAAAGCAGCTAATCCGCCTCCAAGTACATTAGAAAAGAAGTCATTAACCTTAATACTTCCAAGTTTTATAGTAAGTAACTTTATTAGAGCACCATTAATAAGAGACATAAAGAAGTCATTAATAGTCCCTCCAAACAAAAGGGTGAAAAAACCAGCGCAAAGGGAAGCAGATAATACTACTATTCCTTTAGAATAACTCTTTTCCTTATCAATTTTATGAAGTTCTTCCAGAGCGTCCTCCAAGGTCAAAGCCCTACTCTTCATGTTTCTTGAAAGATCATTAACTCTAGCAATCTTATTTAGGTCCACTGTTCTAATCCTTATCCTCTTAATAATAGATGTTGTATTACCATACTTATCTGTTACTGAGAGCATTATTCCAGTAGGAGTAACAAAGCTATCAGCCCTATAGAGGGCATAGGCATCACATATTCTTGCGATGGTCTCTTCAACCCTATAGGTCTCCCCGCCATTTTCAAGTATTATTCTTCCCGCTTCGGCAGCGAGATGCAGTATTTTGTTAGAATCCATAGCTTCACCTCAAGTATTTATAATCCTAATTATTATAACACAAAAGTTTATAAATAAATTGTTCAAATATTAAAAATAATAGAATTATAAGTTGATTAAATGTGTAAGTAAAATTATAATCGTATACAAAGGGCTTTTTTTATAATTTAGAATGAAGGGAATGAAGAGAATGAATTTTGTAAATCTAGAAAAAAAAGATAGAGAAATACTTTCTTTTATAGAAAAAGAAACAGCTAGGCAAGAAGGTAATATTGAATTAATTGCTTCTGAAAACTTTACAAGTAAAGCAGTGATGGAAGCTATGGGATCTCCGTTGACAAATAAATATGCAGAGGGCTACCCTGGAAAGAGATATTATGGCGGTTGTGAGGTTGTAGATGAGGTTGAAAATCTTGCAAGAGAGAGATGTAAGGAACTTTTTAAAGCTGAGCATGCCAATGTACAGCCTCACTCAGGTTCACAAGCAAACATGGCAGTTTACTTTGCTGTTCTAAATCCAGGAGATACAGTTTTAGGAATGAATTTAAGCCACGGAGGACATTTAACCCATGGAAGCCCAGTGAATTTCTCAGGAAAACTATTCAAATTTGTATCCTATGGTGTGGACAAGGAAACAGAAGAAATTGACTATGCTGAGGTATTAAGAGTAGCAAAGGAATCAAATCCTAAGCTTATTGTGGCTGGAGCAAGTGCCTATCCTAGAAAAATTGATTTTGAGAGATTTAAATATATAGCAGATGAAGTTGGGGCTTATTTGATGGTGGATATGGCGCATATTGCTGGACTTGTAGCAGCTGGAGCACATTCTTCTCCAGTTCCCTATGCTGATTTTGTTACCACTACTACCCATAAGACACTAAGAGGACCAAGGGGCGGAGCTGTTTTATGCAAAGAAAAGTTTGCTAAAGAACTAGACAAGTCTATTTTTCCTGGAATGCAGGGAGGTCCATTAATGCATATTATTGCTGCTAAAGCAGTATGTTTTAAGGAGGCCATGGAACCTGAATTTAAGAGTTATATTGAGCAGGTGGTAAAAAACAGTAAGGTTTTAGCTGAAGAGTTGATGAAATATGGTTTTAGACTAATTTCTAAGGGTACAGATAATCATCTTATGCTTGTGGATTTAACAAATAAGAATATAACAGGAAAAGATGCTGAAAAACTATTAGATAGTGTTAGAATTACTGTAAATAAAAATACTGTTCCTTTTGAAACGCTTAGTCCTTTTGTTACAAGTGGAATAAGAATTGGTACTGCGGCAACTACTTCTAGAGGTTTTAGAGAAGCTGAAATGAAAGAAATTGCAGAGCTAATCAATTATACCATAGAGAACAGAGAAAAGGATCTATCTGCTGTAAAAGAGAAGGTAAAGGAAATATGTGGACGATATCCAATCTACTAAGGTGATGATATGATTGATAAAGAAAGCCTTTTAAACGCTCTTATTGAAAATCTCGAAGAGGGTATCCATATTGTAGATGATAAGGGCAAGACCATATACTACAACAATGCTATGGCTCAGATGGAGGGACAAAAAAAGGAAGATGTAATGGGAAAAGAGATCCAAGAGTATTTAGTGGGATTGTGTGATGAAACCTCCACATTGATCAAGGCTATAAAAACAAAGCAAAAAACTGTGGATGTTATTCAGCATTACAGCAGTCACTTTGGGAAAAAAGTTACCACAATAAATACTACTATTCCAGTAACTGAGGATGACCGTGTTATAGCTGCTATAGAAATTGCAAAGAATCTTACTCAACTTAAGGAATTAAATGAAAAGTTGTGTATGATTCAAAATGAAGATAAGATGGGTGGAAAGCATTATAACTTTTCTGACGTTATCACTCAAAATGAAAGCATGATAAGTTCCGTGAACAAAGCCATGAAAGCTAGTAGTTCAAAATCTACAGTATTGATATATGGAGAAACAGGCTGTGGCAAGGAGGTTATTGCTCAAAGCATACATTATAGCGGCATAAGAAAGGATAAACCCTTTGTACCTATTAATTGTGCAGCTATTCCAAGTGCTCTTTTAGAAGGAATGTTGTTTGGAACCTCAAGAGGCAGTTTTACCGGAGCAGAAAATAAAATCGGACTTTTTGAAATAGCAAATGGTGGTACGGTGCTGCTAGATGAAATTAATTCTCTAGAGCCTTATCTTCAGTCAAAGCTATTAAGGGTGCTTCAGGATGGCTATATTAGGCCTATAGGTCAGGTTGACCCTATAAATATAGACATTAGATTTATCGCAACCTTAAATGAAGATCCTGAAATTTTAATATCTCAAGGAAGGCTTAGAAAAGATTTTTATTATAGATTGAGTGTAGTGAGAATAAATATTCCACCTTTGAGAAAAAGAAAAGAAGATATTCCTCTATTATGCAAATATTTCATAAGCTATTACAATAATTTATTAGGAAAATCTGTAGATGGACTAGAAGAAGAGGTTCTTAAGTCCTTTATGGATTATTATTGGCCTGGTAATGTAAGAGAACTAAAGAACAAAATCGAAGGTGCCATGAATATGAGTGAAGGTTCAAAGCTTCTAAAAGAATACTTCGAAGTGAAATCAGATATAAGGGGAATACCAATCTATGCGGGAGAAAAGTTTGAAGACAGCAATCAGACTCTAGACGAATATATAAGTAGCATTGAAAGCATCATTATCAATAGAGTTCTACAAAAGTATTGTGGTAATATCTCTAAAGCTGCAAATGAGCTTGGTATTTCAAGACAGAGCTTACAGTATAAAATAAAAAAATATAACAATGATTAAAAATGCTCATATTTGGGCATTAAAGTGCAAAAAATATTGCACATTATCATATTAGCTACAATTATCAATGTTGTATCATAGAAGAAGTACTGCAAAATAATTTGCAGTACTTTTGTTTTTATAAAAATATATAGCTTTATTCACGAAATAATGCTATAAAGCATAGGATTTTGCTATTTAATATATAAATTACCTTGGCATGGTATTTGCTATATATAGTGATATAACAAAGTTAAAGGGAGTGTTTTTAATGAAAAGCAAAGTAAGAGTAATCGTATGGGGACTTGGTCTAATGGGTAGTGGTATTGCAAAAATGGTGCTGTCCAAAAAAGGGTTCACAATTGTTGGAGCAATAGACTTAGATCCAAACAAAGCTGGAAAGAAATTGTACGAAGTATTGGGCTTAGAGAGAACTGAAGATAATGATGTAGTAATCGTTAACAAGGCTGAGGAGGCAATAGTTCAGGGTGCAGCTGATATAGTACTCATTGCTACAGCTTCCTTTACAAAAGTAGTATTCCCTCAAATTATTTATGCAGCTGAAAGAGGAATAAATGTAGTTACAACAGCTGAGGAGATGTCCTATCCAATGGCATTAGATTCAGAGCTTTCAGCAGAGATGGACAGAGTTGCTAAGGAACATAATGTAGCTATTCTTGGAACTGGTATAAATCCAGGATTTGTAATGGACTTGTTAGTAATAGCATTAACTGGTGTTTGTGAAGACGTAAACAGTATCAAGGTTTCAAGAGTAAACGACCTATCTTGCTTTGGAAGAGCTGTTATGGTAGAGCAGGGTATTGGACTTACCAAGGAACAATTTATTAAGGGAGTTAATGACGATAGTGTAGCAGGTCATGTAGGCTTTATACAATCCTTTGGAATGTTTGAAGAAGCTTTTAATATGAAGTTTGATAAAATAGAACAAACTAAGGAACCAATAATAACTTCTATTCCAAGAAGTACTGATTTAGTTTCTGTTGCTGCTGGTGATGTGGCAGGCTGCAGGCAGGTTGGATATGGTTACAAGGACGGCAAAGTGTTTATTGAAATGGAACATCCTCAACAGATACATCCAGAGATGGAGAATGTGGATACAGGAGATTATATAAATATTAAAGGTATTCCTGATATCAGCTTACAAATTAAGCCTGAGATTCCAGGAGGAATTGGTACTATAGCAGTATGCGTAAATATGATTCCACATGTATTAAATGCTGCGCCTGGATTAAAGACTATGCTTGATTTGCCGGTACCAGCTGCTATTCTTGGAGACGTAAGAGATTTACTTAAGAAATAATTTGCAAGGTGGCGAAGTAAATGATTAGTAAAGGAACCTGGGTAGAAGTTGAAGAAGTGGTTTTATATCCTGAAGACAGGTCCACAGCTATACCAGAGGAAACCAAGAAAACTCCTTTAAAGATTTGGGCAAAGGGTTTTCTTCAGGAGGACTCTGAGCTTGGAAAGAGGGCAGAGATAAAAACCGTCACAGGGAGAATTATAGAAGGAACTATTACAGAAGTTGAGCCCCGCTTTCAGCATGATTTTGGTGATTTTATAGCAGAAATCATGTATATCGGACCACAGGCTAAGGAAATATTGTGGGGTGAAGACAATGAGTAAATATGAAGAATTGATGTCAAGAAAACAGGAAATAATGCTAAAATCTGTTGGAGTAAATTACAGTCAATATGAAACAGGTCAGTTATCCTTTGACTATGAAAAAATGATGAGGGATACTGGGTATTCCATAAGTGATGTAATGAAGATTCAATCCAGTGTGGGAGTAGGTAACACTCCACTTTTAGAGCTTAAAAATCTAACTGCTTTAGCTAGAAAAGTATCTAAAACAGGAAAGGCTGCACGAATATTTGTAAAAGATGAGAGCTGCAACCCTTCCGGAAGTTTTAAGGATAGGAGAGCTGCGGTATCTGCTTATGATGCTAAGGAAAGAGGATATCTTGGTCTTGCCTCTGCAACCTCTGGGAATTATGGCGCTGCAGTAGCATCTCAAGCAGCTATGAGAGGATTAAAATGTATCATAGTCCAAGAATGCTATGATTCTAAAAAAATTGGACAGCCTGAAATACTTGAAAAAGATAGAAAATGTGAATGCTTTGGGGCAGAGGTGTTGAGGTTAACAGTAGGTCCTGAGTTATTCTATACCTTCCTTAAGGTTTTGGAGGAAACAGGATTTTATAATGCCTCACTATATTCAACCTATGGTATTGCAGGAGTTGAGACTCTAGGCTATGAAATTGCTGCACAGTGTCGAGAAAAACTTGGTAAAGATCCAGATGCAGTAGTAATTACTCATGCTGGCGGTGGTAATGTCACTGGTACTGCCAGGGGCCTTATAAAAGCAGGTGCACTAGATACTAAAATTATAGGAGCTTCAGTTGACTTATCAGGTCTACATATGGCCTCTGATATAGCCTTTAATAAAAAATCCTTTACTACGGGTCATACTGGCTTTGGAATACCATTTATGACAAATCCAGATAGATCTGATGTGCCTAGGAGTGCTGCAAGACCACTTAGATATATGGATAGATATGTTACAGTTCCTCAAGGGGAAGTTTTCTATATGACAGAGCTGCTAGCTCAAATAGAGGGCTTAGAAAGAGGTCCTGCAGGAAACACATCATTAGCAGCAGCCTTTCTTATAGCTCAGGAAATGGATGATGATGAAATTCTTGTTGTACAAGAGACAGAGTATACTGGTGCAGGGAAGCATGTACTTCCTCAATTGACCTTTGCTAAGAAAAATGGAATTGGGGTTGCAGTTGGAGATCCATCTGACGAAGTGCCAGGTAAGTCACTTATATTACCGGAACATCCAGGAAAAATGATTTTAAATGATATGCCCATGGATCATTATAGAAAGTCGTATATTAGTAACGCTGTAAAGGGAAAAGAACATATAGAACAGGTAGACCTTCAATTCTTGTGCGAGGAAACCAAGTGGAATAGAGAGCAAGTAGTAGAACTAATAAATGAATTAAAAATAGAAATTAGGTAGGTGGAAATATGAAAAGAGAAGACGATTTTGAAAAGAGAAGGGAACATTTAAAAAATTTGTCTGATGAGGAGCTATATAATAGATTCTGGAAGCTTACTGAAGAAATAGTTAAACCTATGATTGATATGGCAGAAACACATACATCTCCTGCAGTAGAGAGATCGGTACTCTTAAGAATGGGCTTTTCAAGCTTAGAAGCTGATGGCATTGTAAAGGAAGGAATGAAGTGGAACCTGTTAGGTAAAGGCATAGGAAACGTAGTATTGACTTATTCCGAGATAATGGGAATACCTTACCAAAAGGCTGGTATAGAACTATCTGATGGTAAGGGTTGGGAAATAGTTAATAAGAAGATGAGAGGTGAGAACTAATGCTTGAAGAAAATAAGAAATTAGATGTGGAAAATATATTATCAGATTTAGAGCATTATACTCCCAAAAGAAGAGGATGGCACTGGAGAGAAAAGGGACCAGATAAGATGGGAGAATTTGATTATAAAGAAATCTCCGCACCTTTAAAGAAGAGTAGACCATTACCTGCCGCAAGAAGCTTTAACGGAATAGATCCTCAACCAATACCTGTAATAACTACAGAAATTGCCTCTGGACGATTTGAAGATGATATTAGAAGAATGAGAATGGCAGCATGGCATGGTGCTGATCACATCATGGTTATAAGAACTGCAGGTCAAAGCCATTATGATGGCCTCATTGAAGGTACCCCAGAAGGAATAGGAGGAGTACCAATCACCAGAAAACAAGTAAGAGCTAGCAGGAAGGCTCTAGATTTGATTGAAGAAGAGGTAGGAAGAGAAATAAACTTTCACTCATATGTTTCAGGAGTTGCTGGCCCTGATATAGCTGTTATGTTTGCTGAAGAGGGTGTTAATGGTGCCCATCAGGATCCTCAATATAATGTATTATATAGAAATATCAATATGATAAGATCCTTCGTAGATGCTGCTGTTGCAAAGAGAATAATGACCTGGGCAGATATGCTCCAAATTGATGGTGCACACAATGCAAATGCTACTGCCATGAAGGGTTACAAGGTTATGCCTGAGCTAATGGTACAGCATGCTATAAACTGCAAATTCTCTGAACTAGTAGGAATGAAGAAATCCAATATAGCACTTTCCACAGTTCCACCAACTTCTGCACCCGCACCCTGTATGAAAATTGATTTACCATACGCAGTAGCTTTAAGACAGCTCTTTAGAGAATATAGAATGAGGGCTCAGATGAACACAAAGTATATTGAATCCTGTACAAGGGAAGCAACTGTAGGTCATGCTTTAAATCTAATGATTTCAAAGCTTACATCTGCAGATATTCAAAGTACAATAACTCCAGATGAGGGTAGAAATGTTCCATGGCATTACAACAATATTCATGCTATTAATACTGCAAAGCAGGCCTTTGTAGGTATGGATGGCTTAATGGATATGGTAGAGCTTAAAAAAGAGGGTTATCTGCCGGAGAAGGTTAGGGAGCTTCAGGAAAGAGCTGTACTTTTCTTAGAGGAGATTATAGAAAACGGAGGCTACTTTAAGTCAGTGCAGGACGGATTCTTTGTAGATTCTGGTGAATATCCTGAAAGAAACAGCGATGGTATAGCAAGAAAGATTGATGGGGGAATAGGAGTAGGAACTGTTTTCGAGAGAGAAAAGGATTACTTTGCACCTGTATGCGCTCATTTTGGATACAATAATGTACCATCAAAATATAAGCATGCCTGTGATGCAATTCATGGTTGTACTTTATGTGATCACAGCAAGATAAAGTACATAGATGAGTTAGATGAGGTTGACAATGTAGCTAAGAGAATGGAATCAGTAAAAGAAGATGGGACTATAGTACCTGAAGTAGAGTGGAAGAAGGATGGAGTTGTAGCAGTTACCTTATTTATACCCGAAAGTGAGCTAGTAGCAGAGGCTGCTGCTATAGAAATGGGTAAGAAGATGAATTTGAGGGATGTAGAAGTAATCCACAAACAGATACTTCAGGATGCCGAAGGTACATTAGTAGAGATAAAGGGAAGAGTTAACTTTAGTATAGAAAAGGATACTTTAAAAATTCCCGAACCTAAGAAGGTATTAGGTGATGATGTTCTTAGAGATTATATAAAGGAGCATCCAATAAAGGTTGTAGCAGCTACAATTGGAGAAGATGAACACTCAGTTGGGCTTAGAGAGACCATAGATATTAAACATGGCGGTATTGAAAAGTACGGTATACAATGTGAATATTTAGGAACTTCCTGCCCAATAGAAAAGCTCATAGATGCAGCTATAGAAACCAAGGCTCAGGTAATTCTTGCAAGTACTATAATAACCCACAATGACGTTCATATTAAAAACATGAGAAAGCTCAATGAATTATGTATAGAAAAGGGCGTTAGAGATAATTTGATACTAATATGCGGAGGGACTCAGGTTACTGATGAAATTGCCCGTGCAAATGGCATGGATGCAGGTTTTGGAAGAGGATCTAAGGGAGTTCATGTAGCAACGTTTATAGTTGAGAGAATGAAAGGCGAAGTATAACTATTACAAACAACTTTAAGGCAATGCCTTAAAGTTGTTTGCCTATAATTTCTAAGTGAGGAGAATTAATATGAAGGTAGATTATATTATCGCAGAAATAGGCAGCACTACCACAGTGGTAACCGCATTTAATATTAAACACATTCCTGCTTTATTCGTGGAACTAGTAGCTCAGGGAAAGAGCTATACTACAGTGCTAGATGGTGATGTAACCCTTGGTCTTAAGCTAGCAGTAAGCGATATAGAAGAACAGCTTAAAGAGGAACTAAGCTGGGGAAAGATGTTGTCTACTAGTAGTGCGGCAGGTGGACTGAAAATTACTGTACATGGGTTAGTGGAAGATATGACAGTTAAAGCTGCAAGGGAAGCTGCCCTTGGCGCTGGAGGTATTATTAAGCTCGTAACTGCTGGTAAGCTCAGAAAAAGTGATATAAAAAAATTAAGAGAGATAAAACCTAATCTCATTATGTTAGCTGGTGGAACTGACTTTGGTGAAAGAGATACGGCTCTTTATAATGCAGAACTTTTAGCAGAGGAAAAGCTTAATACACCAATAGTATACTGTGGTAATGCTGCAAACCAAGAGGATATAAGGGATATCTTGAGTGAGGAAGAATTATATGTGGTAGACAATGTTTATCCGCGAGTGGACGAACTCAATGTAGACCCTGCAAGGAAGATAATACAACAGGCTTTTGAAAACAATATTGTAAAAGCTCCAGGAATGAACAAAATAAAGGAAATGGTAGATGGTGCTATTATGCCTACTCCTGGCGCAGTAATGGAAAGTACTATTTTACTTAGCGAAATTCTCGGTGACTGTGTAGTAATAGATGTTGGTGGTGCCACCACAGATGTACATTCAGTTACAGAGGGAAGCAGTGAGATACTTGATGTACTCGTAAGCCCAGAACCTAAGGCAAAGAGAACTGTAGAAGGAGATTTAGGCGTATATGTAAACCGGGAAAATGTATTGGGACTTTTGGATTCCAGGGATACAATGAGTATGTCTCTAGAGGATATTAAAAACAATATAAAGCCAATCCCAGTTACAGAGAAAGAAAAAAAGGCAAGTGCTATACTTACAAGAAAAGCAGTTGATGCAGCAATAAACAGACATGTAGGATTTATTAAAAGAGTTTATGGTGACTCAAAAAAGTTTTTGGCCTATGGGAAGGATCTTTCTAAAATACAGTACATTATTGGAACAGGAGGAGCTCTTACCAGACTTCCTGGAGGAGAAGATATTCTTCTTAGCATTAGATATTTAAAGGATGATCCCACAATGTTACCAAGAAAGGGTGCAAAGGTACTGCTTGATAAAATGTATATTATGGCCTGTGCAGGTGTACTGAGCAGGGAGGATAAGGCTGCAGCTGAGGCACTGCTTAAGCAAAGTTTAAATATATAACTTAGTAAGGAGAATGAAATATGGGTATTAAATATCCCGCACTGGAGGTTAATCTAAATAAAATAAAAGACAATGCAGCAAATCTTAAGGATTTATGTAGTAAAGCCAAAATTGAGATAAGTATAGTAACAAAAGTATTTTGTGCCGACACTGAAATATCCCAGACTATACTAGATGCTGGGATAAATGTACTGGCAGATTCAAGATTGGAAAATTTAAAGAGGTTGTCACAACTTCCTGCAAAAAAAATAATGCTAAGGCTTCCAATGGAGTGTGAGATTGAGGAGTTAATAACTTATGCGGATATAAGCCTTAACTCAGAACTTGATACCATAGAGAAAATTGGAAAAGCAGCAGTGAAGCAGGGCAAAGTACACGAGATAATTCTAATGGTAGACCTTGGTGACTTAAGGGAAGGTGTTATGGAAGAAGAAGTTCATAAAATAATACCTAAAATACTTAATATAGAAGGTGTAGAGCTAATAGGTTTAGGTACAAATTTAACCTGTTATGGAGGAGTTATTCCAGACAGAGAGAATTTGGGAAGATTAGTAGCTCTAAAAAATGCCATAGAAAAAGAATATAAAATTATACTTTCTATTGTTTCTGGAGGTAATTCAAGTTCTCTTCATCTACTAATTAATAATGAAATGCCTGAGGGAATAAATCAGCTTAGGATTGGTGAGGCTCTAGTTTTAGGTAGAGAAACAGCCTATGGTTGTAATTTAAATATTTGTCATCAGGATTGTTTTACTCTCAAAGCTCAAATAATTGAAGTAAAAGACAAACCTACAGTTCCTAGTGGCAATATTGGCATGGATGCCTTTGGAAACAAGCCAAGTTATATAGATAAAGGTATTAGAAGAAGAGCAATAGCTGCAGTTGGTAGGCAGGATATCAATCCAGAAGGTCTAACTCCAATAGATAAAAATATTAGTATATTTGGTGGTAGCAGCGATCACCTGTTACTAGATGTATCTGATAGTGACAAGAAGTATGCAGTAGGTGATATTGTAGAATTTGGAGTAGATTATGGGTGCCTATTAAAAGCCATGACATCGACTTATATAAAAAAATATTATATTAAATAGGGGTGAAAACCCCTTTTTCTTTGTACTATTGATTATATTAAGTTACTGATATATCCTTATAAGAGTAGGGAGAGTGATAAGATGATATTTGATAGTCATGTACATACTAAATATTCAACGGATTGTAACGAAAATATTGAAGCAATTATTCATAGAAGTAGAGAAATAAACACTGGAATAGTAATCACAGATCACTATGACTTTAATTGTCCAGTTCCAGATAAATTTATTTTTGATATTAGTAAGTTCAAAAGTGAATATGATATATATAGAAGCAATTCTCTCATGCTTGGAATAGAGCTTGGAATTGAAGAAAATTATTATGATACAGGGATGAAAATCCTCTCTTCTATGGATTTTGATTATGTATTAGGATCTATTCATTTTCTAGAGGGCTTTGATATATTTCAAAGTAAGTTATACGAGATATATTCAAAGGAAGAAGCCTATGAGTTATACTTTAAATCCATGTATAATGCCTTAAAAAAAGATAATTGTATTGATACCCTTGCCCATATAGACTATATGGCTAGATATGCAGCATATAAAGATAAGTCTTTCCCATTTTTTCAATACATGGATTACCTTGATGAAATATTAAAGCTTATTATATCGAAAGGTATAACCCTTGAGCTTAATACAAGACGACTAGGAGATGCCTTAGCAGAAAGTGAATTAAGACAGTTGCTTAGAAGGTATAGGGAACTGAAAGGACGCTATATAGTTCTTGGGTCTGATGCCCACCTTGCATGTAATGTAGGAAGAGAATTTAAGAGAGCTGAGTATATATGTGACCTTGAAGGCATTAAAATCATTTATTATAAGGAAAGAAAACCACAATATATATCATAGGGAGGAGAATAGTAATGAAATTGAAACAAAAGATATATATATCAGGAAATATTCCTGATATAGCAAAGACAATGCTAGAGGAGTATTTTGATGTAGAGATTAATACAGAAAACCTTAAATTAAATAAGGAACAGTTAATAAATAAAATAAAAGACTGTGATGGAGTTATTTGCCAGCTTTCTGATGCTATTGATAAGGAAGTTATGGAGAGATGTCCAAAGGTAAAAATATTTGCTAATTATGCTGTAGGCTTTAATAATATTGATATAAAAGAAGCTCAGGCAAAAAACATAATGGTAACAAATACACCAGGGGTACTTACTCATGCCACAGCAGACTTAGCATGGGCATTGTTATTTGCCGCTGCCAGGAGAATAATACCTGCTCATAAGTACACTGAAGGTGGAAGTTTTAAAGGCTGGGAACCAAGGCTTTTTTTAGGATATGATATTACAGGGAAAACCTTAGGAATTATCGGAGCAGGAAGAATAGGAAGAGCTTTCGCAAAAAAAGCAACAGCCTTCGATATGAGTATAAAGTACTACAGCAGGTCTAGGAATGAAGCTTTTGAAACTGAGACAGGAGCTAAGTACTGTGCTCTAGATGAACTTTTAAAAGATAGTGATTATATCTCCATACATACCCCCTTAACAGCTGAAACAAAGCACTTAATTGGTAAAGACCAATTTGTAAAAATGAGAAGTAATGCTATTTTGATAAATACTGCTAGAGGTCCAGTAGTGGATGAAAATGCACTTGTATGGGCATTAAAGGAAGGCATTATTGCGGGTGCAGGGCTAGATGTATATGAAGAAGAGCCCTTAATCAATAAAGAGCTTATTGGACTTGAGAACGTAGTTTTGCTTCCTCATATAGGAAGTGCCACCTATGAGACAAGAAATGAAATGGCTCGTATGGCAGCACAAGATGTAATAAAAGTGCTCCAAGGACATAAACCATGTAATCCAGTTTATTAGTAAGTAACAACCATGGTATTATAGTTTTTTTGAATGATGAAAATGCTGCTCTAAATAGTAAATAGGGCAGCATTAATAATATGTTATTTTTTAGTTACACCCTTTGGG
This sequence comes from Clostridium sp. UBA701, assembly GCA_002298125.1. Classification (GTDB taxonomy): domain Bacteria; phylum Bacillota; class Clostridia; order Clostridiales; family Clostridiaceae; genus UBA701. Next base: position 37,545 of record DBMJ01000015.1, on the reverse strand, counting down.
ATCTGTGGGGTTACATATAAAGTTTTAAAGTTTTGATAATTGACCATACCAGGTTTCCCACCAGGAATTTTTTTAACATTTTTAATCTCAGTGTAATCCACAGCAACCTTACTTGATTCCTTGCCTTTGCTATAGTATGCAGCAAGTTCTGCTGCTTCTCTAAGGGTTGAATCGTCCACAGATGATGCTTTTACAATTACATGAGACCCAGGCATATCCTTAACGTGCAGCCATAAGTCTTTATTGTGAGCAAATTTCAGGGTTAAAAATTCATTTTGAACATTATTTTTTCCAACATAGATATCTATTCCCTGGGTAGACATAAAATGAAGAGGGGAGGATTTTTTGTTCTTATTTTGCTTTGACTTTTTAAATTTTAAATAACCGCCCTCCATTAGCTCACTTTTAATCTCTATTATATCCTCATGACAGGTAGAGCTTTTTATATTGTGTAACACAGAATTTAAATATTCTAATTCATTTTTTGCTTCTTCTATTTGAAGCTTATTCATTTCCTCAGTTTTTTTCAGCTTATTGTATTTATGATAAAAGCTTTGAATATTCTGAGAAGGTGATTTGTTTACATCTAGTGGTATAGAAATAAAAGATGTATTCTCATCATAGTAATTAAGTGCCTCATATTCCTTTATACCAGGCTCTATGTCGTATATATTGGAGGTAAGTAATTCTCCATATAGCCTATATAAGTCCTTATCTTTACATTTTTCAAGTGAATCCATAAGTAGATTTAATTTTCTTTCACATCTTTGGATGTTTGTATTTACAAGCTTTTGCAAGTCGGCAGTACGATTATTTAACCTCTCCTCAGAATCCTTTTCTAGATAGAAATCCTCAACAAGCTGTGATGGAGAAGAATAGAGCTTTTTATTTAGGTGCTCATATAACTTCAAATCGTAACAGTAAAAGTCAAGGGGAAGGTTGTTATCGTAATATATAAGGCAATTATTATAATGGGATAAATTTAAAAAGTAATTTGTTAGTGTAGAAAATATTCCTTCAAAATCCTCAGATAACAACATTTTTTCTGTAAGTAGAAATAATTCCTTAGATAGAGTACTGCTCATTCCATTAAATAGCTTTCCATAGACATTCTCTTTATAGGGTTTTTCAAGCTTACTTATTGCATTTATAAAATCATTAAAAGCAAATTCACTAGGATTAAGTTTTAAGCTTGCTGGAGGAAAAGTATATTTAACCCCTGGAAGAAGCGTTCTATAACGATTAATATCTGGGGTGAGGTGTTTAATGCTATCCATTACAACGTTATCTCTCTCTCGGACTAATGTTATATTACTATGTCTGCCCATTATCTCCACAATAAGCTTATAAACACTGTCAAAACCAAGCTCGTCCATGGCTGTAAATCTAAATACTAGTATTCTATCAAAATCAATTTGATCAATGGATAGTAGATGGGCATTGTTTAAGTACTTTCTTAAAATCATACAAAACATTGGTGCTTGTAGTGGATTTTGCTTTTGCAGTGAGGTAAGATGTACTTTTGGATAATTTGCATTAGCACTGATTAATAACCTTTGGGATTTACCTGTAGCCTTGATATAAAGGATTATTTCATCGCTTTCTGGCTGTGTTATTTTTTCAATCTTGCCATTTAATATAGTGCTTCTTAATTGAAGTAAAATCGAATTTAAAAAAATTCCATCTAGTGCCATAACTTTCACCTTCTTTGATGCTTACATTTTGTAAATTAATAAATAGTATAACATTAAAAGATATTAAAATAAAGAACTTCACTGCTTGATATTATATAGGCGTAGTAGTAAACTTTAAATGTAGTCTGGCAATATGGAGGTATGATAAATAATGTTTTTTACCAAAATGAATGGCACAGGAAATGATTTCATAATAATTGATAATTTAAATCATGAAAATGATGATATATATAGATATAGTATAGAACTATGTAATCGACAAAAAGGTATTGGAGCGGATGGCATAATCTTTGTAGAAGAAAGTGCAAATTGTGATTATAAGATGAGAATCATCAATGCAGATGGCTCAGAGGCATCTATGTGTGGGAATGGCATTAGATGTTTTGCACAATATATATGGCTTAATAACCTAAACGATAAAGATTTTTTGACAATTGAAACTGGTGATGGTATAAAAAAAGCATATAAACAGGAAAATGAAGGAGAAATCTGGGTGAAGATAGACATGGGGTCCCCTAATTTTTCACCTGACGCTATTCCATCTAGAAGTATAAAGGAAATAATTAACGAAGCTATCGAGGCAAATGAAAAAAGCTACAAAATTACTTCTCTTCACATGGGTGTTCCTCATACGGTAATTTTTGGGGAGCTTTCAAGCTATGATGTAAAAGAAGGTAGCTATATAGAGAAATATAGGCTTTTTCCTCAGGGTACAAATGTTAATTTCTGTGAAATAAATTCTCCAACAGAAGTAAAAGTTAAAACCTGGGAAAGAGGTGTGGGACCTACCTTGGCTTGTGGAACAGGCAGCTGTGCCTGCGTTGTAGCAGGACATAAGCTGGGGCTTTTAAGTTCAAGGGTAAGGGTTAATGTTCCAGGAGGAGTTCTTGATATAATTCTTGAAGGGGATAAGGTTTATATGATAGGACCTGCTAAGGTGAATTTCACAGGAGAATACAACTCATTATGAAGTGGCATAGAAAGTTATTTATGCTTGTAGCAGCTATTACATCCTTGTTTTGCCTTAGTGCCTGCAGTGGAACAAACATTACTACTAAAAAAGAAGAAGGTCTTTCTTTTGACTATGGGAAGATAAATGTACTTACATCTAAAGGTGATTATGTAGAGTTTTTTACCCTTAATAACAATGTATTAAAGCCTCTTGGACAGATGAACAATGTTATGGAATTCCTATATAATTATGAAAAATCCATATATATATATTTAATAAAAGTATCAGATGGGGAGATTTTACCCCACAATAAAATAAAGATTGAAACCCCAAAAATTGAACAAGTTATTGATACCTCTTATAATATGTCTGATCTGAAACTATCTCCTAATGGGAATCGCCTTGTATTTAGGAGATTTTCAAAGGATTCCTACGAGAGCGTTGAAGGGATTGTGGTATACGACTTGTTAAAATCCAAGGAACATAAGTTAAAGACTAATTCTTTAATTTCTGGGGATATGTATCAATGGTTAGATGATAATAAGCTGATTTATTATGCAGCTTCAAGTGGAGAAAACAAATCATATGGTATTTATTGCTATGACCTTGATAAGGATAGAGAAACCCCTTATTTTAATAATTTAGAGGGGTATTGTACTTTTCTATATCCTTTAGGAAATAAGAAAATTGTCTTTCTTGAGCAAAATAGAAGTGATAGCAAGCTCATAATTGCTAATTTAGAAAAAAAGGAAAGAAAGGTCATATCAGAAAACATTTTTGAAATCTACAATATTCTATGGGACAAAGAGCTAAACCTTCTATATTATACTGCATTAGACCAAAATGAAAATAAAACTTTTATCTATCAATGTGACCTTAATACCAATAGGCAGGTGAGATTAAACTACTCCTTTCCAGATGAAATAAGCAATAATGGAGGACTTGTAAAAGGTGATAGCAATCTAATATACTTTACTGGTACAAAGGATGGAATTAACAATATTTACAGTTACAATCCTAAAAATAATGCCATTAGTTTAATCACCAATAAAAATGATAATTATTATCTCTCAGGAAACCATAAGAACTAATAAAGCTATATTAAGCTACTGTAGTTATTTACAGTAGTTTTTTTTATTTTTCGAATAGTTTAATATATTGTGGTAATAATTCCTAAATGACCCTCTTTTGTTTACTAGATAAATAAACATTAATTTATATAAGAGAAAGGGGAGGTACTATAAAATGGAATTTATAGAAGATAAAGAAATATCAAAAGTAGATGAGGAAATAGTAAAATGTTTACAAAAGGATTTTGCTCTTAAGCACAGAGTTTTTCCATTTGCAGTTTCAGATGGAAAATTGTTAGTACTATTGGAATATGGAAAAGAAGACACTGAAACAGTTAAAGGAATACTAAAATATATTTATAAACGTGAACTCATATTCAAAAATTGCAGTAGAGAAACTTTGAGCTCTTTAATTAACAAATATATGGAGGAACCCCAGGAGCTTCCCACAAAATATATAAATACGAATTTGAGTGATAAGCAGAATCCTGTTGATGCATATATAGTTAATACAATACAGGAAGCTATGAAAATAGGGGCTAGTGATATCCATTTTGAGCCCCAAGAAGCATATGGAATAATTAGATTTAGGGTAGATGGCGTGCTTCAGTGGTATTATCAATATCCCATATCCATTTTCACTAGCATAATAATTAAGCTAAAACTACTAGGAGGTATGGATATATCCAATACCAAGAACCCACAGGATGGAAGAATAAATTGGGATTTTAATGATAAAAAGATTGATATGAGATTGTCGTCTATGCCTACCACAAAGGGTGAGAAATTAGTTGTAAGAATTTTATATAAAAATGATCGTAATGTTTTTTCAAGGATAGAAGAAAGTTTTTCAAAAGAGTTTTATGAAAAACTTGAAAATAAGAATTCAGGAATTATTTTGGTAACTGGACCAACAGGAAGTGGAAAGTCAACAACTCTATATTCCCTAATATCAAGATATAGTAAGGAGTCATGCAATATAATTACTTTGGAGGATCCAGTAGAATATGAGATCTCTTCTATAACACAAATAAATGTAAATTCAAAGGCTGGACTTACCTTTGCCACTGGTTTAAGAGCTGTTTTAAGACAGGATCCAGATATTATAATGGTGGGAGAAATACGTGATGAAGAAACTGCTCAAATGGCTACTAGAGCTTCTATTACTGGTCACCTAGTATTAAGCACCATACATACTGTTAATGCAGTTACTAGCATATCCAGACTTCGTGATATGGGTATTCCCTCTTATCTTGTTGGAGATTCCCTGACTACAGTGATATCTCAAAGGCTTATAAGAAAACTTTGCCCATTTTGTAAGATTAGCTATACGGCATCATCAGAAGAAACATTTTTTTTTAGTTTAAAGGATAATAACATACTTGCAGCGCCAAAAGGTTGCAGCAAGTGTAGTTATACAGGTTATAGAGGTAGAGTACTTGTATACGAAATTTTAGAAGTTACTGAAGAAATCAGAGATATGATTTCGAAAGATAAGGATATAGAATATATAAAATCTAAAGCAATAGACAAGGGTATGGTAACTATGCTTGAATATGGCAAAAACTTAGTTAGAAGTGGAACTATATCTACTAAAGAATTAATAAAGCATGTTCCAATGGATTAGAGAGGTGAGAAAATATAAATAGATACGAGTATAAGGCCAAAAATCCTGAAGGAAACACCATTACTGGTGTCATAGCAGCTGATAGCCTCAATGGTATTATAAGAAGTCTAAAGAATAAAGAACTATATGTTTCTACCATCAAGAAAAAAAAGATACATAATAGTAGAAACAGATTATCTTATAAAGAGCTATACATCTTTACTCGTCAATTATATATGAATTATTGTTCGGGTATTAATATCTCTGAAGGCTTACAGCTTATGTGTAATGATGGAGGTAGAAAAATAAGTAAACTTGGGAGTAGTTTGGTTGAAGAGATAGAGGGAGGGAACACTCTTAATCAGGCTATAAATCTTAACAAAGATTATTTTAATAGTTTCTATGTGAGTATGGTACAACTAGGAGAAAAATGTGGGAAACTAGAAAATACATTAAGACTTTTAAGCACCTATTATTTAAAGCAATTTCAAATAGCTTCAAAGTTCAAAAAAGCTTTGTCATACCCAATATTACTGCTAAGTTTTACATTAGTATTAGGTACTTTAGTCATTACAAAACTAATACCAATTATATGCAATACAATTCTTGGCATAGGAGGGACTATATCTTCATCCTTAGCTTTTCTCCTAAAAACATCTAGATTTATCACAAGTAATGTATTGCTGGAGATATCAATACTTTCTTTTTTGATTGCTCTATTTAATTTAATAAAAGGGAATATTGGCTTTAGGAGGATAATAGATAAGTTCATATTTAATACACCTTTAATAGGCATTTTAATTTCTAGAAACATGCAGATAAATATAGTCAATGCAATGACAATGGCATTAGAAAGTGGTGCTGATATTATTGAAACAATGGAATGCATTATTGATATGAATACTAATATGGAAATCGTAGAAAAGCTGCAAACAATAAAAATGCTTTTAAGACAGGGTAAAGGAATTAGTATATGTTTTACTAGTGTAAAACTATTAAATCCTTGGTGCTTATCAATGATAAGGGTTGGAGAACAAGGAGGGTGTTTAACTGAAGCCTTATCTAGGGTTTCTGAAGTGCTTCAGGAAGAATTAGATAATGATTTTGATAAGCTGATGGTTTATCTAGAGCCAGTAATAACCCTTCTTATAGCAGCATTTATAGGGTTTCTTGTCTTGACTGTAGTAACTAGTTTTACAAGCTTAATGAATCAGATGGGAGGCGTTTGATTATGAAAGGTAATAAAAAGCTTTTCATATCCCAAAGTAAAAGAGGATATACATTAGTTGAAGTTCTGTGTGTTTTGATGTTATTATCCATAGGTATATCCACGGCGCTTTATTCTATAGAATATGTTGTAAAAACTACTAATAAGGTAAACAAGTTAAATATCGTAAATTCTATAATTGAGTTTATAGATAACTCCAAGCTATGCTGCAAAGCTGCACAAAATTCTGGTACAATATACTATTTTACAAATGGAAACTATTTGGAGTTTAGACTTCAGAATAAGAGTTCATATCAAAGCAGAGTTTACCTTACTGAGGATACTGCAATTGAGAATATTAATACATCTACAGGATATATAAGTATTAATAATGAAGGAATTATTGTTCAGGGCTGCACCATAAATTTTAACAAGGGTCTTGTATATGACAAGAAAAAACATAGCGTTACCATATACCCAGTAACAGGGTATATAGAGCTAAAAGAATATGTGTAAGAAGACAAAGGGTTATACCCTCCTTGAAGTCCTTTGTGCAATGGGTATAGCCTCAATAATGCTGACTTGCTCCCTTAATATGTTAGGAAATACTATTAGGCTTAAAGAATATAATAATTACATGAAAAATAACCTAAATATGATTGAAATTCTTAAGAATAAATTACTTTTTGAAACAGCTTTTGAAAAATTAGAAAAATATAGTGAGGAAAGTGATGTAATAGAGCTTAATAACAAAAAACTTGGCCTTGAAGAGCTTAAAGCAAGCAATATAGAGGATTTAATTATCTTATATCAAGAAAATCAGCCCAAAGTTAAGATTTATTTCAAAAAACTAGAACCAGGGCTTATAGAAATAACTATGATAATTGATAACTATTTAGGTGGAATGAAAAATGAGAAGAAATATGTTGCCATCAGATCTCGAAGAATTTAACAGAAGAAAGGCATCAATTCATAAGAATAAAGGCCATAGCTTAATTGAAATATTAACTTCTTTAATCATTGCAAGCCTTCTCCTAGCTATACTTACAACTATTCTTCCAGGACTTTTTAGAAATTATAGAGTGTACTCTGATGAGGCTAGTGAGAAAATCAAAGTCATGAGAGCATTTGAATATATAGAGGGAAGCTTACAATACAGCTTTTTTTGCACTACCAGCAACAATGTCCTTTACATAAAGAAAAACTCAAGCGGTTCTAAAAGTGGTGAAGTAATAATTGTTCAAGACAGTATTTATGTAAATAAAAATAATAACACATTGGTAATCAGTGTGCCACAAAATATTATACTAAGGGATGTGAAGGAATTTAATGCAGATTTTAAAAATGGTCTAGTGTACTTAAAAATAATAACTAATAGTTTGAGGTGTTATGAAAGGTGCGTAAGTTTTCACACATAAGACGCAAGGGAAGCATAGCCATGTATACCTTATTAATTTGCAGCCTTATAATGGTGCTAATTTTAGCAATTAGCCTAAGAACCTATGGGGAATTCACATTGGTAAAATCAAAGGAACGTTTAAAAGCAAAGGTTGAGAGTGAAGAATATACAAAAGAAAAACTTCTTTGGATATTTTATAAAAATATTGAAAACTGCACAACTAATGAAGAGGTTAGGGAAAAAGTAAACCAATGTGTCCCCATAAAGATAAATGACAATGTACTGACGTACTCTTTTGAGGGAGATTATACTGAAATATTAATGCCCATAGACAGATATTATTGCAATGCATATGTATATTCTGTTGTGATAAAAAATTCAAAACCATCCTTTACATTTTATAGGCACTATGTCAAAAGTAGATAGATATAAATGGAGGTTAATATGATAATATGAGAACTAAATCTTTTGTAATACCTGCTAAAGACGTGATTAAGTTGATAAATAGAATTAAGTGTATGCTTTATAAGCCTTCATTGATAATTCAAGGTGAAGAACTGTACATAAAAGACTATACTTATCCTAAAATGTCTAAAAAGGGATTAGAGCTACTAATTGAAGAAGAGATTATATATAACTTTAAGCATAGAGAGAGAATTATCTTTAACTATATTAATACTGAGAAGAAAGCAGATAAACAAAACATTAAGCTCTTTTGTGTATACTCTGAAAGAATTTCATCTATAACACAGATAAAAAAATATAAAGAAATATTATTGATTCAATTATGTTTTTTGCAATATTGTACTAAGTTAATTAATAAAAGAAATTATTTTTTTATTCTATATGAAGGTGGGTATTTCTATATACTTGGTATTGTGAACAATATTATTGTAGGTAATGAAACCATAAAAGATATTGAGAACATAGAAGGTATGACAACTTTAATAACAAATTCTTTAGTTAAATTGAGCTGTGAGAAAAATGAAAGTATGGAGGTATTTGGAGTTAATTTACCTAAAGATTTGATTAATAATACTTTTAAAAATACAAACTGTAATTACTTAAACATAGAAAAAAGCAAAGTTCTTCAAAGGGTATCTAGGAGGAATTCATTTTGTATAATATAAAATTCCATACCATAAACGATAACTCTAGTAAAAAAGCATTAAAAAATAAATTGACCAACTCCCAAGTTGTTTCCATAATTATGATAATAATAAGTATTATTGGATATATATATAATCAAAAAAGTAAAATACCTGAAATTGCTACATCACTGCAACAAAATGAGTTAAGAACTGAGTATAGAGAAGGCAAGTTGTTTGTAGCTGCAAAAACTTACAGGAGTATTTCAAATGAGCTCTTTAAACTTCAAGATTTAAAAGTACATATTAAAGAACAGGAAATAGAAATCAACTTAAAAACCGATGATAAACAAGAATTTTGGGAGCTACTATCCTGCATAAGCAAGAAGAAAATCATCATCAAAAATATAGTTAATCATGGAGATAAGGAATTTACAATAAAAGCCACTTTATCAGGTATAGCACAGGAAAGTAATGAGAATGTATATACAAATTCTAGAGATAAACTTTCCCTAGAATCAATTTACAAACAATTATGTGATATAGATAAAGTAGTAGTAAATGAAATAAATAAAAAGGATAATGCCCTATTAGTTACCATAGTTTATAAGGGCAATTATAAAGCATTAGACGATAAATGGAATTTTGGGCAATATGTTTATGATATAGATTCACTTAAGGAAGCAGGTATAGAAACAACAACGATTTGTATGGAATTTCGAGAAAAATAATGCTACAATTATTCAGTAAGTCCTTATGTTAATATGGGGGGTGAGCTCATAGATAATATAATCTTTTAGAACTTTTGAAAAGGCAGTAATACATGGCTTGAAAAGCACACATAATACAGTTTTATTTTAGATGGAGAAAATACTATGGAAGACCTGATTAAAAGCATAGTGCAAATTCTAAACACAAGAAAATAATGAAGTTAAAGAATATAATAATTGCAAATAATTCTAAGTTTTGATAAAATAACATTGTTTGATATAATATGTGGCTTTGGATATTATGCTTACATAACGGCAGTATATTCCTTGGTTAATCTGTGGAAAATAACTTATAGTAATATGAGTTAACGGTGGAAATTATGCTTTTCGGGTATAACAGTATGGTATTGTTTTACTTGAGAAGGTTATAATATTAATGAATTATATATATTTTGGAGGGATACTTAATGATATCAGCAGGCGATTTAAGAAAAGGAACTACTTTTGAAGATAATGGACAAGTATTTACGGTAATAGACTTCTTACACGTTAAGCCTGGTAAAGGGGCAGCTTTTGTAAGAACAAAGCTTAGAAATGTACTTCAGGGTGGAGTTACTGATAGAACCTTTAATCCAACAGACAAACTTCAAGAGGCAGTAATTGAAAGAAAAGAAATGCAGTATTTATATTCTGATGGATCATTATATTATTTTATGGATCAAGAAACCTTTGAGCAGATTCCTCTCAACTACGAAATGGTTGAGGATGCTATAAAATATTTAAAGGAAAATATGTTTGCGGTTATAAAATTCTATAAGGGTGAGGCTTTCTCAGTAGAACCTCCAAACTTTGTAGAATTACAGATAACTCACGCAGAGCCAGGTGCTAAGGGCAACACTACTTCTAATGTAATGAAACCTGCTACAGTTGAAACCGGAGCTATTATAATGGTACCTTTATTTGTTAATGAAGGAGAAACTATTAGAATAGATACTAGAACCGGTGAATATATGGAAAGAGTTTAGTCCATAATAAGAGATATAAATTATTATGGGATGTGATATTTTATGAACTCACTAACTTCTAGAGTTTCTTATTTAAAAGGTCTAATGGATGGATTAGATTTGAAAAATGATAGTAAAGAGGCCAAGATTTTTTCTGAAATCGTGGTTATATTAGAGTCCATGGCCAACGAAATTGAAGCTATTAACTCTCTTCAAGAAGAATTAGAAGAGTATGTAGATGCCATTGATGAAGATTTAACCATGCTTGAAGAGGATTATTATGATGAAGATTTCGACGAGGACTACGATGAGCTAGATGATTATGAGGAGCTTGTTTGTCCTAAGTGCAATGAAACCATCTATTTAGATTACAACATTACTGATGACAAGGATTCTATTACTTGTCCAAATTGCAACGAAATAATAGACATCAAATAAAGGGGATATTTATTATCCTCTTTTTTGTTGTACTGAAAGAACCTGAGATATATAAACTCAAGTTCTTTCTTTTTTTATGCATAAATTTCACTGGTTTTAAATAGAGATTATATAAGAAAGGAGGAAGAAGAAATGAACTTAAAGGATATTGTTTCAATATTACCTGAAAATATAAAAACTGAGGTGCAAGCAATAAAGCAATTGGATTTACTTGAAGAAATACGATTAAAAGTGTACAAGCCATTACAATTTCAAATTAAAAGTAAAAATATAGTGCGACAATATCTATGTACCCCTGAAGATATCAGTACCTTTTTACAGCGAATAAGTAACTATTCACTCTATGCCTTTGAAGAAGAATTAAAGCAAGGATATATAACAATAAAAGGGGGACATAGAGTAGGTTTGTGCGGTACCTGTGTGTTAGAGCAAGGAAGAATAAAAACCATAAAAAATATTGCCTCTGTAAATATAAGGATAGGAAGAGAAGTAAAGGGATGTTCTAAAAAAATATGGGGGGAAATTATTTCAGATGGAGTTTTAAGCAACACACTTATTGTTTCTCCTCCTGGATGCGGCAAAACTACTCTACTAAGAGATATGTGTAGGGAATTATCAGAAGGGATCTCTGAATTCTGCGTAGATGGAAAGAAAGTTTGTGTTATAGATGAGAGAAGTGAAATAGCAGCCTGCAGCAAAGGGATTCCACAATTTGATGTAGGTATTAGGACAGATGTATTAGATGGATGTCCCAAAAATGAAGGAATTATGATGGCTATAAGAAGCCTTTCCCCTGACATTATAATTTGTGATGAGATTGGTACGCCGAAGGATGTAGAAAGTCTACTAATGGCCTGTAATGCTGGGGTGATTTTAATAGCCTCCATACACGGATACAGTCTTCGGGATATTTTTAGAAGAGCAGTATTTAAAGAACTCATGGAAAATCAAGTATTTAAAAAAGTAGTAATCCTAAGCTCAGCTCATGGGCCAGGAACAATAGAAAATATCTATGACTTAAGTGAAAAGCTGCTTGTTAGGGGGGCGGATGTAATTGAAGCTGCTATTTAGTTTAATAATTGTAATAGGATGCTCCTTGTTAGGATTTTTATATGGAGATAAGTTTACTAGGAGATCTGCGGAATTATGTGATTTAGAAAAAATACTTATTTTTCTTCAGAAGGATATTGAGTACGCCTATTCATATATCCCTGAAGCACTAATAAAAGCTTCATCCTATAGCACTACAATTTTTTCAGAGGTTTTTAGGGATATTGGCAACAGTCTTAGTATAAATGCGGTAGCTTCAGTTTCAGAAGCATTTTATGTAAGCATAAATAAGTATAGGAATTCACTGAATCTAAAGGAATTGGATTTTGACATAATAAAGGACTTATCACAAGGTATAGAAGAAGGGGACATAGAAGGTCAACGAAAAGTGTTTTCTCTTTCGCTAAGCAGGTTAAGAAGTCAAATAGAAGAGGCAGCAGAAATGAAGAAGAAAAATGTGAGAATGTACAGGTACCTAGGAATATGCCTAGGGCTCATGGTGGTAATACTAATATATTAAAGAGGTGTAGATATGCTGGATATTTCCTTGTTATTCAAGATTGGTGCCTTTGGCATAGGAATTATGATACTAGATAGAGTTTTACGTGCGGCTGGAAGAGAGGATTATGCTACCATAACAGACTTGACTGGTATAGTCATAGTGCTGATGCTAGTGGTTAACTTAATTAGCAAGCTATTTGATACTGTAAAAACTATGTTTTGGTTTTAGGAGGTATTATGGAAATTGTAAAAATAGTGGCTTTTATATTTATAGCCCTATTTATAGTACTACTTTTTAAAGATAAAAGGGTGGATATTGCCATACAGATAAGTATAGTAGCTGGTATATTAATTTTTCTGTTTTTAATAGGAAAAATTAGTATTGTACTACAAACCCTTCAGCAGTTAGCCAATAAAGCTAATATAGACTATAGTTACTTAACCATCATTTTTAAAATTCTTGGCATAGCATATTTAGCTTCCTTTTGTAGTGAAATCTGCCAAGATGCAGGTGAAAGTACCTTAGCCTCTAAGGTGGAATTTGCAGGTAAAATATTAATTCTTATTTTGGCAATTCCAATACTCATGTCGGTAATGGATTCCATTATAAAGATAATTTAGGAGTACATGATATGAAAAAAATAATTGTATTTACTTTTATGATTTTGATGTTACTAGCTGTAAATGTAAAAGGTGAAGCTCCTCCTGACAATCCAGAGATTGACATGCAAAAAATAGAAAATCTTTATGACTACATAAACAATATGAAATCTGAATATGACATAATTAAAGACATTGATGTTCGGGAATATATAAATTCTTCTCTGGAAAAGGGGAATGGGGCAATCAACTTAAATAATTTAATAAAGTATAGTGTATCTTATATTTTTCGAGAAACTCAGTCCGTTCTAAAAATGGTGATAATGGTAATTGTTATTGGCCTATTGTGCTCACTGCTAAACAATCTACAAGGAGCCTTTAGCAATGAGAACATAACCAATATTGCCTTTTACGCTTGCTATGCACTGCTGATAGTAATACTTACAAAAAGCTTTTTCATCGGTGTTGATGTAGTTAAAAACACAATATCTGATTTAAATAATTTTATGCAGGTATTAACCCCAGTATTGTTAATGCTGCTGGTTTCACTGGGTGGTTTTGCAGAAGCTGCTACATTAGATCCTATAATGGCTTCCGTTTTAATGATATCATCTAAAATCATTATAGCTGTAATACTACCTGTAATAAGTATAAATCTGCTTCTAAAGTTTGTTAACAATCTTTCAGAAGACTATAAAGTAGAAAATCTTGCTTCCTTAGTAGGCAAGTTTACAGTGTGGTTCCAGGGAATATTACTTACTATTTTCGTTGGGTTTATTACCATTCGAGGCTTTACCTCAAAAGCTTTTGATCAAGTAGGAATAAAAACCGCAAAGTATGCGGTGGACAACTTTATACCGATTGTTGGAAAAGCTTTTTCAGATGCAGTATCAACAGTAGCTAGTTACTCTTATTTGCTAAAGAGTTCTATAAGCAGCTTGGGGCTATTGTTAATTGTAGTAATACTTATAACACCAGCAATTAAGATAATTGTTATGGCGCTTATGTACAAGCTTGCAGCTGCATTGCTTGAGCCAATTAATGAGAAAAGACTTGTAAACTGTATTAGCTCAGTTGGAGACTCCCTGATTTTAATGTTGTCTACTTTAATTAGTGTGTCAGTTATGTTTTTTATAGTTATATCTATTATTGCTTCAGCTGGAAGTTCTGCCCTAAGGGTTTAGAGAGGAGATGACAATATGGTGTGGATTAAACAGTGGGTATTAAATATATGCTGTACCATACTATTTTTATCAGCTATAGATTTGATTCTCCCCAAAAGTAATATAAAGAAATATGTTAAATATGTGCTGGGGCTTGTACTAATAAGCGTAGTAATGTCTCCAATAATTACAATAGTAAGAAATAAGGAGCTTATAGTAAATAATATAAATATAAACCAGCAATTTAATAATAGTAATTCAAATAGTACTAAGTTTAAGAATGATAATTATACTACTCAAGCCTTAAAGAACAATCTTGAAATTGCCTGTGAGAAAGTGTTAAAAGAGAGTTTAGGGGGAGGGAATTATAAAGCTGAGATACAAGTATATTATGATAGCATTAAGGATAATTATATAATTCAAGGCGTAAGGGTTGGAGCAAATTCCAAGGAGACGGAGAGTAGTGATGGAATTAAAAAGCAAGAGGCAAGAATCAAAGAAGTCTTGTGTAAAGAGTTACAAATAGAGCAGACATATATAACTGTCTATAAATATTAGGAGGGGTATAATGGACAAAGATAAGTTAAAAAAGCTCATTAACAAGTGGCTAAAGGATAACAATTCTAAAACTTTTAATATATTGATTATAGTGGTAATAATAGCCTTTCTTGCAGTGCTAGGAGGTAATTATTTAAAAGGAGGTAAGTCAACTAATGCATTTTACCAAAATGATAGCTCTCAGCAAAACAAAACTGTGGTTGTAAACAGTAGCACATTAAAGGAAGAAGAAGAGAATTTAAAGAGTGAATTAAAAAATCTCCTTCAACAAATAACTGGGGTAGGTAAAGTTGAGGTAATGGTTTATTGTGAGAGTGGAGAAGAGCAAGTGCCTGCCTATAATGTCAATGAGACCTATAATAGTACAAATGAAAAAAGTGTAGATGGAGGAGGTAGAAATATAGTTCAAAAGAACAATGGTAATAATGTGGTTGTTACTCAGGAGGGGGGGGCTAGTAAGGCTTTGATAGTAAAAACCAACAGACCCAAAATTACAGGAGTATGCATAGTTGCAGAAGGAGCTCAGAACAAATATATTGAGTTATCCATAATAAAGATAGTAACGAACTTGTTTGATATACCCAGTAGTAAAGTAGCAGTATATCCTATGAAAAAATAGTATAATTGAAAAAAATTAAGCATATAATTCTTTAGAAAGGTGAATGGGGGGAAATTAATGAATAAAAAACAAGCTGCTATAATATTAACATTGATGGCATTGATAGTTTGCGTTGGTATCCTTGCAGCCAAGGCCAATGGAAACAATCCTCTTTATGTGGATGTAAATGATCCTAATGGAGGAAAGAACACTGCGGCAACAGAAGCCAGTGCAAATGCATTATCTGAAGCAAGAATGGCCAGAGATCATGCAAATACTACAGCAATACAGTCGCTTCAAGCACTTATTGATGATAAGAATGCTCCTGCACAAAGCAAGACAGATGCTACAAAGGAATATACTGCATTAACCTTAGAAGCTAAGCATGAGCTGGACATTGAGGCGCAATTAAAACTTAAGGGCTTTGATGACACAGTATGCTTTATAGAAGATAATAAAGCTACTATTATAGTAAAAGCCAAAGACACAATTACAGAAAATCAAAGAAAACAAATATACACTGTGGTTATGGATGTAGCAAAAATTAAAGACGTAGATATTGAACAAAAACAGTAATATTTGTATTCGCGCATAGTTTTTGTTATAATAAACATAAGATTAGGGTTCAGCCCTTAAAACAGGGGGTAACTTAAATGGAAGATATAATAAATAACAAAGAAGATATGGGTATAGTCAAAATTTCTGATGAAGTAGTAGGTGTAATAGCAGGTCTTGCTGCCACAGAAGTTAAAGGTATAATAGGAATGAGTTCTGGTATGGTTGGAGGAATTACTCAGGTACTTACTGGAAAGAAAAACCTTTCTAAGGGGGTTAAAGTTAATGTGGGTGAAGAAAGTGCCACCATTGATATTAACCTGGTAGTGGAATATGGAGTACGTATTCCTGATATTGCAATTACTGTACAGGATAATGTAAAAAAAGCTGTAGAGACTATGACAGGTTTATCAGTAAGTGCGGTGAATATTCATATTCAAAATATTATTATACCTAAAAATGAAGACATTGTGGAAGAGACAAACGTTTAGTTTATTCCAAATATTAAAGCTTTATCAAATAACATGCTATTTACTAGCATGTTATTTTTCTGTGAGTATTTATACAGAAAAAATTAGTCCTTTATTAGTTTTTTTTGGTATAATAAATGTGAATGTTTTAGACAATAGCTAATAATTATTCTAAGTTTTCTAGATAACATTAAACAATGGTATACTATATTTGGTATAATTATTTCATTGATGCTAATAATTTAGATAAATTGCAGTTAAGGAGTTGAAGTACATGAGTAGAAAAACCGCTCGTGAAAGTGTTATGAAGGGTATTTTTGAAATGTCTATTAATAAAAATAGTATGGAAGAGACTTATGATAACCTGATAGAAGAAATAGATATTGACAAGGATCAGGAGATTTATGTAAAAGAATTACTAAATGGAATTACAACAAAAGCTGAGGAATTAGATTTAATAATAGAAAAATACCTAATAAATTGGAAAATACAAAGATTATCAAAAATTGACTTGGCTATTCTTCGACTATGTACATATGAAATACTCTATAGAGATGACATTCCAAATAGAGTTACCATTAACGAAGGAATTGAGCTTGCTAAAAAATATTCAGATGAAAAATCTGCTTCCTTTATCAATGGTATATTAGATAAAATCTCTAAGAATAAATAATGAAGGGGTGGGGATGATGGGTTATATAATAGATGGAAAAGAAGTTGCCAAAGAAGAGAGAATTAAGTTAAAGACTTTCATTGAGGGAACTATTAAGGATGGAAAACGTCCACCTTGTCTTGCCACAATTTTAGTAGGGGATGATGGTGGCTCTAAGTATTACATGAAAAACCAGGGCAACCTCTGCAAAGACCTTGGGATGAACTATGAAACTCATGTACTTCCCACTAATACCTCAGAGTCGGAACTGCTAGAGCTTATTAATATGTTAAATGAAGATAAAGATGTGGATGGAATTATGCTGCAGGTACCTCTTCCACCTCATATAGATGAAAAAAAGATAACCTCGAAAATTTCAGCAGATAAAGACGTGGATGGCTTAACTGATATCAATCTAGGCAAGTTTTATAAGGGGGAGAGCTGTTTTGTACCTTGTACACCTCAAAGTGCTATTGCTTTAATAAAAAGCACAGGAGCCATACTTCAAGGGAAGATAGCTGTAGTAATTGGTAGGAGCAATATCGTAGGAAAACCAGTGGCACAACTTCTTCTCAATGAAAATTGCACAGTGATAATGTGCCATTCAAAGACAAAAGGACTAAGTGAAATGTGTAAAGCTGCAGATATTTTAGTTAGTGCCATTGGAAGACCAAGATATATTAATAGTGACTTTGTTAAAGAAGGAGCTATTGTCATAGATGTAGGTACTACCATGGTAGAGGGTAAGGTTACTGGAGATGTTGATTTTGAAAGTGTTAAAGCAGTGGCATCTTATATAACTCCTGTACCAGGCGGAGTAGGCTCTATGACTACTACTATATTGCTAAAAAATACATGTGAGGCTTACAAAAAAAATGTTTATTAAGGTCATTACAGTTTCAGCATTAAACAATTACATAAAGAAAATATTCGATAGTGATATTATATTAAAAAATGCCTTTATAAAGGGTGAAATATCTAATTTTAAAAGACATAGCAGTGGTCATTGTTATTTCACTTTGAAGGATGAAGATAGTAAAATTAATTGTGTTATGTTTAAAACCCATGCAGATGAAATGTCCATACAACCTCAAAACGGGATGAAGGTAATAGTAAATGGGAAGGTGTCTCTTTATTCAAAGGATGGTGTTTATCAACTTTATTGTACTTCTATGAAGCCTGAGGGCCTTGGTGAACTATACATAGCCTTTGAAGAATTGAAAAATCTCCTGCAAAATGAGGGCTTATTTGACCAGGATAAAAAGAGACCTATACCTTATATACCAAAGGCGGTAGGTGTCATCACATCTCCTACGGGAGCTGCTATACAAGATATTTTAAGGGTTTCAAAAAGAAGAAATAAACATGTGGAGCTATTTATTTATCCTTGTCTTGTACAAGGGGCAGGCGCCTCTGAAAGTATAGTTAAGGGTATAGAGTACTTTAATATTCAAAAAAATGTTGATGTTATAATTCTTGCAAGAGGTGGTGGCTCCATTGAGGAGCTATGGAGCTTTAATGAAGAAAAACTAGCAAGAGCAGTGAGGTCCTCTTCCATACCAATTATTACTGGAGTTGGGCATGAAACAGATTATACCATGGTGGACTTTGTTAGCGATAAGCGTGCTTCAACCCCTTCTGCAGCAGCAGAACTTGCTATACCCTCTGAGGAGGTCTTAAGGGCAAATGTAGCTCATTATGAAGAGAAGATGAAAAAATCAATAGAAATGTTTTTGTCTAGCAAAAAAAATGAACTCAAACATATAGGAACCATACTTGTAAGCCTTAATCCATCCACCAAAATTTATCAAGACTATGTAAAAATTGATAATCTATATGATATAATGCAGCTAAAGCTACAATCCTATATAAATCAGCAAAAGCTAAGGCTTATGAATATGGAGACAAACCTAAGAAATGTAAACCCTGAAACAATATTGAATAGGGGGTATGCAATAATAAGGGATTGTGACAACAAATTAATAAAGAATACTACTGAGCTCATGACAAAAAATAATATAAAAATAAAAATGATTGACGGAGAAATAACAACTGGGTTAGTAAATAGGATACAGGTGAGTGAAGATGAAAAATAAATCAACAAATTATGAAGATATGTTTAAACAGCTAGAAGAAATAGTGGAGGAGCTAAATGATAATAATTTACCCTTAGACTTGACCATGACAAAATATCAAGATGGTATGTCATTGTGTAAGAAACTATACAAAATTCTAGATGATACAGAAAAGCAGATAAAGATAATAGTAGATGGAGAGGAAAGAGACTACAAAACAGTTGAGGAGTAAGCCTATGCAAAATTACAAAACAGTAATAGATGACTGGTTATTAGATTATTTTAAAGGACATGATGGATACAACAAGATTATATATGATGCAATGGCATATAGTGTGAATATTGGAGGAAAACGAATTCGACCAACTCTATGTTTGAGCACCTATAGCATGTATAAAAAGGATTTTCATAAAATATTACCTTTTGCTGCTGCAATCGAAATGATTCATACCTACTCTTTAATACATGATGATCTACCATGTATGGACAACGATGATTTAAGGAGAGGTAAGCCTACTAACCATAAGGTATTTGGAGAAGGTATGGCAGTTTTAGCAGGGGATAGCCTATTAAATGAAGCTATGAATTTATTATGGGAGTTTGTAGTAAATGGACATAAGTCCAATATTTATGCTGCTCAGCTGCTATCTAAGGCCAGTGGCTGCGAAGGCATGATTGGAGGACAGGTACTAGATTTGCTAGGTGAAGAGAGGTCTCTTAAGGAAGAGGAACTTTTATATATGCACAGGAAAAAGACAGGAGAACTTATTAAAGCCTCTGTTTTATGTGGTGCTACTCTTGCTGATGCACCTAAAATGGATTTTAAGTATTTGGAAGAGTATAGTGAAAAACTTGGCCTTGCATTTCAAGTGAAGGATGATTTGTTAGATGTGCTTGGGGATGAAAAAAAGCTGGGCAAAAAAACTAATAGCGATGAAAATAATCATAAAACTACCTTCATATCTCTATATGGAATTGATGAATGTAAAAAAATATGTATGCAATTAACTAATGATTGCATAAAAGCTCTTAAAAAAATAGAGGCAGATACTACTAATTTACAAAACATTGCAGAAGAAATGCTTATTAGGGAGTATTAGAAGGATAGATGAAAATGAATAATATACTAAATAATTTAAATGATTTTAATGAAATAAAAGAGTTGAATTTAAAAGAGCTTGATATTCTAGCATCAGATATAAGGGAATTTCTCATAGATAAAGTATCTAAGACAGGAGGTCACCTTGCATCAAATCTTGGTGTAGTAGAGCTAACCATAAGCCTTTATAACGTCTTTGACTTTAGTCAGGATAAATTAATATGGGATGTAGGGCACCAAGCATATGTGCATAAAATTCTCACAGGAAGAAAAGAAAAATTTGAAACCCTAAGAAAATTTGGTGGTATAAGTGGTTTTCCAAAGCGTGAAGAGAGCATATATGATATGTTTGAAACTGGTCACAGCAGTACTTCGATTTCTGCAGCCCTAGGCATGGCAAGAGCCAGAGACCTTACTAATAGAGACCACGAGGTCATTGCAGTAATAGGAGACGGAGCTCTTACTGGGGGAATGGCACTAGAAGCTCTAAATGATGCAGGCTACAGGAAGACAAAGCTCATAGTAATACTAAATGATAATCAAATGTCCATAGGTAAGAATGTAGGCGGTTTGTCTACATATCTTAGTAAGCTTCGAATAGACCCTAAATATACAAGATTTAGAGAGGAATTTAATAGTACTGTAAGTAAAATACCAAGCATAGGAAAGGGTGTAACTAATTCTATTGAGAGGATTAAAGACAGTATAAAACAATTGATAGTACCAGGTATGTTATTTGAGGATATGGGCATCAGGTATTTTGGTCCAATTGATGGACATAACATAAAAGAACTCAGCAAGGTTCTAACTATGGCAAAAAAAATAAAGGAGCCCGTTATTATACACGTAATAACAAAAAAAGGAAAAGGTTATAATTATGCCGAAAATAATCCTGATAAATTCCATGGCATTGGCCCCTTTGATTGTGATAGTGGCGAGCTTTGTTTCAATTCAGGAACTTCATATTCAACTGTGTTTGGAGATGAGATGCTCTCCCTAGCCAAGGATAATTTAAATTTGGTGGCAATTACAGCAGCAATGCGTGATGGTACTGGACTTAGCAAGTTTGCAGAACAGTTCCCCCAAAGATTTTTTGATGTAGGTATCGCAGAGCAGCACGCAGTAACCCTAGCTGCAGGTATGGCTAAAGAAGGACTTAAGCCTGTTTTTGCAGTGTACTCTACTTTTTTACAAAGAGCATATGATCAGATACTTCACGATGTTTCTATACAAAAACTGCCTGTAATTTTTGCCATTGATAGAGCTGGTATAGTCGGAGAAGATGGTGAAACGCATCAGGGTATATTTGACCTTTCCTATCTTACACATATACCTAATATGACCATAGTTTCTCCAAAATGTCTTGAAGAATTAAGGTTTTTGTTGAGATGGGCAGTTAATCAAAATTTCCCGGTTGCATTAAGATATCCAAGAGGAGGAGATAACTCTAAGGTTAAATTGCTTCCTAGGAAAGAAATAGACCTTGGAAGCTTTGAAGTTGTTTCAAAGGGCTCTGAAATTGCATTGATTGCAGCAGGGAAAATGGTACAACAAGCTATGTTAGCTAAAGAAAAGCTAGTAGCCATGGGGTATGATCCTATGGTTGTTAGTGCAACCTTTATCAAGCCTATTGATAAGAAAATGATAGATTTCTTAGTGAAGCAAAATTATAAAATTGTTACATTAGAGGACAACGTTTTACATGGAGGTCTTGGAAGTTTAATACTTGAATATATAAATGTTTCCCATTCTACTAATAAAACTGCCGTTTTAAATATAGGTTTTAAAGATGAATTCGTAACTCATGGAAGTGTAGATATTCTCTATAAATTATATAAGATGGATCCTCAAGGAATTATTGATCAAATATTAAAGATACTATAAAGGAGAAGCCTATGACAGAACCAAAGGAAAGATTGGATATTTTACTTGTAGAAAGAGGCCTATTTCCATCAAGGGAAAAAGCAAAAGCATACATTATGGCTGGCAGTATTTATGTAGATGGTATTAAAATAGATAAATGTGGTGAGAAAGTCAAAATTTCATCAGAAATTTATTTTAAGGGAGAGGAAATGCCTTACGTAAGCAGAGGTGGCTATAAGCTTGAAAAAGCAATAAAAAGTTTTAATTTAAACTTAGATGGTAAAACATGTCTTGATATTGGAGCTTCAACTGGAGGTTTCACAGATTGTATGCTGCAAAACGGTGCAAGAAAGGTCTATGCCATAGATGTTGGATATGGACAATTTGCCTGGAAACTAAGAACGGATCCTAGAGTTGTATGTATGGAAAGAACAAACATCAGATATGTTAGTATAGATGATTTGAAGGAGCAGGCTGACTTTTCTTCTATAGATGTATCTTTTATATCGCTTAGTAAGGTAATCCCAGCTATTATTCCACTTATAAAGGACAATGGAGAAATAGTTGCTCTAATTAAGCCACAGTTTGAAGCTGGCAGAGATAAAGTTGGGAAAAAAGGAGTCGTTCGAGAAGCATCTACTCATAGGGAAGTAATATATGGAATATGCTCAATGGTAAAAAGTTTAAACCTGAAAATAATCAATCTTGATTATTCTCCTATAAAAGGCCCTGAAGGCAATATTGAGTACCTAATATACCTATCTAAGGATATAGCTATACAAACAGATTTTACTGAGTCAAAAGTAGATGAAGTTGTAAATAATTCACATAAAGATTTAATAGATGGTTAAGGCTAATAGATCGGAGGATAGCATGAAGAATATAGCTGTTAATATAAACTCTAGTAAAGATCCTCAAGGGAAAGTCTTAAAGGAGATTTCAAGTACCCTTTACAATAAATTTTACGGGTGCAATTTATTGGTTTTTAAGGATGCAAAAGGCTTAGGGGATTACAATAGTAACGACTTGGATTTAATAGTTTCTCTTGGTGGTGATGGCACAATTTTAAGCACAGCAAGGGAAACTTACAATTCTCAAGTTCCTATTTTGGGAGTAAACTTTGGACATCTGGGATTTTTAACTCAGGTAGAAAGTCAAGAATTTAGTGAGGCTTTAGACAACCTAATTCTTGGGCAATACTCTATTGAGGAAAGAATGATGCTTCAATGCGAAATGCTGTATGATGGACATATTAGAAATTTTGTAGCTTTAAATGATTTGGTATTGTCTAAGGGTGCTATTTCTAGAATTGTTAAATATAATATATTTATTGATTCAGTACACTACACCTCCTTTAGTGCAGATGGAATAATTACCTCAACACCTACAGGGTCCACTGCTTATTCCTTGTCTGCTGGAGGACCTATAATATATCCAACATTAGACTTAATCACCATTACTCCCATATGTCCACATGCTTTAGATATTAGGACTACTGTACTTGCTAGTAATAGTGTAATTTCAATTGAAATAGAGAAAAATCGTGAGAGAGTATTTTTAACTATTGACGGCCAAGAATTTATTGAATTAAATGAAACAAAAAGTTTAAAAATCACAAAGGCACCAAATAAGTGCAAGCTTATTAAAATACATGAAAATAATTATTTCGAAATTTTGAAGGAGAAAATTCTGCTTCAGACAAAAGGGTTATAAAAGGGGGGGTTATATGAAAATACACAGGCATTCAATAATACTGGAACTTATCAACTCACTAGTAATTGAGACTCAAGAAGAATTAATAGAAGAGCTTAAAAAAAGAGGGATAGAAGTAACTCAAGCCACTATTTCAAGAGACATCAAGGAATTAAAGCTCGTTAAGACAATGAATAATGATGGAAGATACAAGTATGTATCTCTATTACAAAGCAATAAACCTATGTCAAATAAGCTGCTGGACATAATATCTCATACTTTAATTTCTGTAGAATGCGTTCAGAATTTCGTAGTAGTAAAGACTCTCTCAGGTTCAGCTTCTGCAGCAACTGAAGCACTGGACTCACTGAATTTAGAAGGAGTAGCTGGTACAATTGCTGGAGATAATACTATATTTATTATGGCTAGGACCAGCACTATGGCACAGGATTTAGCACAAAAGATAGAAAGAATGATTGAGTAATAGAAGGAGGTAATCCATGCTTCTTCAATTAAATATTAAAAACTTTGCCCTAATAGAAAAGTTGTCTATTTCCTTTGATAGAGGCTTTAATGTACTTACTGGTGAGACTGGGGCTGGAAAATCTATTATTATTGATGCCATAAACTATGTTTTAGGTGCAAAATTCAATAAGGATATTATTAGAACTGGTGAAGATAAAACTTATGTTGAAGCACTTTTCTCAATAGATAACCCGTCTACTGAACTTAGGCTTAAGGAATTAGAGATGGATTACGATGACATACTTATTTTAAGCAGGGAAACATTAAGTTCAGGGAAAAGTGTTGCAAAAATCAATGACAAAACTGTCTTATTAAACAATTTGAAGTATATTAGTGAAACCTTACTAGATGTTCATGGACAGCATGAAAACCAAAAACTTTTAGATAATTCAACCCATATAGAATATCTAGATTATTTTTGCAGCAAAGAGCTTAAGGATGAAAAGTTATTGTATTTAACAAGCTTTAAAGAACTAAAGGAATTAGAAGCATCCATAGAAGAGCATATAAAGCAACACAGTGCAAAGGATACCACTGTTGATTTTGTGAAATTTCAAATTGAAGATATAAATAAATTGAAATTGAAAATTAACGAGGAAAAAGAGCTTCAAGATGAGTTCTCCATTCTATCAAATGCGGAGAAAATAAACATGGTGCTTCGAGAATGCTATAATATTCTCTATGAGGGTACTGAAAGTCAAACCTCCATAGAAAAAGCCTTAAATATAGTGATTAAAGAGCTTCGTTCTATAGAAAATGCTCATAATAATATAAAGGGTATAGTAGAATCCTTTGAAACAGCTTATTATTCTATAACTGAGGATATTGATGAAATTAGACGAATTGATGAAAGTGTAGTGTATGATGCAAACAGATTAGATGAGATAAATTCAAGATTGTATCAGATTAGCTTAGCCAAAAAGAAATATGGTGGTAGTATAAGCGAGATACTTCAGTACAAGTTAAAGCTTGAAGAGCAGTTAAATAAGCTCATTAATTATGAAGAAAATATAGAAATACTTAATCAGAAGAAGAAGAAAATAGAAGAGAATTTAGAAGCAATAAGCCTGACCTTAAGTGAAAAAAGAAAAAAATATGCAAAAAAATTAAAAGAAGCAATTGAAGCTGAGTTAAAGTATGTGGGACTGGAGAAATGTGTATTTGAAATTCAGATTAATAGGGTTAATTTTTTTAAAGAAAATGGAAAAGATGAGGTTGCTTTCCTAATATCGCCAAATCCTGGTGAACCAACTCGACCACTAAGTAAAATTGCGTCTGGAGGAGAACTCTCTAGAATAATGCTAGCATTAAAGTCGGTTTTTATGAATGAAGATAAAACCTCTTCTGTTATATTTGATGAAATAGATACGGGAATTAGCGGCAAGGTAGCCCAAAGTGTGGCAGAAAAGATGTTTTTATTATCAAATAAGCATCAGGTTTTTACGGTTACACACCTGCCTCAAATAGCAGCTATGTCAGATCACCACTATAGGGTAGAAAAGGTTATCTCAGAAAATAAAACCTTTACTAAAATATATATTCTTGATACTGAAAATAAAAAAGAGGAAGTAGCAAAGATGATTGGCGGTTCAAATATAACACCATTGACTAAGCGTCATGCCGAAGAATATGTAAGTCTTGCACAAACTAGAAAAAAAGAGCTATTAAGTAGGTATAATATCTCATAAAAACACACAAACTAGGGTTGTGTGTTTTTATTTTTAAAAAATACATTAGTAATTATTTAAAATAGTGTTAATGCTTAAGCTTTAATGCAATAGTATTATAGAATAATAAAAAACATCATGGGGCAACTTAAAAGTATAAAACTTAGTATACACAGGAGGTAAAAGCATGAAAAATAAATATGTTAAAATTATAGCTTATGCCATTACTCCTATAATCCTGTTTATATTTAGTATATACTATCAAGTTCAAAATATTCCTAACATCTTATTTTTAAGGGAAGATTCCCAACCCAAAAGTGGATATTTTATAAAGCTTCTAAATCAGAACTCCCCTGTGAAAAATGGTGATAGTGTAAAAGTTTCTAACCTATTGTCTAATAATGAACAAAACAAAAAAATTAATGTTTCTTTCCTAGGTGTGCTTCCTGTTAAAACTGTAAATGTCAAAGTTGTGCCAAAAGAAATTAAGCTGTATCCAGGTGGTCAGCCCATAGGAGTTAAGCTTGCAACTAAAGGAGTTTTAGTAGTTGGGTTTGCAGATATTGAAGAGGAAAGAGGAAAAGCAACAAGTCCTGCAGCACTAAGTGGTGTAGAAATTGGAGACAATATACTAAAGGTAAATGATAGAAATATCAATTCTGCTGAGGATTTAGCTAGAGCAGTAAATGACTCTCAGGGAAAAGAATTAATAGTAACACTGGAAAGAAAAAATTCTCAAAACCAAATTAAAATTATTCCAGCAAAAAGCAATATTGATCAAAACTACAAGCTTGGTTTATGGGTAAGAGATTCCTCTGCCGGTGTTGGCACCCTAACATTTTATGATAAAACTACCAATAAATTTGCAGCATTAGGACATCCGATAACAGATATGGATACGAATAATATCATTAAAATAAGCTCAGGAGAAATAGTTTCATCCTCAATAATTTCAGTAAGAAAGGGTGTGAGAGGCACACCAGGAGAGCTGAAGGGTATATTTGTAAATGAACAAAACACCTTAGGAAATGTAATTAAAAACACAGAATGTGGTATCTTTGGTGAAAGCAGTGCGGCTTTGACAAATGATAGATATAATAAGCCTCTTAAAGTTGGCCTTAGAAATGAAATAAAGGAGGGAGAAGCTTATATTCTCACCACTATAGATGGTAATGAACCTGAAAAATACAGCATAAGAATAGAAAAATTGTTAGAGCAAGATTCCCCAGGGCCTAAA
Organism: Clostridium sp. UBA701; assembly: GCA_002298125.1. GTDB lineage: Bacteria > Bacillota > Clostridia > Clostridiales > Clostridiaceae > UBA701. The sequence continues at coordinate 10,072 of DBMJ01000015.1, read as the reverse complement.
AGTATGGTTATTAGAATCACAGATCCAAGATTATTAGATAAGACAGGAGGAATTGTTCAAGGTATGAGTGGAAGCCCAATTATTCAGGATGATAAGCTCATAGGAGCAGTAACTCATGTTCTTATTAACAAACCTGATGTAGGATATGGAATATATATTGAATGGATGCTAAAGGATGCAGATATAATCCCTTAAAATGAGAGTTTAAAGCTCTCATTTTTTATATTTAGATATATTTAAATATTTTTTTCATATAAGAAGGAATTATAATGCTTTTGTCGAATTAGTAAATTGTTAAGATATGGAATTAAATTTTAAAGGGGAGAGTGTTTTATGGAGGAGTCCAAAATAAATGTAGTCATTGCAGATGATAACAAAGAGTTTTGCAATATCTTAAATGATTATTTATTAAATCAAAGAGATATGATAGTTACCGGAGTAGCAAAGGATGGAGTAGAGGCATTAAAGCTAATTCAAGAGAAAAAACCAGATTTAGTTGTTCTAGATATTATTATGCCTCATTTAGATGGCCTAGGAGTGTTAGAAAAATTAAACACAATGAATATTGATCCTATGCCAAGAATTATTGTTCTTTCTGCAGTTGGACAGGATAAAATTACTCAGAGGGCAATAACCTTAGGTGCTGACTACTATGTAGTTAAGCCTTTTGATATGGATGTGTTCACAAAGCGAATAAGACAAATGTTTAACAATACTATTTATAGCGATGATACACGAAAGACTCTATCCAATATTGACAATGTTGATAGTAGAATGCCAAAATCAGAACCAGCGGACCTCCAATCTGAAATTACCAGCATAATTCATGAAATAGGGGTTCCTGCACACATTAAAGGATATATGTATCTTAGAGAGGCAATAACCATGGTAGTTAACGACATAGAATTGCTTTCTGCAGTTACCAAAGAATTATATCCTTCCATAGCAAAGAAATATAATACTACAGCAAGCCGGGTAGAACGTGCTATTAGACATGCAATAGAGGTAGCATGGTCGAGGGGACAAGTAGATACCATTAATAAATTGTTTGGCTATACTATACATAATGATAAGGGTAAGCCTACAAACTCAGAGTTTATAGCTATGGTTGCAGACAAATTAAGATTAAAAAATAAAGTTTCATAAATTATAGCCCTTTCGTAAGAAAGGGCTATAATAATAAATAGGTAAACGAAAAAAGGCAGGTATTATTTGAATATTAGTCCTATATTAATTAGAATCATAAACTTCTTATGTTAATCATAACAATATAACATAAAACATAAGGAGGAGAAGGTATGTTTAATAGGAGAGCGTCAATTAACTTTGGACACTTAATTGAAAAAAATTTTTGGCTATATGTTGTTACTGTACTTTGTCTATGTACTGGTATTGTGCTTGGCATTTATGCTACTTCATATATGAAAACAGTGGACAAGACTGAACTTACTAGTTACTTAAACTCATTTTTAACCAATATTAAGGCAGGGGATGTTAAGCATTTAATAGTAGCAAAAGAAGCTATTATTAATAATTTGATTTTTATTGCTGCTATTTGGTTTCTGGGTTTGACTATAGTAGGTATACCTGTATCTCTAATAATGAATGTTATTAAAGGCTTTACCCTTGGGTTCACCATGAACTTTTTCCTTCAAACTATTGGAGCAAAAGGATTAGGACTTTCCCTATTACTTGTTTTACCACAAAACCTAATATATGTTCCGTGTATAATAATAGCCTCTGTTATATCTATGGAATTCTCCTTGAATTTACTCAGGGAAAACATTTATAAAAAATGGACAAGTAATCTTGGTGTTAAAATTACTCAGTATACATTATCTATAACAGCTTTGTTTGCAGTAATGTTGGTGGGAGTACTGTTTGAAGCATACCTAAGTCCAATAATTGTAAGATATTTAATCCCTTCGTTATAATTGAGGTTAGAGTTATGAGAATTGAAGATTTACAATGCACAATTGTGCTTTTGGTGAAGTGTATATTAATACTGTTGTTTTTTGGTATAATTCTACCTAAGACCATAGAGTACATACTTATTTCATTACAGTACCCTTATCATAGTTATAATGTTAAACTAGTCAGCGGAATAAAAACAGGATATGATATTGTTAGTAACTTTCAGATGTTATTTCATTTTTTCTTTTAAGAAGGTGAATTATGGAGAATCTAATAAATGACTACTCTTTATATTTAAAGAGTAAAAAACTATCAGTAAATACTATAAACGCTTATATAACTGATATTAAATTTTTTCTTGATTTTTTATTTAGAGAAGAAATAGAAATTAATGAATTGGATCAAATAATTTTATATTCATACTGTCAGCAGGAAAAAGAGCAGCAAAAGACAAATACTTCAATAAACAGAAAGATTAGTTCCATCAAAAGTTTCTATAGGTATTTACATTTAAACAATCTAATAGAAAACAATCCAATAGTAGGTTTTACTTATAGTCAGGGTAAGCATGAAGAATTTTACCCCACATATTTAACTGTTGAAGAAATTAATGGACTCCTAGCATGCCCTGATGAGAATATAGCTCAAGGTTTAAGGGATAAAACTATTTTAGAACTTATGTATGCTACCGGTATTAAGGTTACAGAGTTAATAAACCTTAAAATGGATAATATTAATACTAGGTTCTCCTATATAATTTGCAGGGACTCCACTAAAGAAAGAAGCATTCCCTTAGGTTCTTATGCACTAAGGTGCATAGAAAAATATTTAAAGTATAGGAAGGAACTTTCCTTAGACAATGAATATCTATTTTTAAACAATAGAGGACTTAAATTGTCAAGACAAAGCATATGGAAGATAATTAATAAATATGCAAGCGAGAGTGGTATTAAAAAGCAGGTAAATCCTTATGTAATACGTCACTCCTTTGCTATTCACTTACTACAAAATGGAGCTGATTTAAAAGCAGTGCAAGAACTCCTAGGGCATAATAGCCTAAACATAACCCAAGTGTATTATAAATATATAAAAAGAAATAAACTCATGGAGGTTTATAAAAATTTTCATCCAAGAGCATAATATTTATGTAAAAACGTGCAAATGCTGCACGTTTTTATAAGTATTGTTTATAAAATCTTGTATAAATAATAATTTGAGGTATAATAATTTTACAGCAGAAAAACCAGAGAGGAGTCTTTTAATGATAAACAGAGTTATTTTAATTGTTCTTGACAGTGTGGGAATAGGTGAACTGCCAGATGCTGCTCTATATAAAGACCAAGGCAGTAACACCTTAAGTAATATTGCAGCTAAAATGAAGAATTTTTCACTACCTAATATGGAGGAGCTTGGCTTAGGAATCATAGAGGGAGTTAAAAATATTAAACCATGTATAAGCGCTAAGGGATCCTTTGGAAGATGCAATGAAGAATCAAAGGGTAAGGATACAGTAACAGGCCACTGGGAGATAGCAGGGGTGGCTTTAGAAAAGCCTCTAAGTACTTTTCCCAATGGATTTCCTAAAAATGTTATTGAGGAATTTGAAAAGAGGATAGGAAAAAAGACCTTAGGTAATGTTGTGGCGTCTGGGACCCAAATAATTGAAGAGCTTGGGTATGAGCATGTGAATACTGGATACCCTATAGTCTATACTTCAGCAGACAGCGTATTTCAAATTGCTGCACATGAAGATGTTATTCCACTAGATGAATTATACAAAATGTGCAAAATTGCCAGAGAATTACTTACTGGAGAGATTACAATAGGAAGAGTAATTGCTAGACCATTTGTTGGTGAGGAGGGAAAGTATACTCGAACTTCCAATAGGCATGATTATGCTCTTGACCCATTTAATAAGACCATGCTAGATTATATATACCAACAGGAACTAGAGGTAGCAGCTGTAGGTAAAATTAAGGACATATATAATAATAAGGGTATTTCAAAATCAGTATCCATACAAAACAATATGGATGGGGTAGATAAAACTATAGGCTATATTAAAGAGGCTTCAAAGGGACTGATCTTTACGAACCTCGTAGATTTTGATATGCTTTATGGACATAGAAATGATGTTGAAGGTTATGGAAAAGCACTAATGGAATTTGATAGAAGATTACCTGAAATATATAGTACTATGAAGGATGAAGACTTACTTATTTTAACTGCAGATCATGGATGCGACCCAACTACAGCAAGTACTGATCACTCTCGAGAATACATACCACTATTGGTTTATGGGAAAAATATTAAATCAGGAATAAATTTAGGTACCAGAATGAGCTTTTCTGATATTGGTAAAACCATACTAGAGGTATTAAATATTAAAAATGAGTTAAGGGGTAAAAGCTTCTATAACTTAATTTCCAAGGAGGAATAGACATGAAAAATATTAAAATTAAAGAGGCATCAAAATTCCTTGAAGGGAAGATTTCTGAAAGGCCAATAATTGGTATTATTTTAGGTTCTGGACTTGGAGAACTAGCCGAGCAGGTAGAAGACAGGGTTTTGGTGAAATACTCTGAAGTGCCTCATCTTCCTGAATCAACTGTTAAAGGTCATGCAGGTCAATTTGTATTTGGAAACTTAGAAGGTTGTCCTGTTGTAATGATGCAGGGAAGATTCCATTATTATGAAGGCAATAAAATGGAAGACTTATCTCTTCCTGTATACATAATGAAAGAACTTGGTGTAAAAATTTTAATAGTAACCAATGCTGCTGGTGGAGCTAACTTAGATTTTGAGCCAGGTAATCTGATGTTAATAAATGACCACATTAATTTTGCTCTTACCAATCCGTTAATAGGAAAAAATTATGAAGAGCTTGGACCTAGATTTCCTGATATGTCCGAACCTTACGATAGAATTCTTATAAAGGAAGCCCATAAGGTTGCTAGAGAAAACTCTGTAGTGCTAAGAGAAGGCTGTTATATGATGTTTAGCGGACCTACCTATGAAACACCAGCGGAAGTTCGTATGGCTAGAATTATGGGAGCAGATGCCGTAGGAATGTCAACGGTGCCAGAAGTAATTGCTGCAAAGCATTGTGGATTAAAAGTCCTGGGAATTTCGTGTATTACAAATATGGCCGCAGGTATTTTAGATCAGCCACTCAGTCATACAGAGGTAATTGAAACCTCTGCTAGAGTTAAAAATACCTTTATAACCATTGTAAAAGGTTGCATTAGACAATTTTATAAAGAGGAGTTGTATTAAAAATGGATTTGTTAACAAGAATTAAAGAAGCAAAAGATTATATAAAAAATAATTTCAGTGAAGAAATAGATGTGGCTATCATACTCGGAACTGGCTTAGGAAGCATCGTGAATGATATTGAAGATAAGCTTATAATTCCTTACAAGAACATACCACATTTCCCTGTATCTACTGTAGTAGGTCATGCTGGAGAACTCATTATAGGAAAACTTATGGGGAAAAACGTTTTAGCTTTAAATGGAAGATTTCATTACTACGAAGGTTATCAAATGGAAGAGGTAACCTTTGCTGTGAGAGTATTTAAAGCACTAGGCATAAATAATCTAATAGTAAGTAATGCTGCTGGTGGTATGAATCCAGCTTTTGAACCAGGGGATTTAATGATTATATCTGATCATATAAATATGATTGGAACTAGTCCTCTTATAGGCAAGAATTATGATGAGCTTGGCCCAAGATTCCCTGACATGTCTGAAGCATATAATAGACAGTTGAGAGAAAAGGCTATAAACATAGCAAATAAATTCGAAATTAAAGTACAACAGGGTGTATATGTAGCAGTTAGTGGACCTACCTATGAAACACCTGCTGAGCTAAAAATGCTAAGGTTACTAGGTGCTGATGATGTAGGGATGTCTACAGTGCCAGAGGTTATAATAGCAAATCATATGGGAATGAAAGTTCTAGGAATTTCATGCATAACAGACATGGCCATCGCAGATTCACTAGAGCCCCTTGATCATAAAAAGGTTCTAGAAACTGCTAATAAAGCTATGAAAAAGTTTGTTTCATTGGTTAAGGAAACAGTTAAGGAAATATAGAGGTGATAATAGATGAGAATGTATGATATCATTCATAAAAAAAGAGAAGGAAATGAACTTTCTGCAGAAGAAATACAATTTGTAATAAGGGAATATACTGAAAATAAAATTCCAGATTATCAGATGTCTGCATTACTAATGGCAATATATTTTAAAAAGATGAATCCTCGTGAAACTGCAGACTTAACTATGGCAATGGTTAATTCAGGAGAAATTCTTGATTTAAGTGCTATTAAGGGTATAAAGGTAGATAAACACAGTACCGGTGGTGTTGGAGATACCACAACATTGGTGCTAGGACCTATGGTAGCAGCATTAGGTATACCTGTTGCTAAAATGAGTGGCAGGGGACTTGGCCATACGGGTGGAACTATCGATAAGCTAGAGTCCTTTAAAGGCTTTTCCGTAGAGATGACCAAAGAGCAATTTATGAAAAATGTAAATGATATTAAAATAGCTGTAGGAGCACAGACAGCAAATCTGGCACCAGCAGATAAAAAGCTCTACTCCTTGAGAGATGTAACTGCCACAGTTGACAATATTTCTTTAATTGCATCAAGTATAATGAGCAAGAAGATTGCTGCTGGAGCGGATTGTATTGTTCTAGATGTTAAAGTAGGGGATGGAGCATTTATGAAAACTTCTCAAGATGCTCATGAGCTTGCGTATGAAATGGTGCAAATAGGCAAAAACGTTGGTAGAAAAACCGTAGCAGTAATATCTGATATGGATCAACCTTTAGGATTGGCTATAGGTAATGCTTTAGAGGTTAAGGAAGCTATAGAAACACTAAAGGGTCATGGTCCAGAGGATCTTCTTCAATTATGTTTAACCTTAGGCAGCCAAATGGTTTTATTGTCTGGGAAGGCAAAAACTAAGGAAGAAGCTCAAAACATGCTTATGGATACTATATGTTCTGGAGCAGCACTAAAAAAATTACAAGAATTCATTGAAGCACAAGGCGGAGATGCTTCTTCTGTAATGGATACTACCACATTGCCCACAGCAGCATATGTTTTGCCTGTAAAGAGCACTAAAGCGGGGTATATAAATAAGATTCATGCTGAAGATATAGGATTAATCGCAATGGAATTAGGAGCAGGAAGGGCTACTAAAGAAAGCATAATTGATCTTTCAGTTGGGATAGTCTTAAATAAAAAACGTCATAACAAGGTTGAGGCAGGAGATATTCTTGCTTATGTACATAGTAATGACATGGAAAAGGCTAATAAAGCTGTAGAAGCTATCTTAAAGTCCATTATTATTGAAGATAAACCTATTGAAAATATTCCTCTAATATATGGAATAGTGGAATAATTGATATAATAACTCCTTCTGTTACCAAAAGCTCTATGAATTACATAGGGCTTTTTTTTATAAATGAACGTCTTTGGGAAAAACTATTATTAAAGGGAGGAGTGATTATGAAAAAGAAAAGACTATTATCGTATATCGTTGGATTATGTTTCTTTATCACAGCAGTTAATGTACCTACAGTGGTACTTGCAGAACCTGGAAATGTTCAGGTAGAAGCTAAATCTGCAATATTAATAGAGCCTAGTACAGGGAAAGTAATCTATGAGTACAATTCCCATGAGAAACTTCCACTGGCCTCAGTAACAAAGATAATGACCATGCTTCTTGTAATGGAGGCAATAGACAGTGGTAAAATCAAGATGGAGGATAAGGTTACAATAAGTGAAAATTCTAAGAAAATGGGTGGCAGCACAATGCTTTTAGACACTGGAGAAATAAGAACAGTGGAGGAACTAATTAAGGGCATTGCGATAGCCTCAGGCAATGATGCTGCAGTAGCTATGGCGGAGTATCTAGCAGGTAATGAATCTAGTTTTGTAGAGAAAATGAATAGTAGGTCTAAGGAATTAGGAATGAATGATACCCACTTTATGAATTGCACAGGGCTTACTGCAGCTGGCCATGTATCAAGTGCTTTTGACATTTCTATTATGTCAAGAGAACTATTAAAGCATTCTGGCATACTTAAATATACCGGAACTTATATGGAGACCATAAGTGAGGGACGTAAAACACCTATTGGGCTTGTAAATCACAATAAGCTAGTTAGATTTTTTAAGGGATGTGATGGTTTAAAGACTGGCTTTACAGATGAAGCAAAATATTGTATTTCTGCCACTGCTGTAAGAGATGGTGTGAGGATGCTGTCAGTTATTATGGGATCTCCTTCCTATAAGGTTAGAAATAGAGATGCTAGCATGTTGCTAAATTATGGTTTTTCTAAGTATGAGTGTAAAAAAGTAATTGAGAAGGATAGCACAATAGACAAGGTGTATCTATCTAAGACCAGTGATAAATACTTTATTGCAAAGGCTTCTCAGGATGTCAACATAACTTTAGAGAAGGGGACAGAACACAAAATTGAGAAAAAATGCAGTACAAATTTAATCAAAAAAGCCTACAAAAAGGGAGATATCATTGGGAAGTGTGAAATTTACCTTGATGATGTAAGAATTTCAACCATAGATATGTACTGCGATAGAGATATAAAGCGTGGAGGCATATTTGAAAACCTTAAAAATCTAATAACTAATATTTATAAGTATGCTATTTAATAGTACTATTTAGTATAAAGCAGTAGCTCATAGTTACTGCTTTAATTTTTTGTAAAATCTATGCTATAATATTCATTATGAGGTACGGAAATGGAGAAGTTGTTATGAATATTAATATAAATTTAAAGATAAATGACTTTGAAGGGCCACTAGATATTTTGCTTCATTTAATTAAGAAGAATGAAATGGATATTTATGATATAAAAATATTTGATATTACAAATCAATATCTAGATGTGATTAAGAAGATGAAGGAGCTTGATTTAGAAATTGCATCAGAGTTTGTAATTATGGCTGCTACATTGTTAGAAATAAAGTCAAAAACTCTTTTGCCTAAATCAAAGAATGAGGAGGAAGCTGACGATAGCAGTGATCCAAGAACGCAACTCATTGAAAGGCTTATTGAGTATAAAAAATATAAAGCAGTAGCTGCTCACTTGCGATTATTAGAGGGTAGATTTAGCAATTCTTATACTAAAAGGCCAGAAATAATTGACGATAAAAAAGATCAGTTCTCTAATGGACTAAAAGATTTGGATTTAAACAGATTGTATTCACTTTATATAAAACTTATTGAAAATTATAATGAAAAGATGAATCCTGTAGAAAAATTACAAAATCATATACCAGTAGATACCTATAAAGTTGAAGATAAAATTCAATACTTAATGAGTTATTCTTCCATTGGTGAACAATATAGATTTTCCCATATATTAAAGGGCTGTAAATGTAAAATTGAAATGGTTGTAACGTTCTTGGCATTGCTGGAGCTGATTAAACAAAAATCCTTTAAGGTGCTCCAGACTAATAATTATGGTGAAATATTTTTAGAAAGGATTAATTAGAATATGAGTGAAAAGGTTTATCAACTAGAGATAGAAGAAACATCCCAAAGGAAACATTATTACTCCATAATAGAGGCTATATTATTTGTAAGTGGTGAACCATTAGATTTAAAAGAAATATCACAAATTATTGAATGTGATAAAAAATATACAGAAATACTATTAGAAGAACTAAAAGATGTTTACGAAGATAGTGTGAGGGGTATAAAACTAATTAAGCTAAATAATAAATATCAGCTGGTTACAAAGCCTGAATTTAGTAACTACATAGAAAAATTATTAAAGACAAATGTAAGACAAGCCCTTTCTCAAGCATCCTTAGAGACCTTGGCAATTATTGCATATAATCAACCAGTAACAAGGGTAAACATAGATGAGATAAGAGGTGTTAAAAGTGATAGTGCGATTTTCAACCTACTGGAAAGAAAATTAATACAAGAATGTGGTAGATTGGATGTTCCAGGAAGACCTATTTTGTATTCTACTACTTATGAATTTCTAAGGCATTTTAAATTGGAGGATTTAAAACAATTACCAAACCTAAGTGAATTATTTCAGGATGATAATAATAACAGTGAAGATAAGGAATAATTGGGCCTGTGAAAAAAAGTCTGTAAATTGAAAA
>DBMJ01000009.1 GCA_002298125.1 Clostridium sp. UBA701 | reverse complement strand
AACCTGTGGTATTCTTAATACAATAAGGGCCGGCGCTATAGTAGTGCCGGCTAATTATTTTTAGTTATCTTCCATATTACTCCTGTATTTGGAATGAAGTTATCTGGCTCTCCCTCTGGTACCACTGCAAAGTCTACTACATACATGGCTTTATCCGGACCAAATACCACATCAATGGGCCTTTCAAAGCCACCCTCACCGCTGTATAGTGCTCCAAAGCCTGATTTATTCACTGCAAAGTCTGTTATACAGCCTGTTTTCATATCAATTCTGGATATTCTATGCCCTACCTCAGGAAGAGGCCTTCCTCCTGTGGTTTCAGGCGCCTCGCTACCAAATTCTGCTATAAAAGCATCACCATAATATCCAAAATCCTTATTGTAATTAAAAGCAAAGCCCATAATAGCAGCATGTATAGGAAAAACTGCAAAGGGTCTAGGTGGAATCATAGGGTGTTGACTAAGTAAAAATTTAGGCTGTGGTCCATCTTCTGGCTTAAATTTGGGCAATGTAACAGGCTGTCCTCCGTAGTAATCTGGCCATCCGTACCACATCCCAGGTGTAATGAGTTGGAATTCATCTGGAGAATTCTCAATAGGACGACTTCCCCTAACATCTGCGCCATGATTTCCTGCGAAAAGTCTGTTATAACAATCAAATTTCAGTCTAAAGGGATTTCTAAGTCCCCAGGCAATGAGCTTAAGGTCTGAACCATCAGGGTTGGCACTTAGTATGCCGCCGCTTGCTTTTAACATACCCTTTACCACTTCAAAGGGAGAGCTAGGAGTTCCAAAGGGTGCATATGCACCAGTACAAGCATAATCCTTGGATAAGGGGGCATTGATATCCTCAGTTAAAAAGTTGTATCCGCTAAGTACAATATCCTCTCCAGCATAGTCATGAAAAAAAGGATATTTTGCAATCCAATCGTTATCTAACCCAACCACTCCAGAATTAGTAGCTGTTCCCTGTCCAAAGTACATTCGCCCATCAGGCCCAAATATAACCTGATTATTATGATGATCTCCATAGCTTGGGAGCCCTGATATAATATCCTGCTTGGTTCCATCTGCTTTAACAATGGTAATAAATCCCCTGTGAGAAACATAGATGTTTCCCCTATAGTAGTTAATTCCTGTCAAGGGAGGGTTAAAACCATCAGCCACCAGTTCAAAACCATTTTTAGTGAGACGATATACCTTGCCATTTCCAGAGGTAACTCCAGCATCAGCTACTAATATCTCTCCACTATCAGTAAAGATCATGCTTATGGGTGTATTTAATCCTTCTGCAAATACCTCTATGCTATAACCTGGCGGCAATTTTATATCAGAAGGCCTTAGTTTTCTTGTAAGCTTTACTGTCTTTTCTTCTTGTTTTTCCTTTCCTATTTCATACTCACTCATGAAAATACTCCTCCAAAATAACCTATACATATTATTATATTCCTGAGTAAGTGTTTCAGTTCCATAAACGAGTAAATTATTCAAATTAGTAAAAAAGTTGCATGGTATTAGCATATAGCCCCACAAATTCATATATTATTATGAATTGATTAAATGGAGTGATCAAATGATTAATACTAAAACCCTTGTTATAGGAGCCTTCCTTGCTGTAATATCTGCCCTGCTGCAGATAACCCCAGTAATATTTTCAGAAATGTTTGTGTTTGTTACAGTTTTTAGTGCCTTGCCAATTTATATTATCTCTAGGATAAGCCCTAAAACAGGTGTGCTGGCATACTTTAGTGCAAGCCTCCTTATTATAATGATAAGTACTCATGAAGGTTTATTTTTCTTATGTACCAATGGAATTGTAGGGCTTTTATTGGGAGGCTGTTGTCATTATACAAACAAGAAAATCCTCATATGGAGTATAAGTGCTTCTTCCCTTGCTGCTGCCTTAGGGGTAATAAATTACGGTATAGGAATTCCAGTGTTTGGTACCTCTCTCCCTGGGACAGTAATAATTCAAGTGTTAACATTACTGTTCTTCTCAGCACTTTATAATATCATCTACTATTACTTTTCAAATTTCATATATATTAAGCTTTTAAAAACAAAAATAATATAATAGTCTAAGCCCCCTAACTTTTAAGCTAGAGGGCCTTGGCTTTATATTATTCTTTAACATTTTCCTATTTTAAGTAAAAAATCTATTCTTTTTTCTAGCAGCTCAAACACATCCTCGCACTGACTATTAATATCATATACTAGATCTATTGTATCCTTAAGCTCATGACGTTTTCCGCACACTATAGGAGAAGTGGCTAAAGAGCTCACTGAGGTAGCTAAATTATAAGAGGTTGTACTTAGCAGATTTAATATTGCAAGCATTGGAGTTATGCTGTTTTCTAAATACGCTCTTTCTGTGGGATTTAGATTAAGTCTAGCTACCTGGTCATTTATGTTGTTGATGTTCTGAAGTATAGTAGCAGTTTTATCAATACAATCACTCACTGAGGTAGAAGGAGCCTGTTCAGTAGGAGCTGCAGCTTCTTCTGTGTCATTAGTTCCTGTGCCTGATATTTGGCCTTTTATATTTTTAGCTTCATGTATTCCCTGCTGTATTACGTCCTGTATCTTTTCGTTATTATTATCCTTTATGTTGTCATCCATTGGGATACCTACTCACCTATGCATCGCTATATAATTAATGTATATTCTCAACAAAGCTTTACTAAAACTTTATAAAATGATTCACCTATAATTTTTTTAATTTCTTATTATATGAATAGGCCAGGAGTAAAAAGCAGTGGGCTGAAGGAATTTTTTCTATCCTTTCTCCAAAGGCTTCAAAAATCTTTTCTGTATGGTCTATAAAGTCCTGTCTTTCCAGTATGCTTCCAAGCCTTAAAAGATTATAGGCTGCCACAGAGTTTCCTGAGGGCAGCGCCCCGTCATAGATCTCCTTTGGCCTAAGAATAAGCTGCTCTGCATCACTTCCATAAAGGAAAAGTCCCCCATGTTCAAAGTCCCAAAAAAGCTCCAGCATGGAGGAGGTAAGCCTTTCTGCACTTCTTAAATAATCCTCCTCTAAGGTTGCTTCATATAGTTCTATCAGACCATAGCTGATATTAGCATAATCCTCTAGATATCCCTTATGCTCTACCTCACCATCTCTAAAGCGACTATAAAGCCTTCCTCCTTCATCAACCATAGTATTTAGGATAAAATTCGCCCCAGTACGTGCTGCAGAAATATATTCCTCACTTTTAAATATCCTTCCTGCATAGGATAACGCTGCAATGATAAGCCCATTCCAGTAGGTCAATATCTTATCATCCTTATGGGGATGTATTCTTTTCTCTCTGTGTTCAAAGAGGAGTTTTCTGCTCTCCTCAAGCATCTTTTTCTGCTCACTAGAAAGCTCTTCCTCATTATGAATAAGATTGGGTATATTTTTCCCCTCAAAGTTTCCATCAGTGGTTATGTCATAGCTGTGGCAGAATAGCTCTCCTCTTTCCTCTCCCAAAACAGCCTTCACCTCATCTACTGTCCAAACATAAAATTTCCCCTCTACCCCTTCACTGTCTGCATCCTCTCCACAGTAAAAGCCTCCCTGTGGAGATAAGAGCGCTCTAAGCACATAGCTTATGATTTTTTCAGCAACTTCCTTATACATAAGCTCACCTGTAAGCTCATAGCCCTCTGTGTAGGCTAAAAGCAGCAGTGCATTGTCATAGAGCATCTTCTCAAAATGCGGAACAAGCCACTTTTTATCTGTGGAATAGCGGGAAAAACCAAAGCCAATGTGATCGAAGATTCCTCCCCTATACATGCTCTTTAGAGTATGCTCCACCATATGCAGTAGAGCTTCCTCTTTTTGCATTTTGTAGGCTCTCATAAGGAACATCAAATTGTGGGGAATAGGAAATTTGGGGGCATCTGAAAAACCTCCATAATTTCTTTCAAAGCTCTTCTTTAACTCCTGTACTGCCTTAGCTATTATGTCCTCACTAAGTACCTTGGGTTTAGCTACATTAAGCTCTTTATCTAGAGCCTCCTTTGCCTTAAGGGCATAATCTGTAAAGCTCTTTCTGTCACTGTGCCATAATTCCACAATGCGATTTAATATATCAATTAGCCCGCCCAAATTGTATTTAGCATGCTTTGGTATATAGGTGCCAGCAAAAAAAGGTTCTCCTTCAGGGGTCATAACTATGGTTAAAGGCCAGCCCCCAGAACCATTAAAGGCCTGGCAAAAGCTCATGTATATGCTGTCTATGTCGGGTCTTTCTTCTCTATCCACCTTAATGGATATGAAGCTTTTGTTTAATATTTTTGCCACCACTTCATCCTCAAAGGACTCGTGGGCCATTACATGGCACCAATGGCAGGTGGAATAGCCAATGCTTAAAAAGATGGGTTTATCTTCTGCTTTTGCTTTCGCAAAAGCTTCTTCACACCACGGCAACCAGTCCACTGGATTGTAAGCGTGTTGAAGTAGATAAGGACTTTTTTCTTGTATTAGTCTATTGGGCATCTTCTTAGTTGTCATCGGGCATCACCTCCTCAAAATAAAATATAGTCTTATTATACCCAACCCAAAAGTGACTATGTAAGCCACATAGTCACTAAATTTTATTTGAACTTAATCTCAATCGTCAAATTATTTTCATCATATTTATAGTCTATATACTCAATTATCGTCTTGTATAGTTCATTCTGTTCTTCCCAAGTCAATAGAGGATTACTTATTAAAACTTAAAACTCATTAAGCATATTCAACTTTTCTGTGCTACTTTTATCTTTAAGTAAACTGTATTCAAGCTGAAGAGCTTTTACTTTATCCTCTAATTGTCTGTATTCCTGCTTTAATTTACTTCTAACGCTTGCATATTCGTCAATATCATAGAGAGGGAAATCAGCTTATATTAAGGCTTTCTATTCTATTTTTTAATTCCAAGACCTTTTCTTCAATAAGTTTAGCGGTTTTAATGAACTCGCTTATTCCTTTACCTGTAGGGTCTTCCAGCCCCCAATCTTCTCTATACTTGCAGGGAAGGAAAGGGCAATTTACATTACATCCCATAGTAATAACAACATCCACAGGAGGAATATCTGATATCAATTTAGATTTTTGTGTAGCGTTCATATCAACGCCATAAATATCTTTTATCACTGCAACTGCGTCCTGATTAATCTGAGGCTTAGTTTCAGTCCCTGCTGAATAGGCCTCGAAGCTATCCACAGCAGCAATTTTTGATATTGCCTCAGCCATCTGTGACCGACACGAGTTATGAGCACAAACAAATGCAACTTTCATTTTCTCTTTCAACTATTTTAGCCCCTTTCTTTGCTATACTTTGATAGATTATTCTCATCAAAGTATTTTCGTTAAAAATAAGTGCAATGTTAACTAAAGCTATCATTACTGGTACTTCAATTAATGGCCCTATTACTGCAGTAAATGCAATGTCTGAATCGATTCCAAATACTGGAACTGCTACAGCTATAGCTAACTCAAAATTGTTACTTGCTGCGGTAAATGACAATGTGACTGTTTGGTTGTAGTTAAATCCTTCTCTATAAGACATATAAAAACTTACAAAGAACATTATTATTTTGATTTACCATTATATTTACCGCCACATTCTTTATAATCTAACAACAACTGCCCCTATCGCCAGAGCAATCGCAGCTTGGCTCGCTGCCTGTCAGCCAACCCTTAATAACTGCTGAAGCACAGCCAACGCCCGGCTTAACTGTAACTGCCTTAAACGGACAGTTCTTTGCGCAGGCACCGCATTCAATACAAGAATCTCTGTCGATCATCTCAGCCTTATTATTATTTATTACAAATACATTGTGAGGGCAAACTTCAACACATCTGCCACAGCCTGTGCATTTCTCAGTCTCAAGCTTTAAAGTCACAACATCTTTTAAATATTTATGTTTCATAGCACCCTCCTTAAATCTTAATAAAGCAGTCTACAATCAGCAAGAGAGCTCCAAGGCTTATTGTTACTACAATCGGCGGAATAACAGCTCTCATTTCTTTTAGAACTCCCGATAAAGAAGTATAGGTTGAAGAACCTGTAAAATTCATTGCAAAATATGCTGAAGCAGATGGTAACGCAAGTAAATAACCAATTCCTTTAAGTAACCCGAAAGATTCGGAAGTAGGCCATCCGTTAATAAATACTACAAACACCGCCCAAAGTAACCCTAGAGTCCAGCCTTTCAAAGCAAAAGCTCTGCCGGGTATCCACGGAAGAAGTACGGGAGTAATAAGGCACCCTATCAGTAACGTACCTATATACGAATAAAAATCAGTTATTCCAAACTTGTTAACGGCAATCAGGTTTATTAAAAACATTATGGCTAATATAGTAATAGATGGCTTTAATGAATTTGTGATCTCAATCGGAGTTAATTTTAATCGGTCTAAAGTTGTAAATTTAACTGTTCGCATCTCTTTTGTTGCTTTGAGCTCTAAATTTATGAATGTTTTAATATCAGCAGCTCTTACAGGACCATAAATAACCTTAAAGCCTGTGTTCTTTGTTACTTCATGAGCACTTATGCCCGAAGCACCAAGTTGCGGTAATATCAATGTTCTATGTGATACAATTTCCGAAAGCCTTGTTTTAGAAACCCTGTTTATTAGTTCTATAGTGCCGAATGTTCCTTTGCCTGCGGCACACCAAACGTTTACGCCTTTAGTATCAAGTACCACAATCCATAAGTTTAGACCAGAAAGCTCCTTTCGGAGAGTATCAAATGTGAGCTTATAATTTGCCGTGACCAGCACAAGTGATTCTTTGTTTGGAGTTCCAATAGCATAGATTCCGGGGTTTACCTTGTAATCCATACGGTTTATTCCGAAGCGAACTCTCAAAGCGCCTAATTTATCAGACATCATAAGTTTTGTTGATATTTGGGGCACTTTTCCTGTATCAGTAACAATTTCATCGGTTATAAAAGGATCGTTTATATTGTAAGTGGTAAGTTGAGCTGTTTTGTTATCTTTACTACCACAACAACAAGAATCGTCACTACACGAAGAATTAGTTCGCAGATTTCTTGAGATTGCTTTAATCTCTTTTACTTTAATTCCACTTTTGTTAGATGCTTTAATCTCCATATTGAACACCCCCACCAATTAGTTACAACAGCAAGAATTATTTTCAGATAAAACCGTAGTGATATTTTCGAGCAACTGCATAGCGCTTTTTGAACCTTCCTCAGAAATTGAATAGTAAGTCCATTTGCCCTCGTTACGAGCATCAACTACTCCGCTCTGAACAAGTATTTTCATATGGTGTGACAGGGTTGATTGACCAATGTTTAATTTCTGAAGCAATACACATGCACATTTTTCACCGCTCTGCAGCAGTTCTAAAATTTGCAGTCTGTTCTCGTCGCAAAAGGCTTTAAATACCTTCGCCTTCTCAATGTATATATTTTCCATCGTTTTACCTCATATCTAAATTATTCGATTTAATGTTATTATATGCTTCAAATCTAAAAATATCAATATGAAATGTATTATTTCATTAGTTGCATATTATGCAATCTGGAAACTTGCAGGAACCTCCCATTAAGTGAATTTAATATGGACTCCTCCACAAATTTTACAGTTACAGCTCTTTTTGCTGCTCTTTTTAGCTACCTTATTAAAGCAATTGACTAAGCCCTTGTGAAATGCTATTCTAAATGCATAAGCCAAATTTGCAGTGTATTTGTTATCCTTGTTGTTAGTTGTTTAGAGAAAGTTTTACATGTTAAAAACTTATATATTAGGAGGATAATTTATGGATAAAATTACTGTGTTTGGCAGCTTTGCTGTTGATTTGATGGGACGTAGTGAACATATACCAGTGGTAGGGGAAACTGTTAAAGGAAGCCTATTTAAAATAGGTCCTGGTGGTAAGGGCTCAAACCAAGCAGTAGCTGCAAAGCGTGCAGGAGCCGATGTTACAATGATTACTAAGGTAGGAAGAGATAGCTTTGCTGATATCGCTCTTGATAGCTTTAAAAATGAAAACATGAATACAGACTATATATTCATAGATGATGAGGGTAACTCTACAGGTGCAGCCCTAATCATGGTGGAGGAAAAGTCAGCTCATAATTCTATAGTGGTACTTCCAGGTGCTTGTGAGAAAATAAAAGCCAGTGAAATTGATGCAGCAGCTGAAATAATAAAGTCCTCTAAATATCTGCTAACTCAGATGGAAACCAATCTTGATGCCACCATTTATGCCATCGATACCGCATATAATAACGGCGTTAAGGTTATATTAAATCCAGCTCCAGCTATTGCTTTTCCTGATAGCCTATACAGCAAGCTCTACTGTATTACTCCAAATGAGGTGGAGGCCGGTATGCTTTCAAATACGGATACCTCTACTATGGAGGGTATTAAAGAAGCTGTTAAATATTTTCATTCTATGGGGGTTGAAGTGGTTATCATCACTCTTGGCTCCAAGGGTGTATATATAAGTGCGGATGGAAAAGAGAGTTTAATAGAAAACATAAAGGTTGATGTAGTTGATACCACCGGTGCTGGCGATGCCTTTAATGGTGGTTTTGTGGCCTTCCTTGCTGAAGGATACGATGTGTTTGAAGCTGCAAAGCTTGGCAATGTTGTAGCAGGTCTTTCTGTTACAAAGATGGGTACAGCCTGTGCTATGCCTTCAAGGAAAGAAATTGATGATTATTTAAACAATCTTTAAATAAAAGTGCATAAAAAAGAAGTCCACTTCATTAAAGGGACTTCTTTTTTATGTATAAAGTAATTTTAGTTACTGATTGATCATAATTTTTAGTATTTCAACATCAGTATTCTTCATTCCCTTACTACCCATTCTTCCAACACTTTCAATAGTTTCTTCAACATCCTTCTTTACCAGGCCCTCATCATGACCAAACACCT
This sequence comes from Clostridium sp. UBA701, assembly GCA_002298125.1. Classification (GTDB taxonomy): domain Bacteria; phylum Bacillota; class Clostridia; order Clostridiales; family Clostridiaceae; genus UBA701. The sequence goes on along the minus strand of DBMJ01000009.1, from coordinate 22,684 downwards.
TATCATTTGTACTTAAGTAATGAGCCATAATGGCAGCATCAACTGCTGAAGCTATTTTGGCAGCACATGAAGGCTTAGCTCCGTCACATACTATTCCACCAACATTTGCAATGGTATTTACAATTGTTCTTGATATATCCTCGTATTTGCCTCCATGGAGATAGGTTATAGCTGCACCACTTCCACAAGCTGCGCTTACTGCTCCACAATAGGCTGAAAGTCTACCTATGGCTGTTTTTTGATGTATTGCAGTAAGATTACTCACCAATAATGCTCTTAATAGCTTCTCCTCAGAAACTCCCAGCTCCTTTGCATACTCAATAACTGGAAGAGAAACAGTCATGCCCTGGTTCCCACTGCCTGAGTTTATAACAACTGGCATGGAGCAACCGCTCATACGAGCATCACTTCCTGCTGCAGCTCTGGCTTTTGCCCTTATTTTAATATCATTTCCATAGCATTTAAGCAGCGTTTTGCCAACACTTACTCCATACTGATTTTTTAAGCCTTCATCTGAGATGGCAGTATTCATACGAATTTGATTTGATAGTACTTGTCTTACATCGGCAAGGTTCACAGTATCTGCAAATTCTAATATATCCTTTATATTAAGCAATGACCTATCACCTTGACACTGAGCCCCTTCATCATCACTATCATTTTTTTCAAAAATTACTTCACCGTTTTTTGTTATCTTGCAAATGTTTGTATGAGAGGTTTTTATGCATACCTCGGCGCTTTCATTATCAGCAAAAACCTTAGCCACTATGAATAAATTTTCAACTCCCTCAACTAGATGAGTGGAGCAAAAATCCTCCTTAAGAAGCCTTTTAATCTCTATGATATTCTCATCACCAATGCCCTCTAAAACCTGCAAGCCCATTTCAACCTTGCCCCCAACAATTCCTGCGATGGCAGCGGCCTCAATACCCTTAAGACTACCAGTGTTTGGCACAGTAACACCTTTTACATTTTTTATAATGTTACCACTGCACCACATTTCAGCTCTTTTAGGGGTTTTACCTAAAACCTCCCTTGCCTTTGCAGCTGCATAGGCTATTGCTATAGGTTCTGTACATCCTAGTGCTGGAACTAATTCACTTTTCAATATGGCAACATAATTGTCATACACTTCTTTTGTAAGCATTTTATTCACCCTTATTTCTTGTAGAATAGTTATAAAGACTTTCAAATATCAGCTTTCCTACCACTGAACCTCCGTCTATTATACCAATACATTTATCTCCATAATAAGCTGCTCTGCCGTGAACAGAACGCATATTTCTGGTGTTTTCGCTTCCCTCTTTAGCTGCTTCATAGGAAATTTTAAAGGCTTTTTCTGAGCCCTCTTCAGCATGCTCCTTTAGAGCTTGTATTGCAGGGAAAAGAGAGTCTAGAATGGTTTTATCCCCTGGCTTTGACTTAGCCTTCTCCATGATTTTATCAATACCAGCTTCCATAGCTAAGGCAATATCTGATAAATTCGCATCAGTTTTTCCCTTAAGAGCCTTTGCCATGCCCATTAATCCCAATGAGGTAATGGTTCCGAGAGTGGATGGAGCTGTTTCATTAAATATGGTTGAGCATTTCATCAATGCCTTGCCTAAGTCTACTTCCTCAGTTTCTTTTAAAAAATCGTATATTGCCTTATAGCCACTAGACATGGTCAAGCCTAAATCGCCGTCACCATTTTGTTGGTCTAGTTGTATTAAATAGTCCTTATTTTCCTGCATTATATTGCTAATATATCCAATAGCATCTTTAAGATCTACAATATTCAAAGTAATGCGCCTCCTATTTGTTGGAATTAGTATAAAATGGGGTTGAGCCTGGTTCACGCAGCAGTGTTTTTAGTTCAGAATCCAATTTAAACACAGTTATAGATAAACCAGCCATCTCCATGGAAGTTGCAAATTCACCAACATGGGGCATGTAGATTTTGATTCCCTTTGATTCAAAGCTCTTGCTTATTGCTCTATATACTATAAGAAGCTCCTCAAGTGGTGTTGCACCGAGTCCATTTACCATAACAGAAACTTCATCGCCTTCTGCTAATGGCATATCTGCAAGGATTTTTCCAAGTACCAGCTCTGTTATTTCATCTGCACTCATCATCTTACGAACTTCTATACCAGTTTCTCCATGAATACCCATTCCTATTTCAATCTCATCGTCATTAATAGAGAAGGTTGGCTTTCCAACTTGTGGCACTATACATGGACTAAGTGCTACGCCCATAGTTCGGATATTATCAAGAGCCTTTTGTGCTACTGCTGCAACCTCCTCAAGGTTTTTACCCTGCTCTGCAGCAGCTCCTGCTACCTTAAAGGCATATACCATTCCAGCTACTCCGCGACGCTTGTCTGCATTTTCCTTTGGAGCTGAAGCAACGTCATCCTTAACTCTAACTGTAGCTGTCTTAATATCCTCAAAGTCTGCCATCTCACAGGCCATGTCGAAATTCATATTGTCTCCGCCATAGCTTCCATAAAGACATAGAACTCCGCTTCCATGGTCACAAGCCTTTATCATTTCAAACATCTTTTGGGAGGATGGAGAGGCGAATACGTTACCGACTGCACATCCATCCAGCATTCCTTCTCCCACATAGCCTAAGAATACTGGTAAATGTCCACTGCCACCACCAGTGACAATGCCAACCTTATTAGGTCTTACAGGAGTATTTCTAAGAATTACTCTATTGTCACCCTCTAAAGTCTTTAATTTGTCACCATAAGCACTGATAATTCCATCTACTACTTCATCTACAAAGTTATCTGGATTATTTATAATTTTTCTCATACAATAACCTCCTTAGATTCATACTGTACCCTAATTTTCATAACACAAAGAGTATAGCACTCTGCAATCTTTAAATTTTTTATATTCCTAAATAAGCTCTCATTACCTCAGGGTCTACTAATAGATCCTTCCCTTTTCCTGTTGTAACAATATGTCCTGTCTCAAGCACATAGCCTCTATCAGCCACCTGAAGAGCCATTGCTGCATTCTGCTCAATTAATAGGATTGTCTTACCCTTCTGCTTAATCTTTAGAATCAGTTCGAATATTTCCTCTACAATGATAGGGGCAAGTCCTAATGATGGCTCATCTAGCATAATCAAATCAGGATCCATCATAAGTCCTCTTGCAATGGCAAGCATCTGTTGTTCACCACCGGATAAGGAGCCTCCACCTTGGTTCATTCTTTCATTCAGACGAGGAAAAAGTGTATATACTTCTTCTAATAGTCGAGCAGTATCCTCTTTTTTAATTTTAGGATTGCCAATGGTGCCAGCTATAAGATTTTCCTTAACAGTTAAAGCAGGGAATATACGTCTTCCCTCTGGAACATGGCAAAGACCCATTTTAACTATCTTATGAGCAGGAACCTTTGTTATATCCTTTCCCTTAAAGGTAATGGTTCCATTTAGCTTTTCTACCTGATTTGATATGGCCATAAGAGTAGTGGTCTTACCTGCACCATTACCTCCTATTAAGGTTATAATCTCTCCCTCATTAACTTCAATATTTACTTCAGAAAGGGCTGAAATATAGCCATAATTTACAGACAAATTATTAATCTTAAGCATTCTTTAGTCCCTCCCCAGCTATGATTCCTTTGCCAAAATAAGCCTCATGTACACACTGATTATTTTTAATATCTATAGGTGCACCTTCACAAATCTTCTGACCAAAGTTTAGAACCAATATACGGTTACAGGTATTCATAACGAATTTCATATCATGCTCTATAACAGCTATGGTGTATCCATCCTTATTAAGCTTGATAATGAAATCACTCAATTCCTTTGTCTCCATTGGATTCATGCCTGCAGCAGGCTCATCTAAGAGAAGGATTTTAGGATTTAGGGCTAGGGCTCTTGCTATTTCTACCTTACGCTGTATTCCGTATGGAAGATTACTTGCCAAAGTATCCTTATATGCACTAAGACCTACTCTTTCAAGTATTTCTAGTCCCTTTTCTTCAGCAAACTTTTCATCGTTTTTATAGGTTTTATTTCTTAAAATTGATGATACAATGCCAGTTTTGGTTCGAATGTGGAACCCAATCTTAACATTTTCTAATACAGTCATAAATTTAAATAGCTGTATGTTTTGGAAAGTTCTCGCCATGCCACGCCTTGCAATTTTATCTGGTGTAAGCTTCGATACATCCTCACCACAGAATATTATCTCACCATGGGTTGGCTTATATATACCAGAACAGATATTGAAAAAAGTAGTCTTTCCAGCACCATTTGGGCCTATAATACCAAAAATATCTCCCTCGTTAATCTGCATATTTACCTTTTCTACAGCCTTTAAGCCTCCAAAGTATTCACAGACATCATGGGCTTCAAGTATAACTGACATTATTGTGCCTCCTTCCCAAGAGTCTTTTGCTCTGCCTTAACATTTTTCACTTTACTTTTAGGAACTCTGGTTTTTCCTCCAGCAAGTATACTTGTTGAAGCACCTACGATTCCCTGAGGTCTAACCCACATGGTTATTATTATAAGTAAAGCATAAATAACTAGTCTGTATTCAGATACTGGTCTTAGTACTTCAGTTAGGAAATTTATAAGAGTGGATCCAACTATTGGTCCTATCAAGGTTCCCTGTCCACCTATAATTACCATAGATAAAATATTAAAACCCTCGTCTAAAGTAAACATATCAGAAGCGATAAATTTGAAATATGGAGCAAATGCAGCACCTGCAATACCTGCCCAAAATGCACCATACATGAAGTTCATTGCCTTATAACGACTGGTTTCTACTCCTAGAGACCTTGCAGCTAATTCATCCTCACGAATTGAAATCCAAGCACGTCCCACTCTAGATTTTATTACTCTGCTTGTTATAAATAAGAATAAAATTGCAAGTACAAGAAAAACATAGTAGTACTTGGCTGAAGTAGAAAGCCTAGTTCCAAATAAAACTGGGGCTGGAACTCCTTTTATTCCATTTGGTCCACCTGTTACCGAGTCCCAATTAAGAGCTACAAGCCTAATAATTTCTGAAAAACCTAATGTAACTATTGCAAGATAAATGCCTCGTAGTCGTAGTGTTGGGAGTGAAACTAAAAGTCCTATTAATGCAGTAAATATACCTGCTAAAGGAAGTGCAATCCAAAAACTTATGCCTAATTTTGTAGCTAATATAGCTTCAAAATATGCGCCAACACAATAAAATCCAGCATGTCCAATATTGAATTGTCCACTATAACCATTTATTACGTTTAGTGATCCAGCTAATATTGTATACATAAATATACGGCACATTACACCCATTACATATGACTTATGGTTCACCTGTGGAAGTATAACGAGAGCTACACACAGTAGTATTATAAGGATAATCTTAGTTCTCTTATTTAAGTTAAAAAACTTATTCTTTATACCTGCCATTATGGTCTTACCCCCTTCTTGCGGGCAAAGCCTTCAGGTTTTATGAGTAATACTAGCACAAGGAATATGAAGGCAAAAATATCTCTAAAGCTTGCAGATGTAATAGTTATACCCATGTTTTCTATAACACCTAGACAAAGACCGCCTAAGGCAGCACTTGGTACATCAGTCATACCGCCTAAAACTGAAGATGAGAATGCTTTCATACCCACAGGGCCACCCATGGTTGCCACTAATGTCTGATAATATATTGCAAGCAGCATACCTGCAACTCCACCTAAACCACAACCTATACAGTTTCCGAATAAGGTTGTGCCTTTAACATTTATACCCACCAGTGCAGCTGCTCTTTTATCCTGACTTACAGCTCTTAACATAACGCCCCATTTGGTCTTGTTGAAAAACAAGAACAGCAACAGTGAAAGTGATACTACTGTTACAATAACTATTATTTGAACCATAGTTATTCCGATGTTATTTACACCATAAAACTTGTTTGGAACTATATCAAGAAGAGGTTTATTATTAGGTCCAAAAACTAACTGCGCTAGATTTTTAAGCAGCATGCTAACTCCTATGGTACAAATAAGTGATATATGTCTTGGAGCTTCAAAAAATCGTTCGTAACAAACCTTATATACAAATAATCCTATAAACGCAGAAGCCAAAAAACTTGCTATCATTCCAAGAAAAAGGTTATCACCAAACATTTGAAATGCAAAGTATGAAGCAAAGGCTCCTACCATTATGACTTCACCATGTGTGAAGGTTACAAGACCTACTACACCGACAACTACCGAATATCCAATTGCCATTAACGCATATATGGAACCTTGACACAATCCATTTATAAGCTGAGATACATAATAATCCACGTCATTTCTTCCTCCTATCTAACGTAACCTATGCCTTTCGCTAAGCATTTAAACAAACTACACGTAAATCTACTAATTAAGAATACTTCGCAACCTGTTCTGATTGCAAAGTATTCTCATCATTAGCTTCTTATATTACTTGGCGTAATCGTAATCTGTCTTCTTTACGAAAGCACCCTTTTCAACAGAAATTACTAAGTATTTTCTTGTAATGTCACCATCTTTATTAAATGTGATAGGTCCAGTTAGTCCTACAAAGTTCTTAAGGTTCTGTAGGTTATCTCTTATGCTGTCTCTTGTAACTTTGTCTCCACAATTCTTTATAGCTGCTTCAAGGAGGAATACACAGTCATATGCAACTGCTGGATGCACTGTTGGAGGGAATCCTGCAAGCTTAGTAAAGGAATCTGACCATGTTTTAGCTTCCTTATTAGAATCATCAATAAAGAATGGAGTTGTAAGTAACAAACCTTCAGCATTCTTACCACAGAGGTTTAATATCTGAGGTGATGTACCAGGTCCTAAGGTAGTTATTTTAACATTTGTCCAGCTAGCTTGAGCAATCTGATTTATAATTGTTGGAACAGCACCCTGATCCATAATAACTATGTGGTCTGGGTTTGCACTACGAAGCTTCGCAATAGCTGAGCTGAAATCTTTTTCATCTGGAACATAGTTAACATCAGCTACAATATTTAAACCATCCTTAGCTGCTTGAAGTTTAAAGTTGTCATGAGCTGATTTTCCCCAGTCACTGTTAACCCAAATTACTCCTATGTTCTTAGCATCTGCGTACTTCTTTAGCAAATATGTTGAGAAGAAAGGAGCCTCTCCATCCTGACGGCCCATTATTGAGAAACAATATTTACTCATGGAGGCATAGGCTGGGTTTGAAGCTGTTGGTGAAAGCTGAACTATTTTAGCTTCATCAACTATTGGAGCATTTGCCATACAGCAGGAGCTTGTAAAGTCACCGATAATTGCCATTATGCTGTCATCGTCACCAAACTGTCTTGCAAGGTCAGCACTTTCCTTTGTGTCCCCCTTAGAATCCTTTACAACAAGTTCAATTTTCATTTCGCCTTTTTCGTTGATTTTATCAGCAGCCATTTTAGTTGCAATCTGAAAACCCTTGCCGTATTCTGCATTAGTTCCTGTAATAGGAGCTAGTACACCTATCTTGTAAGTTTTAACTCCATTTTTGCCTGCTGAACTTCCCTTGCTGCAGCCTATAGCAGCAGTTGATGTCATTAGCATGCAAAGTGATAATGCTAGGAGTTGTTTTGCTTTTTTCATATTAATCCCCCTCTTAATATTTATTCCTCATTTTCATTTTTACTTATGAAAATGTAGTTTACATGTTGAACAGCCCTTTGCAATTGTATCAGTAAGATCTAATGTCATACCCATGCTTTCTGCAATACCTCTATCCCCATCCATTGCCATATCACAAAGCAGTGCGATCTTTTCATCAGAAATACCAAGCTTTTTCCATGCATTTACTAGTGCGCAGTAATGGAATTCTAGCTTTAAATTATCATCATCAACTTCCTTTATGTCTATTTCGAAGTTCTTCTTTCCATCTACTGGAAGGAAAGCAGTTGCAAAGTCTCTTGCACTTTCAGGATTTTCACATTTCTCTTTAAATCCTAAGCCATGAATATTACCACACTTTTTAATTGCAGCACGTGTAATTTTTTCAGCGTCGCAGCCATTCTTTTCCATTTCTTCGAATGTAAGTGCCATCCATGTAGCTCTGTGTTCAATACATGCACGGGCAAGGTTAATCTTGTCCTCATTAATGCTTGGTGCGTTTGTAATTTTACTCATATGTACCTCCTTATTCTACAAGCAAATCTGCTTTGCCTATAGATCCGTTCTTTTAGGTGGACGGTTCACCAGATTAGCGAGCATAATTTCTCAAGTCCTGTAATAGTTTTTTAAACAAATTAACTCCTTAAGATGAATATTTTTGTAACCGCTTTCATTTACATTTAAAAAATATATATAGTTTTATACAAATATTTTGTATTTTACTATATTTTTATAGTTGTTGCAAATGTTACCGCTTACATTATTTTGAAGAGAATCTGCTATCCAATGTATAAATTGTTTAGTTTTTGTGAATATTCTGTTGTTTTTACATGTTATATTGAGTTTATAACGAAAATATGCCTATGTCAATACAAAAATGATAAATTTATTTAGAAAATTATGAAATAATGCATATGAAAGCGGTTGCATTTTTGTCCCAGACTAGAAGAAAAACTTGTAAAAAGCTAGAATTAAATGCTAAATTTATGAATTATTCTCCTTAATATAACATTATTATTGACTATTACACATTAAAAAAGTATTATGATGGTAATAATAATAATTGATATTTGGTTAGGAAGTGTGCCATGAGTATTACGTTGCAGGATATTGCAAATGTGGCTGGTGTTTCAAGCGCTACTGTTTCAAGGGTAATTAACAATTCCCCCCTAGTTAAGCCTGATACACGAGAAAGCGTTTTAAGTGTAATTAAAAAATTAAACTATGTTCCTAATGCCTTAGCAAGAAGTCTTTCACTAAATGAAACAAACACCATAGGCGTTATAGTTCCAGATATTCTTAATCCCTTTTTTGGTAATATTGTGAGAGGGATTAGTACAGTTTTACGTGAAATGGATTACAATATCACCATGTGTGATACTAATGAGAATATTTCTAACGAATATGCCTCCCTTCAAATGCTTAGAAAACAGCAGGTGCGAGGCTTGATTATAACACCCACTCTAGAACAGGAAAATACAAATGGATTGAAGCTAGTGGAACTTGAGCAGAGTGGTATACCAGTAGTTATAGTAGATAGAGATGTTAATTTATCTAACTTTGATGGAGTGTTTGTGGATAATGTAAAGGCTGGCCTAGATGCCACTCAAGCATTTATAAATGCTGGACATAAAAAGATAGCCACAGTGATGGGCCCTACTGATTCAAAAGCATGTATGGAAAGATTTCTTGGCTATAGACTCGCTATGGAAAAAAACGGTATTGATATTGCTCCTAGTTTTAACTTTAATGGATATTACAATTTAGAAAGCGGTTATGAAATCACCAAAAGAATCCTAGCTCTTAAGGACCGTCCCACTGCCATTTTTGTAGGCAGCAGCATACTTACTCAGGCATGTATCAATACTTTGCTAGAATATAAAATTAAAATCCCTGAGGAAATGGCAATTATAGGCTTTGATGAAATGGCTTACCTTAAACCCTTTGATATTCATATATCCTACATCGAGAGATCTGTAAGCCAGATGGGTGAGGTTGCAGCAAAGCTTTTAATGGAGAAAATCGAGAACTCCTCAATGGGGGAGCATGTTCGCAAGCGTGTTATAATACCCACAAAGCTTGTATTAAATGGTTCTGAGCAACTCATTCACAAATAATAAGAGGTGACTGAAGAATTCTTAGCAAATTTATGCATATTACTCACATGAATATAAAACCCCTCAAGAACTCTCTTGAAGGGTTTTATATTTAATTTATAGTCCTAGCAGTGATTCTAGCTTTTCCTGGTCAAAGCCTACTACTGTTTCATTGTCCACTAGAATAACTGGGACACTCATAAATCCAAGAGCCATAAGCTCCTTTCTATTGTCTTTCTCCTTGGTGTTCTTTTCTTCGAAGGCTACTCCCTTTTCCTCTAGATACTCCTTAGCTGAAGTGCAATAAGGACAACCTTCTGCTGTGTAAATTACTACTTTTTTCATCTTTACACCTCCCCTTAATATGGATTATATACTTTTTATTATTTCAGTCAATTAATATCTTTATTACCATTTTCCAATTTATTTTTATTAAATTGTTGACAGAATATTTTTTAAATGTTATCCTTTTTGTATAGCTTTGGAAAAAGCAAATATTATGAAAGGCAGGTTATGAATTATGATGACTAAAAGAATTACCGCAGTGTTTACCTCTGGCATCAATATGTTTAATTGCGGAATTACTATGCCCAAAAATATGTTCAGTCCTGCCAACTCACAGGTTTGCTTACCATAGCAAAACTTCTGTTTATCTGGTCATGGACTGATGTCCATGACCTTTTTATTTTATTATTTCCATTAATTGTGAGGTCATGGGATATCCATGGCCTTTTATTTTTGACATGAAAAGGGGGAGCTTAAATGAAAAAAGTTTTCAAGTATGTGTGGCGGTATAAACTATTGCTTGTTATTCCGTCTCTCGCAATGCTACTATCTATCGTAATTGATATGTTCAATCCCTATCTTACAAAGATAATGATTGATGATATCTTAGTACAACAAAAGTTGGACTTACTTGCCTTTGTACTCATATCCATGATTGCAATAACTTTGGGGAGGGCAGTTATGGGATATGTGAAGGAATATCTCTTTGATGTGCTTTCTGTGAAAATCAGTGTGGATTTAAAGAAAGATTTGTTCGATCACATTCAGAGTCTACCTTATTCATATTTTGACAACATGAATACTGGTGAGCTGATGTCTAGAATTGGGGAGGATGTTGACAACATCTGGAGAACTGTTTCCTTTGGGATGAGATTGTTTGTTGAAAATGCTATATACTTTGTAATGGCTACCTGCATACTCTTCTATCTTAACTGGAAGCTTACTATAATATGCCTAATAACCATGCCCTTTATAGGAATATTGGCTCTTAAGCTGGAGAAGAAAGAGGGCGACTGCTACGAAAGAATCAGTGATCATGCAGCAGTAATAAATACTACAGCTCAGGAAAACATTGCCGGAGTACGCCTGGTTAAGGCCTTTGCAAGAGAAAGACATGAAGCCATGAAGTTCTTAAATCTTAATCAGAAGAACTACGATTTAAATGTGGAACAAAACAAGGTTATTGCCAAGTTCTTTCCACCCATGGAGTTTCTCTCTAATCTTTCTGTGGTGTTAATGGTGGCTGTTGGTGGAATATTCGTTATGAATGGGAAAATCACCATAGGTACACTAGTGGCCTTTAACAGCTACATCTGGATGCTTATATGGCCTATGAGAATGCTAGGCTGGCTTACCAACATGCTGGCACAGAATAAGGCCTCAGCAAAAAAGGTGTTCAATATCATGATGGTAGAGCCTACAATAAAGGATAAGGCAAATGCAATTAGTCTTCCTGAGATTAAGGGAGATGTGGAATTTAAAAATGTGTCCTTTAAATATAATGAGGACTATATTCTAAGAGATGTATCCTTTACAGCCCCTGCTGGCTCAACTGTTGCCATCATGGGTACCACAGGCTCAGGAAAATCTTCTATAATAAGCCTTATTGGGAGATATTATGATGCTGCTTGCGGCCAAATATTAATAGATGGTCATGATGTAAAAGATGTGGTGCTTAAGGATTTAAGAAGTAAGATGTCCGTAGTTGCTCAGGATAACTTCCTCTTCTCCGAAACCGTAGCAGCTAATATACGTTTTGGTAAGGAAGATGCTTCTATGGAGGAAATTGTTAAGGCCTGTGAGGAAGCCTGCGCTGCTGAATTTATTGATGAACTAGAGGAAGGCTATGATACTTTAATAGGCGAAAGAGGCATAGGACTTTCTGGCGGACAAAAACAAAGGATTGCCATAGCAAGGGCTCTGGTAAGAGATTCTAGGATCCTAATCTTAGACGATTCCACCTCTGCACTAGATATGGATACAGAGTTTCAGCTTCTAAAGAATCTAAATAGCAGAGAAGCTAATACTACTACCTTCATCATTGCTCATAGGATATCTGCAGTTAAAAATGCGGATAAGATTCTATTTGTAGAGGATGGAAGAATAGTTGAAGAAGGAACTCATAGTGAACTAGTAGCACTAGGCAAAAAATACTACGATGTCTACTGTGCTCAATTTAAAGACTTTGAAGAAATTGAAGGGGAGGTGGTATAATATGGCCAGAAATGCTGTAAAGCAAGATGAGTTTGTGTCAAAGCAAAATAAAAAAGAAACCCTAAACAGACTGTTAGCTTATTTAAAGCCCTTTAAGCTAAAGGTTGTAGTGGTTCTATTCTTACTTTTATTTGTAATGGGAGCAGGACTAATAAACCCCTACCTGTTAAAGCAGGCTATAGACGTGCATATTAAAAAGAATAATGTATATGGACTTGTTCTCATAGGAATTTTCATGACGGTTATAAACCTTTTAGCCATGTATGCCTCTAGACTTAGAATAAACATGATGGCTTCTATAACCAACAAGATCCTATTGAATATAAGACATGAGCTATATACTCATATACAAAAGCTGTCCTTTAACTTTTTTGACAATCGTCCTGTAGGAAAGATTTTAGCAAGGGTTATTGGAGACGTAAACTCTTTGCAGGAGCTATTTACCAATAGTATTACCAGCTTTATACCTGAAATCATAGCACTCATTAGTACTGGAATTGTTATGTTCTCATTAAACTATAAGTTAGCATTGGCCTCCATGGCCATTCTCCCTCTCCTATTGATATTTATGTTCACAATAGAATCCATAGGAAGAAAACGTTGGATGGACTATAGGCAAAAGAGATCTAACTTCAATGCATTTACCCATGAGGACTTCTCTGGCATAAGGGTTGTACAGTCCTTTGCAGTAGAGGATAGAACCTCCGCTACCTTCACTAAGCTAGTAAAGGATATGATGGGAGCCTTTTTAAAGGCTGTACGTCTGGGAGACTTCTTCTGGCCACTGGTAGAAACCTCCTGGGGTATTGGCTCTGTGGTGGTGTTTTGGGCAAGCGTAAAGCTTATGGGAGCTGGGGATGGTATCTCCATCGGAACAGTTGTTGCCTTTACCATGTATATTGGAATGTTTTGGCGCCCTATAATGAACATCAGTAACTTTTACAATACCTTAATCACCAACTTTGCAGCAGCAGAGAGAATTTTTGACATCATGGACATCAAGCCTGATATAGAGGATATAAGTCAGGTAGAGAAGATGCCAAAGATCAAAGGAAATGTACAGTTTAAGGATGTCACCTTTGGTTATGAAGATGGAACTATGGTTTTAAACAAGATAAACTTTAAGGTAAATGCTGGTGAAACTGTAGCCCTGGTAGGTCCTACAGGAGCAGGTAAAACCACCATAATAAATCTTATTAGCAGATTTTATGATACTCCTCAGGGAGAAGTGCTTATAGATGGAAAAAATGTTAAGGATGTTGAGATTGAATCCTTACGCTCCCAGATGGGAATAATGCTGCAGGATACCTTCTTATTTTCCGACACCATTATGGAGAATATAAGATATGGAAGATTAAATGCTACAGATGAAGAGGTCATAGCTGCTGCTAAAGCAGTAAATGCCCATGAATTTATCTCTAAGCTTGAGAAGGGTTATGAAACAGAGGTAAATGAGAGAGGTTCCAGACTTTCAGTAGGTCAGCGTCAGCTAATCTCCTTTGCACGAGCCTTGCTTGCTAACCCAAGAATACTAATACTAGATGAGGCAACTTCAAATATAGATACCTTTACTGAGAAGCTAGTACAAAAAGGAATACAGAAGCTGCTCTTTGGAAGAACCTCCTTTGTAATTGCCCATAGACTGTCTACCATAAGAGACTGTGATAAAATAATGGTTATCGATGATGGACGAATTGTGGAAAGCGGAACTCATGAGGAGTTAATCGCCAATAAAGGACTATATTACAACCTATACAGTTCACAATATCGCTTCTTAAGCGAAGGTGCATAATAGAAACCTTCATAATAAAACCCCGCAAAGAAATTGCGGGGTTTTTTATTCTATAGTTTCATATACCTTTTCTCTATTGCATTTATTGTTCCATCTAGCTGCATTTCCTTTATAGCATTCTCAAACTTTAAAATATCATTTTGAAGTTTGTTTTTTCTGCTAAAGCCAATGCGCGTATCTGATTCGTTCTCCTCAAGATAGAATTTTTCAATTCTCAACCTATCAGAAAGTCCATATTCTTTTATATGATAAATTCCTGAATACTGATTAATAATAATCGCATCTATGTGCTTCTTCAATAGCTTTTTAAACAGCACTTCTCCATCTATGCTTACATCTATATTGATTTTCACGTCCTCTAGGAAGCCCTTGCTGTAACTATAATCCTTTACAACCCCAACAGTATATTTATATAAGTCCTCATAGGAATTTATGGATACATCACTTTCCTTAGTGGTTATGAAGATGAATTTACTCTTACCCCTAAAATCTGAGGAGAATTGGAGGAAGTTATCCCTTTCCCTACTATAAGATATAGTTGGAATAATGTCTGCCAATCCCTCTTTCATCATCCTCAAGGCTCCATTCCAGGTGCTTATCCTACAATCCACATCCATTTCACACCTTCTAACGGCTTCTCTGATAATCTCTATATCTATACCATTAAGTTCATTATCACTAGCACTATATATTACATAGGGAGGATAAGGTGACGTTACAAGAATTAACTTGTCTCTCTTCTTGTTAGAATTCTTGGTCTTTTTTAATATGTCTATAATTTTATCCTCAAAATCATCTGTAACCTTTTTTAAATTTTCTATCTCTAGGGCTTCCTCCTCCACGGACTGATTAACCTCCGTAGTAGAAACAGCAATCTCCTGTACCAACGAGGTTATTTGAGATACTTGATTTTCAATGTTCTCATATTGAACTACAAGCTCCTCCATTTTTCCAGAAATTCTCATCATTTCCTCTGAAGAACTATTTGTAGCCCTCTCAATATCCTCCATATCTTCAATACAGCCACCCAGACTGTACTGCTGTGCCTCTATATTGCTAAGACTTTTATCCATAGCTTTACCTGTATCTTCGGCTATTATATGTATATCTTTTATAAGTCTTATAATGTTTTGTGTTACCTCATCGGTTTCTTCAGAGAGCTTTCTTACTTCACCTGCCACCACATTAAAGCCCCTCCCCTGCTCTCCTGCCCTTGCTGCTTCAATGGTAGCATTAAGAGCCAACAAGTTTGTCTGTTTGGATATTTTAGTTATAGAAGCTACCATTTCTTCTGCTTCCTTAGATTTTGTCTCAAGCTTATCTGCAGAGGTTTTAGTGTCTTTTAAAATATAGCCTATTTCATTAAAGTGCCTAAGGGCTCTTGATACATCATCTTTCTTTTCTGATACCTTCTCATAGGTTGTTACCGAGCTCCCTGAAATCACTTGTGCCTCCTCAAAACCCTGATGAAGATACTTATGTACATTGTCCATTACCAAATTAACCTGTTCAATACTCTTATATTGATTATCCGTGCCTTTTCTCAAATAATCTGTTCTCTTTACTATTTCATTTACATCAATAAACATCTGTTCTGCATAGAAAGAAAAATCAGCAATTAGCTTTATGCATTGACGGGCTAAATCCTCAATATTTTTTAACTCGATTTCTCTCTCTTCTACAAATGCTAGTCTTCTACTCTCTATGGCTTTTACTTTTTTATTAGCCTTCGCCACGTAAGCTACAAAAACAATAGATAAAATTACAAGCAAAACACCCAGTATTAGCAATAACCAAAACATACTATCTCCCTCCTGCGTACTATATTCTACGTATTTTTCCAATTTCCTTCAAATAATTTATTTTTTACTATATTTTCGTATTTGATTCTAATATTAACTGCTCTTTACGCTGTCTTGATTTCACCTATTAACAAAGCTATAATATATATGTACCGGGGTGTAGCGCAGATGGTAGCGCGCATGGTTCGGGACCATGAGGTCGCAGGTTCAAGTCCTGTTACCCCGACCAGAAGATATATCATTCAGTGCTTGACAGCTTTGCAGGCACTTTTTATTTTATAAAAATGGTATATTGCGTTAATCTTATTGGGAAATTAAAAATAGGATGTGTTACAAAGGAGTGCAAGCTATGAAAGAAAAATATAGTGAATTGTTCAAAACCTTGATTTTGGCTCAGGATAAAGATGAGCTTGAAGGTGTTGTAAAGGACTTACTTTCCTCAGCGGAAGATAAACATAAGCTGCAGGGTGTAATCTCCTCTCTTTGTGGTGTGGAGCTAAATGCCTGTGATGATTATGATGAATATATGTCAAAGCTAAGGACTGCACTTTCAAACTACTCCCCTTCCCATAAGGTAGTAGAAAAGATACATGATTGTTCAATGGACTGTATCACAGTGGGTGGAGAGACCTTGTGTCAAAAATCCTGTCCCTTTAATGCCATAATGATAAAGGAGGATGAACACACCACTTATATTGACAGTAATAAATGTACTGACTGCGGCTTTTGTGTAGAGGCTTGCCCAAATGGAAACATATTAGATAAAACAGAGTTTATTCCTCTTAGAGAGCTTCTCTTAGGGGGAGCCCCTGTAATAGCTGCAGTAGCTCCTGCCATTATAGGGCAATTTGGCGATAAGGTCACTATTAGTAAGCTGCGCTCCTCCTTTAAAAAGCTAGGCTTCACCGATATGGTTGAGGTAGCCTTCTTTGCAGATATGCTAACTCTAAAGGAGGCTGTAGAATTTAATCATTTAGTTAATAAAAAGGATGATCTTATGATCACCTCCTGCTGCTGTCCCATGTGGGTAGCCATGTTAAAGAGGGTGTATCAAGACTTGGTTAAACACGTGTCGCCCTCTGTTTCTCCCATGATTGCAGCGGCAAGGGTTCTAAAAAAGCTAAACCCCAACTGCAAGGTTGTGTTTATAGGACCTTGCATAGCAAAAAAATCAGAAGCTAAAGAAAAGGATCTCTTAGGTGATGTAGATTTTGTGCTTACCTTTGCAGAGCTTAAACAAATTTTTGAAGCCTTTAGCATTGTACCTGAGGAGCTTGAAGAAGACCATTCTGTAGAGTATGCCTCTAGAGGAGGAAGACTCTATGCTAGAACTGGTGGAGTATCTATAGCTGTGGGAGAGGCAATTCATGCCCTATTCCCGCATAAGTATGAGCTGCTCTCCCCCCTTTCTGTAGATGGCGTTGTAAATTGTAAAGAGGCGCTAAATAAAGCATTAAAGGGTGAGCTCAATGCAAATTTCATTGAAGGAATGGGATGCACAGGCGGCTGCGTTGGAGGTCCTAAGGCTATAATACCTGCAGCTGAAGGTACTAAGGCAGTAAATCATCTGGCTGATATGTCTGAAATTAAGGTCTCTGTAGATTCCCACTGCATGAATGAGATATTAGCTAAGATAAATATTCATTCTGCAGAAGACTTTAATCATGCTGAACGCATTAGCATTTTTGAAAGGGAATTTTAATAATAGTGTTTTAGAAGGGTAAACTTGCACAATGCAGGTTTACCTTTTATAATTAACTTGAGATAATGTTTACTGGAGAAAGGAGGAATATAATGCTTAGCAATTTAAAGGCTTTTATTTTTGATATGGATGGTACATTAATAGACTCCACATGGGTATGGGATAAGGTAGATAATGATTATTTTTCAAGTAAAAATATAGAGATGCCTAAGGATTTTCGGGACAACCTGGAGCATCTAAGCTTTAATGACGCAGTAAAATTCTTTAAGGAGTATCTAAACTTGCCTGATTCTCTTGAGCAAATTTCTTACGAGCTAACAAACATGGCACTGGTGGAGTATAGGTCTAATGTAAGGCTAAAGCCTGGTGCCAAGGAATTCCTTTCTAGCCTAAAGAAAAAAGGCTACAAGTTGGGCCTTGCCACAAGCAACTCTGTAGAGCTACTAGAATTAGCCCTTAACGGCAATGACATATATCATTATTTTGATGTAATCTGCAGGACAGACGAGGTAAGCAGAGGAAAGAATTACCCTGATATATATTTATACACAGCTAAAAAATTAGGAGTTGCACCTTCTGAGTGCGCAGTTTTTGAGGACATACTTCCCGCTGTAAAAAGTGCAAAGTCTGCAGGTATGAAGGTTGTAGCCGTGCAGGATGATTTTTCCTGCAGCGTGGAGGATAAGATAAAAGAAGTTGCGGACTACTATATAAATCATTACGATGATTTAAAGGAACTAATGGCGTAGATTTTATGAAACTTTTTACCTCTTTCGAATATACTGTATAAAAGCAGTATTTTGGAGGGAACCCTATTGCTGGCTTTTTTGAGCATTTTATTAGCAGCTTTAGCCGCAGGTGAATACTACTACTTTACAGGGATCTTGTACACACAAAAAAGCCGACTTATGACAATATCAAGGCAATATGAAGCCCTTAGACTCTCTGTGCATAAGGAAACTCAAAGGAGACAACGTCTTCGTATAGCCTATGAAAAGCCCCCATTTACCGCTGCGGTGCTAAATAAGCAGTGTGAGCTTTTTTTAGGTCCTTGGGACAGTGCACCAATAGTGGAGGTACTACGAAAGGGAGACAGACTTATTATCATTGATATGGCTAGCATAAATGAGGATTCCTGGTTAGAGGTAGGAAAATTCCAAGGTAACACCGTAACCACAAAGGGATGGATAAAAAACGTGGATGGAATAGAACCGGAGTGTACTAATCTAAGTCAATACAAAAAGCAGTAGCTATAACAAAACTACTGCTTTTTTATTTGCACCTAATTATACGATTTTTGTCGTCCATCTTGTACACCTTTATGACAGAGCATTGAGCAAAAAAATTAATCAAAATTGTATATAGCTTTGATATCTTTTTTTCCACCTATCAATATTTTTTCTACTTTATCTAACCATTCTGTCCTAGTCAGTTCTTTATCGCTGGACATTAATAACTCATTTTTCAACCTTGAAATTTTGTTGTTAATTACTCTAACCCGTTTTTCTTTATCTGTATTTATCAATTTTAGTCTTGATATTTCATCATCTATGGATTGAATTTTTAATTCAAGCTCTTTAATTTTTCTTTCAAAAACACTTTTCATGCTTTCAGATGATGAGATAAAGGTTTCAATTAGGCTTTCTAATTTGGACTTTAGTCTCTCCAATTCCGTTTCTTGCTCTTGAATTTTAAATACTATCTTAGAGTTTGTATCTTCATTTATACTTGTTAGCTCATCTTGCAAGCTTATAATCTTAAGCTGAATTTGTAGTTGTATATTTTTATAATATACTTTCCTTTGTTGTTCAATAAAGTTATTCAGCATTTCTATATTTATATTTTCAGCATTGCAATATTCCTTAGTATATTTCTTCTTATGTGAACAAATCAAATAATGAAGTTGATTTGCTTTATCTGATACTTTTGTTTCTACGCATCTAACATATGATGCGCCACATTTAGCACACTTTAATTTACCCCTAGTATCATATATCCTTGCATTTTGACCTTTATTACCTACAAGGCATCTATGTTCTAAAGCTTGCTGAACTTGTTCCCATAAATCTTCTGATACTAAAGGTTCTATTCTATCATTTTGCTTAACAACCCAATTTTCTTTTCTGACATACTTGGTCTTACTTTCTGTAAATAAATTCACATTTGTAAATTTATTCCTAACGTTATGTCCTTTATATTTTGGATTAGTTATAAGAGTTTTTATAGTGCTATCTAACCATGTGTTACCTTTCTTTGTTCTGTATCCCATGTCATTAGTTAATTTAGCTGTCATCTTTAAGCCATTAGTTAATGCTGTATTAAATATAAACTCAACAACCTTTGCTTCATCTTCATTCTTTATTAGTGAATTGGTTTCTCTATCAAAATTCCACCCAAATATAGAATTATTTCTTATCTTATTTTGAAGAATAGTAGTTTTATTACCTCTTTTAGTTCTTACTGATGTTTCTTTTACTTCATTTTCTGCCATAGCAAAAAACATTTGTAGCAATATCATATCATTAATATTACTGCTATCTTTTTGAACATCTAGAAACTTAACATTAACCATCTTATAGTTCCATAACACTCTTAGTATATCTACGATAGCAATATTTCTAACAAATCTTGAGGTATTTATAACTACTATTTCATTAAATAGTGGTTGTCTTTCAGCATCAACTTCAAAAACCATTCTGCCGTCTTTTAAGTTTTTTGCATTAAGTCCAGCATCATACATAAGTTGCTGAAAACCAGCTCTTTTAAAGCTTGTTCCTGTACCAGTATCAGAATACATTAATATCTCTCTATCTTTGTATTGTTCCTTTAGTAATACTCTTTGCTGTTCCAAGGATTTTTGTTGGTCTGCTTTATCTGTTGAAACTCTTATATAACAAGCAATCTTATTCATTATGCTACCTCTCTTAACTCTCTTAAAATCTTAGTTAAGATACTAAGCTGATAAGCATCTTGAATAACTTTTATTGCTTTTTCAACAGTCGATTTAATATCATTATAACAATTCCCAACAATTATTAGAACTCCATCATGGTAGATTTTAATTTTATCTTCAACTTTTATATCAATCATAAATAAAAACACCTCATGTATTTTTGAATTTGATTATGTTATATAAGCAGATTTCAAAAAGTACACTTGGTGTTAAAAAATTATTATAATATTAAATTTTATGCTATAATTTAATTAGTAATCACTTGGATATTTATCTCTTAAATATCCTATAAGCTGTTTACTATGTTCAGAAAGCTTTCCAGTGTTTTCATCTATTGGGATAGGGAACACCACTGGTGAAGCTTTTTCTTTTGTTTTATGAGAATATTTTCTTTGGACATAAATATATCCTTTTTCTTCTAAGCCTTGCATAAGTTTTCTTAATGTTGGTTTACTTATTGATAGTTCCTCACAAATTGTTGTTTGGTTTTGAAAACATTTATCTCCGAACCCTTGAAGATAGATAAAAAAAGCTTTTTCTTGGATATTTAAGTCTGTATTTCTCATAAAAGCATTAAATACTGGAGTATAAAAATTTTCTTTAGTGTATTCTTTCTTTTTCTTATAAAGGGCAAAGTCTGAAATATTTTCTTCCATATTAACCCTCCTTTCATATAGTTTTAAATACCATTTAATATAGTATTTATAATTATATTATAACAAAAACTGGAAATGGTGTAAACTAAGGTATAAAACACTTTTTCCAAGGTATTAAATAATTTTTTATACCAATAAATTTGTGTTTATATGGTAATAAACTCTGTTTTCATGGTTGATAACGGAGTTTCAAGATAAAAATACAACTATAAAATTACAACATTGAAACTACAAAACTATAACTCCAAAAGAAAAAGATAGAGTAACTTCTACTCTATCTTTCCTTATCTAAAACTAACATTCTTATATATCAAATATTTTACTTATTAACGATAATTTTTCTGACTCACTAAAAGGTTCATTATCTTTAATAAAATAGCCTTCATCAAAAATAACATTAGTAATGAGTTCATAAATTTTATCGTACTCATGCTTAGTATAGCTAATATCATGTTCTATATTACGTAGCTCATATAATAGTTCGTTTTCTTCGGAGTACTTTAGTTGTAGAATTTCAATACAGCGATTAAGCTTAGATAATCTTTCTTCTATATTCTTAAATGAATACACATATCTATGTTGTTCTGTACCGTCTATTGAAATCATCTTTCTTGATAAAATTTCTATTATTGCTTTTGTTACTATCTGCTTTCTCTCTATTTCTTCTTTAATTGTCTGTTGTTTTTTCATTTCTGTATTCCTCCTAAATTTTTTAGTTTTAAGCTTACACTTGGAATTATATAAATGAATTTAAGGAAGTACACTTTTAAATAAAATTTTTATTTAAATCAATTTTCAATAACTTTATAGTATATTTATATTAATTCATTAATATAAAAGGTGGAAAATAGAATGAAATTAATATTTGATAAAATTATACAAAAAGATAGTGACACTGATAGAAATACACTTTTATCTCTTTCTAAAGAAGATAGTCCAAATTATATTGGCTCAAATATAAATGTGGTCTATATCTACAGCCTTGTAGAATCAGAGATACCTTACCCCCAAAAATCAGGTAATACATTATATATTGGTGAGGCTAATAGAGCAACATCAACTGGTCTTAGGTTTCCACAGCATATCTCTCATAAAAAGGACATTGGCTCAAATAGTAATGTAAATTATTGCCTAAATAGTTATTATTGGAATGGAAATAAAATAAATTTAAAAATCTACGACCTTGGACCCATGACTAACAAAGAAAGAAAAGAATATGAATCCTTTTTAATTAAATGTCATGTAAAAAAATACGGAGCTACACCTATTGCTCAAGGGTCAAGTGGCTATAAGATATCTGAAACAAATAAAATAGACTTAAGTATATCCAATAATATATTCTAAAATATGTAAAAATTAATAATAAAAATCAGTCAATCTATTTTTAATAATAATGTTGATATTATAAAAATATTTAAAGGAACCTGTCCGGGCTCCTTGATTTCTTAAAGGATATGTAAACTAAATTATATAATTAAATGTTACTAGAATCGTCCGGCAACTTATAAACTGCACAAATGTTTAATCAAAGAATAATAATATACTTGATTTACAGTTGCGAGCCTGTGAAAAAAAGTCTGTA
>DBMJ01000013.1 GCA_002298125.1 Clostridium sp. UBA701 | reverse complement strand
CGAATCATCTTTTGTTTCTTTCCGTTACTTGCATTATTACTATCTGTACGCTCATATGGAGCATATCTCAAATGGTTGTCCATTTCAGCAGCAAACATACTTTCAATTGTACCACCAAGCAGGTCTTTTAGTGCTTCTTGAATATCTTCTGCTGATTGGATGTCATATTCCTTAATTAAATCAGCAATAATATTCTTTTTTCCCTCAGTTAGTCCTTCTTTTCTTTTTCCTATAATAAAACAGCCTGCTATGATATTTTTATTTTATCATTGAAAGCTAAAATGTTTTTCATTTTACAGACTTTTCTTCACAGGCTTAATAATGGAGAGTATTTTAATTTATTGTGCATAATTGCCATAATGAGGTATAATGGTTATCAATAGCAGTGTCTTCTTTTTTAAATTATAACTATTGGGGATGGGGTAACACAAAGAATGAGTGACATATATATATATTTGATTTTTTCAAAGACGGGCACATGGCTCTCTAAAGCAATAAATATTTTCGTAGAAACTAAATACATACATTCCTCTATTAGCTTTGACAATAGCTTTAAGGCTATGTATTCCTTTGGAAGAATTAATCCCAACAATCCTTTTTCAGGGGGGCTTGTGGAGGAGAGCATCTATGAAGGGGTATATAGAAAATTTCACAGATGTGAGTGCGTAATTTACAAGGTGAAGGTTACAAAAGAGCAATTAGATACACTAAGAAGTGAGCTTGACAGCTTCCTTAGAGATAAGGATAAATACAGATATAACTTTATAGGATTATTCGGGGTGCTCATAAATAGACCACTTAGAAGAAAAAATCATTATTTTTGCTCACAGTTTGTCTCTGAGCTCTTGATAAAAAGCAGTATCTTTTATTCGGATAAAACACCAGAGCTCATTGGGCCTCAGGACTTATTAGAGCTCCGCAATAAAGAAAAAATTTATGAAGGACTTACAAAGGAATACTGTATGTAGTCATAACAAAAAGATGCTAAAAATAATCTTAGCATCTTTTTATATTTCCGGACTAGTAACAAATAAAGCTATCTATATTGTTTAGATCAATTCCAAAGTAGTACCAGCGATAGCCATTCCAGCGATAACCAGAGGCAGATCTTCTTCCTACATAGGTGAGCCATGCCCAAAAGCCTGGTCCACGTCTTGGCCAAATATAAACATAAGTATAACGGCAGGGCTTTAGAGTGCCTGGTTCTACTGCTTTTACGCCAGTATAAGATTTTACTTGAGCTTGGTTTTTAGATGGAGTAACTGAGGGTGGTGGTCCAGAGGGAGCACCTGATTGGGATTCTTGCATGGAGCCAGGAGGACCGCCAGAGGGTGGTCCGTAGGATGGGCCTCCTTGAGGGCCGTAGTTCGGGCCATAGGATGGACCTCCTTGAGGGCCGCCAGAGGGTGGTCCATAGGATGGACCTCCTTGAGGACCGTAGTTCGGGCCATAGGATTTTTTAGGATTATACTCTCTAAATATTGGCTGTTGGGGTAATTCCTCAGCATAAAAAGGACAACAAGGAACATAAGAACAGTAATTACAGAAGGGAGCATCTAAACCTGGTGGGAGCTCCATTAATCCACGAAATTCATTTGGATTAAAAAAATCTTCAGTATAGTTAAAGTTGTAGTCGTCAATATAAATCATGGAAACACTCCTATTTTTTGATTTCATTATAGTATATGCAGACAGCTATAAAAATGTAACAGGTCATATTTAACCCTCCAAGTAGTTCTTGTGGAAATATACGAGGCCTCTTCACATATATATAACATATAGCTTTTAAGGGGAAAGGATATTTTTATGTTAAACCAGAGTGTTTGTAATCCAT
Source organism: Clostridium sp. UBA701 (assembly GCA_002298125.1). Classification (GTDB taxonomy): domain Bacteria; phylum Bacillota; class Clostridia; order Clostridiales; family Clostridiaceae; genus UBA701. The sequence goes on along the minus strand of DBMJ01000013.1, from coordinate 82,368 downwards.
ATTGTTATACTGAAAAATGGGGCAGCATGGTGTTAAAGGGAGAAGGGAGCCTAAAGGCAGAGCCAAACAGAGCCTCTGTAAATCTAGGAGTAATCACAGAAAACATAAGTGTTGCTGCAGCACAAAAGGAGAATGGGGCAAAGTCCAATGAAGTTATAAACAGCTTATATGCTATGGGGGTTCCAAAGAACAATATATCAACAGCATATTACAATGTTGAGCCTCAATACGACTATGTGGAAGGAAAACAAATATTAAAGGGCTACAGGGTTTCAAATGTACTGCTTGTTACCATAAGTAATCTGAGTAAGCTTGGAGAGATTATTGATACTGCCACGGAAAATGGGGCAAATTATGTATACAACATCAAATTCACTGCAGCATCTCCCTCCATGTACTACCAAGAAGCTTTAAAGCTAGCTATTATAAATGTAGTAAAAAAAGCAGAGGAGGTGTGTAAAACTCTAGGAGTATTTCTAGATGAGGTTCCCTTTAAAATTACAGAGGTAAGTTATGAAGCACTAGATAATGAGACAATGCTTCTAAAGGGGGCATCACAGGCGACACCTATACTGCCAGGACAGATAAATATCACTGCCAGAGTTGAAGCAGTATTTACCTATAGGGATTGGTAGAGAATAAGGTATAAAAAATATTGTCAATCTTTGGTTTGTATGCTAGAATTATTATGTTATTAAATTTTTAGGAGGTACAGTATGAGCAAGATACATTGCAGTTCTGTTACAAAAAACGGAATCACTCTTTTCCTAGGGAGAAGTGCGTCCATTTTTAGAGCTGTAATATTTATAAAACCATGCTTATCACAAGTACCTTTATATTAAAGCTGATTTAGTATAAACAGGCGTCATGGTTTTATATACCGTGACGCTTTATTAATGTGCTCCCATAAGTCAGATAAATCTAAGCACTATAGATTTATTTGGCTTGTTTTATTTTTTGATATTTATTGAATAGAATTATGGAGGAATAGGATTATGATAGCTATAGCGTTAAATAATATAAACAAATACTATGGTGCTGCAGAAGTGCTTAGAGATATAAGTTTTGAAATTCATTGTGGTGAAAAGGTGGGTATTGTGGGCAAAAATGGCTCAGGGAAAAGCACTCTTTTAAAGCTTATCCTTGGTGTTGAGGGAGAATATAGTGGAAACATTAACATAAAGAAGAATTCTACCTTTGGATATGTGGATCAAATACCAAACTTTACTGATAGCTGTAAGGTAGTGGATGTGCTCAATTTGGCTTTTAGTACACAGCATAAAATATATGAGGAACTAAAGAGTGTAGAAGGTGAGCTTAAGGTGATGAAGGAGGAGGAGCTTGCCAGGGCACTAAACAGATATGCTGAGCTTCAGGAAAGCTATGAGAGGCTTGGAGGCTATGAGATAGAGGAGAGACTAAGTAAAATATGCATTGGTTTAAGCTTTGACGAGGAGCTTTTAGAAAGGTGTTTTAATACCTTAAGCGGGGGAGAAAAAACTACGGTGCTCCTTGGAAAGATGCTGCTTCAAGCACCTGAAATTCTACTTCTAGATGAGCCCTCAAATCATTTGGACCTAAAATCCATTGAATGGCTGGAGGAATTTATAAGAAGCTATAAGGGAACTGTAATAATAGTGTCTCATGATAGATACTTTTTAGACAACACTGTTACAAAGGTAATAGAGCTTGAAAATATGGGCTGCAGAACCTATGATGGGAACTATTCTAAGTATGTGGAGCAAAAGAGAGAGTATTTAATGCTTCAAGCTCATGCCTACGAAAATCAGCAAAAGAAGATAAATGAAATGGAGGAAGCTATTAAGAGATTTAGGCATTGGGGTGCCATTGGTGACAATGAAGACATGTTTAAAAAGGCCTTCAGCATGGAAAAAAGATTGGAGAAGATGGATAAGATAGAAAGGCCAAAGCTTTCTGAGGATAAAATGAAGCTAGACCTGCAATTTGGTGAGCGCTCTGGCAAGGATGTGGTAATAATAGAAAATGCAGCTAAGTCCTTTGGCAGCAAGGTGATTTTGAAAAACGCCAACCTTGCCATAAGCTATGGCGAAAAGCTTGCATTAATTGGGGATAACGGCTGTGGCAAATCCACCCTGCTTAAGATAATATTAAACTCACTTGAAGGGGGCTTAAGTGCTGAGGATTATAGCTTAGATTCTGGCTGCGTGAAGCCTGGAAGCTCTTTAAAAGTGGGATATCTTCCCCAAGAGATAGAATTTAAAAATGAAGATAGTACGGTATTGGAATGCTTTAGAGAGGATATTTGCTATGCTGAAGGAAAGTCTAGGGAATACCTGGCTAAGTTCCTTATCTATGGCGAAGAAGTGTTTAAGAAGGTAAGAAATCTTTCTGGAGGGGAGAGAAGTAGACTGCTCCTAGCAAAGCTCCTGTTTAATGAGGTAAATGCCCTTATATTGGATGAACCCACAAATCATCTGGATATACCCTCAAGAGAAGCTCTAGAGGAAACCTTAAGGAATTTTAAAGGCAGTATACTCTTTGTATCCCATGACAGATACTTTATAAATACTCTATGCAGCAGCATTGTAGAGCTAAAGGGTGGAGAGCTTATACCCTACGTGGGGAATTATGAATATTACAAAGAAAAAATCAAAAAAATAGAAAATGAGGACGTGGAAACCTATAAAAAACAAAATGTACCTCAGTGTGCAAAAAATACAGAGCAGAAGCTGGTTGAAGGTAGAAATGAAAGAAAAATACTTCTGCTTGAGGGTGAAATTGAAAAGCTGGAGAAGGAAATAGAAGAGCTAAAAGAGGAAATGAATAAAACGGATCAGTATGAAAGATTAAGAAGGTTATATGAAAGTGTGGAGGAGCTATCCTTAAAGCTTGAGAATTGTATGGAGCAGTGGATGGAACTAATAGGATAATGGTTATGGAGTTTCAACAAATTTTTATTTACTATCATAAAATTCGACACATTATCTAATACTATTAGTATGTATTAAGTATTATAAATCTATTTAAGGAGGGATTCTCGTGAAAAAGAGGCTCTTTGCTTTAACTTTAATTCTCTCTTTGACCACTGCGGTGTCCTGTACGCCTAAGCAGGCTCAACAACCAATAAAGGGTGTTGAATCTTCACTTTTTCAGCTTGGTGATATAAGCAACATTAAGGTTCTTACTGATAAGGTAAATATAAGATCTGGTTGTTCACAAAATGCTCCAGTTCTTCAAACCACAAATAAGGATAATACCTTAAACGTAGTGAGTCAGGTGGCAGATTGGTATGCAGTAAAGCTCCCAGATAACAATATCGGTTTTGTGCCCAAGTCTCAGTGTAAGCCTATAGTAGTTGATGAAGCAAAACCAGATGTTACCCCTAAGCCTTCAGATAATATTCCACAGCCCTCTGTGGGAAATAATGAAGGAGCGACCACACCTAAGATACCTACCTCTAATAATAATGCTGCTTCCTTGACGTCGGAGGAGCAGGAGATGCTTAAGTTAGTTAATGAAGCTAGGTCCCAAAACAATGTGCCGCCGCTTCAGTTGGATATGAATGTATGTAATGTAGCTAGGGTAAAGGCTCAAGACATGATAGATAATAATTATTTCAGCCATTACTCTCCAACCTATGGCAGCCCCTTTGATATGATGAAGTCCTTTGGCATCAAGTTTATTCAAGCAGGAGAAAATATAGCAGGAAATCAAACTGTGCAGAATGCTCATAATACACTGATGAATTCTCCAGGACACAGAAAAAATTTATTAAATCCAGATTATACTCATATAGGTATTGGGATTAAAAAGGGTGGGCCTTATGGAAATATGTTCTCACAAATGTTCATAAGCAGACCTAGATAAGATGAAAAATGCTAATAAAAAAGGAAGTTCTATGACTTCCTTTTTTTATTGCAAATTTTCATCAAATAAATTGTACACTTTTATAAAAAAGTAAAGAACCGTCCCCTATTTAGGAGAAAATTGTATTATTGTTTTTGTTTTAAAATTTTAAAACAAGGAATATAATAATACTTGTGATTGGAAATAAATGGCACAAAATCCGGGCATATTGTATATGGAGGCTATGATGCATATTCTATACTTGGTCACTTTGAATATGTTAAGCCAATAGTGAACCCACTCCATCTTAACAGGCTGAAGCCTATATAGATGGAGTTTTATTTTGCAATAATATTTCCATTATATTGAATAAAAGTAATAATTTAAGAATAAAATTACAGCCGCTGAAATTATTGGTAAAAACCCTAGGCATAAAAATGAGAGGAGAATGTAGATGAGAAACTATATTCCACATTACTGTAAATGGCTTGTGCCTATAATAATTTGTTTACTATCAATATTTATGTGCTTTGGTATAGGTTTTACAAAGGCATATGCTTCTGAGACTGCTGATAAGGATAGGTTAATTTTACTAGATGGAAGCGGGAAACAGTGCTCTCCCATTTTTACAGAGGAGGATGGATTATGGGCTCCAGGAGTAATGAGAGCCAAATTCTTCTTCTTAGAAAATCTTTCAAGTGAGGATTTTGTTATTGATAAAATTGCTCTTACCATAAAGCTTATGGATTGGGATGGGAATAAGCTGCCAGAAGACTCTGATGTGTACAGAGAATTTCTTAAGACTATGGCTACAAGAATTGAATTTGATGGGAAGGTATTATACAGTGGCAATTTCTATGATTTAAGGGAAGAAAATTATGAGCTGCCTAAGAAGACCAACATATCCTCCAAATCAAAAAAACCTTTAGAGGTCACTGTGACAATGGATAAAACAGGACACAACTCAATACAGGGTTTAAAAGGAATAGCAGATATAAGCTTATGCAGCCATTCCATAGACAAAGAGAGCACAGGAGGGAGCATTGTTAAAACAGGTTACTTTATGGATTACAAGCTTTTAACTATCATTGGCATATCCATGCTCTGTGTTGGAGTAGTTATGCTTTTAAAAAATAAATTTATAGCTAAGAGTAAAGTAAGGAATAGAATGGGGGACTGTTAGATGAAGATGGCAAAATTAGTGTTTAAATGGATAGGAAATGCTGCCTTGGCGGTACTTGTGGCAGTGGCAGTACTTTCTGTAGTATCCTTTGTAAGGTCCAAAGGCACAGAAAATTATATTCCAGGGATTGGTCCTTATAAATTCCTTGCAGTATTAAGCGGCAGTATGAGTCCTACCTTTAACACCTATGACATGATTATTGACAAGCAAGTAGATACAGAAACTCTTAAGCAAGGAGATGTGATAACTAGCTGGATAGATAACTCCCTTGTCACCCATAGGATTACAGAAGTTATCAAGAGGGATGGCAGCACATTTTTTAGAACCAAGGGTGATGCAAACAATGTGGAGGATGAAAGAGAAATTCTCAGTAAGGATGTAGCAGGGAAGCTGCTTTTCCATATTCCATATTTAGGTCTTGTAATGAGTAAGATAAGGGGGCCTATAGGAATAGGAGTTGTTTGGGCAATCTTTGCTTATATTGCTATTACAGAAATTATGTCAGAGGTTAGGAAGTCAAAGAAAAAGAAAGGTGAAGTGGAATGCGAAAAGGTACTCTCCTTAGATCAAGGAGAAAAAGCTGATGCCAAAGAAATATATGCGAAACATTTTGGCTCAGGTTATATAGAGTAAAGATTAATTAGATGGTTAAAACTCCTTGCAACGTGAGGAGCTTAATATACAAATTATTTTTTAGGGGGAAAGAAAATGAACAAAAAATCAATTATTGCACTGACAGCAGCTGCTGCAATTACTGTAGGGTTAGGAGCTGGCTCCTTAGCATGGTTTACAAGCACCGCTACATCAGCTGGAAACAAATTTACTACAGGGACCTTGAACATAACACAGCAGGTGGAAAATTGGAAAGATGTTGGACAAAAGCAGGTTGCAGTTGATAATATGCAGCCAGGAGATCAGAAGATACTGCCCTTTACCATTAGCAATGGGACAAGCACCCTGGGATTAAAATACAAAATAGAGCTCAAAGCAGAAACACCTGGAGTGGGAGTGCCTAACTTACTAGATGTGGCAAAGTTTGAATTAAAACTTAAAGGAGTAAGTTTAACTTCAGGTATTACCTTCGATGAATTAAAAACTTATTTAGCTCAGAACATTAAGGTGCTTGATGCTAATAATACATCTGACAGCTATGAGATAGTTATTACAATCCCAGAAGAAACAGGTAATACTTACATGGGTGGACAAGGAACCTTTGAAATCAATACCAAAGCAACCCAAAACAATGTTGATGCTAGTTTTAACTTCTAATCTTAAGCATGGGGTATGATTTAAATCCTAATACAGCTTATATTAGAAAGTTTTTTCCATAAGGGGGTGCGGATACTGAATAAAAGATTGATTTCAATTTTAAGCATCTTCCTCATAGGTGCAAGTATTCTTGGTTATGGCACAAAAGCTTGGTTTACAAGCCAGGCTAGGAGCAGTGGAAATACATTTAATGCTGGTACATTACAGGTGCAAATTGTGGATAATGATAGCTGGAAGCAATATGACAAAAATTTAGTCTATAAAAGCTTTATCTTGGAGCCTGGAATGATAAAGTCTGTACCAATATTAATTAAAAATACTGGCTCCTTGGATTCTAGCTACAGATTAAGACCCTACATAAAAAATGAAAATAAAATTAATAACCGATGTATAACCGATGTATTAAGGGTGAAAGCAATAAGCAGCAGCAATGTGGTATTGTTTGATGGGCTTTTAAAAGGCCTAAACAGCGGAAGCATCAATAAAAATCTGGATAGGGTAAATGGGTTCTTAAGGGGGCAGGGTACTGATTCCATGGGCTTTGAGTTTTATATACCACAAGAATTAGGCAATGACTATAAAAATTTATCTGCAGAGATAGGCTTTTACGTAGATGCGGTTCAATATAATCGTCCAAAAGTGGACGGAATACTCTCTTCTATGGAATACAGCTACGCTAAGCTTGACCAAGTAGATACAAGTAGCACAAATAGTTACATTTATGCCGTGGATGATAGCCAGTATTTATACATTTTTATGAAGGGGTATCCCACTGGTAATTTAGCTGCACTTACTATTAATGAGCTAAATGCTCCAGGCAATACTCACAAGATTATTGCTGCTGCTGATAAAGGCTATAACTGTAGTTTAAAGTATGAGGATGGTACTACGGTAGAGGAAGCTGTGGCTATAGTGAAAGCAGCTGAGGACCATAAGTTTCCAAAGAGTGGCCAGGTTTGCTTTGAATTTAGAATTGCAAAATCTGCTCTTTCTGCAACTTATCACAGGGTTACCCTATCTGCAAACACAGTTTATGGCAACGCTTCAATTGTAAAAGTAACTGAAAATAAGCTCTATATTTTTAAGAAATAATTGATAGTGTAAAGAAAATATGAAAAAATGAAGCCTCAAATTATTTAAAAGGGGAAGAGAAAATGATTAAAAAGAAGATAATAAGTATTATTACAGCAGGCACATTGCTTCTAGGACTTACCATAGGGGCTGCAACAGGAGCCTGGTTTACTGATAATAAATCAAGTTCAGGAAATGTGTTTAACACAGGAACACTAAAACTTGGCGAGGTAGGAGTAATAACTGAAGGTTTAAACCTTACAAACATTTATCCTGGTTGGACTAGTGAGGTAAAAAGCTTGACCATAGCTAACAAGGGATCACTTAATCTAAAGTATTATTTAAGTGTAGATCCATTAGATAGTATTTTATATAACGGAGCCACACCTCTTCAGGTAAATATAAACAACAGGGGTTTTGTAGATATTAATAAATTGGGCAATGCATATCTAGGAGAGATTAATGCAAATGTTCAACAAAATGCAACAGGTACTCCTTTTACAATACAGTTTAAAATGCCTGAAACAGCAACAAATACAACTGGCGCAGATTACAGTGGACTAACTGCAGAATTTACCTTTAACTTTACTGCAAATCAGTTGAATGCTCCTGTCACTGCCACTGTATATAATGAAAAATCCTTAAAGGAAGCATTAGATAGCTCCTATATAAGCAATATAGAACTAAGCCAAGATATAACTGTAGCATCACCTATAGAAATGAATAGACCAGTTATTATCGATGGTAAAGATCATAAAATTGTTGGAAATTTAGCCGCAGGACAAAATATTATTACTATTTACAAAGATAATACAACCTTAAAAAATATTGCTATAGAAAGACAGAACAAAACTAGTGGACATGGTATTAATATATACTGTGCAAAGAATGTATTATTAGACAGGGTATCTGTTTCAAATAATGGCAAATCTGGAATTACGGTAAATGGTTCAATTGTTACAGTTAATGATATTACTACTTCAAATAATGCCTGGGGAGGAATAAATGTTGACCTGGGGAAAAATGTTGCTGGACCAGCCATATTAACTGTAACAGGAACAAGCAATCATAATGAAGGAGCTCATATTTGGATAGATGATATAACTAAAAACGTGTCTGTAGTGGATGTAAATTCTCAATATAATTCTACAAATATTGTTGCAAAAACAATATATACGCTAAAATAATCCATCAATAAAAAAAGGAAGTTCTATGACTTCCTTTTTTATTGATGTAAAAGTTTAAACTCTAAACCTATCTGTATTCTTTGCCAAATCTTCAACTCTCTTACTTAGACTGTGAGCTGCATTTACAATTTCCTCTGTAGAAGCTAACTGTTCTTCTGAAGAAGCTGCAACCTCCTCAGAGCTAGCAGCAAATTGCTCACTTATTTCTGCAATATCTAAAATAGAGCCTCGTACCTCTTTTGTATTTTCTATTACATCTATGGCTTCTTTTGATAGGCTTTCAATATCTACAACTAGGTTGTTAACCACATTTTTTATATCCTCAAAGGAATTTCCAGTCTCTTTAATGTTGTTTACACCATGTTCTACCATTGTCATGCTGTTGTTCATTGCTACAACAGAATTTCCTATACCCTTTTCCACCTCATTTATTAGGCCTGAAATTTCCTTTGCAGCCTTGGCAGATTGTTCTGCTAACTTTCTTACCTGTTCAGCTACTACTGAGAAGCCTCTGCCAGCTTCCCCAGCTCTTGCTGCCTCAATAGCTGCATTTAGTGCCAGCAAGTTGGTTTCTGTGGATATGCCATCAATAAGTTGTACAATCTTTATTATCTCAGTAGACCTTTCTGACAAAAATTCAACAGTACCGGAGGTTTCACTGGTTATATCGTTGATTTTATTCATTTGATCTATTGAATTTACTACTAGAACATTTCCATTGTTAATGAAATCAATAACCTTATTGGCATTCTCGTTCATATTTCCTACATGCTCATTAATGTTATCGATCTTATGAGCCAGCTCACTGACCTTATTTTTAATAAGTTCAACCTTTGTAGCCTGCTCCTCCGCGCCACTAGAAACATATTGTATGGACCTTCCAACTTCATTTGCCACTGTTCCAATTTCGTTAGCAGAAGAAACTAGATTTTCACTACCATCTTTAACGGTATTTACTGTATGCTTAACCTCCAAAACCATGTCTTTAAGGTTGTCTCTTAAGCTAATAATGGCTTTGTTTAAAACCCCTATTTCATCCCTTTTCTTTATTTCCTCTATAGTATTACTTAAATCTCCATCAGCCATAACCTTTACCTGATTGCTTATTTTTACAATTGGAGAAGCAAGGCTCCTTGAAAATAGCCATATTACTACTAAACCTAATGTTAAAGCAACAGCAAAGGTTATAAGAAATAGATAAAGTATTTTATTGGCACCTTTGTTATAGTCCATCATATAGGAGCCTGCACAAACAATCCAACCCCACTTTTGGTCCATCTCTTCATAAGAAATTTTCTGTGCTATCTTTGTCTTATCATTGGGCAGCTCCCACTCATAATATGTAAAACCCCCACCACTTTTAGCCTTGGCTATCTGATCCTTCACAAGGAAAAAACCATCCTTAGTCTTAACGTCAATAACGTTTTTCCCCTCAAGAGTTGGATGAGCTACTTCAGTACCTTGTTCATCATATATTATAAAATATCCATTCTGACCCAGATTTATATTTTTATTAATAGGTCTTTTTCCGTCGGGTTTTTTTTCGCCCAGTATGTAGGTTTTTACATCTTCCTTGGCCTGCTCCTCCGAAATCTTTCCCGTTTCAACATCCTTTTGCTTTGCATCTATTAGCTGTAATACCTGCTTCACACCATTTTTTAGAATGATTTCTCCTGAAGAATTTAATTCAGCTTTGGCGTATTGGTATGAAATAAATCCAATTATGAAGCTTGGCACTGCTAAGAGCAGAGTTGTAATTACAACCATTTTGGACCGAATATTTAGTTTCATAGTAAACCTCCTCATTTAGTAAGTAACGGTGCAGTATAAATAACCATAACATTAACAGTTTTAACTAAATAATCGGTGGCTTTATTATTTCCTTTAATTATTATGAGACATTACAGAAGTCCAATTATTAAAAAAGTAAAGAACCGTCCCCAAAGTTGCCATTTTTATAAAAAAGTAAAGAACCGTCCCCAAAATTGTCAAAGACCGTCCCCAAAAGTCCGTTCTATCCACTAAATTTTGGCCTTTAGAGGATCTACAATATCCCTATAGGGGAGACTGCAATCACAGCCGCCTATAGTAATATTAGGCTTGTTTTTTCCATGAAAGTCACTGCCGCAGGTCATTGGAAGCTTATACTCTATTGCCTTTTGGTAGAAGTAATCAGTCTGCTCCTTAGAATGATAGGTGCTAAACACCTCAATGCCTTCAATACCCTCTTTAATAATAGAATCTATGACAGCCATGTACTCTTTTAGGTTATTACCTGGATGGGCTATAACAGGTATTCCATTACTGCTCTTAATAAGCTCTATGGTGTCCCTTAGGCTTATATATTTAACTGGTACATACGCAGCCTTACCCTGAGAAAAGAAATCCCAATAAAAGTTTACATAGGGCATGTCACTTCTTGCTCCACCCATGATATAAGGTCGTAGCAATTCGTTGTCAGAGCTATTACTCTTACTAAGTAATATTTCAGCTATAAGCTCTCCAGTAACTATTTTGCCATTAGCCTTTTCTAATACTTCCATTTCGTCTACTACAAGACCTGTATTTTCTCTAAGCCTTCTAATCTTCTCTGAGGCAAATTTCATTTCTTGATCATAGACCTGTTTTTCCAACTCATGAAATTCTCTTCTATTATAGTCAATATAATATCCTAATACATGCAGGTTAATAGAGTTGAAGGTGCAGTCAATTTCAATTCCGGGAATCACCTCTACTCCAAGCTTGTTGCCACACACTATAGCCTTTTCAACCCCTCTTACAGAGTTATGATCAGTTATGGCTATAACCTTCATATCACTTTTTTTGCTCATACTTACTATTTTCTCTACAGATAATTCTGCATCATCACTGCAGTTTGAATGAATATGCAAATCAATTTTACTCATAACCCAACCCCCATTATATTAACCTTTATAAGCTTATTATAACAGACCCCACAGTAAGGTATAATTGTTATTTTTATAAAAAAATAAAGAACCGTCCCTTATAATTATTTCTTTTATAAAAAAGTTAAGAACCGTCCCCTATAATTGAGAAAAACAATGGAAAATAAAGATAAACAAGCCTAATCACATTACAAGCATCATTGACATATATGATGCTAATTGATATAAATAATATAGCACATATATGTAATATAAAGCATATATGATATACTAAATCAACTTAATATACTCAATAATGTTACATAAGCATTATTAAGATTATAGGGGGAAATAACATGTCTGTAAAAGTTGCTATTAATGGGTTTGGAAGAATCGGAAGAGCAGTGCTAAGAATTGCTCAGGAAAGATTGGATGAGGATGTGGAGATAGTTGCTATTAATGCGAGAGCTGATAGCAAAACCTTAGCTCATCTTTTCAAGTATGATTCCTGCTACGGAACCTTTAAGGGTGATATTTCTACTACAGAGGATTCCATGATAATAAACGGTAAAAGCATTAAGATATGCAGAGAAAATGATCCTGAAAAGCTGCCTTGGAAGAGTATGAAAATAGATATTGTCATAGAGTCCACAGGAATTTTTAAGGATAAGGAAAGTCTCATGAAGCATGTAAAGGCTGGTGCTAAAAAGGTAATTCTTACAGCTCCAGGTAAGGATGAGGATATTACTGTGGTTATGGGAGTTAACGAAAGAGAACTAGATGTAAAAAAGCATGTTATAATCTCCAATGCCTCCTGTACTACAAATTGTCTGGCTCCCTTTGCCAAGGTTTTAGATGATAACTTTGGAATAATAAAGGGACTTATGACTACTATACATTCCTACACAAATGATCAGCAATTATTAGATAAGAATCATAAGGATCTAAGAAGGGCAAGAGCAGCAGGAGAATCCATAATTCCAACTACCACAGGAGCAGCAAAGGCTGTGGGAAAGGTTCTGCCTAATCTTAATGGAAAGCTAAATGGTTTTTCAGTTAGAATACCTACACCTACAGTTTCATTGACAGATCTAGTATGTGAGCTTTCAAGAAGCGTAACTGTTGAGGAGGTCAACAACGCCTTTAAAGAAGCAGCAGCAGGAGATATGGAGGGTATACTCGGATACTCGGAGGAACCACTGGTATCTATAGATTACAAAGGTGATGAAAGATCCTCAATAATAGATGGATTGTCCACCATGGTTATGGAAGGAAACATGGTGAAGGTAGTTTCCTGGTATGATAATGAATGGGGATATTCCTGCAGGACAGTGGACTTGGTTACCTATATAGCAAATCAAATGCAGAAAAAAGGCCAGCGTGGAATAGGAATAGCAATTTAATAATCATTAAAGCACCTAAATTAGGTGCTTTATTTTTTTACAATTTATAGCTTATAATATTTATGATTTTAGTTAAAATAACAATGAATTAAATCATTGGAGGACATCATGGGATACCTTTCATTTTACAAGAAACTAATAAAAATATTATTACCATGTTTTATTTACATATTTATTTCGCAGATAATTATTGCAGAGCCTATGGGTAAAGGAAGCTGTGAGCCATTTAATATAATAGATAATAACATAGTATTTCCTGCAGCTGAGTGTGGAGGAACCTTGTACCTTGCAAAGCAGGATGGGTTGTATAGGTACAGAAATAATAGTCTCATAAGGCTCTATAAGGGGAGTCCTAATTATGTAAGCATATCTAGAGATGGAAAACTGCTTGCATTTTCTGAGGGTGGAAGTATCAAAATCTATAATTTGGGCAGCGGAGAGGTAGAGGAGATATTAAAGGGGGATTATAAGGAGGTCTTTTATGAACAGCCAATATGGCTACCCAAAGATAAAGGCCTTTTATATACAAAAAAGTTTTTAGATATTAGTGCAAAGGCATCAGATTTACTAAAAGCATTCGTATATACTATAGATCTCAAAACTAAGGAGCAAAGGAAGCTTACAGAGGGCTCCTCTGCCTCATTTGTGGAGAATAAGGGTGGTATTGTATTTCAGAGAGATAATAGTATTATATATAAGTCACTAAAGGATAATTCTGAAAGCATAGTGGATGAGGGTATGCTTCCAAGAAGCTCTCCAGATGGCAAATATATTGCCTACGTGAAGGTAAACACAGCTATAACAGAAATAAAGAGCAGGGTTTTCATTGAAGAGAATCTGCACCATATCTGGATTATGAGTACAGGGGATTTCTCAACAAAAAAGAGAATAACCTGTAACTATCCATTGAAGCTTATAGATGAAGAGGCCTGGCTAAAAAAGCTGAAGCCATCTAAAGAAATGCAAATATTATCCTATAGCGGAAGGTACTGCTATCTGTACCCTACCTGGACTAGCGACTCTAATAATATCTATGCAATTGTAAGAGTTTATCCCTATGACAATGAAAGACTTATATCTTACCTTATTAGAATACCCTTGTAAAATTTTGACTCAGTACTATAGGATAACGTATAATGTTAGTAAACATAATACTGTACGGAGTAAAAGGGAGATAAAACAATGGCAAACTATAAGCAAGCTTATTTAAGAATGTTAAATCAGGATTTTACTGAGGGAATTTCAAAGAGAAGGAATTATAACAACATAAGAAGGTATTTTGATACAAGTGAGGAAGGAGAATATACCATAGATAATCAAACTTGGGATGACTTAGATATGGACGAGGTATTTGGAAAACTGGATAGAACCTATTCTAGCCTAGGAGAGTCAGCTCTATATCACATGCTTAGGAATCCCATAATGGATGAAAAAAAGTTAAAGGAAAGGGATAGCTTTATTGAACTCTTTAAGGACAATGCAAATCTAAGAACGGATCTTCAATATATCTTCTTAAAGCTAGGCCTAGATAAAAAGAACAGTTTTTTAGATATGTTGGAGAATAACCTTTTAGTAAATAAGGCTAAGTATTATTTATACACCTTTTTAGGTAAAATAGTACCCGTAATATTTATACTTCTTTCTATTTTTGTAGATGTAAAATATATGATGGCTTTACTTGGCTCCTGCTTTATAAATATGATCATCAACAACTATGAGACTAAAAATGTTAAGTCTAATGGGCTTGTGTACTTAAGAGATATTTTAAAAGCAGCTAAAAAGGTATCTAATATCAAAGGTGAGGAGCTATTTAGTTATACCGATAAGCTAAAGGAGCTTATAAAAGATGTGAGGGCCATAGATAGGGGAGTTAAATTTATAAGCTTAACCAGCATGTGGGGAGGGTTCTTTGATACTATTTCTCTGATGTTTTTGCTGGAGGAGAGTGCTTATTATAAAATAGCCAGTATTTTAGAGGGTAAAAAAGGGGCTTTAATGGAGCTTTACTATATATTAGGGGAGCTAGAGGCACTAGTTTCTATTTCGGGCTACCAATATAGTTTAGAGGACAAATGCGTAAAGCCTAGATTTGTGGAGGAGCTTACTTTAAAGGTGACAGAGGGGGTACACCCATTAATAGAAAATGCTGTGGCTAATTCTATACAAATGAGGAAGAAGGGCATAATTCTAACAGGTACAAATATGTCAGGTAAATCTACCTTCTTAAGGATGTTAGGGGTAAATATACTCTTGGCACAGACCTTTTATTTTGTTTTAGCCAAGGACTATGAAGCCTCATTTTTTAATATAGTTTCTTCAATTAGTCCTAATGATGATTTAACCAGCGGGAAGAGCTTCTATATGGCTGAGGCAGAATCTCTTCTAAGAATTATAAAAGCCACGGAAAAGGGAATACCTGTATTTTGTCCTATTGATGAGATATTTAGAGGGACAAATCCTGTGGAGAGGATTTCAGCTTCAGCAGAAATCCTCACATATATAAATACCAGGAATTCTATTTCTATAGTAGCAACTCATGATAGGGAGCTAGCGGATATCTTAAAGGATAATTATGAGTTCTATTACTTTAGTGAAGAGGTAGACAGCGAAGAGGGATTAAAATTTGACTATAAGCTAAAGAAGGGAATTACTCAAACGAAAAATGCCATTAAGCTGTTAAAATATATAGGCTATCCACAGGAGATAGTGGATAACTCATATAAAAGAGCTGAAAGCATAGAGGGCTTTATCTAGGATTCTGTATAGAACTGCAATACTGGCTTAGATAAAACTTCAAAATAGGACTAAAAGCTTAATAGATTACTTTAACAAGGGGTGTATTTGTATGAAATACACCCCTTGTGCTTACATCAAAAGCAATAATAAGAATAGCAATACATAAATTAACAATACTAAAGGGTCAATCCCCAAGAGCTAATCCTCAAGACTATAATGCTTCTTAAAGCTTTAAAACATCCTTGCCAACCCATTTTCTTAACACCTCAGGAACTACAATGCTTCCATCCGCCTGCTGCATAGTTTCTACAATGGCTGGAATTAATCTGCTAGTAGCAAGTCCTGAGGCATTTAGAGTGTTAACATATTCCACCTTTTTATTACTGTCTCTTCTAAATCTTATAAGGCCACGTCTAGCCTGGTAATCTCTGGCATTTGAAGCGGAGCTTACCTCCTTATAATCATTCATACTTGGAATCCATATCTCTATATCATAGGTTTTAGCCATAGATGCACTACAATCCTTAGCTGCCAGCTTTGTTAGTCTATAATGTAAATTCAAGCCCTGCACTAATCTTTCAGCCTTACCTATCAATTCCTCTAAGGCTGCATCTGAATCCTCAGGTTTTGTATATTGGAACATCTCCACCTTGTTAAATTGATGCCCCCTTATCATCCCCTTCTCAGAGGCTCTATAGCTTCCTGCTTCCACTCTATAACAGGGAGTGTAGGCAAAATACTTTTTAGGCAATTCCTGCTCCTTTAAAATCTCTCCACGATGCAGGTTGATAAGAGCAGTTTCAGAGGTTGGAAGCAGAAATTGCTCTTTTTGTTTATCTTTATTATCATCAATCTTAAAGACTTCATCCTCAAATTTAGGGAATTGTCCTGCTGCTAAACCACATTCGTATGAAAGTATGTGAGGAGGAAGAATGAATTCATATCCATCCTTAAGATGCTCCTCTACAAAGTAATTTAACAGGGCCCATTCTAACAAGGCACCATAACCTTTATAAACCCAGAAGCCATTTCCAGAAAGCTTTGCACCTCTTTCATAGTCAACCAGGTCATGAAGCTTTACAAGCTCAACATGATCTTTAATATCAAAATCAAAGTGTGGCTTAACACCAAATTCTCTAACAACCTTATTATTTTCCTTGCCGCCTTCTAGCACATCTTCATCAGGGATATTGGGTAAGGCTATTAAAAACTTATCAATTTTTTCTTCATACTGACCTAAACTTGTTTCAAGCTCCCTTATGAGCTCTGAAACCTTCTTCATTTCATCATAGCAATCTTCCACATTCATACCCTGCTTCTTTAACAGGGGTATTTCCTTTGATACTGTGTTTTTCTTGGCTTTTAGTGCTTCCAGCTCTACAATGGTCTCTCTTCTTAATTGATCCCAAGAGAGAAGCTCTGTAAAGTCAACCGCATCCATACGCTTTAACAGTGCCTGCCTTACAGTGTCTGGATTATGTCTTATTAAATTTAAATCTAACATCTTAATACCTCCATTTATTTATTATTAAAACAAAAAACCCCCATCTCCATAAATAAAATATAGAGACGAGAGTAAATAATCCCGCGTTGCCACTCCTATTGCCATGTAAAATATGACCACTCAACAGTGATATAAAGGTCACACCCTTTAGTTTTTCACTAATAGCTCCGGAAGTGGAAGGACTAAAAAGCACACTGACTTACACCAAACGTCAGCTCTCTTTGCTGCTTACAGAGTTTTATTTTCCATCATTACTACAAATATGAATTTATAATAATATATCACTTTGGAGTAATAAAGTAAACAAATTATTTAATATTTTTATAGCAGAATTTAACAAGCCTCTAGATATGTTTACTATGCTGTTATTAATAATACTTGCTGTTATTATATAACAATAAAGTAAGAGCTAGAAGAGTATGTTCTATGAGGGTACTGCCTATATATATTACAAAATAATATATTAAAAATAAATATACATTGACAGGCGAGGTATATATAAATATAATATAACTATAAAAGAGAGAGTAGGGATGAACATATAATGGAGAGAAGGGAGTGAGGACATGTCTATTACTTCAGACATAATAAGGGGACATACAGAAACCATTATTTTAGCACATTTAGCAAAGAAGGATAGCTATGGTTATGAGATAAACAAGTCTATACAAGAGAAGACCAATAACCAGTATGAATTAAAGGAGGCAACTCTGTATTCAGCCTTTAGAAGGCTAGAGCAAGCCTCTATGATAATCTCCTATTGGGGAGATGAAACCACCGGTGCAAGAAGAAGATATTATTCCATAACTAAATTAGGCCGAGCGGCACTGGAGCAAAACAAAGCAGATTGGAAGGAAGCAAAGGAATTAATTGATACTTTGATTCATGATGAAGAAGTCATAGCTAATAATTATTAAAAGAATTAGAAGTATAGGAGGGAAATAGAATGTATGAAAGGTTACGAAAAAGGGTGGATGAGCTCTTTGAGAATGCACCAAAGACTCGTAGAGCAAATGAACTAAAAGAGGAGCTTATGGCAAATCTTATAGATAAATACAATGATTTAATTGCAGCTGGCAAGGATGAGGATGAGGCTATAAATAATGCCATTGCAGGTATTGGAGACATAGATGACCTCTTAAGAGGTCTAAGGGAGAATGACGTTTTTAACTATGAGGAAATAAAGAAGGAGAGGCAGAAGTCAGCATTAGTGTTGTCTATTTCAATAGGCATGTATATCATAAGCGTTGTAATTTTAATACTATGCACTGAGGTATTTGGATTAGATGGTACTATAGGAGTGTGTATAATGCTCACCATTGATGCTGTAGCTACAGGACTTATCATATATAATGCCATCTCACGTCCTAAATATATGAAGACTGATGATACTATGGTGGAGGAATTTAAACAATGGAAATCAAAAAATTCTCACAAGAATAAATTACTTCAATCCATAAAGTCTATTGTTTGGACCTTGATTGTTGCAATTTATCTTATTACAAGCTTCATATTTGGTATTTGGGCATATTCATGGATTATTTTTATAATTGGAGCAGCCATTGAGAAAATTATAACTTTGGCCTTTGAACTAAAGGAGTGATGAAATGTATAAAAGACTAAAAATAATAATGATTATAATATGGTCTTTCATTGCTATATTTCTCACCTCTTTGCTTGTCTATGGTATACGCACTGGTAAGGGTGCTGGTGATTTTTTTATAGATTTCAAGGGCAATGGAATATCTACTAAGCTCCAAAAGGAGGAGAGTGTATACATAGAAGACTGTGATAAAATTTATTTAGATTTATCAAGTGAGGATGTGGTAATATCCTCTACTGAGGAGGATAAACTTAAGGTAATTGAAAGCTCTAGCGGTACCCTGGAAGAAAAAGAAAAGTTTACACTGACTAAGGAAGGAAATACTATTTCAATAAG
Organism: Clostridium sp. UBA701; assembly: GCA_002298125.1. GTDB lineage: Bacteria > Bacillota > Clostridia > Clostridiales > Clostridiaceae > UBA701. The sequence continues at coordinate 63,363 of DBMJ01000013.1, read as the reverse complement.
AAAAGGAAATCCTAATACAGTATTTAATATCTTTAGCTTTGGACATATTAATCGTAAAATTGAGGTTTTTATACCTAAAGGCTATGGTAAGGATTTAGAGGTGAAGTTATCCTCAGGAAATATTAATATAAGCAATGACATAACCTTAAGGGATGTAATAATGTCACAAAGCTCAGGAAACTTTAACTCAAGAAGCAGCATTACAGCAAATAGTATTAGTCTAAGAGCTAGTTCAGGAAATATAAAGGCAAATAACCTGTTAGTTAAGGCCTATGAATTAGATACTACCTCTGGGAATATAGATATAGCTGCTCTTTCAGGATCAGGACAAATAGAAGTGACCTCTGGCAATATAGCAGTAGGCTATAAGGAAATTGATGAAAGCTCTAAGGTAAAGGCTTCCTCAGGAAATATAAGCTTGACTGTACCCCAAGGATTGAGCTTTGAATTTCAAGGTAAGTGTACCTCTGGAGATATAAATTCAAGCTTCGATTTAAGCTATAAAAATAAAAGGGGAAATGATGCCACAGTAAAAGTAGGTAACGGGCCGTATAAGAAGCTCAGTGCTCAGACTACCTCGGGAAACATTAAACTTTCAGAGAAATGATCTTGTGACCATGAGTAAAATTCTATAATTAAAAAGGCAGTGCACATTGGTTAAACTTAACCATGTACACTGCCTTTTTTAATAGTTATCCAACCTGGGTAGTTTCAAATTGGCTGTTATAGAGGTTAGCATAGACGCCGCCTCTTGCAAGAAGCTCATTATGAGTACCCTGCTCAACAATGTCTCCGTTTTGCATAACAAGAATTAAATCAGCATCACGAATTGTTGAAAGTCTATGAGCAATTATAAAACTGGTTCTGTTCTTCATCAAGTTATCCATAGCCCTTTGGATTTGGACCTCAGTACGTGTATCTACAGAGCTTGTAGCCTCGTCTAGAATAAGGATCTTTGGATCTGCAAGTATAGCTCTTGCTATAGTTAAAAGCTGCTTTTGTCCCTGGGATACATTTGAAGCCTCTTCGTTTAGCACCATGTTATAGCCCTTGGGAAGAGTATGAACAAAGCTGTCTACATGTGCAGCCTTGGCAGCACTTTTAACCTCTTCATCTGTAGCATCAAGCCTGCCATATCGGATATTTTCCATTATGGAGTCATTATAGAGCCAAGTATCCTGTAAAACCATACCAAACATAGAACGTAAATCCTTACGAGAAAAATCTCTTATATCATATCCATCAACCATAATTGCACCTTCGTTTACGTCATAAAAGCGCATGAGCAGTTTAACCATGGTAGTTTTACCTGCTCCAGTAGGTCCAACAATAGCAACCTTCTGGCCGGGTTTAATGGAGGCGGAGAAGTCATTAATGATGGTTTTATCAGCATTATAACCAAATTTAACGGATTTAAAGTCAACTCTGCCATCAACCTTTTCAAGCTTAACAGGGTTTGCAGCCTCCGGTATTTCTTCCTCTTCAGCCAAGAATTCAAACACTCTTTCTGCTGAAGCAGCAGTCTGCTGAAGTATATTTGAAATATTGGCAATCTGACTAATTGGTTGAGTAAATTGGCGTACATACTGTATAAAGGCCTGTATGTCACCAACCTCTATAGTTCTTTTAGCTGCAAGATAGCCTCCTAAAATACATACTGCCACATAGCCTAGGTTACCTACAAAATTCATAAGTGGCATCATTATGCTGGTTAGGAATTGAGACTTCCAAGCTACACCAAAGAGCTTATCATTCATTTTGTCAAATTTGTCAACACTGTTTTTCTCTCCATTAAAGGCCTTCATTACTAAATGACCGCCATACATTTCCTCAACATGACCATTTACATTTCCTAAAAAATCCTGCTGCTGCTTAAAATACTTTTGAGAACGCTTTACAATGGACAATATAAGCAGCATTGAAACAGGAATAATACAAAGCGCTACAACAGTCATCTGCCAGCTTATTGTTAGCATCATCACAAGAACACCTACTACTGTGGTAACTGATGTAATAATCTGACTCAAGCTTTGATTAAGGGTCTGGCTCAGAGTATCAACGTCATTTGTAACACGTGACAGTACTTCACCATGATTTGTACCATCAAAATATCTTAGGGGCATACGGTTGATTTTTTCTGAGATATCCCTTCTGAAGTTATAGCTTACCTTCATAGATATATTTGACATTATCCAACCCTGAATATAGCTAAATATAGCACTTGTCAAATATAGAGCAATAAGTATAATCATTATTCTACCGATATAGTTAAAATCTACATTACCTGTACCGGAAATTTTAGCTATAATACCTTCAAAGAGGTTTGTAGTGGCTTTTCCCAAAATCTTTGGACCTGCTATTGAAAATGCCACACTGCCAACTGCAAATATCAACACTATTATCATAGAAACCGTATAGGTTTTTAAATAGTTTATTAGCTTTTTCATTGTGCCTTTGAAGTCACGAGCTTTTTCACCCTTCATCATGGCCATTGGGCCACCCATTGGTCTATGCCCACCACGTCTGTCTTGCTTACTCATGCTAATTCCTCCTTTGAGAGCTGTGATAATGCAATTTCCTTATAGGTTTCACAATTTTTCATAAGCTCCTCATGGGTGCCTATACCAACTATTCTGCCTTCATCAAGGACGATTATCTGTTCAGCATGCATTATTGTTGAAATACGCTGTGCAACGATTAAAAGAGTGCTAGAGGCAGTCTGTGCCTTTAATGCCTTTCGAAGCATGGAATCTGTCTTAAAGTCAAGAGCTGAGAAGCTGTCATCAAATATATAAATCTGAGGCTTCTTAACTAGAGCACGAGCTATAGACAATCTCTGCTTCTGTCCACCTGATACATTTGCTCCTCCCTGGGATATTTCACTATCAAAACCTTCAGGCTTTTCATTTATGATATCCATAGCCTGTGCAATTTCAGCAGCTGTTACTATATCCTCTTTTGAAGCATTCTCATCTGCATACTTTAGATTGGATTCAATGGTGCCTTGAAACAGCGAGCCCTTCTGAGGAATATAGCCAATTTGATCCCTAAGTTCATACTGAGTAATATCTCTAATATCCACACCATCGATTAAAACTTCACCAGAAGTGACATCATAGAAGCGAGGAATTAAGTTGATAAGTGTAGTTTTACCAGCACCGGTGGAACCGATAAAGGCTGTGGTTTCACCAGGTAAGGCCTTAAAGCTGATATTTTTAAGCACATCCTCCTCAGCACCAGGATATCTAAAGGAAACATCTTTAAATTCTACAACACCCTCAACCTTTTCGTTAAAATGCTTAGGCTGTTCTGGGTCTACTATAGTAGGCTCTACCTCTAAAACTTCAGCAATTCTCTGTGCAGAAACGGAAGCTCTTGGTATCATAATGAACATAAAGGACATCATGATGAAGGAAAATAATATTTGCATAGCATACTGCATAAAGGCCATCATATCTCCAACCTGCATGCTAGAATCTGCTATCTGATGAGCACCTACCCATACAATGAGCAAGGTAATACCATTCATTATTAGCATCATTGCAGGGAACATAACTACCATTATTCGATTTACAAAGAGGTTTGTTCCTGTAAGGTCTTTATTTGCCTTATCAAACCTATTTTCCTCAAATTTCTGAGTGTTGAAGGCTCTTATTACCATCATGCCTGAAAGATTTTCACGGGTTACCAGGTTTAATCTATCTATAAGCTTCTGTATGGCTTTAAATTTAGGTAGTGCAACGGAGAAGACACTTGTTATTAAGCTAAGGAGCACTATAACTGCCAGTGCAATAATCCAAGACATGGACACGCTCCTGTTAAGTGCCTTAATTATTCCGCCAATACCCATTATAGGTGCGTAGATTATCATTCTTATAGCTATTACTATCAGCATCTGAATTTGAGTAATATCATTTGTAGTCCTAGTTATCAAGGAAGCAGTAGAAAACTTATCAAATTCTGTATTGGAGAAACTCTCAACCTTTGTAAATACATCTTTACGCAGGTTACGTGAAACTCCTGCAGCAGTTCTAGAGGCAAAAAGTCCTACAACCACGGTACAAACTGCACTAAATAATGAAATTAAAAGCATTATTAGCCCAGTACCTAGAATGTAATTGCTTTGAATCTTATCTGTATTTATTCCTATGGCCTCATACTCAACTTTTATAGAATTTGTAGCAGCTTGAATTATCATATTTTCACCAAAAGAGGTGAACCTTGCAGCCATGTCTTCAGAGATTTTCTTTCTCTGCTCTGCTGGTAATTTGGATAAAAATGCAAAAAGGTCTGTATTGGCAGGGAGCTTAGTGCCATTAAAGTTTATTACTCCATCTTTAGCCTCAGCCTTCCTCTTATCAACACCTGTAACTGCAAGAAAGGCCTTACCAAGTACAGGGTTCATGTTGTCAATTTCAGTCTTGCTAACATCCTTTAACACATATATAGACTCTTTCTCTAAAACAGGGTATTTCTTTAAATACTTATCGTAATCTGAGCTTGATTTATCAATAAGTGTATAATTATTAAGGATTTCATCCTTGTCCTTTGCATCCATAAATATGGTAAGCTTGTTCATTTGGCTTACTCTTACAGCCTGTGGAACCGCATTTTCAATACCACTCTGTTGTATACCCTTGTTTACAATATTTGACATGTAATCTGGTAATGAAAGATCGCACATCGCCTGAACAAAAAGTAAAATTACTGCCCCTAAAATCAATGCCATAAAGGGCTTTAGATATTTGGCTAGTTTAAACATTGTTCTGTCAACTCCTTACTACTAGTATAAAATGTGAGTATTGTTATAAATATTTATTATTACTCTAACAAATTTTTAAGAGTATTTAAGCCATCCTGTATTTTGTCTAGCTCCTCAGGACTTGCTTTACTCATTTTCATTTCAATTTCTCTCTGTATTTTCTTAAAATGTTGTTCTGAAATTATTTTAAATTCAGGAGTTATTTTAACATATACCACTCTTCTATCTTCTTCGCTTCTAATTCTTTCCACCAAACCTTGTTTTTCTAGTCTGTCTATTATTCCAGAGACTGTACTGTTTGAAAGATAGAGCTTTTCACTTAAGTCACTTACCTTCATCTCGCCACAATGAGCTAGAGTTCCCATCAGCATACCCTGAGGTCCCGTAAGACTGAAGCCCTTATATTGGCATTCTATGTTTTTTTTAAGAGAAGACATGATCTGTTTTAAGGTTCTTACTATCAGCATGCTCTTACTTAACTCCTCCAAGTTATTCACCTTCTTTCTCATGTTAATTTACCAAATAATATTTAGTTTACGAATATTTCACATTGATATATTTCGTATGCAAAATATATTTTACTACTATGATTTTTTTTGTCAAGGGGAAATGTTGGTGATTTGGATTATTAAAAAGAGCTATTGGGGTTATCCAATAGCTCAAGTTTTAATAATATCTTAAGGAATAGATTAAATTTATATACTAATTTGTTTTACAAATTCATTTTAAATAAATTCTGCTTCAACAAATCAAGTGGCTTTTACTTTACTATTCTTACCCCAGGCATTCCGTCAGCATAATCTGAGTATTGTACATGTTGAAGGAGCCACCTTCCATCTTTTTTCACTAAAACTCCTGAGAATCTCATTGGCGTAATGAAGGTTTCCCCTCTTTCACTTTGATAAAGAAGATCTAAAATATCACAAAGAACTATCCTTAGCTTATGTTTTGGTGTTTTTTCGGATTCAAATGTATATTTAGCAGTGCCGCTAATCCATTTAAGTATTTCCTCGTTAGATACAATTCTGTCTAGAATTGCTTTTGTAGTAAAATAAGCAACATCATCCTTAACAGATATTATAGCCCCCTCTACATTAAGCTTGAAATTCCCCCAATATTTCCAATCTGAATCAACTATTCCTCTAGTAGCCTCAATTCCTAAACAGAGCTCATCTGCATCTGTTCCTATTACTACTAATTCCTCATCAAGTAGAAAAACCTCTTTCATATATTCATCAATATAATTTATATCTCTTTTTGTATATCCATCCTGGAATATCTGAAGAACTCTTCTAATTTCCTCAATATCTTTGTCTGAATTTGCTTTAGACATTTCAAATATACTCTTATCATAGTTTTCATCAATAAATCTATATGTCCATGATTCTGAATCAAGAGAAAACTGCATTTGATGAAATTTCCAGGTGCTGTTTTCCTTTATAAGTACACAAGTAAATCTAAAAGGCCATACATAATTTTCACCATCTTCTACTTGTCTTAGCGTATCAGCAAGCTTGCTTACAGCCTCCAGTGCGTTTTCCTTTGATTTTTTTTCTCTACCTAAGATATCCTTCACCTTGTTAATTGTCTCTTCAATTTGTTTTTCCTCAGATAGTGTATTTCTAATGTTCCCAATTGTAACAGCCCAAGCAACATTTTCATTTGCAAAAATCTTAGCTTCTTCAAATTTAAAATCAATTTCTCTCCAGTAGTTATTTTCATTGGCCCAATGAGAGCTAATAAGTGTTTTTATGTCATCGGTATTAAAGCACCATTGGTTCATTCCGCTTCCAAGCACAGCAAGTCCATCCTGTAAAGAAAATGCTTCCTTTACAAAAGTCTCAAGCTGGCTCATATCTTTTTTTGCATATAACTCTTGGAAATTTTGAAGAATTTCCTTTACTTCCTTAATTGAATTTATATTTTTATATCTTTCCATAATCATTTCCTCCAATATTTTATTTATTGCGTACTATTGTCTTTCATACCACTTACAAAACCTTTCATTCGATTTTTTAAACTGCATATTCCTTGATTACCACCCCAATCAAAAAGGGACTGCTGATGAAATTAACTCACCTACAGTCCCTTTGATTAAGAAAAGAAAATAAAAATGCCATACTGCTAAGACAGTACAGCGTTATTTCCTAAATATAACAAAATTAGCGTATATCACAACTATACCATTGGATATACCCTTAGGTCATATATTTATAATTACGTATCCATGTGAAATTATAAATACATATTAAACCATCAATTTCATCATTTTATTAAAGGACTGTAAATGCTGTTGTTCCTAACTTTAAATCTAAAAGGTTAACACTGCCCACAACAAATAAACCTAATTTAAATAGGTAAAAAGCTGTGAAAAAACTATGTCCAACCAAGCTATTTAGTTTAATAACTAAATTCAGATTAAAAATTATAACAACAAAATCATTTCAGCACTCCCTCACAAATTCATTTGATTTACAAAGATTATATTAGTATATATTGTAAGGAATGTCAATCTGTAATTGGTAAAATGGGAACTTTGCAGAAAATCTCCCGCGATACAGCCATTCTTAGCTCTATATATTTTCTTCTAGCTTTCTCTCAAATATTATTTCAAAGTTCTTTGCTCTTCCCTCCATTGTATAATATAAAGGGACAATTTGAATAAGCCTCCAGCCCTGCTTTGCATGTTCATTAATAATTTCCTGATGATTATCTCCAGTGAAAATTCCCCCCATAGAACATTCTACATACTTGTATTCGTACATGCTTTTCCCCTCCATTTAAAATGCATTAGACCTCTATACTTAATTATATACTATATTAAGGCAATAATATAATCCTTGTGAAAATATCAAGTCCTATTATATTTTGCTAGCTAAAACCTTTCAATGCTATAATACAATGGGTTATAAAAATACGAAAGACACAGATGCTTTGGGGGATTAATTATGAAGGGTGATATGACTGAAGGAAGTCCATCAAAAATATTAATAACTTTTGCTATTCCTATGGTACTGGGAAATATATTTCAACAGCTTTATAATACCACAGATGCTATAATAGTTGGCAGATACATTGGAAAGAATGCATTGGCATCGGTGGGTGTTGCAAATCCAATTATGTCAATTGGGATTTTCTTTATCTTTGGTATTTGTATTGGTACCTCGGTACTTATGTCCCAGCTTTTTGGAGCGGGTAAATATAAAGCCTTAAAGAGAGAGGTCTCTACAGCCTTAATAGCAGGAATAATTTTTACTTTAATAACGTCTTTAGTTTGCATACTTCTTTCTAGATGGGTTCTCATCATCACTGGCACACCTAAGGAGATCCTAGACGATGCAGCTATATTCTTAAAGATAATATTTGGGGGACTAATCTTTTCATTCTTATATAATTTCTATTCATCCGCACTTAGAGCCATAGGAGACTCTAAAACTCCACTAATCTTCTTAATTGTTTCCTGCGTACTAAATGGGGTTTTATGTTTTGTCTTTGTTAAAATTTTTAGGTTTGGTGTAGCTGGCTCAGCGATTGCAACAGTAATTGCACAGGGTGTATCCTCCCTATTGTGTATAATATATGTCTATATTAAAATTCCGCTAATCAGGCTTAAACCAAAGGAATTTCTTGTAGACAAATCCTTATTAAGACGAACTATACAGTACAGCTGGGTGTCAGCCTTACAACAGACTTGCTTATATATTGGAAAGCTATTGGTTCAAGGGGTTGTGAATCCATTTGGAACAAATGCTATAGCAGCCTACAACTCTGTCACAAGAGTTGATGCCTTTGTACTGTCACCTGGTGACAGCTTTGCGGCCTCTGTTGCCACTTATTCAGCCCAAAATAGGGGAGGGGAGAAGTGGGGTAGGATAATTGAGGGCTATAAGAAGAGTAACATTATAATTACTTTATATAGCGTTGCTGTTGCCTTGATTGTATATTTTGGAGCAGAGCAGATTATGAATTTATTTGTTGCTAACTCTGAAATAGAGGTTGTTTTAATAGGTATGAGGTACTTAAGACTAATGTCCATCTTCTATGTGCTTTCAGGATTTTGCAATATTTTCCAAGGGCTTTTCAGAGGTGTTGGAAAACTTCGCATAACACTTATGGCAACTATTATGCAAATTTCCACAAGAGTTTTATTATCATATGTTCTTGCTCCATATATAGGAATTTCAAGTGTATGTTACGCAGTTGCCATTGGCTGGATTATAATGATTAGCTACGAAGGCACCATGTGTAGAAGATATTTTAAGGAAAGTAAATTTATTTTGTAAAAATGATGATTCCAAATATGTAGGGATGCGGATTACTTCGTTGCTATTCATTATATAACTTTTTTATAAAATCTAAGCCTTCTAGTATTTCCTCTTTTGAAAAATTACAGCTAATGAGTTTAGCTTCATCCCATTCGCTAATTTCTCCATAAAAGGATAATGCTAGTTCTAAGTATTTAGGTGATTTATGAGATTCTATGGCTTCAATTAGAATATTTTCAGCTTTGTTGATTTCACCTTCACTTAAATATTTTTTAATCATTAACTCCAACATAGTATCTTTTGTAATGAAAATATCGCCATTTTTTTTATCAATACTGTTTTCTAAAGCGTTCCTTCCCTTAAAAAAAGAAGCTAATGCTTGTAAAGTGGTTTTTATCATTCTCATAACATAGTCATTTTCATACATTTGCAAAGCAACCCCTCGTATTCTAAAGATTTTTGTCTTGAGTTTTACTCCCAAATCAACAACCAACGAACCTTTTTATAAAATTACGACTTATTGTTGGCTTTTCACCATTATTTTATAATATAATTAGACGTTTGTCATTATATTATAAATACTTCAAAAACAAAAGTCCTTGCAAGGAACTGCACCCCTTAGTTTATTTACATAGCCACATCCAACACGAACATATCGCCCTCGATTTTGCAGACTGCAAAACCTCCCACGGACTCGGCCGCGTCGCGAATGCTGGTCAGCCCGTATCCATGACCCTTACTCTCCTTAGTGGAACGCGGCAAACCGTCCTCCATGAGGAGCTCATTATTAAAGCGGTTGGTGATACGGAACAGGAAGCGGCCTTGTTTTGTTTTCACTTGTAATTTAACATAACGTTGCTCTGGCAATAGCTTCAAGGAGGCTTCCATTGCGTTTTCCAGCGCATTATTCAGCACCAAACACATTTCAACATGGTGCAGCCCCATTTTACCAAGCTGTATTTCTTGCTGGAAGGTTATGTCGTTCTTCGCGAGTACCGTGGCATAATTAGCCACTACGGCATTTAGATACGGGTCGTCGGAATACAGCGATTTTTGATGGCTCTCTGCATAATTGCTGAGTTCAGCCAGATAGCGTAGGGCCTCGTCCTTATTATTTTCCGAAAGTAAACGGGAAATTGTATTCAGGTTCCCATTCATATCGTGCTTCATACGGTGCAGTTCCTTTTGATTGTGGAGCTGCGTTTCATAAAATCGCTGCTGAGCCTCCTTCTCAAAGGCTAATCGGTGTGCAGAGGCCTTCAGTTCAAGGTGTTTCATTGTAGTGAGAGTGCTGTAAATATATAATACAAGGACCGCAAGAACAAAGTTACAAAGTGCAATCATTGCCCAGATGAGCTTGCTATGAGAGTATGGGTTAAGATTAAAGACATAGTCAGAACAAAAATCCATGACTAGCTTGGCGGGAACTGCAATACCAGCCAGCACCACCCAGTTGTGACGACGTAGCTCTCTTTGAATCAGATGGCGGCCTTTATCGCGCAGGAAAAACCAACACAGGAGAGAAATCACCCCATACATGATGGTGATTACCAGCGTAATGGACAATTTGATATTAATATCGCCGCCGAATAAAGCATGGAGCGGCATGTACAATATATAACCCCAGAAAGTGAATAGGCGATTGAGGATGCACAGTGTAAAGATAAGGGAAATCATCTTCCAAAAACGTTCTCGGAAAGCAGCTAACACCAAAAGGGCATTCCAATAACCGAGGCATGTCATCAGAACGCTGTAGGTGGTGGTTGCACCAAACAATAAAGTATTAAGCTTATATACCATAGGTAGGGCGAAATAGGTCATGGCAACAAGCGTAGGGTAGAGCCACCACTTTAAACGTGGTCGAAAGAAACAGAAAAACATCAGCATATTACCCAGAGTGATGGCGATCATGCCAGAACTGCTTGATAATATTTTCCATACATATGACAGATAGGTCATATTGCAGCCTCCTTTCTCTTAAAAATCTCCAAACATCTCAATGTGGTATTTTTCCCGTGCCTGTACGAAATATTTTCTAGAGACAGGAACCCTTACCTCGCCAAATATAAATTCTCTGTTTGACATGCCTGTTACATGCTTCAGATTTATGATATAGCTTTGATGGCAGCGTAGGAAGACTTCCGTCGGAAGCTGTGTAACAAAGTCATCTATCTTGCCATAGGATTTCAGCGTTTTTCCGCTTGTCAGATGAAAAATAACAATGTGCTTGTCGCTTGTCAGATACAAAATCTGTGAATAGCGCACTGTATTAAGGGTATTATTAAAAGAAAAGCGGATAACTTGATCCATATCCTTACCAAGATGCGAAATGGCGCGGCGCAATACCGCAGTAAACTTGTCCTCTGTCAGGGGCTTGATAAGGTAGTTGAAGGCGTAGAGGTCATAGGATTCCCTATAGAAATCATTGCTGCTGCTGACGAAGATTAAAAGTGCATTGGGATCAGTCATACGAATGCGTTTCGCCACCTCAATTCCGCTCATGCCTTCCATAAAAATATCCAGAAATAAAATATCAAAGCGGGTGCCGTTTTCAAAGTCCCATAGAAGCATCTCACCACTTTTATAGGCGATGCACTGGCAGTAGGAAGCTTCCGCTTTAATAAGCGAGATAAGCTGCTGCCTGTCAGCCAGTACATCGTCGCATACTGCAATTTTTAGTGTCATGAAGCGTCGCCCCTTTCCATAATTTTCTCCATTGTATCATAAAAAAGTGGCTGATAATACAAAATATGACGTTAATGTGGTTATTTATGTCGAGGGCAGTTGTAGGACTCACTTTTATGATAGCGTTATACTGTAACACTACTATCCTAGAAGAGACTAAAGCGGGGTATTTATTATTTCTATTTAGCACAGATCAGCTAAATAAGGCAATGATTAAGGCCTTAATGGCAAGATAAAATGAGGTTTGGAACAATTAATAAGAACAATTAAAAATTATAAATTTTTTTTGCATGAAGGGAGTAATGCCATGAAAAGTAAAAGATGTATTAAACTAAACAAACGATTAAGCATTATATTAATAGTATGCATGCTTTTTCAAATTTTGCAATTAAACTTGTTTAAAATTCAAAAGGTTTTTGCGTCAACAGGTTTTAGAAATGAAACAGTAGGTAATGATGTTATGTTGGGTGGAAACTATATTGAAGTAGGAATTTCAAAATCAGGATCATTTGGAACGGAAAGTGCAGCACCTTCTGGATTTCATCCAACAAATGTTGGAGTTGGACTTAGGGTTGATGGAGATGGTTTTGATACAGGAAATCCACCAACTACTGGAGATTTTTTCTTACCTGGTACTCCAGAAGAAGGCTTTACAATTGGCTATAAGGCAGGCTCAAATACAGCAGCAGCAACTATATATACTAATGCTGAAAGAGTAGGTGATATTGGCATTAATACAAAAACCACTGATACAACATCTGGAGATACCTTATCTGCTTTAACATCTGGTACAACTAATGATGGGAATTTGGAAATACAGCAGAAAATTTCTTTTAAAGTTAATAATAAATATTTCAAAAACACAGTTACTTATACAAATAAAGGAGCAAGCACTCTATATGATGTAAGGTATATGAGGAGTTTTGATCCAGATCAAGACGCTGATTTAAATGGAAATTATAGAACAATAAATCAAGTAATTGAAAACTTTGTGGGAACTGAAGAAAGGGCTATAGTAAAAGCAGCAGGCGCAATAACAGGAGAAACGGTGTTTTTCATTTCAATGGATAATAGAGCAAGGGTTTCAGCTTTAGGTTTTGATGATATGTACATAAGCTCAGAGTATGGTTTTAAGAATAGAGATCCTTACGATCCTAACATTTATGATATTGATGGAAGCAAATTAAAGAATCCAGGAAAATTAGTAGATAAAGCTATTGCTATAACATTTTCTCTTGGTAATCTTGCACCAGGACAATCTACGACTTTTGAATATTATACAAGTCTAGATCCAGATTATAATTCCGGATTAGCAGATATTATGAATTCCTTAGTTTTTGAAATAAACAATGGATCTGGAACTACCAACAGTTTGAATGTAACATTAAATTTAAGTGGTGAGAATTTTGCACAAATGCGATTTTCAAATGACAATTGCACATGGAGTCCCTGGGAGTCTTATGCTTCAACAAAAGAATGGACTTTAACTGCCGGCGATGGTACGAAAACAGTGTATGTTCAATTTAAAGATAGCGCAGAGATTGTTACCAACGCAAATGTTTCAATTGTATATACTAAACCAGATACTACAGCGCCAACAATCACTAGTGTAGCAGGGAATCCAAGTAATTGGACAAGCAGCAATGTAACACTTACAGTAAATGCGAGTGATGATGGCAGCGGTCTTGCCGCAAACGCATACAGCTTTGATGGAGGAAGCACCTGGCAGGCAGAAAATACAAAAACCTATACAGAAAATACATCAAATATAGTAGTAAAGGTTAAGGATGCAGCTGGTAATATAGAAACCTATGATGCAATAAATATAACAAAAATAGATAAGACAGCGCCAAATACAGCAGTAATAGCAAATAGGGATAAGTATGCTGAAGGCAATTGGCATAATGAAACTCAAATAATTACTGCAAGCTTTACAGGTACAGCAGGCTGTGCTGAAAAGCTGCAATACAAAGTAAATACTGGAGCTTGGACAGACGGAGAATCTGTGGCTATAAGTGCCGAAGGAAAATATGATGTAAGTTTTAGAGTTATAGACAGCTTAGACCGCACTAGCGCAGCTGAAACTGTAAAAGTAAATATAGACAAGACAGCTCCTACAAATGTAAAAATAACGATAAAAGACAGAGAATTTACTTCTTTCTTTAACAAAATAACCTTTGGCATATTCTTTAAAGAAACAGTAAATGTAACCATTTCAGCGGATGGTAATATATCAGGTATAAAGAAAATAGAGTACCAAAAGGTTTCAAAGGAGTCAGATTACAACCCTGAGGGAACATGGACAAGCGGCAGCTCCTTTAATGTAGCACCAGATGAAAAATTTGTGGTATATGCAAAGGTTACTGATAATGCAGGGAACTACGTAGTAGTAAATTCAGAGGGCATAATTGTAGATGCAAAAAAGCCAGGCTTAGCATTAACACCAGACACCAGTGATTGGACAAATAGTAATGTTGGTGTAAGGGTAGAAGCTTCTGATGAGTTAGCAGGAGTAAAAGAAGTAACTTATAGTACCAATGAAACAGTACCACAAACAGGAACAGTAGACATTAACAGCGGAGTAGGAACAATTACATTAAGCAAGGAAGGACAGTATGAGCTAATAGTAACTGCAAAGGATAATTCTCTTAATGAAGTTACCAAAACAGTTGATATTAAAATAGATAGAACTATACCTAAGCTCACTGGAGCTTTAGAAGCTTCAAGCTATTTCATTGGAAGAGTAATAAAGCTTACTGATGATTTTGGTGAAATTTCTGATGCAACCTACAAAAAGGATACAAACACTGAAATTTCATTCAAAGATGAAGCTTTATTGGAAAAGACAGGTAAGTATACTTTAAAACTGAAAGATAAAGCAGGAAATTCCACCACACTATCTTTTGAAATAAAGGCATTACCTAAAGTAGAGAACATTTTGTATACAGCAGACTGCAAAGCATTAATTGAAAGTATCAGAGCCGAATTTGACAGCCATAATGATTTGCCTGAACCATATAAGACAGACACAGATAATGAAATAAAAACTTTAGAAGCCAGATATTCTCAGCTTCATAAAGAGGTTGAAGCTGTAAAAGCTATGATAAATAAATTACCTTCTGCCGCAAAAATAACAAAAGAGGATTTAGAGTTATTAACAAATGTGGATAACTCATATAATAAGCTGGCCAATGAACAAAAAAGTTCAGTTGATGAGTATTTAGTAAAATGGCTTAATGATTGTTTAGATGCACTTAGCAAGCTGATGCTTCATGATGAGAATAATGACTTAACAGTTACAGGTATTGATGGTACAACATTTGAATCATATGTGTATCTTGTAGTAACACCATTTAAAGCTGATAACACAAATACTAAATTTACTAGCACGGCTGAGAATGTTAAAAAGGCAGCTAATACTATTTCTGAGATTAAGGATAAGGAACTTGTGACACTTTATGATGTATCCTTATTCAAGGATAATGTTAAAATTCAACCTAATGGCAAAGTAAGGGTTAAAATAAAAGTTCCTGATAATTTAATAGGACGTTCAGGACTTGACATTGTTCATATAGCAGATGATGGTACAGTTACACCAATGTATGCAGTAGTGGAAGAGGGATACTTAGTATTTATAACTACTCATTTTAGTGATTATGCCATTGTTGCAGAACCTATAGCAAAAACAATTCCTAAAACAGGAAGTGCAGTTGATTTCAACTTATTAATAGCTGGAGGAGTGCTTTTAAGTTTAGCAGGATTAGCTGTTATAAGAAGACAACGAAGAAAAGATTAAAATTATATAGAATGTGAAATAAGCACAAGGTTAACATATTTATCCTTGTGCTTATTTTTACAGGCTTAAAGAACATTTAGATTCTAGATTGCTTATATACTCTTTAAACAAATTTCCACGAATGTCAAAGTCCTTAAATTGATCCAAGCTGTGCTCTCTATCTAATCCGCTTATACTATACTATCAGAGGTTTTTATTAAACTGCACCTAACAAAGCAGGCTCCTATATATTTTATTTGCCTCCTTGTATTTTCTTTTTGCCTCCAAGTGTTTTATTAATAAAAGTTGTATCTTGTTGTAGATATTTAAATATCCAATTTTTTTGTAGAAAGGTAAAATAATATTACTTAATTGGGGTTTATGCAAGTTATTTTTCAACAAGAATCCTTTGATATCATGTGGTATACCTAATATAATTGATTTATGGGGTAATAAATAAAATTAAAGGGGGATAAACATGGCTGTAAAAATTGAACCTTATAAAGGAATCGCTATTATATATGACGAAATCAGACCATCCTATCCTGAAAGATTAATTCAAGACGTTATTTCCAAGACTGCCATTAAATCAAGTGACAAATTGTTAGAAATTGGTCCAGGAACTGGAAAAGCAACAATACAATTTGCTGAAAAGGGATTTGCAATTCATGCAATAGAGCCTGGAGAAGATATGGCTGAAATATTTAAAAATAAGTGTGCTGATTACTCAAGGGTTTCATTGGAGGTTGTTACTTTTGAGGAATGGGATTGTCCTGATAATGATAAATATGATTTGATTTACTGTGCTCAGTCCTTCCATTGGCTTGATACAAATATCAAATACAAAAAATGCCATAAACTCCTAAAGGATGATGGCTATCTTGTTCTGTTCTGGTATAATCCAAGCGATACTGAGGCAGCAGTAACAAAGGAAATAGACCATAAGATTGATGAGATAGTCCATAAATATGCTAGTAATTATTTGATAGATAAGAAAAAACCAGAAAGACGTGCACACAGTGGAGTATCAACTGAAGATGAAAGAATAGCAGAAATAAAGGCTTCAGGTATATTTGAATTAGTCGAAAAAATAGACTACACTCAAGAAATAAGAAATAATGCACAGCAGTGTATAAAAGCTGTAAAATCAGTACCAGCAGTGGCATCTGTCCTTGATGGCCTGGAGGATGAAATAATTTCAAAAATGGATAGAGAGCTTGAAGATGTTATCAGAAATTATGGCGGATATGTTACTACGGTGTTCAAATTTTCTTTATATATAACGAAGAAAGTATAAAAGCAAAGGGCAGCCATATGGCTGCTCTTACTTAGACATCAAGCTCATCCAGAAGCTCCTGATTCGCAATAACAGAGAGTCCTCTTTTCGTAGTCTCGTGGATTTCGTAATATTTGAAATACTGCTTTTCGTACTTCGTGACTCAGCTGAACAATTCACTGTTCTTCTGGGATGGGATGTTGGAACCATATGGATGATCATGGGATGCTGTTCACTTGGATAAACGATAGGTTATAAGCAATATCCTCAAACTCTCTTTTTATTTTAATTAAAATTAACCCTCAACAGCAATATATACGTCCATATAACAAACGCTATCTTTTTCATACACTTTTTCAAAACAGGATAAGATATCTTTAGCTTGCTTATGCTTATAACAATTTACCTCCATGTATATCATAAGTGTCTTATACGCATTTGGAATAAGAATAAAGGGTGCAATAAAAGGTTCTTTGATTGTAATAACTGCATATTGTTGATCTTTTTGAGTAATAATTTCTACGCTATTACACGCTATTTCAAAATTCGAAGGTAAAATACAGGCTGCAGCATATCCATGCATATGATACACATTGATTTGCTCTTGTGATACATGTGGGAAATCCCACCCTATAATTTCTGGCTTGTTAATTCCATTGCTAACGGCCCAATCCTTTATATGTTTTATAGCATCATCTTCTGGCTCTCCACTTATTACTGTATATTTAACAAAGGAAAATGAAGGTACTTCTTCAACTCTAATATTTGAGTAAGCTTCATTACTCACATTTATGTCTTCCCTCACTAACTGATCCATAGAACATGAGAAAAGTTTACATAGTTCTATTACCTTGTCCATCTCAGGATAAGTAGCGTCAAGTTCCCATTTTGAAACAGTTTGACGAGAAACCCCCATCTTTTCAGCCAACTCTTCCTGAGTCATTCCTTTACGCATTTTTCTTAAAAATTGAATATTTTCTCCAAAGCTCATATTATAGACTCTCCTTTAAATTATGATAAGCTTATTATAACGGGAAATAAACTTATTCTTACACCAACCTTTAATTTCTTTTGTCTCATTTTTTGCAACTTAAAGTTGCAATTTCTAATGGATAATGATTAAGTAGTGAATGTTATATAAATAATCTCCCATAAAACTCCTACTAGTCTAATTCATGCACTTTATTTTTCATATTTTATTATAGCATATTTTGTAAATACTATATTACTTATGATGATATTGATACAGTTAACCATGTCAGCTACAAGTGAGGTTTTTTATAAACAAAAAATATATGAAGCTAGCAATACATTTAATACAAAAGTATTACCAGCTTCAAAATAGTAACTATATGTTTATTTACTATTACTTCTATATCTGCTCCAAAACCATATTTTTCCATCTTCTTTATTTTTAATTAGATATAAATTATTTCTACTCCTGAAAAATTAATAGTCCCAACTAATGTTAAAGTATTTGTTGTTATTTGATTGTTTTTATTTTTTTCATTAATCGAGCCTAAAAATACATTAGTTTTATCTTCAATATTCCAAGTTTTTGGTACATATAATTCTATTCCTGAAAAAGAAGCATTAATACTAACTATAGCATTATCATTACGCATAATTGCATTATCAAAATACACCTTCATAGCTCCAAAAGAACAATTAAAATCCGCTTGCTCAAAATTATCTGAGTTTATATATTTCATAGTAGCGCCAAATGAATTTTTAAATTTAACATTACTTTCATCTTCTACATCAATTTTCTCAAATTTATAATCTTCACAATTATATTTGGTATTAACCCATTTAGTGCGTTTATGAAAAATCATAGAAAGACCAACACTACCAAGGAGTGCAGCAACCAATACAGTCCAAGGTGTAATATTTGTAATCCCTAATTGTTTATCATATATTATACAAATAAATGCAATAGGGAATAAAATACCTGCAAAATTAAGACGAAGTAAACTTTTCACAATAACTACGACTAAAAAGGCCGTTAACAGCAAACTAAATACATTCACATTAGGAAGGTATCCAAGTTTACTTATAACCAAGAAAATACCTATTAGTATAAATAAAACTCCCCAAAAAATTCTTCCTTTTTTCATTTCATTTCCTCTTTTCTAATAATTTAATTTTTAGTGGTTTATAATAATATCTTGAAACATATACCTGCTTATGAGTATTTTGAAACTCAACCTTACTTGATGATGATAGACTATTTGTTATGGAGTAAATATGATTTGTATTTATAATTGTTGATTTTGAAACTCGCATAAAATATCCTGGCAAGAACTCTTCAAGTTCGTAAAGCTTATATTTCACATTATATATATTGTCAATGGTATGTGCACAAATCCTATTATCTTCAGTTTCAAAAAACAATATTTCTTCCAAATGAAGATAATACTCAGTATCACCTCTATAAAATGTTATACGTTTGTTGTGTGATAGCATATCATCAAGCATAATTTGAATACTTTTAACCTCTTCACTAAGTTCATTACATCTAATAATAACTTCATTTTCGATTATTTTATTATCTACTTCAATGCGTATCTTCATATTTTCACTCTCCACATTTTTATTATATTAAGTAAAATTTTCCTTGTAAATATAACGACAGTAAGTGGTTAGTTATCGCTTGTAAGTGGTATGTTTTTCGTACAGAAACATAATTATTATTTATAGTGTTGATTATTGATAAAATATAAAAATAGTAGCACCAATTTACAATTGGTTGCCACTATTTTTATTGCAATAAAAACCTCATTTATTTAAAGGAAACCCGACTCACATTCCTTCGAAGGAGTAAGTTCGCCTTGCCAAATGTAAAATTTGGAGGCTTACTTATGATACAGTTCTCCGTAACTATTGCAAGTGAGGTTTTTATAAATATGCTATAACTCCTATTCCCTTATTTGCTATGATACAAAATCTGCCTGATGATGCTGGAATGATTCGAGGCTCGTTTTTTGTAATTAAAGGAGAATATTAAAGTAAGCAAGCACAAGTGGAGCAGTCCAGCTATTTTTTATATTTTTTTATTCTTCTTCATTGAAATTTTAAATAAAAAAATTCTCTATTGAAGAAGCTTAATAAGAAAATTATATGCACTTTCATCCTCACTTTGAGATATTTTCAGGTGTTCTAGGCTTACACCATCGATATAAAAGCTTAATAGCTTTTTTAAATCATTATAATGCTTATTTCTGTCCAGTTTGATTTTACTAAATATAATCTTTTGAGCGCAGGGTTTGCTGTTTGCATCTGACGGCAGCATAAGAAGTGCTGATCCTCCTACATACTTATTTTTATTAATGTTTGGCTTGATCATATTTATGAAAGCAGTACCATAATTCAAATCTCTCATATCAAATGTTATAAGCTTTTCTTCAATAGTACAGGTACCTGAAAATTGTTTAATTATCTCATCATTTGACAAAATCTTAAATATCACATAATCGGCATTGATTTCAAAAATCCCTTCATGTATGGCGCCTTCTCTATTTAGATTAGTCACCAGAAAATATACATAGTATTTTTCTTCAAATATACAAACATCCATTTCTTGTTTATCCATCAGCTTTTCAAAATCAGATACACTTAATGGTGTTCCAATTAACTTATCCAAACTTATGTTATAAACCTGGCAGATATATATTAACGTTTCGATAGAAGGAAAGGCTTCGCTAGATTTATACTTCGATAATAGATCCTCCGATAATCCAATTTTTCTGGCAAGATTCTTTTGAGTTCCTTCTATCTGTATCAACCTTTTTAAATTATGCACGAATATGCAGGAAGTTTTTTCATATATGGTATTTTTTAAGAACTTTACTTCATTTAGATGGTTAGTATTAATGTCAGTATTACTTTTAATATAGGCAAGCTTTGATTTAACCTTCTCATCGATTTTATCAAGTCCATATAAATCATTTTTCAATTTTATCACCTCATGTTTGTTAACAATAATAATATAAAAAGTTGAATTTAATTCAAGTTTAAATTTTATCTTTTTCAAGTATATTTGATATCTTTATATAATCATTGTAACATTATCGCCAATACACTACCATAATTATGAAACTTAAAAAACATTTTTAATAACTACCGAGGAAGGAAGTGGACTAGCATAATAAAAACTTTTGACTTTAAAGGAATCAAATAATATTTAAGAAAGGTGTATATAATGAACAGTGTTATTTATTCTGTCTTGTTAAGCTTTGTAATTGCCACAGTAACAGGTTTCCTTATTATCCCTGTACTGAAAAATTTAAAATTAGGACAAAATATTCGTGAGGATGGTCCGAAAAGCCATAATATAAAGACTGGTACCCCAACATTCGGTGGTATTATATTTATTTTTGCTTCCATAATTACAATATTAATTTTCACACAACGAACAAATAAAGAAGTAATGCTTGTGGTCTATTCATCTCTAGCTTTTGGATTTATTGGTTTCCTTGATGATGGAATGAAGAAGCTTCATAAGAAAAATGAAGGCTTGACTTCAAAACAGAAGCTATTTTTGCTTATTGCTGTCTCAAGCATTTTTTCAATGTATGCTTATCTGAATCCTTCAATCGGCTCAATTATTATGATTCCCTTTGCAGGTAGAATGATTAATTTAGGAGTATTTTATATCCCTTTTATTATATTTTTTTATACGGCAACAACTAACGGAGTAAATTTAACTGACGGGCTTGATGGCTTGGCCGCATCTGTAACTTTGCTAGTCATGACATTTTTTGCATTGGTAAGCTTCGGTATGGGACACTATTCTTTGTCAATTTTCTGCGGGGCCTTGTCTGGTGCCTTGCTTGCGTTCTTAAGGTTTAATTCTTATCCAGCCAAAATAATTATGGGGGATACTGGCGCTTTAGCACTTGGAGGAATAATTGCAACTACAGCTATCATACTTAAGACCCCTTTGATTATTGTTATTGTCGGAGGCATATATGTTCTTGAGGTTTTATCAGATATTATTCAAGTAACTGCCTTTAAGCTTTCCGGAAGGCGTGTATTTAAAATGGCACCTATACATCACTCTTTTGAACTATCCGGCTGGCATGAGGCAAAGATAGTATCAGTGTTTTCAATCGTTACTGCTATTCTATGTTTAATCGCTTTCTTATCATTTTAAAAAACTTTGTACATATAACAGGAGATGGCATAACAGCCTTCATCAGATATTAGATATAACATTTGATTAGTATATTATCTGATGAGGCTGGCACTTATCCATATCCAGAGAAAATCAACCTTTCCTTATAACTTATAAAAAAAGCACCTACGCTGGTAGATGCTATATGAGTTGTGTCCTTACCTATATATAATTACTGATTAATCTTTTTAAGCTGCTTATTAATGTCCCTTCCTCCATACATAATACGGATAACGCTAATTGTTTCATCTTCAACATTTGAAATATAGAATACAACCAAATTATCTACGGGCATTTATCGAAGCCCTCTTCTATACCACGGTTCTTTTTCAAACACACGAAATCTTTCTGGTATTTCATCTAGGCTCAATATGCCCTTTTCAATTCTATCCAATTGTCTAGCGGCTGTTTCACACTCAAACAATGAAAATGCAATATATTCATAGATACCCCTCAAGTCAGTATCATATTGTTTTGTTAATACAATTTTGTATCTCCCAAAGTGAAATTAGCATATCATTTTTCTAATTCTTTATTCAGCTCTATTTCAGTTAAGTCTAAAAATACTATAGGGTTTATGGCAGGAAGCTTAACATTAAAAGGAATTCCTTTCTGTATAACAACCTGTTTTAAAAATATATTTACTACGTTAGATACTCGAATACCCAATTGTCTTAAAGCTAATTCTCCCTGTTTCTTAAGTCCCGATTCAAACTTTACATAGAGATTTGTTGTTTTTGCCATTGCCAATCACTCTTCCACATACTATTTGTACGCTTTTGTGTTTACAAAAGCAACACATATCAGTTTTCAGCATTAACAGATATGTCTGTGTCATTTATGGTAAGGTTCACTGTATCGCTATCAAATGCGATTTTTTGTCTCTCATCAAAGTTTGCAACATTATAGGGCAAGTTTATTCCTTTCTATATAAAACTCATAAGTTATGAGCCTGTCACTTATATTTGCTAGCAACCTGTAAGAACATAGTCCATTTGGTTACACCCGATGGCAGCAGCAACTGACCTACATTTTGCCCGCAATAGATAAAATATCGTCTTATCTTTAATATCACTCAACGTTTCAAAATTCGCCTGCCCTTTGCTAATAATAAGATCTGCTTTGTTGAATTCATTTTTAAATGCACTTGAGCAGTCTTTCAATACTGTCCCTTGTGCCGAATGCCCATTATCAATAACTTTTACCAGGTCTGCAACTCCTGTACTTATTGCATCGTGCATAGTTGCATCATTAACTATTGGACCACCCTTTACCACATAGGTAACCTTATTTATCGGAAGATTCTCCAATAACAGCTTATCAAACATGATTTCACCGGAATTATCAGCAATATACATAATATTCTTTGCCCTTTCCACTGCTTCACGCAGGGCAATTGTTCCTGTGCCAAAAATGTCATGCTTGATACTGCCCTCAATTGATTTAACAATATCTGATTGCTCCAGCTTCAGTCCAACCGAAAAATCAATAATATTTCCTGCAATAGCCAGCCTGCAAGCCATATCAAAGCGGTCCTCCGCCTTATCTAACCATTTTTCCTCTTTAATTCTCTCATAAATCTTTTTAGCAATTTCATTATATTGTTCCTTCAACCTTATATATGGATCATTAATACCGGTAACATTCTTAGCATGTTGATGCATCCTAAAAGCTATTTCCGGCGCTGATTCATTGAAATCCATTTTTGCTAATTCTTCCAGCGACTTCTTGATTATTTTTTCTTGCATGACAATATTGCTTGTTGCTTCTTCAGCAATTTCCACCGCTTGCCTGGCAAGGCAGTGAATGCATTCACGAGATATTTTCATTCGACCTTCTCCTTAAGCTTAATATTTCCTTATTCAATTAAGTGTCATATTCATAATTATATCATTTAGGCTGAATTAAAGAATACTGCTGTACTAATCCTTTCCCAAGTATTCTCTTTTATTACCTTTCTTTTTTAAGTAAACTTATATCATAGTATTCTTTGGCTGAATCTCTATTATATCTATACACATTGTAAAATATAGACTTGTAAATTATCGTAGTATCTTTTGTCTCAATGCTATAAACATATATTGGAGGTTTGTGAAAATTTATTACATTATTTATGTCCATCAACTGATATAAACACATTCCTATAATAAACACAGCAATTGCTTTAATTACCCTTCTCTTATCGGAAGTTATAAATACACCTACACATAAAATCAGCAAAGCAATGACTGAATATATACATTTCCAGCTGCTATCATCTCTTAAGAACAAAAATGATAGTACAAGTAAGAATCCTGATATGCCAAAAATTAGAATATTTTTCCTACTACGTTTGATTTCTCTATTTGAAAGATCTATTGTACTTCTAATAGCTTCATTTGATTTAATGGCAATATCTTCTGCATTAATTATTTCACCATTCATTAATTCACCTATACTTATACCCAAGGCAATGCTCAATGGCTCCAACAGTGAAATATCCGGAATTCCTCTTCCTGTTTCCCACTTGGAAACAGCTTTGTCTGTTACATTTAACACTTCAGCAAGGTGCTTTTGTGTCAACCCTTGCTTGATTCGTAAATCTTTTATAAATGCACCTATCTTTTTATTATCCATGAGAACCTCCACGTACCCAAATATCTGATGATAAAACGCTATCATTTTAATAAGTTTATAGCAACCTACGCTGCGTAGAGCTCTTGAATTTAAACCTTATTCCCAGTCTACTAGCCTTTCAGTTGCTTATGAAATTTCGGATGGAAATATAGATATAAAAACCCAGAAACATTTATACAACTTGCTTCCGGGCAATCTTCGCATTTACTTGTGATACGGTTCTCCGTAACTAATCCTAAATGAGGTTTTCCAATTAATACTCTGCAAAATGCTTTTAATTTTTTCTTCATTGATCTTGATCGATATACTTCCTCTCTGACGCAGGACTGCCTACAGTAGAATCGCATTTCACGATTTAACAATAGATAAATTAATCTTCAATAAAGGCATTTAATCTTTTTTCAATTACTATTAAAGCATCAGTTATGTCTGATTTATCTTTCTCATGTATTAATCTAAAATATAAGGAACGAATAAAGTTTCTTATATTATTATACTTTGTATATGGTATAGGAGAAAAATTCTTTGTAGAGGAACATGAGCTTAATTCCTTATCCCAATTTTCAAAATTTGGTGAGCAAGTACATAATTCTTCTAACCAATTTATAAAATATTGATGAGAGATTAAACCTCTACTAAGTATTCTAGTAATTGTTGTAGCAATACTTTCGTCCTCTAATCTGGTAAATAAATATCCCTCATTTAAGATAACCTTTTTTATTACTGTTAAAATTTCTTTATGAACTAATTCATCTGTTTCTATACATTGGGCCAATTCTCCCAGTGCATCTGCACCATGAGCAGCAGTATGAATCCATCCGTTTTTCAGATCATATCCACGGAAATCTTTCTCCAATGAATAATATTCTATTAATTTATCTTTAATAAAAACAAATTCATCCTGTTTAAAAATACTCTTTTGTAAATGTTTAAACAAAACACATGCTGCAAGTAGTACAGAAAAACTCCTTGTATAAACAGAATCATCATTCTCTTTTCCAATTCCATGTAATAAGTTTTCTTCACTAATTACAGTGTAAAATATTTTTTTAATATCTTCTTCTGTGACATAATCATCTATGATCCAATTACACATCATGCTCACAATTAATCTTTCACGAAGTTCAAAATTGGTATCTCCAATGTATTTAAGCATTAAGTCAACATAATTATGTATGTTTTCATCTGGATTTATACAATCCTTATTATCTCTAATCCTTGTTAAATCAAGTATTAATTTCTCTCTTTCATCATTCATAATTTGCTTACCTTTCTAAGAGTTTATTTGGAATATCTTATAACCCTTCTAACAAAATTATCTTATTAATATCTACTTATATTGTCAACTTATTCCATTACATAATATTACATAATCACATCCATATGCGGAGGAAGGCTTTATTAGTTCCAAGCTAATAGATTAATTATTTATCATATATTACTATTCCTGTTTCCCTAATTCTATTTCTTTAATAAGACTAATAGTATCACTAAATATATCACATGAAGTCTGTTGTATAATGCTGATTTTACCCATAAGGTCTATTTTAATAGAAATTATAGATTACCATATATTTATCCAATTTTAACAAAAACCTCATTTACTTAAAGGAAACCCGACTCACATTCGTTCGCTGGGTAAGTTCTGCTGACCAAATCAAAGATTTGGAGCATCACTTATGATACGGTTCCCCGTTGCTAATCCTAAAGCCTCTATATATCTGCTCTAAAAGCATAACCCTAAAAAGCTGGTGGGGAAAGGTCATCTTGGAGAAACACAACCTATAGTTTGCTCTCTTTAGCACATCCTTTGAAAGTCCTAGTGAGCCTCCTATTACAAAGGCCAGGTTACTTTCACCCTTAACACCAAGCTCCTCTATAAATTCTGACAGCTCCTCCGAACTCAACATGCTTCCTCTCAAGTCCATGGCAATTAGGTACATATTATCCTTAACATGCCTTAATATGCCTTCGCCTTCCTTGTGCTTAATCTGCTCCTCCACCTTCTCCGAGGCATTGTCTGGAGTTTTTTCGTCTACCACCTCTACAATATCTAGCTTGCAGTATCGGGAGAGGCGAGTGGAGTACTCGCTTACAGCTTCTTTTAGGTATTTTTCCTTAAGCTTTCCTACGGTAATAATGGTTATATTCATAGTGTCTAACTCCTCTTTAGCAATGTTATACAAATAATATCTCACTTAATTTTAACATATATAACTGAAAAAAAGTGAATCCTCAAGCTGAGGATTCTAAAGAATCACTTGGATAAAGGAATAGCCTAATTTTAATCCATAGAAAATTATTATGGTTCCACAGACTATATTGATCCACTTTAATATATTGTTGTTAAATCTTGTTCTGAACAAGGAAACCACTGTAGTTAGTGAGGTAAACCACAGAAAGGAAGCTATGCATACCCCTATAATAAAATACCTAGACATATCCTGGGGTAGGGAAGCACGAAAGCCACCGAGAAGTAAGGAGCCATCTATTAATGCTTGGGGATTTAGCCAAGTTACTACAAAACAGTGACTGATGATTTTAAATAGTGAATTATCCATGTCCACACTGTCGGATACCCCTGAGGAGGAGCGAATAAGACAAATTCCAATATATACTACTACTATACAGCCCAGCAGTAGCACTGCACCCTTTAATACTGGGAATCTATCAATTAAAAAACCAATTCCAAAGAAACAGGAAAGGGCTAAAGAGATGTCAAAAAACACTGTGGTGAGAGCCACCTGATAGGCTTTAGTCTTCTTCTTTCGTGCAGCAGCATTGATAACATATAGATTTTGCATTCCTATGGGAGCCACATAAGCAAAGCCCAGCAAAAGCCCCTGTAATAAGTACTTTAACATATAACTTGTCCCTCCCAAACTTGCGGACTTGCCACTTGCCACCTGTCCCTCTTCACTCTTAACTTGTCACTTGTCCCTTGCCACTTGTCCCTTGCCGACTTGCAACTTGCCACTTGTCACTATCTCACTTGTTATTGTACATTATTACATATAAAAAAAGAATCCTAAAATTAAGGATTCTTTTAATAACGTTTTTACATCAATAAGTTATAACTCATATGGCTGCCATTAATTATTAATTATTTTCCGCAGCACTTTTTATATTTTTTTCCACTGCCGCAGGGGCATGGATCATTTCGTCCGATTTTATTTTCATTTACTACAGTCTTGGAAGCTCTCCACGCTCTTTGTATTTCCTTTCTCTTTTCATCAGAGAATATGGAATTCCATTGGGAAAGTTCATAGAGGTAGTCAGCCTTTGCATCTAACATATTGAAATATAGCTTTTCAAGGTCGATGTCTAACTCAATTTGAGTATCCTCTGAAAGATTTTCTACATCTAAAGAAGCTATTAAACTATCATTGATACCATCTAAGAAACCTATAAAAAATACAAGAGGAGCATCGTATTTTTTAGCAAGCTCACTTACAGTGCCACTTACCTTTTCTTTATAGTCTGACAGAATCTGTTCATAGATGCTTTGCTCTATACCACCGTATTCCTGCCAAAAACCAGCTTCTCCTTTAACTCTTACTATTTCTACAACCTTGTCATTCCATTCAGTATATAAACTCATAGTCTTTCTCCTTTTGCTTATGAAGTAAATTATAATTTATTATTATAGAACAATTGTATAAAAATATCAACAAAGTGTTCTATTGAGGTTGAATATCCTCAACAGAAAAGGGCTTTGACATATCATAATGTCCTCCTAAGGACTTTATATCTCCATGGTTTATAAGGATTTTTACCTTTTTAACTGAAGGCAGCTGAGTGAGGGAGGAGGCAATGGCCTTCAAACATATTTCCTCCTTCTTTGCAGTCATAGGAGAGGAAGCCTCTGGTGAAAAATCTACATAAGCTATATTATCTTTTATTGAAAACCCTAAAAGCTTTGCCTTTGATGGAAGCACAGGCTTTAGGCCGCTTACTCTGGAAGGCCCCTTTATTAGCTCAGTAATAATAAGCTCACCCAAAAGCTCTTCCTTTTTCACATTTCTATCCTCTGCTGCTATCTCTGAGGACTTTTCATCCTTACTACTGTCAAAATATAGCTTAAGCTGTAGAGAGGATTCATCTTCTCCTGGGAGAGAAACAGTTTTTAACTTCTCCATATTTGCTTTACTTTGATTTACCTCTTTTTTGCAGGCACCTAATGATAATGGTATCATAAATGCCAATACAAGAGACACTATCTTTTTCATAACTTCACCTTACCCTTAAAATTCAATAAAGTTGCTTGGCATATCCCTTTTAGCAAGGGAAAGCACTATATCCTTGTTTAGAACAATGCCTTTACTTGAAAGAATGTTTGCAACAGTTTGATAGGCAAGCTCTGGATAGTTGTTGGTTTTACTAAGATGCCCCAGAACGACATGCTTTTTCTTTTCATTCATGAGTTCAACTATAGCATGACCACAGGCCTCATTTGACAAGTGCCCCACGTCACTTAGAATTCTTCTTTTAAGCACGTAAGGGTAGGGACCAAATTTCAGCATTTCAATGTCATGATTACACTCTAACAATATCAAATCTGCAGAAGCAAGTACATCTTTAAGATGAGGTGCAAAAAACCCTAAGTCTGTTGCTATACAAACCTTCTTATTTTCACTATGTATGGCATAACCTTGAGGAGATACTGCGTCATGTGGAATCTGATAATTAATTATATCCATATCTCTTAAGTTTAAACTTCTGCTATCTAAAATCTTAACATTGTGTTCCTTAATATTACCAAGAGACTTAGACATGGCCTTCCAGGTAAGCTCGTTGGCATAAATGGGTACATCATACTTTCTTGAGATAATACCTGCTCCCTTGGTATGATCAGAGTGTTCATGGGTAATAAAAATACCATCCAAGTTTCCTGCAGTTTGTCCAATACTGTTTAATGCGGATTCAATAGCCTTTCCAGGCATTCCTGCGTCTATTAATATATTACAATGGTTGGAAGAGACAAAAATACTATTGCCGCTGCTTCCACTGTATAGAGAACAAAATTTCAAAGTACCTCTATCTCCTTCCTAAAAATAGCTTTAAAGAGGCTATTTAACTCTTTCTATATCTGCACCCAGCAGCTTAAATTTATTTTCTATATTGGGGTAACCTCTATCAATATGGTCTATACTAGTTACCTCAGTAATGCCCTCTGCAATAAGACCGGCTAGTACCATGGCAGCTCCAGCTCTTAGATCTGTGGCTTTTACAATGGCACCAGTAAGTTTATCCACACCGTCAATGATGGCAGTTCTGCCTTCAACCTTAATATTTGCTCCCATTTTCTTCAACTCGTCCACGTGTTTAAATCTGCTTTCCCAAATGCTTTCAGTGACAATACTTCGACCATTAGCAATAGAGAGCAGAGTGCTCATGGGCTGCTGAACATCTGTAGGGAAGCCAGGATAGGGAAGAGTCTTTATGTTTACTGCTTTTAAAATTCCATCAGAGCAAACTGTGAGACTTTCACCATATTCAGTAATTTTAACTCCAGCTTCGATAAGCTTGGCAGTTATAGATTCCATATGCTTTGGGATTATATTATTTATAGTTACAGTTCCGCCACAGGCTGCAGAGGCTATCATAAAGGTTCCTGCCTCTATCTGATCAGGGATAACACTATAGCAGCAGCCATTAAGCTCTTTTACACCTGTAATTCTTATTACGTCTGTTCCAGCTCCTTTTATGTTTGCTCCCATGGTGTTTAAGAAGTTAGCTACGTCAACAACGTGAGGCTCCTTAGCTACATTTTCTAAGGTAGTAGTTCCTTCAGCAAAGGTTGCTGCAAGCATTACGTTAATGGTAGCACCAACACTTACCACGTCAAAGAAAATACTGGCACCTACAAGCTTTTCTGCCTTAACTAAAGCTGCTCCATGCTGGATTGTAACTGTAGCTCCAAGAGCTTCGAAGCCTTTTATATGTTGATCTATTGGTCTCACACCTATAGGACATCCACCAGGTAAATCTACATGTGCCTCTTTAAAACGCCCTAAAAGAGCTCCTATGAGATAATAGGAGGCTCTCATGTGTCTTACATCCTCTGTACAAGCAGTTACACTAGTCATAGAAGTACTATCTATAGTTACACTATTCTTATGCTTTATAATTTTACATCCTAGACCTTCAATAATTCTCTCTAAACAATGAACATCTTCTATATCTGGGATATTATCAATGGTACATAAACCTCGGCTTGCCATTAGAGCAGCAGGGATAATTGCCACAGCGGCATTTTTAGCTCCGCTAATTTCAATGGTGCCGTTCAGTTTGTTTCCACCTTTTATAACAAACTTTTCCATCCCCTCATCCATCCTTACTTTAATTATTTATGTTAATGTAGTATTCTAGCTTAAAAAAATATAATTCACAATATCTTTACTTATTATAGCATAAATAAAACTTATTTTAAGTAGGTATTTACAAAAATACTTTGGATAATTATTGATTTTTTTACTATTTATTAGGTTGTGAATAAATATAGGCAATAAAAATACCCAATATCTGTATAATAATAAAGAAGACTCTATAAAGAAGACTCTATAAAGAAGACTCTATAAAGAAGACTCTATAATGAATACTCTAAAAGAATACTCTATAAAATCAGCTCCTCTTTATACATCTTTGCTTAAGCTTTAACCTAGCATGAATGCAAAAAAGGAGCTCATGGATAATTATCATCTTTTAGCCTTACTATAAAACTAGTCTTTTTTAAAGCTTCCGCAGTCTGTACACTCTACACTGTTAGCCATGGCACTGTGTTTAGTCACCTGAATTTTGTCCAAAGTACAATAGTTATCTTCCTTACAGTGATATTTGCATTCAGATACGTTACATCCTATACTTGAATTGTGATGCATAATGTCACCTCCTTCATAATAATATGCAGTATATTAAAATCAATGGAATAATCCTCTAGTGGAATAACCTTCCAATGTTCTTATCTGCACTAATAGTATTTAATTGAAAGGATAATTTTATACTCCTAAATTTTTGCAGGTAAATTACTTGCACTGTGAAGGGGAAAGTATGTTATAATACAATACATATGACATTGTATTTTTGATTTGTTCATTGCTCTTCTCCTTTCACGGGGGATTAATTTGTCTGGTAAACTTATTGCATTTCCTAGGCTTTACAAGAGCAATGTCCATATAACTTTACAGAACTGATTTTATGTTTGGGGGAGAACTATGAAGTACTATCTTGTTGCAGTATTTGACAAAGAATCATATTCAAAAATGGAGGTGCTTCAAAAGAGGCTCTGTAATAAATATAAAATATATAAAAACATTCCCACGATGCACATTACCTTAGAGGTAATTGAGGATCCTGATCTGGAAAAATTACAGAGAATAGTGGGAGACATATTAAGACCCTATAAAAAGTTTAAGGTGGAAACTAGTGGAGTTATATGCTTTGACCCGCCCTATAAGTCTGTAAACCTAAAGGTGGAAAACAAGGGCTATATAATTAGATTTGCTAGAATTTTTAATGAAACCCTTAAGCTTCATGGCTTTAATGTAAGGCAAAACATTGACAATTGGGATCTACATATAGCACTTGCCAATACAAATTATGCCATTAGGGAATGGTCCTCTAGCGAATATGTGGCAGCCTGTAACGCAGCGAAAAAGGAGGGCTTTAACAACATGGCCCTGGTGGATCGCATTGAAATATGGAAGCCTATAAACAATAAAAAGGAAATGCTTGTAAAGAGCTATAATCTTAGAGATTATTAATTATGACATTTAAAAAGTCCTTGGTGAGGATAACTCATCAAGGACTTTTTTTATAAAAATATTTATTTTGGGCTTCATTTTATAAAACCTTTTCCTTAAATTTTACGTCTAACTAGTATCAAGGTTGAAAGGAAGAAGGATATGGAAGTTGTTGAATTAGTAAATAAGGCTCAAAGAGGAGAAGATAATGCCTTCTATGAGCTGGTGGAGGGAAAAAAGCAGATGCTCTACAGGACTGCCTTTTTTTACACAGGCAGTGAAGAGGATGCATTAGACATTGTTCAAGAAACTATATATAAGGCTTACATATCCATTAAAAAACTGAAGGAGCCCCAATTCTTTTCTACTTGGCTTACGCGAATATTGATAAATGCTTCTATGGATTTCTTAAGAAAAAAGAAGAAGGTTGTTATTTTTGAAAGTCTTGAGGACAAAGGAAGCGTGCATAGCGAATTTTCTGAGGAAATAATAGATTTAAGAAGGGCAGTATGTAGATTAGAGAATAAATATAAAACAGTGGTTATATTAAAATATTTTCAGGATCATACCCTAAAGGAGATATCAGAAATTATGGATTGTCCCTTGGGTACCGTAAAGACATACCTTTACAAGGCCTTAAAGGAATTAAAAATTGATATGGGAGAGGTGGAAAGCTAATGGAGGAGGATAAAAGGTTGAAGACTTTAAAATCACAATATGAGCATATAAATATACCAAAGGAGCTGGATTTTGCTATAGAAAGTGGTATTAAAAAAGGGAAGCTTATTAAAAGGAGAAAAATAATGGGAGTAGCTGCAGCTTGTGCTCTCATTTTAGTAGGAGGCTCATTGTTTTTCTTTAGAGGAAGTTTTAACCACAATCTTTTAGCAAGGGCTGATAATAGTGACTCTACCCTTAAAACCCTGCCTACCATAGGAACCATGTCTAATCTTAAGAAGCTATTAAAAGAGTTTAATACTGAAAATAGAGATTTAGGTGGCAACAGAGAGAATACTGCAATGGGCTTAGAGAAACCCAAAAATTCTAACCAAGATACTGGTAAGGTACGAGACTACTCCACTACAAACAATCAGGTGGAGGGGGTAGAGGAGGGGGATAGGATAATTACCGACGGGGAGTATATTTATGGCATAAGAGGTAGCGGCATATATATAGCACAAGCTAAACCCGCAGCTCAGCTTAAGATAATAAGCGCTCTAGAGCAAAAGGATTGCTACCCATTGGAAATGTTTGTATATCAAAATAAACTTGTGGTTATAGGACGAAAGCTTGAAACCTCTCAGTCTTCACCGCTGGGAGGTGGGACTTTTGTGCCTGAGGCAGATATCTATATGGGCTATGGAAACACCTTGGTAAAAACCTATGATATCAGTGATAAGAGCTCCTGCAAAATTGAAAGAACCTTCGAAAGTGAAGGAATATATGTGAGTGCAAGACTATTAAAGGACAGAGTATACGTAATTACAAATAAATATGTTAATGTTAATTGGCCAGAGCCTCAGATACTACCTAAATATAGGGATTCTGCCTCAGAGTTTGAGGAAAGGTCCCTATCCTTAGATAAGATAAATTACTGTCCTGAAACTGTGAACCCAGCTTTTATTATCATTTCCTCATTAAGTATAGCAAATAGCAGAGAACAGGCTATAGTAAACAGTGTAATGGGCAGCAGCGAGAGTGTATATATGTCTCAGGACAATCTATATGTATCTGGCATAGTAAGAAATACTGATACTAAGAACACACCATCTATTCAGAAGACCATGCTTTATAGATTGGCTCTAGAGGAAGGTAAGGCTGTATATAAGTCTAGCGGTAGTGTACCAGGTTACCTGTTAAACCAATTTTCCATGGATGAGGATGGAGAATACTTTCGTGTAGCCACCACTGTAGTTCCCTTTATTACTACTAAGGGCAGGGAGGGCAATACTGTAAGCAGCAGTGATATGAATACAGCCATGAACAATAACCTATATGTCTTAAACAGGGATATGAAGGTTGTTGGAAAGATTGAAAATGTTGCACCAGGTGAGAGGATATACTCTGTCAGATTTATGGGCAGCAGGGCTTATATGGTGACCTTTAAGAACACAGACCCCCTATTTGCCATAGATTTATCGCAACCCTCAGAGCCTAAGATACTAGGAGAGCTTAAGATTCCTGGGTTTAGCAATTATCTTCACCCCTATGATGATAAGCATATTATAGGCTTTGGTATGGATACTGAGACAATAAAGGAAGCTGGAGTAGAGCGATATATAACTAAAGGCATAAAGATAGCACTATTTGATGTAAGTGATATGAAAAATCCAAGACAGCTTTATACAGCGACCATAGGAGGGAGGGGCTCCTACTCAGAGCTCTTAAACAATCATAAGGCATTGCTTTTCTCAAGAGAGAAAAATCTGCTGGCCTTTCCAGTTACTACAAGTGATAATAATTATCAAACTGTAAAGACTGGTGCTGCGGTTTATAATATTAGTCTTGAGGGCGGGATTACGCTTAAAGGCTTTTTAAGCAACCAGATGAAGAACTCTGGGTACTATTACGGGAATATAGAAAGACTAATATATATAGACAATACCTTATACTGCATTGGCTCTGGAGAAATACGTGCTTGCGATTTAAGTACACTAAAGGAGATAGGCTCTGTAGAATTACCCTTTGATGATAAAATATATGGACCTATAGTAAAGTAATAATAAAAGCTTTCCTGATAAATTTGCACTTATCAGGGAAGCTTATTTTTTATTCTATAGAATTTATAAAGGAAGGTGCTCAAACACGTAAGTTAGGGTTCTATAGCGAAAGCGCCCAAGGCGATTTTTTAAATATCTAGTAGATTTTTTTTATAGGAACAGTAAAGACTGCGAAGAGTATCCATCTTTTCCTCAAGCTCAAGCTGAAGATTAGAAACTAGTACATAATCACCAGAAGCTGAGGCCTCCTTTATTCTTGTAAAGAGGCTTTTCCTTTTGTAGCTATCCTTCATAATGTAGTGCCTTAGCTCATTTATGGACATCCAAGAGGATACATCAAGGTCAAGAGCTTTATCTAGAGAGTGAAGCATTTTAAAGCTTCTTATCTCCTCTGCATAATTTGGAATAATTCTGCTTATTATTTCTGTGAGCCACTTCTTTTCTGCACCTAGCCTAAAGCTTTCTATAAGCCTTTCTGAGAATACCTCTCCCTTAGTCAGCACCTTCACCTTTTCAGGATACTTTGAAAAGGCACTTAGGTTTTCATATACAGTGGAGGGTGCTCTGCCAAAGAAACTCTCTCTTTCCTCCTCTGTATAATACTCAAACACATCCTCCTCACTTCTGTAAGCTCGAGATTTTTCCAAATAGCAAGCTTCCTCAGAAGGATTCTTGGACAATTCAGAAAGAAGCTCATCCTCATCCTTACGAGATGTTAGTGCATATTCTATGCCATCAGCAATAGCCATAAATAGACAGGCAAGCACCAGATAGGTGTTGGAATGGGGATTTGGAGCTCTAAGCTCAAAGCGGGTAGAATATGGATTGTCTAAGTCTCTTATGAGTCCTAATAACACAGTTCTGTTTCTTGAGGGGAGCTTAACATTGTGACCAAGGGAGGTAACGATGCAAACAGGAGCCTCAAAGCCTGGCTTTAGTCTTTTTAAGGAATCGTTAGAGCGAGACACAAAGGGATTTATCACCTCATAGTTTTTTAGCACTCCCATAATGGCACCATAACCAATGGGACTCATAAAATGCTCCTTTGTAGCTGTGAATAGATTAATCCTTCTACCATCCTTTAATTTTAGTGTTATTCCAACGTGAGTGTGCTCTCCACTGCCGGCAACCCCCTCTATAGGCTTAGCCAAAAAGGTCACGTCCAGGCCATTTTTTCTAAAGGTTTCCCGCACTATCTTTTTTACTATAAGCTCTCTATCAGAAGCTTCCATGGCGCCACTATACTTCCAATCAATCTCAAGCTGCTCCATGATATGGGTGAGGTTTCCAGAGGCATCTAGTTTAGCTCTAACTCCTCCTACCTCCTTATGACCCATCTCAGGCTCTAGGCCATAGCGCTCCATTTCCATCAAAGCCTGCTCAAGGGAAGTCCTTACAGAACCCTTTGTACTCTTCCAGTACTGCTCATGAAGCACCTGTGAGGTGGTTAATTCCTCTACCACAGCCTTATCATTAGGGGTTTTCACCCAAAATTCCAGTTCTGTTGCAGCAGTAGGCTGCAGGCACTCAATATCCTTAAGGCTTATGTCATATCTGTTTAGATATTCAGGATTAGCCTTAAAAAGCTCATATAGCTTATTTTCTAAATAGCTGGTACTTTTCTTTAATATAGACCGTGAGTCTACAGCCTTACTTTCATGGTAGAGAAAGCAGGGTATTCTAAGGGTACCTACAGGCTTATTGCTTTCAGGGTCTATATTTTCTAAGTTATAATCCACAAACCAATCCGCTTCTAGATCAGCAATCATGTCAACCTTTGCGTTGGATAGGCTAGCTATGCCTGGAAGGGCAACAGAGGAGCCATCAGTTTGTACACCACCCTTTAAAAAACTATTCATATCCTCTAAAAATAGGCTCACAGGTATTTTTTCATCAGTATCGTTACCTGATAAGTCCACACCTACCATAGATACAAATTTCACCTCACAATGTTCTTTTAGGATTGAATTTAATAGCTCTTTAGTGTGTTTTTCCCCAGGAATGCAGTAAAGTAAATCCATCATTTTTATTCCCCCATTTATTTAATTATGTATGTAAATTATTTTTATACTGTAAAATCAAACCATATACTTTAGTGCTTTAAACTAATAAATAAGATTTAGTTTATTACAATCATAAAAACTTGTCAATGTATGCTAAAGTATATTGAATTGTGCAAATTATAAAATTAAAATAGTTAGTGAAGCGTATTTTTAATAAAAATTATTAGACTATTATATAGAGCTATTAGAGAAACGTTATATATATTGTGAGGAGAGATTACTTTGAAGGATTTTGATAAGCCAATAGGATTTTTTGATTCTGGAGTAGGTGGAATAAGCGTATTAAAAGAAGCTATTAGCATAATGCCACAAGAAAATTATATATATCTAGGAGATTCAAAAAATGCTCCCTATGGAACTAAGAGGGTACAAGAGGTTGTAGAGCTTAGTAAGGCTGCAGTTGATTTTCTAGTAGAAAAGGATGTGAAGGCTGTGGTGGTAGCCTGTAACACAGCCACCTCTGCAGCTATTGACATACTAAGAGATACCTATAGTCCTCTTCCTATTATAGGCATAGAGCCTGCACTTAAGCCTGCAGTGGAGCTGAAAAAAAGAGGAAAGATAATAATAATGGCAACTCCTATGACCTTGGCTGAGAGAAAGTTTAACAATCTCATGCAGCAGTATGCAAAGAAGGCAGACATAGTGCCACTACCCTGTGCAGGACTGGTGGAGCTTATTGAGGCCAATGTTTTAGATGGAGAAGTGCTGGAGAAATTTCTTGAGGAAAAGTTATCTCCCTTTATGAAAAAGGATATAGCAGCCATCGTTTTAGGATGTACTCATTATCCCTTTATAAAGAAATCCCTGTGGAAGGTGCTTAAGTCTAAGGTGGAGATTATAGATGGAAGTGCGGGCACTGCAAGGCAGCTATTAAGACAGCTTGAGGGAAATAATATGTTAAGACCTGCTGGAGAAAAGGGTGAAATTAAAATATATAATTCAGGAGAAAGCAAGTACTTATTGGATTTAAGCTATAGATTATTAGATTATTAAAAATTTAACAAAATATATTGTTAAATACTTGACAAACCCCTAGGAGCTTTGTTATATTAATATTGACAGAAGAAATTGATAGAATATTTTAATTATTAATTATAGGGGTGAAGGGAAATGAAAAATATACTGGTTAAGGACATTGTGGGAAGAGAAGTTCAGCCGGAAGACGCCATTATATTAAAGGAGGTTATTAAGGAAAATTTAGACCAGCCAATAACCTTGGATTTTGCAGAAATTACAAAAGTAAACTGCTCATTCTTTAGCAATCTATTCACAGACTTGTTTTATGATAAAGGCAGAGATTACATTATAGACAATGTTTGTGTTAAAAATCTATCAAATCAAAGTGCTTATAGAAGAGTGGTATTAGGAACAGCTTTTTAATATAGCCCGGCAGCTTGCCGGGTTTTTGTTTTTTTGTATGTTTAACTATTGAAAAAAATGATAAAATATTGATAATAAACATATAAATATAAGGCATGTAAAAAAACCTAAGGTATTAAAATTTCTACATAAAGGAGAGAGAAATAATATGACAAATCCAATAGTAACTATTAAAATGAAAAATGGTAAGATAATGAAGGCTGAGCTTTACCCTGAGATAGCCCCCAATACAGTAAATAATTATATCAGCTTAATAAAGAAGGGCTACTATAATGGTCTAATATTTCATAGGGTTATACCTGGTTTTATGATTCAGGGTGGATGTCCAGAGGGTTCAGGAGTAGGAGGCCCTGGCTATTCCATAAAGGGAGAGTTTAATGCAAATGGCTTTAAAAATAGCTTAAAGCATACAGAGGGAGTTTTGTCTATGGCAAGAGCTTCAGACCCAGACTCTGCAGGCAGTCAGTTCTTTATAATGGTGAAGAATTCTCCACACCTTGATGGAAACTATGCAGCCTTTGGAAAGCTAATAGAGGGGCAAGAGGTTGCAGATGAAATAGTGTCTGCAAAGACTGACTTTAGAGATAGACCTTATGAGGAACAGACTATGGAAGAGGTAACTGTAGAAACCTTTGGGGTGGATTACCCAGAACCAAAAAAGCTTTAAAGGATGTGAGATTATGAGCTTAAGTAACCAAAAGGGTACGTATATATATGGCTTTCTAGAGGAGGATAAGCATCTTCTTATGGGGGTGTTAGAGGATAAAAAGCTTCCGGCCTATAAGATCATTGAGGATGATATGCTTTCAATGACCGTAAAAGACATAATTGATAACAAACGAATAGGTGTTTTTAAGGGTGCAGCTCCACTAGCTAAAGTAATACTTTTAAACAATTACAGCGATGAGGATATAAACAAGCTGATAACTGCTCTAAAGAGTGGGTATAAAGAGATGCCTATTTTAGCAGTGATAACACCTACCTCTATTAATTGGACTGTGGAGGAGCTCATAGAACACCTTATAGAAGAGCGAGAATGGTACAAAAAACAGGGCAAATAATATTATTAGTGTATGCACTCCTCTTATAATGCTTAGGAGGAGTGTTTTAATGTCTGCATAGAGGTAAATTTGCAAGGAGGTAAGGGCATGAACAGGGTAGGAGAAAAAATAAAAAGCTTAAGAATTGAGCAGGGTATGTCTGCAAAACAGCTGGGCAAAAAGCTTGGAGTGTCTGAAGGCTTTATAAACGAAGTAGAGCAGGGCAGAAGGGTTATTAATGAGGCGCTTATAGGGAGAATTTCTAAGGTTCTTGGGAAAAATATAAATGATATCACCATGGCCTTTGAGGAGCAGACTTATGAAGAAGAGTCCCAAGATAGTGGGGCTGCAAAAAGTCTTCCTAGTTTTGACAAGCAAATTCCAGGGCAAAATAACAAAAGGGGAAATGAAGAAGTTAAACCGCTTTGGGGAGAAGCCTTTGGACAGGTCTTAAAGGAAGTGCCTGTATTAAAGTATAACCTTTCAGAAAAGGTAGGAATTGTGCTTATGCCTCTACAATCCAATAAGATTGAAGGCTATGCCCAGGATAAGGTTTTTTACCTTAGCATAGAGGATGAGGATATGTCAGGCTTTAGAATAATGCCTGGAGACATAGCTCTCTCACATATAACAGGAGAAGTTACTAACAATACCATATGCCTTATAGAACATAATGGAGAGAGAAAGCTTAGGCAGATTAAAGTACTAGATAGCAGCAAGGTGCTTCTGTTAAGTAATAGAGGAAGCTTAAGAACAGAGACCTTATCCATAAAGGATTTTAAGGTGATTGCAAGGCTAATGAGAGTACAATTTAATTTATAATACCAGATAGCTTGTACATGGCTAAAACCGCGTACAAGCTTTTGCTTTCACCAAAACATCGCAATCATCATAATATGAATATAGAATATTTTTGTGGAGGGATTTTCACGAACAATAAGGGAGGTCTCCTTAATTTATTATCACAGCTGCCAGCAAGCATAAGAGAAAAGCTTATCTCATATTCCGGTCAGGAGGAAATGCTAAAGGATAAAGTAGAGCTTGTGGTCCTATTTGGAAATCGTGAGGCTGAAACCAAAAGTGCAGTGGAGGCTCTAGGTGCAGTATTTGAATCCTTAGGCTTTGGCTTTGGTATAATAACTGCTTCCATTTCAGACATTGACAAGGTTGCTTCCATAAACACCATACAATATCTTGAACTGCCGAAGACTCTTTATACCTCTTTTTTTGAGAGCAACCGAGATATCTGTGTGCCTGAAACATGGGATGCATATAAACTCTCTGGTAAAGGGGTTTTAGTTGGGTTTATTGACTCGGGGATAGACTATTCCCATCCAGCCTTTAGAACAGCAGAGGGAAATACTAGAATAGATTATATATATGATCTATCAGCTGGAGGAAAGGTTTGGAACAGCAGTGACATAGATAAAGCACTAAAATCTAATAATCCGTCATCTATTGTGCCAGAAAGCGACCTTAGTGGACATGGCACTCATGTGGCAGGAATAGCCTGTGCTGGGGGAAATATAGATAAACGTTATTATGGGGTGGCCTATGAAAGCAGTATAGCCATGGTTAAGATGACTGCTCCAGGAAGGTTAAACTCAGGAAAGAGTACTCAGCTTATGAGGGGAATAAAATTTCTTCTAGATAAAAGTGCAGAATTAAAAAAACCACTAGTTATTAACTTAAGCTTTAGCACCAACGATGGGGCCCATGATGGCAATAGCCTTTTAGAGAAATATATAAATACGGTGTCAGGGCTTGAGAGAATGAGCTTTGTGGTGGCCTCAGGAAATGAAGGAGACAGAGCACATCATGTGGGGGGCGTGTTAAAAGAACGCCAATCCATAGCCTTGAGCATTGCCCCTGAGGAGCAGGCTATAGTACTAGAGCTTTATAAGTCTCTGGTGGATGATATAAGTATAGAAATTAAAAATCCTGCTGGACGTACAAGCGGCCCTATTGATATTGCTCAAGGGTATAAGGAAGGGAATTTAGATAGGGACAGGTATTTCTTGTATGATACAGGGCCTCTGCCCTTTAATGTAAATGGTGAGGTGATTATAAGTCTTGTAGCGCCTGAAGGATTTCTTCTTGAGGGTACCTGGAGCATAATAATAACTTTAAAGTCAACCAAGGGTAACAGATATAATATATGGCTTCCCATAGCAGAAGGATTAAATCCAAACACTAAGTTCTTGCAGCCCAATCCCTTTAACACCTTGGGCATTCCTGCTACGGTGGATAATGTCATATCAGTAGGAAGCTATAACAATGCCACAGGGGCACTATCCCCTTTTTCAGGAAGAGGAAGAGAGGGAGCTCAGCCTACCAAGCCAGATTTAGCAGCACCAGGGGAGAACATAGAATCCTCCATACCGGGGGGAGGCTATGATGCACTGACGGGTACCTCTATGGCGTGTCCTCATATAGCAGGATTAGCTGCACTGCTTATTCAATGGGGCATTGTAGAAGGAAAAGACCCATATATGTACGGGGAGAGGCTTAAGTATTTTCTCATAAAGACTGCAAAAAGGGATAGACCAGCCCTTGATTATCCCAATCCCCTCTGGGGCTACGGTATACCCTGTGTTAAGGCTGCACTGGATTTAGCTACTCAAATGACTGGTAGAGGAATCTACTATGAAGCTAGGCAATTAGTTGAGGTAGGAACACCCATAGGCTGTGCAGAGCTATATTTAAAAGAAGAATACCAAAGCTTTATTATTGAGTATGATGGAGATATTGTAAATGAATTTAAGGGTACTGGGTATGGCTGTGCCTTTATTCTAGACGAAAACTATGCAGTTATTACGGTCCGAAATGATAAGGTAAATTTGGCTTCATCTGCAACCAAGGGAATAGTGTATGTAGATGAGCCTGCGGTGTATACCTTAAATGCTGTATCTCCATTAAGCAGTGCAAATATTTTACCCTTTCATTCAAACCCGTATTTGAATTTGACAGGGCAAGGGGTTATTTTAGGGATGATAGACACGGGCATAGACTACCTAAACCCTGAATTTACAAAGGAGGATGACACTACAAGAATAATATCCATGTGGGATCAGAGTCAAAGTACAGGAAAGCCTCC
Organism: Clostridium sp. UBA701; assembly: GCA_002298125.1. GTDB lineage: Bacteria > Bacillota > Clostridia > Clostridiales > Clostridiaceae > UBA701. The sequence continues at coordinate 20,763 of DBMJ01000013.1, read as the reverse complement.
CACAGCCTTTAACTTTGGTAGTGAGTATAGCTCTGCAGATATAAACAAGGCCATTGCTGCCTCCAAAGCTGGAGGAGATCCCTACAGCATAGTAAATAGCAAGGATGAAATAGGTCATGGTACTGCCATGGCAGGAATTATGGGGGGCAGGGGAAAGAACCCTGAGCTTGTAGGAGCTGCACCAGACGCAGAATTTATAGTGGTGAAATTAAAGCCAGCAAAAAAGATTTTATTAGACTATATAGGCATAGACCAGCCTGCTGTTCCTGTATATGACAGTATTGACCTGATTTTAGCACTAAAATATATAGCTGCGAAGGCCAGGGAGTTAAACACTCCCACCTCAATTCATATTCCTCTTGGTACCAACGAGGGTGGTCATGATGGTAATAGCGTGCTGGAAAGGTATGCAGAGGATCTTACAAAGATTAGGGGACTTGCAATAGTTACAGGCACTGGAAATGAAGGGGACACTGCAACTCATACCTCTGGAACCATACAAAAGGCTGGAGACATTAAAATTATTGAGCTTAAGGTGGGAAAGGAACAGAAAAACCTTAGCCTTGACATATATGGCCATAGGCCAGATAAGATTTCCTTAGGCATAGTGTCACCTTCTGGGGAAGCTATTGATAGGATACCTGCAAAGCTTCAGCAAACTGAAGAAATAAAGCTGGTGTTTGAGGGCAGCAGAATCATTGTAGCTTATAAGATGCCAGAGGAAATATCAGGAGATGAGGTAATAAGTGTTAAAATAGAGGGCATAAGAGAGGGCATATGGCAATTTAAGCTATATGGAGATTATATAGTTGATGGAAGGTATGATGCTTGGATTCCACAGAAGGCTCTCTTAAAGCCTGGTACAGAATATTTAAATCCATCGCAGTATACTACCCTTACCTCTCCTGCTGCAGCACGAAATATTATTACCTGCTCCTATTACAATCAAAACAATAATACCTTAGCTCCCGCCTCTGGGAGAGGCTTTACAAGGCTTGGCAGGATAAAACCAGAGGTGGCCTGCGGAGGAGTTTCAGTGCTTACCACAAAGCCACAAGGGGGAACACAAGTTGTATCAGGAAGCAGCGCGGCGTCAGCAGTTTTAACTGGGGCTGTGGCCCTTATACTGCAGTGGGGAATTGTTTTAAAAAGAGACCCAACTCTATATTCAACTAAGATAATCAGCTATATTGTAAGGGGAACAGACCAGAGGCCGGGAGATGTATATCCTAATCCTGAATGGGGTTATGGGACCTTAAATATGACCAAGGTCTTTGAAAATATACGTTCCTCAAGGGCAGAAGCACAAGAACAATCCTCAGAGAGCATAACGCTGTCTATACCTGAAGAAATATTGGATTATCTACAAATATTAAGGGAGCTTGGATACTAAAGATATAATTTTTATGGCACCTTTTTAATGTAACTATCATATTATATTATGAACTACGTATTGGAGGAGTGCTTATTTTATGGCCTTTACAGGCGGATTAAAGGTTCAAACCCTAGAAGAAAACACCTATGTACCCTTACCTGGGGCAAAGGTTACAATTACCAATACTCCTGGAGAATCAACCTCACCACAGCAAGCAACACTAAGCAGTGATTCTTCCGGTCTTACTGCTCAAACAGAGCTAAACGCACCTCCACCAGAATATTCACAGAGACCTTCTAAAAATATTCCCTACAGTCTCTATGATTTAAGAGTAGAAGCTCCTGGCTATGTTCCTCTTATGATAAGAGGTTGTCAGATATACCCTGAAAGGACAGCTCTCCAAATTTGTAACATGACAAAGCAGCAGAGAGGAGAAAATAGGCAGGAAGGGATTATCGACATACTAGCAAATACCTTAGTGGGAAACTATCCGGAAAAAATACCGGAGGATCCGGAAAAGCCTCTTCCCAAACCCACAGGAGGAGTGGTGCTGGCTCAACCAGTGGTGCCAGAATTTGTAATTGTTCATGCAGGAAGACCAGATGATGATTCAGCACCAAATTACACGGTACCCTTTAAGAATTATATTAAAAATGTAGCCTGCTGTGAGATATTTTCAACCTGGCCAGAAACCACTATCACAGCAAATCTCTATTGTATTATCTCCTTTACCTTAAACAGAATTTATACAGAGTGGTATAGAGGAAAGGGTAAAAACTTTGATATTACAAATTCTACCGCCTTTGACCACGCCTTTAATTATGGGAGAAATATCTATGACAATATAAGCAGAATAGTGGATGGCATTTTTTCAACCTACATGAAGCGTCCCAATGCAAAGCAGCCACTGCTAGCTCAGTACTGTGACGGAATAAAGGTAAAATGTCCAGGATGGCTCACTCAATGGGGGAGCAAATACCTTGGGGATCAGGGAAAGACACCCTATGAAATACTTAAAAATTTTTATGGACCAGATTTAAGCCTTACCACTGCAGAAAAGGTAAAGGGAATTCCTAAGTCCTATCCAGGATACGTACTCACTCTAGGCAGCAGAGGAATACCTGTAAGAACAGTGCAGACCTATTTGAATAGAATCGCACAAGCTTATCCTGCTATACCTAAGCAAGCAGTAGACGGAATATATGGTGCTGAAACCAGAAAAGCTGTAATGACCTTCCAGGGGATTTTTTCATTGCCTAAGACTGGTAATGTAGATTATGCTACCTGGTATAAAATTTCCGATGTTTATGTTGGCGTAACAAAGATTGCAGAATTGACCAGGGAAGAAGAGACTGAATTGTTCATACCACCAGTTCTATATGGTTTTAATTCTTTGAAAGATATGCCTTCTATAGAATATCCCTGGGATAGTGACTAAAAGTGATTAAGGTCTGCAGAAGCCGCAAGCGCTGCAGACCTCAATCACTTTTTAATATAGCTTACTAAAGACCGCATCTTTATAATAGAGCTTTAGTATATTTTCGCAGGCAGCTCCCTTCTTTGCCATCTCCATGGCTCCAAACTGGCTCATACCAACACCATGACCATAGCCTCCCCCATAGATAATAAAGCCGCTTCCATGCTTTTCCACAGAAAAAAATGAAGAGGGAAGAGAAGAATTGTTTAAAGGCTTATCTTTATAGCGGACTATGGGGTTGTCTACACCTGTATAATCTATACCAAGCTTAACAGCACTTCTTACACAGTAATCACTTTTCACTCGAATGGACAAATTTTTAAATATAAACTCCAGCTCTATAACGTTACCCCCGGCCCCTCTCCTAAGTATTTTAATGTCTATGAAGCCCTCAGGGTTTTCATATTCCTTAAGTGTTTTATTGTTCTTTATTAAAGAGATGAATTGAGGCTTTTTATCATATATTACCTTAAGGCTTTTACTCAGACTCTTTTCAAGCTCCTCAGAGCTTAAAAGCACCTTCCATCTAAAGTAGGGAGAGGCACTATCAAGGGCAGAAAGGGTGGTGTTTTTATAGAAGGATAGCCACTGTTCCTCATTTTTAGGTAAGGAAGAGGGAGGGGTTAAGTAATTATTATAGGTGAGATAGGGCTTATCTTCGCTGCTGCCATCTCCTTTAAACCATATGTCTTTAAAGTCTACCCCCAGGCCACAGGAGGAGGAATAATATTTGGCATCAATGGGCATTTTGTTGTAGCTTAGGATTATGCCACAGGTTTCTTTTACTGCCTTGGTTGGCTGGGGTTGAGGCGGGACATTATTATAGACTTGACTTTGAGTACTATCATCTACATAAAAGCCCTGGGAGCCAAATCTATCTGAGAGCATGTCTGACACCGCATAGGTTCTTGCAGCAATAGCCTGACACTTCAATGCTTCTAGAGCAGAGGAGGAAGGCATTTCAGAGGGTACCACCTTTAATAGATAGTCCTCCAAGGAGGTTTCATTTATAATTGTTATGCCACTGACGCTATTTTTAAATTCTAACACCCCATTGTAGGAGGGGTTATAGCTTGGAGAACCACGTTTTATACTTTGAATGGTGAAAACCCCACCCTTCATATATACCCTGTTCTTAAAGGACCAGCTCTTACCCCCAGCACTTATCATAAGGTTTTCCCCAGAGGTAGATAGGTGTATTGGAACAGAGGAAGGTAGATCTACTACCTTTTTCTCAAGTGTACAGCTTAAGGAAATGGGAGAGGTGGAGGATAGGGAAATCTCCTTATGATAGAGTCCCTGAAAATCCGTGGTAGAAATAGCTACTCTCATATTGCTATAATCCATGGGATATAAAACTATAGTTTTAAGCTTATTACTTTTATCCATATAAAGGCGTACATTATTTTTACCAACTATAAGACCTTTTCCATCACTTATGGCAGGTTTACCTTCTTTATCTATGCTGTAGAAGAAACAGTACTCAGCCTTATTAAACTTCCCTGAGCTCTCAAGCTCTAAATAATTTTCACCCTTTTCCATTACTCTTTCCACCAGGGGGGTCTGAAGCTTAAAATCCCAAGAGGTGAAGGCATTATGGCTGTAATTAATAACACTGCTTGGCTTAAAGGGTAATGCTTTTCTTATAAGACTCTCCTTTCCATTTACATACAGTAAAGTACCATCAGCTCTTGACTCAACCACTATGGCGTGGTTTATCTCTCTAGGCCACATAAGTATAATGAGAATAATCATAATTGCTATAAGAAATAATCCCTTTCTTCTAAACATAGTACACCCTCCAATAAATACTCCTTTAATATTGACTAATATTATGAAAATAATAAGAATTGTTAAATAAATCTTAAAAATTTTCACAATTAACAAATAATGAATACTGTTGTATAATAATATATATGCTTAACATGAGGTAAATAAAAGTATTAATAAACGGAAGTATTTTGAAGTACATGGAGGTAACGTGGTATGAAGGGGACAGTAGTATCAACCTGGATGAAAACCTGCAGAAAGCTTTACGGTGAAGATACTGTGAGCAAAGCTATGCAGGGAGTGGGCTGGAGTGAAGATAAGATTTTTACGCCAATGGAGACTGTTGAGGATGACAAGGTAAAGCAGGTTATTTCAGATATAGCCAAGGCTCAAGGAGTAGACATAAAGGAATTGTGGAGAAAGATAGGAAAGGATAATATCTATACCTTCTTTAGTGATTTCCCTGCTTTTTCGCAATATGAAAATATGTACAGCTTTTTAAAAGCACTCTATGATATTCACGTGGTAATGACCAAGAAATTTATTGGAGCTAAGCCACCTATTGTAGAGATTAGAGCCACATCTGCTAAAGAGGCAGTGTTTAGCTACCACTCAAAGAGGGGAATGTTTGATTATTTCTTAGGACTTACAGAGGGTACAGCTGAATACTTTAAGGAAGATGTAAAAATTAGAGAAATAGATAGGACCGCTGACTCACTTAAGGTAGTTCTTACCTTTGAAAATGAAATATATTATAGAAGACGATATATTCTAAACAGTATACTTTCTCTCGGCTTTATTAAGAGCTTTGGAGTAAAAGTTGGACTAGCTACCGCCGCTGCTTCTGCAGTGGTGCTTGCACCGGTTTCTAAATCACTAGTAACCACTCTTGCTGGGGTAGGGGTAGCAGGAATAGTATCTGCTCTTATATCTCATGCCTTGATAAGACCTAAAAAGCTATTGTCTCAAGAACTTTCTGAGTTATCACAGTATAACTATGGAACTGACGGAAGCATCAAAACCAATGATTTCTTCGAGGAGCTCTATCATGAAATAATTGCCTATAAAAAGATTATGAGAACAGACTTTGTAGGCTTTAAAAGCGTTACAGACGAGATGGGTAACTTCGTAGAAAATCTAGATGTAATCTCCACTTCTATGAAGCATACCTCTAATGAGATTGCCTCTGTAGTAGAACAGGTTGCCTCAGGTGCTGTAAGTCAAGCTGAAAATACGGAGCAGTCTGTGCTTATGCTAAATGACAACATACAATCCTTAAAGGGTATTGTAAATAATGAAAACAACAATAAGTCAGAGCTTGAAAAGACCATAACAAAGATTAACAACAGCTATGAAAGTGTGGACAATGCCAATAAGAATATCCATAGGAGTCTAGAGAAATTCCAGGAGGTTAAGGACAGTGGTCTTAGACTGGAATCTAAGGCAAAGGATATAAATTCTATTGTATCTATAGTTTCAGAAATATCAGAGCAGACAAACCTCTTGGCATTAAATGCTTCTATCGAAGCAGCCAGGGCTGGAGAAGCTGGAAGAGGGTTCTCGGTAGTGGCTGAAGAGGTTAGAAAGCTTGCTGAGCAGACAAAGTCAGCAGTAGAGGAGATAAATACAAACCTTGCTCAATTTGTGCAGGATATTGGCATACTTGTGAATCAGATTGAATCCCAATACGGAGTACTCCAGGGAGAGACTATCAATCTAGAAAAGGTAAGAGGTATAAGCTATGAGGCTACAAAATCCGTAGAAACTGTTTCTTCCTCTATGATTGAAACCATTAATGAATTAAACAAGGAAGCAGATTCTATAGCTGCTATCTATGAGAGAATAGAATCCCTTGCAGCCATTGCAGAGGAAAATTCAGCCTCCTCAGAAGAAGTTAGTGCAAATGTATCTAGCTATACCAATGAGATAATGAAATTAATTGGTAATATAGAGGATTTTGATAAGATTACTGAGACCTTTAAGGCTGAACTTGGCAGATACAAAATATAAGATATTAAACAATAGGTAGGAGGCAGACAACTTATGTCATATATGCAAGAGGTAAAGGAGATGGGATGGAAGGAATTTGGAAGAAGAATGCTGTGGGCTCTATCCTTCTTGATTGTAAGCTTAATATATCCCCTTGTTAACAAACCAAGACCAAATGTGCGAAACTTGGAAACTGTTGTGGATAAAATGATTCCATTTAATGCTCATTTTATAATACCCTATGTAATTTGGTATATATATGTAGGTCTGTTTCTAGTACTATTATGCATTGTAAATGAAAAGGCATATTATAATATGTTAAAGACCTTAATTGTTGGAGCACTAATCTGTGCTGTGATTTTCATAGTGTTTCCAACTACAGTACCTAGGCCTGTCCTAGAAGACACAACTGCCTTTAACTGGATGGTAAATAAGATATATAGCAGTGATTTACCCTATAACTGTTTTCCAAGCATACACGTATATAATTCTGCAGTGATAGCCATATTTGTAAATAGAGAAAAGAAGTTTAAGCTATCAACTAAAATATGTTCAACGGTAGTAAGCATATCCATTATGGCATCTACTCTGTTCATAAAGCAGCATTATTTTTGGGATTTAGTTGCTGGAGTAGTACTAGCTTATGTATGCTATGCCTTGGTAATACTTTCAGATGAAAGGCTTAGTTACAAGAAGCTCTTGGAGCTTATCATGTTAAATAAGAATAAAAATGCAAAAAAAGTGGAGCTTTAAGCTTCACTTTTTTTATCGTAGAATTCAGGCACAAAGGCCTCTGAGCTTGTGCCCTCCTCTTGAATAAAGCACTGATTCATATTGAGCTCTAGACAATAGTCTATGGCAGCTTCATAGTGCTTTGGACTTAAGGGCCGATTTATATCAGGGTACTCTTCTGCTCTATACATAGGGGTATACTGATTCATAAGGCTAAAATACACCTGGTCACCAAATTCCTCATGGACAAAGGTTATTAGTTTTAAGCTGTCAAAGAGAAGAGAGGGCAGCATTAAATGTCTTATTATAACCCCGGAGGCAATCATATTATCCTCGTCAAACAGGGGCTTTCCCACCTGATTGTGCATCTCTTTAATAGCCTGTGCAGCAGTTTTAAAGTAGTTGGGAGCCTTTGAATAACGCTGGCTGTACTTATCCTTATAATATTTTAAGTCTGGCAGATAGACCTGTATATGTCCTTTTAGATACTCTAGAGCCTCTAAGCTTTCATAGGAGCTGCAGTTATATAATACTGGCAGTGAAAGTCCCTTGGACCTTGAAAGGGTAAGAGCTTCTACTATTTGAGGCACATAGTGGGTGGGGGTTACAAGATTTATATTATGAGCGCCCTTAGACTGAAGCAGGAGGAATATGTCTGAAAGCTCCTCAATAGTGACCTTATACCCTTTTCCACCAGAGCTTATCTCATGGTTTTGACAAAATACACAGCCAAGGCTGCAGTGGGTAAAGAATACTGTGCCAGAGCCTCTTTCACCAGAGATACAGGGCTCCTCCCAAAGGTGAAGTCCATATCTAGCTATTTCAATGTCATAACCAGCTCCGCAAAAGCCCTTTTCGCCCTTTAATCTATTTACACCGCAATGTCTTTCACAAAGATTGCAATTCTCAAGTAAATGTTTCATATTAATACACCTCACCGTAAAGTGAAACCTTGTTTCATTATAAAGTTTACAACGAACAAGGTCAATGTACTATATTTTTTTATGCTTAAAGTAAAAAAATGAACTGCATTGGAAGATAAAAAACAAGCTTATGATGCCAAAGGAAGGGTAAAGCACATTAATTAGCTTTACAAAGCCGATTTGAGAGATGGGCAGAGATAACAAAATAACAATTATCACCCCAGAATTATAAGAAATTTTAAACTTCTGCTCTAGGGTCTTTGCAATGCTGTATATGTCTGATACCTCTGTGGAGAACATTTCACAGAGGATAATTATAAGCAGGCAAAACTGCAGTCCCCGTCCAAAGCGATTAGCTATGTAGAGCAGAGGTATTTCATAATTAAAGATATAAGGAATGTTTAGCATAAGCATAAAATTGATCATAAAAGATAAAACAGCCAGTATAACAGAGCCTAGTATAATGCCCTTAAAGACCAACTTTTTCTCTCCCATTTCCGAGCTAAAGGGTACAAGCACTCCGCTGCAGCATAAAATGTTAAAGCCTCCATAGAGCAGGGTGGAAATAAACCAATGGGTTTTGTAATTATAGCTTTTATTTAAATTTAAAAGCACATTTCCAGTAGTGCCAAAGAAATAATAAAGCACAAATAAGGTCACTATGAGAGTTACCAAGGAGGGCACTATAAAGGAGTTGATCTCTATAAGTCCTTGAGTATTTCTAAGGAGCGTCATAAGAGAAATAGAAGCCATAATAATTATGCCCACCCATCTGGAAATTCCGAAGAATTGATGAAGCAGCGCACCACTGCCTGCAAGGATTATGGCAGCACTGCTTAGAAGAAACAGCCCTGTAATCCAATCCGTTGCCTTTCCAAGGATGCCTGGGCTTACCAGGTTTATTAGCTGATTATAGGATTTTAATTTATAGCTTATACTAAGCTCTACTATCATATAGCCTACAAATATGTAGATTATAGGGCATAAAATTATACCTATAAAGCCTTTTAAACCATAGGTGGTGAAGAATTGGCTTATCTCCTGTCCAGAAGCTAGGCCTGCTCCCACCACTGTGCCTACGAAAACTACTGCCACTTGAAAAATAGTGATGAATTTGTTTTTCAAGATGAAACCCTCCTAAAAGCATTGGTTGAAGCTTAAGATGCCTCATTATAAATATATAGTTAAAAACTAAAATAATGAGTTAGTAAATTAAATTTTAGATTTGTGGAAAGCTATATTTATATAGAAATCAAATTTTTTTATATAAAGGGGAAGTGAATATGAAGAAAGCTATTATTTTGCTTTGTATTACTATATTATTTTTACCTCTTGCAGCCTGCAGTAATAAAGGCAGCAAACCCAGCGAGAGGAAGGAAAGTGAATTTGATATAAAGGCTGCCACAAACGTGATAAATAGTTATATGAGGTATCTAATGAAGGAGGATCAAAAGAGTATACAAAGCCTTTACAGTGAAGATTTAAAAAAGGAAATAAAGGATGTGGCTCAGGGGGACTTAAAAATAAAGGGCTATTATATAAGTGATAATAACGAGATAGGCCGCAGCGGGCAATTTAAAATAAAGGTCACAAGAGTTAATGAGAATGCCCCTGTCAGCACCTTGGAGGAGTACGTAATAAAGGTAATAAAGGATGGGGCAGAGTATAAGATAAGCGAAGTAAAAAGTATTGCAGACAAGGAGGCCTTTTCAGAAGGTAACACCTTAAGGCTTAAGAGCAAGGATGAGGTAAAGACCTCCCTTTTGCTAGACTGCAGTGGACTTCCTTCTTATGCCTACGAAAGCTCGGATAAAGCAAGGATGGATAAAAAGCCTGTACCAAAAGATAAATTCAATAATATGGTGTTTTCCTATAGAGGAGACAAAATAGCCATATGTACCTACGACAAAAATTCCTATATTGGAATAGTAACCATAGAAAGCTCTCAGTCCACACAGGCACAGCCCTCAGGGGGAGAAGGAAAGGATGAGCAGACTGGAGGTCAAACAGGAAAGCAGGGGGAAAGCGGAACAAAAGCTAGAGAAAAGCCCATTGGGAAAAACTGTACCAGCTTAGATATACTAACCCAGTCTAAGGTGGAATTTATGAGCTTTTCACAGGATGAAAAATATCTTGTAGCTCAGTATATAAAAAGCAATGCTGGCAGATGTATAAAGGTATATAAGGCAGAGGGCGGGGAAGCACTGCCATTAGATTTTGAAGAAAGCTATCCGCTGGGGAAGGTGGAGATTATTTTTTCCTCCTTTGATAAGGAGTATATGTACTTTGAGGTAATACCAAAGGGTGCTGCAGATGCTAGCACTACGCAGCTTATTGGAAAATACGAATTAAAGCTAAAGGACAATAAAATTTCAAAGACATAAAGAAGACTTATATTTTGAAATTGTACCTATGGTATAATACTATTTGAAGAATTAATTTAATTAGAGGATGAGGATAATTGAATAAATATTGGGGAGATAAGAGATATTATAGCCTGAACTATTTTCTAAGAGAGAAATTTGGAGAAAAGGTATTTAAAATCTCTCTAGATGCTGGGTTTTCCTGCCCAAATAGGGATGGCTCGATAAGCAATAGAGGGTGTATATTTTGTAGTGCAAGAGGTTCAGGGGATTTTGCAGGCAGCAGGGCCTACAATATCACGGAGCAATTTGAAGATATAAAGACCATGATGAATAAAAAGTGGAGAGAAGGAAAGTACATTGCATACTTTCAAGCATATACAAACACCTATGCTCCTGTAGAAGAGCTTAGAAGAAAGTATGAAGAGGCCATAAGTCAGCCTGGGGTGGTGGCCCTAGCCATAGCTACTAGGCCAGACTGCATTGACAAAAAGGTAATAGAGCTTTTGAGTGAATTTAATAAGAAAATCTATACCTGGGTGGAGCTTGGACTTCAAACCACAAAGGAGGAAACAGCCCGCATAATTAATCGAGGCTATGAGCTTAAAGACTTTGAAGCAGCATTAAGAGCTCTAAGAGCAGAGGATATAGATGTGGTGGTGCATACAATACTGGGGCTGCCCTATGAGAGGGAGGAGGATATGCTAAACACTGTAAAGTATATTGCAAGCTCTGATGTGCAGGGAATAAAGCTGCACCTTCTGCACCTTATGAAAAACACTCCTTTAGTAGAGCTCTATGAAAGAGGGGAGCTTAAGTTTTTAGAGGAGCAGCAGTATATAGACCTCATATGCTCCTGTATTACCCTGCTGCCTAAGAATATGGTAATACACAGGCTTACAGGAGATGCACCTAGGAATCTACTAATTGGTCCACTTTGGAGTTTAAAGAAATGGGAGATACTAAACGCCATAGATAAAACTCTAGAGGAAAAGGATTTATCTCAGGGTTTGTATTTTTCTACAAAATAGGTAGAAGACTTTTGGTGGTTTTATGAATAGTTTTAATGTTCTTCAAATGCTAGAATGAATTTAATAATATAGTATTAGGAGGATGTTATTTATGGCTAACTTGTCTTTGAGAAACATAATGAAGATATATCCTGGAAATGTAAAAGCAGTAGATGACTTTAATTTGGAAATTGCAGATAAGGAGTTTATCGTATTTGTTGGACCATCAGGCTGCGGTAAGTCAACTACTCTTAGAATGATTGCAGGTCTTGAAGAGATTTCAGGAGGAGAGCTCTATATAGGGGATCGTTTGGTCAATGATGTAGCTCCCAAGGATAGAGATATTGCCATGGTATTTCAAAACTATGCACTGTATCCTCATATGAGCGTATATGAAAACATGGCTTTTGGTCTAAAGCTAAGGAAGATTCCCAAGGCTGATATAGAGAAAAAGGTAAGAGAAGCGGCAAAAATCCTTGATATTGACCACTTACTTGATAGAAAGCCCAAGGCATTGTCTGGTGGACAAAGACAAAGAGTGGCACTCGGAAGAGCTATAGTAAGAGAGCCTAAGGTATTTTTAATGGACGAGCCACTTTCCAATTTGGATGCGAAGTTAAGAGTTCAGATGAGAACAGAAATATCCAAGCTCCATAAGAAGCTTCAAACTACCTTTATATATGTTACCCATGATCAAACAGAGGCCATGACCATGGGTACAAGAATAGTGGTTATGAAGGATGGGGTTATTCAACAGGTGGATACTCCTCAGAGGATTTATGAACACCCCAAAAATGTATTTGTGGCAGGCTTCATAGGAAGTCCACAGATGAACTTTATAGATGCAAGGGTGGAAGAGAGAGAAGGAGCTATAGGAGTATTATTCCAGAACGATTTTATAGCCCTTCCAGCTGATAAGGCTAAGGTATTAAAAGAGCAGAATTATATAGGCAAAGAAGTAATAATGGGTATTCGACCAGAAAATATAGACGATGGTGAGGATTTCTTAAAGGTTCACAGCAATAGCAGCATAGAAGCCAATGTTGAAGTTACAGAGCTTATGGGTGCTGAAACCTACATTTATATGTCTAAAAACAATATTAACCTGGTTGCAAGAGTAAATGGAACCTCTAAGGCTCAAAGCGGAGACAGGATTAAGGTAGCTTTAAATCCTGGGAAGATTCATGTATTTGATAAAGAAAGTGAAATAACCATAATATAGTTAGGAGGAGTGTTTGGTGTACAATTTTTCTGGGTTTCTACAGGATTTGTGCCAGTCCACTGGGGTAATTTTTAATCTGGTGGATGGAGAGGAAAATGAGATATTTATCATGGATGCTGACTTAAAAAAGGGTGAGCATATGATAGTGCCTCTACAACTTGGGAAAAATGCTGCAGCACTGATACTGTCTAAGCAATTTCAAATTTGTGCACCTCTTCTTAAATATACAATTGAACAAAGATATTCCGAGCTATTTTCACTTAGAGAGCAGCTTATTATGGAAATTCTTCAGGGTAAGGAAGTTTCCACAGAAAAGCTAGAAAAGAATTTCCCATTTCTCTTAAATGGTTGTATACTGTTTTTTGTAAGTGTAGATGGAAGTCGTCACGAAGCATTAAATATTTTAAGAGAGCTATATAGAGACCAAGCTGTAATATCCATGCTCTACGAGAAAGGAATAATTGTAATTGGCAGCTTTGAAGATGTAGAGGAACACGCAAATTCCATTCAAGATTCCATAGTATCGGATTTATACTGCGATTGCAGTGTAAGCTATAAAGAGGGACCCTATGATATGCGTAATCTTAAAAAGGCTTATGAGCATGCCCGAGAAACCATGTTTTTAGGAAAGCAATTTGATATAAAGGATAAGGTGTTAAGCTATGACAAAATGCTTTTTGAAAAGGTGGTGCATTATATAGATAGGAGTGTAAAGGAGGAGTTTCTTTATAAATTTTCGGATAAATTCAATGGCTTTGACGGAGAAATGATAAATACCATTGATGAGTTTGTAAAGAGCGGACTCAATATAAGCGATGCTGCAAGGCAGCTATATGTTCACCGTAACACTCTAATATATAGGCTGGATAAGATTTACAAGGAAACGGGTTTTGACATAAGGAATTTTAGGGAAGCTACAATTTTTATAATAGCCTTTCTCATATGGAAAGAAAATAAGTAGGAAGTGATTGCAATGCTAGTAGATATAGTAATATCAGCAGACGACATTAAGAGAGAAAAAATAGAAGACAAAACCGTGGTGGTGATAGATATGCTAAGAGCCACCTCTGTGATAACTACTGCACTACATAATGGCTGTATAAGCGCTATTCCTCTTTTAACTGTGGAAGAGGCCTTGGCACTGTGTTCAAAGGATAGAGAAAAATATATCCTTGGAGGAGAGAGAAAGGCACTAAAAATTGAAGGCTTTGACTGCTCTAATTCTCCACTGGAATATACAGAGGAAAAAGTTTTGGGTAAGACCTTAATAATCACTACCAGTAATGGTACTAGAGCCATCAAGGGCAGTGAGAGTGCAAGAAATTTACTACTTGGAGCAATGATAAATGCAAAGGCAGTGGCAGATAAAATACTTGCCCTTGGAAATGATGTAACCATAGTGAATGCAGGTACCCTGGGGCAATTTTCTATGGATGACTTTATCTGCAGTGGCTATATAATACAACATCTAGCAGATAAAATTTCCTTAGACCTTACAGATATTGCCCATACTGCCCACTATATCTATAAGGAGAATCCTAACATAGAGGATTTTATTAAAAATGCTAGGCACTATAAGAGAATTATGGAACTGGGCCTTCAGGAGGATTTAGTGTACTGCTGCAGCAAGGACATTATTGACATAGTTCCAGAGTACAATGAAGGAAAGATTACAATTAAAAAGTAAAGCAAAGCATGGCTTCAGGCGGAGTTTTTATCAACCTGAAGCCATGCTTTACTTATAGAAACAGCATAGAAAAAAACTCAGGCTTAAAAAGTATAAAGGTGAATAGAATTGCAATTATAACACCAAGCACTATATAAGAGCTGCCAGCTTTATATATGGAGGAGTCCCTATAGTGATCTAGAGGTAAAAAATTCTTAAGAGAAGCCTTGGAATTTGCAAGCTTTCCGGTGTCTGCTATTAGCAGGGTAGAAACCTTAAAAATTTTAGACTGGGATATTTTAATAAATAATCCGTTATTTAAATATATGTTATAGTCTACAACCCTGTAATTAGTCATAGAGTATCTAAGCAGCTTCCGACATTCAGTACAAAGCTTATCCATAGCGCCTCCATAGGTGATAAGCTTTAACCTTCTTCTAAGCAGCAGATTTTTAGTGTAAAGCGCTGCCACAACAAGCAGCATAGCTATAACAAACAGCTTGATAAATACATCTCTTGCACTGCCGCTTTTGTTACTATTAAACAAGTCTATTATCAGTACCACAAGATTTCCTGCTACAAACAGTAAAAAGAGCGTGTTTGGTACAGAGTAGTTCTCTATAAAGTAATGATTTATTATAAGCCTTATTCCTGTATAGCACATATAAAGACCTAACACTATCATCCATAAAGAAATCACCAAAATATTAAAGCCCTCCATAAAATCCCCCCCTGAAATACTTATTAACTAATTATATTCAGAGGGGGATTGTAATTATTATAAATAGAACAATTTATATATTTGATTATAATATACAATATTTACATGATAATATGGTATAATATAGTAAAATGTTATGATATTGAAAGGCTTTTACTAAATTTGCTTTACCATGGGGGTGGGAGAGATGAAGAAGAAAAGTATTATAGCAATTGGTATGCTAGGAGTGTTAGTCTTGTTGTTAATTATTAGGCTGCTAATACCAGTAAAAAATCAGTCTGTGATTGTGACAAGGCTTAAGGAACAAAATGTGCAAGGCAGCACACAAAACATGCTTTTAGCTAAGTCAAAGCTTGGGATAGTGTGGGACTGCTATAAATATGAGGCTATAGAGAATGTGAGATGGGATGTACCACTTCTTGGGAACACCAATATAGTAAAGCCCTATGAGAATATTGTGAGGTTTAAGGATGGTTCTTATGTATTACTAAAAGTTAAGGCAGAGGAAATGACCCCAATAGTTGAAGCAAATGCAGATATCATGATGAATAAAGTTACTAATGAGAAAATGAAAAAGGAACTCCTTTCAAAGGTAGCTCTTTATGCGGGGAAGGGCACACCATATACCTACTATAAGCTTAGGGTAGCTGCTGTTTTTGCTTCGGGGGAAGCGGCGTGCACTATAGAGTGCATACTCTGCAAGGAGGACACTGAAAGGATGCTTAAGATTTATGATGAGAGTTTGCAGCTTCCAAGCGGTATTTCCTATACCTATCTAAAGGCAGAGGTGAGTAAGCCTGAGCGTAGTTTATTACCTGATGAAAAAGGAGCAATGGCTGATTTGAGCTGGAACCATGGTTATTATTGGGGCAGCAGAACCCAATATATGCACATGGAGCTTAAAGATAATAACCTTCATGTATATTTTAAATATTAGAAAAATCCCTAGGGCTAACCTAGGGATTTTATTATAATACCTGAAATATTACAAATTTTAAATAATAGGACTCGTCGGAGTTCCAAAGTATTGGGTGGTCTGGGGCTTGAGTTCTAAACTCTACCTGACGCAGAGTCCTTCTTGCATCTAGTGCTGCTTCCGCAATGGTCTTTCTAAAGAGCTCCTCGGTGAAAAAGTGTGAGCAGGAGCAGGTTACAAAGTATCCACCCCTTTTTACCATTTTAATGCCCCTAAGGTTTATTTCCTTATAGCCTCTTACAGCGCTTTTTACCGTATCTTTGGATTTGGTAAAGGCAGGAGGATCTAGAATTACCACGTCAAAGCACCTGCCTTCTTTTGACCACTTAGGCAGTAAATCAAAGGCATTATGACACTCAAATTTAACTGTAGCTTGGAGGTTGTTTAACCTAGCGTTTTCATTGGCACAGTCTACGGCATGCTGGGATACATCTATGCCTAGTACTGAGCGGGCTCCTGCTAAGCCTGCATTAAGTGCAAAGGAGCCTGTATGGGTAAAGCAATCTAAAACCTCAGCATCCTTACATATCTTATGAATGGCCTTGCGGTTCTCCTTTTGATCTAGGAAAAAGCCTGTCTTTTGACCATTTTCCAAGTCTACATAGTATTTTACTCCATTTTCAGTTATCTGAACCATGGTGTCAAAGGGTTCTGTGAGAAAGCCCTTTTTCTGTTCCATACCTTCTAATTCCCTAACCTTGGCATCGCTTCTCTCATAAACACCCTTAGCATTAAACTCCTCCATTAGAAGCTTCACTATTATATATTTATATCTATCTATGCCAAGAGCAAGAGATTGTATTACATAGTAGTCCTCATATTTATCTATGGTAAGCCCGGGAAGTAAATCCGCTTCTCCAAATACCATTCTACAGCTTGAAGTATCTATTACCTTCTTCCTGTAATCCCAAGCAGTGTGAAGCCTTCTTCTAAAGAAATCTTCATCTATGTCCTCATCTATATCCCGAGTTAAAAGTCTTATGGTAATTTTTGATTGATCATTTATATAGCCTTTCCCAATAAATTCCCGTCTGTGGTTGTAGACCTCCACTATATCGCCATTATTGTAATCTCCATCGTATTCCTCTATTTCGTCAGTGTATACCCAGGGGTGTCCTTTTTCCACCTTAAAGCCTTTTCCTTTATATAGATAAAATTTGCTGAGCAAATATATCCCTCCTCTAACTGCTGATATTATGAATTATAGCACAAAATGACATTATTATACTGCTTTCTTGTAAAATTCCTTTGACAGAAAGGTGGTGCTATCTTAAACTAAAGGGTGTGAAAAAAATTATGGAAGGCGAGGATGGCTGTGAGTATTTTAACAGTTAAAAATATAAATCATGGTTTTGGAGATAGAGCTATTTTTGAGGAGGTTTCCTTTCGTCTCTTAAAGGGAGAGCATGTAGGACTTTTAGGAGCTAACGGAGAAGGAAAATCAACCTTTATGAATATAATTACTGGAAAGCTTATGCCTGATGAAGGAGAGGTAGAGTGGTCAAATCGTGTGAGAGTTGGCTATATGGATCAGCATATGTCCCTGGAGAAGGGCAAGTCTATAAGAGAAGTGTTAAGAGGAGCCTTTCAGTATCTTTTTGATATGGAGGCAGAGCTTCTTACCATTACTGATAAGATGGCAGATGCCAGTCCAGAGGAGCTGGAAAAGCTTTTAGAGGACATGGGTACACTGCAGGACCTTTTAGACCATAACGGCTTTTATATTATTGATGCCAAGGTGGAGGAGGTAGCTCAAGGTCTTGGACTAAGAGATGTGGGACTTGATAAGGAGGTGCAGGATCTAAGCGGAGGACAGAGAACCAGAGTACTTCTGGCGAAGCTTCTACTAGAGATGCCTGATATATTGCTTTTAGACGAGCCTACAAACTATCTAGATGAGGTACACATTGAATGGCTTAAGAGATATCTGCAAAATTACGAGAACGCCTTCATTTTAATATCCCATGACATACCCTTCTTAAATAGTGTAATAAACATAATATATCATGTGGACAACAAGAAGCTTACAAGGTACGTAGGGGATTATGACAACTTTATGAGACTTTACGAACAAAACAAAAAACAGCTGGAGGCGGCCTTTGAAAGACAGCAGGCAGAAATTGCCCGCCTAGAGGATTTCGTAGCCAGGAATAAGGCAAGAGTTGCCACCACTAACATGGCAAAATCCCGTCAAAAGGTTTTGGACAAAATGGAAAAGATAGAGCTCCCAAAGGAGAAGATAAAGCCAGAATTTAATTTTAAGGCTGCAAGGGCTTCGGGAAAGCTTATATTTGAAACTAGAGATTTAGTTATTGGCTACGAGGCACCGCTGTCTAAGCCATTAAACCTGCTTATGGAAAGGGGCCAAAAAATTGCTCTTGTGGGAGCTAATGGTCTTGGGAAGACTACCTTATTAAAGAGCCTAATGGGAGAAATTCCACCGGTTTCTGGAGAGGTGGAGCTTGGTGACTATCAGTATATTGGTTATTTTGAACAAGAGGTAAAGGGTTCAAACTACAACACTTGTATAGAGGAGCTATGGAAGGACTTTCCTGCCTTTACTCAGTATCAGATTCGTGCAGCTCTTGCAAAGTGCGGACTAACCACTCAGCATATAGAGAGCAAGATGGTGGTATTAAGCGGAGGAGAACAGGCAAAGGTAAGATTATGCAAGCTTTTAAATAAAGAGACTAATATACTTATACTAGACGAGCCTACAAATCATTTGGATGTGGATGCCAAGGAGGAGCTGAAGAGAGCTTTAAAGGAATATAAGGGCAGTATTCTTTTGGTATGCCATGAAAGAGAGTTCTATGAAGACTTAGTAACAGATGTGTGGAACTGTGAGGAATGGACAACTAAAATAATATAATGACAGAATTAAGACAGTCGATTTAAAATATTTAATAAAGAAATAGTGTATATATGAGGAGTAATTCATACCTCTATATACACTATTTTGCATTTATAGGCAATATATCACATTATATGATTAATAATAGAAAATAGAATAAATTATACATATTTAAGAATAATATGGTAAAATATTAGAGAGTTAGAAACAATCTGGGGGGATTACTTATGAAAAAATTTATGATTTTAGCAATAATATTAATACTATCAATGGTAAGTATTATAGGTTGTAGTTCAAAATCAGATATTAAAACTAATGCTATAAATAACAATCAATCATTACAAAGCCAACAAACCAATAAAGAAGAAGAAACTTTTAAAGAAGAAGTTGCTAAGTATGGTGAATTACTTACAAGTGGTAAGACTTATGAGAATATGGACAGTAGTGAGAGAACTAGTTTTTCAGAAGTGGCAGATGATTTAGATAAGTTCACAAAAGAATTTAAAGAAAAGTATAAATCTGAAATTGACAGAATACAAAAAACTAGAGAAGAATCAGTTGCTAAGTGGGAATCAGAGAAAAAAGAAAATAAGAGCAATGAAACAAATAAGAGGGAAAATGTAATCGGAACAAGTAATAAAAACTTTTCCAATATCACCAGTGAAAAACCACACTCTATAATAAATGATAAGACTGGTAATTGCAAATTTTCAAGGATTTCAACATCAGAAAATGTTCTTGAGTATATTTCAAGTTATTATAAAAATAATTTTACTAATAGTAATGAAATACATTTTATTGTAAATTATACCTTGAAAACAACAACTCGAGTGTCCAAGATGCTTGATAATGTATTAGTAGTCAATACATATGAACATGTTGATAAAGAGGAACTTGATGCTAAGAAACTATGCAGTGGTATGGAATTGGGTGAATATTGGATTTATCTAGATAATGGTGATATTCAAAAAATAAAATAGAGTTTTCTTAGATTATAAAAGTATATTTGAAAGGTTATTTATTCTTTCAAATATACTTTTTTAATTCGACTATATTTGACAATTTATTTACTTATTTTACCAGTTTAGATATAATATAAATATACTAATTAAATAAAAACCTCAATAAAACATGATTGAAGATGTGGGAATTTTACTGCAATGTTTTGGAGAAGGTGAAGTTATAGAAATACTAGAACAAGGAAAATTTTATACAGTTATTGAAAGTGATAGTAAAATAAGTGCTTTTGAAGATTATGCAAATGATTATGACATTATAGAAATTCCACCACACCTAGAAAATTATATTGATTATGAAAGTATGATGAGACAATGGGAATGCGGTGGTTTATTAATTGAGTATATTGGGAATAGACAATATTTAATAGCTGACAAATGGTGATTTAATTAATTCAAGTGAATAAGATTTATTAATATATTTTTTATATATACCTTATTCACTTGAATATTTTGAGTTACCTTAATAATGATATTAACTAATTAATTAATATCATTATTAATGTGCCATACTACAAATGATATAGTTTTATAAAAATGACAAGATTTAATTATCTAGTAGTTTTAAAAGTGTAAAATAATATTTTCCCTAATATAATAATGTAATAAAATTCAGTATCTCGTACTTTACAAGTATGAGATTTTTTTGTATTAAGAATACCACAGGTT
>DBMJ01000005.1:1954-84203 GCA_002298125.1 Clostridium sp. UBA701 | reverse complement strand
TCGCGGAGCCATTTTTATTTTTTTAATAAGAAGGAGTTGTACAGCAGCTCCTTTTTTGTGTAGAAAAGTAAAAATGCAGCATCTAAGGAGGATATAATTGTTAAGAGGTATTCTGAAAGGTACACTTCTTATTGGTGAGTAAGGATTTTAAGCTTATAGCCATCGCTTTGAAATACTATGGTACCCATGGTGTCAGTTCTGTACACAGAAATGTTTTTTCCTTCAAAGGTTTTTAAGGTCTCCTTGTGGGGATGACCATAATCATTTCCGCTACCACAGCTTATTATTGCATAAGATGGAGCTACTGCATCAAGGAAGGGGGAGGAGGAAGAGGAACGACTGCCATGGTGACCTGCTTTCAGCACTTGAGCTTTTAAGTTACTGTTATTTTTCAAGATTTCATTTTCACTAAGCTTCTCAGCATCTCCAGTAAAGAGAAAAGAACTGTCCTTATAGGTAAGCTTGATCACTATGGAATAATTATTTAAGTTATCGTAGCTAGAAGAATTTGGAGCTAAAAATGTGCAGGTTGTATTCTCTCCAAGGTCTATGGTGACTCCGGCCTTTCCCTGATATATCACAATTTTTTTCTTCTTAAGTGAATCCGTTAAAGACTTAAAGCTTTCTGTATTAGAAACAACCTTTGGAGCATAAAAGCTTTTAGGATTAAATTTATCAACAATATCAGATAAGCTGCCAATATGATCCTCATGAGGATGGGTTGCTATAAGATAATCTAACCTGCTGATTTTCCTGCTTTTTAGATAGTTTATTACCTTCTTTGAAGCGTCCTTACTACCTCCATCTATTAGCAAGGTTTTATCATTAACCTCTACCAGGATAGAATCACCTTGGCCTACATCAATATAGTGTACATATAATATATTAGGGTTTTTCCCCTCATTGCTATTTACAACACTGCAGCCAGTAAAAAAAGCACTAAAGAAAAGGCAAAGGGTAAGTAGCAATACATAGAGGGTAGCTCTTGGTTTTCTCATTTAGTCCTCTCCCCACAAAATATTCTTATAATGTAACATAATATTCACCATCTAATTAGGTTGTGAAGCTTATCTTAATTATTGACGAAAAGAGCAAAATAAAGCAGTTGTTACTTATTTTCTTTAGGGTTTCCTTGTCATAAAGGGAGCATATCTAGTATAATTAAAAAGATGATAAGATAATATAAAAGCTTTATATTAAATTGATAGGGGTAATAATATGAGAACATTGGTAGTGTGGATTTATTTTATTTTTTATGTACTTTTTTCACTTATTTCACGTCTTAGAGTTTTAATTATGAAAAAAATGGGAAAGTCTAAGGAGGCAGAAGCTGCTGCAGAAGCCTTTGTAGCAAGGTGCTTAAGAAGAGTTGTTAAGGCTACAGGCTCTAAGGTAGAGGTAAGAGGCCAGGATAAAATACCGGAAGAAGCCTGTGTGTTTATTGCAAATCATCAGAGTATTGTAGACATACTGGTACTATTAGGCTATGTTAATAAGCCTATGGGGTTTGTTGCAAAGATAGAAACCAAGAAACTTCCCATTATAAGCGGATGGATGAAATGGATTCATTGTGTCTTTATAGATAGAAGTAATCCAAGAGAGGGATTAAAGGCTATAAATGAAGGCATTGAGAATGTAAAGAAGGGTCATTCCATGGCAATATTTCCTGAAGGCACTAGAAGTAAGGCTGATAAGATGGGAGAATTTAAAAAGGGGAGTATGAGGCTGGCAGTAAAATCTCATGCACCTATTGTGCCAGTGACTATAGATGGAAGCTATAAGCTGTTAGAAGGGAATAACTATAAAATAAAACCCACAAGGGTTATTGTAACCATTCATGATCCAGTTTCTATTGAAGATTTTGGAGAAAGGGAACAGGGAAAGTTAGCTGAAGCAATAAAGGAAACCATTGAAAGTAGCTTGCCCTATGGGACTAATTACAGACCTTAACTCCTTCTATTACTAAGATAAGTTTTGATGTGATAGCAATAAAGAAAATGCAGGGAAAGGATTTCCCTGCATTTTTTTTAGTAGCTTTCTACGTTTAATACAATAGCCTTTCTACGGCTCATAGCTTCTATACTGTAGCGAATGCCCTGAGTGCCCATACCTGAGGCTTTTACTCCTGAGAAGGGGAAGTGGTCAGGTCCTCTTTCTGTTTTATTGTTAATCTGAACTGTGCCTACCTCTAAGTGATTGGCTACATGAAAGGCACTATTTATGTCTTTTGTAAAAACTGAGGACTGAAGTCCATATTGTGAGCTATTGGCTATTACTATGGCCTCCTCCATGTTATTAACTCTAATTACTGGTAAAACTGGACCGAAGGGTTCTTCCCAGGCCAGTCTCATATCTGTGGTGACATAGTCGAAAAGAGTGGGATACATTAGATTTTTCTCTCTTTTGTTTCCCATTATGAGTTTTGCACCTTTATCTAAGGCATCGTCTATTAGCTCCTGCACAAAATCTGCACCATTGCTGTCTATTAGGGGAGTGATTACGGCACCATCCTCAGGCATTCCTATTTTCAACTTTTTCATTTCCTCTTCTATCTTAGCCACCAGTTCATTTCCTACCTTTTTCATGACCAGCACTCTCTTTAAAGCTGTACAGCGTTGTCCTGAGTAGCTAAAGGCACCACTTACAATATTTTTTGCAGCATCCTGTAAATCTGCATCTTCAAGTACGATGGCTGCGTCTTTTCCTCCTAGCTCCATAAGCATAGGAACCATGCCTGCAATCTTTGCAATATGCTTACCTACAACGGTACTTCCTGTGAAGTTAATAAAGTCTACCTTTTCATGGGTGACAAGATAATCTCCTATTTCAGAGGAGGAACCAGTTATGGTGTTTAGCACTCCAGGGGGCAGTCCAGCAGCCTGAAATACAGCAGCCAGATGAAGTGCACTTATGGCTCCTTGAGTAGGAGGCTTAAGCAGTACAGAATTACCAGCCATTAGAGCCGGAGCTATCTTTGAGGCAGAGAGGTTTATAGGGTAATTAAAGGGAGAAATGGCTAATACCACTCCTAGGGGAACTCTAGAAACATAGGATATTTTATTTTTCTTGTAACCAGGAAAGCTTTCAGCTCCTATGGTCTCTCCCTCCATATGTTTTCCTTCATCTGCAGTAAACCTTATAAAATCTGCAGTTCTTTTCACTTCTGCCAAGGAGGATTCTATATCCTTAGCTATTTCCTTCACCAGTATGTCCGCAAGCTCCTTCTCGTGCTCTTCTAGTAAATCAGCAGTCTTATGAAGAATCCTTGCTCTCTCATAGACAGTGGTATTACTCCAAGCCTCCTGACCTGCACTGCAGCTGGCAAAGGCAGTATCTACCTCTTCTTTATTAAATTTTGAGACATAGGCCAGAGTACTCCCATTGGAGGGATTTGTTATTTTTATAGTGCTGCCACTCTTGGAGCCAACCCATTCACCATGTAGTAGATTTTTATAGATATTCATATCCTTTATAGCTTCGAACATATAACAACCTCCTCATATGAAAAAGCATATAACTTATTATTTGAAAAAGCTATGGTTAATATAACATTATGTTCTAATTCTTATGGCTTTTTATATAGATTATATTGTAAGGAATAAATGGAGGGGTAAGCTTGATAGTTCCTATTAATTTTAGAATAGATAGAGTCTTAATCAAACAATATGCTTGGATTTTATATGTTGTAATTGCTTTTACTGTATTCATATTATATTTTTCTGTAACTACAGACAAGAGAGCATACTATGATTATAAAGACTATGAGTCAAAGACCAATGCCAAACAACAGGTAGTAATAGAGGAGATGAATAAAGCAGCAAGTGATTATGCCAGTGGTGCTATATCTAAAAGTAAAATGGTGAGCACCTTAGAAAAGGGTGGCAGCAGCATGGAAGATATATATTCTCATTTTAAGTGGAGCAAGGGAGATGAAATAACAAAGGAGATGTACCTTATAAAAAAGCAGATGCTTTTAATTTATGTACAGCATTATAAAAATAAAGCTAAGGCTATTGATAAGAAGGTGAGTTATAGTGATGCTGATGGTCTTTCATATATAGCTCAGCTTCAGGAAAGATATAATCAAAAGGATATGCAGCAAAAAGAAAGATATGGTGCTAAATGAATAATCCCTATAGAACTGCATCTATAGGGATCATTTAGGCTAAATTGAAAAAGGATTATCTTACTACATCTCTTTCTCTATCTCTGCCAAAGAAGGATATAGCATATAGTCCTGCTATACCAACCAGAGCATATACAACACGGCTTACAGCAGACATGGTGCCAAAGAGAGCTGCTACCAGGTCAAATTGGAAGAAACCTATAAGTCCCCAGTTTACTGCTCCAATTACAACTAATAAAAGTACGAGTATGTCTAAGCCTTTCATGTTAAAAGCCTCCTTTATAAAGATTATAAACTTAGTATACCCGCTGTTTTAAAAATTATTAGCGAATTTCACCATGTATTTCATATTGTGTGATTTCTTTTATAGAATTGTCATCATTTACAAAAACCACAGTAGGTCTGTGATGAATAGCTTCCTCTCTTTCCATATCTGCATAAGACATAATTATGATCTTGTCTCCAGGCTGTACATAGCGTGCTGCAGCTCCGTTTAAACAAATCACACCGCTTTGAGCTTCTCCTGGTATAACATAAGTCTCTAACCGGCTTCCGTTATTAATGTCAACTATTTGCACCTTTTCGCACTCTAGAATTTCTGCACTCCTCATCAGTTCACGATCTATGGTTATGCTGCCTACATAGTCTAGTCTGGCCTCTGTAACCGTAGCTCTGTGAATTTTTGATTTTAATAATGTTAAACGCATATTTTCCTCCTTAGATTTTACGGAATAAAGGTAAAATTATCTATCAATCTAGTTTTTCCCATATAAACAGCTAGGGCAATTAATACAGGCCCTGTAATGCTATCTATAGGCTTTAAGGTTTTGCTGTCAACAATGCTAATATAATCTATTGATGCCAAAGGTTCAGCCTGAATATTCTTAGCAATTAGAGAAGAGATAACCTGAGAGCTGCTCTCTCCACCTTTAAGAGTATTTTCTGCTAGTTTTAAGCTCTTAGAAAGTACAAGTGCTGCTGCTCTCTCTTTGGGGTTAAGATAGGTATTACGGGAACTCTTTGCCAGTCCATCCGCCTCCCTTACTATGGGGCAGCCAATTATTTCAATGGGAAAGTTCAAATCCTCTACCATTTTTTTAATTACAGCCAGCTGCTGTGCATCTTTTTCTCCAAAATAAGCCCTATCTGGAGCCACTATATTAAATAGCTTTGATACCACAGTACAAACTCCCTGAAAGTGTCCAGGGCGTGAAGCACCACATAGACCCTCTGTAAGGCCATCTACCATAACTCTAGTAGAAAAATCATCAAAGTACATTTCTTTATCCTCAGGGGCAAATATTAAATCTACCCCTAGAGCTTCACATAGAGCAGCATCTCTATTAAGGTCTCTTGGATAGGAAGAAAGATCCTCCTTGGGTCCAAATTGAATAGGATTAACAAAAATACTTACCACGGTTTTTTTATTAGCTTCCTTTGAAGCCTTTATAAGACTTAAGTGACCTTCGTGAAGGAAGCCCATGGTGGGAACAAAGCCTACAGATTCATCATTTTTCTTCCAGCTTTTAACTAGGTCTCTAACCTCATGCACTGTCTTTACAATTTTCATATTAACTTAATGAGCACTATTTATAGATAAGGCTCATATACCCCCTTTTATATTAAGATTCAGTTATCAATATAACTTTTTTAAAGTTTCTTCAGAAATTTTAAAGCTATGTTCTGCTGCAGGAAAGCTTCCGTTATTAACCTCACTTATATAGTCTCTAAAGGCTTTTTCAACTACTTCCTTTAGGTTTGCAAAATGTTTTACAAATTTTGGAGTGAAGTCAGAGAATAACCCAAGCATATCCTGATATACAAGAATTTGTCCATCACAGCCTGCACCTGCTCCGATGCCTATGGTTGGAATGGAAACGGAGGCAGTGATAACCTCTGCCAAAGCAGCGGGTACACATTCTAATACTATGGCAAAAGCACCTGAGGCTTCAAGAAGCTTTGCCTCTTCGATAAGCTTTTTCGCAGTTTCTTCATCTTTACCCTGTACTTTAAAGCCTCCTAACAGATTCATAGATTGAGGAGTTAGGCCTATATGACCCATTACTGGAATTTGAGCCCGTACTATAGCCTCTAACTGGGGGCATACTGAGGCACCACCTTCAAGCTTTACCGCAGCAGCACCTGCTTCCTTTATAAACCTTCCAGCATTTCTTACAGCTTCCTCAACGGAAACCTGATAGGACATAAATGGCATGTCACCAACTACCAGAGCATTTTCCACTCCTCTAACTACCGCTTTAGTATGATGAAGCATTTCCTCCATAGTAACAGATAGAGTATCCTTATGTCCAAGACAAACCATGGCCACAGAATCACCAACTAATATTCCATTGATACCAGCTCCATCCATGATTTTAGCCATGGAATAATCATAGGCTGTGAGCATGGTGAGCTTTTCACCTTTTTGCTTTGCTTCCTTGAAGGTTACTACTGTATTTTTCAATGCTATTGACCTCCCAAAACTTTTATGATTTCACTATAATCTCGATCACTATGCTTTTTCATTGAAAGAGAAGCTAGGTTTAAGGATAAGGCTTTATATAAGTTTATATGCTGAGGCATTAAAACCCCAAGGTGTGAGCAAATAGTATCTATATCTCCACGCTCAACAGGGCCAGTAAGAGAATTTATAAAACCCTTTTCCTTGATGTTTTTAAGGTTATTTTCGATTAAAGGCCATAGTGCTAAAAGTGCTTCCTCCTCAGTGAGGTTGTCATCAAAATAGGAGCAGCTCAAATTTAATAGGGAAAGCAGCAAATTTGAAACCATCACATTAGAAAGGTGATAAGAAATCTTTTGCTCTGAGCTTATGATATACACTTTATGCCCCAAGGATTGCAATAATTCATAAAGAACAGAAAGCTTCTCCTTTGGTCCTTCAAGGGAAAAACAAGCCTTATTTAGATTTTTATAGCTTTCAAGCTTATCAGAAAAAGCATAAATGGGATGGAGGGAATAACCATAGGATTTGTGTTTATCTATTCCATAAAAGACCTTTGAAGTGAGAGATCCACTGCAGTGGCAAAAGAGCTTATGTTGAAAGTCAAGGGTATTAAGCTTATGCCATAAGAGCTCTATTTCCCTATCAGGAGTGGTAATAAAAATAAGATCACTATCAAAAATTAATTCTTCTAGTGAGTTGTAAACTTTAGACGAGGTGAAGGCAGCAGCTTCTTTAGAGGAGGTAATGCTTCTACTGTAGTAGCCTCCAACACATAAGCCAGATGTCTCAAAATATTTACCCAGGGTAAAGCCAACTTTGCCGGCACCTATAAAACCAATTTTCATATAATCACCTCCAGCAAACAAAAAAACCTCGAGCTATGCTGAGGTTTACAATACTCCCGGTATAGCTGTCTCATTCAAAAGATATGAGCAGAAAATATTAATAAATAGAAAACACATAATGGTGCAGTTCCCATGGATACTACCCGAAATCATTTTAGCATAAAAAAATATACAATTCAATAATATTGTTAACGATTTAACAATATTTTAGGCCTTTTTACCATTTCTTCAATACTAAATAATACTTCATACCTTACAATGTCATGACAATTACTTATAGTATTATCGATAAATGCTCTAAAAAGGGGCAGTGAAGGTGCCCGAAGCTTTAGAAGAACATTGTATTCTCCTAGCATATTATTTGCTTCTGCTACCATATTATTTTGCAATATGCTTTCGATAAATTCTCTTGGTGAGTAGCCAGGTTTTAATTTTATGAGTAAAAAAACACAAAAGGGCACTCCTAATTTTTCATAGTCCACCTCTAAGCTGCAGCCTTTAATTATACCAAGCTGTTCAAGCTTATTAATACGGAGATGCACGGTGCTGCCGCTGATATTACATTGCCTTGCCACGTCTAAATAGGACATCCTTCCATCTGATATAAGATAGTTTAATATCTCTAAATCCAAATCATCAATGGGTTGAAATTTTTCCATACATATCCTCCTGCACTTTTAAATAATAATATTATACCATAAAATGTAAATTTAAATGGTAATTAATGTGAAGGAGCTTTACAATATGCATAATAATCAAAAATCAGTTGATATAATGTATAAAATGTAAGATAATAATAAATAGATTTCTATATTTAGATAAAATACAGAATTGTGGGAGGAGATACAATGCCAGGCTGGTTGTCTACTATACTCTTAGTAGTATTTTTTGCAGTAGCTATACTTGTTGTTTACAATCTTTTAAGTACGTATGTACTGTCCAAGCTGAAGGTGAACAAATGGATTATCCTAGCCATAGGAGTTTTCATATTTGTGCTTTCAAACTTCTTTGGTAACTGGTTACCTGGAAAGCTGGGGCTATATATCCCAGCAGGTTTGTTTACTGTTTTTCTTTTATGGTTTATGGATGTTTCAGGATATACTGCCCGTTCAGCAGCCATTAGAGAGAATAAAAACAAACCAAAAACTATTATAAAGCCAAAGGCTAAGCCAAACAGGCTCAAATACACCACAGATGTAATTGAGATAAAGGGAAAGAAAAAGAAGAAATAATAAAATACAGGCTATTTTGTAAAGTAGCCTGTATTTTTTTTATTCTATGAACATCCAGTGGTGGAACCACAGTCAAGGCATACCATGCAGGTTCCGTTTCTCACCATTCTTGTGCTAGAGCAATGAGGACAGGTAAACCCATATACTCTTTCACCCTTTTCTTCATGCTCTTCTGATAAACCTGCGGCTAAGACACCCTTTCCATATTCTTCATCTAGATCCAGGTCATAGCTTTCTGGTTTAACTTGACAGCGAGAAAAATCTCCAAGCTCAATATCGATTATTTTACTTATAAGGTCTGATATAGAGGTTACAGACTTTATATAAGGATGCTTTTGTACAAAGCCATAGGGCTCATATTTTTGACCTCTTAGCATACGAGCTATGTCTTTTGGAGGTACATGATATTGCAGCATTACGGATATAGTCTTTGAAAGAGAATCTAGGAGTCCTGTAATTATGGTACCCTCTCTATCAGTAGATATAAAGATTTCTGAAATCTCACCATTTTCCCTGCGGTTTACTGTAGTATAGATTTTAACGTCTTCTATCTGAGCAGGGTGGGTAGTGCCCTGTCTTATACCTGAAGCCTTATCCCGTCTTGAGTATTTATTGGATTTTAAAAGCTCCTTAGCTTTCTCTAGAAGCTCATAGTAATTTAAGGCCTCTAAGTTCTTTTCTATGTCCTCTTCTAGGTATGTGTTCAAAGGTTGGCTTGCCTTAGAAGAATCTCTATAGAGGGTAATTCCTTTGATACCAAGCTTCCAGGCTGTTAAAACAACCCTTTTAAAGTCCTCAACAGTAGCATTTTTTGGCAGATTAACTGTTTTTGATATAGCTCCAGATATCAGTGGTGTAATGGCGGCTACCATATTAACGTGCCCGCTAGGAGCTATATATCGTGAACCGCTACCACATTTATTAGCAGTATCAAAAATTGCTAGGTGTTCAGGCTTAAGGTAGGGTGCCCCCTCTAGTTTTCCATCTAAAATAGCTCCACTTTCCTCATCAGCTCTTAAAACGTAACCCATTATAGCATCCCTTTGTTCTTCTGTATAGCCAAGGCCACAAAGTGCCATATCTATAATAGGGTTAATAACAGTCATAAAGCCTCCTCCTGCCAGTTTCTTATATACTACATGGCTAAAGAAGGGTTCAATAGAGGTAGCTCCGCAGTCCATTGCAAAGGATATGGTTCCTGTAGGTGCAACTACTGAAACCTGAGCATTCCTATAGCCATTTTGTTCTCCACCCTTTAAGGCCTTCTTCCAGGACTTTTTAAGTAAATCGCTTATATTATCTAGTTTCATAAGCTTTAATAAATCGTGATTTACCTTCACTGGTAAATAATCAAGCTCTTCAAAATCATCCTCTAATAACCCTGCAGCTCTGCAGTGATTTCTTATGACTCTTAGCATAGAGGACTTGTTTTTTTCGTAGTGCACAAAAGGTCCTACAGCCTTAGACATCAAAGAGGAGACATAGTAAGAATGTCCAGTAAGAATACCTATTAAGGAAGAAGCTAGAGCTCTTCCTTCCTCAGAATCATAGGCATAACCCATAACCATGAGAAGGGAAGCTAGATTTGACACTCCAAGCCCTGTTGCTCTAAAGGCATAGGTTTTTCTGGCAATATCCTCTGTGGGATAGTGACCCCACTGTATGGAGGCCTCTAGTACTAATTGGGTCAGGCCTACTATATGTAGATATCCATCTATATCAAAGCTCTTGTCTTCAGTATTGTAAAATTTATATAGGTTTATGCTGGCAAGGTTGCAGGAGGAATCATCTAAGAAGGCATATTCTCCACAAGGATTTGTGGAATTAATCATGTTATGATGTGCCTTATATTCTCCATCTTCTCCATAGGGACAAGTATGCCATGCATTTAAGGTGTCGCTAAAGAGTGGTGCAGGATCTGCACATTTCCAAGCAGACTCATTAAAGGCATCCCAAAGTTCCCTTACCTTTATGGTATGGTTCACGCTGCTGTCTACTCTGCCTTTTAACTCCAAGGTAGCCTCTGGATCATTACTTAGCTCCTCCACCTTGTGCATAAAGTCATATGAAAACCGTACAGAATTATTGCCATTTTGGCCAGATACGGTTTCATAAGCCTCTCCATTAAAATCAATATCATAGCCCATCTTTCCTAAGGCTCTTACCTTGTCTTCTTCCTTAGCCTTCCAAGTGATAAAATCCATTATTTCTGGATGATCTACGTCAAGGCAAAGCATTTTTGCAGCACGTCTTGTAGTGCCTCCAGACTTTATGGCACCAGCATTTCTATCAAGACCCTTTAAAAAGCTCATAAGCCCTGAGGACACCCCTCCACCTGAGAGCTTTTCACCCTTACCTCTAATTACAGAGAAGTTTGTACCTGTACCAGAACCACCTTTAAAGAGCTTGGTTTCTGTTACATACTGCTCTGATATAGAATGAGGGCCAAGAAGCTTATCTTCAATAGATAATATGAAGCATGCAGAGGCCTGGGTTCTTGTATATGCATCCTTACAGGGAACTATAGCATTCTTTCCTTCATCAAAATAGAAGGTGTTTTGTGGTGAACCATATATATTATAGCTCTGAGCAAGACCTGTATTAAACCACTGAGGAGAATTGGGAGCATACATCTGATTTAAGAAGGCATAAACCATCTCATCATAAAACACAGTTCTCTCTTCTGAGGTCTGTATTAGACCTTCTTCCTCCAAGGCTGAACACCAAAAGTTTACCAACCTATGGGCTACCATCTTCATGCTGTTTTCGTAGCCAACCTCATTTGGTACTCCGCTTTTTCTAAAATATTTAGAGGCAATAATATCACAGGCATTTTGAGAATAATGACATGGAAACTCAAGATTCTCCATATGAGTTAATAGCTTCCCGGTCTTATGATCCTTTAAACTAACTGTAACATTTTTCCAATCAAACAGATCATATACTGTCTTGCCTTTAGGAGAATTTTCTAATTCCTTGGTATAATACCTCTTAAATAATT
Organism: Clostridium sp. UBA701; assembly: GCA_002298125.1. GTDB lineage: Bacteria > Bacillota > Clostridia > Clostridiales > Clostridiaceae > UBA701. The sequence goes on along the minus strand of DBMJ01000005.1, from coordinate 72,535 downwards.
GTTTTATGCTATCCATAAACCTCCTACCTTTCGTTTTATAGTTATAAATAATTCATACTATATATAGTATCGATAGGTTTACAAAATACTATATATAGTGTCGCTATAAGTATTATAAACTATTCCATTAAGACTTACAATAACAATATTAAAAGGAGTATAATTAATGTAGATTAGATAAAAAGTGAAATTAGAAAGGGAGGAAAGGTATGAATTATAAGTTTAGAGGGCTTGAGCCCAATATAGCTGAAGGAGTATTTGTAGCAGAAGGCGTTCATATAATAGGTGATGTCACTATAGAGGACGAAAGCAGTATTTGGTTTAATACTGTAATAAGAGCAGATAACAATTCTATAAAAATAGGTAGAGGAAGTAATATTCAGGATAATTGTATACTACATATTAATGACAAGGGAGATGCCATAAGCATAGGAGAAAATGTTACAGTGGGTCATGGTGTAATACTCCATGGGTGCACCATAGGCAACAATGTGGTAATAGGAATGGGCTCTACCATACTTGATGGAGCAGTAATAGGAGAAAATACAATAATAGGTGCTTGCAGTCTTGTCACCGGTAACAAGGTTATACCTAGTGGGGTATTATGTGTTGGGTCTCCTGCTAGGATAGTTCGCAATCTAAGGACTGAGGAGCTAAAGCATATCAATGAAGCAGCAGAGCATTACAAAATGATGGCTAAGGAATATAAATGTGAAGGAAAATAGAGTAGATCTCATTGAATAATTTCCACATATATGAAATAATATATATAGGGTTATCTAATATATATTTTAAAAATAAGGAGGAATGAATGTGGGGGTATTGAATAATTTAGGATTAAGTGCAGCCTTTGGGTTACTAGGTATAGTTATTATGGCCATAGGTTATTTTATTTTTGATAAGATTATACCTCTAGACTTTAATAAGGAACTTGAAAAAAACAACATAGCTGTTGCTATAGTAATTGCGGGACTTTTAATCGGCATAGCAATTATTGTTTCAAGAGTGGTGGCAGCCTAGAAATATTTTATTAAAGCATAAAAATCTGTACTTTTTAAGTGCAGGTTTTTTTATTGTGCTAAAAACTAAGTATAAAAGAAAAGTACTGTGGGAAATTTGATAATAAGAAAAGAAGAACTTAACAAGGGAGGAGTTAAAATTGAAGCACAGTGGGAAATATGAATTCAAAGAGAAAAAAGCTGCCATAATATTATTTTTTTCATTGTGTCTGCTTTTCAAGATTGTATCTACTAGGGCGGCTGGGGAGGAAAGCCAGAGCAGCTTAGTGGTTATGAATTCAGACAATAAGGACTGGGAAGTGCACTTCTTAAACACAGGGCAAGGTGACTGTATTTTAATAAAGGGGCCTTGCAATATTTTAATTGATACCTCTGATTCCTTCCGAGCTAAGCAGATTATCAAATACCTAATAAATCAAAAGGTAACTATCTTAGATAAAGTAATTATAACTCATTATCATGAGGACCACTATGGTGGTCTATTATATATAGCAAAAAAGATAAAATTACAGCAGGTACTTTTGGCACCAGAGGACATGACGAAAAACAAGAAATATTTAGAAAAGTGTTTAGCAAACAAGAAAATTTCTTATAGAGAGCTAATTGACAATGAACAGTTTGAATATTTGGGTATGGAGCTTAAGGTATTAATTCCAAAAGTGAAGAAGAGATACTTTGCTACTGAAAGCAATATAAACAATCTCTCAGCAGTGCTTAAGGGAAATATTGGTGGAGTGAAATATCTCTTTATGGCAGATTGTGAAAGGGAAGGTGAAGATTATTTTTTAAATAATAACCTCCTAGAAAAATGTAACGTCTTAAAGGTAGGTCATCATGGTTTAAATACAAGTACAAGTGATAGGCTTTTAAATAATATAAGACCAGAAATAGCAGTTATTACTAGTGATGGACAGGAAAGTCCTTCTAATAAGGTGCTTAAGAGACTTGGCAAAAGGGGAATTACTACTTTCCCTACCCATATCTATAAGGATGTTATTTTAAAGTAAAAAGTGTGCAGCTTGCTGCACACTTTAATAAATTTTATTTAGCTCTTTTAAATATCTTTGCAAGCTCATTTACCACAAGAGGCACAAGTGATAATAGTGAAACATAAAGCCAATCCTTTAAGGTAAGCTGGAATACGTCAAACACATTGGCAAGAGGATTTACAGCAATTACTATATTCTGCAGGAATATTCCTATCAATATTGCTCCAATTAGGTACTTATTAGTAAATAACCCTATGGAGAAGATGGATTTTTTAGAATTTCTCATATTTAAAGCATGAACCAGCTGAGATACACTAAGCACTACAAAAGCCATGGTCTGAGCATGCTGTAATGAACCTGGGTACAAGTATTCTCCAAGCTTAAAGGCTGCTAGAGTAAGGCCTCCAATTAAGATACCGTTAAGTATAACTGCCAATCCAGCACCTTCTGCAAAAATACTGGCCTTTGGGTTTCTTGGCTTTTCCTTCATTACACTGGGGTCACCAGGGTCTACACCTAGGGCTAAGGCAGGTAAAGTATCTGTAATTAGATTTACCCACAATATGTGAATAGGTCTTAATGGAGTGGCCCAACCAAGCAATATGGCAAAGAACAAGGCAATTATTTCTCCCACATTGCAGGAGAGAAGAAATATGATAGACTTCTTAATATTGTTATAGATATTTCTTCCTTCCTCTATTGCAGAGATTATGGTAGAGAAATTGTCATCTGTAAGTATCATATCTGAGGCTCCCTTGGCAACGTCTGTACCCGTCACTCCCATAGCAACTCCTATGTCTGCAATCTTTAAGGAAGGAGCATCGTTTACACCATCCCCAGTCATAGAAACTATATTACCATTAGCTTTAAAGGCTTTAACTATTCTTACCTTATGTTCTGGGGATACTCTGGCAAATACCTTATATTTATTTATTATATCTGGCAGCTCTTCGTCATTTATATTATCTAATTCTGCACCAAAGATAGCTTCTTCTTCTTTTTCTGCAATGCCCAGCTCCTTAGCAATGGCAAAGGCGGTATTTTTATGATCTCCTGTAATCATAATAGGAGTGATGCCTGCTTTTTTACAGAGCACAATGGAGTCCTTTACCTCTTCTCTTGGAGGATCAATCATGCCTACAAGCCCTATAAAGGTAAGAGCTTCCTCAATATGCTCTACAGAGATATCTGCAGAAGGAATGATCTTATAAGCAGCTCCTAAAACTCTTAAGGCCTGGTCAGACATTGCATCAGCTTTTTCTTGTATGCTAGCTTTAACATCTTCACTCATGGATACAACTTCTCCATTGTGATAGGCCTTTGTGCATAAAGAAAGTAGATTATCTATAGCTCCCTTAGTCATTATGTAAAATTTATCTTCATAGCTATTAACTGTGGACATAAGCTTTCTATCTGAGTCAAAGGGCACCTCGTCTATTCTCTTATGTTTAAAGTTGAGTTCATCCTTAAATATATTATATTTTACTCCAGCCTCCAACAGTGCTATTTCTGTAGGATCTCCTGTCTTAGACGCCTCTGCGTAGGTTGCATCGTTACAAAGCACTAAATTCTCTATAAGTAGTTTATGAGCAAGGTCTGTTATATTTAAAGTGGAAATATCATCTAAGGTTCCATCACAGTAAAACTTTATAACGGTCATTTTGTTTTGAGTAAGAGTACCAGTTTTGTCTGAACATACAATATTTACTGAACCCAGGGTTTCAACTGCAGGAAGCCTTCTTATAATAGCATTTTCCTTTATCATCCTCTGTACACCCATAGCTAATACTATGGTAACAATAGCAGGAAGTCCTTCTGGTATAGCTGCCACTGCAAGGCTTATGGCGGTTAAAAACATTTCAAAGAATTCTCTGCCTTGTATAACAGATACAACGAACATGGCTATGCAGATACCTAAGGCTCCAAAGCCAAGTATCTTTCCTAGCTCTACCAGCTTTTTCTGAAGAGGAGTCTGCTCATTTCCTTCTTCATCCAGCATCTTGGCTATTTTACCAATTTCAGTATTCATTCCTGTTGCTACCGCTACCCCTATACCTCTTCCATAGGTGACTAAGGTGGACATAAAAGCCATATTGGACTGATCTCCCAAGGGGGTTTTTCCTGACTCAAGGACAACCTCTGCTCTTTTTTCTGAAGGCACAGATTCTCCTGTAAGGGCTGACTCTTCAATCTTTAAATTTGCAGCTTCTATAAGTCTTAAATCACAGGGTATATATCGACCTGCATCTAGTATTATGATATCTCCAGGGACTACTTCCTCAGAGGGAATTTCAACAAGCTCACCATTTCTCTTTACCACAGCCTTTGGAGTAGATAGCTGCTTTAATGCCTCTAGAGCTTTCTCTGCCTTGGATTCTTGTATAACACCTATCACTGCATTTAAGATAATAACTATGGCTATTATCACTGCATCACTATATTCTCCAACCACCGCAGAAACAACTGCAGCACCAAGCAGGATATAGATCATGGCATCATTTAACTGTGCAAAAAACAGTTGAAGCATAGTCTTTTTCTTTTTAGCAGCTAATTGGTTTGCACCATACTTTTCTCTTTTTCTTAGAACATCCTGAGAAGAAAGGCCTGTAATGGCATTTACCTCAAACTCTTCAAGAGTTCCTTCAATAGACTTGTCATACCACATTTTAAATCACCTCATAAATATTATTCGTAAGATTACAGGGATTATTAATATTGAGCAGAATTGTCTTAATAAAATAAAAAAGACCTTTGCCCACTTCTCCCTTAGGCAAAGGTCTTGCATCTCAAAATGAGTTAACTATCCGGGCGCTTAGCCGTGATGACGAACAGTTAAAAGCCATTAAAGCTTTCGCTACTCCCCTTTGTATAGATAATAACATGTCCTTTACAAGTTATCAATAGCCTTTTTAAAGAATATAAATAACCATAAATGAAGTACTAATTTTCCAAGCATAAGGTAGCTTGTTCCCTATTTATAGATTTTATTATATAATATAGCTAAAGCTTCATAAAGAAGTGGATTATTCCACCGAAATAAATAAGGAGGTGGTTTTATGGAGATATCCAGAGTAAAACGAAATACTCCCATAACTCGTGATAGTAAAAAAATAGAAAGCAAGAAGGACTTTTCTCAAAGCTTTAATTTTGCCAGAGATAAACGTTCTGAAGAACAGCTAAAGGAATTACTTGAGGACATAAAAAAGAAGGGAAATCGACTAGTTGTTACTAAGTGTTATTCTGATGTAAAAAGATATAAGAATCTTATTAAAGAATATTTAGAAGCTGTTTTAAGCCATATGTACAACGTAAAAAAAGATATCAGCTTTTGGCAGACGCAGTATTTTATTACTGTGGAGACTATTGATAAGAAGCTGGAGGAGCTTACAGCACTGCTGCTAGAAAACGAATCAGAAAATCTTAAGATAGCTAAAACCATAGATGAGATAACAGGCTTGGTAGTAGATATTTATAAGTAGAAGGATATTTAATAAATTACATAAATAAGCACCGCCCATGGCGGTGCTTTATTTTACTGGTTTTGTTTCCAGACATTGTAGCTAGCATCAGAGGGCATTCTCCAATCTCCACGAGGAGAAAGACTTATGGTTCCGACCTTTGGCCCGTCAGGAAGGGCAGAACGTTTAAACTGCTGAGTGAAAAATCTAGTATAGAATTTTTCCCACCACTTTTCAATTGTGGCTTTATCATATACTCCTTTGAAGGCCTGTTCTGCCAAAAGGAATATTTTTTGAGAAGGAGCACCCTGCCTTATAAAGTAGTATAGGAAAAAGTCATGAAGCTCATAGGGACCAACTATATCTTCTGTCTTCTGAGAGATATTACCTTGTGAATCCTTTGGTAGGAGCTCTGGACTTACAGGAGTATCTAAAATATCTAGAAGAATATGAGAATCCTCTTCATTCATTTCTTTTTCTGCTACATATTGAACTAAATAACGAACTAAAGTCTTTGGTACAGAGCAGTTCACAGAATACATGGACATGTGATCGCCATTATAGGTACACCAGCCTAGAGCCAGCTCAGAAAGATCTCCAGTACCTATTAAGAGGGCACCCTCCTTATTGGCAAGGTCCATTAAAATCTGCGTTCTCTCACGAGCCTGAACATTTTCATAGGTTACATCGTACTGCTCTACTGAATGGCCAATGTCTTTAAAATGTTGTATACAAGCATCTACAATATTAACTTCTCTGAAATCACACCCTAGAGCTTTACAGAGCTTTACCGCGTTACTATAGGTTCTATCTGTAGTGCCAAAGCCTGGCATGGTTATAGTTATTATGTTTTTCCTTGGGAGATTTAACATATCCATAGTTTTTACTGCCACTAAAAGTGCCAGTGTAGAATCAAGGCCTCCAGATATGCCAAGCACTACCTTTTCCATTGAGGTATGTATAAGTCTCTTTGCAAGTCCGGCAGATTGAATGCTAAATATCTCTTTGCAGCGGCCCTCTCTTTCATTCTCATTAGAGGGCACAAAGGGATGTGGGTCTACATAGCGGTCGAAGCTTCCAAAGTCTTTTTTTAGTAAGGAGAATTCAATAAATTGCGGCTGAAAGGGAAGATTGGTGAAGCTATCTCTAAAACTAATATTTCTCTTTCTTTCCTGCTTTAGCTTTTGAATATCTATTAAGGCGGTGAGCACCTCATTCTCCCTTTGAAATCTTTCATTTTCAGCAAGCAAACCACCGTTTTCTCCTATGATAAGATGTCCGCTAAATACTAGGTCGGTACTAGATTCATATACTCCGGAGGAAGCATAGACATAGGCGCTCATACAGCGAGCACTTTGAGATTCCACAAGTCCTCTTCTATAATCTGCCTTGCTTACAATTTCGTTGGAGGCAGAGAGATTTACAAGAACATTGGCTCCTAAAAGAGATAGATAGCTGCTAGGAGGAATTGTTACCCACAAATCTTCACAGATTTCAACTCCCACCACTAGGTCGCCATCTTTAAAAAGCAAATTGGTACCAAAAGGAATGTTCTTTTGAAAGGGCAGATTTAAGCTGCCATTAGTTAGGCCTAGCCCTTCTGTAAACCATCTCTTTTCGTAGAACTCAGAATAATTAGGAATAAAGGATTTTGGAACTATTCCTAAAATGTTTCCTTCAAATATTACAAAGGCACAGTTATATAGACTGGTATTATATTCTAGTGGTGCTCCTACAATAATTAGCATATCTTCCCCCTTGGAAAAGCTGCAAAGCTTTTGGAGAGCGCCATTTACTGCGGTAATAAGGTCCTCTTGCAAAAAAAGATCTCCGCAGGTGTAGGCGGTAAGAGAAAGCTCTGGGAATACCAGAATTTTCACATTTTCATTTTTCGCTCTTTTTATACAGGTTTTTATATTATCTAAGTTGTATTCTACTTCAGCAACTTTTATTTTTGGACATGCTGCTGCAGCCCTGATAAAGTTCATAATAACACTTCCTTTGCATTAGTTCTCATAATATAGGATGTTTACTTTAATTATAGCATTAATGTTTAAAAGGCTGAATAAAAAATGAAAAGAGAAGAAAATTAAAGATAAACAAGTAGAAAAAGCTTAAATACATATAAAACAATAATTAATACCATATTTTGAATTAATTTAAAACTTTTAAAATTATACTTAATATGATATTATGATTTTACAAGGAATTAATGATGGTAGCGAAACATAACCTATTAAATAATAGAACTACTGTTATTATTCGCCAGAGTGATATATAATAAAATAAAAAGAAGGGGAGGGGGAAATATGGATAACAGTTTCATGCTGGCGTTGTGGATTATTATTGCGCTGGTAACTTTGATTATGGATATAGCAACAAGTGCGTTTTTGTTCATGTGGTTTACCATGGGAGCAGTACTTTCCATGATAGCTTTAGCTGCAGGTGCAAGTCCATTGACTCAGGCAGTGCTATTTGGGCTAAGTAGTACTATACTCATGGGAATAGGATATCCTATTGTGAAGAAAACTATTAAGAAAACAGTTAAGAAAACTGCCACCATGGAGGAAAGCTATATAGGCAGGATAATGACCTTGATGGAGGATGTGGATGAAAAAGCTCTTATCAAGGTAGATGGAATATACTGGACTGTTAAAAATGTTGATGGCATCATAAGAAAAGGTGAAAAAATTCAAATTGTAGGAATTGACGGCAATAAGCTGTTAATAAAAAGATTGGGGGAGAATAAATAATGTATTATGTATTTGTAGCACTTCTAGTAATTTTACTCATTGGGTTACTGTCTTCTATTAAAATTGTCAACACCGGTTATATATTTGTATTGGAGAGGTTTGGACAATATAAGGCCTCCTTGGAGCCAGGCTGGCATTTTATAATTCCTTTTGTGGACTTTGTAAGAAGAAAAATCTCAACGAAGCAGCAGATATTAGACATAGAACCACAGAGTGTAATTACAAAGGATAACGTAAAAATATCCATAGACAATGTAATTTTCTATAAGGTTATGAATGCAAGAGATGCAGTTTACAACATTGAAAATTACAAGTCAGGTATTGTGTATTCGACCATTACTAATATGAGAAACATAGTTGGTAACATGACTTTAGATGAAGTACTATCAGGTAGAGATATGATAAATTCCGAACTGTTAAAGGTAGTAGACGAGGTAACAGATGCCTACGGTATAAAGATTTTATCTGTAGAAATTAAAAATATAATTACCCCTTCAGAAATCCAACAGGCTATGGAAAAGCAGATGAGAGCAGAAAGAGATAAGAGAGCTACCATTTTACAGGCAGAAGGACAGAAGCAGGGAGAGATAGCAAGAGCTGAAGGAGAAAAGCAGGCTAAGATTCTCCAGGCAGAGGCTGAAAAGGAAGCCAACATTAGAAGAGCAGAAGGTCTTAAGGAATCACAGCTCCTTGAAGCCCAAGGTAAGGCCAATGCCATTGAGATTATAGCACAGGCTCAGGCAGAAGCAATTTCAAGAGTTAATAAATCTATTATAGAGTCTGGTACAAATTCAACTGTTATAGCTCTAAAGCAGGTAGAGGCTCTACAGGAAATGGCTAAAAACCCTGCAAACAAGCTTATCCTTCCAAACGAAGCCATATCTTCATTAGGAAGCATAGCAGCCATTGCAGAGATGCTAAAGAAAGATAAGTAAGATTTAAAACCGAGAGATAATCTCGGTTTTTTGTGTTGGAGGTGATAATGTGTTATATGGGAAAAGAGCATTGATAACTGGAGCCTCAAGAGGAATAGGAAGAGCTATTGCCATAGAGATGGCAAAGCAGGGTGCTTTAGTGGGGTTAAACTATAAAAATAATTTAGAAGAGGCAGAAAAGACCTATGAGGCCATCAGAAAACAAGGCGGTCAAGCAATACTGCTGCCTGGGGACGTAGGGGACTACAGCACTGCAAATTTCCTAATAGATTCCATGGTTCAGCAATTTGGTGGGTTAGAGGTGCTAATCAACAATGCAGGAATAAGTAGCATAGGGCTTTTTATGGACATGGAGGAGGAGCAATGGAATAAAGTATTTTCTACAAACATGAAGGGTGTTATTAATACCTGCCACGCCGCAGCAAAGTTCATGATTTCTAAGAAGCAGGGTTCCATAGTAAACATTTCTTCCATATGGGGAAGCTGTGGGGCTTCCTGTGAGACCATCTACTCTGCAGCAAAGGGAGCAGTAAATTCCTTTACCAAGGCTTTGGGAAAAGAACTAGGTGGATGCGGCATAAGAGTTAATGCCATAGCACCAGGAGTGGTGGACACAGATATGAACGCTTGCTTTAATGAGGAGGAGAAGAGTGACATTATTGCTTCTATTCCTCTGGGCAGGATGGGACACCCGGAAGAGATTGCAAAGCTTGCAGCCTTCCTTGCCAGTGATGATTCAAGCTATATAAATGCCCAGGTAATAACTGTAGATGGAGGTCTATTATAGCAAAAGACCTATCTAGAAAATCAAGCTTATTTTCTAGATAGGTCCTTTTTTTACTTATTACATTTTTTTAAGGTGAAATAGAAGCTTACTCCATTTTCAATATTTTCTACACCGTAGGAGCTTTTATGAAGCTGAAGGATGTTCTTACAAATAGCAAGTCCCAGGCCAGTACCACCCTGCTCTCTATTTCTAGACTTATCCACCTTGTAGAACTTAGTCCAAATCTTTTCTAGATGTTCTTTTGGTATTGGATTGCCAGTATTTTTTACGCATACTCTATAAAGCTCTTCTTCTTCATTAATACTTAGTGTAATTTGTCCTTCTGTACTGCAATATTTTAGTGCATTGGTCAAAAAGTTAGTTAAAACCTGTTCCAGCCTAAAGGCATCTCCTTCAACAACAGCACAGGGTATTTCTGGTGAAAATACTAGAGAAAATCCTAGCTGCTCTGCAGAGCTCCTATGCTTTTTTACAACCTTTTCAAGGAGAGGAAGGATATCAAAGCATTCTATGTTAAGCTCATAGCTGCTATTTTCAAGCCTTGACAGCTCCAGCATATCAGACACTAAAAGCCCCATTTTATAAGCTTCATCCTTTATAACATTTAGATAAAAATCTCTATCCTCATTTTCTGCTACATGATCTAGAAGCCCCTCAGTATAACCCTCTATAAGACTGATAGGGCTTTTCAACTCATGGGACACATCTGCAATAAACTCTTTTCTCATAAGGTCTAGCTGCTTTTCTTTATCAAGATCCTTTTGAAGCTGCTCATTAGCATCCTTGAGCTTAGAAAGTGAGCTATCTAACTTTTCTGAGAGAAAATTAAGGGTTTTTGAGAGATTGCCTATTTCGTCGTCACCTTTAATATCGGACTTTACTGTAAAGTCTAAGTGAGCCATTCTTTCAGCAATTCCATTTAAACGAATCAAAGGCTTACTAACCATTCGTGAATAAATTATGGATAGGAGTATTACAAGGAGAATGGCAAAGATATATATATACCCATAGTATTCCCTCATAACCTTTACCGCTTCGCCTACTGGCTGTAGAGGAGATACTACTACAGCTAAACCTACTATCTTATCTTTGCTAATAATAGGAGAAACTAGTGCAAGACTTTGAGTTCTATATACAGGGTGTTCTACATTGTATATTCTGTTTTGTTTTCCAAAGCTATCTAAGGGTTTATCCTTTAGTGCATTTTGCCATTGATGTACCACTGTTAGCAGCACATCTACCTTACTTGGGTCTCTTTGTTGTTCAAAATTATCCGTCATTAGAGCTAGGGTACCACTGTCTGTAATAATGGCTGCTTTGCAATTATAGGAGTTTTCATATTCATACATTATTTCCATGGTATTTTTTAAGCTGTTACTCTCTGAGGTATAGGCATCTTTTAAAATATACACTGTGCTTTTTAAGAGCTCTGTTCTTCTTGAAATATAAAATTTCTCAAAAAAGCTGCTCTGAAGCACCAGTATTATAGTGATTATGGCAAGAAGGAAAGCTGTAGTTACAGTAAATAGTTTAAAGGTAATACTTTTTTTTCTCATTCTATCACCTCGAACTTATAACCAGAGCCTCTTACAGTAGAGATATATCTGCTGGCTGATTTTAGCTTTTCTCTTAATCTTTTTACGTGGGTATCCACGGTTCTTAAATCCCCAAAGTAATCCATACCCCACACATTATCAAGTAACTTGTCTCTAGATAATACAATGCCCAAATTGTGTACAAAGAAAAGCAGCAAATCATACTCTTTTGGGGTGAGCAATAGCTTTTCCTTCTCACAAAAGACTGAGTGGGATAGTTCATTTATGGTTAGATCACCATAGGTCATGAGCAAAGAGCTATCTGGAAGCTCTGAGGTTCGCTTTAACAATGCTTTAGCCTTAGCTATTAATATCTTTGGACTAAAGGGTTTTGTAACATAATCATCCGCTCCAAGTCCAAAGCCAAGAAGCTCATCCTCCTCCTCAGATTTTGCAGTAACAATAATAATTGGTACATTGGAATCCTTTCGAACAAGTTTACAAAACTCCAAGCCATCCATCTCCGGCATCATTATATCAAGCACAATAAGATCCACTGCCATAGTGCTTAAAAGCTCCAGGGCTCTTTTACCATTTTCAGCTTCATATATCATAAAGCCTTCTCTCTTAAAATAATCTGCCAAGAGTTTTCTCATTCTGAATTCATCATCTATAAGCAGTATCTTCTTGTTCATTTTAACACCTGCCTTATATTAACCTTAACTTGATATCTGTATAGTAACACAAATAAATAGAAAAAGAAAAAGAAAAATTCTTTACTCTTTGTAAGCAATTTTGTCACATGTTTGTCACATTGCAACGTTATTATTAAAACATAGAAAAAATGAATGAAAAAACCTATGGATTATTTGACAAGATAAAAAATGGCTATAATAAAGAAGAGCTATTGTTAGGAGGCGAGGATATGAATTTAGGAAAGGCAAGAAAAAAGCTGATGTTTGGTTACTTTGCTTCAGCACTTATAGGAATATTGTGCGGTGGTATTCTTATTGTAACACTACAGCAGCTGGGGCTCTTTGGTTTTAGCAGTAAAACTAGTGTAGTACAGACTAATCAAAAGAATACAGTGTTAGCCTATGATGAAAATGCAAAGAGCAGAGAACCTGGTGCTATCAGTGCGGCAGTTAATCGTGTAATGCCAGCAGTGGTAGGAATAACCTCTACCACCACTCAAGGTTCTGGTGTAAGAGGAAGAGAAGTCAAAAGTGTGGGCTCTGGGATTATTGCAGACAGCAGTGGACTAATATTAACTAATAATCATGTAGCAGGTATGGACACTAAAAACATAGTTGTATCACTAGCAGATGGCAGAGAGGTAAATGGAACCACTGTTTGGGCTGATGAGTCACTGGACTTAGCAGTAATAAAAATACAAGCTGACAATTTAGTAGCAGCACCACTTGGAGACTCAAAGGGTCTCTTGGTAGGAGAGGATGCTGTAGCCATAGGAAATCCACTGGGACTGAGCTTTCAGCGAACTGTAACAGCTGGAATAGTAAGTGCATTAAATAGAACTGTTGTAGATACAGATATATTCATGGAGGATCTTATTCAAACAGACGCTTCTATAAACAATGGTAACAGTGGCGGACCGCTGATTAATATAAAGGGTGAAGTAATAGGTATTAATACCATAAAGGTGCCCAATGCAGAAGGCATGGGATTTGCAATACCAATCAACATAATTAAACCCGTTGTAAATAGTATTAAGGGAAAGGGCACCTTTACTACACCTATAATAGGCATTAAGGGAATAGACAAAGAAATGAATGGTTATCAAAACATTCAAGTAAAAAAAGGAATATTAATAAATGAGGTGCTTACAAATGGACCTGCCCAAAAGGCTGGACTAGCAAAGGGAGACACCATATTAGAAGCTAGCGGCAAGGCCATTAATACTATGGTAGAACTAAAAGAAGAAATATTTACCGTAGGAGTAAATAATCAAATTACATTAAAGGTGCAGACCGCTTCTGGTCAGGAAAAGCAAGTATCCGTAAAACTGGAGGCGTCTCAATAAATACCCCCAAATAATTTAATCTCCCCCTTAGAAATACAAAATGCTGTGGAACCCCTCCACAGCATTTTGCTATATCTCAATAGAAAGTTTGTTATTGCTTTTTTTCATATAATTGCTTCTTATAAAGAAGGCTATGCTTCCTACTATTCTAAAAAATGCAGTAATGCAAAGAGCAATATATATGTTGCTTAAGCTAAGCAAGTAATTTCCAAGCATAGGACTTAGTGCTAGGGTGATATTTGTGAGAGTAGAATGGACACCAACAAATAACATCCTGTGTCTTTCTGGACACACCTCGAGAAGAGAGCTCAATATAACGGTGATGGTTCCAGAGGTAAAAAAGCCTGCAATGGTATTTGTGATGGTAAGTATAAACAGTGTAGGAGAGGCGGCCATCATTAAGGGAGTCAAAGCCATTCCCATGGTGGTTACAGCCATAACAAAGGGATTACCTTTTTTGTTTATCAATTTGTTCCAGTAACCAAAGCTGAAGAACATGATAATGTTAGAGGTGATACCCATTATAGTAAGCCAGCCTTCATCAGCATGTAAATACTTAATCTGATATATAGTAAAGAGGGGCCAGCCCATCTGCCATCCAAAATGAAATAATAGAGAACACAGCATGAATATCCTAAAGCCTTTGTTACCCCAAACCTCTTTAAAGGCTTCTTTAAAATTTAAGTTAATAGGGTCTAAATTACAGCTTACCTCCTTTAACTTATAGAAGCTTTTTATCTCAAAGAGCCCTATAATAAAGGCTAAGGCAAAGAAAACTTGATAGAGTATAATAATGTTCTTGCCAGCTATACCTTTTATGCTTAAAATAGTACCTAACACGAGCATCGCCAGCATCTGCGCTAGGGTGGAGAACTTATTTTTAAGTGAAATAGCAGAGGCTCTTTCCTGGGGCCTAAAGATGTCCCCTGAAAAACTCTGAAGTGCTGTAACAGATGTGGTTTCAGGGAAATTCATAAGAGCGGTTAACACAACAAAAGTCATGGGCTGTATAGAAGGTGGTAAAAATGGAACAAGAGCAAAGCTCAATATAAATAGCCTGCTGCCTAAAAACATTTTACCCATGGTTTTTTTCTTGTTGCAGGTTTTACTCATCCACAGCATGGCTGGAATGGTAGCAAATATAGCTACGAAACCTGGAAGAGCATTAAAAAGGGTTATGTGAAACTCAGAGCCATGAAGCCTATCTAAAAATTTTGTTGCATAGGATTTAGAGAGACTCTGTACAATGTTATATAAAACTCCATTTATTACATAATATTTTAGATTATAACTATAGGCAGCACCAAAGGAATGATGTTTAAAAAGCTTGTTATTAAATTTCACTTAAAACCCCCCTATCCATTGTTATTGTCCTGAGTTTAGTATCTTTAAATAATGCATAAAATCTTCAATTTCCTTGGGAGATAGTTCTGTTAGAAGCCTATTTATATAATCGCAGCGCAGCTTTATTACCTCTTCAATTAGGATATGAGCTTTTTCTTCAGCCTTAACCTTTACTATTCTCCTATCCTCTGTGCTTCTCTCCCTAATTACCAAATGGCTTTTTTCCATGCGGTCTACTAGATCAGTTATAGTACTAGGTGCAAGGTACAGTACATTACTGAGCTCACCTATGGTAAGAGGACCACAGTCGATAAGGAGCTGAAGGGCATTGAATTGAGGGGGAGTAATATCAAAATTTCCCAGAATAGCTCGTCCTTCTTTTTTGATATTAAAGCATATATGCCTAAGCAGCAGCTCAATTTCACTAATGTTATTATTCTTTTCCAAGGATGGATACCTCCTAAAATATTTTGATTCTCTAATAATTATATTCCCTAAATAAATTCCAGTCAATAAACATTGAGGAAGAAGATAATAAAGGTTATAATTGTAAACAAACAAAGAGTAACGTAAAAACTTTATGGCTTAAAATTTAAAAAATGCAGAAGCTTATATTAGAACATAAGTATTTATAGAATAGAAGGTGTATTTAATGTACAAATTGCTTTGCATTGATATGGATGGTACACTATTAAATAGCAGGAAGAAAATATCCACTAGAGCAAAAGAGGCTATTAAAAAAGCTCATGATAGGGGAGTTCATATAGTTATTACAACAGGGCGAATATACAGCAATGCTGCATACTATTCCTCATTGGTAGGAGTAAAATCCCCAGTTATAGCTGGGAATGGAGCAATAGTAAGAGAAAAGGATAGTGATGAAATAATATATAAAAGTGCTTTGCCACAGGCTACAATTGACAGTATTTTAGAAATCTGCAGTAAATACCAGGTGAATCTTAATTTTCATACCATGGAGGAGATTTACAGTGGCAGCAAGATATTAAGAACCTTTTATAAGCTCATGTTTAAGAGCACAATGAAGACTAATTATAAAACAACAATACATTATACTGCAGTTCACCAGTGGAAGAGCATACTTCAAAAGCATTCTGGAGAGGTGCTTAAGTGTGAGGCCTATGCTCTTAATCGAAAAAGGGTAATGGCTGCAAAGCTTCACTTAGAAAGGCTTAACACCATGGAAATTGTAAGTACAGGTAAATTTAGCTTTGACATTACTGTAAGAGGAGTGTCAAAGGGCAGTGCAGTAAAGTTTCTTGCAGAGCATTACGGTATAAAAAGAGAGGAAGTAATGGTTATTGGGGATGGCGAAAATGACTTAACCATGATTCTATATGCAGGTCTAGGGATTGCAATGAGAAATGCAGTGGACTTAGTAAAGAAAAATGCAGATTTTGTAACGGATAGTAATGATGAGGATGGGGTGGCTAAGGCTATTGAAAAATTCATACTAATCTAATGATTTTTAGGAGGGGCAAATGGGGAAAAAATATATAATTATTACCTCGCTTTTAGCCTGCTTACTTTTATATTTTGTAGAGCAGGTATTACTTACAAATTATTTGGTAAAAACTTTAGCTAAGATTTTGCTATTTACTTTGATACCATGGATATATATAAAATTTTTTAAGCAGGGAAAAGTTAATAAAGCCGTTAACAGTAAAAAAATAGATAAGCAACACTTAAAGTTAGGTATAATTTTTGGAGTGATTTCTTTCCTAATAATACTCGCGGCATATTACCTATTGAAGGGGCAAATAGACTTAGATGGAATTTTGGGTGAGATGCAAAATAAATCTAAGATAACAGCAGGGAACTTTATATTAGTAGGAGCTTATGTTACCCTTGGGAATTCATTTTTAGAAGAGTTTTTTTTCAGAGGTTTTATTTTCTTAAACCTCTACGAAGAAAAGGATAGTAAAATTGCCTACATCTATTCTTCTGTATTGTTTGGGCTATATCATATGGCTATCTTTAAAAATTGGTTTAATCCTTGGCTAATTGCTTTAGCCTTGATTGGTCTAGTGTCCATAGGCTTTATTTTTGATTGGCTGGACACAAAATCTCAGAACTTTATAAACTCCTGGCTAGTACATATTTTTGCAGATAGTGCCATAATTCTTATTGGGCTTAGAATGTTTGGTATTCTTTAGCCATTTTAGAGAATAATAGTATAATAATTCACATTCAAGGTTATTTATTAAATAATCTTGAATTTTTTTGGACAAAAATCTGAATATTAAGACTATAGAAACTTTAAGGAATATTTCAAATCCAAGGGTTTTTCGGGAATTGTGGTATACTATTAAAGTTAGTGGTTAGAATAATTATTCGAAATAGATAAGGAGAATTACCTATGAAGGAAATAGTATACAATGTGACATTTGTATTTCAGATGATGGTTTTTGCGCTATCTCTTTACTATCTGGTGCTTTCTCTTTTTGGCTTATATAAGAAAACTAAAAAGATGGTTCATAAGCCGGAAAAGTCCTTTGCATTGATAGTAGCAGCACATAATGAAGAAATGGTGGTAGAAAATATTGTAGACAGCCTTAAAAAATTGGATTATCCAAAAGAGCTTTATGATGTATTTGTAATTGCAGATAACTGTGATGATAACACTGCCAAGGTAGCAAGAGCTGCAGGAGCACAGGTTTTTGAAAGACTTAACAAAAACAAAAGAGGTAAGGGGTACGCCCTTGAGTGGATGTTCGATAGAATCTTTAAAATGGAAAAACATTATGATGCAGTAGGAATTTTCGATGCTGATAATCTGGTATCTCCAAACTTCCTAATGGAGATGAACAACGTTATGAGAGATGGCTTTAAAGTTGTGCAGGGTTATATTGACAGTAAAAATCCTGAAGATTCATGGATTACAGAATCCTATTCCATAGCCTTCTGGACAGCTAATCGACTCTTCCAAATGGCTCGTTCAAATCTTAAATTATCAAATCAGATAGGTGGTACTGGGTTTGTAGTTGATGTAGCCCTTTTAAAGGAATTGGGCTGGGGTGCTACTTGTCTTACAGAGGATTTGGAGTTCACCTGTAAGTTGGTGTTAAATGGTGAAAAGGTAGGCTGGGCACATAATGCTATTGTCTACGACGAAAAGCCCTTGACCTTAAGGCAATCATGGAATCAGAGAAAGCGCTGGATGCAAGGCTTTGCAGATGTAGCTTCTAGATTCTTTTTTAGAGTTTTAAAGAAGGCCATTGTTGAACGCAGCATGGTAGCGCTTGACTGTGCACTATATACAATACAGCCCTTTGTAACCTTAGCCCTTGGAATATCTTTAGTGATAACTCTTATTCAAAACAATAGTCCTCATGGAGCCAATATATTTGTGGTAAGTGCATTGTTTCCTTTAATATTTTTTAAGTTGTTTAGCACTTTCCAATTTTTACTTACTCCATTAGCACTAAAGCTAGAAAAAAAGATGACAATACCTATGTTTGTACTGTTAATCTTATATTCTTCAAATATTTACGTCACAAGATATTTTATTGGAGACAATCCTACTCTGCTTGCATCCATATTGACACAGGGAGCTTTTTTAAGTATTTTTGTTCTCATTTCGTTATTAACTATGGGTAAAAAAGGCTTTAAATTTTTCTTCTGGTTTCTATTATATGGGATATACACTCTAACCTGGATTCCTATTACTGTTCAGGGAATTGCGAATAAAAACAAGAAGGATTGGAACCATACCAAGCATACAAGACAGATTACTATTTCAGAGGTTTAAGATATCAAAAAAGACATTGTATACCCATTGGGCTGCGATGTCTTTTCTTTATTAGTGATATAATAAAAAGTAACTAAATTGTAATGAATTATTACTTACTCTGAAGTAAAATTATAGATGAAAACTATGGAAATTAAGAAAGATTTAAGTTATGAGGAGGAAAAATGATTAAGAGAGTGCTTTTAGTGGAAGATGAAGCTTCCATAAGGGGTTTTATAAAGATAAATTTTTCAAGAAATGATTATTATGTTATAGAAGCTGCTTCAGGAGAAGAGGGCATAGAAAAGGCAAGAGGAGAAAACCCGGATGTGGTTATACTTGATGTGATGCTGCCAGGTATGGATGGTTTTGAAACCTGTGAGAAGTTAAGAAAAGAATTTCCTGAGCTTGGCATAATAATGCTTACTGCTAGAACTCAAGACATGGATAAAATCATGGGGCTTGAATATGGTGCAGATGATTATATGGTTAAGCCCTTTAATCCTCAGGAACTTTTGGCTAGAACAAATGCACTTATGAGAAGATTAAAAAAGACTGATGATACTAGAGTAAGGGAAATAACATCAGGAGAATTTAACATAGATTTAATCTCTAGGAAGGTACATAAGAATGATAAGCTGCTAGAGCTTACCCCCAAGGAATATCTTTTATTAAAGCTCTTTATGGAGAATGAAGAAAAGGCCTTTTCAAGAGATGAGCTATTAAATAAGGTGTGGGGATACAATTATTATGGTGATGTAAAGATTGTGGATGTTAATATAAGAAGATTAAGAGAAAAAGTAGAGGATAATTCCTCCAAACCCTTATATATAGAGACAGTTTGGGGAGTTGGATACCGCTTTAAGAAGAGGTGAGAGCTTGAAAGGTATTAGGGGAAGGTTGTTGGTAAGTTATATAGTAAGCATAACAATAACAGTTATAGTACTAGAGTCTATACTTCTTTTTGCCTTGCGTCAATATTATTACAATAGTGTAAAGAGCCTATTATCAAACCAAATTATAGTATCAGCAGACTTTTATAACACTTACTTTTCCTCCTCTGCTTTAAGAAAAAATGTTCAGGATAATGCAGATATATTTTGGAAAAATACCACCGCAGAGGTTCAAATCATAGACAAGGATGGGAATATACTCATGGATTCCATTGGAGATATGAGCCAAAAAATAGTACAGGATGAGGATGTGAAAGCAGCTCTTACTGGCAATTTAGGGAGTTTTATTAAAAAAGAAAATGACAGTAAGGTAAAAGAAATGTATGTTGCTTATCCATTAAGGTCAGGTGGTAAGGTAGAGGGGGCCATAAGATTTATAGCATCTCTAGAGGATGTGGATAATGTAATTAATAAGCTAAAGTTGGTGGAAACTTTTATTGGAATTATAGTGGTGCTCATTGCAGGTAGTATTAGTATATTCATATCCAATTCAATAGTAAGTCCGCTAAAGGAGTTAAACCTTGTAGCAAGGACTTATGCGGCAGGACGCTTTAATGATAGAATTAAAACCTATAGGAAGGATGAAGTAGGAGAACTTTCCGATACATTGAATTTTATGGCAGAGGAGATACAGAAGAATGAGAAACTAAAAAATGAATTCATTGCTTCCGTGTCCCACGAATTATTAACACCCCTTACTTCTATAAAGGGGTGGGCATCTACATTAAGAACAAGTGAGGCAGAAAACCTGGAGGATACTCTTACAGGGTTAGAAATAATAGAAAAAGAAAGTGATAGATTGACAAGCTTGGTTAAGGAGCTGTTGGACTTTTCCTCCTTTGTTACTGGAAAAGCCACTTTGAAAAAGGACTATTTAGATATTAGCATGGTTTTGGAGTATTTGGGTAAACAGTTTGCTCCCAGGGCTGAAAGACAGGGCTTAAGTTTTAAAGTGCAGATAGAAGGAGACATAAAACCTATACTAGGAGATGAAGATAGAATAAACCAAGTAATTATTAATCTTTTAGATAATGCCTTTAAATTTACTCCAGAGGGTGGAGAGGTAATTCTAAAGTCCTTTGTGGATGGTAGTAACCTTGTGCTCTCAGTCATAGACAATGGAGAAGGGATACCAAAAGAAGAATTGCCTAAAGTAACTGAAAAATTTTTTAAGGGAAAATCAACTCTTTCAACAAATGGCATTGGTCTTTCTGTATGCAAGGAAATTATTGAGCTTCACAATGGAAGGCTATGCATTAGCTCAGTGCTTAATGAAGGAACTAGGGTTGATATTTATCTGCCCTATTCTGATAATCAATAAAGGGGATATATATGAAGAAGTTTATTATAGCTATTATGGTAATGATAATAGGGGCATGTGCAGTGCTAATTGCAAGAGAGAATGTGGCTTTATCCTTTGATCCTAAAATCATGCCTCGAAAAAATGCTAATCTTCCTATAGAAGGTAGCTTTATTGTAGATAAATACGTATATGTAGGTAGTAGTCAGGTTGATGGGAATAGCTTAAAGGGGGAAACTGCATTTTTCTCAAGAGATGCTGCGTATTTTGGCAGAGAGGTATGTAATAACCCCACCTATAAATCCAGAGTTGTGGAGGCTGATAGTTATTTATGGGATACCTATAAGGTAAGGGCTGTGTCTCTTGGTATAAAACAAAAGGAGCTTCAGGTTATAACCATATCCTCTGAAGAAAAGTTCTTTGATGAGTATATCAAGCTGGAGGATAATCACCTTTTGAAAGGATATGGAGGAGTTTTGATATTTCTTAAAAAGGAATCCGGGGATAATAAAACTATTGCAAAATATGATATTGCAGAGGAAAATTCAAAGTTAATTGTTTCAAATTCTGAAAAAGAACTAAAATCAAAATCAGGAGTGCTGCTTGGATTAAAATACAAGGATAAGGAAACAGCTCAATATGGTTATAGAACCCTTTGGATAAGCTATGTAAATGGAAGCTTTAATAAAGTCATAGAGATGCCAGATTTACTTGTTCCAAGGCAAACAGGTTTTTGGCGTATGGGAGTAGTGTATGATGAGTATAGAAAATCCTATAAATTGTGGGCATTTCCTTATGTGAGAGCTTATCCTACAGTAGCACCAGTGCAATCTGATTTGAGACCTCGTATCACCGATGATATAAATATTAGATTTGCAGGCAATGATTATATCTGTGTAGAAGAGTCCATAAGCAATACTGAGAGTAAGAATAATAAAATGGAATACAAAATACTCCCTATTGATAAGCTGGAGGCTAATGGAGAGGACATTGTAAAAATTTTTGGGAAGGAAGCCGATTCAGCTCTTAAAAAGTCTGGAGAAATCTTTGCTAGAAGAACCTATGGAGATGTGGAATACAATACAAGTCTTGGGCTGATAAGAAGGAGTGGACGATGGGTATTAAGAGGTAGAGTACTGCCTTCAAGTTCTAAAGCACTGCCCTACGTTGATTTTGATATTCCCTATGCTCCTCCAAGGACCTTTACAGCCTATGATGATTTGTATCCACCCTTTAACATTATAAAGCAAGAGGTTCCAGATGCTCTAGATGCTTTCACATCCCCTAATAGAGATTTTGTGGTGGTGGTAACTAATTCAAAGCTTCTATTAAAACCCATAGTTGGGAACAACTTGGGAGATACTGTTATGAAAATAGATTTAATGGAAGAGGAAACAGTAATAATGTCACAATGGTCACTGGGTAGATATGTAGAGGACTGGGCGAAGTGGGCAGCTTTTTTCGAGAAATAGTTTAGTGTTGGAGATAATGTTATCCATATAAATTGACTAATTTAAATAAAATTGCTATTCTTAATATTAAAATAGAAAAAGAGGATTTACCATATTTATCCTTTGATGTGATGAATATGCATTGGGGTGTTTCAAGTGAAAAATTTGTGGTGTGAAATTTCAAAAAAAGATCTATTAAACAACTTACAGTTAATTAAAAATAGAACTGAAAAGAAAGTCATTGCAGTGGTAAAGGCTAATGCTTACGGATGTGGCCTAGAAGGGATAACCTCTATTATTGAACCTTTTGTAGATGGCTTTGCAATTTCAGATATAGAAGATGCTTATGAAATTGAAACTGAAAAAGATATTCTTATCCTTACCCCGGTATCACAAGACAATTTTTGTGAAGACATAAAGGATAATATGGTTTTAACCATAGATGATGAGGAGGATTTAGAACTATTAAACAAAGAAAGAAGCTATAGGGTACAGGTGTTTGTTGATACGGGGATGAATAGATTCGGTATTAAGGGTAGCAAGCTTCCAAGGCTATTATCTATAATAAAAGAGCAATACCCAAACATAATTGTAGATGGCATATATACTCATTTACATAATACTAGTAATACAAAATATACCTTAAATCAAATAGAACTGTTTAGGGAAATAGTTGAACCCTATAATGAAATAAAAAACATACATTGCTTATGTTCTTCTTCATTACTTAGTGATGAATTCCTAAATAGAGCGGATTTCACAAACAGTGTAAGAGTAGGAAACTTACTCTATGGATATATTGGACAAGAACAGGGCTTTAAGGCCGTATATTCCTATAAGTGCAAAATGTTAAAATCCTTCTATGTGTGTCGTAAGAGCTACGTAGGCTATGGCAATAGGTACAGGTCAAGAAGGGATTCAAAAATGGCAGTGCTGCCTGTGGGAGCCATTCATAAGCTGGGATTCATAAAGGATATTAGACAAAACATAGCTTATGAAACCATAAAGGTTGGATACCGTCATTTCTTTCCGAGAGATTACATATCCTATAAAGGGAAAAGGGTAAGGATTGTGAATAGACCTAATATGGATACTACTACAGTAGACATAACTGGATTGGAAGGGAGTTTGGTATTTGAGGTAGGCCTTTCTCCAATTTTAGCAGATAGCTCGATTAAAAAGATATATATAGATTAAATGTTGATGGTGAGAATTAAATATAGCAAACGGAGTAAAATACTATTGTAATTGTTGTTAAGTACTTAAAATATATAGCGAAGACAGGGGACAGCATATGAATAAAAAAGTATGTAAGGTATTAACACTTATAGTTTTTATTTCTATTAGCTTTAGTCATACCACAGCAGCAACAAATGCTACTGCTGAAAAGGAAAAGGTAATCTATCTTACCTTTGATGATGGTCCAAGTAAACTTACTCCCGCAGTGCTTGATATATTAAAGGAATATGATGTTAAGGCTACCTTCTTTCTTATAGGAAATCAGATTAAGGGACTTGAACCTATAGTAAGCAGGATTTATAATGAAGGTCACAGCATAGGACTTCACTCCTATACACACAACATTAGCAGAATATATTCAAGCTCAGAGGTATTTATTAATGAAATGTCAAAAACTCAAGAGGAAATATTTAAAGTTACTGGTACAAGGCCCAATATTTTGAGGTTTCCCTGTGGAAGCATAAGGCGTCTTAATATTCCATTCTTAAATGAAATACATAAACATAATTTTAAGATATATGATTGGAATGCTTACATGTCCGATGGAGAAAATGCCAAGGCTTCTCCAGAAAAATTCTATAGAGAGGCCACAGAAACCACAGTAAAGCTTCACCCAATCATACTGCTTATGCATTGTGATTATGGGCATAAAAACACCATTGTTGCGCTCCCAAGGGTAATAAAATATTATAAGGACAAGGGCTATGATTTTAAAACTATAACTGAAGATACTCCAGAATATTACTTCCCTATTAAAAGAAAGTAATATATTGAATTGATCCATACAGAGAAGGTTTTAGAGGGGATGAGGGTAATGAATAATTATCTAACGGAGGAAGCTATAAATAAGCTTAAGGAAGAAATAGAATACCGTAAATTAGTTTTGAGGTATAGTATACTAGAGGAGGTAAAAGAGGCTCGTGCTCATGGCGACTTGAGTGAAAACTTTGAGTACAAGATAGCGAAAAGAGAAAGAGGGAAAAATGAGAGCAGGATAAGATATCTTGAAAAAATGATTAAGACTGCTCACATTATTGAAGATACTACCTCTCTAGAGGAAGTGGGACTTGGAAAGAAGGTTTCCATTAGATTTTTAGCAGAGGACGAAGTGGAGGACTTTAAAGTGGCTACCACGGTGGAAGCAGACCCGCTTAATAATGTTATAAGCATTGAATCTCCTATTGGAAAAGCTATATACAAGCGTAAGGTTGGTGAGGAAGTAAAAATTGAATCACCAAATGGAGAGTATATGATAAGAATAGAAAAAATAACAATAGAATAATAAGAAATCCGCTGTTCCAAGAAAGGCGGATTTCTTTATTTTACTCCATTAAATATACACCTAGAGCCTGGTAAAACTTATAGGTAATCACATCATTGATGGGAAGGTTATTATCCTTTTGGTATTTGTGAATTGCATATTTAAAACCATCCCTATATATTCCGTCTGGGTTTGCTTTATAATAGCCTTTTTCATTTAATAGCTTTTGAATTTCATAGACATCTGAACCGATATCTCCAGGCTTAAGAGTTCTTAAGCTGCTGCCAAAGTTGCCAAAGGGGCCTCCCCAGATGGTAACCACAGTGCCATGGGTAGTCATTTTATATAACTCTGCCACATCTGAATTTCTCATGCGTATACAGCCCTTGGAGGAGTTCCAACCAATGGAATTTGGATAGAGGGTACCGTGAATGCCGTATTTACCCCAGGGTACATTAAGCCCCATCCAGTATCCTCCAAAGCCTCCGTCCCAGTTATCCTTATTGACAACTTTCCAAGTACCTATAGGAGATGGGGTAGAGGGTTTACCTCCAGCCACAGTATAGTTTTTTACAACCTTGCCATCTTGGAATACTGACATTTGATTGGAAACCACATCTATTACAATAGTTATGCTTTTCTTAGGGTTATAGGCGTGGGCAGGGGCATTAGCGGCGGGGTTTTTATATCCTCGGTATATCAATATTATTTCTATTATAAGTATTACTATAAGGGTTATGAGGATTTTGTAAAATTTAGACATGAAGACCTCCAAACTGTTCAGTGTTTTATTGTTTATAACATTTCCTAATTAAATAATATGGCTGTTACATTGGTAAAAGAACAAATTGAAAAAAGTAAAACATAGTTTCATTGTCTATTTACTTCTTTATAAGTATAATAGGAGAAGCATGTAAATACTATCAGGTTTATATACAAGGAGCGTATTATATGATCAAGATTACAATAGAAGATATAGAAGTGGAAATAATAAAAAAGGATATAAAAAATTTACACCTTTATGTTTTGCCTCCTGAAGGCAAGGTGCGTGTTTCTGCTCCTAAGAGGCTAAGGGAGGAGGAAATACGCACTTTTATTAGCAATAAAATATCCTGGATAAAAAAACAGCAGCTAAAGCTTACAAATAAACCAAGACAGCCTAGAAATGAGTATGTAGCTGGAGAAACTATTTACTTATGGGGTGTGGAGTACTACCTTGTAGTTTACTATATAAAGGGCATAAGTAAAATTGAGATAAATGGTAGTGAGCTAAAGCTTTATGTTAAAAAAGAGAGCAGTGTAAGGCAACGTGAAAAGGTGATTCTTCAGTGGTATCGCAAAGAGTTAAAGAATGCAATCTCTCCTTTGCTCTATAAGTGGCAAAGCATTATAGGGGTAGAGACTAATAGCTGGAATGTAAAGAATATGAGAACCAGATGGGGTACCTGCAATGTTAAGGCTAGGCGAATATGGCTAAGTTTACAGCTTGCTAAAAAGAAACCAATTTGTCTTGAATATGTAATTGCCCATGAATTGGTGCACCTACTTGAAAAAAATCATAACTCTACCTTTTATGCTTATTTGGACAAGTTTCTTCCAAATTGGAGAACCATAAAAAGTGAATTGAATGCATGATTTTATAATGTAATGGTATACATTCCTATTTATTATTAATAAATAGGAAAAAGTACTTAACAAAGGCTTTACTTTTATAGTATCATTGTAGTGGAAAAGAAAACTAAGGAAAATGGGGGAATTGACTTGGAAGTAAAAATCTTTGAACTTTTACTTGGACTGGCCGGAGGCCTTGGATTATTTCTTTATGGTATGAAGCTTATGGGAGAGGGTTTAGAAAATGCTGCAGGAGACAAATTAAAAAATATCCTGGAGAGAGTGACCTCCAATCCCATTAGTGCGGTACTTGTTGGTACCTTAGTAACTGCTGTAATCCAGAGCAGCAGTGCCACCACAGTAATGGTAGTAGGCTTTGTAAATGCAGGGCTGATGAATTTAGTACAAGCAGCGGGAATTATCATTGGAGCTAACATTGGAACAACTATTACAGCACAGCTTGTGGCATTCAAATTAGATGAAGTAGCACCACTTTTCGTTGCTATAGGTACAGCTATTATATTTTTTGCAAAATCCCAGAAAAGAAAAGAAATTGGAAATATAGTCTTAGGCTTTGGTATATTGTTCATGGGTATGGGTATTATGGGTACCACTATGAAGCCACTATCTTCATTACCCCAATTTCACAATGCAGTAATAGCTATAGGTAATAACTGGGCACTTGGTATACTCACTGGTCTTATAATGACAGGCATTGTACAGAGCTCCTCTGCCACTACAGGAATAATGGTAGCCATGGCAGGAAGCGGCCAAATTGGGCTAAATGTTGCCATACCAGTAATCTTTGGATGCAATATAGGAACCTGTGTAACTGCTTTACTTGCGAGTATAGGCACAAGTAAAACTGCTCACAAGGCTGCACTAATACATTTGATTTTTAATATCTTTGGAACCATTATTTTTATTCCGCTAATACAACCCTTAATTTATTTTGTTCAGATTTTAAGTCCAGATAATATAAAGAGGCAAATTGCAAATGCACATACAATTTTTAATATGATAAATGCAATAATAATGCTTCCGCTAATAAAATATCTTATAAAGATAGTAAATGTATTAATAAAGGGAGAAGATGAAAAAGAAAAGCTTGGGGCTATGTACATTGACTCAAGACTTCTTGAGACGCCTATAATTGCAGCAGGCCAGGTAGTGAAGGAAACAGTTAGAATGGCGCAAAAGGCAAAGGCAAATCTTCTTATATCTATGGAGGCCTTTGAGACGAATGATGAGACTTTAGTAAATAAGGTATATGAGAATGAGAGCATTATTAATTTGTTAAATGAAGAAATCACTAATTATTTAGTAAGGCTCTCAAAAAGAGAACTGCCAGACAAAGAATATGGTATAATAGCATCTACCTATCATATAGTTAATGATATAGAGAGAATAGGAGATCATGCAGAGAACCTGGCAGATCTTACACTAGAGAAGATAAGTAAAAAGCTTGATTATACTGAGGAAGCAAAAAATGAGATTAAAGTAATGTTTAACTATACTATTAATGCCCTAGATATAGCAATTGAAAGCTATGAGAGCAATGATGTGGCTAAAGCAGAGAGCATTTTTGCTGTAGAACGTAGAATTGATGCCTGTGAAGATGAATATAAGGATAACCACATAAAGAGACTTAATGAAGGCTTATGCAATGCGTATAATGGTGCGGTATTTATGGATATTTTAAGTAACTTTGAAAGAATAGGAGACCACTCTACAAATATTGCAGAGGCAGTAATTAAAAATAGCTAGTTAAAGATGAAGAGCAGGACTTACATAAGTTGCCCTGCTCTTTTTTTATTTAATTTTTAAAGTACTTTTTTAACTGGGGATTTTTGTCTACCATCCTTAGTAGTGGATAACCAATGATATAACAGGAAATACACTGGCCAAGTCCTACCCATAGCGCAGTGGTCCAAAATATTGGAGAGCTATAGCTTAGGCTGATGCTCATAAGCTCCTTAAACCTAGATGGATTAGTAAAGAGTGCTGCTAAAGCTTCTCTTACAGGTACTGGGTTTGTAACCACCACTGAACTTATTAGAAAGCCTATGATGATGGCGTTTACAATTATTGGTGGCAATGGAGCCAAAAGCTTTTTATACTTAAATGAACTTCTGCCTATATAATAGGTCATTACCGCAGCTATTAATGTAGCACTAGAGCCTATTAATAGGTCTATTATGCCATAGGGGCTGAAAATATTAGACACCAGACAGCCTATAAAAACTCCCCATAGTGAAAAGGAAGAGAAGAAAGGCAGTACGGTTAGTGCTTCTGCTATCCTCACTTGAAGAGGCCCATAGCTAATAGGAGCAAGCACAAGGGTTAGAGAAGCATACACTGCTGCAATGAGAGCAGCATATACCATTTTGTTAATACTTTTATTCATTTTACACCTCCGTAGTTTTATTTTAGGACAGGATGGTTACGAACTGTCCGTACCTTTATTAAAAAGGCATCATTTTATTTTAATACCAAAGCTCAAATTAGTCAAAGGTATACAACGTAAATTATATGAAAATCTGCTGTGTTTCACCATGGGTTTACCTTGTCTATTATAGGCTTTATAAGTATAATATTAGAAGTATAGTAATGTTTTAAACATAGAATTTTTGCAAGGAGAAAATATGCATAAAATAACGTTTGATGGTAATATATCTATTTTAAAAAATGGAATAAGGCTTGTAACTATAAAGAAAAATACACAGTTAGCTGCATTACACATAGGTGTAAAAATAGGCTCCCTATATGAAAACAACAAGGAAAAGGGGATATCTCACTTTATAGAGCACATGTTGTTTAAGGGAACTAATAAGCGCAGCAATGAAGAAATAAATCAGGCTCTTGAGGAAAGAGGAGGAGAATATAACGCATATACGGATTATCATTCTACTGTATATAGCATGACCTGCCTTCAAGAGGAGATGGAAAGCTCACTAGAGGTTTTGTCGGATATGATATTAAATTCTAACTTTTCTTCTAAGGAATTAGAGGTTGAAAGAGGAGTAATACTTGCAGAGATAAGGACCAGTAAAGACGACGTGGAGGACTTCAGCTTTAAAAGGATTCACGAATTAGCTTTTAGAACCAGTTCTGTAAGATATGATATTTCAGGAGAAGAGGAACTGGTGAAAAATTATACAAGAGAAGACCTATGGAATTTTTATAAAAGGTATTATGTACCCAATAATTGTTATGTAACCCTGGTATCCTCTATGGGGCACCAAGAGGCAGTGACACTTATAGAAAAGTACATGGGAGATTGGAAGGCAGAGAAGCTTACTCATCCTGAAATATTTATTGAAGACAATATTCCAGGTACAAATACCACCTATAAGAAGAATATTGAGCAAAGCACCATAGTATATGCTTATACCTTCCATAATTTAGATAAGAGGGAGGAGCTTGCACTAAAGATTCTAAACCACAAGCTAGGAGAAAGCGCCAATGCACTTTTGTTTAGAAGACTTAGAGAAGAAAGAGGCTTAGCTTATGATGTTTACTCTCAGACAGATATGTCAAGAGCAGTTAAGACCTTATATATATACACTGCTGTGGAAAAAAATAAAGTAAAAGAAGCCATAGATACTATAAATACATGTATTAGGGATATAATTAATAAGGAAGTGCTATTTGATATTAATACAGTAAATCTTATGAAGAAGGTTTTAAAGACCGCAGTGGTTTCAATCCTTGAAGATTCAACGGATCTTTCTAATTATGTGCTTCATCAGGTCATAGATGAGGAGAGTATCTATGAATATATGGAGGATTTAGAGAATATGGAGAGTATTACTAGCGAGGAGCTATACAAGGTGGCGGAAAAAGTATTTAAAGAGCCTACTATCCACATTCTTTTACCTAAAAAGGAGGGGTAATAATGTCTCCTGCAATTACCTCATTAGAGGTTCAGAAAAAAAATAAAGAACGAGTAAATATATATGTAGATGGCGAATTTTTATTTGCCTGTGACGCGGAGCTTGTTTATAAGTATAATCTAAAAAGTGGTATGCAAATTGATACTGAAAAGCTCGTTGCAATAGTAGAGGAGGACAATTATTCTAGATGTAAGGCTCAGGCCTTGCGATTTCTTGAAAGGTCCAGCAAAACTATGGAGCAGCTTAAAGCTAAGCTTTTGGAGAAGGGCTATTCAGAGGCCACCATTGAAAGGGCAGTGGAAATGCTGGAGAATTATTCACTTATAGACGATAGTGCTTATGCTAAACAGTTTGTAAGCAGTAAACAGAGAACAGCAGGGAGAAGAAAAATAAAATATGAGCTTTTAAATCGCGGCGTGGATCAGGAGTTAATTGAGGAGACTTTAGAGAAACAGCTGGGGGAAAATTACATGGAAGCATTAAAAGCCTTAGCTTCTAAAAAGCTTC
Source organism: Clostridium sp. UBA701 (assembly GCA_002298125.1). GTDB lineage: Bacteria > Bacillota > Clostridia > Clostridiales > Clostridiaceae > UBA701. The sequence continues at coordinate 41,708 of DBMJ01000005.1, read as the reverse complement.
AGTCCCTTTCAAAAAACAATGAAGAAAGAGCAGCGATGAAGAAGACCATAGATTTTCTACTTAGAAAAGGATATACCTATGGAGAGGTTAAAGAGGTTTTAGGAAATATCCTAGAGGAGGATTAGGAGAGGAGTAATCAATGGACGTCAATCTCATAAATATATTATTAATAATAGTATTTCTATATCCTATCACAAAAGGCTTTTTGATGAAATTCTCTTCTGACAGTTTAAAAAATGAGCTTCAGCAGCTATGGAGTAATATTGCATTTGTTATTGCATTATTTTATGGCATATATTTTTGCTCTGAAGTATTTATGTCTCCAAAGAAACAACCCTATATAAACCTTCATCATATGCTGCCAGGGTTTATTCACGATGCAATAGAGGTGAGGCCTGGACTTGTATATTTGCTGCTTATGCCTACAATAGTTTTTATACTCCATAGGCTTCTATATTGGTTAATGGACATTTTAAGCCGCATAAGCTTTTATCCATTATTAGAAGCGGTGGAAGAATTCATGAAGAGCAAAAGTGCTGTTTTAAAGCGTATAGTGGGGGCAGTAATTCAGCTTCCTCGTTCTATAGCTTATGTATTAATCTTTGCCTTTATCTTAAATGTGCTTTCTATATACAAGGTAAATCCAGAGTTAAACAGGTATTTAGAGAAGTCCTCAGGCTATAAATACCTATGTAAGGAGTATATTATCCCACTAACCAATACACCTCTTGCTAAACAACTCCCAAATGTATTAAACAATTCTTTTAAGGTAGTTACAAAGGAAGGAGAACCTACCTCCACCCATAAAGGGAGGACCATTGTATACTATAATGGTGTAACCCTAGAGGAGGGGGTGCGATCTAATGCTGCCATAGACAATTTTGCCAGGGAGCTTGTTCTTGGCGAAGACAACAGCTTGATAAAGGCAAGAAAGATTTATAATTGGGTAGGAAGTAATATTAGCTATGATCAGGAGAAGGCTCAAAGAGTATTAAATAATGATTTAAACATAAGATCTGGAGCAATTGCTACCTATGAAAGCAGAAAAGGAATATGCTTTGACTATGCCTGCTTATATGTAGCCATGTGTAGAGCTGATGGCTTAAAGGTAAGGCTTGTAACTGGAGAAGGCTTTAATGGTGTAAGCTGGGTAAGCCATGCTTGGAATCAGGTATATATTCCGGAGCTGTCAAAATGGGTAAACGTGGATGCTACTTTCTATAATGGGGGCAATTACTTTAACAATAAGAGGTTTGACAAGGATCATAGAGACGCAAATATTGTTGGAGAATGGTAATAATAAATTTAAATAATATAGGATTTTAATAAGAAAAATCTGTTAGTGATAACAGATTTTTTTCTATGCAGCCAAAGACAAAAATAAAACATCATAATTTGCGCTTGTAGGGGAGATAATATTTTAAGTTAATTCTTTAACTCATATAGGGATATTCTTACTTTAACTTCCGAAGGAGTGTTTTACTATGGTGTATTTATATGCAGCAGCATTAGCATTAGCAGTTATTACAACATTAAGTTTATTTTATAGGCTTAAGAATGAAGAAGAAAATTTAATGGAGGATATTCCAACTATAAATCTAAACAAGGAGAGCTTAGAAAAGCATGCCATGGAAATTGCCTATGGTGTATCCATAGGTAAAGGTTCTAACTGTAAAAAGGCACTTATGAGAAGTCTTGACAAGAGCTACGAAAAAATAATTAACACCTATAACTATATGGATAAAGAAGTTCAGCAGAAAAACGACATAGTACCTGCAGCGGAATGGCTTCTTGACAACCTATATCTTATAGAAAGGGAATATAAAGACATAAAGAACAATATGCCTAAAAGCTATTATAAAAATTTACCAGTAATAACAAAGGGTATAATGAAGTGCTACCCTAGAATTTATCATATAGCTATAGAGTTAGTATCACATACTGATGGCAAGATAGACGAAGCTACAATTGAAATCTTTTTAAGGGCCTATGAAAGAAACAGCATTCTCACTACAGGAGAGCTATGGGCATTTCCAATTATGCTTAGAATAGCCCTTATTCAAAATATTAGCTATACAGCAGAAAAAATTAGTATTTCTCAAGAAGAAAAGCAGCAAGGGGATTATATAGCAGAGAGGATTATAAACTCTATTAATTCAAAGAACCTTACAGAGGAACTAGACAAAATAAAAAATGAGGATTTAAGCTTTTCTCCACATTTTACAGAGAGGCTGTTAAAGGTGCTTAGAGATAATGGTACTGATAATAGCGAGGTATTTAGATTTATAGATGAAAAGCTGGAATATTTTGAAACAAGTACAGAAAAGTTAATAGCCATTGAGCATCAGACTCAGGCCGCCTTCCAGCTTTCCATTGGGAATTGCATAACTTCCATAAGAAATGTGGAGGCTTTAGACTGGAGAGAGGCTTTTGAAAGGTTAAGCTATGTAGAGCAGATATTAAGAGAGGATCCTTCTGATATATACAAGGACATGGACTTTGAGTCTAGGGATTATTATAGACATAAAATTGAGAAGCTATCTAATTATTCTAGAAGGCCAGAATCCATTATTGCAAAAAAAGCGGTAGAATGTGCTAAAGAGGCTGTGGTAAAGGACCTAGAAGCATATAAAAGACACATTGGCTATTATATTATAGATGATGGAGTGGCTTATCTTAAGGACAGACTAGACATAAGAGCTAAGGGTATTGAGGTCATAAAGGCAGCTATTAAAACAAAGAAGGTCAACTTTTATATAGGTTTAATTATATTAGGAACACTGCTGTTGGACTTGGTATTACTTGGCGTTAGTGCTTACAGGGATGTTAGTATTGTAGTATATAAATATGTCATTACTGCCATTGCAATTTTAATACCCTGCAGCGAAGTGATTATATCTACAGTAAATTACAGCATTAATCATTTCACTAAGCCTAGCTTTATACCAAAGCTAGAGATGAAGGAGGGCATTCCAGAGAGCAGCAGTACAGTAGTAATAATACCAACACTGCTAAATAACGAGGAAAGGGTGCAGGAGCTCATAGGCGACCTAGAGGTGTATTACTTGGCAAATGCAGAGAAAAACCTCTATTTCGCATTGCTTGGAGACTTTTGTGACAGTAAATATGAACATGAGGATAAGGATAAACACATCATTGAAGCTGCCTTAAAGGATATTAAAGCCTTGAATAAAAAGTACTGCAAGGATGGAGAGGAAGTTTTTTATTTTTTTAATAGATATAGAAAATACAATGAAGGGGAAGGTAAATACCTTGGCTGGGAAAGAAAACGCGGAAAAATAATGGAATTTAACAAACTTTTAAGAGGAGATAAGGATACTAGCTATGATGTGATAAGTGGAAGTATAGATAAGCTTAAGAAGGTTAAATATGTTATTACCCTAGATGCTGACACAGAGCTTCCAAGGGATAGTGCCAAAAAGCTTATTGGAGCTATGAGCCACATATTAAATGCAGCTGTGTTAAACAAGGATAAAAAGAAGGTTGAAAGAGGCTATGGCTTAATGCAGCCAAGGATAAGCGTTGGTATATTAAGTGCAAATAAAACTCTGTTTTCAAGGATTTTTTCGGGAGAAACAGGTATAGATATGTATACTACTGCAGTCTCTGATGTCTATCAGGACTTTTTTGGAGAGGGTATATATACTGGCAAGGGCATTTACGACTTAGATGTTTTTGCAGCTATGCTGAGTGATGAGATACCTGAAAACTCAGTATTAAGCCATGATTTGCTGGAGGGCTGTTATGTAAGGGCGGCACTGCTTACAGATGTGGAATTAATTGATGGGTATCCTGCTTACTACAATTCTAGTGCCATGAGACTTCATAGGTGGGTTAGAGGGGATTGGCAGTTATTACCTTGGCTTTATAAAAGTTCACCTCTAGATAAGCTATGCAAATGGAAGATATTCGACAATTTAAGAAGAAGTCTCTTATCACCTTCACTTTTGATACTGTTAATATTGGCATTAACCATTTTACCTAATTATGAGCTCTGGCTTATACTTGGATTTCTAGGGCTTTTAAGCCCTGTGGTATTTGACGTGTCTGATGCTGTGGTGATACCAGCCCGAGGGATGAGTATTTCAGGGAAAATAAATGACTTTAAAAATACTCTGGAGCAATTTTTTCTTCTATTCTGTTTTTTACCCTATAATGCATATTTGATGGCAGATGCGATAATTAGGACTCTATATAGATTATTCATCTCTAAGAGAAATTTGTTGGAGTGGCAGACTGCAGCAGATGTGGAATCAAGGCTTGGCAAAAGGCTTTATAATTTTATTGGTACTATGTGGGTTGGTAGTTTGATATCTGTAATAATAATTGTGCTTTCACATAGCATAGCACAGAGTGCTAAGATGATAATTCCCTCTGTGCTGTGGTTTATGTCTCCCTTAGTTGCCTATTATATAAGCTGTGAACAAAAGGAAAAAGCAAAAATTATTACAGAGGAGGAGGATTTTGAGTTAAGACAGCTATGCAGAAAAACTTGGGCTTACTTTGAAGATTTTGTAGACAGCTCAAATAATTATCTTGCTCCTGATAATTATCAAGAGGAACCTCATAACGGCATTGCACCAAGAACCTCTCCTACCAATATGGGCATGGGCTTAACCTCAAACATTGTAGCCTTTGACTTTGGATATATTAATATAGTTGAGCTATGTGAGAAATTGGATAAAATATTATTTAACATGGAAAGCCTTGAAAGGTATAAGGGACACTATTATAACTGGTATGATACCACCTCTAAAAAGCCCCTTAGACCTATGTACGTATCTACTGTAGACAGCGGCAATCTGGTGGGTTATATATGGGTAGTTTCAGAATCCTTAAGAGAGTTTATGAAAACACCAATACTAAGAAGTGTGCAGAGGAAGGGACTTAAGGATATACTTTTACTGGCGGAGGAGGAGATAGAGGAGAGTTTTAATATTAAGGATTTTTATATAAATATTATAAGTGATCTAGAGGAGGATAAGTTTGATGTAATAGGCTGGAAAACACTGCTTTCTGATGTGTTAAGAAGAGCATTAGAGCTAAAAAAATCAAAAGTGGATACAGAGCTTTATTGGAATAATAAAGTTATACACACTGTGGAGGGTTACTTAAGTGAGCTTCAAAGATTTTTCCCTTGGTTAGAAATAATTAAAGAAGCTCCTAGTGAAATAGATGCATTAATTGAGGAGCTTACTCTTGAAGTAAGGGATATGGACTTAGAAAACATGGAGGATAAGGTTAATGATCTTCTCCACAAATTAGAGCTTTCTCCTACAAAAAATACAAAGGAGGAGGAGCTTGTTGAAAAGCTAAAAAGTATGCTAAATAATACAAAGATAGAGGGGGAGGGGCTAAGACAGAAAATCTATAATCTTTGCCAAAGGCTAGATAATATTGCTGCTGCAACGGATTTTACCCTGCTTTATGACAAAGGCAGACAGCTTTTTTCTATTGGCTATGACGTAGAAAAGGATAGTATTGGAAATTGCTACTATGATCTTTTGGCTTCAGAATCCAGGCAGGCTAGCTTTGTTGCCATTGCCAAGGGAGATGTGGAACAAAAGCATTGGTTTAAGCTTGGAAGAGCACAAACTTACATGGGTGGCAGCAAGGGACTTGTTTCATGGAGCGGTACCATGTTTGAATACTTAATGCCTCTTTTAATTATGAAAAATTATCCCAACACGCTGCTTGATGAAACCTATAGAGCAGTACTTCAGGGACAAAAAAATTATTGCAAGGATAAAAAAATTTCCTGGGGAATATCTGAAGCTGCTTATAACAGCTTTGATGTAAATCTAAATTATCAATATAAGGCCTTTGGTATACCAGGCATAGGGCTCAAGAGAGGACTTAACAATGAGCTTGTAATTTCACCTTATTCTACAATGCTAGCACTTCAAATGGATTTTAGAAGCGCCTATGAGAATATAGAAAGGCTTATAAATGATGGATTAAAGGGGAAATATGGCTTTTATGAGGCTGTGGACTACACCAAAGAAAGATTACCTAAGGGTAAAAAAAATACCATAATAAAGTGTTTCATGGTGCATCATCAGGGTATGAGCCTTATGGCACTAGATAATGTAATTAATAGCAATGCTCTTCAGCATAGATTTCATAGAATTCCAATTATAAAGGCTACGGAGCTTTTACTGCAGGAGAGAGTGCCAAAGAATGTGGTATATGATAGAGAGCGTAAGTTTGATGCAGTGAATTTTACAGCTCCAAAGCAAAACATTGTGGTAAGAGCCTATGATACAGCAAAAACACAATATCCAGAAACCCATTTACTTTCTAATGATTCCTACTCATTGATGATATCAAATAGTGGCAGCGGCTATAGTAAAAAAGAGGATATGACTATCTACAGGTGGAGAGAGGATACCACCACAGAAAATGGAGGAATGTTCTTTTATATTAAGAACTTAAATTCTAACGAGTATTGGAGTGCAGCTTATGAACCATGCAAAAGCGAAGGTCAGCATTATGAGGTTATATTTTCTCTTGATAAGGCTGAATTTATGCGTAGAGACGGTAACATAACAACTCATATGCAAATAGCAGTATCTAGTGAGGATGATGCAGAGGTTAGAAAAATTACTTTGACTAATAATAGTGAACACTTAAGAACCATGGAGATAACAAGCTACTGTGAAGTAACTCTTTCTCCTTATAATGCGGATATAGTTCACCCTGCCTTCAGTAATCTTTTTATTAGTACTGAATATGTTGAAAATCCTGAATGTGTTATTGCCAGTAGGAGACCTAGAGCTAAAGGTCAAGTGAAGCCCTATGTGATGCAGACTGTGGCAGTAGAGGGTGAGGTAGTTGGGTCAATGCAGTATGAAACCAGCAGGGTAAACTTTATTGGACGTGGAAGAAATCTAGATAATCCAGTGGCCATGGAAAATGAAGCCGCCCTAAATAATACCAGTGGCACAGTACTTGACCCCATAATAAGTATAAGAAAAAGGGTTAAGCTTGAGCCTGGGAAGAATTGTACAGTGGCTTATACCACAGGGGTTGGTTATACTATGGAGGAAGTTTTGAAGCTGGCTTCAAAGTATAGTGATATGTCAAATATAAACAGAGTTTTTGAGCTGGCATGGACTCAAAGCATTGTAGAGATGAAATATCTAGGTATAAAGGCCAATCAAGCTAACTTATATCAATACATGGCCTCTAAGATATTATTTTTAAATAGCTCTTTAAAGGCAAGAGAAGACTATATTAAAAAAATAAGCAGAGCCCAAAGGGACCTATGGAAATATGGTATATCTGGAGATGTGCCCATAGTTCTTCTCCTTGTAAGAAAGGACAGGGACATTGATTATGTGAGACAGCTTTTATACGCCCATGAGTATTGGTGTATAAAGGGATTAAAGGTGGATTTGGTTATAGTTAATTTGCAAGGATATGGATATATACAGCAAATCCAGGATGCTGTGCGGGAATTAATTTCATCAAGCCATGCAAGGGATAAACAAAATAAACAGGGTGGAGTATTTCTCCAATCCTCCCCCACTATGGATGAGGGCGATATTGACCTTATTATGGCCATTTCGAAGCTTGTCATAGATCCAGAAAAGGGAGCCTTGATAAATCAGCTAGAGGATAATAATGACAAGGAAGATGAGAAGAAAGAGCTTGAGATTTTACAAACCTATAGCTCAAAGTATTTAAAAAAGCCATATAGCTTTACCTTGCCAAGTCTTCAGTATTATAACAGGTATGGAGGGTTTAACAGTGAAAATAATTCCTATGTTATCAGACTTACTAATAAGCGAAACACTCCTGCCCCTTGGATAAATGTTATAGCCAACAAGGAATTTGGATTTCATATATCTGAAAGTGGAAGCAGCTATACCTGGTATAAAAATAGTAGAGAAAACAAAATTACCCCTTGGTCCAATGACCCAATTACTGATGCTCTAGGGGAAGCATTATATATTAGGGATAATTGTGACGGCAATTTATGGAGCATATGCCCTAAGCCAATAACTGATAGTGGAGAATATGTAATTGAATATGGGTTTGGCTATGCAAATTATAAAAAGGAGGCCTATGGAATAATTGGAGAGCTAACCATGTTTGTACCCTTGTCTCAAAGCGCAAAGGTATGTATAGTAAGGTTAAAAAATAACACTGAAGTAGAAAGAAAGCTCTCTTTGACTTACTATGCTCAAATGGTGTTAGGAGTGGTTCCGCAGCAAACCTCCCAATACATTTCTACCTATTTGAATGAAGAGAAAAAATATATTTATGCAAGAAATCCATATAGCGAGCACTTTGGGAAATCCATAGTATACTTAAAAATTATAGGTGGAGAATATGAAAGCTTTACTGGGGACAGGAGGGAATTTTTAGGTAGAGGGGGAAGTGTTGAAAACCCCCTTTATACTAAGTATACAAAATTATCTAATACTGTGGGTTCAGGCCTTGATCCCTGCACTGCAGCTTCAACAGTGATTTCTCTAGGTGCCAATGAGGAGAAGCAGCTTATAGTGCTTTTAGGCTGCGAAGAGTGCACAGCTGCTATAGACCAAATAGTTGAGGAATATAGTAATAGAGATGTGGCACTAAGAAAGCTTCATGAGGTTAAAGAGTATTGGCAGGAGCTTTTGGGGAGGATTGTGGTTAAAACAGAGGATAAGTCTATGGACATTATGTTAAATGGGTGGCTTATGTATCAAACCATAGTATGCAGATACTGGGCTAGAACAGCTTTTTATCAGTCCGGTGGGGCTTATGGCTTTAGAGATCAGCTTCAGGATGTTATGGCCATTAGCTATTTAGATAGCAGTATTACCCGAGAACAAATAGTATATAGCGCCTCAAGACAGTTTTTAGAGGGAGATGTGCAGCACTGGTGGCACCCTGTGGTAGATAGCGGCATAAGAACTAGATTTTCCGATGACTTACTGTGGCTGCCCTATGTAACTTGTGATTATATAAATAATACGGGAGACTATAGCATTTTAATGGAAGAGGTCCCCTATTTAGAGGATGAAATGTTAAAGGAGGGAGAGGATGAACGGTATAAGATCAGTGGAGAAGCAAAGGTTAAGGGCACAATTTATGAGCATTGTGTAAAAGCCATTGAAAGGGGACTAAATTTTGGACCTCACAACATTCCGCTTATGGGCAGTGGGGACTGGAATGATGGTATGAGCACAGTGGGGAATAGGGGAAGAGGAGAAAGCATATGGCTTGGATGGTTCTTATATAGTATACTAGATAGTTTTACTGATATATGCAAATATGTTAAGGATGATGAAAGAGAAAATAAGTACAAAAAGATGAAGGAGTTCATTAGGGAAAACCTAGAAAGAAATGCTTGGGACGGGGGATGGTATAGAAGAGCTTATTTTGATGATGGAACTCCCTTAGGTTCTATAGAAAACGATGAGTGCCAAATTGATTCACTAGCTCAAAGCTGGGCAGTAATTTCTGGAGCAGGTAGTCCCTCAAGGATAAAAGAGGCAATGCATGCACTAGAAAGACAGCTTATTAAAGAGGATATAGGGATGATTCTTCTCCTTGCTCCACCTTTTAACAAGTCTAAGTTAGAACCAGGTTATATCAAGGGATATGTACCTGGAGTTAGAGAAAATGGAGGACAATATACTCATGCAGCAGTATGGGTAATATTAGCACTAGCTAAAATGGGTAAGTGCAGCAAAGCTTGGAGAATGTTTAATATGATTAATCCCATTAACCATTCAAGATCTCACTTAAGCTGTGAAAGATACAAGGTAGAGCCCTATGTAATGGCGGCAGATGTATATATTAAAGAGCCCCACACAGGTAGAGGCGGATGGAGCTGGTATACTGGAGCTGCAGGCTGGATGTATAGAACAGGTATAGAAGGGATTTTAGGTTTGAAACAAAGGGGAAAAGAAGGATTTGTCATTGAACCATGCATTCCAGAGGATTGGACCCATTACGAGATTGATTTTAAAAAGGACAATGCAGAATATAGGATTATAGTGAACAGAGGAGAGGATAAAAAAATCATTATGGATGGTATTGTGCTAAAGGGCAATGTTATTCCATACTGCAGCGGTGGAATACACGAGGTGGAGGTAACCATATAGTTGTTACACATTAGAAAAAACCCTGTAAGAAAGGAAATGCTTTCTTGCAGGGTTTTTAGTTATTTATTTATACCACAACTAACTGCTTAGTTTATATCCATTTATAATAAGATCTATAGCTTTTTTACAATCTCCATCAGAAGGGTCCAGTGCCCAAGCAGTATTAAAATATATAAGGGCTTTTTTATTGTTTTTTAACATGGCATAGCAGTAGCCTAAATTAAAGAAATACTTACTATCCCTCCTATGAACTATAGCTCTTTCAAGTAAGGGCAGTGCCTTATCATATTCAGATAATTTAATAAAGCACACTGCAGCATTATATAGAGCTGCTGCCTCATTATTTCTTTCCTCGTATGCTCTTTTATATAGCTCAATGGCTTTTCTGTAATCTTTTGTATTATACATCTCATTGCCCCTTTGAAAGAAATTCATGAAAAAACCTCCCTATGTATATAATGTTCTTAAGCTTCTAGATTGGATTAATATAGTACTAAGCTTCACTTTATCTAAATATATTTTTAAAGGTTACAGTTTATAACCCTACAAATTAAAAGATATATATGCTTGAAAGGGTATTTAAAATATTGACCAATTTCTAAAAATTATTCTATTTAGAGAAAATTTCTTATATAATAGTTATGAAATAATAAATGTTTCTTCCTTATAATAGGAGTTTACAAATATTGCTTTATATGTTGTAAAGTTTTATAATAGTCTTTATTCAGACTATGTTACTAGAAAGGTGAGTGCAATGAAAGAAATCTTACATTTGGGATTGGACGTAGGTTCTACTACAGTAAAGCTGGTAGTAATGGATAAAAACCTTACATTAAAGTACAGCAGGTACAAAAGACATTTCTCGGATATAAGAAATACTATTGTAGCTTTGATACAAGAGGCTTATGATAGTTTTTCTCAATATAATATCACCATTACAGTTACCGGTTCTGGAGGTCTCCTAGTAGCTAAATGGCTTAATATTCCCTTTGTTCAAGAGGTAATAAGTGGTTCTAAGGCAGTAGAATGCATTATTCCTCACACTGATGTGGCCATTGAGCTTGGTGGTGAGGATGCAAAGATAACCTATTTCAAGGGAGGCATAGATCAAAGAATGAATGGTACTTGTGCAGGTGGTACAGGTGCTTTTATAGATCAGATGGCAGCTCTATTGCAGACGGATGCTGCAGGGCTTAATGAGCTTGCAAAGGCTTATAAGGTAATATATCCAATAGCAGCCCGCTGTGGGGTTTTTGCAAAGACAGATATTCAACCACTTTTAAATGAAGGTGCAGCAAGGGAAGACATAGCAGCCTCTGTATTTCAATCTGTAGTAAATCAGACAATAAGTGGACTTGCTTGTGGAAGACCAATTAGGGGAAAAGTGGCCTTCCTTGGAGGACCATTATACTTTTTATCAGAGCTTAGACAAAGATTTATAGAAACCCTTAATTTAAAGCCTGATGAAATAATTTTTCCAGATAATTCCCAGCTTTTTGTGGCAATAGGTGCGGCATTATCTTCCTTAGAAGCAGAGGTTATACCCTTTGCAACGCTAATTGAGAGAACAGAGGTTTTAAGGGAAGTCTCCGCTGTAGAGGTAGAGAGATTATCTCCATTATTTAAAGATGATGAAGAGCTTAACTCCTTTTTAGAAAGACATGGAAAGCACGTGGCTAAAAGAAGAGAACTAAACAGCTATGTGGGAGATGCCTTTTTAGGTATAGATGCCGGTTCTACTACCACTAAGCTGGTGCTTATAGATGAGGAGGGCGCCATATTATATTCCTTCTACGGAAACAATGAAGGGAAACCCTTGGAGCTTACAGTAAAGGTCCTTAAGGAGCTTTATTCTATATTGCCGAAGGGTGTAAAAATTGTGCATTCCACCGTAACGGGTTATGGTGAAGGTTTGCTTAAGGCAGCCTTAGGTATAGATCATGGTGAAATTGAAACCATTGCCCACTATAAGGCTGCAGATTATTTTTACCCAGGAGTGGATTTTATACTAGACATTGGTGGACAAGATATGAAATGTCTTAGAATAAAAGAGGGCATTATCGATAGTGTTTTATTAAATGAAGCATGCTCTTCAGGCTGCGGATCCTTTCTGGAGAATTTTGCAAATTCCCTAAATATCTCTGTGAAGGAATTTGCAAAAAGAGCTCTTGAAGCAAAAAATCCAGTGGATCTAGGTACTCGCTGTACTGTGTTTATGAATTCTAGAGTAAAGCAGGCTCAAAAGGAAGGAGCTACCTTAGGGGATATCTCTGCAGGGCTTTCTTATTCTGTTATCAAAAATGCTCTGTTTAAGGTTATAAAGATAAGGGAAAAGTCTGCTTTAGGAGAAAAAATAATTGTACAAGGAGGCACCTTTTATAATAATGCAGTATTGCGCTGTTTTGAACTGATATCTGAAAGAGAAGCGGTAAGGCCTGATATAGCTGGGCTTATGGGAGCCTTTGGAGCAGCTATTATAAGCAAAAATCTATATTATAAGGGATATGAAACCACTCTCTGTAATAAAGAGGAGCTTCAATGTTTTCATAGTGAAAGCACCATGCGCCGCTGTGGACTCTGCAGTAATAATTGCTTACTTACTGTAAATACCTTTTCTGACTATAGGGAGTTTGTATCAGGTAATCGATGTGAAAGAGGAGCTGGCATAGAGAAAAAGGGTGAAGCTCTGCCAAATCTTTTTGAATATAAATACAATAAGATGTTTAGCTATAAGCCACTTAAAAGGGAAGAGGCTAGAAGAGGAACCATAGGTATTCCAAGAGTATTAAATATCTATGAAAATTATCCTTTTTGGGCAGTATTTTTTAAGGAACTTGGTTTTAGGGTGGAATTATCACCTAGATCCTCTAATGCAATTTATGAGCTTGGGATAGAGACAATACCCTCTGAATCTGTCTGCTATCCAGGGAAAATAACCCATGGACATATAATGAGCTTGGTTAATAAGGGAGTAGACTTGATTTTCTACCCTTGCTTGCCCTATGAAAAGAAAGAGGACGAGAATGCTGATAATCATTATAATTGCCCCATCGTAACCTCCTACCCAGAAGTTATAAAGAATAATATGGAGATATTAAGAGATAGAAATATAAAGTTTATGAATCCATTCTTGCCAATGGATAATAAAAAGCGTTTGGCGAAAAGGCTGTTTGAGGAATTTTCTTTCCTTAAAATATCTGAAGGCGAAATTGAAGCTGCGGTGGAAAAGGGTTGGATGGAGGAGCAGGCTTTTAAGGCACATATGAGAGAAAAGGGTGAAGAGGTGCTAAAATACCTTGAAAGTACAGGAAAGAAGGGAATTGTTTTAGCAGGAAGGCCCTATCATATAGACCCCGAGATACATCATGGCATTCCAGGTCTAATAATAGGCTTTGGTATGGCTGTACTTACGGAGGATTCTGTAGCCCATCTAGGTGAGTTAGAGCGGCCCTTAAGAGTTGTAGACCAATGGGTTTATCACAGCAGATTATATAATGCTGCAGAGCTGACAGCCAAAAGAGATTATCTAGAGCTTGTTCAATTAAATTCCTTTGGATGCGGCTTAGATGCTGTTACTACAGATCAAGTGCAGGAGATACTTAGTGCCCATGGAAAGATTTATACCTTAATTAAGATAGATGAGGGGAATAACCTTGGAGCTGTGAGGATAAGAATAAGATCTTTAAAGGCTGCTATGGAGGAGAGAGAGCGTGCAGGCTTCAAACCAAGAAAAAGGGTAGGAGATTATAAGAGAGTTTCCTTTACAAAGAGCATGAGAAATCATTTCACCATTCTTTCTCCTGAGATTTCACCTATTCACACACAATTTATCCAAGAGGCCTTTAAGGCTAGTGGATATAATATGGTGGTGCTGCCCTCAGTGGATAGAAAGGCTGTGGATGTTGGCTTAAAATACGTAAACAACGATGCCTGTTATCCATCCATAATCGTTGTTGGACAGCTTATGGAAGCACTTTTAAGTGGAGAATATGATGCTAACTCTACTGCGGTTATAATTACTCAAACTGGAGGAGGCTGCAGGGCTACTAATTATATAGGTTTTTTAAGAAAGGCTTTAAAGGAGGGAGGATTTCCTCAGGTACCTGTAATATCACTTAATGTGGCTGGACTTGAGAATAATCCCGGCTTTAAAATTACACCTTCTCTTTTAAATAAATCTCTCATGGCATTGGTGTATGGAGATTTACTCATGAGAGTACTGTTAAGGGTTCGTCCCTACGAGGCCATACCAGGGTCTGCAAATAAACTCTATAATATTTGGGTCTCAAGATGCAAGGAAAGTGTAAGATTGGGTTCTAAGAGTATATTTAAAAGGTATTGCAGGGAAATAGTTAGAGACTTTGATAACCTTGAGCTTAAAAACATTGTAAAGCCCAGAGTAGGACTTGTGGGAGAAATACTGGTTAAATTTCACCCCACTGCCAACAATGATGTGGTTGATATAGTGGAAAGAGAAGGTGCTGAAGCAGTCATGCCAGACTTTTTAGATTTCTTTTTCTACTGTGCTTATGATGCAAAATTTAAACATGAAAAACTCTCAGGCAGCAAGAAGGATGTTGTGATAAATAAAGTGGCTATCGACTTTATGGAATACTACAGAAAGACTATGAAGGATGCTCTTTCAAAGAGTAAGAGGTTTACCTATCCTCACCGTATTGAGGATTTGGCAAAATCTGCAGCTAAGGTGGTTTCACTTGGAAATCAGACTGGGGAGGGCTGGTTTTTAACTGCAGAGATGATAGAGCTAATTAATGAGGGTGTACCTAATATTATATGTATGCAGCCCTTTGCATGTCTGCCAAATCATGTTACAGGAAAGGGTATGATAAAGGAGCTTAAGAGGCTTTATCCAAACTCCAACATTACCCCAATTGACTATGATCCAGGAGCCAGTGAGGTAAATCAGTTAAATAGAATAAAGCTTATGCTGTCAGTAGCCTTTAAGAACTTAAAGCAAGAGGAGCTTATTAATATAAGTAGAGAAGAGGCAGCCAGTACAAAAAACCATGAATAAAGTTGTTGACATAATGCCACATTAGTATATAATGATAGTAAAATAAAGTAATATTATATTAAAAGCGCTGAAAAAGAGGAGTAGAGGTTAAGGAATATTCAGAGAGGAAGGTTCAAAGGCTGGAAGACCTTCTATAGGAATTACCTTGAAGGTAGCTTTGGAGCTTCTTTACTGAAATAACAGTAGGTAAAGACGGTGTTCTTGCCGTTAAATTTTTAAGAGCCTATCGATAGAGCTTCTATCTGTAGGAAAAAAGGTGGTAACGCGGGTCTTCGTCCTTTTGTGATGAGGGCCTTTTTATTTTTGTAATTATTATTAATAATAAAATATTTAAAGGAGGAAGTGAAAGTCATGGAAAACAATATTGAAAAGACCTATAGTCCTAAAGAATTTGAAGAGAGAATTTATAAAACCTGGGAAGAGAAAAGGTATTTCACTCCTAAGGTGGACAGAAATAAAAAACCCTACAGCATAGTAATGCCACCGCCAAATATAACTGGTAAGCTTCATATGGGGCATGCATTAAATAATACCCTTCAAGATGTGATAATAAGATTTAAGAGAATGCAGGGTTTTAGTACACTATGGCTTCCAGGAGAGGACCATGCCAGTATAGCTACAGAGGTAAGGGTAGAAAATGAGCTCTTAAAAGAAGGGCTTGTTAAAAAGGAAATGGGCAGAGAAGCCTTCTTAAATAGAGTATGGCAGTGGAGCGATGAATACCGAGAGAGAATTAGAACGCAGCTAAAGAAGATGGGCTGCTCCTGTGATTTCACCAGAGAAAGCTTCACTATGGATGAAAATCTAAATAAAGCTGTTAGGGCAGTATTTGTAAAGCTCTTTGAGGAAGGGCTTATATACCAAGGAAATAGGCTTATTAACTGGTGTCCACAGTGCAAGACTGCTATATCTGATGCAGAAATAGAATATGAGGAGCAGGCAGGACATTTTTGGCATATAAAATATCCGGTAATAGGCAGTGATGAATTTGTGGAAATAGCAACTACAAGACCTGAGACCATGCTTGGAGATACTGCAGTTGCTGTAAATCCAAAGGATGAGAGATACACAGCCCTTATTGGGAAGAAATTGCTGCTTCCATTAGTTAATCGTGAGATACCAATTATTGCAGATGACTATGTAGACATGGAATTTGGAACTGGTGCAGTTAAAATAACTCCTGCCCATGACCCCAACGATTATGCTGTAGGAAAAAGACATAATCTAGAAGAACTCATTATGATGAATGAAGATGGCACCATTAATGGGGTTGGCGGAAAATACTGCGGAATGGATAGATATGAGGCTAGGAAGGCCATAGTTTCAGATTTAGAAAAAGAAGGATATCTGGTTAATATTAGAGAACACAGTCACAATGTTGGCTGCCATGATAGGTGTGGTACTGTAGTAGAACCAATGGTTTCTAAGCAGTGGTTTGTAAAGATGGAGGAGCTTTCAAAGCCAGCTCTTGAGGTAGTAAAAAATGGTGAAGTAAAGTTTGTACCGGAGAGATTTGAAAAGATATATTATAATTGGGTTGAAAATATTCAGGATTGGTGTATATCAAGGCAGCTGTGGTGGGGGCATAGAATTCCAGTATGGTATTGTGAGGACTGTGGTGAAATAATGGCTTCAGTGGATGCTCCAAGTAGCTGTAAAAAATGTGAAAGTCATAGGCTGCATCAGGATGAGGACGTACTAGATACTTGGTTTAGCTCTGCTCTATGGCCCTTCTCAACACTAGGATGGCCAGACACAACTGAGGACCTTGAGTACTTCTATCCGACCAATACCTTGGTTACTGGGGCTGATATTATATTCTTCTGGGTATTTAGAATGATATTCTCAGGACTTCACAACATGAAAAAAGTACCCTTTGATACAGTACTCATAAACAGCATTGTAAGAGATGCAGAGGGAAGAAAGATGTCTAAGTCCTTAGGCAATGGCATTGATCCCTTAGATGTGATAGATGAATATGGCGCAGATGCCTTAAGATTTATGTTAATTACAGGGAATGCAGCAGGAAATGATATTCGTTTTAGGCCTGAAAAGATTGAGTCTGCTAGAAATTTCGCAAATAAGATTTGGAATGCTTCAAGATTTGTAATGATGAATTTGGATTATGACATAATGAAAAAATATGAACATTGCAAGAATTACAGCTTAGCTGACAAGTGGATTCTCTCAAGAATGAATAATGTAATAAGAGAAGTAACAGATAACATGGAGAAATTTGAGCTTGGTATAGCATCTCAAAAGATTTATGACTTTATGTGGACAGAATTCTGCGATTGGTATATTGAAGCTGTAAAACCATTGTTCTTCGGGGAAGATGAAGAAGCCAAAGGAGTAGCCTTTAATGTATTATATAGAGTACTTACCACAGGGTTAAAACTGCTTCATCCAATTATGCCTTTTATTACAGAGGAAATATATACTCATCTTGGTAATGGTGCAGAATCTATAGTATTAGAAGCTTGGCCAAAAGCTTGTGAAGAGGAAATTTCTCTAAAGGGAGAAAGCTCAATGGAATATGTAATAGAAGCCATAAAATCCATTAGAAATGTAAGGTCTGAGATGAATGTACCACCTTCAAAAAAAGCTAAGGTTATGATTTCTGCTTCAGGTGAGGCAAAGGAAGCCTTTATGCTTGGTAAGCTATACTTTGAGAAGCTGGCCTCTGCCAGTGAGGTTGATTTCCTTCTCACTAAGGAAGAGGTTCCAGAAAAGGTGGTAGCTCTTGTAACTAAAGGAGGAGAAATATTTCTTCCACTGATGGAATTAATTGATCTAGAGAAGGAAATGGAAAGGCTTAATAAGGAAAAAGAAAAACTGTTAGCAGAAATAGACAGAGTAGAAAAGAAGTTAGCTAATGAAAAATTTATTTCTAAGGCTCCACAGGCTTTAGTAGAGGAAGAAAAGGCCAAGGGAGAAAAATATAGAGAAATGCTGCAAGCAGTTATAGAGAGAATAAACAGCTTAAATTAGCAAAGGAAGGGCCATAGATATCTCTGTATGACCCTTAGGAAAGGCTGGTATACCAATGAATTACAATGAAGCAATGGATTATATAAAAGGTACCGCTAAGTTTGGTAGCAATCTTGGTCTGCAAAGAACTGAGAGAATCTTAAATATATTGGGGAATCCTCATCTCAAGCTAAAGGCTGTGCATATTGGAGGTACTAACGGCAAGGGCTCTACCACCGCTATGATAACCCAAAGCTTAATGGAGGCAGGCTACAGGGTGGGGATGTATACCTCGCCCTATCTGGAGGAGTTTGAAGAGAGAATTCAAATACAGGGTGAAAATATACCAAAGGATAAGCTTGCAAGTGTGGTAAGTAAGGTATCTGAAGCAGTTTGCAGAGTGATTAATGAAGGGTATGATCATCCTACTGAATTTGAAATAATAACCTGTGCAATGTTTCTGTATTTTTATGAAGAGGGAGTAGACATTGCCATTATAGAGGTTGGTTTGGGTGGCAGGCTAGATTCTACTAATGTAATCTTACCCATACTTAGCATTATTACCTCCATTAGTATGGACCATATGCAGGTGCTTGGAGATACCATAACAAAAATAGCTTATGAAAAGGCGGGTATTATTAAAAGCCATGTGCCACTAATTTTATATCCTCAGAGTGAAGAAGCTTTAAGGGTTATTGAAGACACTGTAAGCTTAAAAGAGTGCAGCCTAATAAAGGTAGAGGAAAACTGTAGTGTGCATTTCTGCGGTGTGGAGGAGTCCGAATATCAGAGGATAAAAATAGATAGCAGAAGTGATAAATACAATATTAAGCTGCATCTTCTAGGTTCACACCAGCTCCTAAATTGTGCTACAGCAGTTACAGCATTGGAGACTTTAAATACCTTGGGTTTTAAAGTTACTAGAGAGCATATCATAGCTGCCATGGAAAAGGTGGTATGGAAGGGGAGACTGGAGGTTATGAAGAAAAAGCCTCTGGTGGTGATAGATGGAGCTCATAACATAGATGGTATTAAAAAGCTCAAAGAGAGCGTAGGTACTTACTTTCATTATAAAAAAATGGTATTAATACTTGGAATACTTGCTGATAAGGAAGTACATTCTATGGTGAAAGAACTGGTTCCTCTGGCAGACAAGGTTATCACTGTAACTCCTCACAGCGATAGAGCTCAGCTTTCAAAAGAGCTTGAAAAGGTGGTAAGTGAGCACACCTCCCAATGTGAAAGCATAGAGAATTATGAGGAGGCTTATAATAGAGCATTGTCTCTTGTAGGAGAGGATACTCTCATATTGATAAGTGGATCCCTTTACATGATTGGAGATATGAGAAAAATAATAACCAGGAGTAATAATAAATAGAGCTTATCCCATATTAATAGTTATAGCTATTCTATGAGGTGTTTATCATAGCAGATTTGCTTCAAAGGATTTTAGTAGCTCAAAAGCTCTACTATAAGAGTACCTTGTTAAAGGATACCAGATGGCAGAGCATAATCATGCCTATTTACAATAATATGTTACGGGAAGTTGATAGGCATCTTCTAAGGATAAGAGAAGAGGATGCGTTTAAGCTGGATAAGTAGCAAAAGTATGCAAAAATAACCGGAATTTATCCGGTTATTTTTATTGTTTTAAGGCTTCCAGAGCCTTTGCAAGCTGATCAGGGCAAGAAGTATTTTTGCTTCCACAGGTTATTCCCTTTAATCTATTTACAGCTTCAGAAACCTCCATACCAACTACTAGGTGGGATATTCCAATTAAATTACCTGGACATCCTCCAATAAAGTTTACAGATTTTATTTTATTGTCTTCAAGCTCAAATTGTATTTCTTTTGCACAAACCCCTGAAGTTTTAAATACTTTCATAGATGATTCTCCTCCTCAAGCAAAATATTTGTCCACTAAATTATAACAGTTTGCGTAAGCTTGTCAATGTCACTATAAAAACAGTTATTATTTTTATATCCATATCTATAGTCCTTTCATATTATGTAATGATATGGGGGTGAAAAAAGTGAGTTACCTATATATATGCAATACATCTTGTGATAGTTTGTCTATAGTAGACATAGAGAGCTTTCAAATGACAGGTTATATAGCTCTTTTTAGAGATACCAAGGAAAAAGTTGGTCCTCATGGACTGTGTAGGTATAAGAACTATATACTAACTGCTAATAATTATAGTAACAGCTTGTCCATTGTTGAACCATATATAGGAAGAGAGCTGGAAAGCTATTTTATAGGAATGCACTGTAACGATATAGTGACCAAGGACAATACTGCCTATATTATATGCGGAGAATCTAACAGCCTAGTGAGCTTTGATATGGAACAAAAAAGAATAGCTGAGCTTTTGCCTTGCGGCAGCAATCCTCACAGTATTGACATGGACAAAGAAAGAAAAGAACTTGTGATTTGCTCCATGGAAAGCCAAAGCATAACTTTAGTGGACACCTCAGATTTTACATGTCATAGGCAAATTAGAGTGGGAGATTATCCAACAAGTGCACTTTTTTCTATAGATGGACAGAAAGTGATGGTATGTGAAAGTAACCTAGGAACAGAGGGAAGAGGCAGTGTAGCTTTTTTTGCAGTAAAGGGGTGTAAGCTTATAAATAGAGTTCCTGTAGGCAATTCTCCAGTAGCTATGTGCTGTGACAAAAGCTACTGTTATGTTTCAAATTACGGAGAAGGCAGTATAAGTATTATAGATATAAATGGCAGTAGAGAAATAAAACGCATAAATGTTGGAGGTATGCCCAGAGGAATATTAAAATATGGTGACTATATTTATGTAGGAGATCAGTATAAAAATCTTCTACTTAAAATTCATTTACGAAGTGAAATAAAAAAAGCCATACCTTTAGGGGGAGAACCCACAGGTATGCTTCTAATCTAATCTTGTATAAACATCTTTATAATTTTAGGATAAAGTTCAGAGGAATTTTCCTTCCACTGACTGCATATTTCTCTTGCCTGCTTCTGTGTAGCCACTAGAAATTTTAGCTCCATCAGGGTGGCACTGTTTTCTGACACCTTAAGATCAACTATAAAGTTTTCTTTTCCCTCTAAGGTATAATCAGAGCTTACGGATATTTCCTTCTTTATTTGACTTTTGTTTTTAGTTAGATAGGCATTTATCATGGCTACCTTTTCAGAAGATATACGATTCTTGAACATATCTAGTACCATCTTCCCATCTTTAGATAGAAGAAGTCTTTCCTTATCTTCATCTATTTTAACAGTAAGAAGCTGGGAGGATATGAGCTCATTAATGTATTGCTGAAGGGTAAAGTAGTTCATTAAATTGTTTTGGAGAATAATTTCTGTGAGTTTTATGTTGGAAATAGGAAAATCCAACTCACTGAATATATGAAGCAGAAGAAGCTTATTTTCTGCCAAATCAAAGGTGTCTCCAAACATATAAATCCCTCCAAGATAATAATAATATTATTATAACATAAAAAGAAGGAGCTGCGCACTAATTACTTAGTGCGACAGCCCCTTCAGATTTATATGTTTATTTTTCTTCAGTACCATTTACTAGAGATTTTTCAGCCATGCTTATTAATCTCTTAACCATTTGGCCTCCTACGTTACCACAGTTTTTAGAAGTAACATCTCCCCAATAATCTTCAGAACCCTGATGAACTCCTAAGTTTAAATCCTCAGCAATTTCATATTTCATATCGTCTAAAATCTTATGAACTTCAGGAACCAGTTGAGTTCTTCTGCTGCCGTTTTGGCCTAATGCCATTTATACCCCTCCTTCATATGTAATTTGTATTATTAGTGTGTTCTGGCAAGATGCATTTATACTGAGGTATTGAAGGAAGAGGTGGATAAGTTATCCTAATAATTTAGCTTTCATAGTTATATTTATCATAAAGCACCATATATAAAATTATAGAAGAAAAATTATCAGGAGGATATATGAAAAAAAGTATATTTTTCAAACAAAGAAATATGGCTGCCTTGGCTTTACTTCTTACAGCAATAATCATATCTACCTTTATAAATTATAGTAAAACAGGGGTATTTTTAAAGACAGACAGAAAGCTTCCCATATATTGTGTGGATACAAAGGAGAAAAAGGTATCGCTAACCTTTGATGCCAGCTGGGGAGATGATAAAACAGATAAAATACTAGACATTTTGGACAAGTATCAGATAAAGGCTACCTTCTTTTTAGTAGGAGGCTGGGTGGATGACTATCCAGAAAAGGTAAAAGAGCTTAAAAAGAGGGGCCATGAGATAGGAAACCATTCTACAAAACACCCAGACATGACTACTATTTCAAGGGATAGAATGGTACAAGAAATTGCCATAACAGATGCTAAGATAAGGGAGCTTACAGGAGAAGGCACTATTCTTTTCAGGTGTCCATCAGGTGCCTATAATAATGCAGTGATAGAAACTGTAGAGAGTACCAATCACTACTGTATTCAGTGGGATGTGGACAGCATAGATTGGAAGGGAAATGGTGCAGATATTGAATACAACAGAGTAATTAAAAAGGTTAAGCCAGGCTCTATACTGCTATTTCACAACGATGCTAAATACACTCCAGAGACCTTGCCTAGAATAATAGAGTATTTAAAGGCTCAGGGCTATAGCTTTGTAAAAACCTCTGACTTAATATACAAAGATAACTATTATATTGATTCAGAGGGTAAACAATGTGCTAAAACCACAGGCAAGTCTTAAATATTTACAATTTATTAAAAATATTTTGAATATATATTGAAAGTACCATAAAAATTGTATTATAATGGAAATACAACAAACCAAAATTTAGTATTGTTAATAATTACTGTATCTTTCTTCAGGAGGAATAAAAAGGTGCATCCTGCTCAAAATAAACTAAAAGGAGGAGCAGGAGGTGAAATGGTGAAAGAAGTTACCGTAATTGGGGAAGTAAAAAGCTCTTTGTTTATTCACTATCTAAAAAAATTTCTCGAAGTATTAAAGCTCCGCATGGTGGTTGTTGGTGAAGAGATACCTGTTAAAGATAAGATATACCAGTATCTTGTTATAAATAAATATGAACAGTGTTATCCACAAAAACTAACAAGTGAATGCTGCCTTTTAAACATGGATTATATACAGGGAAGCATACTTCATCACAGTGGCATTATAGTAACCTATGGATTTGGAAGCAAAAATACCATAACCTTATCAAGCATGGAGGAAGGCAATAGCTTAGTATATTGTATTCAAAGATTTATAGAGCTTGAACAGGGTACAATACTTGCTCCACAGGAAATCCCAGTAATTTTAAATATTCCAGAAAAGGAGGAACTGTATGCTGTAATGGTTTCCGTTACTTTAGCTTTAATATCAGGACTCAAGGAAGATGCCATTAGAAAAAGCTTTGCTTCACTGTCATAATTTTTATGTTGAGGCATTTTTCAGTTATATTTTGAGCAAAGAGTGAATACTTATATTTTGTATAAGAAATTTGAAAAACCAAGGGAGAGAGGGGTTATTTATGGATAATTTAATGTTAAACAACAAGATTTATCTAGAGGGGGAAGTAAGGTCTGAAATGGAGTTTAGTCACGAGATGTATGGTGAAGGTTTTTACAGCTTTTACTTAGAGGTACCGAGACTAAGCGATTCAAAGGATGTACTAAATATTACTGTATCTGAAAGGTTATTAGGGGGATTAGATATCAAGATAGGCAGTCAGGTTATAGTAGAGGGACAGCTTCGCTCCTACAATAAGTTTGTAGAAGGATCAAATCGATTAATACTAACAGTATTTGCTCGAAATGTAGAGCCTTGCTTAGAGAGAAGCAAGAATCCTAACCAGATATACTTAGATGGCTTTATCTGCAAACAACCTGTATATAGAACTACACCCTTTGGAAGAGAAATTGCAGATATATTATTGGCAGTAAACCGTGCCTACAACAAATCAGACTACATACCTACTATAGCTTGGGGGAGAAATTCAAGATTTTGTCAGAGCCTTCAGGTAGGAGACAATATAAGAGTTTGGGGAAGATTGCAGAGCAGGGAATATCAGAAAAAGGTTTCAGATTCTGATGTTATAAGAAAGATTGCCTATGAGGTATCCATTTCAAAGATGGAAAAAGTCAACAAGGACTCTACTGTAAGTACTCTTATTGAGGAAGCAGAGTAGATAATAGTTAAATATAGTAAAGCAGTGCTTTTTTAGGCGCTGCTTTTTGTTTTATATTTATTAGCATGAAAATCTTTTGATGGGAATATATTTAGGAATATAAGTTATAGAAATGAGCCGCGGAGAAGTTAGGTTTCTAGACTATATAAAAGGGAGGTACAGAATTTGTTTAAATACATTATTAAAAGACTTCTAGCCAGTATTATTACCCTATGGGCTGTTATAACCATAACCTTTATTCTTATGTTTAAGATACCAGGGGGTCCTTTTGACGGTGAAAAAGTCCTTCCTCCTCAAATAAAGGCAAATCTGGAGGAGAAGTTTGGTCTTAACAAACCTCTTTATAAGCAGTACGAAATCTATATGGGAAATCTGTTAAAAGGTGATTTGGGTCCCTCAATAAAATACGAGGGAAGAACAGTAAATGATATTATAGGGTATTCCTTCGGTGCTTCTGCAAAGCTTGGAACTGTTGCTGTGGTTATAACACTTTTACTGGGAATATACATGGGGGTTTCAGCAGCTCTACACCAAGGAAAGTGGCAGGATAACCTGTGTATGATTATTGCAACCCTTGGGGTGACTATTCCAAGTTTTGTACTTGCTACTCTTTTGGTATTATTGTTTGCAGTAAAGCTGGGTTGGCTTCCTTCCATAGGCTTTGATGGGCCTAGATACTATATATTGCCAGCTATAGCTTTGGCTGGTTACTCCATGGCTTTTATAGCAAGACTAACTCGTTCAAGACTTTTAGACGTTATAAGACAGGACTATATCAGAACGGCTACTGCTAAGGGACTTTCAAGAAACGTAGTAATTTACAAGCATGCACTGAGGAACTGTTTAATACCGATAATTACCTATCTTGGCCCATTGATAGCAGGGGTATTAACCGGAAGCTTTGTGGTAGAATCCATATTTGGTATCCCAGGGCTTGGAAGAGAGTTTGTAACCTGTATATACAATCGTGACTATACAGTTATTTTGGGGGTTACTGTGTTTTACAGCGCATTTTTAATTCTTTGCAACCTTGTGGTAGACATACTTTATGTGATTATAGATCCACGAATTCAGCTGGAAGCTTAGGAGGGGCGCTATGGAATATAATGATGAAATGTTTGATTTGATACCTTCAGAGGAGAAGAATATAAATGAAATTGTGAGACCAAGTGTTACTTATTGGCAGGATGCCTGGAGAAGGCTTAGGCAGAACAAGCTTGCCATGGTGGGCTTTATATTCGTCATTTTAATAACCTTACTAGCATTTATAGGACCCTACCTATCACCCTTTGATTACTCCAGCAACGACTTTAGCATAGCCAATAAGGGCCCAAGCAGTGTTCATTGGTTTGGTACAGATCAATTTGGAAGAGATATATTTGTAAGAGTTTTATATGGAGGGCGAGTTTCTCTTATAGTTGGTTATGCTGCAAGTGCACTAAATATGTTAATTGGAGTGTTATATGGTGGTATTTCAGGCTATGCAGGTGGATTTGTTGACAATTTAATGATGAGGATAATAGAAGTAATATATTCTATTCCCATGATGATATACGTTATACTTTTAATGGTTATTTTTGAGCCAGGGCTAAAGACCATAATCATTGCCCTTGCAATATCTTACTGGGTAGGTATGGCGAGAATTGTAAGAGGGGAGATAATACAGCTTAAGGAGCAGGAGTTTGTTTTAGCTGCAAAGGTATCTGGAGCAAAGAGCAGGAGAATCTTGTTAAGGCATCTTATTCCAAATTGCATGGGCTCTATTATTGTCACTTTAACTCTCTCTATACCAAGTGCCATATTTTCTGAGGCCTTCCTAAGCTTTATAGGACTTGGAATATCTGCACCCAAGGCTTCCTGGGGTTCCTTAGCCTCTGAGGCTATGCAAGGCTATAGAGTATATCCCTACCAACTACTTTTTCCAGCCTTAGCAATATGTTTAACTATACTGGCCTTCAATTTTTTGGGTGACGGACTAAGAGATGCACTTGATCCCAAAATGAGAAAGTAGGAGGGTAATATGGATAAGTTACTGGAAATAAATAATATGAAAACCTCATTTTATACTCAAGCAGGGGAGGTAATGGCTGTAAGAGGGCTTTCCTTCAACATGAATAAAGGAGAGGCTCTTGGTATTGTTGGGGAGTCAGGAAGCGGTAAAAGCGTTACCATGATGTCTCTGATGAGACTGCTGCCTGATAACGGCAAAATTATTGAAGGGGATATTATATTTGAAGGAAGAGATCTAAGCAAGCTCTCAGAAAAGGATATGCAGTGGATTAGAGGTAATGATATTGGAATGATATTTCAAGATCCTATGACCTCCTTAAATCCTGTATTCACTATTGGAAACCAACTAATGGAGCCTCTTATAAAACATAAGAGCTTAAATAGATCTCAGGCAAGAGAAAGGGCTATCCATTATCTCTCCTTGGTAGGTATACCAGAGCCAAAGGAGAGGATGAAGCAGTATCCTCATGAGTTTTCAGGGGGAATGAGACAGAGGGTTATGATAGCTATGGCCATATGCTGCAACCCAAAACTTTTGATTGCAGATGAACCCACCACCGCACTAGATGTTACTATTCAAGCACAGATACTGGAGCTTATGGTAGAGCTAAAGGATAAGCTTAACACCTCTATTATCTTGATAACTCATGATTTAGGTGTGGTAGCAGAGCTATGTGACAGCATAAAGGTGATGTACGGTGGACTTATAGTAGAGGAGGGCTTCAAAAGGGATATATTTTACAATGCAAGACATCCTTATACCTGGGGGTTATTAAAAAGCATACCAAATCCCAAAAACCTGATAAAAAAGAGGTTGAAACCCATAAATGGTCAGCCACCTGATCTCTTAAAGCCACCTAAAGGATGCCCCTTTGCACCACGGTGTGAGTACACTATGAAGGTGTGTATGGACCTTCAGCCGCCTCTTTTTGACATGGGTGTGGAGCATAGAGCAGCTTGTTGGCTAAACCATCCAGATGCTCCTCACATTGAAATGATAAAAGGTAAGGAGGAGTAGCTGTGGAAAATGAGAAAAGACCTCTTGTAGAAATCAGACATTTAAAGAAATATTTTAATGCAGGCAATGGTATGTTTACAAAGAGTAAGAGGAAGGTACTTGCTGTAGATGATATTTCTTTCAGCATAAATAGGGGGGAGACCCTGGGCCTTGTTGGAGAATCAGGCTGTGGAAAAACAACCACTGGAAGAACCATTGTAAAGCTTTATCAGCCTACAGAGGGTGAAATAATCTATGAGGGAGTAGACATAGCAGGTTTTAGCAATAAGCAAATGCTTCCCTATAGGAGAAAGATTCAGATGATATTTCAGGATCCCTATGCCTCCCTAAACCCACGAATGACTGTGGGAGATATAATTGGTGAATCAATAGATGTACACGGGTTATTGAGAGGAAATCCACGTAAGGAGAGAATTCAATATCTATTAAACAGAGTTGGTCTTAATAATGAACACATTAATAGATACCCTCACGAATTCTCTGGAGGACAAAGGCAGAGAATAGGAATTGCACGAGCACTTGCTGTACAGCCAGAATTCATCATTTGCGATGAACCTATTTCGGCACTAGATGTATCCATTCAGGCACAGGTAGTAAATATGCTGGAGGATTTGCAAAAGGACTTTGGATTGACATTTTTGTTTATAGCTCATGACCTGTCTATGGTAAAACACATATCAAATCGTGTAGGTGTAATGTATTTGGGAAAGATGATGGAGCTTGCAGAGAGCAATGAGCTATACAGTCGACCACTACACCCATACACCCAGGCTCTTTTGTCTTCAATACCTATACCAGATCCAGACCTCTCTGCAGAAAAGAAAAGGATAATATTGGAGGGAGAAATACCCTCTCCTATTAATCCACCTCCAGGCTGTAGATTTAGAGGAAGGTGCAAATATGCTAAGGAAATATGTGGAGTTGAAGAGCCACAACTAAAGGATATAGGAGATGGGCATCTCCTAGCCTGTCATATATATGGTGAATAACTCCTTAAAAGTATCCTGCTTTTAGGAGAAAATTTTAAAGGGGGAAAAGTATGTTAAGGAAAAGAATATCCAAATTTTCATTGATCCTTCTTACACTGGCCATGACTGCTTCAGCCTTTTCTGGCTGTAGTAGTAAAACACCAAATACTGATGGCGTAGCTCAGGTAATAACCTACAATCTTGGTGCTGAACCTAAGACTATAGATCCAGCATTAAATGATGCTGTAGATGGAGCTACTGTTATTTCAAACGCCTTTGAAGGATTGGCAAGACTAGATGACAAGGAAAATCCTATACCTGGAGTAGCAAAGGACTGGAAGGTTTCTCAGGATGGGCTTAACTATACCTTCAATTTGAGAAAGGAAGCAACCTGGTCTGATGGGCAGCCTGTTAAAGCTCAAGATTTTGAATTCGCCTGGAAAAGAGCTTTAAATCCAGATACAGGAGCAGAGTATGCTTATCAGCTGTTCTACCTTAAGAATGGTGAAGCCTACAATGGGAAACAAGCTACTGCTGATGCAGTTGGTGTTAAGGCAAAGGATGACTATACCCTAGAAGTTACTCTAGAGTACCCAACAGCTTATTTTCTTTCTCTAATGGCCTTTCCAACATATTTCCCAGTAAGGAAGGATGTAGTTGAAAAGGATCCAAAGGCATGGTCTACAAAGCCTGAATCTTATATTTGTAACGGACCATTTAAGATGAAGGAGTGGAAACCAAAGGACGTATTAACCTTCGTTAAGAATGATAAATATTGGAATGCTAAGAATGTAAAACTTGAAACCTTAAACTATAAAATGATTGATCAGGCTACCAGTGCACTAAGTGCCTTTAGAACTAATGAAATGGATTTTATTGAGTCACCGCCATCTCAAGAAATACCTGGCTTATTAGCAGATAAAACTGCAAAGATATACCCCTATCTAGGAGTATACTACCTAGAATTTAATCTCACAGATAAAGCCAAGGAATTAGATGCTGACGTTGCAAAGGCACTTTCTGATGTGAGAGTAAGAAAGGCGTTAACTCTTGCTATTGACAGAAAGGTTATAGTAGATAATGTAACCAAGGGAGAACAAATACCAGCAGGAGCTTTTGTACCAAATGGTATACCAGAGGATAAGAGCGGTAAGGAATTTAGAAATAAGGATTATTATAATCCTAAAGGAGATATAACTGAGGCTAAGAGGCTTTTAGCCGAAGCTGGATATCCTGATGGAAAGGGCTTCCCTAAGCTTATATATCTATATAATACTAATGAAGGGCACCAAAACATTGCAGTAGCTATACAGGATATGTGGAAAAAGAATCTTAACATTCAAGTAGAGCTTAAAAATGAAGAGTGGAAGGTATTCCAAAAGACTAGGACAGATAAAAATTACCTCTTGGCAAGAGCTGGATGGATAGCAGATTATGTAGATCCAATGACCTTCATAGACTTATTACATTCCAAGAGCGGTAACAATGATCCAGGTTATAATAATCCAGATTATGACGCAAAAGTAATGGCTGCAAAGAAGGAAACAGACCCAGCAAAGAGAATGAAGTATCTTCATGATGCAGAGAATATACTCATGAAGGATATGCCTGTAATTCCAATATACTTCTACACCAACGTTGTATGTATGAAGCCATACCTAAAGGGCATTCACAAATCTCCATTGGGCTTTGTTTTCTTTGATAAGGCCTATGTAGAAAAACACTAATAAGCAATAAAATATCCCCGCAGGCTTTCTGCGGGGATATACTATTTCCTAAGGTCTTCTAGGAGCTTTGTCTTATCCTTTGTCTTGTCATCCACATGTTTTATTATTTTTGCAGGAGTACCTGCTACCACAACACCTGAAGGGACATCCTCTACTACTACTGCCCCAGCAGCAACTACTGAACCCTTCCCTATATGTACTCCTTCTAAAATGACTGCATTTGCACCTATTAAAACATCGTCTTCGATAATAACTGGTTCCTTACTTGGTGGTTCAAGTACACCAGCTACTACAGCACCAGCACCTAGATGAACTCTATTTCCAAGCTTTCCACGAGCACCAACTACGGCGTTCATATCCACCATGGTTCCTTCACCAATTTCTGCGCCAATGTTTACAACAGCACCCATCATAATAACTGCATTCTTACCAATAACCACCTTATCACGGATTATAGCACCTGGCTCTATACGAGCATCTACATTAAGCATGTCAATAAGAGGAATAGCTGAGTTTCTTCTATCCTGCTCTATTTTAAATTTTCTTATGCTGTCTCTGTGTTCTATTATAAAAGAAGAAATCTCACTGCTTTCTCCAAAGAGTATGTAGAAATTTCCACTTCCATAGCCCTCTATATTTCCATAGCTGCAGTCTTTTAAGTCCCCGTCTATATATACCTTTAAAGGGGTAGATTTTTTTGATTCCTTTATAAACCTTGCTATTTCATAGGGATCTGTAAAATTGTATTCCATATATAAACCTCCTGTACCTTGGAAAATACTATAATTATTACTTTAATATTTTCTATATCTTAGAATATTATACTTCATGTTAGAAGCCATTAAAAGGGCAAATACCATATGAATTTAATTTGCAGGGAGAGTAAAAAATCAACAGAGTTCACAATATATGATATAGAGTATATAATATTAGTTATATAATACTTGAAAGGTGGGTTTTTTGTGGGAAATCTAAAATCAGGATACATACAGATATATACAGGTAATGGTAAGGGTAAAACCACTGCAGCTGTAGGGCTTGCAGTTAGAGCAGCAGGCAATAACTATAAGGTTGCCATGGTTCAGTTTCTAAAGGGTGGAGAAACTGGGGAGTTAGAAAGTGCTAAAAGGCTAGCTCCTTATTTTAATATATTTCGTTTTGAAAAAAAGAGAGGCTTTTTTTGGACTCTATCTGAAGAGGAAAAAGAGGAACTTAAGGAGGAAATACAGGAGGCTTATAGATTCTGCAGAAAAATAATGGATGAAAAACAGTATGATATTTTAATTATGGATGAGGTTATGGGGGCTATAAACAACAAGCTCATATCAGAAGAACAGATGTTAGAGCTTATGGAGAATAAACCAAAAGAAATGGAACTTATAATGACAGGGAGGAACGTACCTGAAAAAATATTTGAAAAAGCGGACTTAGTTACAGAGATGAAGGATCTAAAACATTATTTTGAAAAGGGTGTACCTGCAAGAAAGGGCATTGAGTTTTAAAAATGATAGAAAATATGCTTGCCAATAATATAAATAAAATTGAAATATCAGGCATAAGACGCTTTTATAATGAGGTAACAAGGGTACCAGAGGCTCTATCTTTAACTCTAGGGCAGCCGGATTTTCCAGTGCCTGAAGCAGTGAAGGATGCTATGGTATTATCCATAATAAGCAATAGGACGGGATACACTGAAAACGCAGGGATAAAGTCTCTTAGAGATGAGATATCCCTATTCCTAGAAAGAGAATACAAAATATGCTATAACAGGGATGAAATATGTATTACTGTAGGCGGCAGTGAGGGGATTTTCTCAGCATTAGGGTCCATTATAAATCCAGGCGATATAGTGCTTTTGCCCTCCATAGCATATCCTGCCTATGAAAGCTGTGCTACTCTTTTAGGTGGAAGAGTTCAGTACTATAAACTTAAGGAGGACTTTACTCCTGACCCAGAGAGCTTGAAGGAGATATTGGAAAAAGGAGGGGTTAAGGCGGTGGTGTTTTCACACCCATCCAATCCAACAGGTGCAGTGTTGACTAAAGCTGCAAAGGAAGAGCTCTATTCTCTCCTAAAGAATGAGCAGTGTTTTATAATATCTGATGAAATTTATTCTTCCATTATATATGAGGAGGAATATCATTCCATTGCACAATATGAGGACCTTAAGGAAAGAATTATATTAGTAGGAGGCTTTTCTAAGATATTTTCTATGACAGGACTTAGGGTTGGCTACGTCTGTGCAGAAAAAAAGGTTATTTCTGCTATTACAAAGCTTCATCAATACAATGTTTCCTGTGCCCCTTCTATAGCACAATATGGTGCCTTAGAAGGGTTGAGAAGCTGCATTCCTGAGGTTAAACATAGGAGAGAGGAATTTAGAAAAAGGAGAGACTATTCATCAAAAAGGC
This sequence comes from Clostridium sp. UBA701, assembly GCA_002298125.1. Lineage (GTDB taxonomy): Bacteria > Bacillota > Clostridia > Clostridiales > Clostridiaceae > UBA701. Next base: position 9,278 of record DBMJ01000005.1, on the reverse strand, counting down.
TTAAGGACATGGGACTTGATGTAAATATACCTGGAGGAGCCTTTTATCTCTTCCCAAGTATAAAAAGGTATTCTTCCTGTAGTGAGGACTTCTGTAAGAAGCTTTTATACGAAGGCAAGGTAGCAGTGGTTCCTGGTTCTGCCTTTGGCAGAGACGGCGAGGGGCACATTAGACTTTCATATTGCTATAGCATAGAGGAGTTAAAGAACTGCCTTGATAGAATGGAAAACTGGCTTGAAAAAGCCTTTAACAGCATATGATTTAATCCTATAGAAATAGGCAACTCAAAACCAATTGAGTTGCCTATTTTGTATGGAATCTAAGCATACTATTCCAGCATGTTTTCCATAGAATATAGACCAGCAGGTTTATTGTACATAAATTGACAGGCTTTAAGGGCTCCTGCTGCAAAAACTTCTCTTGAAAGGGCACTATGCTTTATTTCAATGGTCTCACCAAGACCAGCAAATATTACTTGGTGCTCTCCAACAATGCTTCCACCCCTTACTGCATGAATGCCTATTTCCTTGTGATGTCTCTTTGAGATACCCTCCCTACCATGTACAAAAAGGGTTTCTTCTGGTAGAGAAGATTTAATGGTGTTTGCCAAAAGTAAGGCAGTGCCGCTAGGTGCATCCAGCTTTTGATTGTGGTGTTTTTCTATTATTTCTATATCAAAGTCCTTAAAGAGAAAGGCACTGATATCTTTTAAAAGTTTATTTACAACATTGATGCCAATAGACATATTGGCAGAACGGAAAATTGGTATGTCTCTACTATATTCTTCTATTTTTATTATATCTTCCTTGCTGTAGCCTGTAGTGCAAAGCACGAGAGCACAATTATGAGTTTTACTGTAGTGGAGTAGAGAGCTCAGTGCAGAGGGGCTTGAAAAGTCTACTATTATGTCTGCTTCCGCATCACAATCTTCTAAAGAAGAGAACACTTTAAAGGGAGCAGCTTCCTTTTTCGAATCTATGCCTGCTACTATAGAAAGATCGCTATAATTTGATGATATCTGGGTAATAACCTTACCCATTCTTCCATTGCATCCGTTTAGAAGAACTCTAATCATAATATTTCCGGCATAATGGACCTTTGCCGTACTTACCTCCCTTTAAGATATTTCTATTCCATAGCTTATAAGCGCATTCTTTAATGTGTTTAGATTATCTTCGCTCATTTCACAAAGCGGAAGCCTTACTTTACCGACATTTAAGCCCATTAGATTCATAGCAGCTTTAATTGGGATTGGATTGGTCTCAATAAATAGAGCATTCATAAGTGATAATGCTCCAAGCTGTATGTCTAGTGCAGCTTTGGTATTGCCATTAAGATATAAATTACATATATCGTGTATTTCCTTTGGTATTATATTGGCAGCCACAGATATGACACCTATACCTCCTAGGGAGAGAATGGGGATAATCTGATCGTCGTTACCAGAATAAATATCAAATCTATCACCACAGATGGCTTTTATCTCTGCTATCTGACTTATATTTCCACTGGCCTCCTTAACTGCAACAATGTTTTTTACATTCCTTAATTCAAGCAGGGTCTTAGGAGCTAGATTCATACCAGTTCTTGCAGGAACGTTATATAGTATTAATGGGATAGTTACACTATCTGCAATGGCAGTAAAGTGTGCAAGAAGTCCTCTTTGAGTGGTTTTATTATAATAGGGAGTAATTACAAGTAATCCATCAACACCAATGCTCTCAGCCCATTTACTCATAGAAATAGAGGCAGCAGTATTATTTGTACCTGTACCTGCGATAACTGGAATTCTACCCTTTACTGTGTCTACAGTGAATTTGATTGCTTCCTTTTTCTCCTCTTCAGTCATGGTGGAGGCTTCTCCAGTGGTACCACAGATTATAATGGCATCTGTTTTATTTTCAATATGCCACTGCAAAAGCTCTTCTAGCTTATTAAAGTCTATTCCATCCTTTGTGAAGGGGGTAATTATGGCCACACCAGATCCGGTAAAAATTGACATTTTACTTCACTCCTTTAAAATTAAAATTATAAAAATTTAGCTGTGAGTAATTATATATTCTGCAATTTGCACTGCATTAGTGGCTGCACCCTTCCTGATGTTATCTGCTGCTACCCAAAGATTTAATGCGTAGTCAGCACTTTCATCTCTTCGAATCCTCCCAATGTATACCTCATCTTTTCCTGCAACCTCCAGAGGAGTAGGATAAAGACCGAGAGCAGGATTATCCCTTAATACTATTCCTGTAGTTTCGAAATACATATCTCTTATGTCCTCTAGAGTAAAATCACTTTTAAGCTCCACGTTGATGCTTTCACAATGTCCATAGTAAACTGGTACTCGCACTGTGGTAGCTGTAACCTTTAAGCTATCATCTTGAAGTATTTTCTTAGTTTCATTTATCATTTTCATTTCCTCTTTGGTATAGCCATTTTCCAGGAAAACATCGATTTGAGGAATGAGGTTATAGGCTATAGGGTGTGGGAATTTTTTTGGGGTTTCTCCTCTAGAACCATCCTCTAAATCTTTATAACCTGCCATGCCTGCACCTGAAACTGCCTGATAGGTAGAATATATTACTCTCTTTAGTCCATAACGCTGCTGTAGAGGTTTTAGTGCTACCACTGCCTGAATAGTAGAGCAGTTTGGATTTGCTATGATGTTATGGTGTTTTAATGCCTCAGCTCCATTTACTTCAGGAACTACAAGTGGTACCTGTGGGTCCATTCTCCAAGCACTGCTGTTATCTATAACTATGGTATTTAAAGCTGCAAATATTGGGGCATATTTAAGACTAATATCTCCACCAGCAGAGAATAGTGCGAAATCAATTTCTTTGCTTTTTATGTTTTCCTCATTTAGTTCTTCTACCAATATATCATTGTTGTTATATGAAACAGTTGTGCCGGCAGAGCGTTTAGAAGCAAAACAATAAAGAGTTTTAATAGGAAAGTTTCTCTCCTCTAGTATTTCTATAAACTTTCTTCCCACCATGCCAGTTGCACCAACAATAGCTACATTATATTTCATCTAATCACTCCTTATATATTTAAGTAAATACTTAGCTATATTATATTATATAGTTTACAGAAGAAAAATTATATATGTTTAAAAGAAAAGGAGAAAATATTAATAAACTTTGCTAAGTTGGAAACAATAATACAGAAATACATTCTCTTTTAAGAAGCTTGAAATTATATTTATTTTAGTAGTAAAACTTCAATTTTTATGATTGTTTAAAAATTGAATCAAAATCTATACAATTGAAACACGAAATCAAAATATAGAAATATTTCATGCATTAATTTGAAAATTCACAGTATTACAACTTGCAAAAAAACGCTACAAATAGCGAAATATCCTTTGACATAATAAAATCCATGTGATAATATTAAAAAAATGAAATTGTAATTCAAATTAATTTCATAAAACAATAGGAAATAACAGAAAATATAAAAAAATTGTAAAATAATATCGAATCACTGCAAGAAATCTGCAAGTTAAATGAATGGATAAATTGCACAAATATTCAGCAATTTCAAAATATAAGCTTGAATAGTAGCAAATATCTTTTATGAACAGTTACATTGTAAACGATTTATTGCATTTTACTGTATGATTGTGGATTAATAAGTAGAAATACTTATTATATAGCTAAAATTTTTTACTTAAGGGGGAATTAATAGTGAAAAACAGAAAGATACTAGCCACTGTTTTAGCGGCTGTAATGAGCATTTCAGTATTATCTGGCTGTGGGAAAAAAGATACTGCAGGTGGTAATACTGGAGCCGTGGACAAGGATCAGTACTTAAACGTGGTTCTTGGTGCTGAGCCTAAGTCTCTTGACCCATCCAAATCTACAGATCTATACTCATCTCAAGTACTCTTAGAAGTCTTTGAGGGATTAACAAGAGTTGAGAAGAAGGATGGCAAGGATGTTGTAACTGCAGCTGGTGCAGAAAAATGGGATATATCCCAAGATGGACTTACATGGACCTTCCATTTAAGAGATAACAAATGGTCTGATGGACAGCCTGTAAAAGCTAGCGATTATGAGTATGGTATAAAGAGAACTCTTGATCCAAAGACTGCCTCACAATATGCCTTCTTATTGATGCCTATAAAGGGTGCTGCTGCTTATAACGGCGGTAAGGGCAAGGTTGAAGATGTAGGAGTTAAGGCTCTAGATGAAAAGACTCTTGAGTTCAAGTTAGAGGGACCATGTCCTTACTTCTTAGATTTAACTTACTTTAAAGTAATGCTTCCACAGAGAAAAGACATAGTTGAAAAATACGGTGACAAATTCGGTACTGAAGCTAATACCTTAATATTCTGTGGACCATTTACCCTAAAGACTTGGGAACATAATTCCAAAATGGAATTAGAAAAGAATGAAAACTACTGGGATAAGAATTCTGTTAAGCTGAGCAAGGCATCCTTTAAAATTATAAAGGAGCTAAACTCTAGAATGCAGGAATTAGAGAATGGTACTTTAGATATGGCTGCTGTTGCAAAGCCAGAGTGGATAAAGAGATTCGATGACACTAAGAAATTTGATGTCATTGAAGGATATGATGGCTCTACTGTGTACTATTTCTTCAACCAGAAGAACAAGGCTCTCTCAAATGCTAAGATAAGACTTGCATTGTCACTTGCTACAAACAGGGAAGACATTTCCAAGGTGCTCTATAAGAACTTAGCTACTCCAGCTTATGCATGGTGTCCACCACAAGTTCAGCTTGGAGGAAATGAATTTAGAAAACAAGCTGGTAACCCATTAGAAGAGGCAAAGAAAAACAATCCAGATCTTAAAGCACTGCTAGTACAGGGTATGAAGGAAGCAGGTTTGGGTGAGGATCCATCAAAACTTACTATAACTTATCTGCAATCCGGTACAGACACTCAGGCAAAGGAATTTGCTGAATATGTTCAACAGATGTGGAATAAGAACTTAGGTATCAATGTAAAAGTTGAATATGTTGAGTGGGCAGTATTCCAGAAGAGAACTGACGATTTCGATTATGAAGTAGGCGGAATGGCTTGGTCTGGAGACTACAATGACCCAATGACTTTCTTTGATATGTGGGAAACTGGTGCAAACATTGTTTCCACTGGTTGGAGCAACAAAGATTATGATGCTCTTATTCAATCCACTAGAGGAACAACTGACCAGAAAGCAAGATTAGAAGCATTCAAAAAAGCTGAACAACTTCTTCTTGTAGATAATGCTGTAGTGGCACCTACCGTATACAGAATGAAGAAAACCTATAAGTATCAATATGTAAAGAATGCTATGTCCCCAGTATTTGGTTCAGGCTTAGAACTGAAATATGCTTATACACAGGGAAGAAAATAATATAGCCAAAGTTGTAAGTTGTAATGGGGGGAACCCCATTACAACAATCTTTTACTATATGGAGGGATGATAATGCTAAAATTCGCTTTTAAGAGATTTGGCTACATGTTAATCACTTTATGGATAGCCATAACAATTACCTTTACCCTTATGCATATTATTCCCGGGGACCCTCTGGCTTCCATGGCAAGAAAACTGCCAGAGCAAATCAGAATAAACTATTATCAAAAGTATGGTTTGGACAAGTCCGTTCCGGAGCAATATGCAAAATTCATGACAAACTTAGTTACTAAAGGAAGCTTGGGTGAATCACTAGTTTACCCAGGAAGAGATGTTAAAGAAACAATTTTCACTTATGCACCTAAATCAGCCAGACTAGGAGGGCAGGCAATTCTCGTAGGATTTACCTTAGGAATTACCCTAGGAATTATTGCAGCCTTCAATAGAAATAGATGGCCTGATTTCTTGGTTATATTCATAGCACTACTTGGAGTATCTGTGCCCAGCTTTGTGTATGCATCCTTACTGCAATATGCCTTTACGGTAAAATTGAGATGGCTGCCTACAACAGGATGGGGAAGCTTCAAATATACAGTACTTCCAACCATCGCATTAAGCTTTAGCTCTATAGCTGTTTATGCAAGATACATGAGAGCCAACTGCCTAGATGTTATTGGCCAGGACTATATATTAACTGCCAAGGCAAAGGGTGTATCTAGTATAGCATTGGTATGGAAGCATATTATAAGAAATGCTATCCTTCCTTGTATCACAGTACTCGGACCACAGATAGGCGGTATTGTTGTAGGTTCTTTCGTTATAGAAAGTATCTTTGCAATTCCTGGTCTTGGACAGTACTTCGTATCCAGTGTATCAGACAGAGACTTTACTATGATTATGGGACAAACCATAACCGTAGCAGCACTGTACATTATATCACTGTTCGTAGTTGATATAGTATATGGTCTGGTGGACCCAAGGATAAGAATTGCTAGTGGTAAGAGATAGGAGGAGGAAGTTATGGCAGAATTGACTAGAGACAAGTTTGAGATAATTGGTTGCGAAAATGCCAACGCCGATGAAATATTAAGGCCTAATATGACCTACTGGCAGGACGCATGGAGAAGACTTAAGCAAAACAAAGTAGCTATTTTCTCCATGATATTGCTTATAATTATTGGAATTATGACCATTATTGGACCTTACCTTACTACTTTTAAGTATGAAGCCACTGACTCCAATCTTTTAAATACGGCTCCAAGCGGATTACATTGGTTTGGAACCGATACTCTTGGAAGAGACATATTTGCGAGAATATGGATGGGAGGAAGAGTTTCCATAATTATTGGTATCATAGGAACTCTTATTGAAACTACAGTAGGAGTTATCTATGGAGGTATATCCGGATATTTCGGAGGCCTTGTTGACGATATAATGATGAGAATAGTTGAGGTACTAGTAAGTATCCCATACTTAATAATAGTAATACTGATATCCCTAATTCTTGGAAAAGGAATACCAGCATTAATAATAGCCATGACTATCACCGGTTGGACAGGTATGGCTCGTATGGTTAGAGGACAGCTTCTTCAAATAAAGGAGCAGGAATATGTACTGGCAGCTACAGCTCTTGGTGCAAGTCCTTCAAGAATCATAGCAAGACACCTGATACCAAACACTATCGGAATAATGATAGTAGACGTTACCTTTTCAGTACCAGGCTTTATATTTGGAGAAGCTTTCTTAAGCTTTATAGGATTGGGAGTACAATCACCAAATACCAGCTGGGGAGCATTAGCAGCTTCTGCACAGCAGAATCTTATGTTCTACCCCTATCAGTTGTTCTTCCCATCACTATTTATCAGCTTAACAATGCTATCCTTCAACCTGTTAGGTGACGGATTACGAGATGCATTAGACCCGAGATTACGTCAATAGAGGGAGGAATAGCCATGGAACAAGTAAAA
>DBMJ01000005.1:0-1867 GCA_002298125.1 Clostridium sp. UBA701 | reverse complement strand
AAGACTGTAACTGCTAAATCTTTAATGAGACTGATCCAAACTCCTCCAGGAGAGATAAAAGAGGAATCAGAAATACTCTTTGAAGGTAAAGATATAGTTCATATGTCTGAAGCTGAACTAAGACAGCTTAGAGGTTCTGATATCAGTATGATATTTCAGGATCCAATGACATCCTTAAACCCAACAATGACTATTGGAAGACAGATAGCAGAAAGCTTGATTATACACAGAGGTATGACTAAGAAGGAAGCCTTTGATGAGGCTGTTAAGATGCTGGATTTAGTTAATATACCAAATGCAGAAAAGAGAGCCCATCAGTATCCGCATGAATTCTCTGGCGGTATGAGACAGAGAGCCATGATAGCTATAGCACTTGCTTGCAGTCCAAAGATATTGGTAGCTGACGAACCTACTACTGCTCTTGACGTTACAATACAGGCTCAGATAATGGAGCTTATAAAGGATCTTCAAGATAAGCTTGGTACAGCAGTTATTCTTATAACTCATGACCTTGGAGTAGTAGCAGACGTAGCAGATAGAATTCAAGTTATGTATGCAGGTAAGATAATTGAAAGAGGAACTGTTGAGGAGATATTCTCAAATGCTCAGCATCCTTATACCTGGGCTCTGTTAAAGTCTGTACCTAGATTAGATACAAAGCATAAGAATGAGCTTTATTCTATCCATGGAACTCCACCGGATCTAATAAAGCCGCCGGTAGGCTGTCCTTTTGCCTCCAGATGTGAATACTGCATGCAGATATGCTTAGATGAAATGCCTGAGATTAGCAAGATTACTGAAACTCATGAAGTAAATTGCTGGTTGAAGCATCCTTTAGCACCTGCAGTAGACCTTTCTAAAGGTGTAGGAGGTGGAGTATAATGGAAAAGGAAATTTTAATACAGGTTAAAAACCTAAAGAAATACTTTAAGGTTGGTAAGAATGCCATATTAAAGGCAGTAGATGATGTAAGCTTTGATATAAGACGAGGAGAAACTCTAGGTCTTGTAGGAGAGTCTGGCTGCGGAAAGACCACCTGCGGCAGAACTGTAATGGGCTTATATTCTGCTACAGATGGACAGGTAATATTTAACGGTGAGGATATTCACTCCCTAGACAAGAAGGGCAAAAAAGAATTTACAAGAAGAGCACAAATAATATTCCAGGACCCTTATGCATCCTTGAACCCAAGAATGACAGTAGGGGATATAATTGGAGAGGGAATAGATGTTCACAATCTTTATACTGGACAGGAGAGAACAGACAGAATCTATAAGCTTCTTGAAATAGTAGGTTTAAATAAGGAGCATGCTTCAAGATTCCCACATGAGTTCTCAGGTGGACAGAGACAAAGAATAGGTATAGCCAGAGCATTAGCAATAGAGCCTGACTTTATAGTATGTGATGAACCTATCTCTGCACTAGACGTGTCCATACAAGCACAGATAGTAAACCTGCTCATAAAATTACAGCAGGAATTAGGACTTACTTATCTGTTTATAGCCCATGACCTTTCAATGGTTAAGCATATCTCTGACAGAGTAGGAGTTATGTATTTGGGCACCATGGTTGAGTTAGCAAGTAGCCATGATCTATATGATAAACCTCTGCATCCTTACACACAGGCATTACTTTCAGCTATTCCAATTCCGGACCCGGAAGTGGAGAAGAACAGAAAGAGAATTGTTCTTGAAGGGGAAGTGCCAAGCCCCATAAATCCAAAGCCAGGTTGCAGATTTGCAGCAAGATGCAGATTTGCAAAACCGGAATGCTTTGAAGTTAACCCAGTGCTAAAGGAAGTAGAGAAGGATCATTTCGTGGCATGTCATCTCTTCTAAAAAGAGGGAGTTTATCTCCCTCTTTTTTT
>DBMJ01000018.1 GCA_002298125.1 Clostridium sp. UBA701 | reverse complement strand
ATTGTGCCAAATCGAAGATTTGGCACAATCGCTTAATATGAGGGAGTATCCTCCCCCTCTAACTTTTAGACAATTCTTTTCTAAGCTTAAGCATATCATTCTTTAGCTTAGTACTCCCTGTTGAATACTCTGAAAGGGTTTTATCAATAAGCGCTATTTTTAAGCTGCTGCTTGACAAATATTCACTTTTAACAAGTGATAGACATGCTTCATAGGAGGCTGCAGTTTTTGCACTGTCTACATATTTTTTGATGGACTCAGCCTTGTTTTTTATAAAAGCGTAGCTGCTGCTGTTCTGTTTTTGCGCTAATTCTGAAGCCTTGTTTGCAAATGTTACGGCCTCTTTCCCGTTAAAAAGCAGCTCTATCTCTGATAGTGATGAGGCGTAGGAGCTATTGTCAGGCTTAAGCTCTAATGCCCTCTTAAAGTTTTCTAGTGATTTATCATAGTTTTTCACCGTCAAATAGTGATAGCCCAGCTCATAATAAGCCTTGTCTGCTGATGGATTTTGAAGAATTGCCCGTACAAGGATATCTTCTCTTTTTCCATCCTCCTTAAGCATCATGTACACCTTTGACAAATCAATATATGCGTCTAAATTTGAAGGGTGTTTACTTATATAGCTCTCTATGGCTTTCCCTATTTTTTCATAGTCCACCTTGTTCATAGCCACTGTGCCAGTTCTATTTTTAGTGCTCTTCACCCAATTTTTAAGATAACTTGATTCGTAATTTTCCACACTGTACTGCATCACAGAGGCAAAGGCTGCATCAAAGCCCATATCTTTTGAAGAAATAAATATTTTTTTTAACCCCTCTTCACCCTTCTCCAATATAAGCTCATCTACTGCACAATAACTTTGGATATATGCATCCATTTTCCCCTGGGAGTTCTTCTCCCAGTCCTTACTGCTGGTAAGGCTTTTAAATGACATAGTTGAAAAAGTCCCTTCCTTAATAGTAGTATTTTTAGGCTTGCTAAGGTAAGCCAAGGTTCCCTCAGTAAACCATCTAGGAATATTGCTGCCTGAGATGTTATTCTTCCTCAGCCATACATTCATCCTGTAGTTTGAGTATATTTTCATTATTCGTTCCTTAGTCAAGGCTGGCTCTTCAGACAGTGCAAAAAAACCTCTATATACATCCTCTATTAGCAGATCTACAATATCGTCCTTATTTCCTTCTACCTTATCCCTCTTGGTCTCCATATAGTCCTTATATTTTTGTGCATCGCTGTGAAGGTAAAGTTTAAGCTCTGGGAGTTCTTCTTTTCCCCACAGCTTGTCGTTAACTATTATTCCCTCTTCTAAATAGGCTTTAATAGGCTCCACTGCAGCATCCATGTTTTCAGTATAATATAACACTACACTACCATAGGAATCTGTTTTAAAGGACTTCAAATAACTATCCTTTATGATTGGTCCAAATAAGGAAGCATAGAACAATACTATAGCCACAAAAGAAGCCGTAATTATCAGTGTTATTTTTTTATATCTGATTCTCATAACTTCCTCCTGAATTTTTCTATTATATTCATAATACACTTTTAAAAGGCTATGTAAAACACTTATTAAATAATGTCGAAAAAAAGTACACTCTTTTTTATATGTTCTACAGGATTTTTACCCTTTAATTATATAAGTAGCATATAATTAATAATAACATAAAGGGTTATAGTTTAGTATTCACATGGAAAGACTACTATAATAAAGTGAAACTATTTTATTAAGGAGGTAAAAGGCAGAGTATTTCTCTGCTGTAATTCATTATGATTAAAAAACCTTTAAATCGCCTTGCCATAAGCTTGTTTACTGCATTATTTATCCTTACGGGAACTGGATGTCAAAAGCTTAACGTAAGTAACGCCCCTGTTAAAGATGTAAGCATTCCCATAAGAACAGAGGAAAAGGCTACTGATAAACCTTCTAACCTTTCAAACTATAACATTAATGCAGTACTTTATGCTGATAAGAATCTTCTAGAAGGTGTGCAGAAGATTGATTATATAAACAACTGCAATACCACCTTAAATGAGATATATTTTCATCTATACCCTAATGCCTATGCAACTGCAGAAACTGCTCCTGTTTTATTTGATAACTTTAGTGGTACCTTTCCCGAAGGTTTTAATCCTGGTGGTACTGAAATTACAACAATAACTCATAACAATAAAAAGCTTCAGTATTCCATTGGGGGTGTTGATAAAACAATACTTAAGGTTCCTTTGGAAAAATCCCTAAAGCCCGGAGAAAGAATTGCTCTAGAATTGAGTTTTAAGGTGACTATCCCAAAAGCCACTGACCGCTTTGGAGCGTACAAAGGGGTCTTCAACCTGGGAAATTGGTACCCCATAGCTGCAGTCTATGATGAAACTGGTTGGAACTTAGATCCTTACTACAAAATTGGCGACCCCTTTTATAGTGATGTGTCCAACTATAAGGTTTCTCTTAAGCTCCCCTCAAATTATGTAATTGCATCTACAGGCAGCCTAGTAGAAGAAAATAAGGATGGGGATTGGAAAACCTGTACCTATGAGGAAAAATGTGTACGTGACTTTGCTTGGATAGCCAGCAGTAAATTCAAGGTAGATGAGGCTCAATGGGAGGGTGTAAAAATAAAATCCTTCTACCTTCCTGGCAATGAAATTGGAAGAGAGCTAGCTCTAAAGGCTGCGGTAGATTCCATTAAGCTATTTAGTACTGTTTACGGAAAATATCCCTACAATAGCTATTGTGTGGTAGCCACAAACTTCAGTTCCGGAATGGAGTACCCTGGCTTAGTGTATATTAATGAGGGCTATTACAATTCCTCAAAGCTCAATAGCCTTTTAGAATATACTATTGTACATGAAACCGCCCATCAATGGTGGTATAGTGCAGTTGGCAATGACGAAATCGATGAGGCCTGGCTGGATGAAAGCTTTGCTACTTATTCAGAGGCAGTGTTCTATGAAAAGAGAGATAATTTTAAGGGATATATTACAAATATAGAAAATAGATTCGAGGCCCAGAAGGGCCAGCTAAGGGGAAATGAGGTAATACTTCGTCCTGTTAACAACTTTCAAAATTGGAGTGACTATGGACCCCTTGTTTATAGAAAAGGGGCTATAATGTTAAATAAACTCCGAATTGAAGTGGGCGATGAAGTCTTCTTTAAGATTCTCACCACATATTTTGATTCCTATAAGTTTAAAAATGCAAAGACAAAGGATTTTATAAAGGTAGTAGAGGATACTACAAAAAAAGATTGGTCAGCCTTCTTTAAAACTTGGCTGCAGGCACAATAACAAAAACCCGAGGGCTTATACCTTCGGGTTTTTAAATTTAGTTTAGGTTTTTAAAAAACATTTCTGCCATATCCACTTTTGTTTTATATCCTAGCTCCTTAAGGGCCATTTGCAGTGAGCTTAGGCAGTAGGCTACCTTATCTATGCGAGCATTTTCGCCCATATGACCGATACGAAGTATCTTATCACTCAACTCTCCTAAGGATGCTCCTATCATTACATTATACTTATCTGTCATTAGATTTCTAAGCACTGCACTGTCAATTCCTGCTGGTGTAAAAAAGGCAGTGACAGTGTGGGCTCTTCCTTGTTTTATATATAACTCAAGGCCTGCATTCTCTAATGTTTTATATACAGCCTCACCTATCTCTCTATGTCTTTTAACATAGTTACCATCTTCAATAAGGTTGTCTATGGCTCTGTTTAAGCCCATTAAGTCGCTTATAGGCATGGTATAGGGAAACCATTTTTTCAAATAGTAGTCCTTCCATATAAGAAGGTTGCAATAATAAGACGGAATTTGTGTCCTTCTTTCCTCCATACACCTAAAGGCCTCTTCACTTATAGACAATATAGTTAATCCTGGTGGAGTAGAGAAGCATTTTTGAGACCCACCTAAGGCAATGTCTATTTTCCAATCATCTACTCTGAGTTCTTCTCCACCCATGGCAGCTACACTGTCCACTACAGTGAGGATTCCAAAGCTTTTTAATAAGGGGCAGATCTTTGAAAGATCATTTAACACCCCAGTGGGAGTATCACAATGTACAATAGTGGCATATTTAAAGCTGTGATCTCTCTGCAAAAATGCCTCCAATTCAATTATGTCAATTTCATTTCTTCTGTCACCTTTAAACAACACTGGCTCTCCACCATACATGGTTACAAAGTCACTAAAGCCTTCTCCAAATATGCCGTTGTCTAGTACAAGAACCCTATCTCCCTTTTCTGTCAAGGAAGCACAGGCAGCCTCTAGGCCTAAAATACCTTCACCGCATAAAACTCTTACTTCATTATTAGTTTTAATTATGCCTGCTAGCTTATCACAGAGCTCTCTATAGAACTCAAAAAACTGTAGGTCTAAATCTGGATTTGTGGTTTCTTGGGCTCTTGCAAGCCTAACATTCTCTGAAATCATTGTGGGTCCTGGAGTCATAATTCTTGGTACCCTCATTTTATCACCTCTGTTTGTCAATATTGCATAATATTTATTTCATTATAGCTGCGACCTTTTCTATTAAAAATTAGAGACTGTGAAGCTGCTAATAGAATCCAGAAAAATGCAATTACCTTGGGAGCTGAGAAAAAATTATCTAGGCAATTCATGAAGATAAAGGCTATGAAAGACGCTGCAAAGCCTTTATAAAAAGCTAAATAAAAGTCATCTTTAACTATAGCTATAAATTGCTTAAGCTTATAAACAACACTACCCAAAATTCCCATAAAGGCTATGGAGCCTATTATACCAAGCTCACACTGGGTTTTAAGAAAGATATTGTGAGGGTGATATACCTGTACTGCATCATAATAATTCCTTAACTCCGGATATTTCTTTACATACTCCTCATAGCGAGTATAAAAATTACCATTACCTACCCCTAAAAGAGGGAAATCACCTATCATTTTTAATGCAGTCTTCCAAACCACGATTCTAGACATATTTTGAACCATATCAAATATTTGAAGCACCCTGCTTCTTACCATAGGTATTAGGTAGGCTATTCCACCCAAAACCCCAAAGCCAAGCAAGTATTTTATCCCAAATATGAGTATCAAAACTATACAGCCTAGGGCGAAGGCTAAATAACTATTTCTAGAGCCTGCAAACACCATGTTAAGCAGGGCTAACACAGTTAAAATTAAATATATAACCCTATTAATCCAACTCTTCTCCTTTAGAGTAAGTACTATTAGTGGGAATACTGCTATAATAGAAAAAGCTCCTAGATTATTACTATTTTCCAGGGTACCTTCCAATCTTGAAGGATTATAGAACTCACTATGTACAATAAAATTAAGATGAAAAAACTTATCCAATATACCTAGGGTGAACATAATAAAGCAAGTAAAAAGAAAACCTCTTAAGAGATTATCTATAAAAACCTTTTGTGTAAGCTCATATTTAACTATAAAGAAAAGTATAAAATAGCTAAAAAATCTTACAGATTCCTTAATAGCCATTATTTTATCTTGAGAATATATGGTTGAACACAGCATTATAAAGGTCAAAAGTAGCATAAAGAGTGTCAAACTATCAGTAAATACACTTTTTACTCCTCTTACAAACCTTCTTCTTGTATCTACATCTATAAGCAGCTTTAGTAAATATGCTGCCAATAATAATAAAAACAGTGAGTCTCCATTCACAGGAATGCCCCCAAGCTTAAGCTTGCTTGGCAGTAATGGAAGAAGAAACATATAAACACAAAAAAGCCATGGAAATATATTATCGTAGACTGTAAGCATACCTTCACCTCTAACTTTACTAAATTATCTTACTATACCTCATTATACTCTTAATAATTTTTCAAAGCTAGAGCACTCTAATGGTTTGCTAAACAAAAACCCCTGGGCCTTTTCACAGCAGTTTTCCTTTAAGAAATTAAACTGTTCTTCTGTTTCCACGCCTTCAGCCACAATAGCTAGGTTAAGGTTTTTGCCTATGGTAGTAATAGTAGTTACTATTGCCTTAGAGTTATCATTTTCTCCTATGCCCATAATAAAGGATTTGTCAATTTTTAATGTGTCTATAGGAAGATTGTTTAAATAGCTAAAGGAGCAATACCCTGTCCCAAAATCATCAATAGACAACTTTACACCCATTTCCTTTATCTTTTTAAGCTTTAATATCTTGTTTTCTACGCCCTCCATAGCAATGTTCTCTGTAATCTCTAGCTGAAGGTACTGAGGGTCAATTTTAGTTTCCTCCAAAATAAGTTTCAAGTCATCTACAAAGTTTTCCTTGTCAAATTGATGAACAGACACATTTACAGCAATCACTATGGGATCATAGCCCTTCTTTTGCCATTCAAGGTTTTGTCTGCAAGCCTCTTTAATAACCCATCTTCCCACCTCGATAATCTGGCCATTTGATTCCAATATGGGTATAAACTTTGCAGGTGTAACCAATCCGTATTCTTTACTATTCCACCTTAGCAGAGCTTCTGCCCCTACAATTTTCCCAGTGCTTACCTCTATAAAGGGTTGATAGAAAAGCTGGAACTCATCATGCTCTAGTGCATTTATAAGAAGCCTCTCCATACTGATTTCCTCTACCAAGGCTTCATCTAGCTCTTCACTATAGAAATGATAGCAGCTTCCTCCGTTCTCCTTTGCTTTTGACTTTGCCATGCCAGCTCTTTTTATGAGCAGCTCTACCTCATTTCCATCCTCAGGATATACACTTATGCCTATGCTGGTAGTAAGATGAATCTCTCTCTCATCTATCTCCCAGGGCTTCTCAAACAGCTCAAAGATATTTTGCACCTGATCTAATATCTCCTCCTGTGCCCCTACCCTAGATAGCATTATTAAAAATCCATCTCCTGTTGCCCGGCTTACCATGCCATTAAATTTAAAGTTGGAATAAATTCTCTCCCCTACTGCCCTTAGTATATTATCTCCAAAATGATAGCCGTAGCTGTCATTAATTCTCTTAAACTTATTAATAGACAGGTAGACTACTGCTAGTTTTTTATGATCTACTAGTCTCATATTGATTTCTGTTCTTGCGCTATGTTTAAAGGAATTGATATTGGGCAGCTGGGTTACAGTGTCATAATATACCATATTGCTTAAGGTACCCAGCATGTTATTGAAGCTTCTGGCAGTTCTAGCTATTTCATCCTTGCCACATATCTCTGCCCTTACAGAAAGGTTTCCCTTCCCCGCCTTTTCAACAGCTTCATTTAACTTAATAACTGGACTACTTATACTCTTAGCCAACCATTTACTCAGGATGAAGGCGATTATTGTTAAAAGAAATCCTACAACTCCAAGCACAGTCTTCATCATCTGTTGTGGTTTGGTAATAGCTGTATGAGAAGTAACAGTGACTACATTCCAATAATTATTGTCGGATATCTCATGATAAAACGCCCTGTAGGAGCCATTGCCTTCCTTAAAGTCTATGCTCCCCTTACGTTCTGAAAATACCTTTTCACCACTAGAGGAAAGCCCCTTTATGTCTTTAACACTTGTGTATTGACTAGAAAAATTACTAATATTACCTCCTTTAGAGCCTAATATAATATCACCTGAATCATTTACTATAAAGGTAAAACTATCTCCGTCGTATGCTGCATATTGCATAAGCCTTTCCTGTAACTTATCTAGCTTTATAAGAGACCCAAAAAAAGACCACTGTTGACTTTTATCATCTAAAAAAGTGTGCAGTAGCACAAGATATCGTTCTCCATCAATACTATATACATAGGGGGAGGGGGTTGTATAATGATTATTTATGACTTGCTTTGCAAAATCTTCACCTATAAGTTCCTTGTTTTCCAGAGATATGGAATTAATCTCTCCTTGAGGAGATATGAAAAAAAATGCACTATATAACTTGTCTTTTTCTATTTCTTCCTGTAAATATTCCTTTGAAGCCTGAAAATCCATATTTTTTACAGATTCCAATTGACTGTAGTAGTCCATCTGTGACTTTCTTTCTGAAAACCAGTCTCCTATCAAACGTGCATAGAACTCCTCATTATTTACATTTTGTTCATTGACTAGCTTATCTAGTATAACCTGGGAGAGTTCAGTTGCAGTTACTACAAAGGAGAGAGTTAAAGCTAAGGTTATAGAAAGGACCATAATATTTATTTTTTTCGTTATGCTTACAAAGGTAAATCTCTTTTTCATATCTTTTTAAGCCTCACTTACTCCTCTGTTCAAGAAACCTGAATTATAAGGTTTAATATAACCGAGTCTAGTTTATTAACTAATTATTTACTATTTATATATATCGTGTTCATATGTGGAAAACTTTATCATTTATCATTATTTTTTCCTTATTTATTTAAAGCATAATACTATTCCCTTACATAAGGCAGTTGCTATCTTGTCCTGATAGCTATCCGTGTTTAATTGCTTATCTTCATTTGGGTTTGATAAAAAACCCATCTCCACCAGTATCACTGGCACCTTTGACCAATTAAAACCCGTCATATCACTTCTTTCAAATACACCTCTACTCTTCATACCTACTTCCTTTATCAGTGTAGAATAGACAATGCCACCATAACGCTTGCTTTCAGCGTAAATCTTAGAGGTATTTTCTGTAGACTTTGGTATTAGCATGGAGGCTCCTGCTGTAGAGGAACTGTCATCTGAATCTGCGTGGATTCTTATTACAAGGGAAGCTCCAGCATCATTACCCACCTTTGCCCTTTCTATATTTCCCATGCTTTTATTAATGTCTGTTTTAGTCATGAGCACCTTAAAGCCTTCCTTTTCAAGATAGGACTTAAGCTTTAATGCCACCTTCATATTTAGGGCATACTCTGGATTTTTAGTTGCCACTCCTGTAGCTCCTCCACCATCCTTAATCTTATATTCACTGCTGTTAGGTGCTATTTGTTCCTTCTCAAGATTTGCCTTAGTGGCATGGCCTGGGTCTATTACAATTAGCTTATCCTTTTTTACCACTGGTTCTGCTGGCTTTTTAGGTTCTGCTGGCTTTTTAGGTTCAACAGGCACTTTAGTCTCCTCAGTTTTTGTAGGCTCCTTCACAGTCTTGTCACTGTCCTTTTGTGAAGTGCTTTCTATGACCTTTTGCTGCTCCTTAGGAGCTTCCTTTGATATATTTCCGCTCTTAGAAGAGCATCCTGTAAAAAATATCATAAAAAATACTACAGTTGTAGTAAATAATCTTTTCATAAAACCCTACCGCCTTTTCACTTATTGTTTACTTTACCTATATTTACGTATAATAATAGGTAATAGTGATGTATTTTTAATTTTTAGTATAATTAATTATTATCACATAGCTCTTAATATGTAAATTAATTGTTTAATGGAGGTACAAGTAAATGAATATAGTCATTCCAAGTAAAGTATTGTTTATCATAGATACCCTTAACTCAAAAGGCTACAAGGCCTATGCTGTGGGAGGCTGTGTTAGAGACAGCCTTATTAAAAGAGCTCCAAGCGATTGGGACCTTTCCACGGATGCATCACCACAAGCTATTATAGACATATTTCCTCATACTGTGCCAACGGGCATAGCTCACGGCACTATTACTGTATTAGTAGAAAATGAGAGCTTTGAAGTAACCACCTTTCGTGAAGATGGTGATTATAGCGATGGTAGACACCCAGATAGCGTCACCTTCACCACCTCTATTTTAGAGGACCTCTCTCGAAGGGATTTCACTATAAATGCCATGGCCTATCATCCCTTAGAAGGACTTATAGACCCCTATGGAGGATATAAGGATATAGAGGCTAAAAGGATTTGCGCTGTAGGTGTTCCTGAACAAAGATTTCATGAGGATGCCTTACGCATGCTTAGAGCAGTACGCTTTAGCTCTCAGCTCCAATTTGAAATAGAAAATAATACCCTAGAGGCTATTTCAAAAAGCCCAAGCAGTATTACTAGGATAAGCAAGGAAAGAATCCGAGATGAGCTTTGCAAGCTCCTTATGACACCCTCTCCTGCAGAAGGTATTAGAATTTTGTCTCAGTGTGGATTGCTTCAATATATACTTCCAGATCTCACTATGAGCATAGGCTTTCAGCAGAGAAACCCCCATCATCATAAGGATGTGTTTGATCATACCCTTTTAGCGCTTGAGAATACTCCTCCCAGACTAAATCTTAGATTGAGTGCTCTGCTTCACGATGTTGGAAAGCCGTTCTGCTTTAGCATAGATAAAAAGGGCATAGGACACTTCTATGGCCATAACGTAAAGAGTGCTCAAATCGCTGAGAGACTTCTTAAGAACTTGAAGTTTGACAACCATACTATAAAAACTGTATGTACTCTAATAAAGGAACATATGAGCAGCTTTAATAAAATGGAGGGAAAAGCCTTAAAGAAAATGATTGTGAGGATAGGTATAGAAAATCTAAGAGATTATTTTGACCTGCTGGATGCAGATATGCTTGCTCACAAGCCGCCTCATGACATGCAGCGCATAGAAAAGCTTAAAGACAGCATCATGGCTATAGTAAATAAAAAAGACCCTCTAACCGTGAGGGACTTAGATATAGATGGAGAGGATTTGATGAAAATAGGTTATAGTGCTGGAAGAGAGCTTGGACGTACCCTAGACTACCTTCTAGATATAGTTCTCTCAAACCCCAAGATGAATACTAAGCCCCAGCTGCTTAAGCTGGCAGAAGAAGCCCTAAAGAGATAATGCTATTTCTTAAGACTTGATAGATATGCTGCGCCCATAGCCAGGGCTCCACCTGCTGTGTCGATTAGCACATCTGTAATTCTGCCTGCTCTTCCCGGCACAAAAAGCTGATGAATTTCATCACTACAGGCATATATAAAAACCCCTAAAAGGGAGACACAAAGCGCCTTTAACCCCTTATATCTATCTCTTACCACATTGTATATAAGAAGATATAATATGAAATACTCGCTAAAATGAGCTGCCTTTCTAACTACATAATCTGCCATGGTGCCAAAAACACTGTTTAAATCTAGTCCTAGGAGATTTAAAAAATATACTACTAGTCCACTTTTTTCATTTGATACTACTGCTGGCTGACTAGAGAAAGCAAAAATTAAAATCATCCATGCAATGAGTAGGGTCCATTTGAGTTTTTTCATATGTAATACTCCTGCTTCACCTATGATTTAGGGGTGCAATAAGCACCCCCTCTTCATTTTAAACTAAAGCCTTTAATAATTCTATAGTTTTTTCTACATCCTCTAGAGCTACCATCTCAGATATGGAATGGTTATATCTGCAGGGAACAGAGATTACCCCTGTTTTAACTCCTGACTTCTCCTTGTGTATTGCTCCTCCGTCTGTAAATCTACTAACTGAGGTATATTGAAGTGCTATATTCTTGTCCTTTGCTGCAGCTTCTATTCTTTCCTTTATTTCATGATGCATTATTAAGCTCTTATCCATTACTGTTACTACAGGTCCTAAACCAAGTGAAATATTTCCCTTTGCACCAATTGCATCTCCGGTGTCCTCTAAATCAACCACCACACAGTAATCAGGTTCCACTGCAAAGGAGGCTGCTCTTGCTCCCCTTCCTCCAAGCTCTGCCTGGGCAGAAAATAGGAAATATAATTCTTTATCACTATGCTTTATCTCCTTTATAAGCCTAAGAAGTATATAGCAGCCAATTCTATCGTCAAGTCCAGGACTTATAAGTTTTTTTTCTAATTCCACTGCATCGCCTAAAAAGGAGGCCACATCACCCTCTACTATTTTCTTTAAAGCCTCTTCTCTGCTTGAAGAACCAATATCAATGAATAAATCTCCTATTTCCGGGCTTTCCTTAGCTGCTGCCACCTTACCTATGATTCCGTTTTCAAACCTTACTAAATTATGAACCACATCCCCTGCCTTAAAGTCTCCTATGCTGCCCACTCTTACAAAGCCCTTATCATCTATAAATGTGGCTATAAGCCCTATTTCATCCATATGGGCACAGAACATGAACTTCTCTTTACCCTGTCCAAGCTTCACTATAAGGTTTCCCATGGCATCTTCTCTTATATCACATTTTGTATCTTTTAATTCATCTATTATTACTCTTCTTACATCAGTCTCATGACCGCTTACCCCAAAGCTGGTAAGAAGTCTTCTAAGCATATCCTCCATGATCTTAACTCTCCTTTACACTATAGTTTTTAGATATTCTACAAGTAGCTTTTTTGTATTTTCAAAATCTGATTTGCTGGCAACGGATAGGGAGGAGTGGATATATCTGCAGGGAACAGAAATTGTGGCTATCTTTGCCCCTTCTCCGGACATATGAATGGCACCAGCATCATTTCCTCCTGCTATAGCACGTCTTAACTGATAGGGTATCTTCTTTTCAGAGGCTACAGCCATTATTTCTCTTGCCACCTCTTGATTGAAAATGCTGGTTTTATCCATTATGGATATAGCAGGTCCCCTTCCAACCTCTGTGGCTCTTAAATGTTTAGGTACACTGGGCATATCAGCACAAATTGTACCTTCCAGGGCTATGCCTATATCTGCCTTTACATTAAAGGCTGCAACATAAGCTCCTCTCTCCCCTACCTCCTCCTGCACATTAAACACCGCATAAAGGTCACAGCTGTAATTCTCCTTAAGAGCTTCTATTAGCACTGCACAGCCCATTCTATCGTCAAAGGCCTTTCCCTTATAAAGTCCCTCTCCAAATTCACCAAACACTGTGTCCATAACAGCAAAGTCTCCAAGACTAACATGCTTTTTAGTCTCTTCCTTGGAATTTGAACCTATATCTATGCAGCAATCACTGTAGGCTACACTCTTTTTTCTCTCCTCTGCACTTTGAAGGTGAATTGGCTTAAAGCCTATTACTCCAGGGATTTTCTTTTTACCAATTAAAACCACCTTAGCGGGTAATAGATTGGCGGCAATTCCTCCTAGAGAGTAAAACTTAAGCGTTCCATCCTCATTGTAGCCTGTAATAATAAAGCCAACCTCATCCATATGGGCATCTACGATTACCTTTTTACCCTTGCCCTTTTTATGAGCAATAATATTGCCCATCTTATCTACCTTCATCTCATCAACATACTTTACTATCTCTTCTTTAATTAAATTTCTTACATCTCCTTCATAGCCCGAAGGACCTGTAGCATTACAAAGTCTTTCTAAAAGCATAGCAATTCCTCCAAATCCTCACTCTTTAACTTCTCCAGGAGCTTTGCAATAATTCTGCCTGTGTTCTTTATATCCTCCATGTTTATCATCTCTACAGAGGTATGCATATATTTTATGGGAATAGATAGCAGTAAGGTTGGTATTCCCTCTGCAGAAACCTGGATATTCCAAGCATCTGTACCAGTACTCCCTGGTTCCACCTCAACCTGATAAGGAATATTATACTCTCCCGCAACCTCCATAAGTTTTTCCCTTAGCTTTGGATGAATATTAGGTCCTATACATATTGCAGGACCGTGTCCTAGCTTATTTTCTCTATCCGTATCCCCCATTGCTCCACTATCGAAGGTTACGTCGATGGCAATGGCTATTGTAGGCTTTACATCATAGCTTCCAACCCTTGCACCTCTGGCTCCTACCTCTTCTTGACAGGAGGCAACAAAATAAACATCTAAATCGTGATTGATACTACATAGTTCCTTAGCACATACATACATGGCTGCAATTCCTGCTCTGTCATCTATGGATTTGCAGGTTACATTGTCATTTAAAAGCTCATAAAAACTCCTCTTTAAGGTCACATAGTCTCCAACATTTACTAATTCCTGAAGGCTTTCCTTAGATAGTCCCGTATCAATCATTAAGTCCTCTGCTTTAACAGCCTTTTTCCTATCCTCCTCGTTCATAAGATGAGGGGGCTTAATACCTATAATCCCCAATATGTCCTTCTTACCATGAATGATAACCTCTTGGGACACCAATGTCTTAGGGTCTATACCATTGCCCTTAAACTTTAAAAATCCATTTTCCGCCAGTTCCGTTACCATAAGAAACACTTCATCTGCATGGGCCATAAGCATTATACTGCCACTACCTCTACCCTTTTTATGGGCATACATGTTATTTAATTTTCCCATACTAACTTCCCCATAGGGCTCAAAGGCTTCTTTGAATAATGGATAAAGCCAATGCTCTCTTCCGCTTGGTGCGTGTGAGGTGCACAGTTTTTTTAGAAATTCAACATCCTTCATAACTTCCTCCTAGCACTAACTAAAATTATGTAAAAACATATCTATATAACTAATTCTACACCAAATCTTATTTTCCTTTATAAAAACAGCCCTCTATCACTAGGATAGTGGGCTGTTTTATATTACAAATTGCTTATTTTATAAAAGGTTATGTGATCTCTCCATCTTCCATTGATAAATAGATACTTCTTATTTACCCCAAGTTCTTCGAAGCCGCAGCTTTTTAATACCCTTTGGGATTTTATATTGTCTGTGAGAGTTGAGGCCTCTAGCCTATGCAACTCCAGCTCCTTAAAGGCATAGTCACATATGAGGTTCACTGCCTTTTTCATATATCCCTTGCCCTGCTCCTCAGAATCCATGGAATAGCCTAGAAAGGCACTTTTAAAGCCACCCTCAATGATATTTGAAATTCTTATCTTACCTATAAGCCTGCTTTCCTTAAATATTCCAAAGCTTACACATTTCCCTAAGATATATAGCTTATAGTCCTCAAGAAGATTTTTTTTCTGTACCTGAAGGGTATAGAAGCTTTCGTCTCTTGAGGGCTCAAAGGGCTTAAGGTGGTTAATATTTCTCTTATAAAATCTAAGGGCTTCCTCTGCATCCTCTACGGTAAGCACCTTAAGGCATAATTCATCAGCTTGAAGCCTCACTATCCTTATGTTTTCATGAAGACAGTAGGTTTCAGTATCAATTCCTAAAACCAGTTCGTCTTTATATACCTTATTGCTTATAATACTTCTTCCTAAGATACCCTCTAGTATAAAACCAAGCTCTGTAAAGCACCTTAAATCAGAATCCTCCTCTACCAGCACATTTACCTTTTGTATGTCCTTTTTATGAAAGAAAGAAGAGAGCAGAAGCTTTAAAGCTTCCTTTAGAAAGGTATTACTTTCCTCTTCTCCTTTATATATTTTTATTCTAAAGGAGGCATATCTGTTTTGGGTGTTCATTTCTATGATGAAAACTCTTCCTATGGTAATGCTGTCCTTATCCTTAATAACATATTCTCTCTCATTGCCTTTAATGCCTTCAATTGAAACTATGGCCTTGTTCATATATATCACCTTTTCTTAAGCATTAGCTGCTTTAACTGATTTTGAAGCTTTACCAATATTTTTGTGTATAATTATTATAAATACAGCGGATATTAAAAGACTAATGGGAATCAAAAAGAAGGTCTTGTATATGCCTATGTTGTCATTTAACACTCCCACCAGTGCATTTAGGAGCATATTTATAAGAGAGCCTGCTGTCATTATCACTCCTGTAATATAGGAGGTATTATTCTTAAATACCTTACTAATAGTAAGTACAATGGTAGGAAAAGCTATGGAGAAGAAAAATCCTGATAAGGATAGCACTACCATTCCCTTCTCTCCAATAATAAGACCTGTGATAGACACTATAGTGGCAGCTACTAAAGAGATGGCCACTGTATTTAGATAACCAGTCTTTTCTACAATAAAGCCTCCCACCAATCTTCCTATGGTAAAGACGCCAAAGAACAGTGCCAGATACATAGAACCCCTTTGCTCGGAAAAACCATAGGTTCCCTTTAAGTAGTTAACCAGCCAATTTCCAGTACCCACCTCAGCAAAAATATAAAAGCCTAGGGCCAAGATAAAAAAGTATACCAGCTTATTGCTCCAAATATTTACCTTTTTCTTTTCCACATTTCTGTTTTCCTTGTGATGCTCTGGGAAGGAGCTTAGGGAAAAGCCGATAATTAGTAATAACACTAGGAAGGCCTCTCCTAGATAAATCTGTCTCCAATTAATTCCCTTACTTATAAGATTCCCCACTGTTGATTGACCTATAGTTGAGCCTACGCCATAACAGAAATGGGTTAAATTCATAAGCACCGCCTGAAAACTTCCCATAAGCAGTGGAACCAGTGTATTAGTTGCAATAGATGCAAGAGAAAGGCCTATATTCATGAGAAACATACCTAAGAGCAGCATGGGAAAGGAATAGGTATTTGCTAAAACCATGAGAGATATCATGGTAAAGATAAACCCACCTATATAAACCTTCTTTTGTCCAAGCCTTTCACATAGTCCTCCTCCTATATATGAAAATATCATATAGGCTATGGATGAGACTAGGGTCATTATACCAATATAAGTATCCTTAACCTGAAAATCCTGTTTAAAAAGAGGTATGAATATTCCTCTGATGTTTTCTATCATTGCGGCAATAAACATAAACATGAATATTAGTAAGATAGTTGTTATGTTCTTTTTATTCTTCATACCATCACTCCAATTCATGTATATTATATCATAGATAAGTGGCAGCCACATAACTTATAACTTATGTGGCTGCCACTTATTATTTATTTAGAGTGATGTTTCCATTGGTACAATTAACACTAAAACTAGCCTTTCCCTCTTGGAAGCTGCCTTCAGCCTTTTCGTTGATTCCGTTATCAGTTTTACTTACACTAATTTGAGAACCACCCTTTATATTTCCAAACTTAGTACTTAGCTTATAGCTTCCAGTTTGCTTTTCTGGGAGTGTAAGCTCAACATTTCCAAAGGTACATTCTACCTTCATAGAGGTGTCTAGTACTTTACTGCACTCTATACTCACATCTCCATTTGCACTTTGCACATCCAGGGGACCTGTTACATTTGTTGCCCTTATCTGTCCAAACTTATTTCTTACTACTAAAGCTCCACCGATCTCTTTTATTTTAATGTCTCCATTAGTACTTTCAAAGTTTACATTGCCCTTTACGTTCTCTATAGAGGTACTGCCAAATTTGTTGTTAATATCAAGGTTTCCTCCAATGCCATTAATCTTAATCTCACCGTTGGTATTATCAACCTTCAGGTTCTTGTCCAAATTTGATACTGTAATATTGCCAAATTTATTGCTGGCTTCCACCTCAAGATTAGAGGGTACCTTAATAACATAATTCACCTTTATAGAGCCTATCTTGTTCTTGTCAAAATTCTCCTCTGCACTTACCTTGATGGTAGCTCCTTCCTCTATCTTTAGAATTTGGTCTGCGAGAGAATTTGCATAATCACCATCATTATTATTTACTGTAATATTTGCGCTGATCTCAAGCTTGCTTCCACTGGCCTTCTCTAGCTTTATTTCTCCTAGACTGTTATCTATAGTAAGCTTGCTGCTCTTAGCAGCATCTACCGAAGCATTCTTTTTAAATTGAGTGGTTCCAGGGAAATTTATATTGTCCCAAGGCAGCATTGTCCCCACTTTTCTAAGTGCGCCAAAGTTATTTTTTACAATGTTGTTTACTCCTGCCGTTACACCAAGCACAGTAGTAATTAAAATAATAATTATAATACTTGCTGCATCTAGCTTTATCTTATACTCTTCCTTGTTTACAAAAATATTAAAAAACAATATTTCAAGTCCAAGAATAATAAGCACCGCAGGCCACCATCTGGCAACCACTTCTAGAAAGGAAAAGCCTACTATCTGAGAATATAATGCAGCAGTACCTATGAGCACCAGTAATATTCCCAAGGAAATAACTCCAATTTTTTTCTGTTTCATAAGCCTTACTCCTCTTAAATTATCTTAATTAATTTTTCTTTGCTGACTTCATTATAATTTTTATTCCTGCAAATATACATAGGAAGGATGCTATAAGGATCCCTATATATTCTTCAATATGTTTAACTAAACTGTAGTCCACAAAATCATAGGCAACCTTCCTTAACAGTATAAATGCTCCAATAACTATTAAGCCTATTCCTACATAGCTCAAGCTGAAATATTTCTTAAGTGCTGAAATGCCAGTGTCCCCTCCATTAAAAGGTGCAGTATTATTAAAATTCTTAATTAAATCTATAATACTTAATACCAAAAGTACCATTATGACCACCTGGAATACGGCAAAGCCAAGAAGCTCATAAAGTAGCAGTGATGCTCCAAAGCCCAGCAAAAGCTGCAAACCTCTTTCCTTTCTGCCTAAGAAAAGATGTCCAAGACCCGGTACTATAGATAATATTATAGAGGTTAGCTTAAGGTTGTCCTCAGCAAGACTATCTTCAATTTCTTGTACAGCTTCAATGGTTACAAATGCTCTTCTACGAAGCTTTTCATACTGATTGAAGCAGTCCACCAGACAGTAAATCCACAACACCGTCATGGCGGTATGCAGTGCCCTTTGATAGCCTAAAACCATAAACCCGCTCTTAAACAGATGATAGGAAAAGGCTCCTGTAAAAAATCCATTTAAGAGTATCATGCCACAAAAGCCTAAAAAAAAGACCAAACCTCTTTTCATCAGTCCTAGATAGAAATGCCCCACACCTGGAATTATAGAGAATAGAAAACATAAAAATTTATTCTTCGGTTTCAAAATGAACCCCCCTCAAAACTACTTCTTCAGGATACTTAAAAACAAACAGTATTTATAAATCCCCTGACTATGTATTTATACTACTCTTCATTTATTAATAATAAAGCTAAAAAATGCTTAATTATTTCTTAAGAAAATAAAAGCTACTCCTTATGGGAATAGCCCTTTAAAGTTTTATTTGTTATTTTTCACATTTAGTCCTATCAATTCCTTTATTACCTCTCCTGCAATAATCATTCCCGCTACAGGTGGCACAAAGGACATACTTCCAGGAATCTGCCTCTTTGCAGCACATTTTTTAGTGCTCTCCCCAGTGCATACACAGCCTTCTTTGCAGGTAACAACCTCATCAGCCCTCGGTTTTATGGGTAACTCCTCCGAGTACAACACCTTAAGCTTTTTTACTCCTCGCCTCTTAAGCTCATACCTCATAACCTTAGCCAAGGGACATACCTTAGTTTTGTATATGTCTGATACTCTAAATTGGGTAGGATCCAGCTTATTTCCAGTTCCCATGCTGCAGATTATATCCACCTTATGCTCCTTGCAGTAGAGCACCATGGCAATTTTTGAGGACACTGTGTCTATTGCATCTATTACATAATCCACATCCTCTGTTATGATATCCGAAAGATTCTCCTCTGTAACAAAGGTCTTGTGGGTTATAACCTCACATTTTTTATTTATATCAGCTATTCTATCCCTCATTACCTCCACCTTTGGCTTTGCCAAAGAGGAGTAACCGGCGATTATCTGTCTGTTTAGATTTGTAAGGCACACCGTATCATCATCCACCAGTACCAAATGCCCTACTCCTCCTCTGGCAAGGGCTTCTGCTGCAAAACTTCCTACTCCGCCAATACCCATTACAACCACCTTGCTATTATAGAGCTTTTCCATTGCCTCAGGTCCAATTAATAGCTCTGTTCTAGAAAATGCATGCTGAGCCATACTATTCCTCCTTGTCCTTAAGTTTCACCTTATTATATATTATTAATTTCCTTATTTCTACTTTATTATAAAGAAAAGCAGGAGAACTAAAAATAAATTCTCCTGCACTATTTAGCTATATACCTCTTTGCTTTTGAATTTCATTGATGAAGCTATAAAGAAAATAATCTGAGTAGCTATAAGTACCAGCTCTGCCTTTAAAATACCGAGTCCTGTATCCCAAATCTTTATATCTCCGCTAAGCACCCTCCATATATCCCCATAGCTCATAAAAATAAAGCTTCTAAGCTTATCAAGACCATTTAATTCTATAAAACCATAATACAAAAATAAAAGTAATCCGCATCCTGCAGATATAGATAGTACCGGGCTGTTAAAATATGAGGATGCACACATTCCTATGGCTACTACCACGCCTATATATAAGAGCTGAGTTAAAAAGTAACATAGTATATACTGCCAGCCATATATAAAAGCTTGTGATGCCGGTGTATAGCTAATGATATCTCCTCTATTTAAGAACTGAGCATTATATTCTAATGGCAGCTTCAAGCTACCCCACCCCGAAGCTATTCCTGTACCGACAAAGAACATTAGCTGTATGCCAATAATCACTACAGCACATATTATTAAAGAACTTACATATTTTGAAATAAAAATCTTCCATCGTGTTATGGGTAAGCATAGGTAACCCCTTAGTGTTCCCTCACTTTCCTCTCCGGATATTATATCTCCCATGAGCATTATGATAATAAGAGCCATAAAAAGAGGACTTATTTCTTTGGAGAATATCTTCAATATATTTACCACATTTAGATTGTTATCTTGGGGCACCAAGCCACTGTCTTTGTAATAGGATAGTCTCTCATATTCCTTTATAAACAAGCTTCTTTTCTCTATTTCTGTTTTTCCATACCTTTCTTCTATTAGCTTATCTGCGTCCTCATTGTATTTTCCTTTTATAGATTGCTCTATAAGATTTATATCCTTCTCAAGCCTTTTATTGTTATCTCTTAAGCATTGCAGCTCCTCCTGTGTTTTACACAATGCCTCCTGTGCTTTTATCTCCTTTGCAGAATAGCTCTCACATTCTTCAAGCTGTCCTTTTTCCTTCAATTCTTCTTTAACACTTTTATATCTCTCTATGTCCAGCTCCAGGGTATTTATTTGGCTCTTAAGCTGATTTTCTGCATATAATAGCCTTCCCTTTTCATCATTATAGCTTTTGAAGCAAAGAAG
Source organism: Clostridium sp. UBA701 (assembly GCA_002298125.1). GTDB lineage: Bacteria > Bacillota > Clostridia > Clostridiales > Clostridiaceae > UBA701. The sequence goes on along the minus strand of DBMJ01000018.1, from coordinate 16,995 downwards.
ACAATAAATACCTATTAAGAGCAGAGCTACTATTATGGTTTTTAACCTTACAGCCTTTTTAAGCTCAACCTTTATGAGTTCTATCACCTGTTCTCTCCTCCATTTTAGTTGTAGATTTCCTGGGCTTTAAACACCATATAGGCTGTTAAAAAGCATACTGCTATTGTAACAACCATGGTAATTAACCCATTATTTGGAATAAGATTTATATTTTTCATATTCTCCTGCAGTGCACCCGTAAGCATACCGCTTACATCCCCATAGGAGGAGAAAATGTATTTTGCCATAGCCTTTTGAGGTACTATACTGTTAGAAAGCGTATAGATAATTAGCATTATTCCTACTCCTATGCTCACAGAGGTTGTACTCTTTTTAAAGAGCACGGAAACTAAAAATCCTACTGAGGCTACACATGCTATATATAGGGTTTGATAAGCTGTGGCTAAGGCTACAAACTTATAACCAGAAATAAAAAGCTGAGTGCCTTCTTTATAAAGCATACTTCCATTGTTGTTTATATACTGAGCTCCAACTGCCACAGAGGTATTAAGCGGCCCAAAACCATTAGTAAAGCCTAGTATCGTAAATAAAATTACTTCATAAAGAGTAAATATTACCACCGAAACTATAATGGTAGCAATAAATTTTGCCAATATAACCTTGCCCTTTGTAAGAGGCAAGGCCATGTACCCTACCAGGGTGCTTCCCCTTTCACTAGATAGGGCATTCGCCGTTAAGACTATTATAAGTATGCTTAAATACAGAGCATTAAAGTTTAAGGGAAACTTCTGTACAAAGGTCAGAGAGGTAAGCTTGTCATCATCAGGTATTACCTGAGTACTCTTGTACTGCTTATATTGCTCTAAATTTTTAATGAGATTTGTTCTATTAAAAGAAGTTACCCCAACAGGTTTCTTCCCATCAAGGGACATTTCAAATCTTTTTATTTTTAAGTCCAATCTTTTTTCCTTGGTGGTAGCCTCCTTTTCCATAGTCCAAATATCTAATGTTTCTTGAGCACTTTTAAGATTATCCTTTGCAATATTTATATCTGCAGCATTACCTTTTTTCTCGGCTATAGCTAATTCTTCACTCCATTGCTTTACACCCTCCTCTGACAGCTTTATTGCATAATTGAGATCTCTGATATTACGTACAGCACCATTTGTAATCCTATTCCCATTTAAAGTGAACAGCGTGCTTAACAGTATGAAGATTGCTATTACCACTAATGTTTTTATCCTAAAATATTTCTTAAGCTCTATACCTATCAATGTAATCATTAGCCTCTCCCCTTTACAATAGCTTCATAGCATTGAAGTATGCCCTCATACTTAATTAATATCTCTTCCTTAGAAAATACACCAACTATGGAGCCTTCCTTAATAAACACGAATTTATCACATATCTGTTCAATATCTAGCAGGTGGTGAGAGGATACAAGCACTCCTACATTCTCTTTTTTAGCAAGTCTTACTATAATTTCCTTTAGCTCTATAATACCCGTAGGATCTAACCCATTAGTTGGCTCATCAAGTATTAGCAGGGCGGGTTCTCCCAACAAGGCCATACCTAAAGCTAACCTCTGCTTCATCCCCAAGGAATATTTGTATACCCTGTCATTTATTCTCTTGCTTAGTCCAATCTGTTCAACAACCTTTGGTATAGAAGCTTTAGAAAGCTTTCTCACCCTCCTTACTATCTGAAGGTTGTCCTTTCCTGAAAGATATTTATATAAGGAGGGACTTTCAATTATTGAACCAACCTTACTTAATGCCTTAACTCTGTCTTGCCTTACAGCAATACCCTCTATAGTTACTTGCCCACTATTTGCTTTAATTAAATCCATCACAATTTTTAGTGTAGTACTCTTTCCTGCCCCATTAGGGCCTATAAAGCCCACTATCTCCCCACTAGCTACATTAAAGGACACATCCTTCAATATTTCATGCTTTTTAATTGTTTTGTTTATTGAAGTTATTTCTAATAACATGCTAACCTCCTAAATATGCTTTATTATATATACGACTTTATTCTTGTTTAGTTCGCAATATTTAACATATCTTACATATTTATTAACACAATTAAAATAATAAAGAACCGTCCCCTAACACAAAAAAGTAACGATGCATATAGCATCGTTACCATAAAATTGATATATTCTATTAGCTTAACTTGTGTACAAACAGTCCGCTTCTTAGCTTTGGTTCAAACCATGTGGATTTTGGAGGCATTACCTGCCCTGCATCAGCAATGGCCATAAGGTCATCGATGGTGGTGGCATACATGGAGAAGGCAACCTTCATTCCGTTCTTTACTCTTCTCTCAAGTTCAGCAAGTCCTCTGATTCCGCCAATAAAGTCGATTCTCTTATCCGTTCTTGGGTCCTCAATACCTAAAATAGGTCTTAACAGATTGTTCTGCAATATGGATACGTCCAATCTATCTACTGGGTCCTTAGGATTAAAGGTACCTTCCTTAGCAGTAAGCTTATACCATTTTCCATCCATGTACATTCCGTAGGTTTGCTTACTTGAAGGTTTGTATTGTCCCTCACCATTATAAGGTGCAATGTCAAATTTCTCTGACACCTTATTCATGAACTCTTCTTCACTAAAGCCATTTAGATCCTTAACCACTCTGTTATAATCCATAACGTATAGGTCATTATCTGGGAATATAACTGATAGGAAGAAGTTAAATTCTTCTTCTCCTGTATAGGATGGATTCTGTTCTCTTCTCATTTTTCCAACCTTTACAGCAGAAGCTGCTCTATGATGTCCATCAGCAATGTATAAATACTCTACTGCGTCAAATAGCTCTGTTAGCTTATTAACTGTTGCTACATCATCTATAACCCATACTATGTGAGAAATTCCATCCTCACTAACAAAGTCATAGGCAGGCTTATAGTTCTCTGTCCAAGACTTTACTATGCTGTCTATTGCTCCAACGTTTCTATAGGTTAAAAATATTGGACCAGTGTTAGCATTACAGTAATCAACGTGATTTATTCTGTCCTGCTCCTTATCAGCTCTTGTATGCTCATGCTTCTTTATGATGTTATTCATATATTCATCTATGGAGGCACAGCCTACAATACCTGTCTGTACTCTTTTGTCCATTATCTGTCTGTATATGTAGAGCTGAGGTTTTGAATCCTCTACAAGTACGCCCTTTGCTATCATGCTGTTAAGATTTTCACTGGCCTTTTCATAAACCCTTTTATCATAAAGGTCTATACCGGGATCCATATCTATTTCTGCTTTATCTACATGCAGGAAGGAATATGGATTGTCCTTTACCATTTCTCTAGCTTCCTCACTGTTCATAACGTCATAAGGAAGAGCAGCTACTTTATCTGCCAATTCTCTTTTGGGTCTTATAGCTTTAAAAGCTCTTACGATTGCCATTTAAATACCTCCAGTATTTCTGAACTATTTGAAGAACTCAGTAATGATACTTACTATTTCTTCTCCAATTCGAGTCTGTGCTTCCATGGTAGAAGCTCCAATATGTGGTGTTACGGATACCTTAGGATGATTTACAAGAGCTTCATTTTTTGTAGGCTCTTCTTCAAAAACATCTATTCCTGCACCTGCAAGCTTACCGCTGTTTAGTGCTTCTAATAGAGCTTCCTCACATACTACTCCGCCTCTTGCACAGTTAATAATATAGGAACCATCCTTCATCATAGCAAACTGCTCTTTTCCTATTAATGCACCCTTTGATTTGTCAAAAGGAACATGTAAGGATACGAAATCAGCCTTCTTTAATATCTCATTCATATCGGAATAATCACACTGCTCATAGCCCTCACATTTTCCAACTATGTCTGTATATATAACCTTCATACCAAGAGCCATAGCTTTCTTTGCAACTTCTCTTGCTATTCTTCCAAAGCCGATTAAGCCTAAGGTCTTTCCTGCAAGCTCTATGCCCTCATATTTTTTCTTTTCCCACTTGTTATCCCTCATGGTTACGTTTGCAATGTGTAAAAATCTTGATATTGCAAACATGTGAGCTATGGTTAGCTCTGCTACGGAAGCACTGCTGGCATTTGGAGTATTAGTTACCTTAATACCCTTACTCTGTGCGTAAGCTACATCTATATTGTCTACGCCAACTCCGCCTCTTATTACAAGCTTTAATCTTCCTGCTTCACAGGCTTTGTCTATTATTGGCTGTCTAACCTTTGTAGCACTTCTTACAACAAGTGCATCAAAATTATGAAGTGCCTCTCCCAGCTCCTCTGGTGCATAAAACTGCTCAACCACTTCAAAGCCCTTTGCTCTTAGAGCCTCTATTCCTGACTGTTCCATACCATCTGTTACAAGTATTCTTACCATATTAAATCCTCCTCTTATTAAAATGAGTATCACTCATTTTACAATAGTACAGCATAAATGCTTATACTGCGCTATAGCATAATAAAGTGAAGGCACATTACTAAAAAACAATATTTGCTTTTGCAATGTGCCCTCTTACATCCTGCTATATTATAGTCCTAAAACGTCTTCAATTACAGCTAGAAGTTCTTTTATTTCCTCTACAGTACAATCAGCCATATGAGCTATTCTAAAGGTCTTATCCTTTAGCTTGCCGTAGCCGTTGGATATTTGATATCCTCTTTCTCCAAGCTTCTTGTTTAAATCTGCTATGTCAATATTTCTTGTATTAGTAATGTTAGTTAAGGTGTTTGATAAGTACTTTTCATTTGGGAATATAGCAAAGTGTTTTCTTGCCCAAGCTCTTACTATCTCTGCCATTTCAATATGTCTGTTGAATCTGTTATCAAGTCCCTCTTCCATGATTCTATCTAACTGATAATCAAGTGCAAACATGTGTGATAGAGATGGAGTGGATGGATATTGATAATCCTTCTTCTGAATATATTCATATAGAGAAAGAAGATCTAGATAAAGTCCTCTATGAGGAACCTGTTTTGCTCTTTCTACAGCCTTTTTACTCATTGTGCATATAGCCATTCCAGGAGGAAGTCCTATAGCCTTTTGAGTTGATGTAATACAAATATCTACTCCAAGCTTATCTACTTCAATCTTGCTTCCTGCAGCTGAGCTTACAGTGTCTAAGCACCATACTACTTCAGGATACTTCTTCATTACCTCTGCAATTTCATCCACTGGGTTCATAACTCCTGTGGAGGTTTCATTGTGAGTAACTGTAATAAGGTCATACTTACCAGTCTTTAATACTTCTTCTACCATTTCAGCTGTAGTAGGCTGACCAAGCTCTGATTGGAAAAGATCAGCAGGTACGTTATTAGCTACAGCCATCTCATACCATCTGTCTCCGAAGGATCCTACTGAGAAGATCGCTGCTCTCTTAGCAGTACAGGATCTTACAGCTCCCTCCATAAGTCCGCTTCCTGAGGTAGTGGAAAGCAGGATTTCCTCATTAGTATAGAACAGCTTTCTCATCTTATCACTGATGTCTCTTTGAAGCTTAGAAGCTGCTTTGCTTCTGTGTCCTATCATAGGAGTTGCCATTTTTTCAAGTACATCCGGTCTAACTTCCACCGGTCCGGGAATAAATAGTTTCTTGTGCATTTTTTCACCCTCCAAGTTTTGGCATTTGCCATTTTTTATTCATTGTTCAAAACTCTTGAAGTATTCTAACCGTTTTTATTGTAACACTTTCCAAAATAATTCTCAAGAATAACAATAATATTATTTTTAAGTTTGATCTAGACTTGTTAGTACATCGTCAAAAATATGCTTTTGACACTTATCATTTCTAAAATATCTGCAATTGTTGCAACTCTCACTATTTTGAGCTCCTACAGTAGCTTCAAAGCTTCCTCTTATGGCGTTATAACCAGGACAATGCTGAGCCACCATCATTTTTTGTTCTTCACTTGCCATTTATATTACTTCCTTTCCCATTATTTTTCCGCTACAAAAAATAAGAGTGTGCAAAATACTCTTACTTTTCTAAAACTTGCACCTATTAATTCATTCTTATATCCCCTGCAATATTGTCAAACAAATTCTTCACACATTTACCCCTAACATAGTTAGAACAATTGCTGCAGCTCTCAGACAGACTTCCCATTAAAGACATGGAATAAGCTGAACGTGGGTTGTAGCCCTGGCAATTTTGAGCAACTATCATCTTTAGCTCGCTAGATACCATATTTATGCCTCCTCTATTCATAATTAAGTTTAGTTTTTCCACTAATTCCAAACTTAATACAAAAAAATTTTTCAATAAAAATGTGTTCTCTTCTGATATAATAAAGTTAATAATAGGAGGTGGAAAAATGCAGTATAGAAAATTTGGAAAAATGAATGTTAATATTTCTGCACTGGGCTTTGGCTGCATGAGATTTCCCATAGTCAACGAAAAATATACAGACATAGACGAGAAGGATGCCATAAAACTTTTAAGACATGCTATAGACAATGGTGTAAACTACATAGATACAGCCTATCCTTATCATGGGGGAAACAGTGAGCTTGTTGTGGCTAAAGCACTAAAGGATGGCTACAGAGAAAGGGTTTATCTTGCAGATAAGCTGCCTGTGTGGCTGGTAAATTCCTATGAGGATTTTGACAAGTATTTGGAGGAGCAGCTTAAAAAGCTTGATACAGACCATATAGATATGTATCTCCTCCACGCTCTAGATAAAAGTAGATTTGAAAAGATAAAAGCCCTTAAGGTATTTGATTTTGTTGATGCTGCCTTAAAGAGCGGCAAGATAAAGCATATAGGCTTCTCCTTTCATGACGATATAAAAACCTTTAAGGAAATTGTAGATGCCTATGACTGGGACTTTTGCCAGATACAATATAATGTTCTTGATATAAACGAGCAGGCAGGCCTTGAGGGACTGGAATATGCTTCCTCAAAGGGCCTCGCTGTAATAATAATGGAGCCCTTAAAGGGCGGGCGGCTTACTAAAGCCTTACCTGATGAGGTTGAAAGGGTATATGCTGAGTATAGCAAGAAACGTTCTCCTGCAGACTGGTGCTTAAGCTGGGTATGGAATCATCCTCAGGTTTCTCTGCTTCTAAGCGGAATGGGTACCATTGAGCAGCTAGAGGAAAACCTAAAAATTGCAGAAAAAGCCCTTCCAAATGCTATGAGTACCGAGGAACTTGAAATTATAGATAAGGTGAGAGAGGAATACCATAAGCTGCTACCCATAGGCTGCACAAAATGTGAGTACTGTATGCCCTGCACTGCAGGAATCAACATTCCTGAAACCTTTGAGCTCTATAATAATATCACTCTTTACAAGGAATTAGATGCCAGCAAGAGGAGATATAACAGCATAGCTCTAGAGAAAAGAGCCTCTGCCTGTGTAGGCTGCAGCAAGTGTGAGGAGCAATGCCCTCAGCATTTACCCATAATGAAGTGGATGAGAACTGTTCATTCCACCTTGAAGGAATAAATTAAAAGTACCAGCAATAAAAATGCTGGTACTTTTTATAATTATTCAGGGCTTCTTAATTTATAGCTTGTATATTTCACTGTATTTATTCTTTAGGTAATCTACAAAGTACTTTGGATTAAGCTCCTCCCCGGTAACCTTAACTATAAGCTCAGCAGGTGTATATACTGATCCGTGCAGGTGGATTTTCTCCTTCAGCCACTGATGTATATTACTAAGATTACCCTCTTCTATTTGCTTATATAAATCAGGAATGTCTCTGTGCATGGTATTTAAAAACTGTGCTCCGTATAAATTGCCAAGGGCATAGCTTGGGAAGTATCCAAAGCTTCCACCGGACCAATGCATATCCTGAAGCACTCCTTCACTGTCATTTTTAGGCTCAACTCCAAGGTATTCCACGTATTTCTTATTCCATATTTCTGGTAAATCCTTCACTTCAATTTCTCCATTAATAAGAGCCTTTTCAATCTCATAGCGCACTATTACATGCAGCCCATAGGTAAGCTCATCTGCCTCTGTTCTTATAAGGGATGGGCATACCTCATTTATGGCTCTGTAAAACTCCTCAAAGCTTACCTTCTCAAACTGTGGGAAACGCTTAATAGCTTCAGGGAAGAAATATCTCCAAAATTCCTTGCTTCGTCCCAATATGTTCTCATAGAACCTGGATTGTGATTCATGGATACCCATGGAGGTGCCAGTACCAAGTCCAGTACCCTCAAGCTCATCTGCAATATCCTGCTCATAAAGTGCATGTCCACCCTCGTGAATGGAGCTAAAGAGAGCACTCTTAAAATCATTTTCATAATAATGAGTAGTTATTCTAACATCCTTGTTTCCAAAGTTAATAGTAAAGGGATGGACGCTCACATCTAGCCTTCCTGCTTCAAAATCAAATTCCATCTTCTCTAGGATAAACTTACTAAACTCCTCCTGCTCCTCCACAGTAAAACGCTTGTTAAAAAAGCTGCTGTCTATTTTAACCTCACTCTTTTTTATACCTTCTAATAGCTTTACAAGCTCCTCTCTAAGCTCCCCAAACACAGCATCCAGCTTTTCCACTGTAATGCCTGGTTCATAGAAGTCAAGCAAGGTGTCATATTTATTTTTTTCATAGCCCCAATACTCTAAAAACTCTTTATTGAAGTTTACTAGCTCCTCTAAATGAGGCAAAAATATACTGTAATCTGACTTCTCCTTAGCCTCTTCCCAAGCTGCTTCTGCATGAGAGGTAGCAATAACATATGCCTTAAATCTATTCTCTGGAATACATTTTGAACGTTCATAATTACGTCTAGCCTTATCTACCATGGCCTTTGTAACGACATCTAGGTCCTCCCTTGCCGTAAAGAAGTCTATAAACTCCTTCATTTCACTAGAGGTCTCAAGCTTATACTGCTCTCCAGATAAATAGCCTATCATCTCTGCCCTATAGGGTATGCCCTTTTTAGGGATCCCCACTCTCATATCCCAGTAAAGCAGCCCTGTGGCATTGCCAAGATATTCAATCTTGCTCATGTAGTCCTTAAATTCCTTTAACCTTGCTTCCATTTTCTTGCCCCCTTATTTTAAAATCTTAAAGTAAAACAGATTCTGTTTCTGTACAATAACGAGTGGATAGGCATTTTCCCAAGCTTCTTGGACATCTTCTACACATGCAGTCTAAGGCCTTTCCATCACACTTTTCATCTATATATTCTGGACAGCTCTTGCAGTTGTCTCCTCCCACAGCCATCTTATCACCTCTATTTTAAATCTAAATTTTTAATCATTTCGCTTTGAGTCTGTTCAATTTTTCTACCCTTATATCTTACCGCATTAACAGGACATATATGAATGCATCTCATACACATTATACAATTTCCATGAAAGAGAGCATGTCCATTTTCAAAGGTAATATTGCCCTTGGGACAATTTCTAAGACATTCTCCGCATTTGTGGCAATCAGATGAAGAGGTAATACTTGTTGACATCTTGGGTAAGCTTCTATAAAAGGTCCTCTGCATAAGCTTGCTAAATACAACCCTTCCAAAACCCACCTTGTCCCTATAATTCTTATTATTATAAAAATCCTCTGCTGCCCTTTGTATTTTTCTCTCTGCTTGAAGCTTCCTCTTTTTAAATAACTCCATTGAGGGTTTTTTCCCAGCAAAGAACCAATAGTTGTTTACCATCTGAATAAACACCTGATTGGTTACATTGTAACCCTTTTTAACAAGCACCTCTCTTATTATATCAAGACAAGCTGCACCTTCAGCACCCTGAGTTGAAAATAGCATAACCCTCATGGCACTATCACTATGAGGCAGTTTATTGACAAAATCATGTACGTTTTTTGGAGGAATTTCAGCATGAACCGGTGTACCAAGGATGAAAAAATCATAGGCTGAAAGATTGTACTCAGCTTCACTCTCCATATTATGTAGTTCAATGCTCACTCCCATTTTTTCAAGCTTGCTCTTGAAATTATCTGCAGCCCACCTGGTGTTTCCAGTACCACTGAAATAAAATAAAATTCCCTTCAATAAATCCATCTCCCGTAATATATTAGGTGCAATTATTCATTGCCTACAGTTATCCTTGTAAACTGAATATCTTTAATTATATCAGTAAAATATTAAAAATTAAAGCAGTGCTACTTACAAAAAGTAAACCAAAAAATAAACCAGACAAGCTTATAGGATTACTTGTCTGGCAAGCTGCACTCTATCATATTATCTATTCTGCATCTGTGTTTTCTTCTTCGTATTTATCTCTATACTTATTCATAATGCTATTTAATATTTCTGCTGAAGAAGGTGGAGTATAGGTTATGGCATTAGCTCCTGCCTCGATAGTTTCTTTTATAGTCTCATCTGTAGGCCCTCCTGTGGCTATTATGGGGAAATCCGGGAATGCTTTTCTTATTTCCTTTACTATGTAGGCTGTCCTTCTAGCCCCAGATACGTTAATTATTGTAGCCCCTGCATCAATTCGTGCCTTTATATCCTCAAATTCCGAAACCACCGTTACAATAATGGGAATATCTATAAGGTCCCTCATCTTTGAAATCAAGTCATTAGGTGTAGGACTATTTACCACTACTCCCATGGCACCCTTAAATTCTGCATCAAGAGCAAGATTAACCACTCTCTTGCCAGTGGTTATTCCACCGCCTACGCCGCAGAAAATCGGCACATCTGCTGAACGTATAAGAGTTTCAGTAATTATTGGCTGAGGTGTAAAAGGATATACAGCTATCACTGCGTCTGCATTGGTGTTTCTTATAATTGCTACATCTGTTGTAAATACAAAGGACTTTAATCTCTTGCCAAAAATCCTTATGCCGCTGGCCTCCCTAATTACTTGTGGAAGCTCTATCATATGGTTTCTCAAGGTCCCTTTAATCTCAGGTATATTTCTACTCACGTCATAACACCTCTTTCTATTAGTGTATTTTCTTATACGCTATTAAGGACTACTATAACATTAAATACTGACCAAAATATAATTAAGTTATGAATAAAATGTTAATATTGAAGATAGTTTGTTTCCTTTCATTATTCTTTGTTTGTTTTATAAAAAATATAAGGTTAATCAAAGTATAGTTGACACATAAATCGCTTCGTGATACCCTAAATATGGTTGATGTGTCAACTATATTTGTTGAGGAGAGCGATTCTATGGATGTAACTAAACGATATATAACAAAAATATGTCGAGTGGCCCAGCGCTACGCCCACCTTGCATTGAAGGATGTAGCACTTGGTACCTCAGAATATGAATGTCTTCACTATATTCGTAAAAATAGAGGTATTACCCAGGAGGGACTAAGAGAAATAATGGGCATTGATAAATCAGCCATTACTCGAATGCTTATAAACCTTGAAAAAAAAGGTTATCTTCTTCGTAAGGCTTCTGAAACCGACAAGCGTGCAAAACAGCTTTTTCTAACTGATAAAGCTACAGAGATAAAAGGTGCAAGCTCCTCCGTGGAATCCTTTTTTTATGAATGGTTAATTGAGGACATCAACCCAGATGAAAAAAAGGTATTCTTGAAGGTATTAAATGAACTGTATGCTAAGAGCAAAAGAGAACGGGTTGAAAACTTTGTAAATATTAAGAAAAGAGATGTTGAATTCTATGGCAAAGCTAAAGATTAATCCCATTGCAGAACCAAATAAGATAATTAACTATTGGAAAAGAGAAAGGCTTGTTGTGTTTTACATTGTGGTCTTTGGTATAGTGTTTAACAGTGCCACTGTTTTAGGCCCAATTTACCAAGGAAAGCTCATAGATGCTATTGCAAAAGAGAACTCCCTAAATGCTGTGCTTAAAGTAGCTCTTACCTTTATTGCTTTTATTACAATGATACAGGTAATGAGATATTTTAAGAGATTCTACATAAGACGTTTTGCAAACAGCACTAGTGCCACCATGAGGCTTATGATATACAATAACATCATGTCTAAAACCATCTCAGAGCTGGATAACGAAAACATGGGGAACCTCATGACCAGGGCAATTTCAGACGTTGAGCTATGCGTTGAGGGTATGCGTAAGTTCACTACTGAAATCTTTGATACCGGTGTGCTCATGTTATCCTATATTGTATCCATGCTTTTTTATGATGTGAAACTAACTCTATTAGCCTGCATATTTATTCCTGTAGCCATGATAATTGCAGAAAAGCTAAAGGGCGTAATCTATAAATATTCCATAGACTTTCGTTCTAAAAGCAGTGAGGTTGCAGAGTTTACCTATGAAAGCATAGATAACGCTATGTTATACAGGGTAAACGGGTTGGAAGGTAAGAACAGAATCAGCTACGAGGCACACTTAAAGGATTTACAGACAAAAGCCATTAAAGCCAATATTTTAGAAAACTCCATGCAGCCTATATATAATGTTATTGCCATGCTGGGAGTGGTTATGGTCATCTATATTGGAGGCTCAAAGGTAATTTCAGGTGCCTTTACCATTGGTGCCTTTTCTACTTATATTACCATGTTTACCGCCTTGGCAGTTAAGGCAAGCAAAGCTGCAAAGCTGTTTAATTCAGTGCAAAAATCCCAGGTTTCCTGGCAGAGAATTAAGCCTTACCTTACTGAATATCAAAGTAAAGATACCCAGGTTAATCTTCCTGTGGAAGGCAGCGCTCTCTCTGTTTCGAACTTACAATTTATCTATCCTGGTACTTCAACTGCAATAATTGATAATATAAGCTTCGAAGCTAATAAGGGTGAAATTATTGGTATAACTGGGCCCATTGCCTGTGGTAAAACCACCTTAGGTATTTCACTGCTTGGACTTTATCCATACCTTGGAAGCATTAAAATCCACAATAAAGAATTATGCCAATACACTGAATATGAACGAAGTAAAATGATTTCCTACCTAGGACACAATCCTCAGCTGCTGTCCGATACCATCTTTAGCAATATAACTCTTGGAAGCAGCAAAGACATTTCAGAGGTGCTTTCTGATGTGTGCTTTGAGAAAGACATGAAGGCCATGCCTCAGGGGCAAGATACTCTAGTAGGAAACAGCGGCATAAGCCTAAGCGGTGGTCAGCAGGCTCGTATTGCCCTTGCTAGAACTCTTCTAAACAAAAGTAAAATTATTATATTAGATGATCCCTTCTCTGCCGTTGATATGAAAACAGAGGAGGCTATTATAAACAATCTAAAACTCAACTACAAGGATAGTGTTATTATTCTGATTTCCCATAGGCTCTCTATTTTTAGCAGAGTTGACCAAATTATTTTAATGAAGGAAGATAAGGCTGTAGAATATGGTACCCATGAAGAGCTATTAAAAAATTCTACACTCTATGCTACTATATACAGTCTGCAGCAGGGACAGGAGGAGGAAAGCAATGAAAAACAGCTTAGTTAGAAAATCCTTAATTGAAGTTATAAAAGCTAATATTGGTATGATGCTTATTCTCGTAATAGTAATCTGCGGTGTTATAGTAACAAGCTTAATCCCACCTCAAATTTTAAAGAGTATCATCGATAAAAACCTTGTTCCTAGGCAATACAACGGGCTATTGGCACTTGCTATTGCTTATATCAGCGTTTTGATATTAATTGGACTTTTTGATTTTATTAAAGAAGGAATCCTTACAATCCTTGGACAAAAGATAACTAAAACCATAAGAATGAAGATGATGGAAAAACTTGAAAAGATGAACTTTATGTACTTTTCAGTTAATGAATCAGGAACTGTGGTATCACGTTTCACCAATGATGTTGAAACCATCAACTCCCTATTTACCAGCGGTATTGTTGGAATGATTATTGACTGCTTCAAAGTTCTTGGAATCCTCCTTTCCATTTTAAGCTTTAGTACTACCTTGGGTATATTAACCTTGTTTTTATTGCCCCTTATTTATGCAATAACACGTACCTTCCAGAAAAGAATGTTAAAAGCACAGATAAAAAATAGAGTGCTGGAGGGAAAGGTTAACAACCATATTTCAGAAAGTCTTAAAAACATCCCTATGATTAAAACCTTTAGCAAGGAAAGCTATATGGAGAAAAAATATGTAGATTATCTGTTAGACAATTACAAAACCGTGGAGCAGGTTAACTTTTATGATTCTATCTTTTCTCCAATTATCCAGATTGTCCGTGCTGTTGTGATTGCCCTCATTGTAGTTTTTTCCTGCAAGCAGCTAAGTCTTCTGGGGATCTCACTTGGTATGATAGCAGCTTCTATTGAATTAATCTCTAATCTCTTTGCCCCCATAGAAAACCTGGGGATGGAGCTGCAAGACATTCAAAAGGCTGTGTCTGGTATTCATCGTGTCAATAACTTCTATAATGAACCTGAGGATGATTGCAAAAACAACTGTTTCACCTCACAAAAAATCCTCCCTGATAGAAATAACCTAAAGCTTTCTTTTCAAGACTTAAGCTTTCATTATGTAGAGGGTGTGGAGGTACTGCAGAATATTTCAATAGACATCAATGCTCAGGAAATAACCACTTTTATTGGAAGAACAGGCGTTGGTAAATCCACGCTCTTTAAGCTTATCCTGGGGCTTTTAAAGCCTTCCAGTGGTAGTATTACTCTAAATGGAGTGGATGTTTACTCCATTTGCAATAGTGAAAAACGAAAGCTCTTTGGCTATGTGAGCCAGGATTTTCACATGATTAGTGGTACAGTAGCGGACCAAGTAAGCTTGCAGGACGAAAATATCTCTAAAGAACAAGTAAAAGACGCCCTGGAATTCGTTGGGCTTACCGATTATGTGCTTTCTCTTGAGAATGGCTATGATACCGTCATAAAGCAGGATAATCAATTTTCTCAAGGTCAAAAGCAGCTTCTTGCCATAGCCCGGGCTATTGTTACAAATCCACCCATACTGCTCCTTGATGAAATTACTGCAAACTTAGATTCCATTACGGAAGAAAGAATAGTATCTGTCCTACAAAGAGCAAGCTCTGCAAGAACTATTTTGTCCATTTCCCACCGTTTATCCTCCATATTAGCCTGTGACAAGGTGGTTATATTGGAAAACGGCAGGGTCAAAAATTCAGGCACACCTGATGAATTACTTCAAAGGGATGATTGGTATCGTACCCATATAACCTTAGAAAAACTCACTTGGGATTAAAAGCCGGCAAGAACAATCTTGCCGGCTTTCTTTTATCTACAATCTCCGCTTTGTATATCACATCTATAAGCCTTTTCTCCACTATATCCGATTTCCAAAAGTACCTTTCTAACTACATTCTTTCCTATTTCATCCTCTCTCATTTCACAAAGTGCATCTTCAATGTTGCTCCAATCCACCCATTCCACCTCTGAGGACTTATTGATTTCTCCTGCCTCATATCTTGCTAGAAAGGTCAGCATCACTATTTCTTTTTCAGC
Source organism: Clostridium sp. UBA701 (assembly GCA_002298125.1). Classification (GTDB taxonomy): domain Bacteria; phylum Bacillota; class Clostridia; order Clostridiales; family Clostridiaceae; genus UBA701. Next base: position 1,712 of record DBMJ01000018.1, on the reverse strand, counting down.
CAAACATTCACTTCCTAAATACTTTACATCTCCCACATCAATGCCTGTTTCTTCTTTAATCTCTCTTCTTACAGTGTCCTCTACTCTCTCTCCATTAGACACATATCCTGAAACCAGTACCTTTGAATCCTTAAAAATATAACTCTGCTTTAACAAAAGTATCTGATTATCCCTTACCACCGCTGCCACTATGCAGGGCTTTGGAGTGTCAAAATACATTGTGTCATCCACAGGACAGTAAGGCACTCCCCCTTCATCCCAGCTATACTTTTCCTCCAAAAGCGCTCCGCACTTTGGACAGTATTTAAACTTCATAGGTATCATATCCCCCGTTCTCTATCTAATATTATGAAAGCTATAATAATACCTCAACTTCTTTTGATAAGGTAATATAATCTTCTCCTACTTCACATTGATAAGACATTACATCTACGCCGCAAGCCTTTGCATATCGTAAAGCTTCTCCAAATTTAGGATCCATATCATCATGAGGTGAAAAAACCTTTATATCATTCATCTGCATTAAAAAAAGCACTCCGCCCTTTCCACCACTCTTTGCTATTTCAGAAAGTTCTAACAGGTGTTTCCTCCCCCTCTCCGTAGGAGCATCAGGAAATTTAGCAGCACCATTAGCTTCGAGAGTAACCCCCTTTACCTCAAGGTAATATACCTCATCCTTCATGTCCTGCAATCTAAAATCAAACCTGCTGTTGCCATAGGTTTTTTCTCTTTCAATTAATTCATACCGCTTAAGACAATCTATATTACGCAATCTAAGGGCTTCCTCCACTACCCTATTTGGTATTTGTGAGTCTATATTGATAAGTTTATCCCCCTTATACCCTGCAATTAAATCATACTTGGTTTTTCTAAGAGGATTGCTTTCTTCTCTTAAAATCACAGTACTGCCAGGAATTAATATCTCCCTACATCGCCCAGTGTTAGGCACATGTACCATCATTTCCTCCCCATCCAAAATAACATAGGCTTGAAATCTGTTTGGTCTTCTAATAAACTCAGCTCTTACTGTATTTTTTCTTATTCTCATAAATAACACCACAATTTCATCATTATTTTCTTTTGTATTTCACCCATAACTATCTATATTATACCTTAGTTATGCACAGGATACATTCATTTTTTCACAAAAGATGAAGTTTTCTTGCGAAGTTATGCACATTATCCACAAATATACTAACATATCTTTATTAATGCTATACTATTTTACATCTTATGATAAAAAATCACCCTTGCCACTTTCACTAGTGAACCCTATGGTTCCCTTCGACTAGAATAAAAAAAAAGATGAGAAGTTAGTATACTTCTCATCTCTTATGGTGACTCCTAGGGGAATCGAACCCCTGTTACCACCGTGAAAGGGTGGTGTCTTGACCGCTTGACCAAGGAGCCAGGTATTTGTGCAATTATTTTGCACAAATAAAAAACCCGGCAACTACCTACTCTTCCACAGGGCTGCCCCTGCAGTACCATTGGCGCTTTGTAGCTTAACCTTCGTGTTCGGTATGGGTACGGGTGTATCCCACAAAGCCATAATCACCGGATATCCTTATGTCAAATTAAATTCGACATAAGCAGTTTTTATTTTCATAATGGTGACTCCTAGGGGACTCGAACCCCTGATACCACCGTGAGAGGGTGGTGTCTTAACCGCTTGACCAAGGAGCCAGGTTATGTTCTTTCAAAATTGCACA
>DBMJ01000022.1:100527-195171 GCA_002298125.1 Clostridium sp. UBA701 | reverse complement strand
AGTTTTTCCGTATCTCAAGATTTTCATCTTGAGGTCACTGGTTTTTGTAATTATTCTCTGTTTAATTTTCAAGGATCAAGTTGTTTATTAAAATATCCATTCCAAAAGGAATGTATATATCATCACTTAAGCCGGCCAGGCTTAAGTGTAGAACGGAAATTGTGCTTGCCGCTTATCTTTGCGACAAGTGATATTCTATCAAATTCTGAGAGGCTTGTATTTATGTTATTAATCATCTCTTTAAAATAAATCGCTATAGCTTCATAATGCTTTTATTTTTACGCTATTTCTATATGTGATACACTAGGAAAGGTTGATTTAAACATAATAATAGCCCGACTTATCTATGTGAGATAAATCAGGCTATTTCACTGTTATTCTAATACTTCATTTTCTTCCTGTGTCTCTATTTCTTCTTGAGAATTAATTTTAGCTATGGCTACCACTTTTTCTTCTTCAGTAGTTCTCATTAAAGTAACTCCCATAGCATTTCTACTAGTAGTTGATATGCCAGATACATTTATTCTTATGGCTACACCGCTAGTATTAATAAGCATTAATTCATCCTGCTCCAAAACCATACGAGCTCCTACAAGCTTTCCTGTCTTAGCTGTAACCTTGTAGGCCTTCATTCCCTTACCACCTCTACGATGTGCAGAAAACTCCTCTAATTCAGTCCTCTTTCCAAATCCATTTTCACTTACTATAAGAACCTTTGCCTCTGGAACGGCTATATCCATGCTTACTGCAATATCACCTTCACGAAGAGTAATAGCCTTTACTCCAGTAGCTGTTCTTCCCATAGGTCTTACATCCTTCTCATTAAATCTTATAGCATAACCATTCTCTGTAAAGACCATTACTTCACTTTCTCCATCAGTTATGACTACTCGAATAAGCTCATCCTCCTCCTTTAAGTTAATAGCATTTAAGCCATTCTTTCTTATAGAGGAATATTGACTAAGATCAGTTTTCTTTATTATACCCTTCTTAGTAGCCATTAGAAGATATTTATCATCTTCAAATTCCTTTATGGTTATTACAGCTTGAATCTTCTCATCAGAGTTTAATGGCAGAAGATTTATAACATTAGTTCCCTTAGCATTTCTTCCTGCCTCAGGTATTTCATAAGCCTTTAGCTTATAAACTCTTCCTGAGTTTGTAAAGAAGAGTATATTGTTATGAGTAGAGGTAACAAATATATGTTCCACAAAGTCATCTTCCTTTGTAGACATTGCCTGGATACCCTTACCCCCTCTTTTTTGGGCAGTATAAGCGTCTGAGGATATTCTCTTAACATAGCCTCCATGGGTTAGGGTTACTACCACCTCTTGCTCCTGTATTAAGTCCTCTATATTTATCTCATTTTCCATCTTCACTATAGCGGATCTTCTTGCATCGCCAAATCGGTTCTTTATTTCCTCTAATTCTTCTTTGATTATTTTTAATACAAGCTCCTCCTTCTCCAAAATTTCCTGTAAGTATGCAATAGTTTTTAACAACTGCTCATACTCATCTTCAATTTTGGTTCTTTCTAAACCTGTTAATCTTCTAAGCCTAAGGTCCAGTATAGCTTGAGCTTGTTTTTCTGATAACCCAAAATTACTCATAAGGCCATTTTTAGCCTCTTCATCTGTCTTTGATGCTCTAATTAGGTTTATAACCTCATCTAAATGGTCTAGTGCTATTTTTAAGCCCTCTAAAATGTGAGCTCTAGCCAGTGCCTTATCTAGATCGAATCTTGTTCTTCTTCGTACTACTTCCTTCTGGAAATCTAGATAATGAACAAGTACCTTCTTTAAGTTTAGAGTCTGAGGCTCATTATTTACAAGAGCTAACATATTTATGCCAAAGGTGTCTTGAAGCTTTGTATGCTTGAATAATTGATTTAAAACTACATTGGCATTGGCATCTCTCTTTAATTCAATTACAATTCTCATACCATCTCTATCTGATTCATCTCTTAAATCAGATATTCCTTCGAGTCTTTTATCCTTAACCAGCTCTGCAATATTTTCAATAAGCTTAGCCTTATTAACCTGATATGGAAGCTCTGTTACTACTATACGGAATCTTCCCTTTTCCTCTTCAATGTCAGTCTTTCCTCTAATTACAACCTTACCTCTGCCAGTTTCATAGGCTTCTCTTATTCCTTGAGTACCCATTATTATTCCTGCAGTAGGAAAATCAGGTCCTTTTATCTTAGTCATAAGCTCTGGTATGGTAATGTCTTGGTTTTCAATTAACATTATTACACCATCTATAACCTCTACCAGGTTATGAGGAGGTATATTTGTAGCCATACCTACTGCAATACCGGAGGATCCATTCACCAATAGATTTGGAAATCTAGAAGGAAGCACTGAAGGCTCCTCTTCTTCTCCATCAAAGTTTGGTACGAAATCTACGGTATTCTTATTTATATCTCTTAGCATTTCAAGAGTTATCTTGCTCATTTTTGCTTCTGTATATCTCATAGCGGCTGGAAAATCTCCATCCACAGAACCAAAGTTACCATGCCCATCAACTAAAAGATATCTTATAGAAAAATCCTGAGCCAATCTTACTAGTGCATCGTATACAGAGGTATCACCATGTGGATGATATTTACCTAAAACGTCTCCCACTATTCTGGCACACTTTCTATAACCCTTTTCAGGACTCAAACCCAACTCCTGCATAGAATATAGTATTCTTCTATGAACAGGCTTTAGACCATCCCTTACATCAGGCAGTGCACGACCAACAATTACGCTCATGGCATAATCTATATAACACTTTTTCATCTCCTGCTTAATATCTACAGGTAATATTTTACCTTCATTATTCATCTGCTACACCTCTTTGCTACTATATGTCCAAGTTAACAACTTTTTTGGCGTTTTCAGTTATAAATTCTCTTCTTGGCTCTACCTTATCCCCCATGAGAATAGTAAATATTTCATCTGCAGCCATGGCATCTTCTACATTTACCTGAAGCAATACTCTTTCTTCAGGGTTCATGGTAGTCTCCCATAATTGAACCGCATCCATTTCTCCAAGACCTTTATATCTTTGAATATTTGTGTTATTGTCTTTCCCACCTATTTGAGCAAGAATTTTTTCAAGCTCTGCATCATTATAGGCATAGTAATCCTTTTTGCCCTTTGAAACCTTAAACAATGGCGGCTGGGCAATATACACATGACCATTTTCAACCATTTCCTTCATGTACCTGTAGAAGAAGGTGAGCAGCAAGGTTCTAATATGAGCTCCATCCACGTCAGCATCTGTCATTATTATGATTCTGCTGTATCTCATTTTACTTAAATCAAAATCTTTGCCTATACCAGCTCCAAAAGCAGTAATCATGGTTCTTATTTCTTCATAGCCCAATATCTTATCTAGCCTTTGTTTTTCTACATTCATTATTTTACCTCTAAGAGGTAAAATAGCTTGAAATCTTCTATCTCTTCCCTGCTTTGCACTACCTCCCGCAGAATCTCCCTCAACTAGATAAACCTCACATTCTGCAGGATCCTTTGAAGTACAATCCGCGAGCTTTCCAGGCAAGGAGGCACTCTCAAGTGCAGACTTTCTCCTTGTGAGCTCTCTTGCTTTTTTTGCGGCCTCTCTGGCTCTTGCTGCAGTAAGACCCTTTTCCAATATTATTTTTCCTATTGCTGGGTTTTCCTCAAGGAAGGTGCTTACTTCAGCTCCCACAATGTTGTCAACTATTCCTCTAACCTCACTGTTTCCAAGCTTTGTCTTTGTCTGTCCTTCAAATTGAGGATCCATCAATTTAACAGAAATAACTGCAGTCAAACCCTCTCTAACATCTTCTCCAGAAAGGGCTTTGTCAGCCTCCTTTAAATATCCAAACTTTTTGCCATAGTCATTGAGTACTCTTGTAAGAGCTGCCTTAAAGCCTGCTAAATGAGTACCCCCCTCGATGGTATCTATATTATTGGCAAAGGAAAATATGTTTTCAGTATATCCATCATTGTACTGCAGTGCAATTTCTACAGTATATTCATCCTTTGCACCCTCTACATAAATTGGCTGTGGGTGAAGATTTTCTTTATTTCTGTTCAAATATGATACAAAGGATTTAATACCTCCTTCGTAATGGAATTCTTCAACCTTTTCATTTCTTTCATCAGAAAATACTATCTTAATTCCCTTATTTAAAAATGCCAATTCCCTTAATCTCTGAGCTAAGGTATCATAATCAAACTCTATCTCTTCAAATATTTGGCTGTCAGGTCTAAAGAAAACAGTAGTACCCTGTTCCTCTGTATCCCCAACTATATCAAGACCAGAGGCTACTATACCTCTTTCAAATCTCTGTCTCCATATATGTCCTTCTCTTTTAACTTCAACAATGCATACCTCGGAAAGAGCATTAACTACTGAAGCTCCTACACCATGAAGACCACCAGCTACCTTATAGCCTCCACCTCCAAATTTTCCACCTGCATGTAACACTGTCATTATTACTTCTACCGCAGGCTTATGCATCTTTGCATGCATGCCTACAGGCATACCTCTGCCATTGTCTGTAACTGATACTGAATTGTCTTTATGAATTACTACTTCAATTTTGTCACAAAATCCTTGAAGTGCCTCATCTATACTATTATCTACAATTTCATATACCAGATGATGTAGTCCCCTAAGACTGGTGCTGCCTATATACATTCCTGGTCTTTTTCTAACTGCTTCAAGACCTTCAAGCACCTGTATCTGACTCTCATCATAAGTCTCTTTTCTCTCCTCTGACATGTATATCCTCCTAACTGCAAATTAAAGCTCATAATAAAGTGGCTGAGTTCTCTTACTCAAAGTAGCAGAGGATATAGGAGAAAGATATATTTTACTCTTTTTATCCACCTCTGCTAGTATAAAGGATTTTGGTTTTTCTTTAGTGATTCTTTCTACAAAGCCGTCTTCTTCGGCCATTCTTAAAAACTGTATGGTGTCGGAGCTATACATAGATGTTTCTATATCGAATATTCCTATAATATCCTTCACCGGTACCACCACATTCTCTCCTAAATGTAAAAACACTAACTATCACTCCCCGACTATTATTCTAATCTTTCAACTTGGTTGTTTTTAACTAAAAATAGAGAAACATCCTGCTTTAAATGATCCTTTATCCCCTCAATACCTGTGCAGGTAATAAAGGTTTGAACATCCACTATAGAATTTAATATATAGCGCTGTCTATTAATATCTAACTCAGACAGCACATCATCGAGAAGAAGTACAGGAAATTCTCCCTTTTCCTCCTTCACAATATACAGCGAAGCAAATTTAATTGTTAAAACTACTGTTCTTTGCTGACCCTGTGAGCCATAATTTCTTGTATCTATATTGTTTATCTTAATGGCAAAATCATCTCTATGAGGGCCTGAGGAGGTAATTCTTCTCTCTATATCTTTTTTTCTATTTTTACTTAATTCTTCCCTCAGGGCAGCCTTTATGTCCTTAGAATTTACAGCGCAGCTCTCATACAAAAAAGAAACCTCTTCTTTTCCATCTGTGATTTCCTGATGAATTTTCATACCAAAATCATTCATTTTGGCTATATAATGCATCCTTTTTTTAACAATATATTCACCAAAGTCTGCAAGCTGATTATCATAGATATCCAGCATATTTAAAAATCCCTTATTCTGATTTTTTAAAAGAGTGTTTCTCTCCTCCAGCACCTTGTTATACTGTACTAGGCTGTAAAAATATTTTTGACTTAGCTTACATAATTCAATGTCCAAAAATCTTCTCCTAAAGGATGGAGAATCCTTAACTATTTTAAGATCCTCTGGAGAAAACATCACCACATTAAAAACTCCCAGAAGCTCTGAAAGCTTATTAATCTTGATATTATTTATGACAATGCCCTTTTTTCCATCTTTTAAAAGGCTTATGTCAATTTTTTTATCCAGTGGAATTTTAGAAATGTGAAGTGAAACAAAGGTTCTATCTTTGTTCCAATTAATGAGTTCCTTGTCTCTATTGGTTCTATGAGATTTGCCCAAGGAACAAAAATAGATGCTTTCAAGTATGTTTGTTTTTCCTTGAGCATTGTCACCTATGAAAATATTTACATTTCTATTTAGTTCTAGTTTTAATTCCTCATAATTCCTATAATTTATCAAGTGCAATTTTTTAATATACATAAAACACCTATTTTTAATTATATCACAAATTAAGTTAATAATGTAAGTTTATATGTTTTGTTCTAGCTATTCTTGAACTACTCTATAGCTCATTTGGTTGTACTCTACGGTATCACCATTTCTAAGCTTCTTACCTCGTTGAGTCTCTATCTCACCATTAACCTTTACTCTTCCGTCTTGAACCACAAGCTTTGCTTCTCCACCGTTCATAACAGCTCCACACCATTTTAAAAATGCATCAAGCTTTATGATTTCCGTGCTAATTTTCACATCTACCATTTTTAAATCCTCCACCTCTTATTATACTATACTTTGCAGTTATATTGGAATTTTCTTTATTTTACTATTCTGTGCTCAGTCAAGAAAAGAGCTTTTTATTAAAAGCTCCTTCTTTATATTATTTGATATTTTATTCTTAAAAATCCATTATCTAAGAATTCTTACAGGAAGAATCAAATATGTGCAATTATCATTTTCTGTATTCTTTACTATACATGGACTTACAGAGCTTGCAAATTCCATTATTATTTCTTCTTCCTCCATGATCTTTAACACATCAATAATATATTTTGAGTTAAATGCAATCTGCAGAGCTTCGCCTTGCATTATTATATTAAGCTCCTCCCTTGCCTTTCCCAATTGAGAATTAGATGTTATTACCATAACATCCTCTTCCAAATCCAGCTTGACTAAATTAGTCTTTCCTTCCTTGGCCATAAGGGAAGCTCTTTCAATACAATCTAGAAGTTCAGACTTATTAATTCTTATTTGAAGGTTATACTCCTTTGGAAGAATAGAGGCATATTTAATAAATTCACCCTCTAATAATCTGGATATAATCCTTACGTCTCCTAAATTGAACAATATATGGTTGTGTGTAAAGGTTATATTTATTCCTTCTTCATTATCCTGAAGGATTTTTGATATCTCACTTAAGGATTTTCCAGGAATAACAACATTTATATCTGATTCGCAATCTATTTTTTCACTTCTAAGTGCTACTCTAAGCCCGTCTAAGGCAACTAAATTCAAGGTTTTATCCTTCACCTCGAACAAAACCCCTGTTAATATTGGCCTTGTTTCCTCCTGAGCCACAGCAAATATGGTGCCCTTTATCATATTTTTTAAAAGCTTTTGAGAAACAGTAAGCTTTATATCTTGATTTATCTCTGGAAGAGAAGGATAATCGTCACTTCTCATATATATAAGAGTGGATTTTGATTTTTGACAGGTTATTTCTATAGAGTTATTTTCTATGGTCTTTATTGTTACCTCATCATTGGGAAGCTTTCTTATAAGCTCACCAAAGAGCTTGGAATCTACAACTATGCTGCCTTCTTCTTCTATCTGTGCATCTATTTTACTTTCTATACATAAATCTATATCAGAACCTAAAATAATAAGTCTTCCGCCTCTAGCAGTAATTAGTAGTCCCTCTAGTATTGGCATGGTTGATTTTCCTGTTACTGCTTTTTGTGCAGTATTAATTGCCTCTTGAAGACTTGTTTTTTCACACTTAAATAGCATTTAATTTCCTCCTTTATTCACAAGACATGCCTACCCATATTATAGGTTAGTTATATAAAAACTTTAGTAGTAATAGCAGTAGGGGCTGTTGATATGTGTATAACCCCATCTAAGTTAATAACAGCAACATTTTTTAAGTAAAAATAACTGTGGATAAGTAAAACATTTATTTTAAATCTTATCCACAGATAATTAGCTAAAAACTCTCTAAAAAAACTATCCACAAGTAAAAAGAATTATATTATCAAGAGTTGTTGATTACTTATTATTTAGTTTTTTAGTGAGGTCATTTATGGTCTCTTGAAGTGAAATATCTTCCTTTAAAATTTCTGTAACCTTTTCAAAAGCATGAATAACCGTTGTGTGATCTCTTCCACCAAATTCTTCTCCTATTTTAGGAAGAGACATATCTGTAAGCTTTCTGCTTAAATACATCGCAATCTGCCTTGGAAAAGCTACATTTCTTGTCCTTCTTTGAGACTTAAAATCGTCTATTCTTAAACCATAATAGCTTGAAACTACATCCTGTATAAGCTCTATGGTGATTTGCCTTGATTGTTTATTAGAAATTATATCCTTTAAGGCTTCAGAGGCAAGGTCTACACTTATTTCTCTATTTGTAAGTGAAGAGTAAGCTACTATTCTTATGAGTGCACCTTCTAATTCTCTAATATTGGATTTTATCTTTGTTGCAACATACACCATTACCTCATTTGGTACGTTGAGATTTTCTACATCGGCCTTCTTTTTAAGTATGGCGATTCTAGTTTCAAAATCTGGAGGCTGTATGTCTGCTATTAATCCCCACTCAAAACGGGAACGAAGCCTGTCCTCTAATGTTGGTATTTCCTTTGGAGGACGATCACTTGAGAGGATTATTTGTTTATTTGATTCATGGAGAGAATTAAAGGTATGGAAAAATTCCTCCTGAGTTCTTTCTTTTCCGGCTATAAATTGTATATCATCTATAAGAAGAACATCTACATTTCTATATTTATTTCTAAACTCTACATTTTTATCATCCTTAATGGAGTTTATTAGCTCATTTGTAAATTTTTCTGAGGATACATATACTACCTTTGACTTTGGATTATTTTGTAGTATGTAATGTCCTATAGCATGCATAAGGTGAGTCTTACCAAGTCCCACACCTCCATAGATAAAAAGAGGGTTGTAAGCTCTAGCTGGTGACTCGGCTACTGCTAAGGAAGCAGCATGGGCAAATCTATTGCTATTGCCGATTACAAAGGAGTCAAAGGTATATTTTGGGTTTAGAGTAGCAGACATTTCATCATTTACTACTATATTTCTCCTATGGGCACCCTTGCTGCCTGCTGTATCTTTATCAGGACTTTCTTCTGATATAACAGCAAAACTTACAGTATATTTACCGGAGGTTATTAAATTCATGGCATTGGCTATAAGGTCCTTATATCTTCCTTCAAGTATTTCCTTTGTAAAATTGTTGGGTACTCCAAGCTTTATACTATCCATATCTATGGAAATCGGAATGATACTTTTAATCCAGGTATTAAAGCTTACCTCTGTTATTTCACCCTTAATAATGCTTAGGGTTTTTTCCCAAAGCTCTTTTAGTTGGATTTCCATTTTTTATCCTCCGATCAAAACTTTTAATATTATTTATGAAGAAATTTTTTTATCAACATAATATGACCTAGTTATTCACACATTAATCCACACCTGAAGGATTATATACAAATGTGGAAAAAAATATTCACATGTTTATAATAATGTGAATGGATGAAGACGTAATTAGATTATCCACAACTTACATATTTATATTATTCACAACTATAATCGGTGAATAATAGCATAAATTAATAGGTATTATATAAATAAATGAGTAATAACAACAAATAAAGACACTTATACACAGGTTTATGCACAGATTGTGGATAAGATGCAATTATTAAAAGTTATTAACAATCTCTTATAATAATACCAAAACCCCCTGGGCTATTCAAGAAGTTATCCACAAAAAACAAAAAGAAATTTTAAAATTATCAACAGAGCTGATATTCTTGACATAACGATACTTAAAATATATAATTTAATAGTAAATCCCTAGGGATATTTCTGCCCTTATGGATTTATGTGAATTTGATAGTAAGTAAATTGCTATATATAGAATAGTAGAAGGGGGTGCGTTAATAATGTTCATGACATTACAGCCTAAAAAGAAGCAGAGAAAGAAAGAACATGGTTTCAGAAAAAGAATGTCTACTAAGAACGGAAGAAATGTTCTTAAGAGAAGAAGACTAAAGGGAAGAAAAAGATTGACAGCATAAGGGCCGCACATTGTGGCCTTTTTCTGCAATTGCGAGAAAGTGGTGCCTATGACGGTATATAGAATAAAAAAGAACTTCGAATTTCGTAGTGTTTATAGAAGAGGAAAATCAATTTCCAATTCTCTATTAGTATTATATATACTTAAAAATGGTAAGAACGCCAACCGTAGAGGAATATCCGTAAGCAAGAAGGTTGGAAGCAGCGTTGTTAGAAGTAGAGTAAAAAGATTGATTTCAGAAAGCTATAGATTAAATGAAGCTAATATTAAAAAGGGTTATGATTTTATTTTTGTGGCTCGTGTAGCAGCAAAAGGGAAGAGTTATAGAGAGATAGATTCTGCTTTGATAAATTTATTTCAAAAGGCAGGCTTATTTTTATAATGAAAAGGATTTTAATTTCTTTAGTTAAATTTTATAGAGCACATATTTCTCCACTTAAGCCTCCAAGCTGCAGGTTTTATCCAACCTGCTCACAATATGCCCTAGAGGCACTAGAGAAGTATGGAGCCATAAAAGGAACTTTCCTTGCAGTAAAACGGATACTTAAATGCCACCCCTTTCACAAGGGTGGATATGACCCATTGGAATAAATCTAAGGAGGGTTAAGTTTGCAATTTCTGATAAACATATTTAAAACTTTTTTCACCTCAGTACATTCATTGGTAGCTAGTGGTATAACTGATCCAAACTTTTCATACGGTATTGCCATTATTTTATTTACAGCTATCATTAGGATACTATTATTGCCTTTGACAATAAAACAGACCAAATCTTCCATTGCCATGCAAAAAGTGCAGCCAATGATAAAGGAAGTTCAAGATAAATATAAAAATGATCCTCAAAAAGCTCAGGCTGAGGTTATGAGAATATATAAGGAGCATAATGCAAATCCATTATCAGGGTGTTTGCCATTACTTATTCAGTTTCCATTGTTGACAGCGCTCTTTTATACCTTTAACAATCTCAGTCAAATAAATGGAGTATCCTTCTTATGGATACCTGATTTATCACAGCCAGATAAAACTTTTATCTTGGTAATACTATCTGTGTTAACTACTTACATTCAAGGTAGAATGACAACAATGGGTATGGATAGTGCTCAAGCTAAACAGAGTAACACTATGAATGTAACCATGTCAATAATGTTCGGTTTCTTCAGTTACAAGGCAAAATCAGCTCTTGTACTCTATTGGGTAACTCAGAACTTATTCTCCATGGGGCAGACCTTTGTTATGCAAAGAATGGGTCTTAGAAATAAGCCAGAGGATGCTGCAGCTACCAAGGTGGAAACAGTAAAAGTCACTCCTGAAAAAAATGCTAAGAATAAGATAAATTCAAATAAAAATTCTAAATAGTGGGGGTGAATAGGGAATGAGATCCATAGAAATGACTGGAAAAACTGTTGAAGATGCTGTTAAAAATGCGCTTCATGAGTTAAAGCTTACAGAGGATAAGATCGATGTGCAGGTTCTTGAAGAAGGAAGCAGGGGAATATTCAAGCTATTAGGGGCTAAGCCAGCTAGAATAAAAGTTACAGTTAAAAGAGATTATATCTATGAAGCAAAGGCTTTTATAAGAGATGTTTTAAATGCTATGAACATAAAAGCTGAGATAAGAATGAAGGAAGAGGAAAATGTGGTTAAGGTTTCTCTTACTGGACCTGAGATGGGACTTCTTATTGGTTACAGAGGTGAAACTCTAGATTCTCTTCAATATTTAGTAAGCTTGGTTATTAATAAAGGACATGAGATGGAATACAAGCGTGTAATTATTGATACCGAGAATTACCGTTTAAAGAGAGAAGAGACCTTAAAGAGACTTGCAGGAAAGATGGCTAGCAAGGTAAAACGTACAGGAAGACTAGTAAGACTTGAACCCATGAATCCCTATGAAAGAAGAATAATACATTCTGCGCTTCAAGATGATATGTATGTCACTACCTATAGTGAGGGCGATGAACCCTTTAGAAGAGTAGTTGTAGATTTTAAGAAGAAAGCCTAAGGGCTTTCTTTTTACTCTATAGGAATTTATAACATTAATAAGTAAAAGCACCGAAGGCGATTTTTTAACTATGAGGAGGTAATATAATGAAGGAATTCGATACTATAGCTGCTATTGCTACAAGTATAGGTGAAAGCGGCATAGCTATTATTAGAGTTTCTGGAGCTAGGGCACTGCATATAGTTGGAAAGGTGTTTCAAGGGATGGCAAGTTTCGGCCTAGATAATATGAAGAGCCATACCCTTAGATATGGATATATAGTTGATACAGCAACTGGAGATAAGATTGATGAGGTAATAGTTACATATATGAAGGCCCCAAAGAGCTTTACTACAGAGGACACTGTAGAAGTAAACTGCCACGGTGGAGTTATATCTACTAAGAAGGTGCTAGAGGAGATATTAAAGTCAGGGGCACGACTAGCTGAGCCTGGTGAGTTTACTAAAAGAGCCTTTTTAAATGGAAGGATAGATTTAAGTCAGGCAGAAGCTGTTATAGACATCATTCGAGCTAAGACGGATTTAGGACTAAAGTCTGCTTTTATGCAGTCTGAGGGAAGGCTTTCTAAGGAGATTACCGTTCTTAGAAATAAAATTCTTCAGATTATTGCCCATATAGAAGCTACAGTGGATTTCCCAGAGGATGATTTAGAGGAGGCTACCTCTAAACAGGTTTTAATTGTCATTGAGGAGTTAATTAATTATATTAATAGTCTTATTAAAAGTGCTGGCCACGGAAAAATAATTAGAGAGGGTTTAAGTACAGTTATCATAGGAAAGCCTAATGTAGGAAAGTCCTCTCTATTAAATGCGCTTTTGATGGAGAATAGAGCCATTGTTACAGACATTCCTGGTACTACAAGAGATATAATTGAGGAGTATATAAATATAGGTGGAATTCCTGTAAAAATAGTTGATACTGCTGGAATTCGAGAAACTGAGGATTTGGTAGAAAAGCTTGGGGTAGAAAGATCTCGTTCTAAAATAGATGAGGCGGATCTTGTTATCCTTATGTTAGACGGAAGCGAACCCTTAAGTGAAGAGGATAGAAGCATCATAGATTATATTAAGGACAAGAAATATATTGTGCTAATAAACAAAGAGGACCTAGCTCAAAGGCTTGAGGAAGAGGATTTAATTAAGCTTAATACAAGATTTATCTTTAAAATATCAGCTAAGGAAGCTAGGGGAATGGAATATATTGAAGAGTCAATAATGGAGTTATTCTTTAGCGGAGAAATAACTAATAGTGATATAATGATAACAAACACAAGGCATCTTGAAGCGTTATACAGAGCCTTTGAGAGCTGCGGTGCAGCAAGAAATACCCTGTTAAACACACTGGCTATAGATTTAGCTTCCATAGATTTAAGAAATGCATGGAAGAGCTTAGGTGAAATTACTGGGGATACCTTAGAGGAAGATATAGTAGATAAAATCTTCTCTGAATTCTGTATAGGAAAGTAGGTTATTTAGGATGAAGTACTTTGCAGATAATTATGATGTAATTGTTATAGGTGCAGGTCATGCAGGCTGTGAGGCCGCACTAGCCTCTGCACGAATGGGCTGTAAAACCCTCTTATGTACTATGAACTTAGACAGTATTGCACTTATGCCTTGTAATCCTAACATAGGGGGAACCGCTAAGGGTCATTTAGTTCGTGAGATAGATGCTCTTGGCGGCGAGATGGGGCTTAATATAGACCATACCTTTATTCAATCTAGAATGTTAAATACCTCTAAGGGTCCTGCAGTGCATTCACTTAGAGCCCAAGCAGATAAGAGAAAATATCAGGATAGGATGAAGCACACACTGGAGCTTCAACAGAATTTACACCTTAAGCAGATAGAAGTAACTGAGTTAATCTTTGAAGAGGGTGCAGTTAAAGGAATCAATACAAAGAATGGAGCACAATATAGTTCCTCTAATATTATCCTGGCCACTGGTACTTATCTTAGAAGCAGGGTAATAATTGGAGAGGTGAGCTACAGCAGCGGACCTAATGGCTTTTTTCCAGCTAATGAGCTCTCACAATCCCTCATTGATTGTGGTATTTCTTTAAGAAGATTTAAAACCGGAACTCCCGCAAGAGTACATAAGCGTTCTCTTGACCTTTCAAAGATGACACCTCAGTCAGGTGATGAGGAGATAGTTCCGTTTTCCTTCTTAAGCGGTAATATAGACAGAGAGCAGGTGTTGTGTTATCTTACCTATACCAATGATAGTACCCATAAGGTTATAAGAGACAACATTCATCGTTCCCCCATGTACAATGGACAGATTGAGGGAATTGGTCCCCGCTATTGTCCTTCTATAGAGGATAAGGTTATGCGTTTTCCAGATAAAATGCAGCATCAGCTATTTATTGAGCCTGAGGGTGAGGACACTGAAGAGATGTATGTGCAAGGTATGTCAAGCTCCCTCCCTGAGGAAGTACAAATTAAAATGCTTCGTACCATTCCTGGCCTAGAAGAAGTTGAAATGCTTAGGACTGCCTATGCCATAGAGTATGATTGCATAGACCCCACACAGCTTAAGCCCACACTAGAATTTAAACAGGTAGAGGGCTTGTTTGGAGCAGGTCAGCTAAATGGAAGTTCAGGTTATGAGGAAGCAGGCTGTCAGGGTTTGATTGCTGGAATAAATGCTGCCCTTAAGGTAAAAAATATGGAACCCTTTGTACTGAATCGTTCAGAGGCCTATATTGGAGTGCTTATTGACGATTTGGTGACTAAGGGTACTAATGAACCCTATAGAATGATGACTTCAAGATCAGAGTATAGATTATTACTAAGACAAGACAATGCAGACTTTAGACTTACTGAAAAGGGATATAAGATAGGTCTGGTGACGGAGGAGAGATATAGAAGATTTATTGAGAGAAAAAATGCAGTGGAATGTGAGACGAATAGAATTAAAGCGCTACAGATAACAAATAAGGCTGCTGTTAATGAATTTCTTTTAGGTTTAAACTCTGTTGAATTAAAAAAGCCTATTTCACTATATGAATTAATTAAGAGACCAGAGCTTGATTACTTTATTGTGGCACCTCTTGATAAGGAAAGACCTATGCTTGACAGAGAGACTCAGCTTCAGGTTAACATTATCTCTAAGTATGAGGGATATATAGATAAACAGCTAGAGCAGGTGGAACAGTTTAAAAAGTTTGAATACAAGCTTATACCTGAGGCTATAGATTTTAGTGATATAAAGGGTTTAAGAATAGAAGCTATTCAAAAGTTAAGCAAAATTAAACCCAGCAACATAGGTCAGGCCTCAAGGATATCTGGAGTATCTCCTGCGGATATTTCTGTTCTTCTAATTTATCTTGAGCAATACAAGAGAAGGCAGCATTAAAAAAGCATTACAAAATTCAGTTTTGGTGGTGAAAAAAATGGATTATTTTGATATAATTAATAAGGTCTGCGAGGCTTATTCTGTTACTTTTAATGAAGAAAAATATGAGAAATTTAAACTATATATGAAGCTTCTTTTGGAATGGAACAGCAAATTTAACCTCACAGCTATAACTGAAGAGGATGAAATAATCAGGAAGCATTTTATTGATTCCATAAAAATATTTGAGTATAGTCCTCTTCTTCATAGTGGAAAAGTCATTGATGTTGGCACTGGTGCCGGATTTCCAGGCATCCCCATGGGTATAGTAAATCCTGAGCTAAAGATTACATTACTAGATTCCCTAAATAAACGGGTAGGCTTTTTACAAGAGGTAATAAGTGCCTTAGACCTTAAAAACACTGTGGCAGTACATGGAAGAGCAGAAGATTACGGTAAAGACTCAAATTATAGGGAAAAGTATGACTTTGCAGTTTCAAGAGCTGTAGCCCATATGTCTGTGCTTAGCGAATACTGTCTTCCCTTTGTAAAAATTAGCGGCTCCTTAGTGGCTTTAAAGGGTCCAGGTGTAGATGAGGAGCTTCAAGAAGGGGAAAAGGCCATAAAGGTCATGGGCGGAAAACTAAAAACTATAGTTCCTGTTTCAATTGAGGGCAGTGAGCTTAGGCATAATCTTGTAGTAATAGATAAAGTTATGTCAACTCCTGCAGTTTATCCTAGAAAAGCAGGTACTGCTAGCAAAAAACCAATAAAATAGTGTAATAATTAGTCAACAAAAAAACTCCTCAAAAAAAGAGGAATTTTACATATAGTGAAGAATTTGTTAATATAAGGAAATATAAGAGGGATGGTAATATGCAAAAGCAAGTAAACATGGTTTCCACTGCAGATATAGTTCCAAACGTATATCAGCCAAGAAAATTTTTTGATGAGAACGCTATTGAGGAGCTTGCTCAATCAATAAGAACTCATGGTATAATTCAGCCTCTCACAGTAAGAGTTATGGGGGAGAATAAATATGAGCTGGTGGCAGGAGAAAGAAGATTAAGAGCAGCTAGACTCATAGGTATGGCTGAGGTTCCTGTTATTGTTGTGGATATTACTGACAGTGATTCCGCTGCTATAGCATTATTAGAAAATCTCCAAAGAGAAGACCTAAACTTCATGGAGGAGTCAGAGGCTTATTACAATCTTATTAAAGAGCACAATTATACTCAAGAACAGTTAGCTGATATCATTGGAAAGAAACAATCTACTATTGCCAATAAAATTAGACTACTAAAGCTAGACGTTGAAGTTCGTTCTATGTTGCTTCAGCATGGTTTAACAGAAAGACATGCTCGTGCCTTGCTTAAGCTTCCTACAGATGTAATGCAGAAATCAGTTTTAAAGCAGGTAATAAAAAGAGGACTTAATGTTAAAAAGACTGAAGAGTTAATTGAGAAGGAACTGCTTAAGCTTTGCAATTCCGAAGTAGCTAGTGATTCTAAAAGGAGAATCAAGGGAATATTTAGTCCTAAGATTTATATTAATACAGTAAAACAGGTTTTTGATAAGTATGGTATTCCTGCAGTATATAGCTCTAAGGATATGGAAGATTCTCTTCAGATTACTATTACCATACCCAAAAATCAGTAAATCATCTTGGCACAGATATGACTAGGCAGCAATATATGCTATCTGGTCATATTTTTTTGTTTCACGTGAAACATTTTGTAGAAATTTAATATTCTTTTGTAGTTTTATAATCAATTGCTCTTTCTTTATTTCTTTAGAAATTATATAATATTAGTATCTTGGGAATTAATGAGGTGATGTTTTGAAAACAATCTGCATATTTAACCAGAAGGGTGGAGTAGGCAAAACTACTACCAGCATAAATATGTGTTCCTATCTTGCCATGGAGGGTTATAAAGTACTTATAGTAGATATTGATCCACAGGGAAATAGTACAAGCGGTTTAGGAATTGATAAAAAAACCATTGAAAATTCTCTCTATGATGTAATTACGTCTGATGTACCTATTGTCGATATTATTATACCCTCTGAGCTAGTAGCCAATCTATATTTAGCACCATCCACAATGGAGCTTGCAGGAGCAGAGGTTGAATTAATCAATAAAGTGCAAAGAGAGAATATTTTAAAGAGCTGTCTTTCAAATATTAAAGGACAGTACGACTACATATTTATTGACTGTCCACCTTCACTAGGTCTTTTAACTATAAATGCTCTTACTGCAAGTGATAGCGTTTTAATTCCTATTCAATGCGAATTTTATGCATTAGAAGGGGTTGGACAACTTGTAAATACCATTCAGCTGGTGAAAAAATCCTTGAATAGAGAGCTTGAAATTGAAGGCGTAATTATGAGTATGTATGATGGAAGAACAAACCTCAGCAATGAAGTAGTTAATGAAGTTTCAAAGTACTTTAAGGATAAAGTATATAATACTACAATTCCTAGAAATATTAGATTAGCTGAGGCACCAAGCTATGGATTACCAATAGTGCTCTATGATGATAACTGTAAAGGAGCAGAGGCCTACAAAAGCTTGGCCAATGAATTTTTACAAAGGCAGAAGGAGATGGTGTAATGAATAAGAAGCATGGTTTAGGTAAGGGCCTTGGAGCATTAATACCTGAGGAGGAGCTTATAGAAGATAGAGATATTGATAAAATATCTATAAATCTTATCAAGGCAAATTCTCAGCAGCCTCGTAAGCGTTTTGACGAGGATAAAATTTACGCTCTTACACAATCTATTAAAGAACACGGTGTCATCCAGCCTATCTTACTCAAAAAAGAAGGGGAAACCTACGTTATTGTAGCTGGAGAACGAAGGTGGAGAGCCGCTAAGGCCGCTGGATTAAAGGAAATTCCTGCAGTGGTAATGGAGCTTTCAAACAAAGAAGTGCTTGAACTCTCTCTTATTGAAAACATTCAAAGAGAGGACCTTAATCCTATTGAAGAAGCCTTGGCCTACAAAAGGTTATTAGAAGAATTTGATCTTACCCAGGAACAGCTTTCTTTAAGAATAGGAAAGTCAAGAACAGCTATTACTAATACCATGAGATTATTAAACCTAGATAAGGCAGTGCAGCAGTATATAATCGATGGTGTTATTTCTGAAGGCCACGGAAGAACACTTCTTGCCCTTGAAAATCACAAGCAGCAATGTATAATTGCTCAAACCATTATTGACGAGCAATTAAGTGTTAGAGAAACAGAAAAACTGATAAAGTCCTTGAGTGTAGAGAAGAAAAATAAAAAGAAAGACACAGCAGATAATCCCTATGTAGTGGATATAAGAGAAAAACTACAGGAATATTTCGGAACCAAGGTTAATATGAATTACAGAAACCATAAGGGTAAAATTGAAATAGAGTACTATTCTGATGAGGATCTACAGAGAATCCTAGAATTATTAGATCTATAATTGTTTCACGTGAAACAAAAGGAGGAACAATGGAAAACATAAATAGTTTTTTACAAAGCATAAATCCATTTCACATCTATATAACCATTGGTTTGGCACTATTAGTAATTATATTGTTGATAATGCTCATTATAGTATTGAAATCCTTAAACAGTCTAGAAAAAAGATATAGAAAGTTTATGAGAGGAGTCAGCAACAAAAACATAGAAGAATTAGTTATACAGTATTTAGATAGAATAGATGATGTTAAGAAGCAGTCAGATTACATGAAGGAAGTATACAATGATATAAATAATAAGGTTGATAGCTGTATACAAAAGGTATCCATATTGAGATACAGAGCTTTTGAGGATGTAGGAAGCGACTTAAGCTATTCCATAGCCCTGCTTAACAATCATAATGATGGAGTAATTCTTACAAGCATATATGGTAGAAATGAAAGCACTACCTATGGAAAACCAATTGATAAGGGTATTTCCAGGTATGATCTCTCAGAGGAAGAAGAGCAAGTATTAAAAGAAGCTATAAGCAAAAAATAAAACTTCTGAAAAGAAGTTTTATTTTTTTGCATAAAAACTACTCTTAGGGGTAATATTACCCTCAAAAGGAGGTGTTTTTATGAATCTATATGTATGCAGTGAAGTTCATAATTTAAAAGAGGATTTACAGCAAAGAGGCTATAAAATACTAGAGGATAATACCAATGAACCTATAGATGCTATTGTCTGCGATT
The DNA here is from genome assembly GCA_002298125.1 of Clostridium sp. UBA701. Classification (GTDB taxonomy): domain Bacteria; phylum Bacillota; class Clostridia; order Clostridiales; family Clostridiaceae; genus UBA701. The sequence continues at coordinate 175,645 of DBMJ01000022.1, read as the reverse complement.
TGAAAAATGGTGGTTTAAATAACATAAACCTTAAGGGAATAAAGGCAGAAGGAACATTAATAATTGACACTGGTAGCAAAAGTATAGAAGAAATTGAAAACATACTGTGCAATCGAGTATACAGCTCCTTGTTTTAGATAAGATGCTTTTATAAAAGACACAATAATGGACTATAAGAATATACTCATAGCCCTCAAGAATGCTTTATGTAGGTTTGGATTACTTTAATATGTAAAAGTGGACAAATATTGGGTACATTAAACGTAGTTTAAGTAGTAGTTTAAGTAGTAGGTTAAGTAATTTGTTAAGGCCTATCTCAAAAATGTCCGTCTGATGGTTCAGTGTGTTTTTAAGTGTCTTAAGTAATTTGTTCAAGCTTATCCATAAGCTTTTGAGAACGGGATCTCTTCCCCCCAAGAGTTTTTATCACGCAGTGGTATATGCCCTTTGAGATAATATCTGCAAGCTGCATAACAGTGCACAGCCTAGTATTTTGAAGTACCATAAATTCCAAGGCACCGGAGATATTTACTATTCCCGTTATACTTATATGACCTACGGCTGGTAAATCCTTGTTCATGGCAGAGCCAGGATTTAAGGGCTTATCCTCTATAAAAATCTTTCCTACATTTTGAATATTACCAAGACTAGCATCAACAGCTATTATAAAGGGATTAATAAAGGCATTGTGGATCTTATCAATAAATTCTTGAAGATTCTTAGCATGAACTGGGTTCTCCAAATTTCCATATAGATATACCTTGTCTCGAATTAAGAATTGAAGCTTAGATCCTACTAATGGTCCTAAGCAGTCCCCTGTAGATCTATCAGTACCAACACATAAAAAGACTATTGGCCTATTATCTTTAGCTATAGGAAGGATAATTTTACTTAGAGCATCTCTGAGCTGAGATACGCAATGGTCATCATGGGTATCTATTACAGTGGTAAACATAATAAAACAACCTCCTTTTAGAAAGTTTAACCATAAAAGGAGGTTGTTATACTATAAAACATCAACTTTTTTCAATACATTATAAAATACTACCAAAAATACACAATACAACATTCCGGTAAAGCCTGCAGCCTTAAGACCAATAAATAGAGCTGCCAGAATGGCTACAGGGTGTAGGCCTAAGGTGGAGGAGACGAGCTTAGGCTCAATGATGTTTCGTATAATGGTCACAGCTACGTAGCAAATAATTAAGCCTATGGCTGTAAAATAATTTCCACTTAATAAATAAATTCCTGCAAGCGGTATATAAATTGTCCCTATTCCAAGAACAGGTAAAATATCAAAAATACCACAAAGTACACTCAGTACTAAGGAGTATTTTACCCCAAAGATTGAAAAGGCGATTAAGGTCTCTATAAAGGTAATAAAAATTATAAGCAGATAGGAAAGGGAATAATTTAGCAGCATTTTTTTACCTTCATTAAAGATACCAATTACTCCTGATAAATTACTGCCTTTGAAGGTAGATAATATTTTGTTTTTTGCAGAGCTCATGTCCTTTGTAAAGAAGTATGTAGACATAAGAGTGAATAGAACAAGCATCATTAAGTAGGGCAAAGACATAATAAAATTAAGTAGAATAGTTACAGTTTTGCTAGTAACTAAAACTGCTAAGCTAGAAAGCTTTGCTGGAAGACTTGCCAAGCTGCTTTCAATGGCACTTGTTATGTTTGGGTCTAAGTTCTTATAGTAAAGATCAATGTCCTTATACCAATTGGCAAACTTGTCTGAATTACCTGTAACATAATCAGAAGCTGATTTGCCTAGAGCTATAAGCTCATTTATAATACTGCTTATGCCAAAGGTAAGAGGAGTTATAATAATAGCAAAAAATAAAATAGTAGTTAAAAGAGATGCCCAAGAATTCTTAAACTTACACTTAGTAATTAAATAACGAGTGGGCTTTTGGAGAATATAGGCAAATAGTATAGCTAAAACAAAGGGAAGAGTATAACCTATAGTTCCAAAGAAGATAAAGAAAATAAGGGTATAAATAACAAAAAACAAAACCAGTCTGTCAACTTTTTTAAGAGCATTATCCACCATATCACCCCTAATTATAAAAATATTTAAATAAATAACTTAACAAAACCAAAAATCACAAAACCAAGACCAATAATGAAGATGAGTATATTCATCATTTTTGAGGTCTTACTAGACTTATCTGTATTAAGGAGCTTTACTCCCTTATAAGCCATTAAATTTAGTGCGAAAAACCAGGTGATCATTCCCATAAAAAGAGAAAGTACAAAACAGTAATATATAAAGCTGCTAAAGCTTCTCCAGGCTGATAACACAGTACCACTCAGCGTCAACCAGAAAGAAAGAGAAAGTGGGTTAGTAAAGGTTATTATAAAGCCCATTAAAAATGGAGCGGATCTTCTCTTGCTTGACTCTGCATTATAATGGCAGGTACTAGTTCTTTTCCTATTAGAATAATAGCCAATAAAGCAAAGAATTAATCCAGCAATTATCCAAAAAATACCTTCAGTGCTCTTATGAGCTGTAAGTAGATTAGCCAACCCTTCACTTATGAGTAAAAAATATGTTACATCAGCGGCGACAGCACCTAGGGATACTTTAAAGCCTGCCTTAAAGCCCTTTGAAAGGGTTTGCCTTACAGATTCTATGCCTGAAGGTCCAATGGGAATAGCCATAACAAAACCAGTAAAGAAACCAATGACTATAGATTTTAAAATTATCATAAAATTAATCATATTTGTAGTATCATCACTCTCGCTTTGATATAATAAGTCTAGGCTTGGTATCAATAGCCTATAGAGATATAATAGTATTATAAACTATAGTGCCAAAATTGTATAGAAATATGAAAATTAATATATTTATCCAAGGGGGTATAAGCATGCATACAATCGATTGTAAGGGATTAAGCTGCCCACAGCCAGTAATTAATACTAAAAAGTATTTTGACAGCATAGAGGGTGGAGAGGCCACAATAATAGTGGATAATGAGGTGGCAAAGAATAATATAAGTAGATTTGCAGAAAATAGTGGTTATAGTTTTACTGTAGAGATGAAAAATGAGCTCTATGAAATAAAGGTTGTAAAAAATAATTCAACTAAAGATAACATTAATGCTTCAAAGGGCAAATATACTATGGTGGTAGGCAGTGACAAGCTAGGAGGAGGAGCAGAGGAATTAGGAGATGTTCTAATGAAAAGCTTTATGTATGCACTTACAGAAAGCAACGTGCTTCCAGATACCCTATTGTTTCTAAATAGCGGAATAAAACTTACTATTCAGGATTCACCAGTACTAGAGAGCTTAAAGACACTTCAGCAAAAAGGGGTATACATTGCAAGCTGCGGAACCTGTTTGGACTATTACAAGGTAAAGGATAAGCTTGCACTAGGTGAAATTACCAATATGTATACTATCATCGAAAAAATAAACGAGGCAGATAAAGTCCTCAAACTGTAGTGATAAAAAATGAGCTCTGCTCATTTTTTTGTTACAAAGGAGATAAAGTTATGGCAAAATACTATATAGCAACTTTTTATAATACACAAGGAGCAATTAAAGCAGAGAGTATGCTTCGAAAAGAAAATATAAGGATTACAGTAATGCCTACGCCCTCTCATATAAATAGAAGCTGCGGCATAAGCTTAAGGTTTCAGCAGGAGGAGTATGAGAGAATAATTGATATCATTGAAGAAGGAAAGCTGGAAGTAAAGGGCGTATATGTTAAGAATGAGGAAGGTTACTGCGAGATTAAAATTGATAAGTTAGTAAATTAAATATAAGAAGGGAAAGGGTATTATGCAGGATACACCAATCTTTAAGTACAATCTGGATTTGTTAAATGGAGGAATTGGCATTGGTGATTTAAACATCAATGTGGGAAAGCTATTAAGTAGCACCATACAAATTGGGGCTATTATACTGTTTATGTATCTTTGTATTAAAATTGGAGGCAAAATAATTGATAGAACAACCTCTACTAAAAGAAAAATAGGCTTTAACATAGATGAGAAAAAGTCTAGAACACTAAGAGCAGTGCTTAAAAGTATTCTAAGATATACAGTGTACTTCTTTGGAGTAACTGGAATATTAACAGTGCTCTTTGGAGGGATAACCTTAACAATAGCAGGAATAGGCGGCGTTGCCATAGGCTTTGGAACTCAGAGCCTAGTTAAAGATGTAATTAATGGATTCTTTATTTTATTTGAAGATCAATTTAGCGTGGGAGACTATATAAATCTAGAGGACAAGGCAGGTACTGTAGAGAGTGTGGAGCTTAGGGTTACTAAAATAAGAGATTTCAATGGAGATCTGCACATCATACCAAATGGCTTAATTACTAAGGTTACTAATCACTCAAAGGGAGACATGAGGATTTTGGTGGACGTAGATATAGCTCCTGAGGAAGATGTAGAGAATGCTATGGCTATACTAGAAGAGGTGTGTGTGAAATTTAAGGCAGAGGAGCCCAACCTAGTAGATGGTCCAAGGGTAGTGGGGGTTACTGCATTAAAGGAAAATGGGGTTACCATAAGAGTCATAGGACGAGCAAAGAGCATGACACAATGGGACTGTGAAATGAAGCTAAGAAAGCAAATGTTAAATGCCTTAGCAAAAGAGAGAATAGAAATGTCAAGAGCTAAAATAAAGCTGCTTAAGGAGGTTTAGTTATGCCAAGAGTATTACATATAGGTGACATTGTAGAGCTTAAAAAAACTCACCCCTGCGGCAGTAAGCAGTGGGAGATTATTAGGGTGGGAGCAGACATTAAGATAAGATGCTGTGAATGCAAAAGAATAGTGATGATAGATAGAGTAAGGTTTGAAAAGGATGTTAAAAAAGTAATATTTGAAAACCTTGCAGAAGAAAATGAAAAGAGTGAATAAAAAAAACTTGCTTTTTTAGCCAAAATCTAGTACAATAATTATTTGTAATCCCTGCTGTAAATATTACAGCCGTTAGTCCGGGGGGAGGAGGTGAAACCTAATGAGAAAGTATGAAACCTTATTCATAATTCACCCATCATTAGACGAAGAAGCTGTTAAAACAACTGTTGAAAAGTTTAAGGGTGTTATTGAAAATGGTGGTGGAGTAGTTGACAATGTAGATTTCTGGGGCAAGAGAAAGCTTGCTTATGAAATTAAAAAGGTTAACGAAGGAAGCTATGTACTTATTAATTTCAGTGCTGATTCCGAATTACCAAAAGAATTAGACAGAGTATTCAGAATTTCTGACAGTATCATAAGACACTTGATAGTTAATTTAGAAAAATAAGGTGGTGTTGCAATTGAATAAAGTTGTTTTAATTGGCAGACTAACCAAAGACCCTGAATTAAAATTTACTGCTGGTACAGGGACTGCTGTGGCCACCTTTACTTTAGCAGTAGATAGACGTGTTACTAAGGATAGACCTAGAGAAGCAGATTTTATACCTATAGTAGTATGGGGTAAGCCTGCAGAAGTTGCTGCAAACTATATGAGCAAGGGAAAGCTTGTGGGTATAGCCGGAAGAATACAGACACGTTCCTATGAAGCTAAAGATGGTACCAAAAGGTATGTAACTGAAGTAGTTGCTGATGAATTCCAATTCCTAGACAAGGGAAATGGAAACACAGACAGACCATCGTCTAATTCTAATAATGACTATTTTAACCAAGGCGGCTTTAATGAAGCGGGCTTTGAGACGGATATTACTCCTGTAGATGATGGAGATATCCCATTCTAGTTCTAAGGTAAGGAGGGAAAGGCATGAACAGAGACGGTAAAGATGTAAGAGATTCCAAAGACGCTAGAAGAGGCGGAAAGATGAGAAGAGCTAAGAAAAAAGTATGTTCTTTCTGCATGGATAAGTCCAAGGAAATTGACTACAAAGATATAAATAAATTAAGAAAGTACGTTACTGAAAGAGGAAAGATTCTTCCAAGAAGAATTTCCGGTAACTGTGCTAAGCACCAAAGAGAATTAACTGAAGCTATAAAGAGATCCAGAAACATAGCTTTACTACCATTCACAACAGAATAGTATATGAAAAACTCAGACTAAAATCTGAGTTTTTTTATTTACTATTTAATTCTTGTAAAAATCCTTTATTCTTCCAACAATCTCACCATTATTATCAGAGCTTGTAGACTTTCCTAAAAGTGCAGCCTTATAATCATAAAGTCCTAGCTTAAAGCAGTAGTACTCCCCTGCCTGCAGGGAATCATATTTATCTTTTGAGATGTCAAATCTCTCAAAGTAATAATTATCACCCGGTAAATAGAAATATCTTTCCAAGTATAACTTATCACCCTCCTGAGACTTTGCCATAAAGTCATGCTGATGTTTTTTTAAGGAGGCTATCTCCTCTACATCATTTTTATCTACCACTACCATAGGGCTGGTAGTAATATTGACAGCCTTAGAAATTTGGAAGCTTAAATAAAGTCCAATTGGCAGCAAAATAAAAACTATAGAAAAAATTAATATTTTTGACTTATCCTTTAAACTTGATATATTCAAGGCTTCACCTCCTAAAATGTATTTACATATATACATTTCTACAAATATATGTAAAATCCCTCTAGAAATTGTTATATATTAAAAATATTTTCACTAAACTATTTACAGCGTAACAATGTTATGTTACATTGTTGTTAGGAGGTGATAAAAATGGAAGAAAACAATCTTATTTCAAAAAAAGAAATATTAGAGCAGACGGGAATATCCTATGGTCAGCTTTACAGATGGAAGAGAAAAAGCCTTATACCAGAGGCTTGGTTTATTAAGAAAGCATCCTTTACGGGGCAGGAAACCTACTTCCCAAGAGAAAAAATACTAGAGAGAATCCATAAGATTATAGATATGAAGGAGGATTTATCACTAGATGACTTGGCAGAAATGTTTTCTCCGGCTCTTATAAAGGTAGACTACAGTTCAGAGGAGCTAGAACAAAGCAACATTGTTACAAAGGCTGGAAGAACTTTATATGAAAATATCAAGGGTAAAAAGGAAACCTATGAGTTTAAGGATATACTTTTTATAACCTTGCTTGAAAAGCTTGTTAGTACGGATAAGGTAACCTTAGAGGAGGGAATTTCTCTTTTAGAGGTACTTGAAAAGTGCTACGACAAACAACAGGATAAAACCTGGGAGGCAGTGCTCCTAAGAAAGTATGGAATGGGTTTATGGATAGTAACACCAGCTGGAACAGAGCTTTACACTGATACCACTGCAAAGCTTGTATATAGATTGAAGGTAAATAAGGAAATAGAGGAGCTTAAGGTTAAGCTTCAGAAAAATGACTAGGAGGTAGCATTATGAGTGAAGTAAATCAAAACGAAAGAGATTTAAAAATATCTGGTTCTGGGAGCTCTAGCGGCGGGGAATACAATAACGTAAAGATAAGCGGTTCAGGAAAAATAAATGGGGATATAAAGTGCCAGTATTTTGGAACCAGTGGAAGCTCTAGAATAGATGGGTCAATAACAGCAGAGGAGTTTAAGGTTAGCGGCAGCTCTCACATAACTGGTAATCTAGAAGCTTCTGAGGCAAAAGTAAGCGGCAGCTGTAAAGTGGATGGTTTTGTTAACTGTGAGGAGCTTAAGATCTCAGGCTCCAGCACCATAAAGAAGGACTTAAGGGCAGGAGAGGTCAATATCTCAGGTTCTACTAAGGTTGAAGGAAACGTTAAGGGCGGAAAAATAGGCATAAGCGGAAGCATAAATATTGGAGGAGACTGTGAGGGAGATGAATTTGAAGCCAAGGGAGGCTTTTCTATTGGTGGATTATTAAATGCAGATAATATTTCAATCTCCATAGGAGGAAGCTGCAATGTTAGAGAAATAGGAGGAGAGCAGATAGATATTAGAGAAGGCTTTAGTGGAGACTTTATATTTGGTAAGTTTTTTCAGTACCTGCTTAATCAGCGTGGAGAGCTAAGGTGCGAAACCATTGAAGGTGATACTATTTCTCTAGAATACACCACTGCAAAGGTGGTAAGAGGTAAAAATATCACTATAGGCAAGGGCTGCCATATAGAAAGAGTTGAGTACATGGAAAATTTAGAGCTTAGAGCAAACGCCTCTGTCAAGGAACAGGTAAAGCTGTAGTAAATATATAAAATTAATATATAAATTAATTATTTTAATCTAATAAATTAATAATATAAATTATTTTAATTTTAGTATTGATTTTTTAAATATGGGGGAATATAATAGCATTAAGAGAAGGGAGTGACAAAGTTGGCATATAGAGTAATTAGGAAATGCCCCGTATGCGGAAGTAAGCTAAAGATTATAAAGCTAAGATGTGATAGCTGCAGCACGGTAATTGAGAATACCTTTGAATTTTCAAAATACGAGTATATGGAAGAGGAACATCTAAGGTTTATGGAAATCTTTATAAAATGCAGAGGAAATATAAAGGATGTAGAAAAGGAATTAGGGATTTCTTATCCCACGGTTAGGGCAAAGCTAGATGAGGTTGTAGCAGCCCTTGGGTACACGGCTCCCAAAAAAGACTATAGCAACTCAAAGGAAATACTAGATATGTTAGAAAGAGGAGAGATAGACCCAGAGCAGGCATTAAACCTAATGAAGGGAAACTAAAATATCAAACCAAATTAAATAAGGGGGTTATAAAATGAAAGAGGATATATCAAGAATACTAAAGATGGTAGAGGAAGGAAAGCTCACCTCAGAGAAGGCTGTTGAATTAATAGATGCTCTAAAGGGCAATGAGGAGGCTACACCTATTACAGCTGCTCCGCGTAAGGAAAAGATGCTTAGAGTTAGAGTTGAAAGCGAAGATGAAAAGGTAAATATCAATATTCCACTGAAGCTTGTAAAGACCATGGAAGGAACTCTTGATAAGGTATGCAGCAGATCCTCTATGGAGGGCGTAGACCTTAACGGAATTTTAAGAGGCATCGAGGAGGGCGTAGAAGGCAAAATAGTAGATATTGAAACAGAAGATGGAGAAAAGGTGGAAATATTCATCGATTAGCTGTACTTATAAATATAAAAAATGGATGGAGCAGGGGGAGAGTTTATGAGAGTTTATATACAGTATGATAACGGGAAGGAAATGATAATTCCCGTTCCCTCCTGGTGTATGAGGGCAGTTCTTAATAAGCATGTGCTTGGCAGGATTAAAATGGGCAACAACAAAAAAGCTCAAGAGATGCTTCAGTGCATAGATTGGCAGGATGTAAAAAGGCTTTTGCAGGAGCTTAAGGGGTATAAGGGCTTAAAGCTTATTGAGGTAGAGAGCAAAGAAGAGAGAATAATTATAGAGATATAAGAGGGGTTATTTATGGAACAAAGTGCTATGGAAAAAGCTGTTGAGGTAATAGAGCTTAAAAAGACCTTTATTACTAAGAAGAAAAAATTTATGAGGACCATTGAGAGAAAAGAATTTAAAGCGGTAGATGATATTAGCTTTGACATATATAGAGGTGAGATATTTGGTCTCTTAGGGCCAAATGGTGCAGGGAAAACTACTACTATAAAGATGATAACAGGACTTCTTAGACCAACCTCAGGAAATGTTAAGGTAATGGGTGAGGATGTGGATAAAAAGCCGCTGCAGGCCCTGGGCAAAATAGGAACAGTATTGGCAGGAGATAGAAGCATATATTGGAAGCTTACCGCTAGAGAAAACCTAGAATATTTTGCTGCACTGTATGGCTGCAGTAAGAGTGAAGGTGCAAGAAGAAGTGAGGAAATACTTAAAAGACTGGAGCTAATAGATAAGGCAGATGAGCTGGTTGAGAAATTTTCAACGGGTATGAAGCAAAAAGTGGCCCTTGGAAAGGCACTGATTCCAAATGCTCCTGTAGTACTTTTAGATGAGCCCACCTTAGGTCTTGATCCTCAATCTGCCCTAAATCTTAGGGAAATAATTTTAGATATAAAGAGGGAAGGAAGAACGGTGCTCTTAACCACGCATTATATGGAGGAGGCAGATTTTCTCTGTGATAGAATCGCCATTGTAGACGGAGGAAAAATCATAGCACTAGATACTCCAGAGAAGCTAAAGAGCCGCCTTCATCAGACTAAGATTATTAAAATAAGGGTTTCTTCTGCTAAGGAGGAGCTTATTGTGGAGCTGGAGTCACTTTCGGCTGTAGAAAAGGTAATTGTAGAGTACAGCGAAGAGGATAGAAGCTATATCCTTACCGTGCATCACAATGATGGAGAGATAATCATTCAAAATATACTAGACAGTCTAGGAAGACATAAGAGTGCAGTACTAAATATCAACGTGTTGGAACCTTCCCTGGAGGATGTATTTATTAGTCTTACAGGAAAGACCCTAAGAGAATAGGGGGCTTTAATATGCATAGAATAAGAACTATCTCTGCAGTAGTGAAAAAGGACTTTATCCAGATGGTAAGGTATCCTACCTGGATAATTCAAATGCTGATTTGGCCTCTAATATTTCCTCTTATGTATATTTTAAGTGCTGTTGGTATGGCAGGACCTGGGGGAGGATCCTCAGCAAGCTTTCAAGCAGTAACGGGCACTAATAGCTTTATGGGTTATATTGTGGTAGGTACTATGGCTTGGATGTGGGTAAATATCACCATGTGGAGCTTTGGGACAACTTTAAGAGAGGAACAGATGAGAGGAACCTTGGAATCTAACTGGCTGTGTCCAATTAATAGAATAGATTTACTAGTGGGAGGAGCTTTCATATCAGCACTACAGGGCTTTATAATAGCAGTTATATCTGTGTTAGAATATAGGTTTATATACGGCATTCACTTTACGGGCAATCCTCTTACCTGGATTTTAGTGTTTTTAATAATGGTGCCAGGAGTTTATGGGGTAGGGGTGCTGTTTGCAAGCTTAGTGCTTTGGGCAAAGGAAGCCAATGCTGCGGTAAACGTAGTAAGAGGAATTATGATGATAGTCTGCGGAATAACCTTTCCTATAGCTGTAATGCCAAAACTGCTTCAGACAGCTTCAAAGTTCATTCCTTTTACTTATGGAATAGAGATAAGTAGAGAGGTGATGATAAAAGGAACAGCTCTATCTGCCATAAAGGGTGATATTCTAATATGTATTTTTGAGGGGCTTATATTTTTGCTCCTGGGTAGAATAGCCTTTAGGGGTACAGAAAACAAAGTCAAAGAATTTGGATCGCTAGAGAGATTTTAGGAGGTGGAAATATGAATTTTAAACATGCACTAAGAGTTATAAGGGCTAGGTTTTTAATAGGCATGAGAATGTATTTTCGCTATCCTATAAATATGCTTATGACACTGTTTGACCCCTTAATGTGGATTACTCCCTTTTACTTTATGGGTAAAACCTTTAGTGAGGCTGGAGAGCTCTCAGGCTTTCAGCAATATACTGGCAATTCCGATTTCGTAGGATTTTTGGTTATAGGTTATATGATATCAGGGTATGTATCTACGGTATTTTGGACCATGGGCTTTTCCTTGAAGGAGGAGATGAGACAGGGGGTTTTAGAGTCTAATTGGAGTGCTCCTGTCAGCAGGGTTCTTCTACTAGTAGGTAAAAGCAGCTTTAATTTTTGTGCTACTACCTTTGAGATAATAATTACAGGCATTGTATGCCACTTTGCTTTTGGCTTTAATATAAATGCAAATCTATTTAAGGCCATATTGTTTCTCATTCCAGGGTTAATAGGAATGTTAGGTCTAGGTCTTGCCGTGGCTGCACTAGTACTAATGGCAAAGGAGGCCAATGGAATTATTGATTTGACAAGCAGCATAACCTCGGGCTTTTCAGGTTCCTTTTTCCCTATAAAGGTTATGCCAAGAGGATTATTATTTATAAGCTTAATAATTCCACTAACCTATGTGTATGATAGCAGCCGAGCTCTTCTTATAGGCCAGACTCCCCTGTTCTCATTGAAAACTGAGTTTGCAATAATAAGCTTAGCCATGGTGATACTATGGTTTGCAGGCAGCTTTATCTTCTTAAGAGTAGAGAAAAAGTGTAGAGAATGGGGTATACTATCCACTCATTAAATTGCAGCTAAAAATCATCCCTTAAGGGTTCAGTATGCAAAGGCCATGTTTGCATGCTGGGCCTATTTATTTTGTCGCATAACAAAACCCTCTAATATTAAGCTTATAGTTGCATTAAAGTATAAATATCACTAAAATAAAACTATAGGCTCAAAGGGGGAAGGAGTTAATGAAAAGAGAAGAGTTTAACATTATGACAAATGTGAAAATCATTGAAGAACTAAAGGCTGAGCTTCTATGCCTTATAGGAGATTTTTACAAACTTCTTACCAGAGGCAGCAACGTAGCAAAAGAGTCTATACTCCAATGTATTTCCGGGGCAATAACGGTGCTTTATATCCTAGGGGATAGATTAGGCTATAGTCATAAAGAGGTGGATAAAAATATAAAGGAAAAGCTTCAGGAAGGAATTTTCGAGGGAGACAATATAGAGAAAAATGGAGGAGACTTAAGCAAGCTCTTAGAATATCTAGAGGATAGAGGCTAACTTCTTCACAGGAGGATAAAATGAATAATACAGGATTCTCATCTAAAACTACAGTAGAAGCAGGGCTTATGACGGCTCTGTGTGTCATTATAATGCTTATGTCAGCATTTGTTCCAGGCTTAGGGTTTTTAAAGCTTATAGTATTGCCAATACCTGCAGCAGTATTATTCATAAGACATGGTCTTAAACCTATGCTTGCATCTATAGTAGCCACAGGAATAATAGTGGGTATTATGATAGGTCCCATTCAGGCTTTAGGCATGGTGATTAACTTTTCACTATTGTCTCTGGTGCTAGGGTACAGTATTGTTAATAAAAAATCTGCAGGGAAAACTATATTTTTCCTGTCTTTGGCAATAATCATAGGTGTGGTGGTGGATGGAGCCATATTTGTATGGTTTTTATCACCAAATGGACTAAAGGGTGCCATAGATAGCTTTTGGAAATTAATAGACATGATAAATGCACAGAGGGATGCAGCAATAAGCATGTATAAATCCATGGGGCTTACTGAGGATCAGCTAGCCCAATTTGACAGGGTTTTTCCTAGGATTACTACAGAGCTTCTAAAGCAGCTTTTACCAGGCAGTGCTGCAATATCTGTGCTAATAGTAGCAGTGTTAGATTATTTTGTTACCAGACTCATACTTAAAAAACTCAAATATGAGATGAAGCCCCTGCCACCCTTTACATCACTCTATGTAAACAACAGAATGGGAGCACTACTTATAATTCTAGTGTGCTTAGGGCTTATTCTTATAAAGGTTGGAATGCCCCAAGCTCAATATTTTATTACCTTTATAATAGTAATTGCAAGAATAATCCTAGCCTTTGACGGTGCAGCACTTACTGTGTATTTCTTAAAGTATCGCTTCAAGACATGGAACACTCTTATGGCCATTGTGGTTATAATTATAATGATGCAGTTTGATATTATTTTCTTCTATCTGGGCCTAATAGATATGATTATGGACTTTAGAAAACTCGATCCAGAAAGATTGTTTAATAAAAAGTAGGAGAACACTATGGAAGACAAATATACATATTTTAGTCCTAGCAACAAGCTTTATATGGTTTTTATAGCTGTCCTAATAGTGGTACTCTATGCCGTGGGGCAATTTGTACCTGCTTCTGTGGCACTTATAGGATACGGTATATTAGTCATATACAATATACAAAAGTCCAAGGAGAAGAAGAATGAGTGGAAAAAGTTTATAGAGGACTTTTCCAGCAAGCTAGACATAGCTACTCAAAACACCTTGGTGAAGCTACCCTTTCCATTAATTATTATTGGTGCAGAGGGCAATATCCTTTGGTATAATAAAAACTTTCAGGAAATACTGAAAGAGGATGATGTGCTGGGGGAGAATATCCAAGGTATTTTAAAGGATTTTAATACCCAGCTGGTGCTGGAGGAGAAGAAAACTAGTTACCTTGGAGTAGAGCTAAAGGGAAAATACTATGATTTGTACACCAGTATTATAGAAATGAGTGATAAGAACTCCTCAGACAGAATTATCCTAGCTTATTTTTATGATGTAACCGAATTTGAAGTCCTTAATAAAAAGTTTGAAGAGGAAAAGAATACCGTATTACTAATAGAGGTAGACAATCTTGATGAGGTTATAAAAAGCACAGAGGAGGATAAAAAACCTCTTTTAATTGCTGAGGTAGAACGCAGCATTAACGCCTACGCTCAGAGCTTAAGTGCCTTAGTTAAAAAATATGCTTCAAATAAATATATATTGGTGGTACAGGATAAACACATAGTGAAGGAAATTGAGAAAAAGTTCGATATATTAGATACAGTAAGAGAGATCAATAATGGCAATACTCTTGCTGTGACCTTAAGCGTAGGAGTGGGAAGAGGAGCTGAATCCCCCCTTGAAAACTATAACCTTGCCATGTCAGCAAAGGAGCTTGCTCTTGGGCGTGGAGGAGATCAGGTGGTAGTGAAGCGTGGAGACAGATTGTCCTTTTATGGTGGAAAAACCAAGGAGTTTGAAAAGAGGACTAAGGTAAGAGCAAGAGTCATAGCTCACGCACTGGTAGATCTAATAAACGAAAGCTCCAAGGTCTTTATTATGGGGCATAAAAATGCAGATATAGATTGTCTTGGCGCTGCTATTGGTCTCTACAGCACTGTAAGATCCTTAGATGTGCCATGCTCTATTATTCTTGAGCAGAGTAATGGTTCCATACAGCAGGTTTTAGATGAGTTTAATGCAGATAAGGACTATGAAAATGCCTTTACAGATAATGAAGGCTATAGGGCACATCAGGATGATAATACGCTGCTTGTGCTGGTAGATGTACATTCTAAGGGCTACGTTCAAAATTATGACCTTGTAAAGCACAGCAAAAGAATTGTAATAATAGATCACCACAGAAGATCTGCAGATGCCATTGAGGGAGCTCTTTTAACCTATGTAGAGCCCTATGCCTCCTCTACCTCAGAAATGGTTACAGAAATGATTCAGTATATGACTGAAAAACCAAAGCTAAAGCGAATTGAAGCAGAGGCACTGCTGGCAGGAATCTGTGTGGACACTAAGAATTTTTATTTTAAAACTGGGGTGAGAACCTTTGAGGCTGCAGGCTTTCTAAGAAGATTAGGAGCTGATACCATAGAGGTTAAGAGATTATTTGCAGACAATCTTGATACCTTTATTAAAAGAGCAGAAATATTAAAGACTGCAAAGGTGGAAAATGGAGTAGCAATTGCAGCTTGTCCACCAGAAATAGAAGACCCTGTACTGGCTGCCCAAGCAGCGGATGAGTTGTTAAATATTACAGGTATTCAATCCTCCTTCGTTCTTGTTAAAATAGAGAATGAAGTTTTAATAAGTGGAAGATCCCTTGGTGAGGTAAACGTTCAACTCATTTTAGAATCCCTTGGTGGCGGCGGCCATATGACCATAGCTGGTACGAGACTTTTAAATATCACTCTGGAGGAGGCAGAAAAGAAACTCAGGGATGCCATAGATAAATACTTAAGGGAAGGTGAAAAGAAATGAAGGTAATTTTATTAGCTGATATAAAAGGAGTAGGAAAAAAGGGAGAGGTTATTAACGCTTCCGATGGATATGCAAGGAACTTTTTGTTTCCTAAAAAACTAGCTCAAGAGGCTACAGATGCAAATTTAAATATGTTAAATCAGAAAAAGGAATCAGAGAGAAGAAAAAAGCTTGCAGAAATTGAAGAAGCTCAAAGGATAGCAGAGGGGCTTAAGAATAAAGAAGTAAAGATCACTGTAAAAAGCGGTGACAGTGGAAGACTTTTCGGTTCCATTACAAGCAAGGATGTGGCAGAGGCATTAAATGCCCAGCACGGTGTAAATATCGATAAGAAGAAAATTGTTGTAGAAACAATAAGACAAACAGGAAGCTATGATGTAGAAGTAAAGGTGTATCCTGAGGTTTCAACTAAGATAAAGGTAGTTGTTTCGGATGCTCAATAGACTTTACAGCAGTGACAGAATAAGAGAGGAGAAAAAGAGTGAAATCTCAGTTTAAATTGCAGGATATAGAGAGGGATTTAGTGGAGGGAGCACCTTTAAAAAGCCAGATAGATGTACTTTTTGAAGTGCTTAAGAATGTGCTTGACGAGGGTGCATTAAAGGCAAGAATAGTAAAGTTTAAGCTTCAAAGCTATATCCACAGTGATGACCCATATAAAAGAATATATGCACTAATAAAGATAGCAAGTGATGGTAAGGGAATAGAGGTAGTTCCTACAGAGAAAAACTTAAACAGTGCTCTAGAGGATTTAAACTACTGGATAGCCGATGCCATAGCAAGAAAATATGTACAAAATCAAATAGAGGAGCAGGTTGAGCAGATAATGCTGGAGCGCCAGGATAAATACATGGACGAAGTGCGCATGGGCATTATTAAAAAGCAGAAGGGTCCAGAAAATGCAAAGACCTTAAAGAGGTACGCTCAGCTGGAGATTCTAGATTCAAAAAAGTTAACCAAAAACATTTTATCTCAGCTTAGACCTGAGAGCTTTTCAGAAATAATTGGACAAGAAAGAGCCATTAGATCCCTTATATCAAAGATGGCTTCTCCTTATCCACAGCACATAATATTATACGGTCCACCAGGAGTAGGTAAAACCACTGCTGCAAGGCTGGCGCTGCAGGAAGCAAAAGCATTAAAGCATACACCTTTTCATGAAGAGGCAAAGTTTGTGGAGGTAGATGGTACTACTCTAAGATGGGATCCTAGAGAAATAACAAATCCTCTGCTTGGCTCTGTGCATGATCCAATTTATCAGGGCAGCAAGAGGGATTTAGCTGAAACTGGCATTCCAGAGCCAAAGCCTGGCTTAGTAACTGAGGCTCATGGAGGAGTTTTATTTATTGATGAAATTGGAGAGCTAGATGAGATTCTTCAAAATAAGCTTTTAAAGGTGCTAGAGGATAAGAGAGTGGAGTTTTCATCCTCTTATTACGATCCAGATGATGAAAACACACCTAAATATATAAAATATCTCTTCGAGAAGGGAGCTCCTGCAGACTTTGTACTAATAGGAGCCACCACAAGAGAACCCCATCAGATAAATGCAGCCTTAAGATCAAGGTGTACCGAGGTATACTTTGAGCCCTTATCTGCAGTAGACATCGAAAAGATAGTAACCTCTGCGGCAGAAAAGCTTAAGATAAGATTAGAAGAAGGGGTGGCAGAACTTATAAGTCGCTATACTATAGAGGGAAGAAAGGCTGTTAACATCCTAGCTGATGTATATGGCTATACCCTTTATAAAAACAGAGCAAAAAAGACTTCCCCAAAATTGCTAAAGCTTGATGATTTAAAAGAAGTACTTTCAATATCTAGAATGACTCCTGTGGAGGAAGTAGAGGGTACAGGAAAGCAGGAGGTAGGCCATGTCTATGGGCTAGGCGTCAGCGGATATATTGGCTCTACTATAGAAATAGAGGTAGCAGTATTTAATGCCAAGGAAGCGGGAAAGGGAAGCATAAGATTTAATGACACAGCAGGTTCCATGGCAAAGGACTCAGTGTTTAATGCCGCTTCTGTAATAAGAAAGGTATCAGATATTGACCTTAAGGATTTTGACGTACATGTAAACGCGGTAGGTGGAGGAAAGATTGATGGTCCCTCTGCAGGTGCTGCCATAACCATATGCATAATAAGTGCAGTTTTAAATAAACCAATTAGACAGGATATGGCTATTACTGGTGAAATTTCCTTAAGGGGAAAGGTAAAGCCTGTAGGAGGAATTTTCGAAAAGATATATGGGGCTAGACGTAAGGGCATTAAGCTTGTGGTTGTGCCAGAGGATAATGCCAAGGAAGTACCCTCTAACCTTCAGGACATAGAGGTTAGAACAGTAGCCACCATTGAGGAGCTTATGAAAATAGCCTTTGTTGAATAAGGCCTTGGAGGAGAGATGAACTATGGATACACCTCTTAAGAGTTTACCTCATAATATGCAGGCCGAGCAGTGTGTGCTGGGAGCCATGATGCTTGATAAGACCGCTATAGCACAAGCTACAGAGGTCTTAAAGGCTGAGGACTTTTATAAAGATAGTCATAAGGTGCTTTTTAACTCTCTGGTAGATCTATATCAAAAGGATATTCCTATAGATATGGTAACTCTTTTTGAGAGTTTAAAGTCTTCAGAAAAGCTTGATGCAGCAGGGGGAATTACCTACATTACAGAGGTCTTTAATGCATTACCCACCACTGCGAATATGCATTCCTATATAAACATTGTAGAGGAAAAGTCTATTCTAAGAAGACTGATAAAGGCCTCTACAGAGATAATAGAGCAGAGCTATAACAAACAAAGCAATGTTATAGAGGTGCTTGATGCAGCTGAGAAGCAGATTTTTGATATTGCTGAAAAGAGGAGCACCAGTGATTTTGAACCTATGAACACAGTGCTTGAGAGAGGCTTTTTAGAAATTGAAAAGCTTTATAATAATAAAGGACAAATAACCGGAATTCCCTCTGGATTTCCTGAGCTTGACTCTAAAACCTCAGGCTTTCAAAAGGGTGATATGATACTTATAGCAGCAAGACCTTCTATGGGTAAAACCACCTTTGCATTAAACTTAGCGGAGCATGCCGCTCTTAGGGCAGGAAAAAATGTAGCCATATTTTCCTTAGAAATGTCCAAGGAGCAGCTGGCTTATAAGCTGCTTTGCTCTGAGGCAAATGTAGATATGCTAAAGCTAAGAACAGGAAACCTAGAGGATAAGGACTGGGAAAACATTGCAAGGGCAGCAGGGCCTTTAGCATCAGCTAAAATATTTATTGATGATACTGCAGGAACCTCTGTAATGGAGATGAGATCAAAGTGCAGAAGGTTAAAAATAGAACATGGAATAGATTTTATAATAGTGGATTATCTACAGCTTATGTCAGGCTCTAGCGGCACAGAAAGCAGACAGCAGGAGGTTTCAGAAATCTCCCGTTCTATAAAGGCACTGGCAAAGGAGATGCAGTGTCCTGTGGTGGCACTATCACAGCTCTCCCGTGCACCGGAGCAAAGAGCAGACCATAGACCAATGCTCTCGGACCTTAGAGAATCTGGTTCTATTGAGCAGGATGCGGATTTAGTTATGTTCCTATATAGAGATGAATACTATAACAAGGAAACAGAAGAAAAAAATGTAGCTGAGTGTATAATTGCAAAGCAGAGAAATGGTCCTACGGGAACCGTTAAGCTGGCATGGCTTGGTCAATTCAGTAAATTTGGCCGCTTAGATGTAATACATCAGTAGCAAAAAGGGGTGCTCCCATAAAAGAGGGCACCCTTGATTTTTTAGTGTATTTCAATTTTTCTCTTATTTTTCTTGCTGTGAGTTTCCTTTGGCAGCACAAGCTTTAGCACTCCATCTTGAAATTCTGCATGGATGTTATCTTCATTTACATTGTCAATGTAGAAGCTCCTTTTAAACTCTCCATAATGTCTCTCTCTTCTAATATAGCCATTGTTTTTATCATTCTCTTCAGAAGAGCTTTCCTTCTTAGCAGAGATAGTCAAGTAGTTTAAGTTATAGTCAATATCTATATCGTCCTTTTTAACTCCTGGCAAATCAGCCTCTACCAAGTACTCATTTTCATTCTCTTTTAAGTCAACCTTGAAGCTTCCTTCGTTAAACATGGGGCTAAAGAAAGTATCACCGAAGAAGTTTGCCAGCATGTCTTCGAAATAGTCACCTTTTTTACTTATACCTGTATTGTTTTTTCTGAAAGGAACCAATTCAAACATGTAAGATACCTCCTTAAAATATTTATTTAGAAACTATTTTGTTTGTTTCTTTAACATTATTATAAGTAAAAGGTCAAAGAAAGTCAAAGTCTAAAAACAGGAGAAAGGAGAAGATATTGATAAAAAGAACAGCTATGCACTATATAATTTATTCTATTCAAAATATATGGGGTTAAACTGGTATATTTAGGCATTAGTGAAGAAGAAAACCACATTGAATTTGCAGGACAGTTGTAGTAAAATGAGGGTGCGTGCTCTCGTGGCTCAGTTGGTAGAGCAACTGATTCGTAATCAGTAGGCCGCAGGTTCAAATCCTGTCGAGAGCACCAGTGTATCAAGGGTTTAAGAAATTAAACTCTTGATTTTTTTTATTTCATATAGAAAGGATAACCAAATACGGCACTTTTGACTAAATCTGCTGCACTTCTGCATTATAAAGCTATAATATTAAATAGATGGTATATAAAATTAATGTAATATTTTGTAGGATAGCAGGAGATAAGGTATATACTTATGACCTTAATAATAATATGCTTACTCAAACTGATGGTAAGGGCAACACTTTAACCTTTGAATACAATTGTGCCAATAAGGTTATAAAAAAAATTGATGCTGGGGGCGTGACAGGCACAGCAGGAAACCTTGCTTACGATACTATGAAAATAGAGACCTATTCCTACTTTGCTGACAGACAGCTGGAATCAAGGACTGACAGAAATGGAAAAACAACAAATTATATTTTTGATATTCATGGCAGAAAGCTTAATGAAGCTGTTGGCGACATATGCATAAATTATACCTATGATAATAACGGTAACCAGTTTAACATGACAGATTCCACTGGAACAACAACTAGAACCTACGATGAACTAAATAGGGTCACCACTAAAACAGTACCTGGTATTGGCAAGTCTACATTTATTTATGATAAAATAGATAATAGTGAAAATAATTCTATTATAAAAAATGGTGGATATGCTGAAACAACTACAGACCCCAAAGGAAATATCACTACAAAGATATATGATAAGCTAGGAAGGTTGAAGGTAATAATTGCTGATGGAAAGGCTGTAAACAACAAATATAATGCTGAATGTATGCCCTGAAACAGCAAGGTTTTTGCAGGAGGATACCTATAGAGGAGATTCAAATGATCCACTTAGCTTGAATTTGTATATGTATTGTGCAAACAATCCACTTGTTTACTATGATCCTAGTGGACACGTAAGAGAGAGTATTTTTGGAGATGAGGATACAAATCCTGTGGCACCACCAAACAGGGTAGAGAGCGGAGCTGAATACTCAAATCAAACTGATTCAAGTGTTGCTATGGGGGCGGGTAATCCTAAGGTATCAATGGCTTTTGGTTCTGTGAAATTGGGTAATGGAAACGTTGGAGATTTCTCCAACCTTAAAGGGGCATCAATTAAAGAGATTTTTTCAAGAATACCAGCTGATGCAATCGATGTAGGATTTAAACCCGAGCCAGGTAGGATAGAAGCAGGATATAAATATAGATGGACGGATGCTTCAGGGATAAAGTATGAGATTCATGGTCATAACCCTTATGCAAATGCACCAACTGGTAGCAATAGTGCAAATGGATGGACTGTTAGAATTCAAAAGTCTGGAGGTGGTATAGGCGGAAAATGGTGGCTAAGCAAGGATGGTACAACATGGTATAAGGACAATGTAGGCAATGAAAGAAGCTCTGCTTATAATTCTAGTGCATGGAATGATACTCATATTCCAACACAAGACCCAAATGATGATGATTTTAACGGAGGAGGTTTAGGTGGTGGAGGTTCTAAAGGAAAATTTGAACCTAACACCTTTCTTGAAGATACGCTAAATAAAATAGTTCCGATGAAGGAATGGTGGCAGAGACCAAGGGGAGAAGTAATTGCTGTAAGTGATTGTTATGAATATGGTGTAAGGGTTTCGTTTCTTGAGAAAAATGGCACGATAAATAACTATATTATGCAGGGAAAAATGTTTACACTCATGGGAAATGAAAATGGTGTTTATATAATACCGATTAATCCATCAGGATTACCATCAATTGTTCCCTATCCTAGTGTATTACCAGCAGTAGTATATTAATTAGTTAGAGAAGGAGATTTATTATGTGTGAAATTTTTAATAACTTGAATGAGGAGTTAACTGCTAAAAACATAGATGATTTTAGAATTATAGGGTTTTCAGGTAAGGATACACTAATAATTGCTGGCAGTCACGATTTTGGATACTATCATGATATCGAGATATATTTTTATGAAACGACTTATATTTCATGTTCAACTAATTTTAATTACGCTAAATTTAGATTTGCAACAAATGAGGAGCGTAAAGAGTTATTACCTAAACTTTTTGATGGATTTGAAGATTTAGTTATTTGTATAGTTCTAGATGAGGAGTTTGATAAGAATCCAGTTAAGCACTTTATTGTCGCAAAAAATATAGAGTTTAGAGTAGGGACGGTATTTTATTATAAAAGAGATGGTCTTAAGGAAGGGGAACGAATAGCAGAATGGGTAAAATAGAATTACATTAATAAATTAACCTAGCTGCATAATATTTGAGAAATTGACTGCAAAATAAATCTAGTGGAGGATGGCAAAAGCGCTAAGATAATTCAATGCCGTTGGAGATATTACAGCATTTTTGAGATATCTTCAAACAATGGGAACAGAATTTGAGGGGATTCTAAAAAGATTCTTCGTCACAAGTTATTGGAGTATTATTTCAATAAATAACACCACTAAAATGTCTATTCTTGAAAGGAGCTTGTTCGATGAAAATGTACAAATGCCCTCATTGTGCAGAGAAAACAATAAGTATTATAGATAAGGCAACCATGAATATCAAATACAGATCTAAATGCAAAGCATGTGGTATGTGTTATGGTCCTCCATATGGATATTCAGCATTACTATTGCTAATAATTTGTGTGGTTTTTGGGGTTACATATATCTCAGAATTGGGATATGCTTTAAAAATTGTAATATTTTTGGATTTGATCGCAACTTACCATGCTGTTAATATTTTTGTGATACCCATAGAAAAAAACAATCCGTATAAATGTGATAGTAAATACCTGCTATGTTCGATTTTCTGATTACAAAACGATGACGAAGGTCACTGTAAAAAATATTACGATTTAACAAAATAGGTAACTTGGCTAGTATAATATATTTTTCTAACTTAAACTAGGGTATGATTAACTACATAATAATAATTCGGCAGTGACAAGGTAAAATAATAAAAGTAAAGGACTAACATGGAAAGGAAAATTTCTGTGTTAGTCCTTTTGTCATGTAAAGACATGTGAGAGAGGATTAAAACAATGATAACAATAATAGAAAATTTCAAAATGAACCCCTTGGAAAATGAAAAATGCCCTAAGACAATACACAGTTACATCGGAGACATTTCTGGGCTACTGAAATATCTACAAGTGATGGGGATTGAATTTGACGGCAACCTCAAAAGATTCTTCGTCACAAGTTACAAGAACTACTTACTAGAGAATAACTACGAAACTGCAACAATCAACAAGAAAATCAACAGCACACAAGCCTTCAACTACTTCCTCATTGAGAAAGGATACATGCAGGAAAATATTGTTGACCTGAGAAAGGACAGGGTAAAAGTAGCTTTAGGCTCAGAACATCAAGTGAAGGTTCTTACAGTAAATCAATATGGAAGGCTGCTGTTCTACATACAGAATCAGAAGAAAGAAAATCTAAGGCACAAGATGATAATAGAACTACTGATGTTCACTGGTGTCAGAGTCAGCGAGCTTTATCCATAAAGCTAAAAAACGTTGACATTCTTACAGGACACCACAAAATCATCCGTAAAGGCGAAAAGGTGAGGGAAATACCCCTAAAGTCTGAGGCCTTAGAAACAATTAAGGAATACTTGGTTGAAAGGAATAATAATCCATACAAGGATTCTGAATACCTAATCCTCGGTCAAAGGGGAGCAATTCAGAGAGACGTAGTCAATACAATTCTTGAGAAATACACTAACAAGGGTAACTCTGAGGACATACTTTCCGTCATACATTCTGTACAAGGCTAATCAATAAGGGGGTTCCACTAACTACCGTAAGTAAACTGGCAGATCACAGTACAGTAGAAACCACTGCTAAATTCTACATCAATAACAGTAAAGGGGATAAAATCGGGGCGGTAAGCCTATTGGATAGTGTAAAGTGAGTTACTTTAAAACTCACAACGATTAATAATAGGGAAAGACACAATTAATATGAATGTTGGTGAGGTTCTAAGTTATGCTACATTAGCAGAGTTAAAGCAGACAAGAGATGGAAAGACTTTTACTGACTTTACACTCTCTCCGAAGCATAATAGTAAGAGAAATGTTAAGCAATGGATACAATATGCCAAATGCATGATAAATGGTTATTCCATAAGAAAAGCACTGTTTTTACAATGCCACGTAAAGCCCATAAAAGAGGTGTTAAGGGTAGTTATAGCAGTAAAGATGAAAAGAGAAAAAGAGGTATCTCGAAGGAACAGGTCTGCGTTTTATGTGCTATGGATAGAACAGGAAACCTTATAACTGAACTTATATGTAAAGGAAGAATGAAACATACAGATTTAGAAAGGCTCTTTGATGGTAGGATTGAGGATGAAGCCATCCTTTGTACCGACTCTCATAAGAGTTATATTCAGTTTGCACAAAATTTAGGTATAGAACTTCAACAAATCAAGCGTGGTAAGCATAAGGAAGGCATATATCATATACAGCATATCAATGCTTTCCATAGCAAACTCAAGAAGTGGATGGATAGGTTTAATGGTGTTGCAACTAAATATCTTGCTAATTACATGTATTGGTTTAAATGGTTAGAAGTCTTTAACACAGAAAAAGGCACAATTAAGAGTAAAAACCTTTTAGTACAATCCCATACATCTCATATTGATACTAAATTAAAGGATTTTAGAGTTAGAGAAGCAATCTATGTATAATCTGTGTAAAATAATTGTAATTTTGAGATTATATGATATATAATTAAAGGAATGGATAACTACAATTTAGGTCGAATTAATACAATGGGGAGGGGAATTTATTGAACAAGATAACTTTTTTGTTATTTATCGCAATTGTACCAACCGTAATAGTAATTTACTTAATTTATCTACTAATCAAGGCATTAAGAATATACATAAAGAAGAATTCGTAATCTTCAAAAATGTGAATTAAGGGAACTTTAACGAGTTCCCTTAAAATATAGTATATTATCAACACTATTCTTTAACAGAGCCAAAACTAAAGATACTCTCATATAAGAGCAAATAGAGCTATGCCCTGATTATCAGGGCATTTTTATGTTTCCATACTATCCAAAGCTGATCAAAAAAAGGATACAGCAAGAGGATATGATGTATAGCTTGATGTATAAATAAGCAAGATGTTGAAGATATTACCGAGATATATTATAACAATAGTGTATAGTAGTATTATACACTGTAGGTACAAAAGCACCTTCCAGATGGATCTTCTGGTAAACAACTTTGATAGGACAGGGAGCAACCCTATTCTCTAAGGGTGAGTTATAACCCAAAAATGTTGTTGCTTGATGGCTATATTACAGGGTACTACAACTTAGTTGTAGTATGAACAGTTAAATAGCCCGTTGCTTAAAAAGGGACATATGTCCCTTTTTTGATAAAAGATTTTCATAGCTTAGAAAACAACAGGCAATGACTATATAGTAATGTAATTAATGATTACCCTGTATATAGGAATTTAAACACATTATAAGACTTTATTATAGCAATAAGATATTAAAGAGGGGAATCTATGTCTGAGGGGTTAGGAAGCCTACATAGCTTATATTTGAAGATAAACGCCGCTACGTAATAAACAGTATAATAGTGCAACTACTTTTGTTTTAAGTTGCACTTTGCTTTAAAAATTTTATGTTAAATATAATGGTAAAATGGGGGTTTTTCGACGGGAAAACACTATGATATTATTGAAATTAATTAAGAATGAATAAGATTTTGGGAATTCCTTTGTTGTAACGCAAAAATCTGATATACTCATACTGCACCATTTCAATCACCTCAAATACCTCCCACATAATTTGTCGTCGCAAACTTAATTATATGGGATAGTGGTTGGAATGGTACACTTTTATATTATAAAATGCACTCGTTCATTCAAAGATTTTATAATTAATACTGTTTATATTATCCTTATATATTTTTTCCTCATATTTTATACTGGTACATTTTTTATCTACTGAAACCTCTTCATCTGTAGAACCACATCTACACACACCTATTCTTTCACCCACAAAATTTTCAAACCAAATGCAGTTTCCACAAGTATTCATCTTCTTTCCCTCCAACATCTCTAAATATATTATAACAGTAAAATTAGAACATTTTATGATATACTATCAATAATGTGGTAGATGTTTTAATTTAACAAGTTAAAAATTGGGAGGATCTAAATAATAATGAATATTATAATTTTATAACAAATGAGGTGTCAATTGTGATAAAAACAATTTGTAATATTGAAGAAATAATTGATTTTGCATGGGAATTGAGCCAGGATAACCTGAATGCTAGTTATCCAAGAGAAGAATCAATTATAGAGCTTAAAGCATATATTGAGAAATTTATAAATGATGATAGCAGTAATGTAATAGCTTGCTATCATCAGGGTATATTATGTGGAATTTGTCTTTATTTTTGGATAACCGATGAAAAATATGCTCAAACAAAGGTATTTTTAGTGAAGGGTGATTATGACCAAATTGCAGATGAGTTTATTAAGCATATAAGTAATCAATTAGTTGGATATCAATTTTTTATTACTGGAATACCTTTTACCAACAAAAATGCAAATGAATATTTTAAGAGAAAAAATATTGAGTGCAATGAAGCTAGTATTGTTACAAGAATATGTAATTTGGAACCCCATACAAATCAAAAGAATGATTGTGTAGAGGAAATTAACAAAAACAATTTTGAGGAATATGCTAGGTTTCATGACAAATATGCTATTCCTTTAGAAATGTATTATAATAGCCAAAATTTGCAAAAGGATATAGATAGATTTCGAACATTGGTTTTTAGGCAAAATGAAGAGATTCACGGGAGTATTTTTGTTAAGATTGTTAAGGATAGTGCAGAAGTATTTGGCTTATTTGTTGATGAGAAATATAAAAATAAGGGTGTTGAAAGTATCTTAATTAATGAAATGCTTACCCAATTATATAATGAATTTGGTGCAATAAAGGAAATTGTATATTTCATTGATGAAAATTCCACCGATGAATTAAATTCAGCATTAGATGCAGGTTTTGAGGTGCAAGCTAAATATAGGTGTTATAAATGTATATTTTAGCTTGCCAAATTGCTACTTATTGCAAACAATCTTCTTTGTATAAAGAAATAAAGACATAATCAGTAGGCTGTAGGGTCAAATCCTGTGGAGAGCGCCAGTGTATCAATTGTATTGACATTAAGAATCAAACTGATATAATAAACATAATTTATAAAAACATATAATAAATCATGTAAGTTGTTATGTGAGGTAGCATTATGCAAAATATCATTGCAAAGGGAAACAATGCAAAATATTATATTAACTATAGCTGGGGCTATTATTATAGCGCTGGTTATTTGTTTTGTAAAAATAAAATATTTTCCCTTTATGATGAGTTATATAATTACAGAAAATTTTTTAAACAGTGTGTTCCTGCACCTTAAGCTGTGCAACCCTAAGTTTATTATAAGGCTCATTTGAGCCTTATTTTTTTTACATAAAAATGAAAAACAAATTATTCACATTATGAGGAGGCGCCATTATGGTGATAGTTATGAGAACAAATACCCCAATGGAAGAAGTAAATAGACTGAAAGAGCGGATAGAGCATGAAAACTGCTCAGTAAGTGTAGCTCAGGGGGAAAATTACTGCATATTAGGGATTATAGGAGACACTACAGGGCTTGATGTGAGCAAAATTGAAGCCAATGAATATGTAAAGACAATTATGAAGGTACAGCAGCCTTATAAGCTTGCTAACAGGATGTTCCATCCGGATG
The DNA here is from genome assembly GCA_002298125.1 of Clostridium sp. UBA701. Taxonomy (GTDB): domain Bacteria; phylum Bacillota; class Clostridia; order Clostridiales; family Clostridiaceae; genus UBA701. The sequence goes on along the minus strand of DBMJ01000022.1, from coordinate 147,838 downwards.
ATACAGTTGTAAAAATAGGGGAAAATACAATAGGAGGCAGTAAGCTTGCCATAATAGCGGGTCCCTGTTCTGTAGAAAGTGAAGAACAGATTATAACAATAGCAAGACAAATCAAGGAAAGTGGTGCAGGTTTTTTAAGAGGTGGAGCATTCAAACCAAGGACTTCACCCTACAGCTTTCAAGGACTTAAACTGGATGGATTGGAGCTGTTAAAGAAAGCAAGAGAGGCAACGGGATTACCGGTAATTACAGAAATTATGTCGGCGGATATGATTGATAAATTTATTGAGGAGGTTGATATCATACAGGTAGGGGCCAGAAATATGCAGAACTTTGAACTCCTTAAAGAACTAGGTAAAACAAAAAAGCCTATACTTCTTAAAAGAGGGTTATCTGCTACCATTGAGGAGCTTTTAATGTCTGCTGAGTATATTATGTCTGAAGGAAATGAAAATATAATACTATGTGAAAGAGGCATAAGAACTTTTGAACATTACACAAGAAATACACTTGATCTGAGTGCAATTCCTGCAATAAAAAGATTGAGCCATCTGCCTGTAATAGTAGACCCTAGTCATGCTGCAGGAATATGGTGGATGGTGCAGCCGCTTGCAATGGCAGCAGTTGCAGTTGGTGCAGATGGGTTAATTATAGAAGTGCACAATGATCCTGCTAATGCCAAGTGTGACGGACAGCAGTCTATACTACCAGAAAAATTTAATGCACTTATGAAGGATTTAACAAAGATAGCAGAAATGCAAAAAAGGGTAATCTAGGGTTTGGAGGAAAATATAATGGATGAAGCTAGCTTGGATTTTAATATAGCAATAGTTGGTTTAGGATTAATAGGTGGTTCCTATGCAAAAGCACTGAGAGTACTGAAACCAAAAAAGACATATGGAATTGATCAAAATGAAAGTGTTTTGAATAAGGCTTTAGGTATGGGAATTATAGACGAGGGGTATTTGGATGGTAATGAAGCTTTAAAAAAAGCTGATCTTATAATAATGGCTCTTTACCCTGAAGATACAGTAAAATTTGTTATAGATAACATAGGTAATTTTAAAACTGGAGCTGTAATAACGGACACCTGTGGAGTAAAGAGGATGGTGTTAGAGGAGATAAACTCAGTTCTTCCGGAAACCATAGAATTTGTTGGAGCACATCCTATGGCAGGAAAAGAATCCTGGGGCTTGGACGCTTCCTCTGAAGATATTTTTAAAGGCTGTAATTATATAATCACTCCCTGCAGCAAAAATAGCGAAAAAAGTATAAGTCTTATAGAAAAAATGGCAAAAGCCATAGGCTGCAGAAATGTAGTATATATTAATGTGGAGGAGCATGATAGAATAATGACATATGTAAGCCAGCTTCCTCATGTTATAGCGGTTTCACTTATAAATTGCAGTTGGTTTATGAATGAAGCAGGGCAATTTATAGGCGGCAGCTTCAGGGATTCAACTAGAGTTGCTGATATTAATTCGAAGCTGTGGACACAACTTTTTACATTAAACTCCGATAATTTAATTGATGGGATTGAAAGGCTTGAGGAAGAGCTTAAGGAAATAAAAGAGGCCATAAAATCTGAAAATAGAAATGTACTGGAAAATATGTTTACCAGTGCAGGAGAAATAAGAAGGATGATGTTATAAAATGAAGATGCTTAATGTTATACATAAAAATGGTAATTATAATATTTATATTAAAAAAAACATATTAGAGGAACTTGCACAATACCTAAAGGATAATTTTACTGGAAAAAAAATCGCCATAGTTACAGATTATAACCTTTATAGTTTATATGGTGAAATGTTAAGGAAAGCTATAACTGAAAATGGTTTTATTACTGAAATTGCAGTAATAAAACCAGGAGAAGAAAGTAAATCACTAGATACACTGCAGGAAATTTACAAAGAATTTTTGGATTTTAATATTAAAAGAGATGACTTAATCATTACTTTTGGTGGAGGTGTTGTAGGAGATTTGGGGGGATTTGCAGCATCCACATATCTTCGTGGAATACAATATGTGCAGATACCCACTTCACTATTGGCACAGGTGGATAGCAGTATTGGGGGAAAGGTAGCTGTAGACTTACCCTGGGGTAAAAATCTTGTAGGAAGTTTTTATCAGCCAGCAGCAGTTTTCGTAGATCCAGAGTTTTTAAAAACTCTGAATAAGAGATATTTACATGATGGGTTAGCGGAAGTTATAAAATATGGATGTATAAGGGATAAAAATATTATAACTAAACTGCTGAAATATGAAAATGACAAGGAACTGTTAGATAATATAGAGGACATTATTTATGACTGCTGCAGAATAAAAAAGTCCGTAGTTGAGATTGATGAGAAGGACTTGGGAGAAAGGATGCTGTTAAACTTTGGGCATACCTTAGGCCATGCAATAGAAAAATATTTTAAATATAAAAGATATACTCATGGAGAAGCTGTTGGTATAGGTATGCTTTCCATAACAAGAAAGAGTGAGCAGATGGGCATTACAGACAAGGGTACTTCAGAGCTTATTGAGACAGTATTAAAGAAATATGGGCTTCCAAATGAAATGCCAAAGATGAACAGAGAGGATATTTTTGAAACTATTGCACTTGATAAGAAAGGCTGCAGTGAGGGTATTAATCTGATTCTGCTTAAAAGAATAGGTGAGGCCTTTATAAAAATCACTGAAATTGTGAAATTAGGTGACTATATTTAAGGTTATTTACTAAAAGGATGAGGAGAGAACTTTATGAAGCATGTAATGATAAATCCTGGTGCTCTGAAGGGAGAGGTAGAAATTCCTGCCTCAAAGAGTATAAGCCACAGAGCCATTATCTGTGCGGGGCTTTCGGAAGGAGTCAGCAATATAGAGAATGTAGGTTTCTCTCAGGACATTGCAGCTACATGTGCAGCAATGAAAAGCTTTGGAGTGGAAATAGGGGAGATGAAAAACTCTCTTACTATAAAAGGTTCAGGAGATTTGGACATTAAAGCTTCCAGTATATACTGCTATGAATCAGGTTCTACATTAAGATTTCTGGTTCCTCTTGCAGCAGCTGCAGGAGGGAAGGTTACTTTTTCAGGCAGTGGCAAGCTTACAGAAAGACCAATGCAGCCTTATTATGATATTTTTGACCTGCAGAAAATCAAATACTGGAATATGGAAGGAAAACTTCCGCTTACTATAGAGGGGAATTTGAAGCCTGGAGAGATTAAAATTAAAGGTAATATAAGCTCACAATTTATAAGTGGATTACTTTTTGCATTGCCTCTTTTAGATGGAGACTCTAGAATAATAATAACAACTGCCTTGGAATCCAAACCCTATATTGATCTTACACTAAATGTTTTAAAAAGCTTTGGAATAGGTGTTGAAAACGATGCTTATAAGGAGCTTAATATAAGAGGAAGCCAGAGGTATAAGGCTTCAGATTTCAAAATTGAAGGAGATTTTTCACAGGCAGCATTCTGGCTTACTGCTGGTACCCTAGGCAGTGATATAGCATGCTCAGGATTAAACATAGATTCCCTTCAGGGAGATAAGAATATATTAAACGTAATAAAGAGCATGGGAGGAAATATTTCCATAGAAGGAGATAGAGTAAAAGCAAATCCATCAGAAACCAAGGGAGCAATTGTGGATGCATCACAAATTCCAGATTTGGTACCTGTAATTACTGTACTTGCAGCTTTAAGCAGAGGAACAACAAAAATAATGAATGCAGGAAGACTACGATTTAAAGAATCAGACAGACTGAGGGCAATTAGCTGTGAACTTAATAAAATAGGGGCAGATATAAAGGAACAGGAGGATGGGCTTATAATTGAAGGGAAAGACATGCTTCAAGGTGGAACCGTTGACAGCTGGAATGATCACCGCATAGCTATGTCAATGGCAGTGGCCTCCACAAGATGTAAACAGCCCTTAATAATAAAAAATGGAGACTGTATAAAAAAATCATATCCGGACTTTTGGAAGCATTTTAGGAATTTAGGAGGAAGAATTGATGAGTGGTGTTTGGGGTAAAAAAATAAAGCTTTCCATATTTGGTGAATCTCATGGAAAGGCAATAGGAATAAATATTGATGGTATCCCTGCAGGAGTAGAGCTTGATATGGATTACATACAAAGAGAAATGAGAAGAAGAGCTCCAGGGAGAAGTGAACTTTCAACCACAAGAGTAGAAGAGGACAGCTTTCAAATATTGAGTGGATATTTTAATAACAGAACTACAGGCACACCATTATGCGCAGTAATTTACAATACAGACCAGCATTCAAAAGACTATGAAAAGACTAAGGCTTTATTGAGACCTTCTCATGGAGATTATACAGGCTTTATTAAGTATAAGGGCTTTAATGACTACAGAGGCGGGGGCCATTTTTCGGGCAGGATTACAGCACCGCTTGTTTTTGCAGGTGCGGTATGCAGGCAAATCCTTGAAAATCATAATATAATTATTGGAAGTCACATAAAGAGTATAGGCAGGATAGAGGATGAGTTTTTTGATATGGCGGGAGTAGGCAGTGAGTTATTAAATACATTGAAGGGAAGCAGCTTTCCTGTGCTTGATAAAAAAATTGAGCAAAATATGAAAGAAGCTATTATTAATGCGGGGAATGAAAAGGATTCTGTGGGTGGAATAATAGAGACTGCAGTAATAAATCTACCACCAGGGCTTGGGGAACCTTTTTTTGATTCAGTAGAGAGCACACTGGCACATTTGCTATTTTCAGTTCCGGCAGTAAAAGCAGTAGAGTTTGGAGCAGGTTTTAGAGTAACCGGTATGAAGGGCTCTGAAGCTAATGATGAATATTATATTGAGGGTGACATAATTAAGACCTTCAGTAATAACAGTGGAGGCATTAACGGGGGTATTACCAATGGGATGCCCTTAATATTAAGGGTTGGTATAAAGCCTACACCTTCAATAGGCAAGGCTCAAAAAACTGTTGATATCTGTGAAAAAGAAAATAGGATAATAGAGATAAAAGGCAGACACGATCCCTGCATTGTCCCAAGAGCATTGCCTGTAATTGAGGCGGTTACAGCCATAGGAATATTTGATTTATTAGGCTAAATTGACAAAAAGGGTAGGGTGAATAATGGAAGATTTAGACCACTTAAGAAAGCAAATAGATGAAATTGATGAGGCTCTGGTTAAGCTATTTCTAAAAAGGATGGAGATAGTTTGCAGGGTTGCGGATTACAAAATGAAAAATGGTATGGAGGTGCTTGTTAGATCTAGAGAAGAGCAAATTATAAACAGATATACTAAAAATATAGAAGAGGAAGCTGTTAAAAGTCAGTTAAGAGAATTTCTTCAGGAGCTAATGCGCATAAGCAGAAAAGTCCAGACAGAAAAAATAAATGAAAAGCTTCATTCTATACCCCACAATCATACAAGCGAGGTAAAATGAAAATGAAAAATGCTCTATATGGCTTGATTGGAGGAAAGCTAGGTCACAGTTATTCACCTCAGATACATGATATGCTTTTAAAAAGGTTAAACCTGAAGGGTTTATATAATTTATTTGAGGTAAAAGAAGAAGAGCTGGAATCTAAAATTGTGGAACTCAAAACTCTTAGGGCAAAAGGAATTAATGTGACCATTCCTTATAAAACAAAGGTTATGCAGTACCTGGATTATATTTCTCCTGAAGCGCAAAAGATAGGTGCGGTAAATACCATAGACTTTAAAAATGGAAGGCTTTCAGGATACAATACGGATTACTATGGTTTTGGTACTGCCTTAATAAATTCAGATATAGATATTAATAATAAAAGTGCAGTAATACTGGGTACTGGAGGAGCTTCCAGAGCAGTAGTCCAATATCTTGCAGATAATAACATCAAAGAAGTTATCCTTGTCAGCAGAAACCCTGAAAAGGTTGAATTTAAAAATACCAGGGGCTATAAGATAATATCCTATGAGAATATGGATAAGCTAACGGATAAAGACATAATCATCAATTGTACCCCTTGTGGTATGTATCCTGACATAACAAATTGTCCTGTAAGCATGGACATACTCCTCAAATTTTCATTAGCAGTAGATTTGATATATAACCCCCTTAATACTCTGTTCCTAAAGCGGGCCTCAAAGCTTGGCCTTAAAACCACTAACGGTCTTTATATGCTTATAGCACAAGCAGCAGCTTCACAGGAAATCTGGCAGAATACTAAAATTCACAGAAAAGTAGTTGAAGAAATTTACGAAGAAATGGGGAGGTTTATATGAGTGGCTTCAACAAGAATATCGTACTTGTAGGCATGATGGGAAGTGGTAAAACCACTATTGGCAGACTGATTTCTGAAAAACTGAAAATGAATTTTGTAGATATGGATGAATATATAGAAAAAGCTGCAGGCAGCACTATTAGAAATATATTTGAAAAAGGTGAAGAATATTTTAGAGCTTTGGAAAGTGAAGCTGTTCTTGAAATAAGCAAATTGAATTCTGCAGTAATATCAACGGGAGGCGGAGTGGTAAAAAAAAGTGCCAACATGGATTTGCTGAAGAAAAATGGTATTATATTTTTTATTGACAGACCAATAATGAATATTGCAGCAGATATAGAAGCAGAAGGCAGGCCTCTTCTAAACTCTGGCGAAGAGGTGATTTTTGAAATTATTAAGGATAGATATAAGCTTTATGAAAACTGTTGTGATGTTATTATTAAAAATGAAAAGGATATAGGAACTGCAGCAGAGAAGATAATAGAAAGCTACATTGCTATCTGCAGAGGAGGAGAGCAACATGAAAATTTTAGTTATTAATGGCCCTAACTTGGATAAACTTGGGATAAGGGAAAGGCATATATATGGAGAAGAAAGCTACAAAGAGTTAATAAATCTTATCAATAAAAAAGCTGAGGAAATGGGAATAGAGGTGGACATAGTTCAAAGCAATATTGAGGGAGAAATCATAAATAATATTCATAGGGCTTATGACGAGGGTTTTGACGGTATAATTATAAATCCGGCTGCCTATACCCACTATAGCATAGCCATTTATGATGCTCTAAAGGCTGTCAATATTTCCGCAGTAGAAGTACATATAAGTAATATCTATAGAAGAGAGGAATACAGAAAAAAATCCGTTACAGCTCCGGCATGTATAGGACAGATTTGTGGTTTTGGATTCTACGGATATATTATGGCACTGGAAGCTATTGTAAAAATTATCGGAAAACTTGATTCGAGCAACCATAGTATTTCTATGCAATAATAAAGCTCTGTTAACTATGTATTGTGAATAACTTGAGGGAACATCTGTAAGTCTATAGTATATATATTTTGATGTAAATTTTCCTCCAAACAGCTCATAAGCTTTAGTATTATATATGTAAAAATTGGAATAGTAAATAAATTCTAAAAATTATGGTATAATATTGATATATTATTGAATTATTGAGAAATATGAGGAGATTAATATGAAAGCTATTACGAGAATTATAGTATGCTTAATAATTATTGGAGCTGGCTTGTATGCTTATGTAAAACTTTATACACCACCAGCCTATGATTTTAATAGGGCTATGGAGAATGGGGATGTAGTAACTAGAGGAAAGGACCAGTACAATGTTGAGAAGTTAGACAAGTTTGTTGAGAACTTTAAAAATGGAAAGAAGGACAACATAGTGATTACAGCCTACACAGAGGAAGGGGATGCTATAATATACAGGATTGAGTATGATGGAAAGCAAATAAAACATACTTCGGATACTTCAAGAGATAAGTTCTCCAGCAATAGAAGTCTTCTAAAAAGAACTACTAAATTTGATAATATTCAAGTAAATGATACTACTAGGTATACGCAATATAACTTAGTAAAGGGAGATAAGGTAGAAATAATGTTTACTAAGTTTAAGAAATTAAGTTAATAGGTTTTTATAAAATGAGCTACAAGTGAAAAGATACTATCAAGGTCTTTATAGTAAGCTTATTATATAAACACATTAAGGGCAAAAGCCTGTAGTAAAAAAATACTGCAGGCTGTTATTCTATATTATAAACCTAATAATCTATATATAGTTGCAGTTAAAAAGCATACTACTAAGGCTGTCACTGTTGGTATTATAAAGGCTACTGCAGTCCATTTTAGACTTCCCGTTTCCTTTTTTATGGTCCACAGCGTGGTGGAGCAAGGCCAATGAAGCAGGCTAAAGAGCAGCACGTTTAGTGCAGTAAGATAGGTCCAGCCGTGGGATAGGAGGATCTCTCTAAGGGATTCAATACTGGTAAACTCAGTTAGTGAGCCCGTAGCTAAATATGCCATTAGTATTATAGGCACTACTATTTCATTTGCTGGAAGCCCTAATATAAAAGCCATTAGGATAAAGCCATCTAAGCCTATAACTCTTGCAAAGGGGTCTAAAAAGCTTGAGATATGAGTGAGGACACTCATATCACCAACATAGATATTTGCGAGTATCCAGGTTACTGCTCCAGCTGGGGCTGCTACCAGCATGGCCCTTGTGAGAACAAATACAGTTCTATCTATAATTGAAGTATATATAACCCTGCCTATCTGAGGTCTTCTATAGGGTGGAAGCTCCAGTGTAAAGGTGGTGGGCACTCCTCTTAGGATGGTTTTTGACAGAAGATAGGATATGAGCAGGGTCACCAAAACACCAATAACTACAAGCAGTGTAATAGAAAGTGCAGGGATAATGCTTGAGGCAAGCTTGTTTGCGGACAATACAAAGAACACCGAGGTAATGGCAAGCAGGGTTGGAAATCTGCCATTGCAGGGGACAAAGTTATTGGTGATAATTGCTATCATCCTCTCCCTAGGAGATTCTATTATTCTGCAGCCTATTATTCCAGCGGCATTACAGCCAAAGCCCATACACATGGTTAGGCACTGTTTGCCGTGGGCGCAGGCCTTTTTGAATAAATGATCTAGGTTAAAGGCCACTCTTGGCAAATAGCCAAGGTCCTCTAAAAGAGTGAATATGGGGAAAAATATTGCCATGGGGGGCAGCATTACTGACACCACCCAAGCTAAGGTTCTATAAAGACCTAGCACCGTAACCCCATAGAGCCAATAGGGGACTTTAAGCTTTTCACACCAAAGGGTAAGAGTATCTTGAAAGCCAAAGAGAACTCTGCCTAGAAATTGTGAGGGTATATTAGCTCCCTCTAAGGTTATCCAAAATACTATTCCTAAAAGCAGCAGCATTATTGGAATCCCATATTTTTTTGAGGTTATGATATTGTCAATTCTTTGATCTCTATTATAGGCTCTTTTATCCTCTCTCACATACTTATCTCGTATATACTCAGCTCTCTTATAATTTTCTTCTGTAATATACTCTCTCATCTTTTCCTTATCCACCTTTAAATCAGAAGCTATGGCCTCTAAATGACCTAAATCCACATTATCTAAATACTGCTCCATAGAATTATATATACTGGAATCTCCATCTATAAGTCTTAGGGCAAGCCACCTGGAATTTGATAGGGGCAGCTTTTCTTCAATAAGGGGTTGAAGGCTCTTTACCATATTTTCAATTTGCTCATTATAGGTTATTGCCTTTGGGTTAAAGCTATATTTATTTGAAACTACCTTCTCTAGGGTTTCTCTAAGGTCTCCAATACCTATACCGCTCCTTGCTGCAGTTAGTACCACAGGTATACCAAGCTCCTCCTCAATCCCCGAAGCATCGATTACTATGTTTTTTTTCTTCGCTTCATCTATTAGGTTAATACAAAGTATTACCCTGTCACTAAGCTCCATAATCTGAAAAACAAGATTTAGATTTCTTTCAAGACAGGTAGCATCGGTAACTACTACAACTGCATCAGGATTGCCAAAGCAGACAAAATCCCGGGCTACAACCTCCTCGACAGAGGAGGCGAAAAGGGAATAGGTTCCGGGAAGGTCTACTAAAATATAATCCTTATTTTTATAGCTAAACTCGCCTCTGGCGTTTACAACGGTTTTACCAGGCCAATTTCCTGTGTGCTGATGAAGCCCGGTAAGGGAATTAAAAACTGTACTCTTTCCTGTGTTAGGGTTCCCTGCCAAGGCAACCACATATTGCTCCTCACCCTTGTCTATATCAAACATATCCTTTAAGGAGCTCTTTTGTGTAGATTTATAAGTTAGTCCCATTTAAAAAAACACTCCCATCTATTAATTAATCCCAGGTTAAAGAACTGTTATAAGACAGGCCTCTTCTTTCCTTAGAGCTATCATGGCACCTCTTATTTTATAAACAGTAAGATTGTCCTTTGGACCCTTCCTTACAACCTCTATGAGAGCACCTCTTGTAATCCCTAATGCCAATAACCTTTCCTTTAATAAGTCCTTGGCAGATAGCTTATCTACACATACAACCTCACCTATTTCGCTTTCATATAACTTACTCATTTTATTTACCTCTCTAATATAATGTTTAGCCTAGGTTACTGGTTTTAACCCAGCCTAACTTTTCTTCATTACATACTATGTAGGCAATAATCTACCTGTTACTGTATTTTACAATAATGTATAGACCTTCTAATAATCTTTATTATAATAAAAGAGGTATTAGTTAAAAGTACTTGACTAGTAATAATTATTATCATATAATCAAATCACACAGATATTTACAAATTAATAAAATATTATAATTGGAAACTGAGAGCTATATACTAAACTTGGGCACTTTGTATATAGGGAGTTAGTAGTGCAACCGGCCAACTATTTGTAGTTAGGTCGGTTTTTTATTGGAAAATTACGGAAAAGAAAAGAGGATCAAAGGAGGGTATTTCTATGTTTATGAGAAAAGAGAGAAGAAAGCTTTTAAGTTTTATAACAACCTTTATTTTTGTGTTTAACTTAATGAGTATATTCATTACTGAAAGGGCTTATGCCTTGGAAAATGAAGTGGTGCTATCTATAGAAAAATCTGTGGACAAGTCCACCGTTTATTCAGGTGAAGAATTCACCTATACCATTAAATATTCAAATCCTAATACCACCACGGACGCTAGAAATGTGGTTTTAACTGATGTGCTTCCAAGCAATATCAGCTTTGTTTCATTGATAAGCTCACCCCATGTGGACCACACCCAGGTAGAAAATGTAAGTGGGCACGATGTAGTAAAGTTTATCTTTAAAGACCCACTTCAGGCTGGAAGTACTGGTATCTTGAAGATAACTGCTAAATTTCCAGAGGGAAAGACCTTGGCTATGGTAGATGGCAAGCCTAATACTGCAACCAATGTGGCTGTAATAAAGCCGGACAATGGAACAGAGGTAACAAGTAATGCAGTGGTAGTAACTCCTCAAGTGAAGGCTTCAGACTGGTCTGTTTCAAAGGTAATTAAGACCCCTGCTGCCACTCCGGCAATTGGACAACCTGTTACCTATGAAATACAGATAAAAGGCAACGGCTCAATGGGAGGCCTGGATTTAACCAATATTAGAGTAGCAGACACTCTGCCTGCAGGGGCTACCTATGTAAGCTCCTCTAATGAAGGCATTTACGACGTGGACAAGGGCACAGTTAATTGGACTATAGATTCGGTACCTGCAGGGAGCATAATAAGAAGAACTGTTACGGTGATATATCCTGAGGACAAGTTTGCAATAGGAAATAATGTAACTAACAAGGTGGATGTTACAGCAAAACCCTATGGCGGAGGCACTGATGAGAAGAAAAGTGCCACAGTGTCCCATGGATTCAGCTTACCTAAGCTAGACGTAAGTAATTTCAATAAAAATGGCAGACAAGCCAATGACAGGTACTCCGTAGGACAAACAGCAAGGTTTACACTAAGCGGTATAGAAAATAGAGGAAATGTTCCTCTAGACAGCATGGAAATTCTAGACCCTATTCCAGCAGAAATAAAGCTCACTGAAATATCTACAGGAAGCTATAGTGACCAAGTTAATTTATCCATAGAGTATAAAACCAATAAGAGGGATTGGGAGAACTGGAACATAGGCTCTTTTAATTACACTGAGAACAAGAAGCTTCAGGTTTCAGATTTAAACCTTGATGGGGATGAATTTATTACCCAGGTTAAGTGGGTATTAAGTAATGCTCTAGAGGGAATACCTTCAGGCTTTACCAATTACAGCTCCATAGAGGTAAATGGCTTGGTTTCTAAACCTGCTTCAGGTAATCAAATCACTAATACTGCTACCCTTACAGCTACTCATGGCAGCGACAAAGCAGTTAAGAATGCAAGTAAGACAATTTATGTAATAGAAGAAATGCCTTGGTTAAGCCCAAGCAAGTGGGCTGTTAATCCTATTACAAATGCTGCACAGACAAGCTTTGATATGAAGGATTATGTAAAATACAATTTGAGGATACAAAATAATTCCCTAGCTACAGGAGGTTATATAAATCCTATAGCTGTTGATGTTGTACCTGTGGAGTTTGAGGATATAAGCGGTATCTCCTGGAATAAGGGCAATAGCAGTATCACAGAGGAGCCGCAGGTGGATACAACAAGTACTGTAGCTATAGGCGGCAAAACCTACAAGCTTATTAAATGGAGCTTTAATGGAACACTAAAGCCTGGGGAATATGTGGATGTAAGCTATATTGCAAAAATTAAAGACAGAACTGTTACTGGTCTTATAACAAATAACTTTTACATCACCACAAATGATCAGGATAAATTTGAAAATGACAGCGAACTTATTTCAGATGTTAACGATTTAGATGGTGATGGAAAAACAGCAGATAGATTGGCAGCTGCAAGCTGTGATATCTTTGTAAAGTTTCAAGGTGCACTAGATGCAAAGAAGCTGGTAAAGGGAGAACTGGATTCTCAGTGGGGCGAATATGAAACCATTGGAAATACATTACCAGGAGGCATAACAGACTATAGACTGGTAGTTAAGAACTCTGGTTCCAATGGACCCATAAGCAATATAGTGGTAATTGATCAGCTTCCCAACCTTGGAGACACGGGACTCCTAGACCCTAAGCCTAGAGATTCCAAGTGGAGACCTTATTTAGTGAACAAAATTACTGGTGAAAATGGAGGATCTCTTCCAGCTGGAGTAAAGGTTTATTACAGCACTAACGCAAATCCGTCAAAGGAGGAGCTTAGGGACCCTATAAACAAGAAGGGTCAGGGAGGAGATGGATGGTCTGAGACACCGCCTGCAGATATTACCAGTGTAAAATCCTTAAAATTTGACTTTGGAGGCATAGCCTTACAACCTGATAAAGAAATTATATTGGAATGGCCTATGAGAGCACCGGTTAAGGCACCTGCGGGGGAAATAGCATGGAACTCCTTTGGATTTGGAGCTTCCTATCCAGATTATCTAGCAGGGAAAGTTGTACAACAGAATTTCCTTCCTTCAGAGCCTAAAAAGGTTGGCTTTGAAGTAAAGCCTCAACCAGATGCTAAATATAATATTGGCGATTTCGTCTGGGAGGATTTAAATAGGAATGGCATTCAAGACAATGGTGAGCCCGGTATCAATGGAATTCTAGTAAACCTCTATAATGAAGGGGAGGATACACCTATAGCTTATACCAGAACTGGTACTGATCATTTAGGAAAGGATGGATATTATCTATTTCCAAATCTAGCACCAGGTCACTATAGAGTAGAATTTGTATTCCCTAAGGATTATAAGCCTACACTTTCCTATGTAGGTGCTGACAAGGAAAAGGATTCAAATATTAAGGCTGCAAATGTAACCACTAAATTGGACAATGGATTTGAAAAATATTCAGTGTTAACAGATGAAATAGTGCTTAATGCTGGTGATGACAAGTCTATTGATGCAGGACTATATAAGCTTGCGTCCCTAGGTGACTATGTATGGAATGACAGTAATGCAAATGGAATTCAAGATGGCGGAGAAAAGGGCATAGCTGAGGTAAAGGTCATTCTTTTAAATGAAGATGGCACCACTGCAAAGCATGGTGATGATAGTGAGGTTGCACCACAGACTACTGATGCTAACGGAAAATATCTATTTAGCAATCTGGAACCTGGAAGGTACAAGGTTAAATTTGAAAATCCAAATGGATATTTTAAGTTCTCCGATGCCCATAAGGGAGGGGACACCGGACGTGACAGCGACGGTATAGTCTCTGGTGATAATTTAACAGCTACTACTGATGTAATAGTATTAAAATCAGGAGAGAGCAATATCACCATAGATCAGGGAATGTATTTAGGTGTTCTAGGAGATTATGTGTGGAATGACTTAAATGCTGACGGAATTCAAGATGCAGGAGAAAAAGGCATAGCCGGAGTTGTGGTAAAGCTTACAGACAGCAACGGAAATCCTGTAAAGAATGCCTTTGGAGCAGTTATTGCATCGGTTAATACAGATGCAAATGGCAAGTATTCCTTTACAAATCTCATACCTGGTACCTATAGAGTGGAATTTGTTAAACCCCTAGCCTATGATAAATTTAGTCCATTGCTTGCAGGGGCAAATGATGCAGTAAACAGCCATGCAGATAGAGATACAGGAAAGACTGGGGATATAACCCTAAGTGCTGGAGAGAGAAACCTAAAGCAGGATGCGGGCATGTATAAGCTAGCTTCCCTGGGTGACTTAGTATGGCTGGATAAAAACAAAAATGGACTTCAGGATTCTGGTGAGCCAGGAATGGCAGGTATAACAGTAAAGTTGCTGGATAAAAATGGTTTTGAGATAAAGAGCACCACCACAGACAGCAACGGTAAATATAGCTTTATAGGGCTGGAGCCTGGAATATATTCAGTACAGTTTTTAAATGATAAAAATTATTACAAGCTCACAGACCAATATAAGGGAGATGTGAACAGAGATAGCAATGCAAATAAGCTTACTGGAAAAACAGAAGCTATAACGCTACAATCGGGTGATGTCAATAACTCCATAGATGCAGGCTATATAGTTAATACTGGTATAGTTATCGAAAAGACTGTATATGCAGGCCATGATAATGGAAAGGGTACTGGAGCAGAAGAGGCAATAGGTGAAAAGGGAACTCCTATAACCTATTTATTTAAAATAACTAATACTGGAGACACCTATCTTAAAAACCTTGAGGTAACAGATATTACTCTTGGTATAAATGTCAGCGCTATGACAAAGCTCACAGGAGATGATATTCTAGCTCCAGGAGCAAGTGTTAGCTACTACTATGAAACCACTATTAATGGAACCTTGACTAACCAGGTTTCAACCGCAGGAACTCCTAGTGAAGGGGATGGCACCACAATTCCAGGTCTTGATAAGCCAACCTCCAATGATGATGCAAAGGTTGTACAAGTTAACCCGGGAATAGATGTTCAAAAAACCGTATATTCAGGCAATTATAGCTTAGGCAATGCAGAGAAGGAAGTTGTATCGGGAATGCCTGGAGAAGCGGTAACCTATATATTTAAGGTAACCAACACAGGAGACACTTACCTGAACAATATAGAGCTTAATGACATTACCTTAGGCATAGATAAAAGCAGCATGACTAAAATAAGCGGGGAAGAACCCCTTGCACCAGGAAGCAGTATTTTCTTCTACTATGAGACAACTATTGCGAAAGATCTACAAAACACAGTAGAGGTAACTGGAACACCAACAGACAAAGATGGCAAGGTAATACCTAACACCCATAAGCCAGAGGATAGAGATACTGCTAACGTAAAGGCGCTGGGAAGCATAGGAGACTATGTATGGTATGACAACAATGGCGATGGTGTGCAGGATCCAGTAGAAAAGGGAATAGTTGGAGTTACCCTAAGGCTTTTAGATGGCAATGGAAATGCAGTGCTTGATGATGATGGGAACCCGATTACTGCCGTAACAGATGCCAATGGGAAATATCTTTTCCATAGACTCACTCCTGGAGAATATACTGTAGAATTAGACAGTAGTTCACTGCCAGAAGGACTAAAACAGACCTATGAGCTGGATAGTACCTTCGATGGAAGTGTCAAGGTAACCCTAAGTCCGGCACAGGCTATAGACACTGTGGACTTTGGTTACTATAAGCTGGGAGCAATAGGAGACTATGTATGGAAGGATTTAAATGCAAATGGAATTCAAGACCCTGATGAGAGCGGTATAGAAGGCATAATCGTGAAGCTCTATAAGGAGGACGGTACTCTCCTTGCAACCACCACTACAGATAAGGATGGCCACTATAGATTTGACAAGCTTATTCTAGGCAAGTACTATGTGGAGTTTGTAAAGCCAGAGGGCTATCTCTACAGTAAGAGTAAAGCAACAGAGGATGTACAGCTAGATAGTAATGCCAATAAGAAGGGCAAGACAGATATAATCACCGTAGCTGCTGGAACCTATGATATGTCCTGGGATGCAGGTCTTTATATACCTTCTAGCATAGGAGACTATGTATGGTATGACAATAACGGAGATGGTGTGCAGGATGCAGGAGAAAAGGGAATAGAGGGAGTTACCTTAAAGCTTCTAGATGGCAGTGGCAATCCAGTGCTTGATGATGAAGGAAAGCCAAGAAAGGCCGTAACTGATTCAGAGGGTAAATACCTCTTTGAGGGACTCACTCCTGGAGAATACACCGTAGTAATAGACAGCAGCACCCTTCCAGAAGGACTAAAGCAAACCTATGAGCTAGACAATAATTTTGATGGAAGTGTAAAGGTTGTGCTTGAACCAGAACAGGCTATAGACACCGTAGACTTTGGATATTATAAGCTGGGAGCTATAGGAGACTTTGTATGGAAGGACAACAATAGAAATGGTATCCAGGACTTTGGTGCAAAGGGTATGAGCAATATAACAGTAAAGCTCTATAAGGAAGATGGTACCCTAGTTGCAACCACTACTACGGATAAGGCTGGCTATTATAAGTTTGACAAGCTAACTATAGGAAAGTATTACCTTGAGTTTGTAAAGCCAGAGGGCTATGACTTCTCAAAGAAGTATAATGGTACCAACAAGGAATTAGACAGCAATGTAAACAGTGAGGGCAAGACTGATATAATTACTGTAGAAGCTGGAACCTATGATATGTCCTATGATGTAGGTCTATTTGATATAGCTAGAGAGGATTTAATAGATATCCCAGATGACTTAGAACCTCTTGGACCAGCTATCATCCCAACGGACAACCTGCCTAAGACTGGAATGCCTTATTTAGATGTGATTCTCATGGGCAGCATAACTTCGGTGCTTATTGGAGCATTGCTCCTATTATGGGATTCTAAAAAGAATAATATGTAATACAAGAAAGCACAGCATTATCTACAATGCTGTGCTTTTTATGGTTTATGTTAATTGTTGGTTAATAAGGCACATTACTAGCATATTTCCATTGATTTTTATTTAAAAAAATATATAATATAATTAAAAGCAATATTAATTGCTTTCTATCGATAAAGGCAAACTATACGAAAGTATAGGACGCAAAGCTATAGGGCCTTGCACCATAGGTGTGTGGCAGCCAGTTTCCGAAGGGAGAGTAATCCATAATGAAAAAGAGCATAAAATATACTTTAGCCGCTATAGTCTCAGTAATACTTTCTGTAAATGGTGCAGCTGGTTTTAATAAGATTTTGTCAGCGGGTAATTATAGTGCTAAAGCAGAGAATGAAAATATAAACAATAAGCAATTTTTAGTGGTAAACAACTCAGAAAAGGGTGATGAAGCTAAAAGCAGCAGTGTGAACCAAGTAGTTAATGAAAATACTGCACTGGAAAAACTAGTTTCTGAAGATGCAATTGTAAATCAGGCTTCTGTAAAGGATGAGGGAAGGACCAATGAAAACACTTCCAGCTCTTCTGTTATAAAAGCAGATAGTACTGCTCCAAAGGGAGAGACCAGAACAGAGGTTAAGCAGGAGGTTAAAACAGAGGTAAGAAAGGATAAGCCAACCACTCCATATATGAATGATGGTAATAAAAATTCTGGAAGTATTAAGGTTGCTTATTATAATGATACTGATAGAAAGATGAAGCTTGGTATCACTAAGGACGGCAGCGCAAAGTACTTTAGCTTTAACGGAAAGGGAGAAGAAGAGAGCTTCCCACTTCAATCAGGTTCTGGTGAATACACCATTAACTTATATTTAAATGAAAGTGGTACAAGCTATAAATGCATAAAAACCTGGAGCATTACAGTTAGTATAAAGGATTCCTATTCTGTATATTTAGCCTCAAGCAACCTTGTTAACTGGGAGAGCTCCTCCAGTGCGAAAAGTATAGCAAGAGAGCTCACTTCAAATCTAAGCAGCAATGAAGCAAAGGCTAAGGCAATCTATAATTATGTGGTAAATAACATAAGATATGATATGAATAAAGCCAGCAGCGTAGGTAGTTCCTATGTTCCAAATCTTAATGGAGTTTTATCCTCAAAATCAGGAATTTGTTATGATTTTGCTTCACTCTACACTGGAATGCTAAGAAGTGTTGGAATACCAGCAAAGCTTATCATGGGAACCTCTGCTAATGCAAGCGGATACCATGCCTGGAGTGAAGTATATATAAATGGAAGCTGGATGACTGTAGATACAAGCTATGATTCCCAAGCAAAAGCTGCACATGCTTCCTATTCCATGTATAAGAGCTCATCAAGCTATAGCAAAGAAAAGGAATACTAAATAAAATACCCTTTGAGTATGAAGTGAAGCCTTCATACTCATTTTTTGATTTTTTGGTTCGTTTTTTAGTTGTAAGATAAATAATTGTTTATGGCACTAGTCAATGATATAATATATTTGTTTTACAAGATTCGATACAAACTAGTAATATAATTAATTATTTATCATATTTCGACGAACTAAAGAAGGGGATTATATATGCAGACAATTGTAAGAAAAATAAAGGGTGCTCCCAAAAGCAACATTGGAAGGAATATAATAAGCTTTATTATAGATAATAAGTTTATTCTTTTAGTAGCTATACTACTATATTTGAAGGCCTTGGTATTTATATCCTTTATGGTTAATCCATCAGGGGCCTATCCATACATTTCCTATATACCCATAGGGGCCATGAATATTTTTGTATATGCTGGGTTTACTTTTATTGTGCTTTCTCCAGCCTTTCTATTTAAAGCTAGAGGACAGAAGCTATATCTAATAATAATAAACCTAGTAATTTCCCTATTTTTATTTTCAGACTTGATATACTTTAGAGGGTTTAAAACCCTGCTTTCACCCTACTGTCTATCTCAGGGAAATAACCTAAACAACTTAGGCTCAACTATAATTTCTCTTATCAGATTTTGGGACATGCTATTTTTTATAGATTTTATCCCTTTAATTATATTGTGTATTAAGATAAAGGAAAAAAACAGTAGAAGAAAGCCCTTGTGCTTTGTTTTGGTGTTTGTTCTAAGCCTTTGTCCAATAATGTATAAACACCTAAGATATGATTTTATTGATAATGGAGGATATGAAGACAAGCTGTTTTACATAACCTGTTCTCCCTCCTATAACGTAGCAAAAATGACTCCCTTGGGATATCACATGTATGATATCTATCTTTACTTTGAAAACTCTAAGCGCCTTGAGCTTACAGAGGATGAAAGCAAGGAAATTTCACAGTGGTATGATAAGAAGCAGGAGAAGCTGCCGGAAAACAACTACCTTGGAATGCTAAAGGGTAAAAATCTCCTTGTTATTCAGGTGGAATCCTTAGAAAATATGGTTATAAATCAAAGGCTTCAGGGTGCAGAGATAACTCCAAATATAAACAAGCTAGTTAATAACGGCATATATTTTTCTAATATTCATGAGCAGGTAAACGGAGGAAACAGTTCAGATTCAGACCTGATGATGAATGCTTCTGTTTATCCAGTTAAAAATGGTTCTACCTTCTTTAGGTTTCCAGACAATACCTATAATTCCATGGCTAAGCTTTTGAAGGACAAGGGTTATTATACCTCTGCCTTTCATCCAGATGCAGGGGGTTATTGGAACTGGATGCCTGCCCTTTCTGCTATGGGTTTTGATAAGTGTACAGATATAACAGAATTTAAGGTTGAAGAAAACATAGGTCTTGGAATAAGTGATGGCTCTTATCTATCTCAGCTTTCAGATAAAATTGCAGCTCAGCCAAAGCCCTTTTACAGCTTTTTCGTAACGCTAACAAGCCACAGCCCCTTTGAGATACCGGATAAGTATAAGGAGCTTCAAGAACCAAAGGAGCTTCAGGGAAGTAAGCTTATGGACTATCTTCACAGTGTGCATTATACAGATAAAGAGCTGGGTAAGTTTTTTGCGGCCCTGGAGGAAAAGGGGATACTTAAGGACACGGTAATAGTACTTTATGGTGACCATGCAGGTATTAATAAGTATTACAAAGACAAGCTTCAGCAGCTCTCAAATGAGACTAAGTGGTGGAATACAGCGTATCTTCAGATTCCCTTTATAATATCTTATCCTGGTATGAAGGCAGAGGAGAAGAAGGTTATAGGAGGACCTGTAGATTATTTACCTACAGTTTCCTATATTATGGGAATAGAGCCAAAGGACTACAGTAGAA
Source organism: Clostridium sp. UBA701 (assembly GCA_002298125.1). Taxonomy (GTDB): domain Bacteria; phylum Bacillota; class Clostridia; order Clostridiales; family Clostridiaceae; genus UBA701. Next base: position 127,401 of record DBMJ01000022.1, on the reverse strand, counting down.
CAGCCATCGGAAGGAATCTATTAAACACCAAAAGAAGCTTTGTGGTGCTTTCAGGAGGAGTGTTCCTTGGAGAAAATATGACAGCAGAGGAGGAGGCTTGGGCACTAAAGGGCTATGAGCTTTCTGATTTAATGCTTAGGAGCAACTATTTCAAGAAATAACAAAAAGGTTATCCTCAATTTGAGGATAACCTTTAATTTTTGTTGATTAGAATTCTGCAGAGCCAGGTGTTCTTGGGAAGGGGATTACGTCTCTGATGTTGCTCATGCCTGTGAGGTACATGATCATTCTTTCAAAGCCTAGACCAAAACCAGCATGCTTAGTTCCGCCATATTTTCTAAGCTCTAAATACCACCAGTAGCTTTCCTTATCAAGACCAAGCTCCTCCATTCTTGCCTCAAGTACGTCTAAACGTTCCTCTCTTTGGCTGCCTCCTATGAGCTCTCCTACACCAGGAGCAAGTAAATCCATGGCTGCTACTGTCTTCTTGTCATCATTTACTCTCATATAGAAGGACTTTATATCCTTTGGATAGTCTGTAACAAATACAGGCTTTTTAAATATCCTTTCAGTAAGGTATCTTTCATGCTCTGTCTGCAGATCAATTCCCCATTCTACAGGGTAATCAAACTTCTCGCCAGATTTCTTTAAAAGCTCTATGGCTTCAGTATAGGTTACTCTTCCAAAGCTTGATTCTGTGACATTTTTTAACCTCTCGAAGAGGCTGTTGTCTATAAACTTGTTGAAGAATTCCATTTCCTCTGGAGCCTCTTCCATTACGTAGTCTATAACATACTTTACCATATCCTCAGCTAGATCCATATCCTCAGCAAGCTCTGCAAAGGATATTTCCGGTTCAATCATCCAGAATTCTGCTGCATGCTTTGTGGTGTTGGAGTTTTCTGCTCTAAAGGTAGGGCCGAAGGTATAGATGTTTCTAAAGGCAAGGGCATAGCACTCTCCAGAAAGCTGACCACTAACGGTAAGATTTGTTTCTCTTTCAAAGAAGTCCTCCTTATAGTCGATAACTCCACTCTCTGTTTTTGGAGGGTTCATCATATCTAGGGTAGTGACTCTAAACATCTCTCCGGCTCCCTCACAGTCACTGCCTGTTATAAGGGGAGTGTGCACATAGACAAAGCCTCTGTCCTGAAAGAATTTGTGAATGGCATAGGCTGCCACAGAGCGCACTCTAAACACTGCAGAAAAGGTGTTACTTCTAGGTCTTAAATGAGCTATGGTCCTTAGATACTCAAAGGAGTGTTTCTTCTTTTGCAGAGGGAAATCGCTGCTGGACAGACCCTCTATTATTACCTCTTCTGCTTGAAGTTCAAAGGGCTGCTTTGAGTCTGGTGTAAGCACAAGCTCACCTACCACAGTTAGGGAGGAGCTTATAGCAAGCTTTGAAATATCTTTAAAGTTATGGAGCTTATCAGAAAATACAATCTGAAGATTTTTAAAGAAGCTACCGTCATTTAGCTCAATAAATCCAAAGGCATTTGATGATCTTAAGGTTCTAATCCAGCCAGATACCTTAACCTTTTTTCCACTGTAGTTTTGAGTTTCCCTATACAGGGTTTTTACTAATAATGTTTCCATGTTAATCCTCCTAACACTTATATTTGGGTAAAATAAAAAACCTACATCCCGTAAAAGGGACGAAGGTTATACTTCGCGGTGCCACCCAATTTGTCATAAAACATGACCACTCATAGAAAGTACAGATAATACTTTCCCGAAAGATAACGGATCGGTGCCGTCTAAGCCTACTTTCCTAAAGATTTCGGTTAGAAACTCGGAGATGTTCTTCACTGCAGCTCCATTACCAGTCTTTCACCATCACCGGCTCGCTTAAAACTTCTGTTACAGCTACTCTTCTCTTCACAGTCTTTCTATTAAAAAAGCTTATCATAATTATATGTTAATAAATAGTATATGTCAACATGGCAGACTTATACCTATAGTATATTATTTTGGAAAATTATAAAATAAATATAACTTTTTAAAGTTACATAAAGCTGATACAATATTATAGGAATGTTAACGTATACAGGAAAAACAATAGGAGGAGGATTTATTTATGAAAAAAGGTGATTTTCTATGGTGGGGGTTACTGTTATCAATAGTGGCCTTCTTGCTCTATCCCTCAACTAGGGAGGGCTTTGTGGCAGTTACAAAGGCTCATCCTTATATAATGGGCTTTATAAAGGTGGGCATACTTGCCACTATGGGGGAGCTTATGGCCATAAGGATTGCCTCAGGTGATTTTAGTAAGCCTAAGGGGCTTATTTATAGATTTGTGATCTGGGGGCTCCTAGGAATGTTGTTTGCTCTTATGTTTGATGTTTTTGCCATGGGTACTGCCGGTGCTATTAAAAAGGGATTACTGCCTTCTGGAGGAGAGGGAACACTCCACAATATACTTACTGCCTTCTTTACCTCTGCAGTTATGAATCTGTTTTTTGCTCCAACCTTTATGGCCTTTCACAGAGTAACAGACACCTATATAGACTTGGGGGAGGGAAAGCTATCCTCTATAGTTAAGGTGCCTTTAAGTTCAGTAGTGGACAAGATAGATTGGAGAGGCTTTATTGGCTTTGTAATTTTAAAGACCGTACCTCTGTTCTGGATTCCAGCTCATACCATAACCTTTATACTGCCAGGGGAATACAGAGTTTTAATGGCAGCCTTTCTGTCCATCGCCCTTGGTGGAATAATGGCAGCCACTAAAAAAAGTAAAGGTAAAGAGGCTGCAAGGGGTTAAAACAGTCAATTTTTTTAATGGTTATACTATAATGAAGTAGGACAGTAAATACCTTTGGAATACATAAGATATACCGCTTCGGATATTTATGTGAGGGGATATTGATGACAAAGCGTATGAAGATTATTCTGAAGGTAATTTTGTTTACAGCTCTTCCTTCTATCTTAAGCCTTGCAGCAAAATCCAACAGCTTTTTGGATTATATGAAGCTTCAAGGTATAATTGGAGCCAACATGAATTTGACAGCAGTAAAGGACATTTTATTATTATTTAGTATTATACTATCATCCTTTTTACTAAGCTTAAACCTAGCTATCACATCACTTAAAAAGGAAAATATTGAAGCTCATAGATTAGGGCTCATTGAGCTATGCAAATATATCCTGTTTGAAGGGTTAGAAACTGCTACAGGGGTAGAGCATATTGATATGGACATCAATATATATGTTCCTACAAGGCAGAGATGCTCCGCTATAGCCTACGCAGCTAAAGCACTTCTTAAGAACATGATAATAATGAGAAGGGAGCTTATTCAAATACACGTGCCTGGGTTATCTAGGTGGCAAAACAATGAAAATCTTATTTTTACTTTAACGCCTAGGCTTCAGGGCATGGAGGGCAATTGCTTTACTAAGGGTAAGTATATTATTGAGGAGAGCTTTGGGAAGGAATGTTTTTCAAAGTACAATTATAGCAATAAGCAGCAGAGTCTTTTTGCAGGGATAAAATTTCACATGTGCTGCCCAGTGTTTGACAATAGTGAAAATGTTGTGGCAGTGATGGCCTTTAGCAGTGGTCAGAAATATGAATTTTCCAAGGAAACCTCAGAGCTTTTAGAAATTGCCATAAGAGGTTTTTGTCAGTCTCTTTATGAAAAGTCACCAGAACTATTTAAGCCATAGGAGATGTATGGGATGAGAGACAACAATGAACAGAGTATAGTGGGTAAAAATGGTGAAAACAGTAAAAAAATAATGGCATACCTAGGATACACAGTATTTCGCATAAGGGGAGTAAGGGGAATAGACCTTAAAAAGGTTGAGGGCTCCTGTGAGCTAGAACCAAAGGGCGAAATAACAAGGGTTACCTTATAATTAAAAAATAATTCTCCGGTATAAACGCCGGAGAATTTACTTTTAAGAGAGAAATTCCTTTTTATTTTTAATTGCCAAATCCTCACACTGAGCCTCTGTTATGCCCAAAAAACTAAAGGCCTCTTCTACTAACGGAGCAGAATAAGAGGGATCTAAAAGCATCCAGGAGTAGTGATCTGCTAGGTGTACTGCACAAACAAGCTCTCTATTTAGCTCAGTGCTGGCAAAGGGATTATGGTGAAATAATGCGGTCTCAATAATGGGGTTTGGAATACCCCACCAGTTTAGAAGGTAAGCTCCTACCTCCTCGTGACAGTATTTTATCTGTTCTTTTTCAGCAGTTCTAAGGTCCTTTCCTCCGTTTTTAACCCTTTTCATCACTTCTTCGTAGGTTCTTGGGAAATTTTTAATAAGTACAATCTTCCCTATATCATGGAGAAGTCCTGCAGATAAAGAGAGATTGGACAGAGGTTTTTTTAGCAGGCTCTTGTAGATTTCAACTAAGAGCTTATTTGTAGAGCTGGCATGCTTCCACAGTATTTCCTTATCACTATGCTGGAAGCCTAGGGTTTCAAAGATATTTTCAAGAAGTATTATATTCTTTATGTTAACCAGGCCAAGGTTTAAAATAGCTGTTTTTACTGAAGCGGTTTTAACCCCATAAAAGGTGGAGTTTACTAGACGCAGCAATCTTAAACAAAGGGTGTGGTCCTTTTCAATTTCTCCAGTTATAAGACTTATATCTGCTTCATCCTCAATTAGCTCATTGATTTCTGCATATATACTTGGAAGAGCAGGCAGCCTATCTAAGGAATTTATCATAAAGAGTATGTTGTCGTTGGAGAGAGCCTCCTGTAGCTTAAACATATCCTCTATATTACTTACAAGGGTATTTTGGTTAAAGGGCTTTTGAATATTCATTCTGGCTAAATTGGTTTCAATGCACTGTAATGCATGTTCATCCTTATCCTTATCTGACATAAGCAGTCTCATAGCAGAAGGATACCTTGTCCTTATAATTTTTAAAAGCTTAGGGCCAGTGGTATCTGGAAGAGTTATATCAGTAATTACAAGGTTTATCTTATTCATGTGCATCATGTCAAGCGCCTGTTCCCCAGTGGCAGCATGATACAAGATATAATTTTCTACTCCGGTATTTAAGGACTTTTGCGCCAATTGAAAGGATTTCAGGTTTTCTTCAACTATTAAAATTGCCTTCATTAAGCTTCCCCCTCCATGCTATTGCCGTGTTAAAGCTAGTTATTAATCTTTAGTATCGTAATATTTAATCAAAAGTTAACAATGCTTATATTCTCAAATAAAAAATAAAAGTGAGAAAGGAGATGCTTTCTCACTTTTGTGTTAAATTAGATACGAGCTACACCACTATCTATTGCAGCCTTTCTAACAGCTTCAGCTACCTTCTGCTGAACAGCTCTGTCAAAGGACCTTGGAATTATGTAGTCCTCACAAAGCTCCTCACTGGAAATAGCATCCGCTATAGCATAGGCAGCAGCTATTTTCATCTCCTCGTTTATATCACGGGCCCTAACATCAAGAGCGCCTCTAAAAATTCCAGGGAAGGCTAATACATTATTAACTTGGTTTGGGAAATCGGAACGACCAGTACCTATTATTCTTGCACCAGCTTCCCTTGCATCCTCTGGGAAAATTTCTGGAGTAGGGTTAGCCATGGCAAATATTATGGCATCATGGTTCATGGTTGAAACCATTTCCTTAGTGAGAACTCCTGGGGCAGATACTCCAACAAACACATCAGCACCACTAATTACCTGTCCTAAGGTGCCTTTCTCTAGGTTTGGGTTGGTTATGGCAGCCATTTCATCTCTAGCAGCATCCTTTGATGGCATACCCTTATACAGGGCACCCTTTCTATCGCAGAGTATTATGTTTTTTACTCCGCAGGACAGCAGCAAGCGTGCTATGGCAACGCCAGCCGCACCAGCCCCATTTATTATAACCTTTAAGTCTTCAAACCTCTTGTTTACAATTTTTAATGCATTTATCATACCTGCCAGTGTTACCACTGCAGTACCGTGCTGATCATCATGGAATATAGGAATGTCAAGAGCTTCCTTTAAACGTCTTTCTATCTCAAAGCAGCGAGGAGCTGATATATCCTCAAGGTTTATACCTCCAAAGGAGGGGGCTATTCGAATTAAAGTAGCCACTATCTCATCTACATCCTTTGTATCCATTATTATAGGAAAGGCATCCACATTGCCAAACTGCTTAAACAGCACCGACTTACCCTCCATTACAGGTAGAGCACCTAAGGGACCAATGTCTCCTAGTCCAAGCACTGCAGTACCATCTGAGGCCACCGCTATGGTATTCCATTTCCTAGTATAGATGTAGGCTTTGTCAGGATCCTTTTGAATTTCCAGACAGGGCTGTGCAACTCCTGGAGTATAAGCAAGGCTTAAATCTCTGGAATTATTGACTTCTACTCTTGAAACTATTTCTAGCTTACCACGTTTTTCTTCGTGAAATTTTAAAGATTCCTCGTATATAGACATATATGAGCTCCTTTCTTATGTACTTATTAAAGTTTACCACTAAATATACGTTTTTAAAAGTAGCATATATATTTAGATAATTGCTATTATAGCTTGGAATACCTTATAATATAAGTAATTAAAATATCAAATATTACATAAAGGACGGGGTAATATGTTGAGCAAATTTAAGCACGTGCCTTTGTATATTCAATTGAAGGAAGAGATAAAGGACAAGATTAAAAGTAGTACCTGGCAGGTGGATTCTCAAATACCCACTGAAAAATCTCTTATGGAAGAATATAATGTTGGCCGTGCTACGGTAAGAGAAGCCCTTTCTCATCTAGTGAATGAAGGCTATCTATATAAAAGACAGGGAGTAGGAACCTTTGTGGCAGGAAGGCAATCCTCCTTGGGTTATGAGCCACTAATAAGCTTAACCTATTTCTTGAGAGCTCGGGGAGTTAGCCCTAGAAATAAGGTGGTAGAAAATAGTATTGTTGTTCCAGATAAAGCCCTGCTTTCCTCTATGAAATGGAAAAAGAGCAGAGCCTGCTTTTATTTAAAGAGGATAAGATATGCAGAAACTATGCCTCTGGCCATAGAAAATTCTTATTTTGATCAGGAATTTCAAAGGGTAGCTGCGGAGCAGGACCTTACCTCCTCCCTGGCAAAGATTATACTAGAGGAGCTAAAGCTAAACGTAAAAAAGGTAGAGCAGGTGGTTATAAATCGCTACCCCACAGAGGAGGAGGCAGTGATTTTGAATTTGGATTTAAATAGCGCGGTAATGCAGCTTGAGAGATGGATATACATAGAGGATAGAAAGGAACCCTTTTACTATCTTCACTTTATAATTCCAGGAAGTATATATAATATGACCATGGAGGATCTTTAAAGGAGTCTGTAGCTTAACAGGCTCCTTTTTCTTGCAATAATAATAACTACTTTTACAGCCATATTGACTGAAAATTCAGAAAGGCATATAATAATATTAGGATGTCCGAACAACCTAATAAGGAGGGGGTATTTTGAGGGAGATAGATTGGCTGTATAAGAAACTTAGCAAGGAAGGGATAGATAAGGTACATTGTGGTATAGAGGGAGGGTCTGTGCACTTAAATGGGGAGACTCAGAGCTGGCAGCAGGTTATAGCAGCTGGAAAGCTTGCAGCAAAGCTAGGCTCTAAGGGAGTGGTTAATAACCTTGTAGTTAAAGATCTTTACCTGCCGCCTATTATAGAACCAGAAATTCATGATAATGCTCTAGGCCATAAGGCGGTGGATGTGCTCATAATTGGGGGAGGAGTAATAGGTACAGCTGCTGCAAGGGAGCTTAGTAAATGGAATATATCTATACTGCTGGTGGAAAAGGAAGCTGACGTTGCCATGCATACCTCCTCGCGAAATGATGGAATGGTTCATCCTGGTATTGAGCCTAGGCCAGGAAGTAAAAAGGCCTATTATAATGTGAAGGGAAACTCCATGTACGATAAAATTTCAAAGGACCTGGGAGTAGATTTTAAGCGCTGCGGCTCCACGGTACTCTTTGACAATTATATGGTGAGGCTGGCAGCTCCTATTATAAGAAGCCGTGCAGAAAAAAATAAGGTAAAAGGTATAACCTTTCTAAATAAAAGACAGGTTAAGGAAATAGAACCTAACATCACAGAGGATATTGTGGGGGCACTTCATTTTGATAGTACAGGGGTGTTATCTCCCTATAGGCTGGTAATGGCCTATGGAGAAAACGCCGCAGAAAATGGAGTAGAGTTTTCCTTCAACACTATAGTTAAGCAAATAGTAACAAAGGGAAATACCATAGTGGAGGTAGTTACCAACAGAGGAATTATTATTCCAAAGCTTGTGATAAATGCTGCAGGTGTATATAGTGACAGTATTGCAGAAATGGCTGGAGACAGGTTTTTTACCATTCATCCAAGAAAAGGGGAGATACTGCTGCTTGATAAGAAGAAAGGGCAGCTTCTAAATGGGGTAGTGGCTAAGCCTAACATTGCCATTGCTAAGTCTAACACTAAGGGTGGAGGAGTAGTTAAGACCATAGAGGGGAACATTCTTATAGGTCCAGATGCCTATGAGCAGCCCTATAAGGAGGATTACAGCACCTCAAAGGAGCACATAGATGCACTGTTAAAGAAGCATCTTCCAGTAGTGCCTGCGTTAAATAGGGGGGACGTCATAACCTACTTTGCAGGTACAAGAGCTGCAACCTATGAGGAGGATTTTATAATTGAGGCCTCAGAGGGGATTTCAAATCTGGTGCATGCAGCAGGAATACAGTCCCCAGGGCTGGCATCGGCTCCTGCCATCTCCGAGGAGGTTGAAAGGCTTACCATTATGCTGCTTAAAGAGCTGGGGCAGGTAAATAAAAAGGAGCACTTCAATCCTATAAGAAGGGCGCCCATAAATCTTTCCAAGCTATCCTGGAAGGAAAGGGCAGAGGTAATAAAGAAGAACAAGGATTATGGCATAATCCTATGCAGATGTGAGGAGATAAGTAAGGGGGAGATAATAGATGCTCTACATTCACCACTTCCTGTAACCACTGTAGATGGATTAAAGCGAAGAACCAGAGCGGGAATGGGAAGATGTCAGGGTGGATTTTGTACCCCCTATGTAATGGAGCTTTTAAGTGAGTCTTCCCATGTAGATATGCTTTCCATTACAAAAAAGGGAGGGGGCTCTTCCATGGTAGTGGAGGAGACCAAGACTCATAACCATAAGGGGGCTGTGTAGAGTGGAGAATATATCAACTATGGAATATGACATTGTGATAATTGGGGGAGGCCCTGCAGGGCTTGCTGCAGCTCTTTCTGCCAAGGAAACCTTACAGAGGGTAATATTAGTTGAGAGAGAGGACAGGGTAGGAGGCATACTAAAGCAGTGCATCCATGATGGCTTTGGCCTCATAACCTTTAAGGAAAAGCTTACAGGACCGGAATATGCTCATAGATTTATAAAGAGGGCTCAAGAAGAAGGGCTTCCGGTAATGACCGCAACCTTTGTACTGGAGGTGAAAAAATCAGGGGATTACTTTTACACTACAGTGACAAATATAGCTAGGGGAATAGTTACCTTAAAGAGTAAGGCCTTGATTTTAGCTACAGGCTGTAGGGAAAGAACCTCTAGGCAGGTGTTTATAAATGGTACAAGACCTGCTGGAATATACACTGCTGGAACGGCGCAGTATCTTGTAAATTTAAAAGGTTATCTGCCCTGCAAAAAATGTGTGATACTAGGCAGTGGCGATATTGGACTTATAATGGCTCGAAGACTTACCCTAGAAGGAGCAGAGGTGGAGGGCGTATATGAAGCTAAGCCTACTCCCTCTGGACTTAATAGGAATATAGTGCAGTGCCTTAAGGACTATAATATACCGCTTCACCTAAGTCATACGGTGACGGAGGTATATGGAAGAGACAGAGTAGAGGGAGTTTTAATCTCTCAGGTGGATGAAAATATGAAGCCCATAATGGGTACAGAGAGGAGGGTGGACTGTGACGGAATCATACTTTCTGTAGGACTCATTCCTGAAAATGAGCTGGCAGAAAGCCTTAATATAACCATGGATACCTATACTAAGGGTCCTAAGGTAGATAGCAGTCTTATGACCAGTGTAGAGGGCTGCTTCTGCTGCGGCAATGCCCTTCAGGTAAACGATTTAGTGGACTATGTTACAGAGAGCGGCAACCTTGCTGGTATTAAGGCAGGCAGCTATTGCAAAAAAGAGGCAAAGCTGGAACCTATAGAACTAAGCTTTGATTTCTCACAGTTTTTATATGCGGTACCTCAGAGACTTTTAAAGACAGAGGAGGAGCAGGTGCTGTATTTTAGAACAAGGTCAGAGGAGAGGGAGGCTTATGTGAAGCTTACCCTGGGAGAGGACGTAATATTTAAGAAGCTATACAAGGTATTAAGGCCTGCTGAGCTTGAAAAAATATCTATTAAACTGCCTTCTCATATAGATGGAGTGTTGAAATTATCTCTTTGCCAAAGGGAGGGAGAATAGTGAAAAAATTCACCTGCATTGTCTGCCCTAACGGATGTGAGCTTAGTGTTATAGAAGAGAAGGGGAAGTTTTTAGTAGAGGGGAATCTTTGTATTCGCGGCAGGGAATTTGCCATAAATGAAATGCAGCACCCTTTAAGAACTGTGTGTTCCACGGTAAAGACAAGCTATGAGCATATGCCTAGGCTAGCTGTAAAAATAAGTGGGGAGATTCCGCTAGAAAAGATATTTTATGTTATGGAGGAAATAAATAAGGTGGTGGTTACATCGCCAAAAACTGTGGGGGATATAATAGTAAAAAATATAGGTGATTTGGGAGTGGACCTAGTTGCCACGGCAGATATGAGCTCCCTCATTGAGGAGGAGAAACAATGAAAAAACCTCATATCTTAGCCATTGATTGTGGTACTCAGAGCATAAGAGCTCTTCTCTTTGATGAGAGGGGTAATATTATAGGAAAAGAAAAACAGGAGTTCGAGCCCTATTTTTCCTTGCAGCCTGGTTGGGCTGAACAAGATCCAGAGGTTTATTGGAAGGGTTTAATTACAGTGTGCAATTTATTAAAGGAAAAAGAGCCAGAACACTGGGAGAATATAATAGGGGTAACTGTCACCACTCAAAGAGATACAGGTATATTGGTGGATAAGGGTGGAACACCTCAAAGACCGGCCATAACCTGGCTTGATCAGCGTATGGCAAAGGGCAAGAGTAGTCTAAAGCTTCATCATCAGGTGGCAGTGTCCCTTGTGGGAATGCAGAGGGCTATGGAGGTTACAAGAAAGAAGAGCAAGGCCAATTGGATTAAGGAAAATGAGCCTGAAATTTGGAAAAAAACCTATAAATATCTTCTGCTCTCAGGTTTTTTAACCTATAAATTAACGGGCAGGATGGTGGATTCTGTAGCTAGCCAAATAGGGCATATCCCCTTTGATTACAAGAACAAATGCTGGTACAAAAGTGATCTCAATATGAAATGGGGGCTATTTGGTATAGAGAGGGATAAACTGCCGGAGCTAGTGGAGCCAGGAGATACGGTAGGAAAGATAACAGAGGAAGCGGCAAGGCACACTGGTATAAAGGAGGGTACTCCATTTATTGCAGCTGGTTCAGATAAGGGCTGCGAAACCATTGGCATGGGCTGTGTAGATCCGTCTTCTGCAAGCATAAGCTTTGGTACCACTGCCACCATTCAGACTACCACAAAAAAATATATTGAGCTTTTAAGGTTTATGCCCTCCTATCCCTCTGTAATAAAGGACTGCTATAATCCTGAGCTGGAGATTTTTAGAGGATATTGGATGATAAGCTGGTTTAAAAAGGAGTTTGGCATGAGAGAACTGGTGGAAGCAAGGGAGAGAGGCATATCTCCTGAGGTACTGCTAAATGAGAGGTTAAATGAGATACCTGCCGGCTCCCAAGGACTTATTCTCCAGCCCTATTGGGGGCCTGGTCTTAAAATGCCTGAAGCTAAGGGTGCCATCTTAGGCTTTGGAGATGTGCATACTAGAGCTCACATATATAGGGCCATAATAGAAGGCATTAACTATGCTTTAATGGAGGGGCTTGAGAGAATGGAGAAGAAAACAGGCACCAGGGTTAAAAGGTTATTTGTGTCTGGAGGAGGCTCTCAAAGCGAAGCTATCTGTCAAATTACTGCGGATATGTTCAATCTTCCCGTATATAAAGGCAGCACCCATGAAACCTCAGGACTGGGAGCGGCTATAGCAGGCTTTACGGGAGCAGGGGTATACAGCTCAATTTCTGAGGCCGTAGAAAATATGGTAACCTATAGCGAGGAGTTCCTTCCAAGAGAGGAATATGCAAGGATATATAAGGAGCTTTATCAGAAGGTGTATAAGAAAATATATCAAAGAATAAAAATTTTATATGATGAAATCCAAAAGATAACCAATTATCCGGAATTTTAGATGAGGGGGAAGGGAAATGGCGAAGAAAGAAGTTGAATTTATTCCAAAATGGTGTGAGGAAGCACCTCCTGCAGGGAGCTATAGATCTATTTTAAAGTGGGGAGATCCTAAGGAATTTAAGCACCCAAACAAAAGACTATATGCTCTTATGAAAAAGACCTTTGAAATGAGGGATGAGGATTTTCTAACTCCTCAAAAAACTGGAGTGGAGAAGGTGTGCTTTAATGTGCCTATAAGCTTAACCGCTGAGCAGATTGAAAGGTTTAAAGAAATTGTTGGAGAGGAAAACCTAAAGACTGATGATTACTCCAGGCTTCAAGTGGCTTATGGCAAAACTATGATGGACCTTATGCGCCTTAGGGAAGGCATAGTGGAAAACATACCAGATATAGTACTTCATCCAAGAAACAAAGAGGATATAGAGAAGATAGTTAAGTACTGTAATGAAGAGCTAATTCCAGTATACGTATATGGCGGAGGCTCCTCTGTCACTCGTGGAGTAGAGTGCATGAAGGGTGGAATATCTCTTGATATGAGAGTACATATGAAAAAGGTACTGAGCTTTAATGAGGTGAATCAGACTATTACAGTGGAGGCTGGTATGTCTGGCCCTGACCTTGAAAAGACCTTAAACAACGCAGTACAGCTCTTTGGTGCAAAAAGAGCTTATACCTGCGGACACTTTCCGCAATCCTTTGAGTATTCAGTGGTAGGCGGCTGGGTGGTAACTAGGGGAGCAGGTCAGAATTCCACCTATTATGGAAAGATAGAGGATATGGTTATATGCCAGGAATATGTTACCCCCACGGGAAATATTCGCACAGGAGAATACCCCGCTTTAGCTACTGGACCCTCCATTGATGATATTATGATGGGCAGTGAGGGAGCTTATGGTATATTGGTATCCGTAACCCTTAGAATTTTTAGACATATGCCGGAAAATCAGAGAAGGTTTAGCTATATCTTTAAAACCTGGGAGGACGGCATGAATGCTGCTCGTGAGATAATGCAGGGAGAGTTTGGCTTTCCGTCTGTATTTCGACTCTCAGACCCAGAGGAGACAGATGTAGCCTTAAAGCTATATGGTGTTGAGGGAACTGCTATAGACAGCATGATGAAGCTTCGAGGCTATAAGCAGGGAGAAAGATGCCTATTCCTTGGCTTTACAGATGGAGACAAGGATTTTGGCCGCTTGGTTAAAAAGAAGGTACACAGGATTTGTAAGAGCTATGGAGCTATATATACCACAGGCTATGTTACAAAGGGATGGGAAAAGGGAAGATTTAGAGATCCATATATGAGAGAGGACCTGCAGGACTTCGGGCTAATGATTGACACCTTAGAATGCTCTGTATCCTGGGATACCATGAAAAAAGTACATGAGGGGGTAAGGGCCTTTTGCAAGAGCAGACCTAACACCATATGTATGACCCATATGTCCCATGTTTATCCTCAGGGAGCAAACCTATATTTCATATTCATTGCAAAGATGAATAAAATAGATGAATATTTAGATTATCAATACGGAATACTAGACAACATACAAAAATATGGAGCTGCCATGAGTCATCATCACGGTATAGGAAAGATGACGGCACCTTGGCTTGAGGACCAGTTGGGTTCAAGAGAGCTTGAGATATTTAGAGCTCTAAAAAAACACTTTGATCCAAACAATATCATGAACCCGGGAGGAACTCTTGCACTTGATTTAAAGGAGAAAAGAGTTAGAAAATACTAGTAAGTCCTTCTTTGCTCTATGATATAATGGAGTAAAAAGAGGTGTTGTAAATGACAGGAGTAATAGATCGTTTTGAGGAGCAGTTTGCTGTGATAGAAAAAGAGGATGGGTCTATGATGAACCTTCCTAGAGAAAGGCTTCCTCGAGGAGCTAAAGAAGGGGATGTAGTACTCCTAGGAGAGACAATTACTATAGATTATGAGGAAACTAAGAGAAGGAAGAAAGAGATAGAGGAGCTTACCAAGGAGCTTTGGCAGTAAAAACAACAAGGAAGCTGAACATTATAGTCAGCTTCCTTTATTTATTAAAAATTTAATTTGAGTCATCCTTGTTTCCCTGGAGCTCCTCCTTATTTGTTTTGTAGTACATTACATAGTTAATAAGGGCTATTAGTGCACTTAGTACTGCTATATATAAAAAGCTTAGTCCCAGACTGCGTTTAAAGCAGAAGATAAAAATGGCAAGATAGAATAAAAAGGTGGAAACTTTGCCAAATATGTTTGATGGAATTAGGGTATTCTTCTTATATAAGAAGGTTCCTCCTATTATCATAAACAGCTCCTTTAGGGCTATTATAATCACAATCCACAAGGGTATAAAATCCTTTAACACAAAACAAACGAGTACGGTCATCAGCATAAGCTTATCCGCCAAAGGATCAAGAACTACTCCCCATTTGGTCACCAGATTATATTTCCTAGCTATATAGCCATCCAAAACGTCTGTAACACCAGCTAGCAAAAATACTGAAATGGAATATATTAAATTGTTGGAATCCGGTAAGAAAAATAGTGCAACAAACACCGGAATGAGAAACATTCGAAAGATGGTTAAAATATTGGGTATATTCATGGCAGCCTCCGTAAAAATCAAGCCTTAGAGAGTCATAATATTATTATAATAATAACATATATTTTAATTCTTGTAAAAACAATAATTAAAGAAGAAAATATGTAAAAACTAAGTAATGGATACACAGAAAAACCACAGATGATTACACGAATTATAATTATTAATTTTTGTTAAATGTTCGGATTTTCTATTGACTAGGAGAGGTGGGGTTGCTAATATATATGAGGAGGGGATTAATATGATGAAAAATTATGATGTTATTATTGTTGGAGCTGGACCTGCGGGAATTTTTACCGCTCTAGAGGCTTCAAAATGCAATCCTCAATTAAAAATACTTATTATTGATAAGGGCAGGAGCATAGAAAAAAGAACTTGTCCTGCAAGAACTACAGGTAATTGTGTAAAATGCAATCCTTGCGGCATAACCTTCGGCTGGTCAGGAGCTGGGGCTTTTTCTGATGGAAAGCTTTCCTTAAGCCCTGAGGTTGGCGGACGGCTGCTGGATTATTATGATAACGAAGAAAGCCAAAAGCTTATAGATTACTGTGATAATATATATTTGAAATTTGGAGCCAATGAGAAGGTACATGGCTTAAATAGCGATAGAATCGAAGAGATAAAGTATGAGGCCAGCAAGCACAATATAAAGCTTGTGGAATGTCCTGTGAGACACCTGGGTACGGAGCTTGCCTATGAAGTGCTAAGGAAGATGTATATTCACCTTATGGAAAACACCAACACGGATTTTAAAGAGCTTACAGAGGTTCAGGAAATCTTAGTTGAAAATGAAGCAGCAGTTGGAGTAAGAACCACAAAGGGAGAAGAGTTTATGGCAAGGTATGTGGTCTGTGCTCCGGGAAGAGGAGGAGCAGAGTGGCTTACTGAGGTTTCAAAAAAGCTTAAGCTTAAGACCACCAACAATGCAGTGGATATTGGAGTAAGGGTAGAGGTTCCAAATTCTATTATGGATCACCTTACTAAGGACTTATATGAGGCAAAGCTTGTATACTACTCCGACACCTTTGAAAATAAGGTTAGAACCTTCTGCATGAACCCGGGAGGAGTGGTATCCGAGGAGCATTATGATGACAGCATAGCAGTGGTAAATGGACATAGCTATTCCGAGCAGGAGCTTAGGACGGGAAATACCAACTTTGCCATGCTAGTATCTACTACCTTTACAGAGCCCTTTGATCAGCCTATTAAATATGGAAAGTATATTGCAAAGCTTGGCAACATGTTAACGGGTGGGGGAATTATGGTGCAGAGGCTGGGTGATCTGGTTCAGGGAAGAAGAACTGATTCTTCTAAGCTTAGTAAATCCACTACTATTCCTACATTAAAGTCAGCAGTGCCAGGAGACTTAAGCTTTGTACTGCCTCAAAGACATTTAACCTCTATAGTGGAGGCTTTAAAGGCCTTTGACAAGGTTGCTCCAGGGTTATACAGCAAAAACACCCTATTATATGGTGTAGAGGTTAAATTCTATTCCAGCAAATTTGATACGAATAAAAAATTTGAAACAGCAATTAATAATCTATATACTATAGGAGATGGAGCAGGTATCACTAGGGGACTTATGCAGGCCTCTGTAACAGGAGTGGTGGTTGCAAGAGCCATTACAGAGAAAAATCAGAACTAAAACTATAAAAGGTTAGGATAGGAGGAAG
Organism: Clostridium sp. UBA701; assembly: GCA_002298125.1. Taxonomy (GTDB): domain Bacteria; phylum Bacillota; class Clostridia; order Clostridiales; family Clostridiaceae; genus UBA701. The sequence goes on along the minus strand of DBMJ01000022.1, from coordinate 110,808 downwards.
ATGCTGATGTCAGCTTTTATTATACTAGGTGCTCAATGGGGAGACGAAGGAAAGGGAAAAATGACAGACTATCTAGCTCAGGAGGCAGAGGTAGTTGTTAGGTTTCAAGGAGGCAATAATGCAGGACACACTGTGGAGGTAGGAGAAAAGCAGTATAAGCTGCACCTTATCCCCTCAGGTATATTATATGGAGATAAGTTAAATGTAATAGGAAATGGTGTAGTGGTAGATCCAGAGGCCTTCTTTACAGAGATAGACTATCTTAATGAGCTAGGAGTAAAGGTTACTCCAGAAAATCTTATTGTAAGCGATAGAGCTCACGTTATAATGCCCTACCACAGAATACTAGATGCATTGAAGGAAAAGGCTCGTGGAAAAAATGACATAGGTACTACAGGAAAGGGTATTGGACCCTGCTACACGGATAAGGTGGAGAGAAGCGGTATTAGAATAGGGGATTTGATTAAGCCTGAGGTATTTAAAGATAAGCTTGAAGAAAATATAGCTCTCAAAAATGAAATAATAACAAAGGTTTATGGCGAGGCTCCTCTAAACTTTGAGGAGATATATGAGGCATATACTGACTATGCAAAAAAACTAAAGCCCTTTGTAAGAGATATATCCGTAAGGGTTTATGATGAGATTAAAGCAGGAAGAAAGGTATTATTTGAGGGAGCTCAGGGAACACTTTTAGATATAGACTATGGTACCTATCCCTATGTTACCTCATCAAATACCACAGCTGGAGGAGTTTGCAACGGTACAGGTATTGGACCTACCATGATAAGTAATGCAGTAGGAATAGCTAAGGCCTATACTACAAGAGTGGGCAAGGGACCATTTCCAACTGAGCTTTTAGATGCCATGGGAGATCACATAAGAGAAAAGGGACATGAGTATGGAGTTACTACAGGCAGGTCAAGGAGATGTGGATGGTTAGATTTAGTAATTTTAAAGAGCTCCACAAGAATTTCCGGACTTACCAGCTTTGCAGTTACAAAGATAGATACTTTAGCAGGAATAGATAAGATTAAGGTATGCGTAGGCTATGAATATGAAGGTACAGTAATAGACTACTTCCCAGGAAGCTTAGAGGATTTGGCTAAGTGTAAGCCTGTATACGAGGAGTTTGACGGTTGGGGAGAAGAAATAGCAGAAGCTAGAAGCTATGAGGAGCTGCCTGAGAATGCAAGGAAGTACCTTAAGAGAATTGAGGAATTCACGGGCACCCCAATTTCTATAGTTTCTGTTGGCCCAAGAAGGGACCAGACTATAAGAGTTTCTGATCTATAATTTACTCTGCTAAAAAGTTTATAAATACTATACTAAAATACTATAATATCACTCTTGTAATACCTCATCTTGTAAATTATAATAAAGTATAATAACAAAAAAGTTATTAGTTGGCTTATAATATAGGCCTTATATAAGAAAACAGAAAAGAGAGGTAGAGGAATATGACAATTACTAAGGATATGACTATTGGAGAAGTAGTTAGAAATAAGGCAGAGGCAGCAGAAGTACTGATGAGCTTTGGCCTTGGCTGTGTTCATTGTCCATCTGCTCAGGCTGAAACTATAGAGGAAGCTGCTATGGTTCACGGACTGAATGTGGATGAGTTGCTAGCCGCATTAAACAAGTAATAATAGCAAGTAAAAATCACACTCAAGAAGTTGAGTGTGATTTTTTATTTGTATGCTTTAATTCCGAGGAGGGTAGATAAGTCCACCATGTCATAGCCCCTTTGCCTTAGACCTTCTATAATTGTTGGCAGTGCAGCTAGGGTTTCAGACTTATCGCCATTACTGTGCATAAGAATTATCTCTCCTGGTCTTACGTTATCTAGTACATTTTTTACTATATAGTTTCTATCCCTAAGGGACCAATCCAAAGAATCCAAGGACCAAAGCACTGAGGTCATGCCTGCTTTACTAAGCTCCTCCAGGGTCTTTTCGTCAAGGGTACCATAGGGAGGACGAATTATTGCAGGAGTACACCCTGTCAGCTCCCTTATAAGCTCATTGGTGTGTTCAATTTCCACAAGCAGCTTATCAGCACTTAATTTTGTAAGCTCCTTATGACTATAGCTGTGATTTAATATAAGATGTCCGCTGTCATGAACCGCTGCTACAGCCTTCTTATTGCTTGGGATTTCTTCACCCATAAAGAAGAAACTGCCCTTAACCTGATACTTATCTAACACCTTCACAATGGCAGGGGTTATTACTGGGTCAGGACCATCATCAAAGGTGAGAGCCACAAGCTTCTTGTCTGTGGGGCCATTTATATATAGCTCCTCCCTGTGGCATAAAGTCAATTCCTTAACTGCTGCTCTCCATTCACTCATAGCCTTTACTTGCTTTTCCGTAAGCTTATGAGAGCTTCCAAGGATATCATAAACCTCATAGCTTGGAACAGTTTTTTTCAAGGCGGTGCTTTTTTCTATGGGAGCCTTCATGGGCTCAGGAGAAGAATCAACCTCTTTTTTATTTACTGCGGCGGGCTTACCCTCCTTTAGATACTGATAGGTAAGAATACCACCAGTGCAAAAGAGGAGCAATATTGATGCTGCAAGTATAAGCTTTTTATACATGCTTTAAGGCCTCCAATATAGTTCTATTTTGACCGTTTGGCAAAAAAGCCATTATTTTAATAACATAGGGAGGTGCGCTGTCCACAGTAAACCATTGAAGCTTATCCTTAAAAAGCCTCTCTATAGTCTCTCCTAGAAGTATTCCAAGTCCAGTAATGGAATATACTCTTCTGTCTTGGTTTTTACACCCGTTTTCTATGGTACATTCCTCACAGCCTCTGCAGTGACCCGGATTTAGAAAGTCTACAGCATAGACCTCCTTTATTTTATATCCAAGCCCATCCATATAGGAGCACAAAAGCCCCTCTATAAATTTGCTCTTTTCCATAGGCTCTCCTGGAATTTTATCAGTGCTAACCTTGGCAGTAAGCAGGATAAAATCCTTATGAAGCAGCAGCTCCTCTGCAGTAGGAGAAAAAGGTGGACAGCCTCCGTTATTGTTATAATTTGGACAACCATCCTGACACCACTTTCTAACCTTTGGTGAATCTACCACTAGATCAGCATATTTAAATAAGTCATACTTCAGTTCTATACTGTAGCTAGTACCTTGATAATTGAATTCTACATTTCTGTAATTCATATTCTATCACCTTTTCTCAAAAAAGTTATTACAAATGTATATCAATTATAGCTTACTATCTAACAGATTTCCAGATTCATAGCGGCGAAGTCCTCTGTAAAACACAAAATAGGCTAGGGCTAGATATGCTGCGGTAAAAAGCAATACAGCAACAAGCATATAGAGGTTGAAGCTTCTCATTACCTTTACAGGCAGATAAACAAGAAAGCCTACAGGTAATATGCTAAAAAATACAATCTGCATAAGCTTTGGGAATATACTGTCTGGATAGGTGGAAAGGCTTAGGAAAAAGGAGCTATAGATTCGCTTTGTTCCCTCTATATTCCCAATATAAAGAGCTAGGGAGTTTACAAGTAATATGGAGGAGAAGAAAATTATTCCTCCTGTTATGGTAAAGAGTAAAAACATAGCTGCCTTATAAAAGGATATATTTCCCGAAAGTATAAGGAGAATAATCCCATACAGAAGATCTCCCCAGGCTGAAACCTCTGTTTTTGAGCCGCAGGCATTTATTATTACATCCTTAGGCTGCAGCAGGAAGCTATCTAAGGAGCCTGAGGTTATTACCTCGGAAATATTATTTACATTTCCAAAGAGTATATAGGCAAAACCAAAGGTAGAGGCGGCTAGACCCCAAAGCACCATTACATCTGAAAAGGTGTAGCCCTTTATGGAGGATACCTTAGAATATATTACCCACCAAAAGAAGAGAAAGGAGGAGTTGTTAATTACCATGCCTATTATCTGAGTAATAAAGCTCACTCTATACTCTAAGCTACATTTTAGATTAAATAAAAAATACTTTGACAACAATTTTATATGCTTTTTAACCTCCATTAACATTTAATCTCGTGGCCCCCTTTCTATAAACTAGTGCTACCACCACTGAAAAAAACAGTATATAAAATATTTCCACACCTGCAGTGGTAAAGAAAGCACTGTAGGTGAACTTAACACAGCTCTTTGAGGTGTGAAAGGCGATATAGCTCCAGGGCATATGAAGTGTTATTTTATATAAGATAGAAGGAAATAGAGTAATGGGCAGTAAAAAGCCGCCAAAGGAAAACACTATCTGCCTGTAAATCCACACAAAGGGCTTATTCTCCTCGAACCAAAAGGAGGTAAGGGAGAGGAGGATATATATGAGGAGATTTAATACCATACCCAGCAGCATCATAATGAGCATAAAGGGCAGAGTATGCAGCTTAAATACTGGCAAGGGTCCTACGGTTATCATGCCTATCGCAAAGCCAAAGCACAGGTTTATTACAAAGCCCAGCAGATTTTTTCCCAGGGCATCAAAGAGTACAAAGGCAGGATAGCTGTAAGGCTTATTTAAATGATAGGCAATGCTGCCGCTTTTAATCTCATTTTCAATTTTTCTAAATAGCTCCATGTTGTTGGAAAATACTATTTGATTTATAATAAGATACCAAATGAGCTCCTCATAGGTGAAGCCTGGGTTTACCTGTTGAGAGTAAAGGTTCTTCCAAAGCAGGACGAAGATGATTATAATAATCACAATAAAGCTATTGCCAAGCACAAAATCTCGAAGATAGGTAGTGCTGTTTTTCATACTGACTTTAAAAATAGTAAAATATTTCCCCAATTTTAGCACCTCCTAGCTTTCCATGCTGTATATTTCACCGATAATATCCTCAAGTGGACGTGAGGCTATACTGATATCTTCAATAGAGCCTAAGGAAAAGAGATCAGTGAGCACCTTTTCCATGGGTACTATATTTGTATCCACTTGAATCTTTGCTGCCATAGGGGCTTTTGATATTACCTCTATTCCCTTAAGGGAAAGGTCTAGTTCCATTGGATTTTCATATCTTAAAGACACAATTTTCTTGTTGTCGTAGTTGTATTTTAAGCTCTTTACCTTCTCATCCATAAGAATGCTTCCACAGTTAATAATTATCATCCTCTTACAGAGCTTTTCTATATCCCCCATATCATGAGAGGTAAGAAATATAGTGGTGCCCTCCTCCTCATTTATGCGCTTTATTAGACTGCGCAAATTTTTCTTAGCTATTACGTCAAGGCCTATGGTGGGCTCATCAAGGAAGATTATCTTAGGGCTGTGAAGCAGAGAGGCTGCTATTTCACATTTTATCCTCTGCCCCAAGGATAGCTTTCTTACAGGTACATTTAAAAGCTCCTCAATTTCCATAATGGAGGAAAGGTAGCTTATCCTTTTTTCCAGCACAGCCTTAGGGATATCATATATGCTTCCCAAGAGCTGAAAGCTGTCCATAGGGGGAAGATGAAACCAAAGCTGTGACTTCTGACCAAATACTGTGCCTATCTCATAGGCAAGCTTTTTTCTATCCTTTTCAGGGCTTAAGCCCTTCACTGAAATTTCACCAGAGGTAGGCTTTAAGATTCCTGTCATCATCTTTATGGTGGTGGATTTTCCTGCACCATTTGGACCTATAAAGGCCAGTATCTCACCCTCCGCTACACTAAAGGACACGTCCTTTACCGCCTCTACCACAGAGCTCTGTCTTTTAAGGAAGCCCTCTTTTTTATAAAGGGTAAATTCCTTCCTCAAATTATGCACTTCTATAATGTTGTTCATGGTAACACATCCTTTACATCATACTGCAAAATGAATTATTAAATAATCGTCGTAGGCTGAAAAACCCAAGGACTTATAGGCCTTAACTGCAGGAATATTATCTTTTCTAACTATCAAAGTAGGAGTTTTACCAAAGGACAATATTCTTTCACATATTTCTGAAACCACTGCCTTACAGTAACCATGTCCTCTTTCCTCAGGAGCTGTAAAAACAGCCCCAATTTGGCACACATATTCTGTAGTCGTTTGTATATTCCCTTGAGCCACAAAGCTGTCACCTACTCTGCCAAAGATAAACAGCTCCTCAGGAGTTCTAGAATACAAGCTTTTCTCTGCCTCCTCATAGGAGTTATTTCTGCCAAAGCCCTCAAGGTTAGCCCTTATGAAAAAATCTACCTTTTCCTTTGTAAGGGGCATACTGTCCTCAAAATTAATATTCTTAAGCTTAAAGGGCTTAAAGTTATTGTTTACATAGTAGCTGTCACTGGAATAATTTAGAGTGACCTTTTTATCCTTTATAAGTTCATACAAGGGCTCTACTATTTTTTTCATACCAAGAAAATAGTCAAAGCTCCTCTCACAGAGCAAGGGTACAAAGGCATGGATAGCTTCATCTACCTCATAGTGAGGGATACAGCTTCCCAAATTGTAAAAGGGTAAGACTCCTCTTAGACTGCCCTCCTCAAAATAGCCAAAATAGTCTGCGCATCTTCTTTGATTATGATCATTTTCTAATCCATAAAATTTAACATTGCCGATTAGAAAGGTACATTCCATTTGATTTCTCACTAAGTACTCCATCACTATTTCCTTGTCCTTGTTACACAGTTGCCTTAACATAAAATCAACCTCCTTCAAAAAAATAAAACGCCGCGAAGTCACATAAAAGTGACTCCGCAGCGCTAACTGCGTGTAGGAATAACACCCTGCACCGCTCAGCCTAAGCCTTAGGTGCACTCACTAACATAGATACACAAAACCTTGTTCTATTGATATTACCATATATTTCACAGAATGTAAATAAGCCGATTAAAATTGTTTGGCTTATATACACAATTTATACATAGTTGTTTGATATAATAAATACGTATATGAAAAAATACTTATGCTTTAAATTACCATATTCTTAAGGGGGAAGGACAGATGGCTGCAATAACAGGGAAAAAATACAGAGTTCATTACTATGAGATAGATGTAAAAAAGAGAGCGTTAGTCTCTAGCATCATAAACTATCTTATGGACGTATGTATGGTACAGACAGAAAGTAAAGGGGTTGGAATAGATTATTTAAGGGATAACAATGTTGCTTGGGTGCTTTATCAGTGGCAGATAAAAATACATAAGTATCCCACCTATGAGGAGGAGGTCACTGCTTACACTAAAGCTCATTCCTTTAATAAATTTTATGCCTATAGAAAAAATTGGATTGAAAATGAAGCTGGTGAGCTTATGGTGGAGGGTAAATCCTCCTGGTTTTTGATTGATGTAAATAAACGCCGTCCTGTTAGAATTGGAGAGGACATGTATAAGGCTTACAATATTTCCGAGAAGGAATGTGAGAGGTTTGAAAATATAAAGCTTAAGCCTCCAGGGAAGATAGATAGCGAAAAGAGCTTTACCATAAGGTATAGTGACATTGACACCAATGAGCATGTAAATAACGTAAAATACATATCCTGGGCCATTGAATCCGTTCCTGTTAACATAGCCTTAGAATATGATTTAGAGGAGCTTATAGTTACCTATGAGAAGGAGACCTACTATGGGGAAACCATATGTGCACAAACAGAGGTGGAGCATGTGGATAACTATGTAGTTTGTCATCATAAAATTGTGGATAAAGAGGGTAGACAGCTCACCTTAGCAAAGACAACCTGGATGAAAAAATAAGGGGACATGCCCCTTATTTACAAGCTATTGCTTTTGCAGCTGCGTAGGCAGAGCTCCAGCACCACTGCAGATTAAAGCCGCCGCAGTCGCCATCCACGTCTAGCACCTCACCTGCAAAGTATAGGTTGGGCACTATTAAAGACTCCAGGGTTTCTTCATTTACTTCCCTGGTATCTACTCCTCCAGCTGTGACCTGGGCATTTGAAAATGAATTGGTATCAGCTACCTTAAAAGACCAAGCCTTTAGCAGAGAGTAGAGTCTTTCTTTTTCTCTCCAGCTCAAATCACCACAGGGCTTATGAAGATTTGTTATACCCGCCTCCTTCAAAAGAGTGGGTATAAGCTTTTTATTTATTATACCTATTAAGGAATCTATTACACTTCTATGACCAAACAGAGAGAAATGTCCTTCTAGAAATTCCTTAAGGGTATCTACAGATTTATCATAGAACATATCCACTTCAATATAGGGAGCCTTATTCCTATGCAGACATTTAGATATTTCTCCACTTAGTTGAAGCACAGGAGGTCCAGAAATGCCATAGTCTGTGAACAATATTTCTCCCATCTCTTTTCTAATAACCTCATGGTCACAGATAGCAGATACAATTCCATCAAATTTTATGCCTGACAGGGCCTTGATATTAGGGTAGTCAAGCTTTAACTGAACCAGTGAGGGTATGGGGGATATAATACTATGACCTAGGGCTCTTATAAGACTATAACCGGAGCCGTCAGAGCCTGTAGCTGGGGCAGCTTTTCCTCCGGTTGAAAGAAGTAAGGTTTTGCAGCTGAAGCTTTCATCTCCCGCATATAAGGTAAAGCCCCCTTTAGACTTTTCTACTTTATTTACCTTGCAGTTTGTATATAGGGGGATGCTCTTCTCCTCCAAGCTCAAGCGGAAAAGATCAAGTACAGAGGAGGCCTGCAGAGAGCGGGGATACATCTTTCCCTCTTCTAGGGTAATAATAGGAAGACCAAGACTGTAGAAAAAGCCCACTGTATCCTCAGGAGTAAAACGGGCTAAGGCTGCATTAAAAAATTCTGGATTACTGCTATGATATCTTTCCTTAAGGATATTTTTATTTGAAATATTACATCTACCATTACCCGTGGATAAAAGCTTTTTTCCGACCCTGTCTCCACCCTCAATTAGGGCTACATCTATTCCGAAGTCCTTTAGCAAAAGGGAGGCCATAAGACCTGAGGCCCCAGCACCTAAGATAAGCACCTGATGATACATAATGTGTTCACTCCTTTTAAGCTTCACTATATTTTTATTGTAACCTAAAGAGGGGATTTTGAATATAATAACAGATTATATTCATTATACTATTCATGGATTAAAGTCACCTTTGATAATAAGACTCCTCCTTGCTATAATATTATGAACCTGAAATAAGCACGGCAATTAAATGCTTATAAAGGGAATAAGATTATAGATTGGAAGGGAATAACTATGAAGGCAAAGGTTTTGTGCAGAGAGTTTCCCTGGTACAATATGGAGCTTCCTGTAGTAAAGATGAATTATGATAAGGTGCTTCTTCAAGCTGAAGATGAAAGGATTTCCTTTGACCTATCTCAGGTGGAGATTTTACCGGAAAATAATGAGGATAAGTTACTAATTAACCATAGAGATCTGCTTAAGATAAAATTAAATAGAGGTGTAAAGGTGGTTTTTTACACTGCCTTATTAGAGGCAATAAAGGATGAGCTAGGAGTAGAGATGAAGGAGCTGCTTTTACTCAAGGATGAATTTAGAGTGGTTAGAAAGGGCATCTGGGAAAAAAAGCTTCTTATGCTGGTGAATGCTAAAACTCCTCTAGAGGCAATAATCATAGGAAGAAATTTTGGAAACACCTTTGATATTACCATTTTGGAGCCTTCAGCAGGAGAATTTCTAGACTTAAGCTCTCACAATATCAAGGCTCTTGAAAGTCAGCTTCAAGATATTGAAAAGCTTATAGAGGTTTATAAAAAAGCTGCTCACAGCCTGTTATTTAACTCTGTAGGCACAGGTGAAAGAGAGGGTAAACTACTTCAAGAAGGATAAAGGAGGTATTTTATGGAGGCTAGTGAATTATTAAAATACAAGAATTGGGTGGTAGCAGGGGATGTGCTATCGCCGCAAAAGTATGCTCACAGGATATTGGAGGAGCTAAAAGACAACGGATTTAATGCAGAAGGTTTGAATCCAAGAGATAACAGTGGAAAAGTGGCCAAGGAATTGGAGGACATCAAATACAAGGCAGAGGTTCTAGATTTATGCATAAATCCCATACAGGGGCTAAGGATAGTTCAGGAGGCAGCAAGGCTTGGAGTAGATAAAATACTAATTCAGCCTGGAGCAGAAAGCAAGGAAATATTGAGCTTTTGCAGGGAGAATAGTATTATTGCCATAGAAGGCTGCGCTTTGGTAGAACTATCCAGGTACAATCCATAAATATTTATTAAAAATCAGTTGACACTTTACTAATTTTTATGTATCATATTCTATGTCGGGTCGCGAAGATGCGGCGAAGACTTTACCTGGCTCCTTGGTCAAGCGGTCAAGACACCACCCTTTCACGGTGGTAACAGGGGTTCGATTCCCCTAGGAGTCACCATGGTGTGGGCGCATAGCTCAGCTGG
>DBMJ01000022.1:0-100460 GCA_002298125.1 Clostridium sp. UBA701 | reverse complement strand
CGAGTCCCTTCTGGGTCGCCATAAGGCTCCTTGGTCAAGCGGTTAAGACACCACCCTTTCACGGTGGTAACAGGGGTTCGATTCCCCTAGGAGTCACCATAAGTGGGCGCATAGCTCAGCTGGNNCGAGCCCTGTTGTGCCCACCACTTATTTAAGCAGAGAGCACAAATCTACGATTTGTTGCGAATCGCTTACTCATCAGCTTCGCTGAGGAGTTTCATGTAAAAAGAGAGCACAAATGTTTCATTTGTTGCGAATCGCTTACTCAATTAATTAATATGGCCCAGTGGCTCAGTTNNCGAGTCCCTTCTGGGTCGCCATATTCGCTGGCATAGCTCATCTGGTAGAGCAACTGACTTGTAATCAGTAGGTGGTGGGTTCAAGTCCTACTGCCAGCACCAAGAATAAATTCTCCAAAAGTTTAACTTTTGGAGAATTTATTTTTTTATTCAAATGTGCTGTGAAACTATGCTTATAAAACCCTCTAAATCTGGTAAATTATTTAAGATAATATCATAAACTAAACTTCTATTCAACTTTAAATAATCATGCACAAGAATATTCCTAAATCCAGCCATGTTACAGAGTTTTTCCTTTAATGATTGATCTATTATCTTGTTCTCAAACAACACTTCAAAAATGTCTTTATTATTTTCAGGTTTCCTATACCTCATATCAGAAATAATATGATTTCCAATATCAAGGATGCATTCAATTGCTAAATGTAAAAACCTTTCACTAGCACCATAAATGAAAGGGTCATTTGTATATTGCTCCTTGCTATAGTTTTTAAGCTTTTTCAAAAATGCAGTATATTCTTTCAATTTATCTATTCTTGATAATATTATTTCTCTTTTTACCATGTTAAACACCTCCAAAATAATCGCCGCTCTTAATACTTTCTATGATGGCCTGATTATAAATTTCAGAATAATATTCAAAATCAAAGTACTCTCTTAATGTTAATGACTCAAAATCACCTATTTCTTCATAATCTTTTAGTATAATACCATCTTTAACTATCTGATACTTCAAAAGGAGTGGAGCTCTTTCAATTGATACTATATCTACATTTCTATTAAAAAAACTTCTACCAGTCTCTATAATATCTCCTCTTATCATTATCTCCTCTAGGTCTGAATAGTTTTTTTCAAAGAATATAGCTAGGTCTATATCACTATGGTTATTCTCTTGCCCCCGAGCAAATGATCCAAATAGATAGGCAAATTTAATTTTATATTTATTATCGATTTTATTGATAAACTCAACAGCCAAATTAAATATATGGTCATTTTTCATATCTTTTAATCCTCCAATAAATTACAATAAACCCATTTACATATATTATATCATATATTATTAACCTTTCCTCATACCATTAGCAATATTACAAAACAGCTCTTCTAACAAACAAAACATGACTTATGGTATAACACCCAATAAACCAAACAATTAAAACTATTATTAAAAAATCAAAGATTAGAATAGGGTTTCTCATGGTTCTAGCAACGCTGCCTGCAATGATTCCCACTTCATTGAAGTAGGTTGGAAACAAGAGAAAGGGAATGCCTGTTATGGTATTCCCTAATTTTATTATAACATACAAATTTTTTAAATTATAGACTTATGTTTATACTATTATTTTGGTAGTATATGTTTACTATATGATTGGGGGATGATGCTTTGTATAAGGACTTATTTAAGAACAAAAATTTTGCCCTATTAACCATTGGTGGACTTTCCGTTCCATTAATAATTAAAGCATTAGCAAGACGAAACCATGCAGTGATATTTACCATATCCTCCATAGTAATTGCCATAGGCTATACCTTGTTTGGCTATTCACACAATTTTATAGTAACATTTATTATTTTAATTGTTTTAGGAGCAACTCAAAATATACAAGGAACTTATTCAAGCACCATAATCCAAAATAACATTCCGAAAAATTATATAGGGAGGGTGTTCTCCTTTTATAAGATACTAGTAACATTATTTGCAATATTAGGCTTACTAATTGCAAGTCCCCTTTACGACATAATTGGTATAGGAAACTCATTCTTATCAATATCTCTGGTTATGATTATACTAGGTGTGTTTCAACTTAGATATTGGCTTGATAAGAAACACAATAATTCTATTGCCGAGCAGTCAATATAATAAGCAATATTTACCAAATAAAAAAGTATGCTTACATGAAGTTTAGCATACTTTTTGTTTTCTTCCTTAAGATCTAAAAGATGTTCAACAGGAATAATCTGTATTCTGTCTCCATGAGATATTACTTCTTCTTTTAGTAAAGCATTCGTGAAATTACACTCCCTCAATGTATAAAGAGATCAATTATCAATACTTAAGCTATTTTATTTTCTTAATTTCCATATACTTCTCATACCAGTCTCCACCTGAACTCCAACCATTTTTATGATCTTCAGACCAAATTTTTATTGGGTTTTTGTTACCAAGGATTTCATTGCATATCCAGGCTGTTATCCATGCATTAAGGCCATCTATATTACCTTTTTTATATTCCTCAATAAAGTAATTTACAACAGGTTTACCCATCTGCACAATTTCATCATATTGTTTTTTATGAGCCTCTATCAGGGTATAGGGGCTTGAGGACATTGTTGGTGTGGATGTAATTATTTTTAAATTTGAGTTTACCTTGTCGATTTGAGAGCTGCTTAATTGCTTCTTTTCATTAGACATGGCACTAATTATAGTAAATCCTAAAAAAACCACAATTATAAAAGCTAGTAATAATATAAAAAACAAACGAGATTTTATAAATGGAAAAACTTTCATTATATTCCCCCCATTTTGGTTTATTATTAAACGTTAACTAATATAATAATATCTTTAGTCAACCCATATATTAGATTGTAAAGGTTCAACATTTTTTACGCTCAAGCAAATTGCTATTGAAATAACATGTGAAATGTTTCTTTATTACCATTATTAACTAATTCAACCTTATCGAAGGTTTCTGCATTGTTAGCTTTTATCAAAAAAAGCTCCTTAACTCTTAAGCCATTTTCACACTGTGTATTATACTTGATAAATAATACTCTATCCTTTATTCTATAAGAAATATTTGAATACCCGTAATCAACGCCATTAATAAGAATATAGTAATTACCTTCAGACTTGCTAATGCAACCATACACTCCATTTTCAAGTGTTTCTTCTTTATCCTCAATTACTTCTCTTAACTGCCCATTTTTCAATCTACTAACTTCAACTCTTTCTACAATACTTTGGTCTAAAGAGCTGTCTTTGCCTTCATCATTGGATATGGAATTATTAGATTTTACAGTTTGAATTTGGTTTTTATCCACTGTGGGTGAATTGTTATTTTCTATGGTACAGCCTTCCATAAGCATGAATGCCATCACAAAAACAATACAATAAAATAAACCATTAACAACCTTTTTCCTCATAAATTCCTCCCAAATTTAATAATAGATAAATGGTATTTTTATAGGAAGCTTAAGAACTACTATATTTTAGAGTAGGTTAAGCCTTTAGGTGATTCATCAGAATAACTGTTTGAATCATCATAATTCTGTGATTTCCATTGGTTTAAAACCTTATTACTTACAATGGTTTTCGGAGGTAGCTTAAGAGCCTTTGGACTATCTGAAATTAATTTCATTTTAAATTCTTCTATGGTATTCACTTTATCTAAAGCCAGTGATACTGTATCAGGGTATATGCTATTTTTCACTCCATCATAACAGATGAATATTCTTATTAATTGGCTTATGTTTGGATTGTTTACATCATTATTTTCAAGATATTCATCCTTAAGAACGTAAAAAGTTAGATTTGGCTTAAGCTTATATTCTTCAGCAGCTTGGCTTTCTGAATTAGTATTAGAATTATCTATGCTTTTTTCATTTGTTTTACTGCAGCCCATACAATTCAATAAAACTAATCCACATACAAACAGAGCAATTATTTTACTGATTTTCAATTCCTAAACCTCCTTATTGCTATAATATATACAATAAAATAAAAATGTTAACCATAATTAATTATACCATATATTGGAGAAAAAGCGTTGGCTACCTATTTGCTTAGTTTATAATGTTTATAAAAATATGAAAGAAAATAGTGCAACTCCTATAATAATGAAACTTACTATTTTACCAAAGATTATAATAGTTAAAAAAATTTTATTAGTAACCTTTTTTTCAGCCTTACTAATTATTATTAATGGAATAATAGCATATGCAAGCAAGAGAAAAACGGGAAAAATCTTGCATTGGATAATAACACCCCCTCAATTCACGAACTTATTTATATATAATTATAACATAATAAATTGAAAATAAAGGGTTTTTACGAAAACATAGGATATATTACTAAGTGTAAAAGGTTAACTGTGCTATATATAGGCTTCTTACCCTTCTGCTATTTTACACAATAAACTGCAATTGCCTGTGAGACAAACTCTGCCAGGCCATCACCATACTTGTCAAGGTTTTCTTTAAAGCGCTCATCCTCCACATACATTAAACCAAGACACTGCAATATCTCATCTGTACAGTTATAAAATCGTGCTGTAATAAAGTCTTGCCACTGTTTAACAAGTGCCTGTACCTCAGCACTTTCAACGGCTTTATCCATATTTGCAGCAAAGGCTTTCCAAATATCATCGCTCTCATCTTTAATAAGCTGCCACTGCTCTTTGTTATAACTGTTAACTTTTTTCTCACTCTCAGCATAAGCTTTGGAATTGCCCCAACGCTCTTTAACCTCGGAAGCATATTTACTTTTGGCTTTTTCTATATCCGACATATCAAATTCTTTAAAACTCATAATATCCTCTCCTTTAATTGTGTTGTCCACAAGAATTATTAGCTTATCAAGGCGCTGACGCTTTTTAACAAGCAGCTCTCTGTGATTTTTAAGTGCCTCTGCTTTATCAAAAGCAGGGCTTGTCACAATATCTTTAATCTGATCTAAGGGAAAGTCCAACTCTTTAAAAAATAGTATTTGCTGCAGTGTGGCAAGAGCCTCTTCATTATACAGACGATAACCTGATTGGGTAATCTCACTTGGTTTAAGCAGGCCGATTTCATCATAATAATGAAGTGTTCTTACAGTAACCCCTGTTAATTTTGCCACTTCGTTAATCTTCAATTCCACAAATCCTCCGTTTCGTCTTAATGTAATTACATCATATACTATGACGTAGCGTAAGAGTCAATAACTTTATTATAAAAAAAGGATGTTTCAATTGAAACATCCTTTTTATAGTTTGCTTGTTAAATATTCGGCTTGGGATAATTCTAAAATGCAATTACCATTAGCAAAATCAATTTCCTTAAATCCAGCTTTTTTATGACCTGCAATTGCAGATACTCGCTCTATAGGAATATCATTTCTTAATTTTTTAACGTTTAAATCCACAAAGGCTTTCTCAGCCAACAATAGCAAGCCTTCTGCACAAAAACCTTTACCTCTAAATTGTGCTTCAACTACAATACCAATGCAATGGGCATTACTATTTTTGTCGTAATGAAAGCTGACCTCACCTACAAAACACTCATTATCTGTTCTCAAAAGGTATGCGTAATATCGCTGTGGCTCATTGGAAATCCACCTTTGATACCAATCATACCAGTTTTCCTTTCTGAAATGAATACAGCCTGTTTCATTGTCATAATCATCAAAACCAAGCTTATAACCCTTATTATAAGACATAGTATCAGCTTGATTTAATATACTCTGTCTGTATCCCAATTCATCGAAAGATGGTATATGTAAAGATAGCCTATTTTCCACAGCACGCCTCCTATTATATAGATAATATTTACTTTATCATACATTACTTATGTAATTGAAAATCCAGTACCAAAAGTGGCGATTTTACATCCTCCTCTTAAGTAATAGATAGCATCAGAAGTCTTGCTTCAGAATACGCAGTGCAATAATAAATTCCTCTGGTTTCCTTTAAGTTTTCCTTATTGCACTGCCTTTTATCTAAAGATATCTGTTTACTTTCAAATCATCAGAATGCTACAGGTTTATTCTATTATCTGTCGCTCATAAAGGCTTCTATGTCCTCTACGGATTTTACAAGCTCCTTTGTAAGCACCTCACAGCCGTCCTCAGTTACCACTATGTCATCCTCTATACGAACGCCTATGGCCTCCTCAGGGATGTAAATACCAGGTTCTACTGTCCACACCATACCGGGTTCAAAGAGAAGGTCCCCTTTTCCTACATCATGGGTATCAAGCCCTAAGCTGTGACCAATACTGTGGAAATAGTAGTTTGAAACCTCTTCCTTGTCCACAATAAGACCTAAGTCTATACATTCTTCTGCTATAAGCTCTGTGGCTAGCTTATTTATCTCTAGATATTTAACTCCAGGCTTAATTGCCTCTATTATCTTTTCGTTTACTCTTAAAACTGCATTGTAAACCTGCTTTTGCCTGTCTGTAAATTTACCATTTGCAGGGAAGGTTCGGGTTATATCTGCATTATAATAGTTAAGCTGAGCACCAAGATCAAATAATATTAGGTCTCCATCCTTTATTTTGCAATTGTTTGAGGAGTAATGAAGCACTGCAGCATTTTCTCCAGAAGCTGCTATAGTCTTAAAGGCAAGGTCCTTAACTCCTCTTTTTTTACAGGTAAAGTCGAAGTAAGCCTCCAGCTCATATTCCATCATCTCTGGTCTAGCATTTTTCATAAGAGACTGCACTGCCTCCACAGTTATATCTATGGCAGCTTTAATCTCTTCTACCTCTTCCTTAGCCTTAACAAGTCTAAAACCACTTATTAGATTGAAGACGTTGTGAATTAATATTTGAGGATATTTTTTTCGAAGAGTTTTGGCAAAATCTTCAACAGCGGTGGTACTCTGCTCCCAGTTATCTCTTTCCAGGTCCAAATAGATATTATTTACATCCATAAGGGAAACACATCTGTGGATAAATCTCTCTAGGGAGCTTAAGTATTCAACCTTTTCTATGCCGGAGATAGACTTGGCAGCTTCACTGCTGATGGTCTTTCCAACCCACTTTTCCATTATGGGGTCAGGAGCCTGTATATATAGTTTTTCCTCTATAGCGCCTCTGTGCTTTGTGATCATGAGCACAATTTTTTCCTCTGCTATACCTGTGAGATAATAGAAATTTCTGTTTGGAGTAAAGGGATAACTCTCATCTGCAGTTTTTTTAGGTGCTTCTCCTGCAAACATCAGCAGCAGGGAATCATCCTTCATTTGCTCCACTAGCTTTTCTCTGTTTTTAATAAAAAATTCACTTTTCATTGTTTCACCTCCAGAAAAATTTAAAGCTATAGTTGTTTTGTCTTACTTAGATTGAGTTTTACTCTTATGTCATCTCCAAAAAACTTTAAGAGAGTAAAGTTCCCGAAAAGTCGGGAGGTTATTCTCTCGGAGTAGGTTAGAGAAAGGGTCTCTAGAGTATGATTTGTAGATACAATCATCTTTTTGCTGCCAAGCAGTCTTTTATTTAAAAGATTAAACAATTCAGTTTTAGAAAAATCATTTATGGGCTCGGTGCCTAAATCATCAATGATGAGAAGGTCGCACTGTAAAAGGAGCTCTTCTAATGCTTCTCCATCATTAAACCTAATTTGTTTTAAATCCTTTAGAAGCTCATCAGAGGTCTTATATACCACTAGGTACCCCTTATCTAGAAGCTCCTTGGCGATGCAATAGGAGAGAAAGGTTTTGCCAGTGCCACTGTTTCCATAGAACAGCAGGTTGGAGCCTGGTTCATTAAAGGTATTTATAAAGCTCCAAGCAAGGCTTACGTTTCTGTCCATATTTTTTCTTGCACTTTCCTTTTCTCCGTCTCTTCTTGTAGAAAAGTATTCTAGATTAAAGGTGTCAAAATTGTTTATCTTAAGCAGGGGCTTAAGAGGGGAGCCCTCAAAGTAGATTCTGACAAGCTGCTTTTTAAAGCAGCTGCAGCGAACACTTCCAACATAGCCAGTGTCCTTGCAGTGAATGCAGTTATATCTATGTGTGAGATAATCCACCTCATAACCAGAAGAACATAGACCTTCACCCATTTTGGCTCTTAAAACAGTAATTTCCTTTCGCCTTTCCTCAAGGAATTTTTCCTTGTCTTCCATAGGCCGTAGAAGCTGTAGTGACATATCCACACAAAGCTTTCCAATTCTTTTTTCAAGCTCCAAAATCCAGGGGAGTTTTTTTTCTATCTCCGCTCTCCTCTTTGCCAGGGCATTAGTCTCCTCCTGGCGCAAGTATTCATAGTGTTTTATCACCTTTTCCTCATATTCCTTAATCATTATTATCCCACCCTAACAGCTTCTTTTCCAAATCCTCATAGTCATAGCTTCGCTGTTCATAGTTGTTAAAGTTATCCTTGCCGCTCTTACTTACACCCTTCTTTATAGGAGGCTTTTTGATATCCCTTTTTGCTACATCCTCAAGAGATTTGATTCCCTCCTTATACCAGCTTGCAAGTATGGCATCTATATATTTAAATTCAGGCCTTCCAAGCCGTTCAAAGCATATATCACAGGCCTTATAAATTACCTCTAAGGGCATTTTATAAAGGTTAAGCCACTTATCTAGCATGTCCTCTTGAGGCTTCATTACCTCTGCATCCTTCATTCCAAGGTAATTTAATATTTTCCTTATGCTAACCCATCTGTCCTCATGCTTTTTAATATAGACTTGAGCTTCCTCTATGGTTTTAATCTTTGAATCATGCCAATTAATAGCTACCTTTTCAGCATAGCGAGAATCAGTTTTACCCTTAGAGAGACAGTACTGAATTATCATAAGTATGAGCTCAGGAGAAAACCCGAAATCCTTCTGCCAAGAAAGATATAGTGATATCTCCTTGGTGGACAGAGGACGAGCCAGCATACGCTCTATGTCTTGAAGCATATCCTTTACAGAGCTATTTGAAAGCTCCTGTAATATATGAACTTCATCAACGGTAGAATCCTCTATATCCTTTAGCTCTAAAAATTCTACAGTAAAGTTATTCATGTTATCTAGAGGAACAAGGCGCACTACACCCTCCTCCTGCCAGAAGTTCCACGCATTATGCACATCAGTTTCAAGCAAATTTAAAGTGGAGGCAAGCATGGAGGAATTTACTCCAGGTTCACCACTGATACAGTATTTCAGACCGGTGAGATAGACCTTAACATATTCTCCTCTTGCCTTAGGCATATATCTATCAATAAATACACTGCTAACTGGTATGTAATCTTTTTTATAACCCTTAAACATGAAAGTGCTCACAATATCACACCCTTCTTATGTTGTTAATTGTCTTCACTTTATTATATCAAAATATGCTATATGCCACAATGAAAGTATGGTGCTTGAAATTTCTATTAAGGTAAAAGGGCAAGCATTTGGGTAATATTGGATTATAATTTTTAATTTAGTGGGAATATTAGTAAAGGTATGAAAGGAGGTAAGGTTTTGGTAAATTATAGAAACAAAATCCACTATGCTGTAGTAATTATCTGCACTATTCTTTGCTGTTATGTAATTTACTCATACAGTAAGCCTGATTCCTGTGAAGTAAGTGTGGTTGACAATAGGACAGTTACCGCTGCAGAGCTATATAGTGATGGAAATAAAATTGCGGTGGTTCAAAGTGCAGAAGAAGTATCAAAAGTGGTGGAGCAAATTAAAGAATATTATATGAAAAATAGTGGGCTTTTAAACATTAAAGACTGCATAATAAAGAATAAGCTTAGTGCCATTACTAAGACTGTAAATAGCAGCGAGGTACAGTCCCCTGAAGAGGTTGTATCCTATATAGTGTCTCAAAATAAAGAACATAAGCCTCTTATAGTTGTAGCCTTCAGCGGGGAGAGCGTAAATAAAATGGAGGTAGAGCCTGCTACTGAAATCAAATGGTCTGAGGAGCTTGCAGAGGGAGAAAGCAAGGTTCAAGAGGCAGGTAAAAAGGGTGAAAAAGCTGCAACTAAGCTGCTTCAGGTGGAAAATGCCAAGGTGATAACTTTGGAGGAGCTTGGTGAAAAAATAACCGTAAAGCCCGTAAATACAGTAGTGTTAAAGGGTACAAAGGTCAATGAAGCAAGTGCTGCCTTTGTAAGGCCTTCTAGGGGAAGCATAACCTCACCCTTTGGTATGCGCTGGGGACGCATGCATGAGGGAATAGACATAGCAGGAAATGTGGGAGATCCCATATATGCCTTTAAGACAGGGGTGGTGGTGTTTGCAGGCTGGGAAAATGGCTATGGCAACATGATAAAAGTTCACCACAGCGATGGCATGGAAAGCATATATGGCCACTGCAGTAAGCTATTGGTGAAGGTAGGCACTACAGTAACTCAGGGACAAAAGATTGCAGAGGTTGGCAGCACAGGAAACAGCACAGGTCCTCATGTTCACTTTGAGGTTAGAGTAAATGGAGAGCCAATAAATCCAAAGGAATATGTAAGATAGGCATATGAATAATAATATTCATCAAAAGAATAAAAGAAATAATTTCTCCCTAATATTAGAATATTGACAACATAATAACCAAGACATATAATTTAAATACAAGGTTAAACATTTACAGGAAAATCAATATTAGTTTTTTTCAAGTAAACAGTTCTAAATTAACCTAAGATAATTTCCTATGTTTTGTATTTAAAATTAAATAAAAAAATGCATAAATAGAGGCGCAGAGTAAAAGGGTAGCATGCGGGTGTTAAGGTGAGGAACCACCGATATCGCATATGTGAAGGATTTGCTTTGCCGAAAGGTATGTCTGAGTCCATAGGATATTCCTTGGGGAATAGGGTAAACTACCCTAGCCTTGTCGTGATTATTTACGGAGCGCTATTTATGTGATGAGAATTAAAGTATATTTTCATTGCATATTAGGGGCCTAGGTAAAGTACACTTAAAAAGCACTGAAACTATCAGTGCTTTTATTTTTTTTAACAAAGCTAAAATAATAATGCCAAGAAAAATCACCAACAATATTAACAAATGTGCTTAGGAGGGATTTATTATGAAGTCTATGATCAGAATGAGAATGAGCAGTCATGATGCTCACTATGGTGGAAACCTGGTGGATGGAGCAAGGATGCTTCAGCTTTTTGGAGATGTAGCAACAGAGCTTCTTATCCTAAAGGATGGAGATGAAGGACTTTTTAGAGCTTATGACAGTGTTGAGTTTCTAGCTCCAGTTTATGCAGGAGACTTTATTGAGGCCGTAGGAGAGATAGTTGAATGCGGCAACAGCTCAAGAAAAATGGTTTTTGAAGCAAGAAAGGTAATAGTTCCAAGACCTGACATTAACGATTCTGCTGCAGATGTTTTAGAAGAGCCTATAGTGGTTTGCAGAGCCAGCGGCACCT
Source organism: Clostridium sp. UBA701 (assembly GCA_002298125.1). Classification (GTDB taxonomy): domain Bacteria; phylum Bacillota; class Clostridia; order Clostridiales; family Clostridiaceae; genus UBA701. The sequence goes on along the minus strand of DBMJ01000022.1, from coordinate 89,102 downwards.
GCGTAACTCCAAAGGGTAAGCAGAGAAAGTAAATTAAAAATAAAGAATAAATGGAGGTTTGAGGGATGGATAAGCTTATAATAACTGCTGCTATATGCGGTGCTGAAGTTACAAAGGAGCATAACAGCGCAGTTCCTTACACAGTGGAGGAGATTGCACGAGAAGCAGAGGCTGCTTACAAGGCAGGAGCAAGCATCATACATCTTCATGTAAGACAGGATGATGGCACACCTACTCAAGATAGAGAGAGATTTAGAGTTTGCATGGAGGCTATAAAAAAGAGATGTCCCGATGCAATAATTCAACCATCCACAGGTGGTGCAGTAGGAATGAGCAACGAGGAAAGACTTCAGCCTGTAGATTTAAAGCCTGAGATGGCCACACTTGACTGTGGTACCTGCAACTTTGGAGGAGACGATATATTTGTAAACACCGAAAATGCCATAAAGGCCTTCGGTGAAAAGATGATTACTCTTGGAGTTAAGCCTGAGGTTGAGGTTTTTGACAAGGGTATGATAGATATGGCAATAAGACTTCAAAAGAAGGGTTACATAAAGTCCCCAATGCACTTTAACTTTGTAATGGGAGTTAACGGAGGCATAAGTGCTTCCCCTCGTGACCTGGTATTCATGGCTGGCAGTATTCCTGAGGGCTCCACCTTTACTGTATCAGGAATAGGCAGAAGTGAATTCCCAATGGCTGCAATGTCCATCATCATGGGAGGCCATGTGAGAGTTGGTTTTGAGGATAACGTGTACATTTCAAAGGGAGTCCCTGCAAAATCCAATGGAGAGCTGGTTGAAAAGGTAGTTAGGCTGGCAAAGGAATTAGGAAGAGAAATAGCTACCCCACAAGAAGCTCGACAAATATTGGGAATAAGTGTTTAAATCTTTAAAGCTCACATTTCAAGGAGGGTAACATGAAAAAGGTAGTAAAACCTGAGCAACTAAAAGCACACTTTAAAGATGGTATGACCGTAATGGTAGGAGGTTTCTTGGGCTGCGGCTCACCACACAGAATTATTGATGAACTAATTCAAAGTGGAGTAAAGGACCTGACCATCATAGCCAACGACACTGGGTTTGTAGACAAGGGCGTAGGAAGATTAGTAGTAAATGGCCAAGTAAAGAGGGTTATAGCTTCCCACATTGGAACAAATCCTGAAACAGGAAGATTGATGAACGAAGGAAAAATGGAGGTAGAGCTTGTACCTCAAGGAACTTTAGTAGAGAAGATAAGAGCCGGTGGAGCAGGCTTGGGTGCAGTAATTACTCCTACTGGAGTAGGCACAATTGTAGAAGAAGGAAAGAACAAGATAACCTTAAACGATGTGGAATACCTCATTGAATTACCTCTAAAGGCTGATTTAGCTATACTTGGAGGAACTATGGTAGACCACTTTGGAAACACCTTCTTCCGAGGTACAACTAAGAACTTCAATATCGTTATGTCCACTGCAGCTGATGTGGTAATAGTAGAGGCAGACCAGCTAGTAGATATTGGAGATATAAACCCTGACAACATTCATACTCCTGGAGTATTAGTAGACTTTATTATCGAAGGGGGTAATGAACAATGATTACTGACAGCAAGCTGGCAAAAGAAGTAATTGCAAGGAGAGTTGCAAAGGAGCTTAAGGATGGACAGCTAGTAAATCTAGGAATAGGACTGCCTACCTTAGTAGCTAATTATGTGCCAAAGGATTTAACAGTTACCTTCCAATCAGAAAATGGTATGGTTGGTATGGGACCTTCTCCACTACCAGGAGAAGAGGATGAGGATATACAAAATGCGGGAGGTCAGCATGTTACTGTGCTTAACTCTGGAGCCTTCTTTGACAGCTCACTGTCCTTTACTCTTATAAGAGGAGGACATGTAGACATAACAGTTTTAGGAGCTCTTGAGGTAGACGAAAAGGGTAATTTGGCCAACTGGATAATTCCAGGTAAAATGGTTCCAGGTATGGGAGGAGCCATGGATTTAGTAACAGGAGCCCGCAAGGTTATAGTTGCCATGCAGCACACAGGAAAGGGTACACCTAAGATACTTAAAGAGTGTACACTTCCATTAACAGCAAAGGGTAAGGTTAATTTAATCGTAACAGAAATGTGTGTTTTAGAGGTGACAAAGGAAGGTCTTGTATTAAGAGAAAGACAAAAGGATACAACTATAGAGGAGATACAAGCTCTTACTGAAGCAAAGCTTATAATTCCCGAAATAGTTGCTATAATGGATGAACAGTAAAACAACTAAGTAATAAATATTTATTTAAGGGAGGAACAACAATCATGAAAAAGGGATGTAAATACGGAACACATAGAGTACTTGAGCCACAGGGAGTTTTAACTCAGGCAGCTTATAAGATAGACAACAATATGGATATTTATGACAACGAAATACTAGTAGATGTACAGTCCTTAAATATCGACTCTGCAAGCTTCACTCAGATAGAGGAAGAGGCTAAGGGTGATGTAGAAAAAATAAAGGCAAAAATACTAGAAATCGTAGGAGAAAGAGGAAAGATGCAGAACCCAGTTACTGGTTCTGGCGGAATGTTTATAGGAACAGTAGCAAAGATAGGAGAAGCACTAAAGGATAGAGACCTTAAGGTTGGAGATAAAATAGCTTCCTTAGTTTCCTTATCACTTACTCCACTTAAAATAGAGACAATACTTGATGTAAAGAAGGATATAGACAGAGTAGACGTTAAGGCTCAGGCTATACTATTTGAAAGCGGAATATATGCAAAGCTTCCAAATGACATGTCAGAACCATTAGCACTAGCTGCCCTTGACGTTGCAGGTGCTCCTGCTCAGGCTGCAAAGCTTGTTAGACCAGGAATGAGCGTACTTGTTTTAGGAGCTGCAGGAAAATCTGGAATGCTCTGCTGCTATGAGGCTATGAAGAGAGTTGGACCTACAGGAAGAGTTATCGCTATGGTTAGAAAGCAGAAGCAGGCTGACCAGCTATTAGAATGGGGACTATGCCACAAGGCTATAATCAGTGATGCTACAAAGCCAATAGACGTGCTTAATAAAACTTTAGAAGCTAACAATGGCAAGGAAGTTGACCTTTCTATAAGCTGTGTAAATATAGCTAATACTGAAATGGCTTGTATATTACCTGTAAAGGATGATGGTACTGTATACTTCTTCTCCATGGCTACAAGCTTTACTAAGGCAGCACTTGGTGCAGAGGGCGTTGGTAAGGACGTTAACATGATAATAGGAAATGGTTACACAAAGGATCATGCAGAAATCACTCTTTCTGAATTAAGAGAAAGTGCTACACTTAGAAAGATATTTGACGAGCTGTACGTATAATTAATATTTCGGAGGATTTGAAATGAAGGTTAATAGAAGATTTGAGTTGTTCAAGGATGTTACCGACGAACAATGGAATGACTGGAGATGGCAGGTTAAAAACAGAATTGAATCTGTAGATGAATTAAAGAAGTACATTCCTCTTACACCAGAAGAAGAAGAGGGAGCAAGACAGTGTCTTAAGACACTTAGAATGGCTATAACACCATACTATCTCTCACTAATAGATATCAATGACCCCGAGGACCCAATTAGAAAGCAAGCTATTCCTACAGCTTTAGAAGTTCATCAATCTCATGCGGACCTTTTAGATCCGCTGCATGAGGATGAGGATTCACCAGTACCTGGACTAACTCATAGATATCCAGACAGAGCACTTCTTTTAATAACTGACCAGTGCTCTATGTACTGCAGACACTGTACAAGAAGAAGATTTGCAGGACAAAGCGACAATGCTATGCCTATGGAGAGAATTAATAAGGCCATAGACTACATTGCAAAGACTCCTGTAATTAGAGACGTGCTGCTATCAGGAGGAGATGCCTTACTAGTTTCTGATGAGATGCTGGAATACATCATTAAAAAGCTAAGAGAAATTCCACATGTGGAGATAGTTAGAATAGGTTCAAGAACTCCTGTGGTTCTACCACAGAGAATAACTCCAGAGCTTGTTAGCATGCTGTCTAAATACCATCCTGTATGGTTAAACACTCATTTTAATCATCCAAATGAAGTTACTCCTGAAACCAAGAAGGCCTGCGAGCTTATGGCTAATGCAGGAATTCCACTGGGAAATCAGTCAGTGCTTTTAAGAGGTGTAAATGATTGTGTTCACGTAATGATGGACCTTGTGCATGAGCTTGTTAAGATGAGAGTAAGACCTTACTACATCTATCAGTGTGATTTGTCCATGGGACTTGAACACTTTAGAACACCTGTATCAAAGGGAATTGAAATCATAGAAGGTTTAAGAGGACATACCTCTGGCTTCTGTGTTCCTACCTTTGTTGTAGATGCTCCAGGCGGCGGCGGGAAAACTCCTGTAATGCCTAACTATGTTATTTCTATGAGCCATAACAAGGTTATTTTAAGAAACTTTGAGGGTGTTATTACTACCTACGAAGAACCAACTAACTACACTCCAGGCTGCGGCTGTGAGGTTTGCAAGGGTGAGAAGAAGGTAGAAAAGGTTGGAGTTGCAGGACTATTAAATGGTCAGCAGATGTCACTGGAGCCTGTTGGTCTTGCAAGAAACTTAAGAAAGCACCACAATGAATAATAGCAGCACAATTTAAGAGTTATTTAATAGAGAGCGAAGAAGGTAAATTCTAAGAAGTTTATACTTCGTTCTCTATTTTGTATTAAGGGACTGTGCAGGTTAATTAAGGGTGTGATTATATGAAAAAAGTTGATATTCTTGAGCTTGTAAAACCCTATAGCAGTGTATCCATCATAGGCATGCAGAAAAATGTGGGGAAGACCACGGTGCTTAATCATATGGTGGAAGCTGCAAGGGAGAAGCTCACTTTGGGGTTAACCTCCATAGGCAGAGATGGTGAAGAGGAGGATAGAGTTACTGCTACAACTAAACCTCGAATTTATGTGGAAAGAGGAACTCTTATTGCCACCTCCAAGGAGTGTCTGTTTAACAGTGATATAACTAAGGAGATATTAAGAACGACAGGCATACCCACCGCTATGGGAGAAGTGGTGGTGGTAAGGGCCTTAAGTGACGGTTATGTAGAGCTTGGAGGACCTTCTCTAAACACCTATATGAAGCTTATATGCGAGGAGCTTAGGGCTTTAAACTGTGATATGGTATTGGTGGATGGAGCACTTAGCAGAAAAAGCTTTGCATCTCCTGCAGTTACAGAGGCCACCATCCTCTCTACAGGTGCAGCCCTTGGTAGAAATATGGATAAGGTTATAGGTAAGACTGTACATGCTTATAATCTGCTTTCCACCTCTGTGGAGGAAGATGAGGAAGTGCTAGACCTTGCAGGAGAGCTTCCAGAGGAAGCCAGGATATCAATAATAAACAAGGATAAAACCGTAGAAGTGTTGGAACTTGTGACTTCACTGGAGGGAGCAAGAGCGGTTGCAGACAATCTTACAGAGCATACATCACATGTTATGATTAAGGGCATAGTGTCAGATAAGCTTTTAGAAGAGATAATGAAGGCTACGGACTTGTTTAAAAGGGTGGTTTTTTTGGCAGAGGACGGAACTAAACTATTTCTGTCAGAGGACACCATATATAAATTTAAAAGGATGGGCGGAGAGCTTAGGGTAATTAATCCCATTAATGTGGTATGCATTACCTGTAACCCAGAGTCACCCTTTGGATATAAGTTTTCTTCAGAGGAATTTGTGAATAGGCTTCAGGAAAAGGTTCAAGTTCCTGTTTTGGATATTGTCAGGAGGGGAGGGTGTTAAGATGAGATATTTAGAGGAAGAACAGAGGCAGCAGATAGGCTTTACCTATGTTATGGATAGAGTAGAGGTTTTGACACCCTATGGTACAGAGGAAAAAAAGAAAATAAAACCCTTTGGCAGAAATAGAAGAGATGAGCTTATTGAGGAGCTTGATAACCTAGATACAATAGTTGAAGGTCTAAAAAAGCATCGTGGACAATATGGGGAGATTGAAAGGGTGTTTTTTAAGCTTAAGGATATTAGAACTTCAATTAAAAGGTGTAGGGAGGAGGAGCTCCTAGATGAGGTGGAGCTCTATGAGATAAAGTACTTTACCCTTATGCTGGAGGAGCTTATTGAAGCATACAGTGAGCTTCATATGAAGCTTAATAATATAAAGTTCAAATCCTTAGCCTGTGCTCTTAGGCTTTTGGACCCTGAAGGGCAGAAGCTGCCTACCTTTTATATTTATGATGGTTATTCAGTAAAGCTTCAGGAAATTCGAAAGGAAAAGAACAGACTAGAAAAGCTCATATATAAGGAAAAGGATGCCAGTAAGGTTGAGAAGCTAAAAGAGCTAAGACTGGATGTGGTAATCCTTGAGGAAGAAGAGGAGCAGAACATTCGAAGAGAGCTAACTCATAAGCTGGCACCGCTAACAGAGCTCTTTGAGGAAAATATTAAGAGCATAGGAAGACTGGATTTTCTTATGGCCAAGGCGAAGCTCTCTGTAGCCTATGAAGGAGTAAGACCTGAAATTTCTATGGATATGCACTACCTTTTAGAAGAGGGTGTGAACCCTGAGGTGTACGATATCCTAAGTAAAAGGGGAAGAAACTTTACACCTATCAGCATAGAGCTTAGGGGAGGCACCACAGTTATAACCGGAGCCAACATGGGAGGAAAGAGTGTAACCTTAAAGACCATAGTGTTAAATGCTCTATTGGCACAGATGGGTTTCTATGTATTTGCAAAAAGTGCATGCATTCCCTTGATGGACTTTATCCACTATGTATCTGATGATATGCAAAATATCTCCCAGGGCCTAAGTACCTTTGGAGCAGAAATAATAAAGCTAAAAGAGGTGCTTTTAAGCATTAAGAACGGCTGCGGCTTTGTTGCCCTAGATGAATTTGCTAGAGGAACAAACCCAAAGGAGGGCTTGTATCTGGCAAAATCCCTATGTTCCTATTTAATAAACTACTCAAGCATCAGTCTTATGTCCACTCATTATGACGGGGTAGTTAGTAAGGACATGGTACACTATCAGGTAATAGGACTTAAAAATATTAATTTTGACAAACTAAAATATAGAATAGATCTAAACAAAACTCACTCTGTGGAGCTTATTCAGGAAAATATGGACTATAGGCTGGAGAGAGTGGGAGATTGTAGTGATACTCCAAAGGATGCTCTTAACATAGCACAGCTTTTAGGTCTGGATGAAGAGCTAATAAGCCTTGCAAAGAGCTACTATGAGGAGCCATGTTGTTATAACACAGAAGAAAGTCAGTTAAAGGAGGAGAAATATGGAAAGCAAATTGAATCTTAATTTTGAGCTAGTAGAAAAAGCAAGAGAATCTGCTAGAAGAATAGCCCTAGATACACAAGAATTTGTTGATAAGCATACTACTGTAGCAGTAGAAAGAACTCTATGCAGACTTCTTGGAATAGATGGTGTAGATGAATATGGTGTACCACTGCCAAACGTAGTGGTAGACAACATAAAAAAGGGTAAGGGACTTTCTCTAGGAACTGCAATGTATATTGGAAATGCCATGGTTAACACCAAGCTAAGCCCTCAGGAGATAGCTGAGAAGGTTTCTAAAGGAGAGCTTGATCTAACAAAGCTTCCTATGGCAGACAGCTTTGAAATTAAAATGGCTGTAGATTCCATCGCAAAGCGCACAGTGGAGAAAATTAAGGCTAACAGGGGAAAGAGAGAAGAATATTTAAAGCAATACGGAGATAAGGAAGGTCCCTATCTTTACGTTATAGTTGCTACTGGAAATATCTATGAGGACATCATCCAGGCTAAGGCCGCTGCAAAGCAGGGCGCTGATATTATAGCAGTAATCAGAACCACAGGCCAGAGCTTATTAGACTATGTTCCCTACGGAGCAACCACAGAGGGCTTTGGCGGTACCTTTGCCACTCAGGAAAATTTCAGACTTATGAGAGAGGCTCTTGATAAGGTGGGTGAGGAGCTTGGTAGATATATTAGATTATGCAACTACTGCTCAGGGCTTTGCATGCCTGAAATTGCAGCCATGGGTGCAATGGAGAGACTTGATGTAATGCTAAACGATGCCCTATACGGCATACTGTTTAGAGATATAAATATGAAGAGAACCATTGTAGATCAGTATTTCTCAAGAATGATAAATGGTTATGCAGGAGTTATTATAAACACTGGTGAGGATAACTATTTAACCACTGCAGATGCTGTAGAGGAAGCTCATACAGTGCTGGCTTCACAGCTTATGAATGAGCAGTTTGCTCTTTTAGCTGGACTTCCTGAGGAACAGATGGGACTTGGTCATGCTTTTGAGATGAACCCAGAGCTTAAAAATGGATTCCTCCTTGAGCTTGCTCAAGCACAGATGGCAAGGGAGATATTCCCCAAGGCTCCTCTAAAATACATGCCTCCTACTAAGTTTATGACTGGAGACATATTTAAAGGTCAGGTACAGGATGCACTGTTTAACATGGTAACTATAATGACAGGACAAAAGCTTCACCTACTTGGAATGTTAACTGAAGCTATACACACTCCCTTTATGCAGGATAGAGCTCTAGCCATTGACAATGCTAAATATATCTTCAACAACATGGCTGACTTCGGAGAGGAGATCACCTTTAAGAAGGGCGGCTTAATGGAGGGCAGAGCCAACGAGGTATTGACCAAGGCTGCAGAGCTTTTAAAGGAAATAGAAGGCATGGGATTGTTCAAGACTTTGGAAAAAGGAGTTTTTGGAGGAGTTAAGAGACCTATAGACGGAGGAAAGGGACTGGAAGGCGTTGTAGAAAAGGATAAGGCCTACTTCAATCCATTTGTAGATTTGATGTTAGGAGGTAGAAATTAATGAGCGGCGGATTATATTCAACAGAGAAAAAGGACTTTGACAAGAGTCTGGACCTCACAAATATTAAGCCCTATGGCGATACCATGAATGATGGAAAGGTTCAGCTTAGCTTTACACTGCCAGTACCAGATGGAGAAAAAGCAGTAGAGGCTGCTAAGCAGATAGCAAAAAAGATGGGCTTAGTAGAGCCCAATGTAGCTCATCATGGTGCACTAGATAAGGAATTTACCTTCTTTGTAGTCTATGGAGGGATAAACCATACCGTAGATTACGAATCCATTCACGTTGAAACCGTAGAGGTAGATACCATGGATATGCATCAGGTGGATGAATATGTTAAGGAAAACATTAAGCGTAAGGTAGTAATAATCGGTGCCAGCACAGGAACAGATGCTCATACTGTTGGTATTGATGCTATAATGAACATGAAGGGCTTTGCAGGACACTATGGGCTTGAGAGATATGAGATGATAGAAGCTTACAACCTAGGCAGCCAGGTAGAGAATGAGGAATTCATAAAGAAGGCTATAGAGCTTAAGGCAGATGTACTTTTAGTATCTCAGACCGTAACTCAGAAGAACGTTCACATAGACAACCTGACAAATCTAGTGGAGCTGCTGGAGGCAGAAGGCTTAAGAGATAAGGTTATATTAGCTTGCGGAGGACCAAGAATAACCCATGAGCTAGCTAAAGAATTAGGCTATGATGCTGGTTTTGGACCAGGGAAATATGCAGATGATGTAGCAAGCTTTGCGGTTACTGAAATGGTAAAGAGAAATTTAATATAAAAATGGGTGCGAAAGCACCCATTTTTTATGCTAAAGTTTAAAAACCTTACGGATTAAATAAAATATGAGAGATAGTGAAACAGAAACTGACAGTATAATAAGAAAGTTTAACAAATCACCATTTCCCTTTGGTAATATTTCCAAAATAATAGCAAGTGCAATACCTTGAAATATATAATAGGTCAATTGGAGCTTATTTTTAGTCCGGGTATCCATCAAGTTTTTCACTAAGTACCTCCCAATAAAAATATTTTAGATAAACATTTGAATTGAAATGTTTATCTAAAACAAATCATACAAATACATGTAAATTAAGTCAATAACTATGTAGAACTTAATGGTTTTTATAACGCAAATGAAATTAAAAAAGTAAAAATCGCGATTAGACATTTAACTCATATGCTGATTCCCTTTTTAACAAGGGTGAAAGCTCGCCCTCATAGTATATGTTTAGACAGTGAAGTGCTCTAGTCATAGCTACGTAGAGGAGCTTTATATCTCTTTCCTCCATGGTGTAGAGATCACTTGAGGCATTAGCTATAAATACCTTGTCAAATTCTAGACCCTTAGAGAGATAACAAGGCAGTACAACTATACCTCCACTATATATATCTTCTTTTCCAGAAATCAGTGTACACTCTAGGCCGTGCTTTGAGAGTTCACTATGTAGAAGACTACATTCCTGCATATGCTTTCCGATAATAGCAAAGGACTTAAGCTCCTTAGAACCCTTTATATCCTCATATATACTACGGGCTGTATCTGCAGCGCAAGCACTCTTTATAATAGCTACCTCATCGCCATGCCTAAGCACAGGCTCTGCCTTTTTAAGAGTGCCATCCTTAAGCTTATGAATTACCTCATTGGCCCTTAGTAGAATTTCCGTGGTAGTTCTATAGCTTTTCACTAGGGTGAGGTATTGGGCTTTGTTATGGAATATACCCTCCACTATGGCATCCCAATCCTTAATTCCTCTATAAGAATGGATTCCCTGACATAGGTCTCCAAGGATGGTAAAGGAGCATGAGCTAAAGAGCTTTTTCATAATAAAGAGCTGAAAGATACTAAAATCCTGAGCTTCGTCTATTACTATCTGCCTAAGCTCTTTTGTACCCTCTATTCCATATATAAACTGCATAATATAAAGCAGCGGAGGAAGATCCTCCAGCTCGTACAAACCTTCTCCACGAAGGCTATGGTAATAAAATCTGAAAGCCTCAGGAAGAGTTTCTGTAAAAGCCTCATAATATATAAGCGTATCTTTGAGCACTATACCCTTAAGGTAATCTCTTACTAAAGTTGAGGCCCTTTCTTTTACCCTATGAAGGGTGGAGTCTCTTTCATCTGCAGCTTGAGTTATAAGCCTTCGCCGCTCCTCACTATCCTCCATGGCGCTTCTTAGCTCCTCTATTTTTCTATCACCCTTAGCCACTATCTCCTCTAATATCTCAGGCTTAGCTCTTTTTAAGGAATTTCTAAGATGCTTCCTTATTTCATTAATTCTTTTTCTTATGGGGAGAGCCTTATACTCTATAAGGAAGAGTTGCTGAAGCTGTTCTTTTTTCCACAATACACGGTTATGAAGCACAAAATCCTCCTTAGGAAGAAGACTATTCTCTATCTTTTCGAGGAAGGCTTCAAGGAGATTTTTATATTCCAGGGAAGACTTAAAGCTGCTTATATACTTAATCCTTTCTCTCAAAAGCTCCTCATCATTATTGCATAACTGTCTGAAGCTAAGAGCATGAGGAGAAGAAGCACTAAGGTAGGGTGGCAGTGTGTGATTAATAAAGCAGGAAAGCTTCTCCATGTTATCTGTAAGCTCTAGGTTTTTATCAAGCAGGTCTAAGGCTAAATCCTCAAAGGTATGCTGTCTTACATTTTCAACACCCAGCTCCGGTAACACCTCTGATATGTAGCTTAAGAAAAATTTATTGGGAGCTATAATCATAAAGTTCCAAGGGGATAGGCTGCTTTCATAGGCATAGAGAAGATAAGCTATTCGGTGAAGGGCAATGGTGGTTTTTCCCCCTCCAGCGGCTCCTTGGACTATGAGCGGTGTCCACATATCTGCTCTGATTATTTTATTTTGCTCCTGTTGAATGGTAGATACGATGTTTTTAAGACGATTATCTGCGTTTACATTAAGACAGGCCTGAAGAAACTCATCATTGGTAGTAATATCGATATCGAAAAAGTCCGTAAGCTCTCCATGGTCTATAGTGTATTGCCTTTTAAGACTTATCTCCCCACTTATTTCTCCTTCAAGGCATTCATAGGAAGCAGTACCTATACGTCCCTCATAATACAAATTGGAAACAGGAGCTCTCCAGTCAAGGATTAAATAATCATCCTCATTACCCTTTTGCAAGGACACCTTCCCTATATAGAGCTTTTTTAGTGTGCCTCCATTTTCCATAAAGTCAACTCGGGCAAAATAGGGTTTATTCAAGGCATTTTGGAGATTTTTAAGTTTTAGCTTTAAATTGTCTTGAAGTCTGGTGTTAATCATAAGATCAATATACTGTTGGCTGCTGTCAGAATTGAAGTGCCTGGAATCAAAATCCACGGCTTTGTCGAGTCTAAGCTTCTCTGTAAGCTGATCCTTGTAGTATGAGGATAGATAATTTAGAGTTTCACTAAGTCGTGTTTTTTCGTAGGAATATTCTGGATGATTTTTAATGGTCATATCCTTCACCCCATCTTTCATAAAAGTAGTACGTTCACTATTCTATACCAATTACCATAAAAGATAAAGCATATTATAAAAAATAATAAAAATTGAATAGTGAATATTATATCATATTATATAAAAATTACATGTCAAGTAAAAAATTATTGGATTATATACAAGTATATGGTAATATAATTATAATAATTTTTTACAAAGAGTAATAATATGCTTAAACTTATAAGAATGGAACTAAAAAAAGCTCTTAATTATAGATTCTTCTTGGTTGTACTATTTTTCACGGCCTTATTGTTGATGGGGTTATATAGATATCAATTTATTCCTGAACATGATATGTTTCAAAAATGGAATGCTTTTCATGGATGGTTTTATTCTGTCGAGGGGGGAAGCTTTTACCTTGTTGGATATATGATGCCGCTTATCGTTGTAGCTGCCTATGGTGATAGCTTATTTAATGAACTGAAAAACGGATATGTTAGAATGTCCTGTATAAGGGTCAGCTTTAAGAAATATATCCGAGCAAAGTTTATAGTTAATGGTTTCATTGCAGCTTTGGTAGCAATTATTCCAAGCTCCATACTGCTGCTTATAAGCAGTATTTTATATGAACATAGTATACCAACTGCAGACCCATTTAGAACCTTTTGGAATCCTCATGGTGAGTTTATGAATTTATACCTTGAACATCCATTTATTTATATGTTATTTTCCATATTAATAATGGGCTGTTTTTCCTTCGTCTATTCGAGCTTAGCCTTTTCAATTTCCTTTTATGTAAAGCATAGAGCAATAGTTCTTATATTTCCTTTTTTAGCATATACAGTATTTCAGTTATTTTGTGATTATTTTTCTATGGGTGTGATTGAACCACTACTTTCATTGCTATACTATGTACAAAGTGGACATTCTATAAGGATTGTTATTACTGAATATATAATAATAACCGCTATTTCTATACTTCCTATACTTAAGAAAACAAGAGGAGAAACTATAATATAATGAGAAAGCTAGAATATATAATTAAGCGCAATGCAAATATATTTAATGTGAGAAATTTTATTATTATCAATGCTATCTCCTTGTTTATATGCAGCTTTGCGGAGTCCTTGCTTGTAATAGATAATAAAGTTTACAAATTAAACTTTTTTGATATAATCTTTAGAACAATAACCTCTCCTAGAAGAATGGTATTACTCTTACCGATGTTTTATATTATTATTCTCTTTTTAAACTTTTTTGTAAACGACAATAAGTCAATAAATATGATTAGATACAGCTCTAAAAGGCTGTATTATATAAAAAGGATAAAAACCTTCATTAAATTCATCTTATTTTTTGATTTTATATTCCTGGTAAACATTTTAGCCTCCGCCTTTATAAAAGGTCAGCCTTCAATGGAGTGGAGCCAAGCCATTAATATAATCTATAGTAATACTGATAAATACAATGAATATGTAGTTATGAATGCAGAGCTTATTAGGTATAACCCGCTTACTCAATTTATCCTATATATGCTAATTATTTCTCTATATTTTATGCTACTAGCAATCTTTATGGAAATTATGGACAATATCACTAACAGTAAAATAATGAGCTTCATTGCTTCAATGGCTATGTTTTTCGTAATAGCATACAACACCTTTAATTCCTATACCAGCAATATTGTGGGATTACTAGTGTACAATCACCTGGATATTAATATGCAGGGTTTTAACCTATTTCAAAACAATAATGCTAACTATGCAATAAGTATTCTGCATTTACTTTTGTTGGACATCCTTTTATATTTTATAGGAAGAAGGACAGCTAATAATAAGGAGATTTATACATAAATGAATAGAAGTAATAAGAGCAATAAGAATTTAATGTTTCTAACCAGTAAGACCACTATTTTTACTATATTACTCCTTTTGTTAATAGCTTTTTATGATATTTCCATAGTAAAGGACAACTTTGAAAGCGATTTTACAAGTCTCATCACCTTCTTTTTTGGAGGGATAAACTTTAATAATCCCAGACCGGTGCTTATAACTCAGTATGTCCTTGTAATGTCGCTATTTATAAATCTGCTCTTAGACTACTTAGAACTGTCAGGGGACAGGGATTACCTTATAATATTAAGGCATAGAGGTGTAGGGAAATTTGTCTTATCAAAGCTGTGGATGCTCATAATATTTACTGCAATGTTTTTCCTCCTTCTAAATTGCATATACCTTATAATTGGTGGTTTACTGCTTAATCATAGCAGTGCTTACTGTATTTATCTAAAAGAAATTCTAGATAGAAGTATACACCTTGATTGGAGGAGAATACTCGCTATGGAGGTGCTGTATCTGATAAACCTAATTAATGCGGGACTGCTAAGCCTCCTCATTAAACTGAAGACTAAGAGGACTCATTTAGCATTACTCTTTGCCCTTTCTATCATTTTAATGAGTATTTTTTCAAGCGGAACCTTCTTAAGGTGGTCGCCCTTTAGTGTTAGTATGATAGTGAGGTTTGACACTATAACTGGGCTGCATAATGGTATAGCTATTATACCAGCACTGGCAATATGCCTTTGTTCAATTGCAATCTTATTAATGTTAATTAAGCTCATAACAAAAAAAATTGAGATATTATAAGGAGAATGAAAGAATGGATGAATACATTAAAATAAGCAATTACTCAAAATCTATTAAGGGTCATCAGATACTTGATAATGTTAATTTAAGCCTAGATAAGGGTAAAATTTATGGACTAAAGGGACGGAACGGAAGCGGAAAAACCATGCTTATGAGAGCCATATGAGGCTTTATTAACCCAGACAAGGGTGAGGTTATTGTGAACAATGTAAATATCACAAAGGAAAAGGCTATTCCAAAGAAGGTAGGAGCAATTATTGACAATGTTGGCTTTTTAAATTATTTAGACGGCTTTACTAATTTAAAGCTGTTAGCTGAAATCCAAAATAACATTGATGATGAAAAGATAAAATATTATATGAATAGAGTGGGGTTAAATCCCTCTGAGAAAAAGCATGTAAGAAGCTATTCACTGGGAATGAAGCAGAAGCTTGGAATAGTGCAAGCTATAATGGAGGAGCCGGAGCTGGTATTACTAGATGAAGCAACAAATGGTCTGGATGATGAGGGTGTAAAAATATTTTATGAATTAGTCTTAGAATTGAAAAAAAGAAATGCCACTGTAATTCTTACCAACCATAATTACGATGAACTTAAAGAAGTTTGCGATGAAATAATTGAAATTGATGGGGGTAAGATAAAATCCCGATATGAAACAGCTTAATATAAATATTAAAAAGGATGGCTTTTTAGCCATCCTTTAATATGCTCGATTTAATAATTTCCCAGTTATAGCTATAAGAATCTCTTTGTTTTCACATTGAGGAAGCTTATTTATCCTAGAAAAAGCTCTGTCGGTATACTTCTTAGCCAACTCTCTTGATTTATCAATGGCGCCAGACTCTAAGGTTAGTTCAATTACTCTAGCTATATGAGCATCGCTGTAGGGTGGATTGTTAAGTATAGCACTTAACTCCTCATTGCCCTGCTTTAATGCGTAGAGCAGGGGAAGAGTAAATATACCCTGTTTAATATCATTTCCTGTGGTCTTTTTAACAGACTCATCACTACCGCAATAATCTAACACATCATCAATAATCTGAAAAGCCATTCCAATATTATGTCCTAGGTTTGATAGGTCCCTGCATAAACTAGCCTTGCAGCCGCTCTCTGCAGCTCCTGTATAGAAGCTTAAGGAGAAGAGCTCTGCGGTTTTTGCAGAAATTCTTTTAAGATACTGTTTAATGGAAACATTTTTATTAAAATGTGAGTTAAATTGTTCAATCTCTCCCACACAAATACGAGACATAGCATTTGAATCTATATTTATATTCTTTAGTGAAGAATTTTCAGATAGAAGCTTAAAACACTGACAGAAAAGGAAATCTCCCATATACACCGCATAGTTTTTCCCATAGCGGGATTGTATGGTCTCCTGGCCTCTTCTTAGCTTTGCATCGTCAATAATATCATCATGAACAAGGGTTGCCATATGAAGCATTTCAATAACGGCCGCCATGGTAATGGCTTTTTCCTGATCATAACTACCAAAGCCTGCTGAAAGCAAGACAAAGGCAGGTCTTAAGAGCTTGCCACCGGAGTTTATCAAATCCAGCAGGGCATTTTCAATTACCTTATCTCTACATCTTACGCTTTTTATCATTAATTTCTTTACTTCCTGTAAATCCTTTTTAAGCTGAGGATAATCATCCCAATACTTATCCATTTCATCACCCTTTATTGAAGCTTATTTTGCTGAAAAACAGGCAGCTTACTCATATGTTTTACAACATATCTGGCGGTTAGTCCTACAAATATTCCTGTTCCAATACCTGCTAGGGTCAATACTGGCAGATATAGAGTTACTCCAAGATTTTGTACTATGGCCGCAGCCACAAGTATCTGTCCAATGTTATGAAATACTGCTCCTGCAGAGCTTACGCCTACTATACTGACCTTGTCTTTTCCTAATTTCTTAACAAGGGCCATTATTAAAAAGCTAAGCAATGCTCCGGATAGGCTGTACATAAAACTGGATAGGTTTCCTCCAAACATGGTGGATAGAAGTAATCTACCTAGTATTACAAAAAGTGTATCCTTAAAGGAAAGTGTATACAGGGCAATGACTGTAATGAGGTTGGCAAGACCTAGCTTGGCTCCAGGTGTAATAAAAGGCACAGGGATCATGGACTCCACCAGGTGTAGTACTAATGCCTGCGCCACTAAGATTGAAATTAAAACCAGTTTTTGAGTTTTACTCATGTATTCCACCTCAATAAGATAGTTCGTCGGTTTCCTGTTTCGCTTCGCCTTTTATGGTAATAACCAGTTTGTGAGGCAAACATACTAAGGTTTGACCAGGCTTACTTATAAAACCTGGCTTTTCACATATTTTATCCGGGCAGTCAGCTTGAACAATTCCGATACTTTTATTATGAACCTGGACTACATTTTCACCCAGGTCTGTACTTACAGTAATGGTATCCTCATAGGAGTCCTTATTTAGTGGGATTTTCTTATAGAGCTTGTTATCCACTCTAATTTCAGCATAGATATTATTGGTTTTATAATAGCTTGTGGCTAAAAAAATTCCCTCAGGCACTAAGGAGATTACTATAAGTATTATTAGGATAATAATATCCCACTTAGTAAATATATCCCATTTTTTCACGAACCTGCCCCTTTTCTAATAATATAGTGGTTTTAAAAGATTGAGGCTTTACCCCAAAAAGGCAAAGCCCTTCACCTCAAAACTATTACATGTTCACTGAATTACCTTCAGCATAGATAGGGGTATTCTTTCCTCGTCTAAATTTATCCCATAGACTCCCAAGCCACGGCATGACGTAATAATCCAAGCCGAAGGCTCGACCGGAGCCTGCCATAAGTGCAATACCGCCAAAGATGTACCAGAGTATTTCCTTTCCGGCCATGGCGGATAGTATAAAGTTTAAGCAGAGGAATATAGAAGCAAGACTTGCAAGGAAGGTAAACAATCCTGCAATAAGAGCAAGTCCTATAGCGATTTCAGCAAGCACAACACAGGCTTGGAAGAAACCGGCATAAGGAGCTACAAAGGTATCCATTATTGAAGTAAAGAATGCTGGTGGTTGACTTAATAGAGGTACTGGACCTGCAGCCGCCGCAGCAGCACCTTGTGAAGCAGAGGATACGGCCTCAGCTGCACCTGTAGTGGAAGCTGAAGAAGCAGCGTCTCCTGCTACCTTAACGATGTAAATCTTATCACCCGTTAACCAGCCATCCTTAACCTTAGTAATACCTTCAATTAACCACAGTACACCTACGTACATTCTAAACACTACTAAGAATAAGGTAGAAGATCTTGCAGATAGGTGTCCGCCCATTATAGATCTCTTATCTTTAATATGGAAGAATTCGTGGCACAGGTATTTGTATACCAGGTATATTCCACCTACTCCCAATAAATAATGCATGTTAATAAGATGTTTCATGGCAATGGCAAAGAAGCCTGAGGATTTAATTCCACCAGCGTTAGCCACACCATACCTGCTGCCTATGGAAACCATAAAGCCATGGTAATTAGATTTAAAGGCAGTCTTTTCCTTGTTTTCCATGTCAGCTACAATGTTCTTTACCGCTGTATCAGCAGTCTGAAGAGCAGATTCAACTATTTGAGGTATTCCCTTACCTGCAGTCTCTTCATAGTATGCGTTATCTCCAACCACGTATACGTTGTCCTGGAAGGTGTTTTCCTCAATGCTTGGCTGCATAAATTCATTGGTAATTACTCTGCAGCTTCCCTTAGCAACCTTAAGTCCGGACTGTGCAGCAAAGGTACAGCACTGAACACCGCATGTCCATATTAATGTATTAGTAGGTATTCTGGTTCCGTCCTTAAGAACTACCTCTGTAGGAGTAGACTCCACAATAGGTGCATTCTTTAAAACCTGAACTCTTTTTCTGTTAAGATATCTTTCAGCCTTGCCTGCCAGCTTATCATCCAATATAGGAAGAATTGTATCCCTTGCTTCTACTACCATAAGGGTCACGTCTTCTATAGCTACGTTGTAATCCATGCAAAGCTTCTTTTTCCAATCTATAAGCTCACCAATCATTTCAATGCCGGTAAAGCCTGCTCCAGCCACTACGAAGGTAAGCATAGCTTGTCTTTTCTTTAGATTTCGCTCCTTGCTTGCCTTTGCAAACATGGTCTTGATATGCTCACGAATTTTTATAGCATCCTCAAGAGACCATAGAGAGAAAGCGTTTTCCTGTACGCCCTTTACACCAAAGTAAGCTGGCTCACTGCCAGTTCCTAGTATTAGATAGTCATAGTTATAATCTGTAAGCTCTGCTTTTAAGCTATTATTCTTAAAATCTATCTCGCTTACAACGTCGGTTACTACATTTACCTTGGTTTTGTGGAAGGTTCTTCTAATATCAACCTGAACAGAATCCTTCTCCACTCTACCTCCTGCTATTTCATGTAGCTCTGTCATAAGAGTATGGTAGGGATTTTTGTCAATTAGTGTAATCTCAACACTATCATTTTTCTTGTATTTTTTGTGTAATAACTTTGCTGCATGAACCCCACCATAGCCAGCACCCAAAATAACGATGTGCTTCTTGTTGTTCATTTCATCACCCCATAATATATATTTATAAGTTACCTATATTATTGTAACCATATTTTTTTTATTTGTCTACAGATTCACAAGGACAGGACTAAATTAATACAAAATTAACCATGGTTAATAATATAGAATTTAGGTTATGTTGAACAATAATGATAATTATTTGACAAATGATAATAATATTGGTACAATTATTCTGTAAATTAAGACCTAGGGGGGTAAAACATGAAAAAAATATTATCATTAGCAGTTAGCGCTGTACTTGCAGTATCCGTATTAGCTGGATGTTCCAGTGCTGCTAGCAGCAAAACAAGTGGAAAAGAGTACAAGGATGGTACTTACAAGGCAACCTATGACTACATGGATGGAAAAGGATGGAAGCCACAGGTTGAAATCGTTGTTAAGGGCAAGAAGATTGACAAGGTTACTTTTGACTATGTTAATGCTAAGGGAGACTTAAAGTCTAAGGATGCTACTTACAATGAAAAGATGAAGGCAGTGGCAAAGACTAATCCTGCTGAGTACTGCCCAAAATTTGGTGAAAGCCTTGTAAAGACTCAGGATGTTGACAAGGTTGATGCTATTACTGGTGCAACTCACTCCTTCGAAAACTTTAAGGCTCTTGCAAAAGCAGCTTTAGCAAAGGCTGAAAAGGGTGATACTTCTGCTACAACTCTTGTAATGAATGATACTTACACTGCTTCCGCAGCTGATTTCGATCAGTATGGCTGGAAGGCTCAGGTTTCCATTACTTACAAGGATGGAAAGATCACTGCAGTTAAGTATGACGAAGTTAACAAGGACAAGAAGCTAAAGAGCGAAGACAAGGATTACAATGACAAGATGAAGGCTGCTTCAAAGATTTCCGCTGCTGAAGCTTATGCAAAGCTCAGCGAAAATGCTATGAACAACAAGTTCGATACAGTTGCTGGTGCAACCAGTACTTCAAAGACTTTCAAGACACTTTATGATCAAGCAGTAGCAATGAGAAAGTAATTTAAACTAAGTAGGCCTTAGAGTTTTACTCTAGGGTCTATTATTTTGTTTAAAATAGATGGTCTATTCCATAGCCTTTAGGTGAACAAAAACTCCAACTAAAGCTAAGCTTTACTTTATTAATAGAAATAATATAGTTATAATAGTGATTGTAGAATAATTATTAAAGTACGTGTGAAAGGTAGGAGATGAATATGAATGCAAGAAAAGTAAGTGGAATTTCTGTGGCACTGCTGCTGGCTGCGGTACTTCCTATTAATATATTTCTTTCTGGCTGTAAGGCGCAGACAAAAAAACCTGAGCCTATAAGTAGAAATGAATTTATGCTGGGCACAGATTGTATGGTAAAGATATATGACAGCAGTGATGCTTCAATTTTGGACAAGGCTTTTGCAAGAATAGCGGACTTAGAGAGCAAGATGAGCATTAATAAGGAGGGTACTGAGGTGGATGCTGTAAATGCAGCCTCAGGAATGTCTCCCGTGAAGGTGAGTGCAGACACCTTTGATGTAATAGAGCGAGGAGTAAAATATGGAGAGGATTCTAATGGTAAGTTTGATATAACCATAGGACCATTAGTTAAGCTTTGGGGCATAAATACAGATCATGCAAGAGTGCCTGCTAAGGAGGAACTTACTGAAGCGGACAAGCTTATTAGCTATAAAGACATTGTTTTAGACAAACAAAACAGCACAGTTTTTCTAAAGAAAAAGGGTATGGTTTTAGACCTTGGAGGAATTGCCAAGGGCTATGTAGCAGACCAAGTGGGTATTGTACTTAAGGAAAATGGAGTAAAGCATGCCATAATCAATCTTGGAGGAAATGTACTTGTTTTAGGCAACAATGTTAGCGGAAATCCATGGAGAATAGGTATACAAGACCCTTTCAATCCAAGGGGTGACACCATAGGAATACTGGAGGTGAAGGATAAAACTGTAACTACCTCAGGCATATATGAAAGATATTTTGAACAGGATGGAAAGTCCTATCATCATATATTAAACCCAGCTACTGGATATCCTGTGGATAATGAGGTTGCAGGAGTATCTATAATAACAGATGCCTCTATGGATGGAGATGCCTTAAGCACAGTATTGTTCTGCATGGGAGTTCAGGAGGGTCTAAAATACGTAGAAGGTAAGAAAAATATAGAATGTATATTTGTCACAAGAAATAAGGAAGTGTATGTAAGCTCTGGACTTAAGGGTGTATTTAAACTTAACAGTGATCAGTTTAAGTTAATGAACTAAGGATGAAGGGAGAGAGCTAATTGGCCTATAAGGATTTACAGGATTTTATGAACACCTTAGAAGAAAAGGGACTTCTAATGAGAATAAGTACAAGGGTAAGCAGTAATTTGGAGATTACAGAGATTACAGATAGGGTTTCAAAGGATAATGGACCTGCTCTACTTTTTGAAAATGTGGAGGGCTCACCTTATCCTGTGCTCATTAATGCCTTTGGAAGCTATGAGAGGTTAAATCTAGCTCTAGAGGTTAACGCTCTTGATGATATAGGTAAGTCAATAGAGGAGCTAATAGACATGAAAAGCTATCTTGGGTTAATGAATAAGGTGAAGGCTATACCCAAGGTGGGAAGACTTGCTGCAGTATTTCCAAGAAAGGTGCTAAAGGCTGCCTGTCAGGAGGTGGTGGAGGAAGAGGTGGATCTTTCAAAGCTCCCAGTGCTAAAGTGCTGGCCTGAGGATGGAGGACCCTTTATGACCCTTCCACTGGTTATAACAAAGGACCCTGAAAGTGGCATTCAAAACATGGGTATGTATAGGCTTCAGGTCTTTGACAAGAATACCACAGGTATGCACTGGCATCTCCACAAGGATGGGCGGGAGATCTATGAAAAATATAAGAAGCTTGGTGGGAAAATGCCTGTAGCTGTGGCTTTGGGCTGTGACCCTGCCACCATATATTCTGCTACGGCTCCACTGCCAGCCATGATTGATGAAATGATGTTCTCTGGTTTTCTTAGAAAATGGCCTCTTGAGATAGTAAAGTGTAAAACCAGTGACATATATGTGCCAGCTAATGCTGAGTTTATATTGGAGGGCTATGTGGACATATGTGAGGAGCTTCGGGAGGAGGGGCCCTTTGGGGATCACACTGGCTACTACTCACTAAAGGATTTTTACCCAGTGTTTCATGTAACCTTAATAACTCATAAGAAAAAGCCTGTATATCCTGCCACTGTGGTAGGTAAACCGCCTATGGAGGACTGCTACCTAGGAAAGGCTACAGAGAGAATTTTCCTCCCCCTAATTAAAATGCAGAATCCTGAGATTATGGATATAAGCTTCCCTCTAGAGGGAGTGTTTCATAACTGCGTCATTGTAGCCATTAAAAAAAGGTTCCCAGGACATGCTAAGAAAATTATGAACGCCCTTTGGGGTATGGGGCAGATGATGTACACTAAGATGATTATAGTGGTGGACGAAAATATCAACCCTCATGACTACTCTACAGTTGCCTGGAAGGTATTTAACAACATAGATGCAAAACGGGATCTTGTAATTTCAGAAGGCCCCTTAGATGCGCTAGATCATGCTTCTCCTATGGCTCATTACGGTCATAGACTTGGCATAGATGCAACTAAGAAGTGGAAAACTGAAGGACATCATAGAGAGTGGCCAGGGGATATAGAGATGAGCGAGGATATTAAAGAGCAGGTGGATAGGAGATGGAGTGAATATGGTTTTAAGTAAGCTTAGGACCTATGGGAAGATGGTGATGTTTTCTCATAGCCTTTTCTCCCTTTCCTTTGCAGTTTTTTCTATGCTTCTTGCAGCCAAGGGATTACCACCCATAAGAGTGGTGCTTTGGATTTTTGTGGCACTGCTTGGTGCCAGAAATGGAGCTAATGCACTAAATAGAATAATAGATAGGAACATTGATGCTAAAAATCCAAGAACTGCCGCAAGGGATTTACCCAGCGGCAGAATAAAGCTTAGTGAAGCGGTTATACTCACTGTGTTTTGTTTTGGACTATTAGCCTTAGCCTCCTACATGTTAAACCCACTATGCCTTAAGCTTTTACCTGTGGCCTTATTGCTGCTTATAGCCTATTCCTATACAAAGAGATTTACCTGGGCATGCCATATAATACTTGGAATAGCCTGTGCAGGTGCTCCTGTGGGGGCTTGGATTGCAGTTACAGGAGAGATAGGCTTATTTGCACTGGTGCTTGGTGCTGCTAATGCCCTTTGGGTGGCAGGCTTCGATATAATATACGGTACTCAGGATGTGGATTTTGATAGAGCAGAAGGGCTATTTTCCATACCTGCCTTCTTTGGCATAAAAAATGCACTTATTATATCCTCTATATTTCACATTATAGCTATAGCCATGCTGCTTTATATATATTTTGCTGCACCCATGGGGTGGATATATCTTATAGGGCTTCTGGTAATAGCAATTTTACTGTTTATGGAGCATTATCTGGTAACGCCAAAGGATTTGAACCAGGTAAAACTTGCATCCTATCACTTAAATGAAATAGTAAGTGTGATACTTTTAATATTTTCTACCTTAGACATTTTTCTTATGAGGTGATGATTTGAAACGATACATAGTTGGAATTACAGGTGCCAGTGGAAGTATTTATGGCCTTCGTCTGGTGGAGGAGCTCTTAAAAAAAGGTGCAGAGGTGCATCTAATAGTTACCAAAGCAGGGAGTAAGGTTATGCCCTTTGAAACAGATATTGTGCCTGATAAGCTACTTGAGCTTAATAAGTCCTGTGAAGGAACCCTTGTGCTTCATGACATAGAAGATTTATTTGCCTCTGTAGCCAGTGGCTCTTTTAAGACAGAGGGCATGGTCATAGTACCCTGTTCCATGTCTACCCTAGGAGAGGTAGCTTGGGGCTCTTCTAAGAATTTACTAGGAAGAGCAGCGGACGTTTGTATAAAGGAAAGAAGAAAATTAATAGTGGTACCTAGAGAAACTCCCTTAAGTCCAATTCATCTTAGGAATATGCTGACCTTGTGTGAAGCAGGTGCAGTTATATTGCCTGCTATGCCGGGATTTTACCATAAGCCTAAGGATATTGCGGCCTTGGTGGATTCCATAGTTGGAAGGATTATGGACACCTTAGGGATAGAAAATGAGTTATATAATAGATGGGGTGAAGATTATGAAAAAAATAATTAGCAGTGTTTTAGCAGCCTTGATGATGTTTTCAGTAGTGGGCTGTAGTACAAAACAGGCAGAGCCTCCTAAGGAGCTTACTATTGGAGTTATGCCTGATGTGGATTCTATACCATTAATTATTGCAGATAAACAGGGCTTTTTTGAGAAGGCAGGAGTTAAGGTAAAGCTAGAGCACTTTAAGAGTGCAAAGGATCGTGACAGTGCACTGCAGAGTGGAAAGCTTGATGGGGTTGTTACAGATGTATTAGCTGTGGCCTTTTCAAATGATGGAGGCTTTGACTTAAAGATAACCTCCAAGTCCGATGGAGAGTACAAGCTTATAGTGGGAGGAAAGTCTAACATAAAGTCTATGTCGGATATGGTGGGGAAAAGTATAGCCTTATCCACCAATACCATTATTGAATACTCTACAGACACCCTTTTAAAATCTGAGAAGGTAGATCCAAAGGATGTAAAAAAGACTGCCATACCTCAGATACCCACCCGTCTTGAAATGCTTCAAAATAACAAGATAGATGCAGCAACGCTTCCGGAACCAATGGCCACAGTGGCAATTCAAAATGGTGCTGTGCTTTTAAAGAGCACTGCGGACCTTAAAGTAAATGCTGGGGTAATAGCCTTTACCGGTACTGCCATAAAGGATAAAGACAAGGGTATAGCAGCTTTCTATAAGGCCTACAATCAGGCAGTGGATTATCTAAATAAAGAGAAGCCTGAGACCTATATGGATACAGTTATTAAGGAAGCAGGTTTTCCAGAGGGAGTAAAGGACGGCTTAAAGCTGCCTAAATATACCCATGCTGCAATGCCTTCAAATGGGGATATTGAATCTGCTGTTAAATGGTTAAAGGACAAAGAGCTTACTAAAAAAGATTTTAAGTCAGAGGATTTAACAAACAATAAATATGTGAAGTAATGAGGTGCCGGAGTACTGCAGGAAGAGTAAATACATTTAATCTTGCCCTCCGGCATAGATTTTTTAGCTGCGTCAAATGAGAGGATAATAATATGATTACTATAAAAGACCTCACAGTTAGTTATAAAAATAAAGAGGGTACAGTAAAGGCGTTGGAAAAACTGAATTTAAACCTGGAAGAGGGAGAAATTCATGTAATTATAGGACCCTCCGGCTGTGGTAAAAGCACCCTGCTTAATGTGCTTAGCGGTATTATAAGGGATTATACCGGAGAGGCAGCAATAGATGGACACAAGGTGGATCCTGCCTTGATGAGAATTGGACTAGTACAGCAAAGTTATGGACTATTGCCCTGGAGAAGTCTATATGACAATGCTTTATTAGGACTTAAAATAAAGGATAAGAAGGTAGACAATGAGGATTATGCAAGGGAGATACTAGCAGTGCTAAGTCTCCTAGAGCACAGCAGTAAGTACCCATCAGAGCTTAGTGGAGGGCAGAAACAGAGGACAGCCCTAGCCAGAGCCTTTATACTTAAGCCGGAGCTGCTCCTAATGGATGAGCCCTTCTCAGCCTTAGATGCACTTACCAGGGAGGAGCTGCAGGAGCTGTTTCTAAGCCTATGGAAGGGACATAGGGTTACCACTCTTTTTATAACTCACAGTGTGGAAGAGGCAATTAGTCTGGGAGAGAGGATAAGTATAATGAGCAAAGCCCCAGGAAGGATAATAAAGACCTTAGTAAACCCCTGCTTCAATATGGAAAACCTTAGGTATAGGGAGGAGTTCTATGAAATGGAACTGCATATAAGAAAAGTAATAAAAGAGGAATGGTCAAAAAATGAAGGATAAAAAATATAGGGAATATGTCCTGGGCTTTATAGCCATTTTAATGCTTTGGTATTTGGCTTCGTTAATAGTTAAGCTTCCCATAGTGCCATCACCCTTTAGAGTTATTGAGGAGCTTTTTTCACTTCCCTTTCATAGACTTGGCATTCATGTGCTCTACAGTGTTCTTCGAATTATAGAGGGGCTTGCTATCTCCTTTGTGCTGGGAACGTCACTGGGCTTTCTCATGGGCTACTTTCCTCTGGCGGATAGAATCCTATCTCCCCTTGTATACTTCTCCTACCCGGTTCCCAAAATTGCACTACTGCCAGTAGTAATGCTTTTAATGGGTCTTGGTGAAGGAGCTAAGGTAACTATGATAGTGCTCATAGTGGTGTTTCAAATACTTGTAGCTTCCAGAGATGCAGTAAGGGAAATTCCAAAGGAGGCCTATTATAGCCTGCATTCACTAGGGGCAAGCTCTCTTCAGATATTTATGGAGATAGTATGGCCTGCCAGTCTTGCTAAGATTTTAACCTCCATGAGAGTTGCCTTGGGTACTGCCATCTCTGTATTATTTTTCACAGAAACCTATGGCACAGAGTATGGCTTGGGTTATTTTATTATGGATGCCTGGATGAGGGTTAATTATCTGGAGATGTATTGCGGCATACTGCTTTTAAGTATCGTAGGGGTATTGCTGTTTATCTTAGTGGACGCTGCTCAAAAAAGGCTTGTTAGGTGGTAAAAGCAGAGGACTATTTATGAATTTAATCGTATAACTATATAACAACAGGTGCTAAATGGCTTAGTACCTGTTCAATTATAGGGGGGATTTTATGAGAAATTCTTCAAGGAAAAAAATTTACCTGCTTAGCTCTATGCTGATTCTAATTTCAATTACCCTTTGTGCCTGCAGCTATTTAGAGGGCTGTTTCAGGGGGCCGGTTACTAAAAAGCCTGTAATTTACCTCTACCCTGAAAAGGAGATGGAGATATCTGTAAAGCTTAAGTACAATGGTAAGCTTACTAGTACCTATCCAAAGTATGAAGATGGCTGGCTGGTTAGGGCAACGCCACAGGGTATACTTAAGAATACCAAGGATGAAAGAGAGTACTCTTATCTGTTTTGGGAGGGTATTCCAAAGAGTACTTCCTGGGATTTAAGCTGCGGCTTTGTAGTTAAGGGGGAAGACAGCGGGGAGTTTTTATATGACAAGCTGAAAACCTTAGGTCTTAACGAAAGAGAAAGCAACGATTTTATAACCTACTGGCTTCCAAGGCTGGAACACAATAAGTACAATCTTATCACCTTCCAGTCTGAGGCCTATGAGAAGCTTGCAAAGTTAAATATAGAGCCTGAGCCAAAGAGCTTTATAAGGGTATTTATGGTATTTAAACCGCTAAGTAAGCCAATTAAAATTGAAGCACAGCAATTGCACTCTGTGGAAAGAAACGGATATACAGTGGTGGAATGGGGCGGAACAGAACTTAAATAGTGCAGTTGAAGCTCGTAGCATATACGAGTTTTTTGTTTTTAGGAGGAGAGAGCATGGACAACTTTCAGCTGATAGAAAATATTGAGTTTAGAAGGACTGTGAGATATTTTTATGAGAAATTAAATCAAAAATTAAAGGGCAGTAATAACTCAATTCTATATTTTATTCTTCTTGAGGAGGAGTTTTTACAGGAGGAGTTTCCTTATGATTACCCAAGCTATATTATTGTAACAAGAGGAGAGGTGAATAGGGACATAATAAATAATGTGTGCTTTCAAGTGCAGGATGAGCTTGGATGGCCCTACGGGCACTACCTTGTAAACAGCTATAGCAGGAGGAATATTCTAAGCCTTGGAAAGCTTCGTGAAGGGCTTTTGGCAAAGGACTGCTATTTGGATGAAGGAGATTGTGATAAAATACTTAAAAAGCAGTATATCACTCTTTTTGAAGATGAAAGGCTTTATTTTAAGGAGCTTATTTTTGATGCTATTAGGGACTTAAAGTACAATATAGAAAATACCATAAAGAGTCTTAATATTTCCTCCTTGGAGGAGACCCAGAGAAAGTTTCAAAGCCTTTCTGATATAGAGGATGGGTTAAAATACATAGCCTCCATAGACTACTGCAGAAAGCGAGGCTTAGGCAGGATTCCTGATACTGAGCTCCTTAGAGCAATGAAGAATATGCTTGTGGAATACAGTGCTTTTGGACAAGAACAAAAGTTAATGCTCTATGGAAGATTAAACGGCAGCGGTAAGAGTCAGTATATGTATTATCTTATGTCCTATCTATATAGCATAAAGGAGCCCTTTATCTTCAGGGAAAATTTCTATTTTCACTACAATCTTTTTCAACAGGAAAAGCATAAAAAGAGAGATAGGTTTAAGTACTATTTAATGGAGGGGGCAGAGGATTCTATGGCAGATTCCTGGCTTCTTAAGGTAGCAAAGTCCATTGAAGATGCTAAGGGGAAAAAGCCTATACTGTTTCTAGACGAAGCGGACCTAGACTACCATAGGCTTTCAGAGTATTTTATAGTGAGGGGGGACAAGGATAAAGTTTCTGCAGGGGAGGACTGGAGGGTGTTTGATATGCAGGCTTTGGAGCCTCTTCATGAGGGATATGTGAAGGAGGCCTTGCTAGAGGAGCTGAAAATACTTAAGGTAAGTATAGCTGAAGAGGTTTTAATAAGCATAGCCAAGCATTCAAGACATCCTCTGTATGATAATCACATCTATTCCATATATCATGGCAAGGCCCTACTTACTCTAGCGGCACTGGAGGCTGCGGCTAGGTGTATAAAATATGGTGCTTTTTATATTACTGTGGAGGATGTGGAAAAGTGGGCAGCATATCTGTGGATAAAACCCGTACCAAAACCAAGGGTGGTTATGGATTTTCACTGTGAGTACATAGTATTTGACGGAGAAAAATTAGAATATGATCCCTATACCTCCTTTGACGTAGAAGAGCTGCTAAAGATAAATAAAGAAAATAGGGAACAATTTTTTTCTTACCATGAGGAAAAGCATTAATTATACGAAAATATAATAAAGACATTATTAATTACAGAAATATGATGAAATCACAAGGTGGAAGGTGATACTATGCCCCAGGTTAAAATTCATATGGCTGAAGGACTAGCTGCAGAGGAGAAAAAAATGCTGGTAGATGACATAAGGAAGGTCATCCCGGAGGTGCTGAAGGTTCCAGAATATATTGGGCAAGTTATGCTTTATGAAACTGATAAATTTAGCAGAAGCATCCACGAAAGCAGATCAAAAGATTTTATTTTTGTGGAGATTACACTGTATGCGGGGAGAGGCAGGGCGTTGAAGGAGGAGCTTATGAGGGCTATTATTACAATACTTCAGCACTATACAGGGGTGGCTGGTGAGGATATAAACTGTGTTATGTACGAGCTTACCAGGGATAATTATTGTGGCGGCACCTCCCACGGATATACAGGAAAGCATTAAAAAAGGCGGCTTGGATAACAAGCTGCCTTCTTACACCTTACGGTACAGGACAAACTACTTTTCTTGCTTCTTTAAACACAAGCAAGGCACATTTTTTTTCCTTTAAATTAAAGGAGAGGATGGAATATTCTATGTTTAACTCCACACCATTTTTTAACTTTAGAGTATACTCTTCATCCATAATACTATTTCCGCTATATATGTAACTTATGATACCCTCTATGAAGTTATGGTATTCTGGAGAGGCTAGTTCAAATATATTCCTGCCGCGAACTCTTTCCATATCCTCCACATTTACCATTTCTCTCATTTTTCTATTTAGATATTCTACGGAACCGTCCTGAAGGAATAGTACAGCATCTGGCAAAAGCTCTATTATTTGCTCATATTTTTCTACACTGTCTAGCATCATGTTCTTCACTTCTTCTAGCTGGACATTTTTCTCATTTAATTCAGCATTTTTCTCCCTTAATTCTTTTTCCTTTTCAATAAGCTCCTCATTTTTTATCTTTACACTATTAAACAAGGTCATCATGGGATTTTTAAAGGAGGTCTCAACCACTGCGATATAAATTGCATAAATGGATAAAAGATTAAATATATGTCCAGTGAACAGTATTAAATCATAAACAGTCACATATAGTACGAAAAACAGCTCAGAAACAATAGACAATATAATTGAAAAGGAAATATATTTTATAACCTTCTTGTGAAAATGGACCTTGTTTTTATAGAGAAGAAATAAGGCAGCAGCAAAGATAATTGTGATAATAAGCTCACTTATTCTCTTAAAAGAAGTAAGGCCAGTGCCCTCTACAAAACAATTTGGGAAAATAGGCCATATAAAAACTGAAGCTATAAGAAGCACTGAGGCTAATGCATAGATAAGTCCAGCCTTTTTTAGATTTATCTTTTTATTTATAAAGCTAAAGGCTATCACCATAGAAATACTCTGGATATATCTTTGTATTATCCACATTTGAGTGGCATAGTTGGCAGTATTCAAATTAAATATACCCATACCCTTGTAGGTGGCTGTATGTACAACGCCAAACAGTGCCACGAAAAAGAAGGCGATACCTAAAAAATTGTAATAGCTATTATTAGTAAGCTTGTCCGAATCAATAGCAAGAATAGTCATACTAAAACCTATAATTATAGTGGCTAATTCTACTGCAAAGTGAAAAAAAAGATAGTTTTTAGTTCCTGCATAAATCAATATAAACAGAATAGTTATGGAGATAAAGAACTTTCTATAGTGCCTTAGGGAAAAATTTTCTGGCTCTAAATTATAGCTATCCATGCTTGACCCCCTTACATATAATAATCTTATATAATTTAAGATTGTTTGTAATCTGTCATTAATTTAAGTATAGAATAAACTAATTTAATATACAACATTTTACCTATTTTTTATGTAAAAAATTATCAAAAAATAGCAATTAATAGACGGGTATATACCTTCTTGGCAAGTTATTAGTGCTAGAAAAAATAAAAGCAGTACATACAAGCTGACTTAGCTTAATGCACTGCTTAAAATATTACTTTATTCTCCTGCTACAGAAATATTAAATAGCTGTAGTGATCTTGGCCCTCTAAAGCCATTATCCTGCTGAAGCTCCTTTGATAGGTACATGTTCTTTTGTACCTCTTTTATGTTTCCAGAGATAGAGCCTCCTGTCACTGGTTTTCGTAAAGTACCATCAAAATACCAGCCTAACCTAATCTCTCCAGCAAAGTTGCCTGTGAGACTATCCATTTGAAAATCAGAAAAAGCTACTAACTCCAAATGAGGTTCCCTTCTAAGCTCCTCCAGACTCTTGGAGCCGCCCTCTATGCATATATTAGAGATTTCTCCTGTAACTGGAACCTGAAGATAGCTGCAGAATCTTACATCTCCCCAATAATTTAGCAAGGTGCCTTCCTTGATAAGTCCAAGCTTGTTAAGAGCAGTACCCTGACTATCATAGGGAGCAGATTTTGTAGAGTTTGAAAGATAGGGATCAAGGGTTATGGTGATAGGATCACCCTGAATCTTCTCACCCTGTATTTTCTCTCCAAGCTTCATGCTGGAAATCCCAGCATACACTGAGTTTGCCTTGCTCTGGTTATAGTAATAATTAAAGAATTCCTTAACGGCTTCTCCAGAGAGCAGTACAGTGGATTTCTTTAAAGCAGGGGTTTTTGAGGCCTTTGCCTTTTCAGAGCAGTTGTGAAGTGATTCCTTTATGCTTTCTGAAATAAGCTCAGGATTAAATTCTGAGAACTTAAGATATTTATATATCTCTACCTCTACAGCTTCTCCCTTAGTACTGCATACGAATTCTAGTGAACAGTCATAAGAGCTGTAGCTAACATCAATACCCTTGGAGTTTATTATTCTATGCTGAACCTTGTTTAGAAATAGCTCAGCAGAGTTTAGGTATCTATCCTCATAAACATCCTCTGCAAAAATAGCCTCTGTAAGCTCTGGTATCCATTGTTCTAGCGGTTTTTTGTCAAAGCTTGATGGCTCTAAGGATTTTATGGAGAAGGAGGGTTCAGCTAGAGGATAATATTTGTTTTTTATAAGTGAAGCAGCAAAATAAGTGCTATCCACTATTTCAGCGATTTCCTCCATACTCATATGAGGATGAATTTCTGCAGTGGAGGAGCCTCTATATTTTACTCCATCCATTTCAAAATCCTTATAAACAGTAAGCTTTAAGTGAGACACATCCTTACTGCGGCTCATATCCAGCTTCTTTTTTATAAAGAATAATTCTATAGCTGTAGTAGCTTCAATGTTTATCTTCCAAAGGCCTATCTTCTTCTTTGAAAGTATCTCTAGTATATTACTTAACATATTAACCTAACCTCGCTTTCGCCTTGATGTATGGCCCGCCAGCAGAAACCTTTACAAGTTCTTTGTAGCCCTTACCACAGGCACCTGTACCTGAAAGAGAGAAATCTCCAGATATCATAGAGATAGACTTTAATAAGTCTGGTACATAGCCTGTCATAATAACAGGGGAGACTATATTGCCGGTAAGCTTTCCATCTTTAATTTCCAAGCCCTTCATAAGCATACACTGTATTCCCCAGTTCTTGGGATCTTCCATTCCGCTCATGGCAATGTCTAAGAGATATCCAAATTTAACAGAAGCTATCATTTCCTCTAAACTATGCTCACCTGTAGCAAAAAAGGTGTTGGTCATTCGTGTGTATGCCTTTCTTTCAAAGGATTGACGCTTACCATTTCCAGTTGGTTCAGTGCCCAGCATTAAGGCGGATAGTAGATCTGATATACCTCGCTTTAATATTCCATTTTGTATTATAACTGTATCCTTAGCCAAGGTTCCTTCATCATCAAAGAGATAAGAAGAAACATCTTTTGCAGAGGCAGCACCATCGTGCATCACCACTAAATCTGAAGCCACTCTTTTGTCTATATAATTAACCGCAAGAGCCCGCTCCTTAACAAACATATCCATTTCAACACCATGGCCAAAGGCTTCATGGGCTATTAAGCCTGCCACATCAGGAGTGCATATAACCTCATACTCTCCTGGCTCTATGGTACTTGCAGTTAATAGAGACATTGCTTCTTCTACTACCTTATCTATAGCAGCTTCCATTTCATCTAAAAGCTCTACACTCTTAAGTCCTGAAAAACCTCTATGGCAATACTTTGTGATGTCATCCTTTCTAACTATTGGAACTAAATGTCCTTCACTCCAAATATAGGACTGCTCTAAATCTTTTTTAGGAGACAGGAAAAGCTTTGATATATGAACCTCACTATAGCCTGTTCTAAAATCCACTAGAGCTTCATACTGTTTAAGAGCCTTATCCTTTATAGCCTGAAGTCTGTTTAATTTTTCCTCTATACCAATCCCTTGTGCCTTATCAGAAATTTCGGCATAAAAGCTTTTTGATAGCTCCTCCTCTTCTATAAGCTGATAGCTATTAACAGGGATTGAGCTGTCCTTTAAGGCTGAAAGCTGTGATAAAAATATGTTCTTTATTTTTTCAGCCTGAGATAAAATTTGGTTCTCTTCTAATTCATTAAAAGAATATTCACAATAATTTACTCCATTATGAACTCGAATCACAAAGCCTCGTTCATTCCACGCAGAATCCTCAACTCTGGCTCCGGATTTTTCAACTCTAAAATCCTTACCTCTTGTATCCACGCCTAGTAAGGAAACGTAGGAGAAATGCTTAGACAATTCCTCTATTAGCTGCTTTAAATATGGCTTCATCCTTATTAGGTATGGTGAAATAACAGTATTCATGATATACCTCCTTTTACACCTGCAAAATATAACGCATGGATATAATAATATGCTAACAGTATTCAACTAGAAATGCAACTTAATGAATTAATGTAATATAAATACATTGATATATTTTTTACTGTAATTATATGTTAAAATAGTATTATTATATTACTTGGGGGTATGGATATGGAGACACAACTTATTACAGAGAGGACAGAAAAGCCAAAACATTCTGAGTTTGGAGTAGCTTCTTTTATTATTTCTATGGTCATGCTTGTGACTTTTCTAGGCATACTGCTTTATGCAGGCATTAACAGTGACCTTATAGCTTACAATGATACTGCTGCAGGGGTTTTAGGATTAATCTTCATAATAGCTTTTTTAGCTACCCTTGTGGGAATAGGTCTTGCTATTGCAGGAATTACAATACCTAATAAGAGAAAGGTCTTTGCAATACTGGGGCTGTGCTTTAATGTACTTATCGTATTAGCCATGGTGCTTACAATTATTATAGGTATTCTCGCTGGATAGGTTCTAGGCATTCCTGCCAGATAGGCTCTGCTTGATTTTATGAGGATAGAGCTGCTTGGTAGGAAATAGAAGAAGTACTAGAGGAATACAGAGGCAGCAAAACAATTATAGGTCAGTAAAGCTTTCTGCTCTACTGACCTATTTTTAGGGAAGTAACTTATTTATATCTATGACCCCAATACCTTGAAAAGTAACAGGCATTTCAAGAGTCCTTGCAGATACCTTCATTAAGGAGGTTATATCCTTAAAGGTAAGCTTGCTGTTGTTTTCAAACAGTAGTGCACAAAGACCTGCTACATAAGCAGCTGCACAGGAGGTACCTGAGTAATTGGTATAGGGCTTTTCTAGCGCAGGAGGGTATAGCTTCACGCCATTTCTCTCTGAAACATACTCCTTAACACAATTTAGTGAACATATATCCACAGCTGAGGCGCAGAGTTCAGGCTTTTGCCTCTTTCCATTAAAACCCTCTGAGGAAAATTGATAGGGCTTTATTTCTCTTGTGGTGTCTAGGCCTCCAACTGTAATGCAGTTACTAAGTGCGGCTATACCTCTTAAGGCATCCTCTCCGCTGCCATTATGTCCAGCGGGTACTACTATTATAATGTTTTTTTCTACAGC
The DNA here is from genome assembly GCA_002298125.1 of Clostridium sp. UBA701. GTDB lineage: Bacteria > Bacillota > Clostridia > Clostridiales > Clostridiaceae > UBA701. The sequence continues at coordinate 53,826 of DBMJ01000022.1, read as the reverse complement.
CTTTGTAAATAGGGAGGAAAAAAGAGCCTGTATAAGCTTCAGGTTTTCTCTTATTTCAAAGGGTAAGCAGATTACTTTAATGTTTTGCTCCTCCGATTTTTCAAGGAGCAGATTAAGGGCAAAGAGAATATCGGATATGAACCCCTTTCCAAGGGCATCAAAGGCTTTAATGCTAAAAAGACCTGCATTTTCTGCCACTCCTCTATACATTTTCTTTGAGGAATATCCGCTCCCACATAGTATTCCACTTATAAAGGTTCCATGGCCATTGTCATCATAGGGATATTTACAGTTGTTTATCAAATCGAAAAAGAACTTAATTCTATTGTGAGGATTTAATAAATCGGTATGAGGATAGGTGCCACTATCTACTAGTCCAATGCCCACACCCTTTCCTGTCAACATATATCGTTCGGAAACCACAGCATGATTAGAGCTCCAAACACTTGTACCACAAAGATGTGCATAGCTATCCTGACAGATATATTCAACCTCAGGATATTCAATAAGCCTTTCTAGTGCTTTGTCAGTAACTCTAGCGGCAATTAGATTTAAGAATGGAATGGAACGCAGTACTTCACCTCGATAAGATTTCACTTTACTTTCTATGTTCTGCTGCAAATTCTTACAGTAAATGAGTACCCTATAACTTTTATAACATTTTTGATCCATAATATGACGAAGGTTATGGTCGAGCTTTGATTTTATGGAAAACATAATACCTCCACAAAAAGTGTTCCATCTATATTATATTATGTGTTCCACCTAAAGGTTATCTATAAAATGAAATTTTTCTTTACACAAATCGTAAAATGCCTGGGCAGTAGGAGTAAGACTTCTCTTTGAGCTTGTCAACAAATATAGGTTTCTTGAAGCATTGAAATCTTTAATGCTGCTAATTCTTAACTTGCCAAGCTGAGCTAAATCGTCACAAACTCTTTCAGATACAACAGATATTCCAAGTCCTGCCTTTACTAATTGAAGCTGAGCATCTAGGGAATTTATTTCACAGCATAGCTTTAGCTTATCTGAAAGATCCTGCTCTAAAAGTAAGCTCTCAAAGGCCTTCCTAGTAGCAGAATTGACCTCCCTCATAATAAAGGGGTAATTTAATAATTCCTTAAGCTCTATATTTTCAGCAAGGTTAAACCATGGGGGAGAAATCACTACAAGATTATCTCTAATTAAGCTTTTACATAGAATTCTCTCATCAGAAACCTCTCTTCCAACCACGCCTAGCTCACAATTAAATTTAAGTATATCCTCTACAATTTCACCGGAGCTCTTTTCCATGATGGAAAACACTACTCCGGGATAGCGCTTGTAGAAATGGGTTATAAGCTCAGGCAAAAGACAGTGAGCAGCTGTGGTACTTACGCTCAAGTGCAGTTTTCCAAACACAGAACAGCTATAATTTTTAAGGTTTTGTATGGCCTTATTCCTAGTACTCATAATATCTAAGGCATACTCCAAAAAAACCTCTCCTGCAGAGGTTAGCTTAACCTCTCTAGAGGCTCTTTCAAAAAGGACAACCTTCAGCTCCTTCTCAAGAGAGGAAATATGGGCACTTATGGTAGGCTGTGATAAAAATATGGTATCTGCAGCTTTTGAAAAGCTTTTGAACCTGGCAACAGTAATGAAAGCTTCAATTTGTTTAAATTCCATAATAACCTCTTCTACTCTAATAGAGCTTAATACTATGTTTAAATCATCTATGAAAATTACCCATGAAGATTGCCCATGAAAATTACCCATGAAGTTTATCCATGGAGATTATCTATGAAGATTGCCCATTAAAATTATTCATGGAAATTACCCATGAAGATTACCCATAAAGTTTATCCATGGAGATTATCTATGAAGATTATCTATAAAGATTATTCATGGAGATTATCTATGAGTCTGTCACTTCCACTTGAAGATGATTATTCCTACTACCATTATAACAATTCCAACAATCTTAGTAAAACCAAAAGATATCCTAGTGGTATCGAAAAGTCCAAAGGCATCTATAAGTGCAGCAGCAGTAAGCTGAGCCACAAGGATAATACCTATAGAGCAAGTGGCACCAAGGCTTCTGATGCCTGTCATAACGGTGTAGATTATAATAACTCCAAGTACTCCTCCCATAAGATAAAGTTTATTGGTATCTTTTAAATTTTTCATATTGCCTTTTCCGAAAAAAAAGAATACAATAAAAGTTAAAATAGCACCAATAAATTGAACAAGCAGGTTTGTTTCCCAGATTCCTATCTTTTCACCAAGTCTGGTGTTAAATACCCCTTGAAGGCTCATGGATACACCTGCAACCATGGACATAATTATTCCTAGCATATATTTGTAACTCCTCTCAAAAGATATTATCTGAAGTATTTTACCCAAAATCCTAAGAACATATCCCCAAATTACCTGCCCTAATACTGACAATACACTAAGGGGCAGACATGGTCAGTTACATTCGTAGATAATCTAAGTAAACCCTTAGTGGAAATAATAACTACACAGAAGCTAAGCTACACTTTACTAAATGATATCTTTATTATTAAACAATACCTTTATTATTAAATGATATCTTTATTATTAAATAATATTTATGTTAAACAATACTTTTATAAAAACAGAATAAATATTCAAAATATTCGATATATTTTTTCTGAAAAGTGTGATATAGTAAATTATAATAATAGATACAATATTTAACACTGATGTGTTTTTTTGAAAATGATTATAGGAGGGAAATCTTCTGTAATATATGTAATTATTATTAAGGGGGTTCTTTTATGAGCACTGAAAACAAGACAAAGACTACAGGAAGTGTCGAGCTCAAGAGAGAGCTGGGCCTTGCTGCCGCTACTGCCATAGTAGTTGGTAACGTTATAGGTTCAGGTATTTTCATGTCTCCTGCTTCCTTGGCAGCTGCTACTAATCCTAAGTCAGCTTTACTGGCATGGGTTATCACAGCTGTAGGTTCACTTTTGATTGCCCTTAGCTTTGCCAACATGGGTGCAGCTATACCAAAGACTGGTGGTCCAATTGCATACACAAGAGCAGCTTTTGGAAGCTTCCCAGCATTCTTAATTGCCTGGACTTATTGGATTGGAGCCTGGGTAGGAAATGCAGCAATAATTACTGCCTTTATGAGCTACTTTACTTATTTTGTTCCAGCTTTAAAGGACATGCCTATGGCGTGCTTCCTCATCTGTACAGGAATTTTATGGATTTTTACTTTAGTAAACATTTTAGGAGTAAAGGAAGCCGGTATGGTTGGAATTGTCACTACTGCATTGAAGATTGTTCCGCTACTGGTGTTTATTGTGCTGGCAGCATTAAACTTCAATTCAGACCTGCTTAACACAGCTTCTAAGCCTGAATTTGCACCTGTAAACTTTGGAACAGTCTCTGCTGGTATAGGTATAGCACTATGGGCCTTTGTTGGACTTGAAAGTGCTACTATTCCTGCAGGAGAAATCAAAAATCCTGAAAAGAATATAAGAAGAAGTACTATATTCGGAACCTTAATATGTGCTATTATCTATATTCTTGTTTCCTTCTTTGCTATGGGATCCATGGATCAGGCTACCTTAGCTGAGTCTTCATCTCCATTAGCAGATGTTATTAACAAGGCTATCGGTGGAACCTGGGGAGGAACCTTTATAGCTCTTGGTGCTGTTATTTCAACTTTAGGAGCTACTTCAGGCTGGATACTAACTACTGCAAGAAGCGGCTTTGCTGGTGCAGAGGGTAAGCTTTTCCCACAAATATTTGGGAAAGTACATCCAAGATTTAAGACTCCATATGCTTCTCTTATAATCAGTGGAGTGGCTGCAAATCTACTTCTTATATTAAACTATGTAAATGGATTAAGAGCTGGCTTTGACTTTATGATTCTCCTTGCTACATTGGCCTTCTTACCTGCATACTCCTTTACAGCTGCTGCTGAAATAGTACTGCTGAAGAAGGGTATTAAGCAATTTAACTTCTTTAACTTTATAAAGAGCTCCTTCTTTGCACTGTTGGCATTTATCTATTCTATATATGCCATTTATGGCACAGGGCAAGAGGTTGTTATGTATGGCTTCCTACTGATGCTTGTTGGTATCCCATTCTATGTATACCAAATGCTTCAAAATAATAAGGAAGACAAAATGGTAGATACGTTAAGACAGGGTGCTGGATTAGACGTATAAGAACAAAAAAGCTTCGGGAGTTTTCTCCTGAAGCTTTTTTGTTGAATAGCTTAGCAAATATTAAAAACTACTATGTTAAGCAACAATGTATTAAGCAATAGAGTATTAAGCAATACAGTATTATAAAGCTGCTGGTATTTTCAGTTTGATCAAATTCCAACAGTTATCATTAAGCGATATAGTATTATAAGGTTACCGGCATTTTCAGTTTGGAATAAATTCCAACAGTTATCATTATGCAATACAATATTATAAAGTTACCGGGAACACTTTTTAGCCTAGTTCATAATATACATTAGCCAATATTTATTCGGGTGATGATTAAAAATGAATGGCATATCAAAATATAGAAACCTAATAGTAGGAACAGAGATTAATGTGCCCGTAGAGGGAGGAAGAAGAGCTGTAGCAATCAATTTTGACAATGCTGCTACAACCCCTCCTCTAAAGTCTGTGATGGAAGCAGTAGAAAAATATGCTCCATGGTACTCTTCTATTCATCGTGGAGCTGGCTTTAAATCTAAGGTATCCTCAATGATATATGATGATTCTAGGAAAAAGATTGCAAGCTTTGTGGGAGCAGATGTAGATAAGGATCTAGTCATATATGTTAGAAACACCACAGAGGCAATCAATATGCTTTCTTATTGTCTAGAAAAAAGTGGAGAGGATACGGTTATTTTGTCATCCCTTATGGAGCATCATTCAAATAATCTGCCATGGAGAGATAGGTATGTGGTTGACTATATAGAAACGGATGCCTGTGGGAGAATTATTATAGAAAGTATGGAGAAAAAGTTAATAGAATATGGTGGACGAGTTAAGCTGGTAGCAGTGACGGGAGCTTCTAATGTAACTGGATATATAAACCCAATTCATCAAATGGCAAAGATTGCACACAGCTATGGGGCAAAAATCCTGGTGGATGGTGCACAGCTTGTACCTCACAGTAAGGTAGATATGAAGCCTCATGAGAGTGAAACCCATATAGATTTTTTGGTGTTCTCCGCTCACAAGATGTATGCCCCCTTCGGGGCAGGGATACTAATAGCACCTAAAAGCTGCTTTTCAGAGGGAAAGCCTCATTACTCTGGAGGAGGCACTGTAAAGGTAGTAACCTTGGATAAGGTATTGTGGGAGGATATGCCTAACAGGGAAGAGGCGGGAACCCCAAATATTATGGGAGTAGTAGCTCTTGTGGCTGCAATAAATACCTTAGAAAAGATAGGCATGGAGAATATATATAATTATGAGGATGAATTAAAAAGATATGCATTAGAAGGATTAAAGACCATAAGAGGAGTACACTTATATTGTGTTCCTGACAGGACTACTCACTCTGCAAATTCTCCTTCTGTGAGCACTTCTTCAGTGAGCATTATTCCAATGAACATTGAAGGTTTACAGCATGATAAAGTTGCAGAAATCTTATCCTCTGCCTGGGGAATAGCAGTTAGAAATGGGTGCTTTTGCGCTCAACCTTATATTCAGAAGTTATTGAAGATAAGCAGTGAGGATATGAAAAAATATTTTGAGGATCCTTCGCTGCCAAGACCAGGAATGGTAAGGTTGAGCTTTGGTATGTACAACGATAAGAATGAAATAGATAGATTCCTTTATGCAGTGGAGGATATAGTAAAGAAAGTAGGGGACGGTTCTGTAGTTTTTTAAATTTAAGAGGGGACGGTTCTGAAATTATTTATAAGGGTAATAATGGATAATTGAAAAAGACTTTGGTAATACTATTGCTAAAAGAGAAATGGAGTGATAGTAATGCCTAGGGCTGCTCGTGTGAAAAGCTATGATTCAATCTACCATGTAATGTGCAAAAGTATAAGCAATACCCCCCTCTTTAAAAATACAAAAGATAAGGATAAGTATCTTAACCTTATTAAGAAGTATCAAGATAGGTTTAGGTTCAAAATATATGGCTATTGTCTTATGACAACACATATTCACATGATTATCGATTGCAATGGTGCTGATATATCAAAGATTATGCATGGTATAAACCAGTGTTATGCTCAGTATTTTAACATTAGATATGACAGAAGAGGGCATGTATTTCAGGACAGGTTTAAGAGTAAAATAGTTCATGACGATAGATATCTAATTACCTTATTGGCTTATATTCACAATAATCCTGTGGATATAAAAAAGTTTAAAGGATGTCCTGAAAGGTATCCATATTCAAGCTACGGAATATATTTAGGTATGAAGAAGGATCCCTATAGGATTTTAGATGAGAATTTTATTTTAGGACTTTTTGGCGCAGATGTTGAAGAGTCAAGGCAAAGATACATTAATAAAGTTTTAGCATCAAATAATCAAAAATCAATTAATGAGTTTGAATTTAGGAATGAAAAGAGCGAATATAGAAGTGAACGAATAATACTGGTTAGAGACGTGGACCCAGAGAAGTTAATGGACTTTGTTGCCTGCTTTACAAAGATTAAAGTGGCAGAAATCACAAGAAAAAATAGAAGAGAAGCCACTGAAAGTAGGGCACTTTGTGCCTTTTTGATCAGGTGTTATTGCGACTTTAAATACAAGGATATATGTTGTATTCTAGGGGCACTCACCTTATCAAGGATATCTGGACTTGTGAACAAAGGGATAGAGCTTATTCAAAATGATGAAAGATATAAAGGATTACCGGAAAAGTTCCTTGAACTCGGAAGGGCCTCTTAGAAGATAACAAATTAATAATTAATATTTATATAGGCAATAAAATGTTATTCTAATTATACTTGAACAAATAGTGGACTAGCATCCAGAAAAATGCTTTTCCTAATAAGAAAAAGCACTTTATCAGCTGCTTTATCAGCTAATAAAAAGTGCTATTTTTGTTTTTTGAAAATTTTTGATCGAAATATGACAATAAAAACAATAAAGAACCGTCCCCTATAAATTAGCTTTCACAACCCGAAGGGCATTTTTGTAGAAAATCTTATCAATTTTGTCCTCTGAAAAGCCACAATTCTGAAGCTTATCATAGAGGAGCTCCATTTCACCGATGTGCTGAAGCTCGCACTTTGGAGGAGTACCGTCGAAGTCAGAGCCAAGGGCAAGTACATCTATTCCACCAATTTTTTCTATGTGCTTTATATGAGTAACTATATCCGCTAGGGTACCAAAACCTATATTACTCAAAAAACTATCCACATAGTTTATTCCAATAACACCACCATTTTCAGCTAGAAGTTTAATCATAGGGTCTGAAAGGTTTCTGCTATGGGGAGTAATTGTACGAGCATTTGAATGGGATGCTACAAAGGGTTTTTTACTGTGGGACGCCACATCATAAAAACCTGCATCAGAAAGATGAGAAACATCTATTATCATACCTAGTCTGTTCATCTCTTCTATAACCTCAAAGCCAAAGGGTTTTAGTCCCATGGTCCTATATTCCTCTTTAGCGTGAGGGTACCCAATTTCATTTTCAAAATTCCAGGTAAGTGTCATAAGCCTAACGCCTCTATTATAAAAATCTCGAAGGTTGTGAAGAGAGCCCTCAATAGCTCCTCCCTCCTCAATGGTTATTACGGCAGACATTTTTCCTTCGCTTTCATTTTTCAAAATATCTTCATAACTTGTTGCAGTAGAAATAAGCTCACTGTTAATCTCAAGTTCGCTGTTTAGCTTCTGCAGCATGGATAAGGCAATAGCTCTTGGAGAAACTTGCGGTTTCATATAGATAAATAGAGCAAAAAACTGAGCTAGGCAATTTGATTTCTTAAGCTTACTTAAATCTACGCAATAATTATTCTCTCTAAGGCCTGAAACACCCTGATCCTGGTATAGCTTCATAGGGGTGTCGCAGTGCATGTCAATTAGCTTCATTGCTACCTCCTAAACCTTTTCTCTGAATTTTTATGACTAATTGAAAGTAAAATAGACTTACTGAAGGCAAAATAGAATCACTGAAAGCAATACAGATTTACTAAAGTAATTTAGATTCAACGTTACTTTCTTTCCCAATATATTTTTTATTAGTTATTTCAGCAGCTTTTTCACTATCAAAAGCACTATCAAAGGCAGCACTTTCTGCTGGCAAATCTCTATTGGTAAGTTTTTCTAGAAGACGATATATATCTCTGCCACAGTTAGGGGTAGCTACCTTTTTACAGTTTTCCACCATATGTTGAATTAATTCAGGTGAATTGAGTATGGATTCGAGAGTCTTAACTGAATTATCATCATAGCTCAAGGGTATGCCTATGTCTACAAGCTTAATAAACTCTTCATTTTCCATTTCTTGACCAGGAATAGGAGAAAAAGATAATATTGGGAGTTTACAAGATATAGCCTCGGTTAAGGATAGTCCACCTGGCTTAGTAATAATAATATCGCTAGCATGCATATATCGATAAATTTCCTTGGTATAGCCTATTATTATAACTCTTTTGTCTAAGGGTTTATCCTCTAACATAAGCTTGTGGTATAACTTCTTGTTGTTTCCACATACCACAATGAGCTGTATAGCAGAATTTGTGGAAATAATTTTTCTATACATATCATACATATGCTTTATACCCATGCTTCCACCCATGAGCAATATGGTGGTTTTATTGGCTTCTAGACCAAACTCTTTTCTGAGTTTAATTTTATCATCCTCACGCCAGAAATTTGGACTTATAGGGATTCCTAAGGGGAAGACCTTCTCTTTAGGGACTCCGCGCTTAACCATATGATTGATCATATGTACACCAGACACAATGTAAGCATCCACACCCTTATTAATCCAACACTTATGTGGAGCATAATCTGTCAAAAGTGATACAACAGGAAGCTTTAATTCACCACTTAATCTTAGATTAGACATCATTTCGGTGGCAAAGGGATGGGTACAAACTATAACATCAGGCTTTATTTTATTTAAAAGGGGAAGAAATTTCCTGCACTGTTGTTTATTAACTGAAGAAACCAGGTGATTTATCATAGACTCCCGCTCGGCTAAATAATAAAGTTTACCAAAGAGGGGAGGAGCTAAATTAACCATGCTGCTATAGCCCTTTACTGTTATAGTGTTGATACTTGGATTTACATAACTTAGAGCCTGCAGAATTTCCACCTTGGCATCTGGGTTATAAATATGTATATATTCTTTTATGGCAAGGGCTGCAGTGTTGTGACCACCGCCAGTAGATACAGTCAATATCAATATGTTCATAGCTTCACCTTCAAATACAAGTATTTAGCAGATTTTTGTAATGTAATTAAATATACCTGACATATAGGATAGATAAATGAATTATTAAATAATGTAAATATTTAGTCTAAGGCTATTATACTATAAATTTAGTATTATTATAGTAATTAATTCTTAATAATTGCTTATTTTTTTCTAAAAGATAAATTACATAAATAAAGTAGTTAGTAAGATTAATTGCATTTTTTAAAGTAATAATACAGTCAAAAAACGATTACTTTGAACCAAATAATAACTTTAAACCAATTAATAACTTTAAATAAAATAACAACATTAAGCTGAATAACAACATTAAGCTGAATAATAACTTTAGGCTAAATAATAACTGTAGGCTAAATAATAACTGTAGGCTAAATAATAACTGTAAACCAAATAATAGATTTAAACCAAAGAATAATTTTATACTGAATAATTACCTTAGATTAATATCATTATCTTAAATTTAAAATATTACTTCAAGTAAAAATTCTGCTCTAAAATAATTATAAATACAGGTTAGAAAGCTTATCTTTTATACATTCTGAAAAAGCTTTTGTCTTTTCAGGCCAAGTCTCATCTCTAAATTCCCTTTGACATACAAATTCAGAGGCTACAAGAGGTTTATTAAGCAGCTCTTCTGCTTGCATAGTCTGAACCCTATTTCCTGAAGAGCCAGAGGTGGTAAGAAGTGCTGCTCGTTTTATCTCCTTACCATATTCCTTTATATAAGTTTTTAGAGCACAGCTGAGAGAAGAAACCCAAACTGGAGTAGCAAGAATAACTATTTCGTAGTTTTTTGGATTGTATTTAATGTCTTCCAAGTTAGTATCCTTTTTTGTTACAGCACAGAAAGCCGCCTTAATATATCCCCAAAAGCCCTTACGGGATGTTTTGTCTATAAGGGATTCAATATCACAGTTAAAATACTTAGCAACATCAAGCACAGCTTTTTTTGTAAAGCCTGTACGGGAATAATAAACTACTAAAACTCTTTTTGTGTCCATTAAAATCCTCCCTAAAGTACATACTATTAAAGTCTAATTAGTTACATTATACACAGTTTGAGTTTTAATTAAACAATAAGGTACTGAGCATATAAGGATAGAAATAGTATATAAACATAGAAATAGTATATAAGTATAAATATAATTATTGTTAATAATTGTTATCAAAATTTAATTGTTTTTTTTGTTTTTAGGAGTATAATAAAGAGATGTTTGAATAATATTTTACTTATTGTAAAGTGAGGATAGTAATATGAGTAAAGAAAATATGAATAATGAAAATATGAATAATGAAAACATAAGCAATAACATGGGAAACGATATAAAACAAAAGAGAAGGAAGAAGAAAAAAATGAGCACCGGAAAAAAGGTGTTGCTCATTGTGTTGGCAGTGCTTTTGGTCATTGTTGGGGTAGCAACAGGATATGGTTACTCAATTTTAAACAAAATGCAGCATACAAAGCTTTCTAGTAATAATGAGGACTTGGGCATTGATGAAAATATTTTAAACAAGCTTAAGGACACAAAGGATTCAGGGGACATTGTAAGTATAGCTTTTTTGGGCATAGATAGAGCAGATAAGACAGACGTAGGCCGATCTGATGCTACTATGGTAGTAAGTATTGATTTTAACAGAAAAAAGATTAAACTCACCTCTATAATGAGAGATTCTCATGTGGTAATCCCTGGACGAGACGGAAGAGATAAGTTAAACCATGCTTACGAAATAGGGGGACCACAGCTTACCCTAAAGACTATCAATCAGAACTTTGGACTTAATGTAAAGGAGTTTGCTGCAGTTAGATTTGAGGATTTAGAGCAAATCATTGATGCTTTAGGTGGAGTGGACATAGACGTAAAGAGCAATGAAATTCAATATATAAATGGGTATCAGCAGAGTCTTGTTGATATGGATGGTAAGGGCAAGGTATATACTGTTACTTCTCCAGGTATGCAAACTCTAAATGGTCCCCAAGCTACTGCTTATTGTAGAATAAGATATTTAGGAAATGGAGACTTCGATAGAACAGAAAGACAGAGAAAGGTACTAACAAGCCTTATCAACAAACTGATGAAAACTACTCCTGCTAAGGCTCCAGCTATAGCCAATAAGCTTTTACCCTTTGTAAATACTAGCTTTACACCTACAGAAGCTATTTCCTTAGGTACAAAGATGTTAACCACAGGAGGAATGACAATAGAACAGGAACGTTTCCCTCTTGATGGTTATTGTTGGCCAAACACTAAGGGCGCATGGTATTTAGAATATGATGAAAGTGCTACTAGAGAACAAATTTATGACTATATCTATAAGGATATAAAACCAGTACCAAAGGAACCTAAGTTCTAAACAAGGCACTAATGTTTGAAAAAACTAAGGTTGAGGGATAAATTTCATATTATTAAGTAAAGAGATGGTGTATATGCTCATTGGGCAATATACACCATTTTTTCCTGGGAAATATTCTGAATATTTTTACATGATAAAGAAGGTTTTGGAAGGTCTATGTATAATTATAGTAATGAGAACATAAAAGTCTAGTGCGAATATAAAATTTGGGGGGATATTGATGAGTTCTTATCTTAATATCGCAAACAGCAGCTCACTTTTTGTTATGGTCATTATAGTTATACTCTTTGTAATGCTACAAGCTGCCTTCTTTCTAGTAAAGGCTTATAGGGAAGGTCTTCGTATAGGCATGAGCAGAGAGAAGCTGAACAATGCTATTAAATCCAGTGTAATTTTTTCCATAGTGCCCTCGTTACCGATAATACTGTCTCTAATGGCAATGATACCAGTACTAGGAATACCATTCCCTTGGTTAAGGCTATCAGTTATAGGCTCAGCTCCCTATGAGCTAATGGCGGCAGATATTGGTGCAAAAAGCATGGGAGTTTCTGGCCTAGGGGCATCCGGATATACGGATAAGGTTTTTGCAAACTCCATGTGGGTAATGACTTTCGGTATAATTTGGTCCTTGGTATTAACTATTTTATTTCTAAAAAAGCTTCAAAAGGGCATGAACAATATGAGAAAAAAGGATTCCAAATGGCTTGAAATAATGATATCAGCTCTATATTTTGGCATGCTCTGTGTATTTATTGGAGACCCAGTGGTTAAAGGTGGGGTAGCTCTATATACCCTTCTTGCAAGCGCAGCCATAATGGCTTTAATGGGGTTATTAATTAAGAAGTTTAAGGCACAATGGCTTAATAATTTTGCCCTATCCATCAGTATGATTGGGGCTATGGCCTTAGCAATTTTATTTTCAAATATATAGGGGGTGTTTATATGAGTAACAAGTTAATAAGGATAGATGAATATGATGAAAGGATACATCGGTTAGGTAGAATAACAGGGTTACTTGCTCTTGCACTAATGTTTGCAGTACCCTCTGTCATATGTCTTAAGTATAACCTATTTCCACCACTTAAGAATTTGTTTTCAGGAATACTTTCAATTTGGATGATTGAAATTCCAATATGTCTTTCAGAGGTGCTGACATATTGTCCAATGCTTGGCACTGGGGGTTCCTATCTGGCTTTCGTAAGTGGAAATCTTACAAATCTTAAGATACCCTGCGCATCTATGTGTATGGAAGCTGCTGGAGTAAAGCCTTCTACCAAGGAAGGAGATGTAATATCTACCATATCTATAGCTGCTTCCACACTGGTTACGGAGGTGGTAATAATAATAGGGGTAATCGCCATAGTACCATTGAAACCAATATTAAGCTCACCAGTATTGGCACCGGCTTTTCAGAATGTTTTGCCTGCCCTTTTTGGAGGACTAGGGATATACTGGATATCTAAGCAGTGGAAGCTTGCTATAGTGCCGTTAATAGTTGCCATTACGGTGTCTGCTTTTGTGGCAGTTCCAATTGCAGTGCTCATTCCTGTATGCGGGGGTATATCTATTGCTACAGCTAGGCTGATGTACAATAAGGGCTGGGTATAACATTACAATTAGAAATGGAAGTGTTTAAAATGCCATATTTACTATTTTTAATGATAATTCTACTAATAACTATAGTTATAATTGTTAGGACAATGAGATTTGCCCCAGAGAAAATAGATATCACTGTGAAAGAGTCAGAGAAAATATCCATAAGTAGGGCAGTAAATAATTTAGCTCAAGCGATAAAAATTAAGACCATATCTAACACTGATTATAATGAAACAGATTGGAATAAATTTAAAGAGCTAATTGACTTCCTTAAGGAGAGCTATCCAAAGGTATTTTCAAAGCTTCAGTGGGAATTAGTTAATAACTACAGTATTCTATTTAGGTGGAAGGGAAGAGAAGAGGAACTTCTGCCTGTACTTTATACAGCTCACATGGATGTAGTCCCAGTGGAGAAGGGTACTGAGGGAGATTGGGATTTTGATGCTTTTAGTGGGATGGTGAAGGATGACTACCTATGGGGAAGGGGAGCCCTGGATATTAAAATTCAAGTTATTGGCATACTTGAAACTGTAGAACAGCTATTGGAGGAGGGTTATACTCCTAAGAGGGATATCTATATTGCCTTCGGTCATGATGAAGAGGTTGGCGGAAAACAAGGAGCCACAGCCATAGCAGCTTTACTTAAGGAAAGAGGAATTAAATTTGAGTACGTGCTGGATGAAGGTGGCTGCGTAACAGAAGGAGCCATGAAAGGGATTGAGGCTCCAATTGCAGTAATAGGCATTGCGGAGAAGGGCTATGCAAATATAAAATTAACTGCAGCAAGTAGTGGAGGGCACTCCTCCATGCCTCCAAAACATACAGCCCTAGGGGAAATAGCAAGCGCTATTACAAAGCTTGAAGCACATCAGTTAAAGACTAGAATTGGGTCACCTATTAAAGAGATGTTGAAGTTTTTGGGGCCTCATATGAGCTTTGGCAATAGAATTATAATAGCCAACCTATGGCTCTTTGCACCTCTATTTAAAAAATTTTTCTCTTCTTCACTTTCAGGGAATGCCTTGCTAAGAACCACCACTGCTGCAACTATGGCTGAGGGAAGCAATGCTGCCAATATACTTCCACAGAAGGCTAGTGCAGTACTAAACTTTAGAATAGCACCCTGGGAAAGCTCTCAGGAACTTTTAGACCATATTAGAAAAATTGTTGGTCCTAAAATATCATTAGAAGCTTTAAGGCTGGAGGATCCTTCAAATATATCACCTACAAACTCCTATGGGTTTAAACTTATTGCTAGTAAAATAGGTCGGGTTTTTAAGGGCTCAATAGTATGTCCCTATATAGTTCTAGCAGGAACAGATGCAAGGAAATATGAGGAGCTATGTAACTGCATATACCGATTTTCACCCTATCAAATACACAACAAGGATATAAGCTCTATGCACGGTACTAATGAAAAAATAAGCTTGGAAAACATAGAGAGGGTATTAGAGTTCTATAGAGAAATGATGAAAGAATGTTAAGAAAAGGAACACCTTGGATAAATTGGGCTAATATATAGGTGGAGTAGAAAACCCACCTATACATTAGTTCACTTCATATTACCTCTTCACCAATGGGAAAGCTATGACATCACGGATGGAATAGGAGTTTGTGAGGAACATTATCATTCTATCAATACCTATTCCAAGCCCTCCTGCAGGTGGCATACCTGTATCAATAGCCACAGCAAATTCTTCATCCATGGGACTTGCAGTTTCAAGACCAGCCCTTAACTTGCTGGCTTGCTCGTGAAGTAGTACTCTCTGTCTTAGTGCATCATTTAGCTCTGAATAAGCATTTCCAAGCTCCACTCCGTTGGCATAGGGCTCAAACCTTTCTATAAGCTCAGGATTACTCCTATGTACCTTGCATAGTGGGGAGGATTCTATGGGAAAATCAATTACAAAGGTTGGCTCTATAAGCTTTTCTGCACAGAATTTGTCAAATAGAGCTAAAATGAGATCACCCTTGGTGGCATTTTCTATATCAAAGCCATCTTTGATTTCATCACTAAGAAGTGCACTACTAAGTACGTCAGCTTTAATATCCTGAGCACTCATAAATTCAACGTTAAGCTTTGTTTCATCCTTTACCAGATCGCACATCCTCTGTCTTTTCCAGGGAGCCTTAAAGTCAATTTCTCTACCATCATAATTAATAACGGTGGAGCCATTTATCTTATTGAACACGAATTCATAGAGGTTTTCCATAAGTACCATCATGTCGTTATAATCTGCATAGGCCATGTAGCATTCAAAGAGAGTAAACTCAGGATAATGAGTTCTGTCTATGCCTTCATTTCTAAAGGAGCGTCCCATGGTATAAACTCGTTCTATGCCGCCTACCATAAGCCTTTTCAAATATAGCTCAGGAGAGACGTTCATAAACACTTCAGAATCTAAGGCATTTACTTTTGTTACAAAGGGTTTTGCCTCACCTCCACCATATTTAGTATCTAGTATAGGGGTCTCCATTTCCACAAATTCCTTGCTGCTCATAAATTCTCTTATAGCTGCCATTGCTTTAGAGCGTTTAATAAACCGCTCCTTCACATCCTCATTCATAATCATATCCAGGGAACGATGACGCTGTCTTAAGTCCATATCCTGTATTCCAT
The DNA here is from genome assembly GCA_002298125.1 of Clostridium sp. UBA701. Lineage (GTDB taxonomy): Bacteria > Bacillota > Clostridia > Clostridiales > Clostridiaceae > UBA701. The sequence goes on along the minus strand of DBMJ01000022.1, from coordinate 37,877 downwards.
GATATTTCTCAGGAAGGGGACGAATAGATTTTGAAAGCATGAGTAGTGAACGGGCTTTAATGGTTATTTCTCCTGTCTGTGTCTTGAATACAGCACCCTGAACACCGATAATATCTCCACTATCCATAAGCTTAACCATCTCGTAGGTATCTTCACCCACAATGGATTTGCTTATATAAACTTGGATGTTCCCCTGTTGATCTCTTAGGTTTAAGAAGGTAGCCTTACCCATTCTCCTAAGCAGCATAACTCTTCCTGCAACTGTAAACTCCATGTCTTCTGATATATTTTCAAAGTTATTTACTATATAGCTCGTATGGGTTATATTCTCATAGGAGTAGGGATAGGGATTTATACCTCTCTCCATTAAACTGTTTAATTTCTTTATTCTCTCTACTACAAATTCATTAGCGTCTGTCATTATAGGCCTTAAATTATCCAATTTAGTATAAGCTCTATACATTTTGATACCACCTTTTTAATTATTATAGTTTTTATTCCACAGATTATTAAAGGACAAAATAATAAACCCTCACCTCCCAAGACCTTTGGCCTTGGGGACGAGAGTTATGTAACTTCGTGGTACCACCCCAGTTTGTTTATATGTCACCATACAAACCTCTTCAAGTACGGCTTCAAAAGCTTATACTCTAGCTCTATAACGGGAGCTCCCGGCACAACCTACCCCTAATATAAGGCTCGGCGTGAAACTCAGAGACCTTTTTCGATAAAAGTTTCTATACTCCTTCTCAGCAGCTGGAGTTCTCTGTAAAAGAAAAATTAATCTACTCTTCTCATCATGGTTTCTATCTTGTAATTATATTACCTAAAAATAATCTTCTTGTCAATGCAGAGTAAATTAGGCTTGGAATTTCATATATCATTTTAAGCTTCTAAGGTAGGCTTCAGTTCCTATGACTATTTTAGGGCTCTTTGCTGGATCCATCCATTTTAAGACCTTAAGCAGATTATCTTCAGAAAGAGCAACACAGCCTGCCGTGCTACTGCCTCCTCTAATATGAAGAAATATTGCAGAGCCTTTACCTATTACTCTTTTTCCACCATAATTATAATCTAAAGCTGCAGCATATTTATAGGACTTTATGGCATAGAGGTCTTCAATATCCTTAGGGTTTCCTAAATCGCTGCGGTCTCCATCATAATGGACCCACTCATTATAGTGAGGAGAATGCACATCTGAAATCCAGTAATCTCCAGGTCTTGTCTTTCTATATTCCATCTTTACCCCTGGATTTTCAGCGCTTCCAAACATAAAGAGGAAATTATGAATACCCATAGGAGAGGTACCATCACCCTCTACATGCTTAGTACTCATACCGTTATAGCCTATAACAGAGGGAAAAGTCCATTTTTTATTCCACACACCATTTTCATCCTTTTCATAGACCTCAAAGGTGGTATTAACGCTAGAGGTGCTGCTGCCTATAACTATCATAGCTTGTCTGCTAATTCCCAAACGAGGAGCTAAGGCTTCAATAAGGGATTTTTGTGCTGGGGTTTCAGGTTGTTTTTCAGGCTGCGGTTTTTTGGACTCCTCCAGCTTTTTAACCTCCTGAGCTTTTTTAGCCTCCTCCTGTTTTTTTAGCTCCTCGGCCTTCCTTGCCTCCTCTTGTCTCTTAAGCTCCTCCGCCTTTTTCGCTTCTTCTGCTTGCTTTTGATTTTCTGCATCAGCTTTTTGTCGGTCTATCTCAGAGGTTTCAGAAAGACTGAGGAGTGCATTATCATAAGCATGCTTTTTATCATTAGGAAAACTATGCTTATAAATAAGGTAGGAGGTCGTACCTAAGACAACAACAGCAACAAATATCAACAAATATCTAATACAAATGAATTTTTTCATAGAATCTCCTTATACTTTTGTTTTAGTTTTGATGCTTAACTATGGTTAAGCTATTAATAAGGCTAAGCTATTTAAAATAGAGAAAGCTGAGAAATCCCTTCTGAAGGAACAACACTTAATTGACCTGCTTTAAGAGGAACTAAAAGCTTTTGAATTTCCTTCACATCTGCAGCTTCATCTAGGTAATATTTCTCCAGCTCTCTTGGCATTATAACAGGCATTCTTGGATGAATGGGCAAAATATCACAATTAGCCTCAGTGGTAATAATCACAAAGCTATTTATGCTGCCAAGTTTTTCATCATAAAAAAGGTTATGAATAGCAGCCATAGAAAACATACTTTTATCTCTTAAGCTAATGCTGTATTTTATTCCATTATTATATTCGTAAAATAGAGAAGCAGGCACAAGACACCTTCTGCTATAAAAACTCTTAGAATAGGCAGGCTTATGCATAATGGTCTCCCCTCTGGCATTTATGAGGAGCTTATCCTTAATTGGAAAACCCCACCTCATAGACTTAAAGCCAGTATTTGTAACAACTAGAGAGGGTTTTGAAGGTGCTTTATCACCTGGAGAATTTTCAAAATGGTTTATAAATCCGTAACGGGAATTTAACTCTTCATCATCAATTTCAATAAAATATCTTCCGCACATAGCTACCTCCAGAAAATACTTAGTAATTATTCTTGTGTATGGTCATAAAAGTCTAGATATGAATGCTGTTCCCCGTCCTTGTTCCAGCCTAGAATTGAATCCATGTTGACATTTTGGGCGGCCTTAAAGATGGATTTTTCTACATCATTAAAGTTTTGCTTCATGTTCTTAATCAGGTCCTTTATTTCATATCTTTTATTTCCAATTTTCTTAGCTGCTACCATGCAGGCACAATTTAAGGGCCAAATTCCGCTTGTTTGAGTAAAATGCTGAATATGCTGCTCCTCAATATAGTAAAGAGGTCTTATCAGCTCCATGTTTTTAAAATTAGTGGATTTTAACTTGGGCAGCATGGTTTTGAAGTTGCCAGAATACAGTACATTTAGAAGGGTAGTTTCAATTACATCATTGAAATGATGCCCTAGGGCAAGCTTATTGCAGCCATATTCTTGAGCCTTTGAATACAGTGCTCCTCTGCGCATTCGAGCACAAAGATAACAAGGATAGTCCTGAGCCCTGTGGTCAGCTATTTCAAATATCTGTGAGTTAAAAACCTTTACTGGTATGTTAAGATACTTACAGTTATCCTCCATTAGCGCCCGGATGTTTTCGTGGTAGCCTGGATCCATGGCGATAAACTCCAGCTCAAAATTAACCTGTCTGTGTTTTTTAAGCTCCTGAAAAAGCTTTGCCATTACTAGACTGTCTTTTCCTCCAGAGATGGCTACAGCTATTTTGTCTCCATCCTCCACCAACTTATAATCCTTGATAGCCTTTGTAAATTTTGACCATAGGCTCTTTCTATATTCATGTGTAATGCTTTTTTCAATTTCTTCAAGTAGTTTTCTCTCATCAAAGGGCACTAGTATTTCGCAGCCCTTTCCTGCTAAGTCACTCATCATATCACCTCGTTTTACACAGATATTATACCACATTAGGCCCTGCTTAATAATAATTAAGCAGAGAAATAGAGTAATTATACTGCAAAAAAATAAAAGCAGATATTTTCATACCTTGCTTTTAATAAATTATAAAACATTATATTTTTAATGCAGCTCATGATTGAAGTATTTTTAAAAAGGACTCACCATTTTCTGGAGAGGGTAATTGAAAATAATCACAAACTGTAGCTCCAACGTCTGAGAGTGTGGTCCTGTTGCCTACGAATCTACTGCACATTTTTTTATTGTATATTAATAATGGCACTTGTTCTCTTGTATGGTGGCTATGACCAATGGTTGGATCATTACCATGATCAGCCATTACTAATAGGAGATCATCCTCTGCCATAGATTTCTTCAATCTGCCAATATAATCATCAGATATTTTAAGCTTTTCTGCATATATATTTACATTTTGAGCATGACCAGCTAAATCAGTTTCTTGTACATTTGTACATATAAAGCCATGACTCATTTTTTCGAATTCTCTACATGTCAATTCAAGAACTTCTCTTGTGTCCACGCATGAAATAGATTTTCCAAAGGGATTTTCTACGATATCGGCTACTTTTCCTAAAAGAGTTATGGAGATTTTGTTAATACCCAAGATATATGGGACCTGTACCTTTTCGTTTACTCCATATCCTAGGTGAATTACATTATAGCCTTTATTATAAACTCCTGATTTTGGTGCATTTATACCAATAAATCTGCCATCCTTCTCTTCAACTGCAGCTAAAATATCATCAATATTAACTTCACTGCCTCCAAAGGGAATTACTCTTGATACTGGTACTACCGAACGAACAAGCCTGCCTACTTTTAATACCTCTTCATAAGATATATAGTCTAGCGGAGCGGTTAGGTTATATATTTGGCCGGGATCTGCCTCTAGATTGTCTGCAACAGTTATATAATCATTGACAAGCAAGAATTTTAGCTTGTTTCCCATATACTTCACTTTATACCCAGAAGCCTTAAGTGTGTCATAGATTATATGTATACTCTCATTGAAGGGCTTTATTAGAGGCTGTTTAGGGCGTGTACCCATTATCTCCTGGTGTCCATTAAAGGTATCTGCCCCAAAGTGTGCAAGAGAAGCTGTTCCATAGCAGGCAGCAGGACTTTTTTTCATCAGTTTGGATTCGAAATTTGCAGCATTCATTAATCCTATTGATTCTAAATTTGCTAGCTTTAAGTCTGGAAGCTCCCTGCATATATGAGCAAAGGTATTACTTCCAGCATCTTGAGGCCTAGCCTTCACTACGTCATCCATGGCACCTATTCCAAAACCATCAAGAACAATCAATATAAACTTACTCATTGAATGCCTCTAGAAGCTTACCTTGGCTATCATATACTCCAACTAGCTTAGGATTACCATCCTTAATTCCCTTTACCACAGCAACCTCACTTCGTGTAACAAATATCTGGGTCCTAAAAGAGAATATTACTGTATCACCAACATCGTAATTTCCACGCAACTGAAAATAATAGTCTATATTATCACTTGGAGGAATAGTAGCTTTGGTTTTAACCATGCTATCCATACTTTTTCCAACTATAGCATTACTCATATGAGAACGGCGATAATGGCCTCCACCATATACATAGCTTTTATTTTCAACATTGTGAGAAATTTCGCTGACATAAACAATGGAAGGGATCTCTTCTACATCTGCTGCAGCGTGAAGAGGAGTTGTTCCAATTAAAGCATGTCCAGGTTCTCCGTGGGTTCCTCCTGCATTTTTTATGTTTTCAATGTTTCTTGCACAGGTAATGGAGGGGAGGTTAATCTGTGCAATTTCTACACAAAGCCTTTCCTTGAGCAGTTTTTGAGCAGCCTTTATTGTGTTGCAATTTGATGTTTCCTTTATAGCTTTGCTCTTCTCATCATAAAGGAAGCAAGGAAAGGAGGTTAGTCCACATATCCTTATATTTGGAAGATTGATTATTTTTTTGACATTCTCTGTAAGTTCTTCAATTTTAAAGCCGCCATATTGTCCTGAATAAAAAAAGTCATTTTTATCAATAACTCTAAGCATAATATCTTGAGTTTTGCTTAGCTTAACTGAAGCTTCTGATATTTCCATTGCTTTTTCAACTGAAAACACTGTTATAATTTCAGGATTAAGTGAAACCATGTGTTTAACTTTAGCAGTTGGAATTTGAACCAAATGACCAATATTTCCAAGTTGTATACCATTGCTGCTTAAGATTTCAGCCTCTCTAAAGTCTACTGCAACAGCACCAGCATATCCAAGCTTCATAATTTCTTTTGATATATAAGGGTTACGGCCAATTTGTTTAGTCATAAAATATAACTGTATGCCACATCTATCTGCTTCATCTTTGATTTTTTTGGCATTATAAATAATGCTATCCAAGTCTAATACATAGGTATCAGGAGAAATCAATCCCTCTCTATGGAATTTTATAGCTGCATCTATTAGTTGAGGATTCCTATTTAAGGTTTTTTCTAAAAACATAAATTTCCCCCTTCTTAATCACTCAAAGCCTCCGAAAGAATTCGTATTATTGTATCGGCACCAGCTCGCATAGGGTTTATTCTGATCATTCGCTCTTCTAAGGATTTATCACTCGCTCTAAAGGTGCCAGATATTCTATAAAACATTGGTGCAAATTCATATTTGGATTCCGCTCCTACAGGGTGAGGAGCAGCCCCTAAGGCTTCACATTTTTTTAGTACATCTTTAGCAATATTTCTATCAAATTCTACTAGAAGCACTTTTGATTGTGCATTAGCAAGAAAGGCATTGGTGACTCCCTTCACTTCCCCAGAATTCAGTCTGCGAACTAGTTCATCATTTACCTCTGCTTGTATGGAAAGGGATACAGGAGCATAAATTAAGCCTCTCAATACTTCTAGTGCTTCGTGTCCTTGCACCTGTCCACCACCTGAGTAATTCCATTTAACAATTTTATCAATAAACTCATCTTTACCAACTACGCAGCCAATTCCTTCAGGACCAAGTAATTTAAATGCAGAAAAAGCTGTAAGATCTGCACCATTTTGTGTTCCAATTTTTCTAACCTTCATAACTGCATAGTTGTCATCTGTGAGAACAGGAATGTCCTGATTGAATTTTTTAACGGTATGTATGACATCAGCAATATCATAACTATCCTCGATACTCTGCCTTGTATGCTGAATTAAGACTGCATCTACAGCAATGCAGCTTAAGGTTTCTTCTAATTCTTCAAGAACATTGAAATTTGCCTTAATAATTTTTAAATTCATGCTTTCTATGGTTACTTGAGTTGTAGGGTAAATAGGAGCACTGTGAACAAGCAACGTAGCACCACTTTTAAGCATAGACTGAAGAGACCATCTTATAGCACCAGTTCCTGCACCTCTGACCAATACTGCTGCTTCCGTTTGAAAAAATTCAGCCAGTACTTTTTCAGCCTTCAACGTAGTAGAGGGCTTATTCAAACCAGATACTACACCAAGGTCTCCCAGGGATAAAACCTCTGTTCCTTTAAAATGTCTTGTTACAATATCTACTAGTTTAAATTGCATTTTTTTAGCTTCGTTTAGGGTTATGGATTCTAGCGGATAGGTTTTCATATTTTCACTTCCTTGTTTTTAAGTAAAATACAAAGATGAAGCATTATATATGTTTTTTCCTCAGGTGAAATCGATGTAGTAACAATAGCTTGTATATCGTTAAATAAAAGCTCTGCTTCATTATAGTTACAATCATCCATTAGCTGTGATAGCATTTCGCTATCCATAGCTGGTAAAGACTCTGATTTTTTTATTCGTTCCAATGCTATAGCCAAATGGGTAATAAACATGGAACCATTATCTTCCGTTAACTCAATATTTTTCTGATATTTTAAATAGCTTAAAACCTCTAAAAGACGGTTAATAGTTTGCTTGCTTATTTGTCCTGATTCCATAAGAATGGTTAATCTCTCTACTAATTCCATAAATGCCTCCTGTAAAAATACATGCCTAAAAATTATCTATTGATGTTTTTAATCCTCACAAAAACCTTCTGCGTATCTTTCCCGAGTTAAATAGTATCTTGTAAAAACTTCAGGCAGGGTTACTAGCGATGAAAGACAATGAGCAAGTGATACTGCTTGACGAGCGCCATCTATTCCTTCTCTTCCGCATATAACAAAACCACAGGCAAGCTCTGAAGAGGGAATTGTTACAGCGGTAACCTTACAAATATTTGCAGCTTTAACTGTAAATTTACCGCTATTATCAGTTATCTGCTTCTCAATTTTGCCTGAAAACATTTTAGGTATAGTTTCGCCATACCCCAAAACGTCTATAGGACCTTCATAGGTAAGAAGCACATCTGCTATGTTTTCTTCAAATGCTCTGTTTATTTTATTCACAGCTATATTTCTATCATCTATGCCAGTTAAGTCGTATTCAATGAAATTAAAATTATTAAGCTTTTTTATATAAGGCAGTAGTTTTTCATACATTGTTGACCCATCTGGCATGATAACGGAATTTCTCGATGGTATTAAGACATTAGTCACACTTTGTGAGCTGCTGCTAAGGCTTTTATCTGTAAGCAGCTCCATTATCTCTTGAGCTATACAAAGGCTTCGAGCAATAACCCCAATACTGCCGGAAATAATATAATTATCAGTAGATTTGCTTTGCCCATTAACATTTAATTGAAGTCCTGCACCTATAATTGAAGGAAGTTGGCAGGAAAGGGCAGGGGCTAAAACTGAACCCCCACCATCTGTGCCAATGGCAAAGTCATTAATACCTTTTAGTATGTTTATTGCTCCTCCACTGGTTGAGCCTGTCATAGCTCTATAAGTTAGTGGATTAATCAAATCTGTATCGATACTTCGGCCCTTGTCGGCCATTTTATCTACAGTAAGCCATAGATATTTCTTGTGGTATCTTAACTTATTAAATAAATCTATTGGAATTTTATTTGTGTTTTTTACCCCAAAGGTTAAATAGCTCTTTTCCTTAGAGAGAGCTTCCTCATAAACCTTTTGATTTATTTTTATTACAGACCGCTTAAGCTCGCTTTCTGCAATCTTTAAAGGAATATTTAATGACTCTTTCAAAAATATGCATCTCCTAATTAAAAACTATAGCATTAGTCCTATAATCTTGAATATGTTTGCTAATATTCCAACTAATATAGCTCCAAGAGGACCTACTGCCATTTTTACTATCTTTGTGCCAGCTATTATATTTAGAACATATAAACCAGCTACTATAAAGAATCCAAAGGTTGGAGCTATGTTATTAGCTGCCATCATACCTCCAACTAAAAGAGCTACCTCAAGAATTTGAGTCATAGCTGTTCTAATATGATCTCCAGAGGACCTTATTTCTGGATATTTATCAAGGAATTTTGCAAGATATTTTACACCATATACTTCCGCAGACATTCCTGCAGCACCCACAAAAGGAGCAGCTATTGGATTAACTAAGTAACCCAGTGCAAACAACCAATCACAGATACCACCTGAAGCCCATACTCCTGATACTAGACCAGTGGTTACTACTAGTGGAATATAACCAATGACCTTAATAAAGGCAATCATTATAGCTTCTGTTATTTGCCCTTTAGCTAAGAAAGTAACATCCATAGGGCTGCCGCCAATAAGATGTAAGCTTGCGCCTAGAGAGATTAAAGCTCCCATAATAGCCAAAGGTAAAAGATTTTTTCTTATTTTTTTGGCATTGTCTGTAAATAGTGTAGCGCTCATATCATCTGCTGCAATTTCTGTATTAGCCTTTCTATCTTTATTTGATTTTGATATTCCAAAGGCAATTAGAGCTACCATACCTACTGCAAGAGCGATACCATCTGGAGAGATATTTACCTTAGAACCTCCTATAATAATGGGATTAATTCTAACCATTCCAACTCTAGCTAGAAGTGATAAACACAATGTAAATAGACCCTTTTTACTTCCAAACTGATAGGCTACAGCCAAAGCAGGGAGCACAGAGAAGGAAATTACGATAGGATCACCTATCATGGATAAGCTGTCCATGATATTTACAGGCATTGCCTTAAATAGCTCAACAACGCTACCAAGACCTATGGTAATGCCAATACCATAAGCTGCACCTAGGGCACCTGCGATGATTTTATTTGGTGATGAAATACCAATAACGTCAGTACCCAGTAAAATGGTATGAATCAATATAACTTGACTGGCTAGTGAAAAAGGTATTCCAAATCCTATGATAAGTCCAAAGCTCATTGCAAAGGAAATACCTATTAACTCAGCTTTGCTCATTCTGCCGCTGGTGTATTCGCCCATTATTGGTCTAATTCCATCATGATATACTGCTATATTTCTATTAGCTAACACTGCTGCCCACATACTTATTAGTCCGATAACTACCATTTTTGTATACATAACCCCACCCCATATAAATTATAATTTTATTATTTCTTCAAGTAACATTGGAATTGCTAATTCAACGTGATTGTCTGTGAAACCGAATGCTAACTTTCCGTCCTGCAACTTTTTAGCCACGTCATCTTTTTTAGGTTGTTTACCAGGCATGGATATTGAGGCGCACTTTGAATAGCCCAAAATTGCAATGGCACCTGCTAGAGAACCTCCAGCACCAGTAGCACAACATCCAACATAGTATTGAGCCCTTCCTGATTTAACCATAGAGGCTGCCTGAATATCGTTTGAAACTACAGCCTCAAACTCTCCATCACCATACTTTTTGATAAGGTCAGCAATTTTTTGTTTTTCCATTTGACCACCTACAGCAATTACCTTCATAATTACACCTCCCCCAAAGTTAAAATTTAATTTGATATAGCCTCCTTTCCAATAAATTTAAGTAAGATTATTTTATATGTAAAAATTAATTGAGCCGCACTTAAACAAATAGCTCAATATACATTATACAGTATAATGTATATTGAAAATATAAAACTTCGCATTAAAGAGCTTATTTATAATATTTTTATCTTTTGTAAATAGCAGGTAAGTTCTTATCAGGATCAATGTACAATATACTGTACTTTAAAAATAACATATTATTACTGCTAATGCAATACTCCTAGAATTAATAATTTGGAATAATTTCACCAGAGACAACTGATTTTTGATATATCTCTACCTGTTCCTTCTTAATAAATTCACTCAATAGATTATTAATTCCATAGCTGTTCTTATTTACTAAAATTACTGCTTGAGTGGCAACCTCCTCCAAACTAGAAGCTTTTAGGGGAACATATTTCAAAGGGATTTTTCTTTCAATTAGTTCATCAAGATTCCATACAGCGGCATCTATCTCTCCGCTCATAAGCTTAGTAATTATTTGATTATAGGATAACTTGATAAAATTTACTTCCTTATTTTTGCATTCATAATAGGTAAGTTCAGAATGATCGATTGAATCTATATCAATTCCAATCTTCATATTTGTTTCGATGGTTTTATAGGATGGATTACTAAACACCAAAGTATGCTCACTCACATAGCTATAGGGTGAAAACTCCAATGCTATGGAAAGGTTATCATTATTCTTAATACTGTTTAATGCTGCAAGTTTTGATACTACGATAAAATCGTAGCGGCCATTCTCAAGAGCCTTAACTCTATTGGCAGCTCCTCTCATATAAGCCAAGCTAAAAGGAATATTTTTATCATTCATGATTTTATATATTGCAGTAGCAAGTCCTTCATAGAGCTTTGAATAAGGTAGGGGCATTACTCCCATAATGGTACCGAAATCTGTAAACTCCCATAATGCAACATAATCTATATCCACTATAAAGGTCCCTTGGTGGCCTCTAGCCTCCAAGGTTATTGCTCTGCTTTCTTGTAGGAGTTTTAAAGCTGTTTGTACAGTACCTCTTGCTGTAGCAAACTTAGAGGAGTAATCTGCTACTGTTGAAATTCTATCACCTATATTACATGTCATGAATTCCCTTGCCAGTTTTATTGCGGTAATGCCATTCTTTTGAAGAACTCTATTTTTAAAATCCATTTGTTCACCCCTGTACAGTTTATTGTATATTTATATAATATCAAATAGATAAGCATAATACAAACTACTTTATCACATAAAGGCATCATTTTGCAGCTGAACAATAATGCATTGTTTATATAGCTATAATGTGAGTTGGAATGCGCCTTTTCCCCGATATTCTCTTATGTACCTTTGAAAATCCCAATGCTTAAGAAAATCCACCGTATTTTTATAGCCTAGGGAGAATAAATCCTCTGCACAGGCTTTTGCCAGCTTAAAATCTGTAGCCTTTAGTTTAGGATGCTCAAGCACTATGGTTCTCACCAAGTCCACATTTCTTACAAACCTCTCTTCGTTGACATATAGGGGAGAGGTAACTAAGTCCATCAAAAAATAGGGGAAACAGGATTTGCCCTGAAGGGTTTTGCCAGCCTTATCTTTTATCTTTATGCCAAAGGTAGGCCAGCGAGGCACTCCCTCTACATCAAATATCCACACAGGAAAGTTGCTAAGCAGCCCGCCATCCACAATAAAGCTTCGTCCAGAGGGGTATTTTAAGGTATAAGGGGTAAAATACAGTGGAATTGAAGCACTCATCCTTACTGCCTTTGCAATTTCAAACTCTGAGGGGTCTATGCCGTAGTTTATTAGGTCATCTGGAAGCACAAGCATATCTCTTTTCGTGATATCTGAGGCTATTATTTTTAATCTACTCTTTCCATTTATCATAAGCTGTTTAAACTTTGTAACTTTTTTTGCCTCTAGGAGAGGTCTAATCCATTTTTCTAGGTTATCTCCATCATAGAGCCCTTTTTTAAGAAAGAGCTGCAGCTCTTTTCCTACAGGGAATCTACCGTAGGAGTTGTTTTTAGTAAGAGAAATATAATCCGTAGTCTTCATCACTCTATAGAGCTCCTCCACACTATAGCCCGCCATAACAAGAGAGGCTACGATGGCTCCTGCAGAGGTTCCTGCACATCTTTCCACCTGATAGCCCTTTTCCCTTAGAGCTTTAAGAGCACCTATAAAGCTAATACCAAGAATTCCGCCGCCTTCAAAAACTAAATCTGCTTTCACTAAAAATCACCTCATAACCATACTATGAGGAGAGACAAAAATGGGTACATAAAAATGAGCACATAAAAAATCGCCGACCACGCTGCTCAAAGAGTAATTTCTTTTATAGATTTAAAAGTATAAGGGCTATGACAATAATACCTATGGCAACATATTGCTTTTTATTGAGTTTTTCTTTAAATAACAGTATATTTACAAGGTTAACCATCAGTATAGTGCCTGCACTATATATAGGAAAAGCTACAGAGGCCTCAATGCTCTCTAGGGATTTGATAAGATAGTAAGAGGTAAGCTGATTTGGAATGCCTACTAAAATCCCAAAAAGCATGTCCAACATGGTTAATCCTCTTCTTTTTATTACAAGCATAATCAAGCTTATTAATAGGGCAGAAACAAATATATAGAATATAAACAGTTCTTTATATTCAATTATTCCATAGAACTGATATACCTTGGAATTAAAGTCTCCTAAACCACCAATTATAAAGAGAAAAACTAGCTCCCATTTGGTTTTTACCAGGGCATTTTTTTCTCCTCCCAGATTTATTAATAAAATTGCAGATATGGCAAGAACAATTCCCAAAAGCTGAAGCCAGGATGGCAGCTCTTTAAAAAGTGCAATGGATAGGAGAACAGGTATAAGCACTCCAAGCTTTGCAAAGGTAGCAGAAAGAGCTGCACCATTCTTTTTCACATTGTACTGATAAAGATAAAAGCTTGAGAAAAATATTACTCCTGTTATACAGCCTAAAATAATTGCCCAAGCTGCTGAAGCAGAAGGGGAGAATAGTTCACCTTGAGAAAAAAGCTTAGAGCTCTCTAAACTAAAGGCTTTAAACCACTCAAAATTAAATAATTTCTTTTCTGGTAGTAATATAAAGCTGATTATGGCTGCAGTTACATAGTTAAAAGCAGTTAGAGCATATCTATTTGAGTCTCTTCTTTCTGAAAACTTAAATACAATGGCTATTAAAGCACTGCAGATAATAGATAAAAACAAAAATATCATAAAGCACCATCCTTGTAAATTATAGCTACATACAAGGTTCATTTTATCATAGGATGGCAGACTTCAACAATATATGTCTATTTTACAAGCTTCTTTTCAAAGCTTTCAACAGCTTCCTTTGTAAAATTACCGCCCTTTGCTCCTCCCACCATGCCGCATACCTTAGAACTCACCTCTCCCCAGTAATCATCCTCTGGAAGCTCTATTCCCATAAGCTCAGCCTGTTCTGTCTTGGTCTTGGCATTAGCAATTTTCTCATCCATAAAAATATCACCTCGCAAGATTTGTCCATGTAAATAGTATCTGTAGTTTTTATATGGTTATGTGATGAATTTTTTATAGATGCAATTTTTCTAAATCTATGATATAATACGCCCTGTATGTAAAAAAATAATGAAGAGGATGGAAGCATAGTGATAAATGTAACAAATGTAAGTTTAAGATATGGTGAGCGAAAGCTTTTTGAAGATGTAAATTTAAAATTTACCCCAGGAAACTGCTACGGCGTTATAGGAGCGAATGGAGCAGGGAAGAGTACCTTTCTAAAAATATTATCTGGTGAAATTGAACCAAATACTGGAGAGATTTCCATGGCTCCAGGAATAAGGATGTCTGTTTTAAAGCAGGACCATTATGCCTACGATGAACACAGAGTTTTAGAAACAGTTATCATGGGCAATGAAAGACTATATGAAATCACAAAGGAAAAGGAAGCACTATATAGTAAGGCTGAATTTACTGATGAGGATGGCATAAAAGCTTCAGAGCTTGAATGTGAATTTGCAGAGTTAAATGGATGGGAGGCTGAATCAGAAGCTTCCTCACTGCTACAGGGACTAGGAGTTGGTACAGAGCTTCATGACAAGCTTATGAGGGATATAACTGGAGGAGAAAAGGTGAAGGTGCTGCTTGCACAGGCTCTCTTTGGCAATCCAGGCATATTAATTCTAGACGAGCCTACCAACCATTTGGATATAAAGTCTATTAATTGGTTAGAAGAGTTTTTAATAGAATTTCAAGGTACTGTCATAGTTGTATCTCATGACAGACATTTCTTAAACAAGGTCTGTACCCACATGGCAGATGTGGATTTTGGCAAAATTAAGCTTTATGTAGGAAACTATGATTTCTGGTATGAGTCTAGCCAACTGGCTCTTCAGATGATGAAGGATCAGAACAAGAAGAAGGAGGAGAAGGTAAAGGATCTTCAGGAGTTTATTGCAAGATTTAGTGCCAATGCCTCTAAATCAAAACAGGCTACCTCTAGAAAAAAGCTGCTTGAGAAAATCACCCTAGATGACATACAGCCCTCCACCAGAAGATATCCCTTCGTAGGGTTTAAGCCTGAGAGAGAAGTTGGAAATGATATACTTACAGTAGATAACCTATCTAAGACCATAGATGGTGAAAAGGTGCTAGACAATGTGAGCTTTACTGTAGCTAAAGGTGATAAAATAGCCTTTGTAGGAGATAATGAAATTGCAAAGACTACCTTGTTTAAGATACTTCTAGGAGAAATGGAGCCTGACAGTGGGGAATATAAGTGGGGAATTACCATTACTAAAGCATATTTCCCAAAGGATAACTCAGAGTTCTTTAATGATGTAGAGATTAATCTGGTAGATTGGATGCGCCAGTTCTCTGAGGAAAAGTCAGAGAGCTATTTGAGAGGTTTCTTAGGTAGAATGCTGTTTTCAGGAGAAGAAGCACTTAAGGAAGCACGGGTTTTGTCTGGAGGAGAAAGAGTAAGATGCATGCTGTCTAGGATGATGCTAAGCAATGCTAATGTTCTAATTCTAGATCAGCCAACAAACCACTTGGACCTAGAATCTATTACCGCTGTAAACAATGGTCTAAGGGATTATAAGAGCAATATATTGTTTACCTCACATGACCATCAGTTTATAGAGACTATAGCAAATAGAATAATAGAGATTACACCAACAGGTATCATAGACAAGAGAATGAGCTATGATGAATATCTGGAGAGTATGTAAGTAAGAGCATTAAAAATAGCCCTGTTCTAATTTTTTAGAACAGGGTGTTTTGCTTTATAGGTAGCTTTTCATGCTGGCAGAAAGTGCAGTCAACTCCTCCACAGAAGCTTTTGCACATCTTGCATCTTCCAGATAGCCTTCAATGGTACTGCAGGCCTCCTCGGAGTTTGCCAAGGTCTCCTCAGATATGGCAGAAAGATTTTGTATTGCATCATTTATGCTTTTATTTGAGTCACTGATATGGTTTACCTTATCACTTACTATCTGTGCTTTAGATTTCACATCTATAACTGCTTCATATAAATTTTTAAGATTTTGTTCTGTCTGTATTACCAAGGCGTTTTCTTCGTTATTAATATGAGCTAAGCTTCCTATGGAGTCCTCAATTCTTTCCACCTCAGCCTTAAGCTCTGATATAATATCTGCAATCTTAGTGGAAGAGTCTTTGCTCTGCTCTGCTAAATTTCTTACCTCATCTGCTACTACAGAAAAGCCCTTTCCTGCCTCCCCAGCTCTTGCAGCTTCAATGGCTGCATTTAGTGCCAGGAGATTTGTCTGCTCTGCTATGCCGGTAATAATATTAGTAATGCTTTGTACTTCATCAGTTTTTCCCTTTAAGCTCTGAGACATTACATATACATTATCATTTTTTGCTTTTACAGCTTCAGACTTACTTGAAAGGGTGCTCACTATAGTTAAGCTATCCTTAAAAATCTCTTCGCTGTTTTCGGCAGAAAGCTTCATGTCTATAGAGATAGAAGCAGTATTATCAATTTCCTTCTGAATGCTGCTTGAATGGGAAGTTTGCTCCTCCACAGTCTTTGAGGTACTTGCACATCCAGTTGTAATTTCACCAATGGCATTGTAAATAGCCTTAGAGGAATTTTGAATGTTGTCAATATTCTCATTTAGCACCGAGGTGTTTTTATTTAGTAATAGAATGGCATTATTTATTTCGCTTAGCATTTTTTCCTGCTGCTTATTGGCCTCAATGACCTTCATTCTTTCCTCCTCAGCTTGCTTTCTCATACTCTCAGAAAATCGAGTCACAAGGTAAGTAAATAGAAAGAAAAGAACAATAATCACTGCCTGCATAGAAATATTTGATAAATCCTCAGAGGCTATGCCATTTTTATATATCCATAGGGCATTAAACAATAGGGTGCCCAGCATGGGTATAAATAAAAATTTACTATCTAAATAGCAAGTAGCTATGGCGAACATGGGAATAATAAGAATAGGAGTTATCTTTAAACTGCTTGAGAACAATACAATAAAATACATAAAGGCAAAGAGAGAACTTGCAATATGCTTGGTATATCTACTGTTTTTGTTTCTGAAATGAACTGCGTAGGTGGCAGCCATGGTTATAAGCATGAGTATCAGCATAGCTATGCCTGTATTATATTTTAAATCTCCCCTATATATCATTACAATACCGCCAAGGCCATAGCCTATGGCAAGGATGGTAGTGCAAAAAACAAATAGGTTATTTGTTTTTTCCTGAATTGTTTTTTCTTTCATATCAATACCCCCCAAAAAAAGCTTGTTTTAGACAAAGGTGAAACTACACCTGAACTTATACGAAAACTATTAAAGGTCATATGTGTTAAATATTCTACATAAATTTCAAATATCCTTTAAAATATGACAGTGTAATACATGGGTTCATTTTTGGAATAATAGGACTAAAGCTATGGGAGGTGGTTAGAGTTGGATAAGCATATAAGGCTTAGCTTTAACAAGGAGATATATATTCATGTGAAAATAAAGTTTTGGTACAGCCATATCATTGCTGCCCTTTGGATGACTCTATCCATTTCCCTGTCCATATCTTGGTTAGAGGATCTTTCAAAGCTCATAACAAGGCCTGGGGCTATACTTTTAATAGCTGGCATAGGCTATATACCTGGATATATCAATGCCTTCGTGGTGTCAAGCTTATTATTAGATAAGCAGCCCAAATATAAAAATACAAATCCAATAAGGGATATAACTATAATTATTGCCTGCAGAAATGAGGAGGGTGCTATTTCAGAAACACTTAAATATATAGCTAAACAGGATTATAAGGGCAAAATAAAAATAATAATAGCTGACAATGGGTCTAGTGATAGAACCTCTATGGTTGCAGTAAAGGCTGCAGAGGAATATAAACTAGATTTAATATCTGTTTATGAGAAAAAGCCAGGTAAACACAATGCACTAAACACTGCATTAAGGTATGTAACTACAGAGTATTTAATTACCTTAGATGCCGATACTTTGCTGCACAAGGCTGCCATAAAAAATATAGTTGCAAGAATAGAATCTTCCCCCAAGGATGTATGCGCTGTAGCTGGAACAGTACTTGTTAGAAACAGCAGAGAAAATTTGATCTGTGCACTTCAGGAATGGGATTATTTTTTAGGCATAGCCAGTATAAAGAGGATGCAGGGATTATACCAAGGTACACTAGTGGCTCAGGGAGCCTACTCTATTTATAAAACTCAGGTGATCGAAGAGGTAGGAGGCTGGCCTGATGCCATAGGAGAGGATATAGTGCTTACCTGGAGGTTTCTGCAGAAAAATAAGAGGGTTTATTTTGAACCCTATGCAGTGGCTTTTACAGAGGTGCCTGCTAGTCTAAAGCACCTTATACGCCAGAGGAGCAGATGGGCAAGAGGTATGATTGAGGCTCTAAAAATAGTTAAGCCTTGGGAGCACCCTATTCCTTATGTAAGATGCCTTACTATGATAAATCTCATAATGCCCTATCTGGACTTTGTATACACCTTCTGCTGGATACCTGGGTTAATACTGGCATTTTTCGGTAAGTTTTGGATTGTAGGGGTAACTACCTTGTTTGTTATTCCACTTGCCATGCTGCAAAACTATGTTCTATACAGCTATGAAAAGAGGGTGTTTAAAAGCTTAAATTTGAGAATCCGTAAAAATACTGGGGGGTTTATACTATATGTTCTCTTCTATCAAATGCTTATGAGTCCTATTTCTGTGCTGGGATATCTTCAAGAGCTATTTAAGTTAAGGCGTATATGGAAATAATAGAATATTTATAGTAAACTTAGAAAGTGAAGCCTAGCTTCACTTTGTTAAATTGCATAGAAACGGGGGATGATTATGCTAGAGGTAGTAAATCTTAGTAAAAGTTATGGAAAAACTGAAGCAGTAAAAAATGTAAGCTTTAGAGTAAATACTGGGGAAATTGCAGTATTGGCAGGTCCTAATGGGGCAGGAAAGTCAACCATAATAAAGTCCATTGCAGGACTTTTGCGATATGAAGGAAATATAGAAATCTGTGGTCATGACAATAAAAGTGTGGAGGGGAAAAAGGAGCTTGGTTATATACCTGAGATGCCATCACTTTTCCCGCTCCTTACTATAAAGGAGCACATCATCTTTATGGCACATTCCTATAAAATAGCTGGGTATGAAAGTCGAGCAGAGGAGCTTTTAAAGCTTTTTGACCTATGGGATAAAAAAGATAAATACGGCAGTGAGTTGTCTAAGGGTATGCAGCAAAAAGTAAGTGTATGCTGTGCCCTTATAACAAATCCCAAGGTATTGTTAGTGGACGAGCCTATGATAGGTCTAGACCCAAAAGCTATAAGAAGCATAAAGGAAGTATTACAGGAAATGAAGGAGGGTGGTACATCTATAGTGCTAAGTACCCATCTTCTAGATTCTGTAGAGGGTCTATGGGATAGGATACTTATTATGAAGGATGGAGAATTTGTATTTACAAAGTCCAGAGATGAGCTTGTGGATGAGTCCAAATCCCTAGAGGAAATATTTTTCGAAGTAACGGAGGGATAGGATAATGACTGCGCTCACATATCTACTTAAGAGAACCATTATAAACTATTTTAAGCGGCTCAAGGAAAAGCCTCAAAAGCTCATAGGACCAATGTGTGTATTGATATGGTTTATGGTAATGTTTATACCCAATAAGGGCTCTCAGGGTATTTCTACACCACCCTATATATTCGTAAGCATATTTACACTTATCATCCTAGGTATTTTTTTATATGCAGTGTATAAGGGAACGAAAAAGGTGGATTCAAAGTTTGACATGTGCGATGTGAATCTGGTGTTTACTTCCCCTATAAAGCCTCAGACCGTAATGATTTATGGTGTAATAAAGCAAATTGCAGTAGAGCTATTAACTTCCTTTTTTATAATTTATCAGATACCAAATATTCTTAAGAACTTGCATGTACCAGCTATCAATCAGATACTACTTATAGTATCCTTTCTCATTTTCCAATTCGTGTTTTGTAACCTTATAAATCTTCTTATATTTGCTTTAAACACCAAGTTTACGGCATTAGGAAATATTATTCGTAGGGTAATAAAGAGTGCAATATTGATCTTTGTAGCAGGAACGGGTTTATTCTTTGCTCAGGGGGATTTTTTAAAGTCCTTAGAGGCTATGGCAAGGCACATAACCTATGCAGCTTGGATAAAATATGTACCTGTTCTGGGATGGATGAGGGAGATGGCACTGCAAACTTTTACAGGAATAAAGATTACCTATTTTATTTTCCTCATTCTAATGCTGCTGCTTTGTGCAATAATACTGTATATAACCTATGAGATGAAGCTTGACTTCTATGAGGACATGCTTTCCTCTGCAGAAAATAACGAGCTTATTAAAGATGTGAAGAGTGGTAAGGCTTCTGCAGCTAATAACAAGCAGAATTTTTTTACAAAGGCCTTTAGAAATGTTGAGTTAAAACTTAATGGAGTCTATGGAGCTAAAGTCTTATTTTATAAGCATATGAACGAGTATTTTAAGAGAAGTATCTTTTATTTTATAAATACTTATTCTTTGATACTGCTAGTAGCCTCCATAGGGTTGGGGTTATTAACAAAGAATGTGGATATTAAGCTTATATTGCTTGTAAGCTGTACACTCTTGTTTTTCAGCTCTGGTTTTGGAGGAAAGATATATAATGAGATTTATTTTCACTATATATTCCTCCTACCTGATACACCGCAGAGAAAGCTATTTTATGGAGTGCTATCCTCTTTAGTGAAGGTAGTTACAGACTCTGTTATTCTCTTTGTACCCTTTGGGCTTATAACTAGGGCTTCTATATTGGAGATACTGCTCTCAATACTCTGCTATGTGTCGCTAGGGGGAATGTTATCCTACAGCGGACTATTTGCCTTTAGGCTAGCTCAGCTATTTGGATTTACAGGAGCTATAGCTCAGGGACTGCTATTTATGTTTTTCCAGCTCTTTCTTATGGTTCCTGCAGTGATAATAGTGGCAATACTCACCTCAGGCTTTAGTTTTATGAGTGGATATGCTCTTTATCCCGGGCTCATTATATACAGTAGTATAATGGCAGTGCTATTTTCCTTTGGCTGTATAGGGATTCTAAAGGACATGGAATTTAGGGATAGATTATAAAGAATAGCCTTCGGTGCTTTCGCTAGGGAACCCTGGCCTTTGGCCCTGGGCTCCGCCAGTTAAAGGTCCTTAAGACCTTTAACCTCTTTGACGACACTTACGTGTCTGAGCACCCTCCTATAGGTGAAAAATAAGAGCTAATACAAAGCTAAAAATATACATAATATTTATAAGCAAAAAGTTTTTAACTGCCAGCACAAAGGTATCCTTTTTCGTTTGCAGCTTATAAAACAATTTAAGGTTTTTTGTTATGGGTATTATGGTTATCAGTGTAATAAGGCTAATAATTGGCACTGCCTTAAGTAAAACTAAAAGGATAAGGTCTAGGTAGGCTAAGTAATAAAGTGCACTAAATAGCCTAAGGGCCCTTTTCTTTCCCAGGTAAATGGCCAAGGTGTGTCTATTGTTTGATATATCATCCTCTATATCACAAATGTTATTGGCAAGCATTATATTAGCTATGCCGTTAATAAGTGGTATGGAAATTAGGAATATAAAAATAGTTGGCAGTACTTTAATAACAAGGCTTAGCTTGCCATAAGCTAAGGTTAAGTCAACAATATTTTGGCCAAAAATATGGATATATACAGCTAGAAAAAATATGACAAAGCCCATAAAAAATCCCGAAAAAATCTCACCTAGTGGAGTGCGAGATATGGGAAGGGGTCCAAAGGAATAAAGTATCCCCACTAAAAAGGAAGCCATGCCTATTAGAAGCACCAGTATATTAGTATTAATAAAAAGTAGAAGGCCTGAAATAGAGGCTATGATTAGTAAGGAGATAATAGTCATGACCACAGAAGATTCCTTCAGATTATAGCTCACAATGGCATTATGGCTTTCATAGTTATAGCCCTCAGTTTTTATGGCACTTTTATAATCTATATAGTTATTTATAGCTGTGGTGGCCATGTCTATGCAAAGCAGCGCTATAAGCATCAGCAAAAAGTTCTTAGTATTAAAGCTTTTAAAGCTATATAATGCATAAAGTGTGCCCAGAGTAAAGGGAATTACACTAGCCACCTTAGTCTGAATTTCTACTAGCTTAGTAAAGCTTTTTACTGTCATATGCACTTTCCTCCATCCTTAGTAGCCTAGCTCCTCATTTAAAATAATTACATTAAGCCTTCCCTTTGTTCTTTGCTTCTTAATTAGAGTATACTCCAGGCATATTCTCTCTGGGCTGCTGCAGTCTACACAGTAGCCAGTTTTGGCACAGGGGGTATTTTTGTTTAGTCTCTTTGCGTTTATAGGAGCAGAAAATCTACGATTTCGCTCAATAGCAGCCTCCACATCTGGAACAATTTTATTAATCCCTGCGATGACTACAACCTTATCTGGACCAAAGAGCATGGCGGCAACTCTGTTGCCATTGCCATCTACATTATACAGCTCTCCCTTTTCAGTTATGGCATTACTGCTGGTAAAATAGGCATCTGCAGAAAAAGCTGCTCTATAAATGTCTTTTACCTCCTCAGGGGTGAGGTTATCTGCATAACGATCAAGCAGCTTATATCTTCCGCTTCTTAAATGGTCCATTACTCCAGTTTCAAACAAGGTCATAGAGCCCCCGCAGGTAACCACAGAGCCTTCTGATACAAGCTTTGTTATTATATCAATAAGCTCCTCCCTAGATTTTGCGTAGTATGCGTTGATGTTGTTTTTATTAAGTGCCTCTATGGTCCTTTCGATTTTTACTTCCCTAGACCAGTTTACATTTTTATCCATTATAATCCTTCCTTTCTCATTTATTATTAATCTTTTCAGCTAATTCATTTAGATATACCCATCTTTCCATCTTTTCTGAAAGCAAGTTTTCAGCCTCTTCCTTTTCTATAAGCAGCTGTTGTAGCAGGGTGAAATCTGAAGAGGACTCATCTATTTTCTTATCTAACCTGTCAATATCAGCTTCTAGCTCTGCGATTACTGAATCTATCTCTTCAAACTCCCTTTGCTCCTTGAAGGAAAATTTAAGAGGCTTATCCTTTTTATTTTTGTAGTCTTTTTTGTAGTCCTCCTTTATGGTGGGCTTTTCTGCAATATCCTCAAGGTTTATTAAAGAGCTCTCCATAAAGTCAGAGTAATTTCCTGTATACTGAATTATCCTTCCATTACCTTGAAAATAAAATATCTTCTCTGACATCCTGTCTAAAAAGTACCTGTCGTGGGAAACTGCTATGACAGCACCTTGAAAGCTATCCAGATAGTCTTCCAATATAGTTAAAGTTTCAATATCCAAATCATTTGTGGGCTCATCAAGGAGTAGCACATTAGGAGCTTCCATTAAAACTCTTAGGAGATAAAGCCTGCGTCTTTCTCCTCCAGAGAGCTTTGCTATGAGGCTCCATTGAAGTGCAGGCGGGAATAAAAACTTTTCCAGCATCTGAGAGGCACTTATCTTTTCACCCTCTGCAGTGGTAAGTATCTCAGCACCTTCCTTTATATACTCTATAACTCTTAAGCCTTCATCCATATGGCAGGTCTCTTGAGAATACATCCCTATCCTTACAGTTTCACCTATGTCAATGGTGCCCCCATCAGCTTCTAAACTACCGCTTATAAGGTTTAGCAGGGTAGTCTTTCCTATGCCGTTAGGGCCTACTATGCCAATTCTATCTCCTCTAAGCACTGTATAGCTAAAATCCTCAATGAGTACCTTGTTATTAAAGGACTTACACAGTTCATAAAGTTCAATAACCTTCTTGCCAAGGCGGCTTCCTGCTACAGAAATTTCAACCTTTTCATAGGATAAATCAACCTCCTGTTCGCTGAGCTTCTCATAGCGGTCTATTCTAGCCTTCTGCTTTGTAGTTCTAGCTTTTGCCCCTTTTTTTATCCATGCTAATTCTTTTTTTAAGAGGCTCTGTCTTTTCTTTTCGCTAGATAATTCCATTTCTTCTCTCATGAGTTTTTTTTCGAGAAAGCTGCTGTAGTTTCCGCTGTAGGTATAAAGGCTCCCACTGTGTAGCTCTATAATTTCATTAACCACTCTATCTAGGAAATATCTGTCGTGGGTTATCATAAGAAGAGCTCCTGTTCTACGGTTTAGATACTGCTCCAACCAGTCAATGGTGGTATTGTCAAGGTGATTTGTGGGCTCATCGAGAATCAGCAAATCACAGGGTGATATTAGCGCGGAGGCTAGGGCAATTCTCTTTCTCTGTCCTCCAGATAGGGTGCCTACCTTTGAGGAGAAATCTAATATGCCAAGTCGTGTAAGTATGGTTTTAGCCTCACTTTCTATACTCCAGGCATTTAACGTGTCCATTTCATGAGAAAGAGAAATGAGTACTTCATTGGGAGTTGAGGCATCCTCAATGGCTTTTTCATAGCGTCTTATAAGCTCCATAAGAGGGGAGTGCCCTTTAAACACTTGGGTAAGCACTGTGGCCTCAGCATCAAACTGTGGGTTTTGAGGAAGGTATTCTATGCTAAGGGAATTCATCCTTATAACCCTACCTGTATCTGGAGTCTCAATACCTGCTATTATCTTAAGCAAGGTGGATTTACCAGTGCCGTTAATACCTATGACACCAATCTTATCTCCTTCATTGATTCCTAAATTTATATTGTTAAGCAGTGGTTTATCACTGTAGCTCTTTGAAATATTTTCAGCACTTAAAAGATTCATATTTTTTCCTTTCTAGGTTACCTATTAGAGAAGTCTATTAGCTTCGCTTTTCTTAATATAGGTATAATCTTTACAGATACAATTGCAATTAGAAAGCTCAGCAGTATATCTCCTCCTATAAAGGGAAGAAAACCATAGACCATAGCCCATTTAAAGGATTTTGGAGACCCTATATATAGATTATATATCATATAAAGATAGGGGACACCTATTAAATATATAAATAACATTCCTGCAACTATGGAAGAAAAGGCCCTGCCTAGGGTAAGCTTTTTAATTCTCTCTGTAAGCCTTCCAATGACATATGCTCCTATTATAAAACCCAGCAAATAGCCGAAGGTAGGCTTAAAGATATAGCCTGGACCTCCTCCTTGAGTAAACACTGGTATACCCATTAGTCCTATGAATAGATAGATGATTTGAGATAAGGCTCCCAGCCTAGACCCTAAAAGAATGCCAGAAAAGGCACAAAACAAAAATTGAAGAGTAAAGGGCACATAGGGGATGGGAATTCTAATAAAAGCTCCTATGGCGGTTAAAGCTGCAAACATGGTCACTAGAACTAATTCTTTAGTACTTATTTTCAAGTTATCTCCTCCAAGTAAAATATACTGTTAAAACATACACTACTATAATATTTCATTTGCACAGGTATGTAAACAAAGCTTTTACAAAAGAAAGATAGTCAGCAAAGCTGACTATCCATGTATCCACTATTATTTTCCTGCACCCTCAGTAAAGTAATAATTCATTGCCTTTTTAACCATAGGCACTACATAATGACTGCCTCCTCGCCCTTGTACATCTTCCACCATCATGGAAATTACTAACTTGGGGTTATTGGTGTTCATACACACAAACCAGCCATTTTCCTTGCCGTTTTGATCCTCAAGGCTTTGCTTAAGCTCTGCAGTTCCAGTTTTCCCTGCTAAAGGTATATTGTTCAGCTTTGCTTCATGACCGGTGCCTGAGGGACTTTCAATAACTGCGGTAAGGCCATCTAAGAGGGTTTTTATATTGGAACTAGAAATGGCATTTTCCTTCCATACCTTAGGAGCTTCACTGCTTTGTAGTAAGGAAGGTGTCATTATGTTTCCGTTGTTCACAACAGCACTATAGGCTAAGGCAACATGAAGCGGGTTCATAAGTACCTGCCCTTGTCCATAACCGCTGTCTGCTAGAAGTATGTCAGAGCTCAGCTTCCCATCACTAGACAGCTGAGATTTTGCTATAGGGTAGTCAACAGGCAGTGCTTCGCCTAGTCCAAATTTACTGCTTCCCTTTATAAAATCGTCCTTACCAATATTAAGAGCGGCCTTTGCAAAGTATATGTTATCTGAATATATAAAGGCATCTGTTAAATTGATGTCCTTACCTGGGTCAGATACTCTTGTGACCTTATAGCTTCCCCAGGAGCTGTCTTTTTGCCATGCTTTACCCTGTATAGATAATGCCTCCTGGGGCTTTATGCTGCCCTTATCAAGGCCTATGGCAGCAGTTATTAGCTTAAAGGTGGAACCAGGGGCATAGGCATTTTTAAATCTATTTTCAAATTCAGCATTTCCGCTCTTTTCCCAGGCTGCTTTTTGACTCTCTGTAACATAGGTTGTTAATAGGTTGGAATCAAAGGAAGGGGAGCTTACCAGAGCTAAAACCTGTCCTGTTTTAGGATTTACTGCTGCTGCAGCACCTTTTTCTCTATTCATAGATTCATAGATCTTCTTTTGAAGTTCGGAATCTATGGAGAGTTTTATGCTTTCTCCATCCTTGGGTTCCTTCTTAGCTATGGTTATTTGTTCAACCTCTTTACCATCCTTCTGCTTGGAAATATATATTAGACCTCCATTTTGTCCCTTAAGCTTAGCTTCGAAAACCTGTTCTAGGCCTCTCTTTCCTATGAAGCTTGTGGAGCTATAGCCCTGACCTTTATTTTTCTGAAGCTCCTCTGAGGTGATAGATCCAATATTTCCTATTAGGGATCCGAAGGACTCTCCTCCAGGATATACTCTGCTAACTGGCTTGTTATGAATTACACCTTCTATTTTCATGGCCTCAGCTATTTTATCCTTTTCAGTGCTTGCAATATTAACTATGGGCACAAAAAAGTCTGGATTGGAATTTGCCTTAAGTTTGTCTTCTATAAGAGAAGGCTTTATGTCCAATATCTTTGCAAGCACTGCTACATTGGCATCTTTATTTTTAGTGAATTTACTGGGTTGTACCCCTAAAGAAACAATGGGAGCATTTATTGCTAGGGGCTTTCCGTTAACGTCATAGATTTCTCCACGTTTAGCAGCAGAGCTTTCCACACGTACCTTGTCCCCAGGTTCCATTTTAGGGAATATAAGCTTTTCATTCCAGGCCACAGTCCACTGAGTCTTGTTGTCTAACTTTTCCTTGGTAAGTGTAATGCTATAACCTGGAACCTCAATTTTACCTGCTACGGTGTCCATAGTTATGGAGAAGGGTATATTAATGCTCTCTTCTTTACCCTCCTTGAGCTTTTCATTGCTGTCTAATTTTATTGCAATATTTTCAGCTTCTATGCCACTGTATATGGCGGTATACCTGTCCACAAACTGCTTTTCAGTTATGGCAGACTTTGTTTTGCTTGACAGCATACTATACATAGCTGCATAATCCTTCTTCTGCCAGCTGCTTTTGTAGCTTTCAAAGGCTTTAGATACGGCGCTTTCCTTTGAACAAGCAGAAAGCATAAATGCAGATATAATAAGCGATAACATTAGAACTATAGAAAGAACTTTTTTTATATTAGAATTTGACATTTCATATCACCCCGTTTTATAATTTGAGCTCTATAGATATATTATCTAAGCTTTTGCTCAGTACAATACACTATTCCTATTGCTCCAGGGCCAACGTGTAATCCAATTACCGGCCCAATATCATATATGTTAATAGTTTTTTGAAGCCTCTCTTCAAGCTTGAGCGCCAATTCCTTTGCCTCTTCATAACAATTTATGTGGTGAATCACAATGTCCATAAGACCATGATTTAAAATATCCTGAAGCATTTTGTCCACCATGGTTACTACGGCCTTCTTCTTTGTCCTAACCTTTGTTAATACTGTAGTCTTCCCACTTTCTACAGTGAGTATTGGGATAATTTTAAGCAGATCTCCTAAAAGGGCGCTGGCACTTCCAATTCGTCCACCCTTATGTAAGTATTCTAGATTATCTGGAATGAATAAGAAGCGGCTTCTCATCATGACAGCTTCTGCAGCTTTTACAACTGTTTCAATAGGTTGACCTTCCTTTCCAGCCTTTGCTGCTGCAATGACAGCAAAGCCAAGCTGCATGCAGTTTGAGCGTGAATCAAGTAGCTCTATCTTTGCATCCTTGTAAATTTCTAGTACCATTTCTTTAGCCATGTGAGCAGTGGAGTAGGTGCCGCTCATATCAGAGGATAAAAATATGCAAACTAAATCATCTCCATCTTCTACCACTGACTTCATTTCACTATATAACTCATTTATAGTGGGTTGAGAGGAGGTAGGAATTCCCTTGACCTTCATCTTTTCATAAAAATTAGTGTTATCTATATCCATTTCTCTAAAGCTCTCATCCTTAAAAATAACACTTAGTGACACAGTTTTTATATCCAGCTCCGCTTTAAGTTTTTCACCAATATAGCTTGTGCTATCTGTTAGTACCTTTACTGCCATTACACACTCCTCCAGATTATATATTTAAAACTAGTAATATTATTATTAGCTTACTTCCATTATCTAATTATAGCATTAATTACTATATTCAAAAGAGTTTAAGCAAAAAAACCACCAAATTACTTACATTTATAATTATATCAAAAGTACATAAAATCATACTTTTGGAAAGCAAGTTTTAGCTGAGTTCTATGTATAATGTGTTGTTATAGTTATCTACAACTATTAACTTTTATAAATTCATATAGAATAAAAAAACCTATAAGATAAATCTTATAGGTTGATTTTTATAGTTTAAACTATCTTCTGTTGTTCTGTTGCTTCTTTGCTCTTCTGCAATCAGGACATCTTTGTGGTTCGTTTTCGAATCCCTTTTCTTTGTAAAAAGCCTGTTCTCCTTCAGTGAATACGAAATCTTTTCCACAATCTTTGCAAACTAAATTCTTATCTGCCATTTAAACATTTCTCCCTTTTATTTATATTAAGATTTAAACATTGATCTACTCGATACACCTAAAAGGGGAACGTTTTAATCATATTAAATCTTTTTTGTTGTAATATTATTATCACAACGTAATTAAGTATAACACAGATATATTTAGTATGCAAGTGTTACTTTGTATTATTTTTTCCCCTTTACATAAAAAACTAAATTCCATTTTAGAAAAATGAAAGTATAATTTAATCTTGCATAAATTCTACTTGCCTTCTGTGTTTATTCCTATTACTCCTTTACAATATAGTTAGTTGTTAATCAAGCATTTTCTCTTATTATGAATTATAATAAGGTTAATTAATAATTATGGAGGTGTATAAAATGATACCAGCATTATTTATTGGGCATGGAGCGCCAGGTCTAGTTCTTGAGGATAACGAATATACAGAGCTTCTAAAAGGCTATGGGAAAACTATACCTACGCCTAAGGCTATTGTTATTTTTTCTGCTCATTATGAATCAGATATTCAACTTATTGGAGCTTCGAGCTCTTATGACATGATATATGATTTCCATGGTTTTCCAAGGGAGTTGTATGATATAAAATACAATGCAGGTTCAAATGTGGCAATGGCAGAGAGAGTGCAGTTACTATTAGAAAAGCATAATATAGCTAGCAAGCTGGACTATACACGAGGGATAGATCATGGTGCTTGGACTATATTAAAGCTTATGTATCCTAAAGCTGATATTCCTGTAATAACTATGTCAGTTAATCCAAGGCTTAGCAGTGAAGAGCAATACAATATTGGCAACGCATTGGAACTTCTTAAAGCTGAGGATGTTTTAATCATTGCCAGTGGGGGTATAGTGCACAATCTTTCCACTGTAAGATTTAAGGCAGGAGACAGGGTTGATGAATGGGCCATTAGCTTCAATGAATGGATTAAGATGAGGGTAGAGCACTGGGATCTTGAGGAGCTATTTAATTATGAAACCCAGGCTCCTTATGCCAAAGTTGCTGTGCCAAGAAATGAACACTTTATAAATCTTCTAATTGCTATGGGGGCAGGGCACAGCAGCAGGGAAGCTAAGTTAGTTAAGTGCATCTATCAGCTAGGGAATTTAAGCCTTGATTTTTTCTCATTTAAATAATGAAACATTAAGCGCGCTTAAGAGGAGAGGGAATCCTTTATAGCGCGCTTTTGGCAATACAATTATTTAGTTTGTTCATTTACCCACTTTCACTATACTTGGCAGGGCAGGATAGGTATCCTTAGAGATAACCTCTGAGCCTAAAAACCTTCCATCTTCATAGATGTTTCTAATTACCTTTACGCTATAGCCGTCTCTTCCGCTTTTAACTAAGGAAGTCTGTCCTGGCTTAAGATTAGGATCTTTTATAATCTCAGTGGGTGCTTTTATCTTACTATACACATCATTAGCGATGGTATATTGTCTTTTGGCTAAACTAGAATTTGAGAATATGTTTATATATAGCTCCCTATTTTTTGTATATCCTTCAATGAAGAGAGGATAATCTAAGGTATTTACGAACTTAAAATCAATATCATCCCAAGACACTGTGGCATCTAGACCTAAACCCACATAAGAGGCGGGCAGAGAGTGATTTCTTCTCTCCGAGGGCTTTATGCCTGATTTTAATACAGCATTATAAAGAGTTGAGGATACCTGACAAATTCCGCCACCAATACCTGACTCCACTTTGTTGTCTACTATTACAGGGGCATCCTTAAAACCTCTTTCCTTGGTTCTTGCTCCCACGGAATCATTAAAGCTAAAAGTCTCCCCTGGCATAAGAACCTTTCCGTTTATGTGATCTACAGCAAGCTGAATGTTTTGCGCTCTCTCCTCTGAGGAAGAAGCAAAGCTTGTACTAAATGAAGATAATACAGCATTGATTTTTGCAAGGGAATCTGCAGTAATGTAGGGTTTTGATTCCTGTACAGGGGCCTGTAGAACAAGGTCTCCTTGCCTTACCTTAGTAAGATTATTTATAATATCAATTTTTAGCTTATCAATTAACAGTGTACGTCCAGCCTTTTCCCTATTTATTGCGAAGGTAGAATCCTTTTTAAGCTCTATACTTGCATTAGCAGGGGGGGTGTTAATATCCTTTTCTAGTGCTTCCAAAAAGCCTTTAAGGTTTTCTTCTCTTAGGATAAAGGTTATATTATAGTTCTCCAATACACCCTCTTTAATGAGCTCATGTTTTTTATATATATTTAAGTTTTTACCATAACTTATGGCCTTATCAACCACCTGAAGCAAGTCATAATCGTAAATCAATTTTGAACAGTCTATTATATAATCCCTGTCTTGATCTTTTATTATTACTCTGCTGCTTAATATGGGATTGACAAATTCTGCTTCAATTGTTTTTATACTTTCATTCTTATCCTTGCCGCTTAAGTCTATGTTGTTTATTTTTATCCCAGGATAAATGAGCCTGTCCCATTTTACATCCTCCTGGTAAAGCCTCCATGAGAAGCCACAAAGCACACCAACAAAGCTAAGCAAAAAACATATGAGCACTATTTTGGCAGCAGTAGTTAAGGCATATCCTCTTTTTCTCATAAAGCACCTCTTACTCTCAGAAAATGCCATGGAGGGTTATTAATCAACCTTGTTAAAGAAGTTGATTATACTGCTTATCTTCTGAGTTTCGTATTTTATTATATTGCTCTGTTCTTCAAGCATGGTTTCCTTAAGCTTTATCTGTTTTTCATAGTTATCTATCATCTTCTTTAGATTAACTATTTCTGTGCTGTATTTTGCAATGCTGTCTTTGGTGGAATCGTTAAATTCATTTTCAAATTGATGCAGCACATTTAATCTCTTTTCTCCATCAGAAAGGAGCTTGTTTACATCTGTATTTGCAGCATTTACTATATTCATCACTGATTCTCTTCTTACTCCGTAGGGGAGACTCTCAGGAAGGGCATTGATGAAGTTTCCAAGCATAAAAATAGTATTTACATTACTGTTTTCCATTCCATATAGATAATATATTTCGCTTATGTTCATATTTTTATCATACTCCGTCTTTGCCTGTATTGTTTTAAAATCCTTATCGGCAGAGGTCCTAGGAATTTCAATAGCCACCTCTACTTCCTCATGAATCGCCTCAGTGCTTTTAACACCACCCTCATCTTTTTCACTATTGTTTTCCATGTTAGTGATGTATGGGGTTTCATCATTAACCTTTTCAATAACATTGAATTTTTCTAACATAGACATAATCTTTGACATATCAAGCTCTCCCTTAATAATATTTATTTGTTTTAGTAAATTCATTTATAGAAGCTTGAAAACAAGCTCCTTGCCAATGAATATGGATAGTGCGAATATAATTGTATAAATAAAATAGTATTGAAACCTTGGTGACAGTTTATAATTTGTTCTCTTAAAGCAGCTCTGTAATCTTACAATTACAAAGTTACCCAAGGCAAACATGGATATAAAGATAGATAGTTGGACAACTAGTAATTTAAAGAACATAATTTTCACACCCAATTATTATAATCTATTATTTCCTGTTATTCCATTAGATAAAGCTTTAGATATAAATTTGGATTTTATTTAGCCATATAATTGAATTAAATAAAAATCCACACTTTATATTTCGAAAAAACAACTTAAAACTTAACACCTAAAGCACTAGATACATCTCATTTTGAGCACTGAGAATATTGGTTATAAAAAGAGCAATACTATAAAGAGAATATATTAACACAAAGGAGTTGTTGTATATGCCTCTTACCAATAAAGAAAAAACACTAATAGAGGATAATCTAAATGCGGAATACCTTTGTATAAGGAAATATCAGCAATATGCTTCCATGGCCTCGGATTCAAAGCTTAAACAGGTGTTTACAGACCTTGCCAATAAAGAAAAGCAGCATGCCAGTACCCTCAAGGGATATCTTACTCAAAACAACATTACAAGCAACAATATATTTGAAAGCTTCACCCCTCCCCAAGGTGATAATGCTGCTGTTATGCAGAGTTTAGGAATTACAGATGCACAGCTCTTAAATGATGCTCTTAGTACAGAAAAGCAGGTTTCAGGCTCTTATAATAATGCTGTGCTTGAATCTGTGGACCCCAATATTAGAAAACAGCTTCAGCATATACAAAAAGAGGAGCAGGATCATGCTGAAATATTATTTAATGAAATGAAAAACAGAGGCTGGTATACAGTATCTTAGCAGTAAAGAAAATAACAGGGTATAAGGACCCTGTTATTTTCTCTTTTTGTCTATAGTATGAAGATTTTTTGGTCTTTTCTTATATACCGCTACATTAGCTAAGAAAAAATTTTTGATGTCTTCAAAGTTAAAGGGCATGGCAGGTGAAGTGTAGGGTACACCCAAGCTTGTAGTAGAGGTCATGGTAATCATTATTATTGTAAAGCCCATTATGAACCCAAACAATCCAAATATACCGGTTATAAAAATCATCATAAATTTTAGAAGTCGTATGGGATTCATAATGGTATAATCGGGGACTGCAAAGGAACACATAGTTCCAAGTGATACAATAATAACAGTGAGGGTGCTTACAAGGCTTGCTGCCACTGCTGCCTGACCAATGACAATAGTTCCTACAATACCAATAGTGGGGCCTATTTGTTTGGGAAGTCTTATGCTGGCCTCCCTCAATAATTCTGCCACCAGCTCCATAATTGATATTTCTAAAAGTGCATTTACAGGAACAGAGACTCTTGAGGAGGCAATGGCTATTATATATTGGGGGGGTAGTATTTCTGGATGAAAGGCTACCAATGCTACGAAAAGGGAGGAGCTTGTAAGGGTTATGAAAATGGCAAGAAGTCTTAGAAACTTCATAAAAACTGCAATATAGGAGTTGTCATAGTGATCATCACCTGCATCCAAAAATTCTAAGAAATTCTGAGGAACAACAAGGGCTGTATTGCTTCCATCTGTAAAAATACATATCCTGCCGTCAAGCAGGTCGGAGCTAATCACATCAGATCTTTCACTGATACCTATTTGAGGAAAGAAAGTGGCACTCTTGTTGGATAGGAACTTCTGTATATAGCCTGAATTTAGTATGGCATCTGTATCTATACCTCTTAGTCTATCTTTCACCTGTGTTACATAGTCCGCGTTAGCTACATCAGAAATATAAACTACTGCTACTACAGTTTTTGTCCTTCTTCCAATGATAAGGTTATCCACCTTAAGAGCTTTATCCTTTATCCTATACCTAATAAGAGATAGATTAGAGTCTAAATTCTCTGTAAAGGCATCTCTTGGGGAGCGTATTGTGGTCTCTACCTGGGGAGCTTCTGTATTTCTCTTTTCCACTTTAAGAGTATCCGCTGCAATATACTCATTGCACTGGTCTAAAAATATCAGTGTATTTCCCCTTAACAGATAGTCTGCTGCTTGACTGTTATCATACAGAATGGACACATCATCCACATAGATTATGGAATGAGCGATGCTTTCAACAGTTAGGTTGGCAGAAGTAGTACATAATAAAAGGGGCTTTATTATGTTGTTGGACACACTTACTCTGTCTGTGAGTTGAGGCACATATAGAAGATATACCTCCCTGTGATTGAGCTGAAGCCTTCTCACATAGAGACCTGCCACCAGTTCTTTAAGACTTTCTATTTTATAAATTAGTGTTTTATCTTCTTCTTTCATATTACACTTCCTTAGTAGCTTTTTTCTGAATCAGGCTCAATAAGATTAGAATCCTTCATCCTCACTATTACATTTGCTTCAAACTTGGCCTTAGGATATTCCTCTTTCCAGTTAATCTTTTTGTAGGCAGCGTAATTATCCGCCTTGAAGTAGCGGCCAAAACCGCATACATCACATTTAAGCTCCTTTTGGGAATGCTCTACAGCAGAGGTGATCTTATCTTTTAAGTCCTTGGCAACAGCCTCCTCTAGCTTTATTAATTTATCCTTATTGATAGGTGCGGCTTCATATTCATATTGAAACTCACAATCTGCTTTTATGTCTGCCCTGATTATTATTTTATTATCCACATAGCTGGTGCTTATCTTCCTGGCTTTTAAGATAACCTTTAAGGAAGCTGTGTTTTCAGGTTTGTCCGGATCTGGAAGGGTAATGGTGCTGATATACTTTTTTCCGATTAAGGCTAAGAAACCTGAGCAGTCCTTAGAAGGTATTATTTCTATAAGCTTTGATTCCTTAAAGGCGGCTAGACCACAATACTTTATTTCATCCTTTTCCCTTTCTACGCAGGGGATAAAATAACCAATCTGTTTAAACTGAATGTATGCTTGTATGTCCTGGGCTGTGGTATATATGCATGCGCCCTGTGCTGTGTGATATCTGATGATGTTTTCTATGCCGTAGCTTACTGAGGTATCATTTTTGATCTTGTCTTTAAATAATTCATAGGTAGGGCCTTTGTTTATCACAAAGAGCAGGGATTTTCTAAAATCTGAAAGGTTATTAACTCTGTTTATATAGGGCTCAATGTTTTCTCTTGCATATCTTTCACTTAGGGCAACTACCCTGGTGGCACCAGAAAAGTCAGGCAGAGTTGTTTTGGTATCATAATCTTTTCTGGCATCCTCAATGTTGGCACCTATAGACCTATAAGGGATTACATCAGTTCCAGGGGCTCCCTTGGACTCTCCTGAGCTGGGCATTAATCTTGCAATCTCGCCTGAAAATTCATAATTTCCATCTACCTTGTCTAGTCCAATAGAAAGGGTGATGTCTCTCTTATTTATATCCTGATAATCCCAACAGCCTGTTAAAGTCATAGGTAAGACTATCAGTAGAACGATGCTAAGGATTTTTCCTCTCATAGTTTTTCACCTTCGTCATTATTAATAATATAAAAGGTATAACTAGTGCGGCAATTGTGCCTAGATAGCTGTTGTATTTAATTAACATCTCCACAAGCTCCATTTTTTTTGGTATTTGGGATACAGTGAAGCCTATTATGGATACTAGAAGCACAATATGTTTGTATTCAAGCTTATTAAAAAGCTGATTAATAAATGCGCTTGTTCCATAACTCCATAAACAGGTAGAGCAGAAGATGTTCATAGTCCAATAGATGATGTAAATACCGTCAAGTCTTCTAAATAACTCCAGATAAGGTATTTCTACTCCCTTAACCACTAAAAACAAAGAGGATTTATAGCTGGTTATTACATCAACCCCAGACACTGATATGGTGGATTCAAATATATAAACATATAAAAGGCCTATGAATCCTATAATTATGGCGGTATATTTAAAGATTCTTTTGTTTACACTTTTGTTCATAGGAAGAAACAAAAGGGACTCCATGCCCAAAAATGGAAGAATGGTGTTTGCACAAGCCTTTAAGTAGGTGGATATGCTTAATGGCATAACGTAAGGCCTGAGGTTTACAGCTTCTCCGTGAGTAAACAATATGGTATTTATGGTAATAAAGCCTATAATGCTAAAGATACCATAGAGCTCGCAGATTCTTGCTATGGTGGCTAACCCCTTGGTAAGAGCAAAATAAACTACCAAAAAGAAAAAAAGTGATAGGGTCCAAACAGGGGTTTTAGTAAGAACAGAAGTATTTAGGGTATCTGCATATACCTTAATGAGCATGGTATAAAATGTGAAAAAGTAAATTATGTATATAAATATGAAAATATATGAGATTATCCTTCCCACAAGCTTGCTGCTGTACTGGAGAAAATCTTGATTTTCATGTGTATAGCAGATATAGGTAATCATATAGGTGATAAATACCGAAACTATTGTGGCTATTAAAAGGGGTATCCAGCCTGATGTTCCAGCAACCCTTGCAGTACTTTGAGGGATATTTACCACGCCATAGCCAACTATGATGGAATAGAGTATTAATGAAATCTGTCTATTTGTAAGAGCTTTATTCATATTAGTTCATCCCCTTAAGGTATTACAGGTTTAGTATTTGATATTTAGATAATTAAATACATGAGAAAGTGACAAGTTAGGAAGTGANNCAAGTTAGGAAGTGACAAGTGACAAGGGAGAAGTGACAAGTGGCAAGGGACAAGTGGCAAGTGACAAGTGGCAAGTTAGGAAGTGACAAGTGACAAGTTGAAAAGTTACAAGTTAAGAGTGAAGAGGGAAGAGGGAAGAGTGGCAAGTGACAAGTGACAAGGGACAAGTTAAGAAGTGGCAAGTGGCAAGTTAAGAAGTTACAAGGGACAAGTTAAAAAGTGACAAGTTAGAAGTTTTTATGAGATTTCTTTAATAATGGGAACCTGTGAAAGTTTCTGGGTTGTGGAAATAATTTTGTGTATTCTCTTTCTAATGGCAAATAAATATGATATTAAGTTGTATTAACATAATGATATTAAGTTGTGCTAACATAATGTTGACATTTGTCGATTAATCTTAAACCTCATCATTAGTCATAGTATATTATTCCTAATTTGGGAGAGGACATACATTGTCTTCCCCAGTAAAAGGATAAGGCAATGCTGAGGAGCAACCTGAGCGGTTACTGGGGTTCTGAACAGGAAAGGGTGATCTTTAGATCGTCCATTTTGACCGTTCCAGGGAGAACTAAAACGATAAACCTCTGGGGTTTGGGGACAGAGTCTCTAAGCTATGCTTCTTTTCTTAACACTTCTCCAAATAAGATATTGAGCTGGCTTACGAGATCCCAATTCGAATATACTCTAGTCCATTTCCTACTTACTCGTTCAGTAGCCAAATATAGCATCTTCATAAGACTCTCGTCAGAAGGAAATATAAGTTTTGTTTTGGTAACTTTTCTGAACTGGCTGATAAAGCTTTATATGGCATTAGTAGTGTAGATTACCTTTCTTACATCAACAGAGAACTTAAATATTGGGCTTATAACATCCCAGTTTGAAGACCAGCTCTTCATAGCATTTGGGTAATGAGCCTGCCACTTTTCAGTAACCTCAAGCATACGTGTATGTCCATGTTCCTCAGATGGAGCATGATATATAGTCTTCAAATCAGCTGCAAATTCCTTCTTATCCTTATCAGCAACATACTTCAAAGTATTGCGAACTTGATGAACAATGCAGCGTAAGCCAATATTTACTGCTTTCATTTTGACCAATTTGTATACTTAGAACTTCTTTTCTACCTTCTTCATTTATCCCAAGAATAACATAAGCAGCAAGCTTTTTAATAACATGATTGTCCCT
>DBMJ01000021.1 GCA_002298125.1 Clostridium sp. UBA701 | reverse complement strand
TATCAAAAACTCACCGCAGTCCAACCAGCTTGGTAACCCATTAACTTATGATGGTTACACCTATACATGGGAAATGGGAAGACAGTTAAAATCTATTTCAGGCAATGGCAAAACTTTAAGCTTCAAGTATAATGATGCAGGTATAAGGACTGAAAAAACTGCAAATGGAGTAACAACAAAATATCATCTTCTAGGAGATAAAGTCATCTATGAGGATAATGGAACAGAAAAGATATACTACACCTATGACAGTGTGAATGACCTTGTATCTATGAATTTGAATGGTGTAGAATATTATTATATAAGGAATGCACAGGGAGATATAATTGGACTATTTGATAAGAGTGGTACTCAAGTAGTTTCGTACATCTATGATTCATGGGGTAAACTTGTGTCCACAGATGGAACAATGAAAGATACTGTAGGTGTAAAAAACCCTTATCGTTATAGAGGGTATAGATATGATAGTGAGACTGGATTATACTACTTACAAAGTAGGTACTATAACCCGGAGTGGGGAAGATTTATTAATGCTGATGCAATAGCAGCATTAACTGGAGATTTGCTATCGGCTAACATGTTTGCATATTGCAAAAATAGCCCAATAAGCTATTTTGACCCTAATGGATTTTTAAGATTATCAATTGTTGATGGTGTTGGTGGAGGTGGTGGTGCTCTTATTGGCGCTGCTGTAACAGGAGGATTGGGTGATTGTCTCAAGGGGTTATGCTATGCTTTTGTGGGTTCTATTGGCGCAGTTGTGACTGGCTCTGCAGCAATAAATTTTATAGATAGTATAAGTTTTTCAAAAACAGAGACAAAGACTAAAACTTTACCAATAACAAAAAATAAAGAGGAGACTACAACTAGATTATATAGAGCAATGAGTTATGCTGAATATGGAAGAACTATGAAATTTCAACAGTTTACTAACTATTCACCTGATAGACCCAATATAATGGATAATAAATGGTTTGCGACTAATATTGTGGATGCACATAGGTGGGGTACTTTGTTAAATCCAACAGGATATAAAATTGTTGAGGTAACTATACCTACTCAGGCACTTGCAGGAATGTATTATAATCCTTTTCTCGATGGAATAGGACCGGCTTTTGCTTGTGTGCCTCCTTATATTAACTCCGTAAAAATAAGTATGAGGAGTGTATATTAAAAGTGAATAATGAATTTGTTAAGGTATTAATAGAATGGGTAGATAAAAAAAATAAAATTATGGATTTGACTTCCGAAGGGTTTAAGTTCTACCCTCAAATTAAATTTGAAGATGAATTCAGTAGTTTACCCCAATGGACTGCAGAAATAGTAATTTATAATAACAATAATATGACAAAATGTCATGGAAAACTGAAATATCTATCTGAAAATGCACCATATGAATATCTTAAAAGTGGTAATAAATTTAGCTTGTTTGATGGACCTAATTGTATCGCTTTAGGAGAAGTGTTGCAAGATTACCTATAATTTATACAAGTTGGTGACAAATGATGCACTACCACTAAACTCCTATAACATAAAGAATTTGAAATTAATTTTACATGTATTAAAGAAAATACTGTTAAATCTAGCAGTAGAAATAAAATCTCTGCTAGATTTTCCATTTTACTATATAAAAAAGCATAAAATTATTATTATTAATATAAACGAAATTGCTTTCAAGAAAAGGATAATAAGGCTAGATGGAGTTTGTTTTATAGAAACCTTATGGAAGTTGGCATACAATAGTTAAGGGAAACTTACTGATTTCTATTTCTATAAAATAACTTATTATTTTAAAAATTAATCTATAATGTAGTTATTCGAAATAATATATAATTCAAGCCACTCTTTTAATGCTGGAAGGTATGCATAGTGTTTCCATTGCGGTGATGCATACTGAAAGCATGGAGAGTGGCTTAATTGTTTAAGAAAAAAACTAAAAACAAGAGTTCAGGGAAAGAATGTCCCTGCCTGTTTTAAGGAGGGTACTCAGACACGTAAGTGTCGTCGAAGGAAAAAAGAATCTATAAGCTTCCCTTTGTTGACAGTGTAAGGCAATTAGGGTATTTTTATATTATATAAACGGGGGAAGAAATATGAACTTAGTAAATAAAAATGCAAACCTACATGTGCTTACAGCTTCAATTTTGTTTATGCTTCTTATTATAATTATATTTTCTACCGATAACCCTATTATACTTAGTGCAGCTTTAATTTTTGTCATTGCGTCCTTTATAGGCTTTGGGTATAGGAGGAAATTTGTAGCTGTTTTAGGCTATGCACTACCCTTTGCTGCGGTGGTGATAGTCTTTAATGTGTTGTTTGTAAATGCAGGGGTGAATGTGCTTTTTCAAATAGGCAGCAAAAGATTTACCTCTGAGGCCCTTCTCTATGGGATATTGCTTGCAGTAAAGCTCGTAATAGTATTCTACCTTTTTCTCTCCTTAGAGTTTCTAATTGACTCAGACAGGGCTCTTTCCTATTTTTCTTCAAAGCTTCCCAAAACTACCCTTATGCTTTTAATAGCTTTAAAGCTTGTACCACTAATGAGAAATCGAATGTCAAGTCTTGTGGAGATATATGCCTTAAGAGGGGTGTCCCATGAAGGAAAGAAAGCCAGGGAAAAGAGCAGGAGCTACATGCCTCTTTTAACAATTATGCTGGAGGATTCTCTTGAGAACTCCTTTAATATTGGCGAAGCAGCCTATGTTAGAGGGTTTTTAAGCGGCAGACGAAGCATATATGACCCTCAGAGCTTTGGCAGAAATGATATATTGCTTTTTATTAATCTATTAATACTCTTTATAGTATTTATTATCTCAAGCTTCTACTCACTGCTTCAGTTTTCCATCTATGATGGAATGACCTTAAGGACTGCCATTAACTATGGCTCATTAACTGTAGCTCTATTAATATTAGTGCTTGGGATATTACTTAGTTTTTGTAACAGAGGAGAATAACTATGGCTTATATAGATATAGAGAATCTAGATTATTATTACCCAGAGGAAGAGAAGAAGGCTCTTAATAATATAAACCTAAAGATTAATTCAGGAGAAATGGTGCTAGTTGTAGGAAGGTCTGGCTCGGGTAAATCTACCCTGGCAAAGGCGCTTACAGGTGCAGTACCATATTTTTATGGAGGCAGTGTTAAGGGCAGCGTTAAAATTGACAATGTAGATTTGAGCGAAATGGATCATTATACTAGGGCTAATACTGTCACCATGGTATTTCAAGACCCTGAGAGGCAGCTTATGATGAATAAGGTGCACAGGGAGATTGCCTTTGGCCTTGAAAATATAGGAGTGGAGGGAGAGCTAATAAAAAGGAGAGTCTTTGAGGCTCTTCAGTTTGCAAACATTCTGCCCCTAGCCTATCGTGATATAAACACACTTTCAGGGGGAGAGAAGCAAAAGGTAGCAGTTACCTCTGCTATAGCCTATATGCCGGGCTGTATTGTGTTAGATGAGCCCACCTCTCAGCTTGACCCATCTGCAGCGGAGGAAATAGCTTCACTGGTAAAGCGTATAAATGAGGAGCTTGGCATAACCATAGTCATAGTTGAGCAGAGAGTTAACAGATGGTTTGATTTAGTTGATAAGATATGCTTTATGGAGGAGGGTACCCTTAAAAGCTATGATAGCAGAGAGGACTTTTACAGGGCTGCTTATCATGAAGCTGAGGAGGCTTCTATAAAGACAAGAAGTTTATTTCTGCCAGACTATCTAAAGCTTGGAGTGGAGCTTAGAGAGCAGGAGGTTCCAGTGAACTTTAAGGAGGCACGGCTCTTCTATAAAGAGCATTACAGCTTTGGTGCTCCTTCTATTGTGCAAAAGACTAAGCTTGAGCCTATGCTTACCATAAAGAAGCTGTCAAGCTATTATGGCGATAATAGGGTGCTTAATAATCTTGATTTAGAAATAAGAAGAGGAGAGTTTACTGCAGTACTTGGAGCAAATGGTGCAGGTAAGAGTACCTTTTTAAAGACGATTATGGGAATAAAGGAATACAGCGGCTCTATAAAACTTCAGGGAGAAGAGATTAAAAAACAAAACACCAAGGCCTTGGCAAGAAAAATAGGATATGTATCTCAAAACCCAAATGACTATATTTCAAGGGACACAGTTTACGAGGAGCTAAAGTTTACTCTAGATAACCATAATATTAAAGAGCAGGATATTATAGATGAAACCTTAAAGGCGCTAAATATCTATGAGCTTAAGGACAAGAACCCAAGGGATATAAGCGGGGGACAAAGGCAAAGGGTGGCCATAGCCTCCATGCTTGTATTAAAGCCCTCGGTACTACTTTTAGACGAGCCTACCAGGGGATTGGATAGAGAGGCTAAGGAAAAGCTTGGAAAGCTTTTAAAAGCTTTAAATGAAAAGGGAACCACCATTATCATGGTTACTCACGACATGGAATTTGCAGCCTCCTTCTGCAGTAATTTTCTTTTGTTTTTCAATGGAGAAATTGCAGCAAGGGGAGATGGAGATAGAGTTTTAAGTGGAGCTCTATATTATACTACAAGTATTAATAAGCTTTTAAGAGGAGAGAACTCACATTTATATACCATAGATCAAGCACTTGCAGGTGCTAAGAGAAAATCCTAAGGAATATGAGGGATATGATGAAGAAATTTAGCTTTATAGCTTCTTTTATTATAGTATTAATACTTATGTTTTTATCTACAAGGAAGGATTTGCAGACTAGTCTCTCATTGGCTATGACTGTGGGAGTACTAATTTTGCTTATTTTAAGTTTTTTCTATTTTGAAAGAAGTAGTCTTGGTACAAAGGAAATTTCATTAATAGCAACCTTAAGTGCCTTTGCAGCAGTTTCAAGAATAATATTTGCTCCACTGCCAAATATAAAGCCCATTACCTTCTTGGTGGCCCTATCAGGTTATGTGTTTGGTCCCTTCCAGGGCTTTATCATTGGAAGTACCTCGGCTTTTTTATCTAACATATTCTTTGGACAGGGGCCTTGGACACCCTGGCAGATGTTCTCTTGGGGGCTTATAGGGCTAATATCAGGACTGCTTGGCAAAAGAGAGGTTAAGTATAAGGCTATTGGTTTTTCACTACTATGCTTCTTCTTTGGATTTTTCTTTGACTGGATAATGAATTTATGGAACGTTATAAGCTTTGTTAAACCCATTACCCTAGAGAGCGTTATGGGGGCCTATATCACAGGCTTAACCTTCGATATTCTCCATGGTACCTCCAGCTTTATATTTTCCATAATATTTTATGATAATTTTTATATGGTACTGAAAAGATATAAGAGAAGGCTTGAAATAACCTATTTAAAATGACAAAAACATAGTTTACTCCTCCAAGTACTGGAGGAGTTTTTATATTTTTTTAGATAATAATATAAATAGCTATTGAAAATAAAGTCCAAGGATGTTATTATATTTTCATAAGCTATTGATTATAAATTAAGCAAATGTTTAGAGGTGTATTATGACTGAACGAGAAGAGGAGATACTAGACATCATTTCAAAAAACCCACTTATAGGACAAAAGGAATTGGCAGAACTGCTTGGTATTACTCGCTCCTCCGTGGGAGTGCATGTTACCAACCTCATGAAGAAGGGGTACATTACTGGACGAGGATATATTGTGAATAAAAAACCCTACATATGTGTAGTAGGGGGAGTTAATGTGGACATTCAGGGCTTTCCCTATGGAGCATTAAGACCTAAGGATTCAAATCCAGGTAAGGCTATGATATCTCTTGGAGGAGTAGGCCGAAACATTGCAGAAAACCTTTGTAGGATGGGAATCAAAACCAGCCTTATAAGCACACTGGGGGACGATATCTACGGCAAAAAGGTATTGGAGGAGGCCAGGGCAATTGGCCTTAATATGCAGGATTCACTAATACTTCCTAATGAAGCCACCTCTAGCTATTTAAGTATTTTAGATGAGACAGGAGATATGAGTGTAGCCATATCCTCCATGGATATCTATGAGAATATGACGGTGGAATTTATACAGGAAAAGAAAAATGTCATTGAAAATGCTTCTCTTTGCATAGTGGATACCAATATCCCTAAGGAGGTAATTGAATACCTTGTAATAAATCATAGAGATACAGATTATTTTTTAGACACTGTA
The DNA here is from genome assembly GCA_002298125.1 of Clostridium sp. UBA701. GTDB lineage: Bacteria > Bacillota > Clostridia > Clostridiales > Clostridiaceae > UBA701. Next base: position 135,978 of record DBMJ01000021.1, on the reverse strand, counting down.
TCTACCACAAAGGCCATGAAGGTTAAGGATATCATAGGATATTTCCACACTATAAAACCCAATAAGTTGGAGGCACAAATGCTTTCAGGCATAGAGATTACGGGGGAAGAGGACATAAAAAGAGTTCTAGACTATTTTTTAAACAGAGGAGTAAAAAGAGTGTTTTTAAGCATGGGAGCAGAGGGCGTTTATTATTGTGACAATAAAAATTATGCACATATAAACTCACCCAATGTAAAGGTGGTTAATGCCACAGGAGCAGGAGATGCCTTTGTAGCAGGAGCCGCTTATGGATATTACAACCATATGGATATTAATCGCACTGCTGTTTTTTCTATGGCAGCCTCCATTATGGCACTTCAGCATAAAAACACTATCAATCCCAATATATCAGTGGATAATATAAATAAAATTGTGAAGGAGATAGAAATATGTTAAAAGCTTATCTTGAAATCAATCCTGAGGTTAAAAGTGCCCTAGAGGCTGGAAAGCCTGTAGTGGCTTTAGAATCAACTATAATATCACATGGCATGCCTTATCCAAGGAATGTGGAGACTGCTCTAAAGGTTGAGGAAATAGTAAGGCAGGGTGGTGCAGTACCTGCTACCATTGCAATATTAAATGGAGTACTTAAGGTAGGTCTTACCAAGGAAGAGGTAGAGTACCTTGGACAGGCAAAAAATGTGGTTAAGGCCAGCAGAAGAGACATCCCCTTTATTGCAGCCAAGAAGTTAGATGGTGCTACCACAGTAGCCTCCACCATGATAATTGCTGCCTTAGCAGGAATTAAGGTGTTTGTAACAGGTGGAATAGGCGGAGTTCACAGAGGTGCCCAAGAGACCTTTGATATCTCTGCAGATTTAATGGAGTTTGCCAAGACTGATGTAGCTGTGGTTTGTGCAGGGGCAAAGTCCATATTAGATATTGGCTTAACTTTAGAGTACCTTGAAACCCAGGGAGTACCTGTGGTAGGTTATAAAACTGAGGAGCTTCCAGCCTTCTACACTAGAAAAAGCGGCTATAAGGTAGACTATAGAGTGGATAGTGCATTAGAGCTTGCCCAGGCTATAAAGTGTAAATGGGACCTTGAGCTTACGGGAGGAGTTGTTATTGCAAACCCAATACCAGAGGAATATTCCATGGACTATGATACTATAACCACAGCCATTGAAGGTGCAGTGATGGAGGCTGAAAAAAATGGTATAAAGGGCAAGGAAACTACACCCTTCTTGCTTTCTAAGATAAAGGATATTACTGAAGGCAAGAGCTTAGATGCCAACATTCAATTGGTATACAACAATGCTAGGGTGGGAACGGCTCTGGCTGTGGAACTGGCTAAGCTTTACAAATAATCTTTAATATAATATAAGGATAAAGCCGGGGTGCACAGCACTTCCGGTTTAATTATTATACCCACACTTTTAATTATAGGCTCTATCTGATAAAATGAGAGTGAATATTCTAAAAGAGATGAGGAGGCATTTAATGAGAAGAGATATTAAAGCAGATTTATGGTTATTATCTGTAACAGTGGTATGGGGAACAAGTTTTCCCATTATGAGTGTAGCTTTAAAGCATATTGGACCCTACTCCTTTCTTGCATTAAGATACACTCTTGCAGCAGTACTTCTGTTTATATATAGATATAAAGAAATAGTAAATATTAAGGCCCATGAAGTCAAGGGAGGAATTTTAGTAGGTCTCACCTTATTCTTTGCAGCAGCCTTTCAGACTGTAGGACTTTTATATACGACACCTAGCAAGTCTGGTTTCATAACGGGAGTAAATGTAGTCCTGGTACCTATTTTTATTGCTATTATTTACAAAAAGCTTCCAGATATTAAAACCATTGCAGGGGTGGCTGTTTCTGTATTAGGGCTAGGACTATTGTCCATAAATGGAGACTTATCCATTAACTATGGAGATACCTTAACGCTTATATGTGCAGTATTTTGTGCAGCTCAGATATTATTGGTGGATAAATATGCCTGTAAGGGTGATATATTTATTATTACAGCAATAGAAATGCTGGTGGTAGGAGTACTTAGCTTTATACCAGCAATTTTTGTAGAGAGGCTTTCCTTTACGATAAACCCTGTTACTATAGGCTCTATATTATTTACTGCAGTATTTTGTACCATCTATGCCTATGTCGTTCAAAACAAGATGCAGAGGTTTACTAAGCCTACACATGCTGCCATTATTTTCTTAGCAGAACCTGTGTTTAGTGCATTGTTCTCCACCTTTATTGGAGACAAGCTTACAATAAAAAGTTTATTTGGCTGTGCTTTAATTTTATTTGGAATGATAATAATAAACATTAAAGGAAAGACTGTAGTAGAAATGGAAAATGAAATCTAGGAGTGAAAAAGCTTGGAGGTAAGCTATGAAAATACTTTACTACGATTGCTTCTCAGGTATTAGCGGAGACATGAACCTAGGGGCTTTAATAGACATTGGAGTAAGTGCAGAATATCTGGTTAAGGAGCTTAAAAAGCTTCCTGTCACTGGCTATGAGCTTATTATTAAGAGAGCTCAAAAGATGGGTATTGAAGGGACAAGAGTTGAGGTGGTTTTAGGTAATGCCCTAGGGGAGGAGCAGGAACCAGCTCATGAACAGGGGCATACCCATGAGCATGCAAAAGAACATATTCATGAGCATGCAAAAGAACATATTCATGAGCAGGGTGAGGAGCATATACATAGAAATCTTGCTGATATTGAGAATTTGATAATGAACAGTGAATTATCTGGTGGAGTTAAAAGCTTGAGTATAAAAATGTTCAAACTGGTGGCAGAGGCTGAGGGTAAAATTCATGGTAAGCCTATAAATGAGGTTCACTTCCACGAGGTAGGAGCAGTGGATTCCATTGTTGATATAGTGGGTGCAGCCATATGCCTTCATTACCTAAAGCCAGATGTTATTCTTTCCTCTCCTATAGAGGTGGGTAGGGGCTTTGTAAAGTGTGCTCACGGATTGTTCCCAGTGCCAGCCCCAGCCACTGCAGAAATTCTAAGAGGAGCACCTATAGTATCTAGTAAGGTGCCCTTTGAGGCCACTACTCCAACTGGAGCTGCCATCTTAGCCTGCAATGTCAATAATTACACAACGGACAGAGACTTTGTAGTGGAGAGGGTGGGCTATGGGCTTGGAAAAAAGGATGGAGAGGTGCCCAATGTGCTGAGGGTGTTTTTAGGTAACAAGTGCAGCGAAAAGGTACAGCTAAGCTATGACGAAGAGCAAAGTGATGCCCTTATGCTGGAGTGTAATATAGACGACATGAATCCAGAGATGTATCCCTATATAATAGAAAGGCTTTTTTTGTCTGGAGCAGCAGATGCATATCTAACTCCTATTATAATGAAGAAGGGGAGACCTGCCTGTAAGATTTCAGTGCTCTGCACCGAGGAAAAGCAGAAACAAATAAAGAATATATTATTTGAAGAAACCACTACTCTTGGCATAAGAGCTTATAGGGTTCATAAGGATATGCTAAAAAGAGAGTTTGTAAAGGTTGAAATACCTCAGGGTGAAGTTACAGTAAAGCTTGCAAAGCGAGGAGAAGAGATTATAAAGCATAAGGCTGAGTATGATCACTGTGTGAATATCGCAAAAAAGTCTGGAATGACTTTAAGAGAGGTATATAATCTGGTAGAAGAACAGTTTTATAAAAGTGTAGAGAAGAAAGAGGAAGAAATACCCGGAAGACATTGATGGGAGGGTAAAACCATGAACAGTGAAGAAGTAAGAAGGTTATTAGAGGGAGTAAAGCAGGGAGAAATATCTATTAATGAGGCAGAAAAGCTTCTTGTAGACATACCCTATACGGATCTAGGCTATGCTCGTATAGACAATCATAGAGAGATGAGAGTTGGCTATCCTGAGGTCATATACTGTGCAGGAAAAACTGTGGAACAGGTCTGCGGCATAGTAGAGCATATGCTGACAAGAAACAATAATATCCTGGCCACAAGGGCCACTGAAGAGATGTACCAGGCTGTACTTTCCATATGCAAAGAGGCTAAGTATGATAAGCTATCTAGAACCATCAGGATAATAGTAAAGCCTGTAGCTTGCCCAGATAGCTATATTGCAGTGGTGACAGCAGGAACTTCAGACTTACCAGTGGCTGAAGAAGCAGCAATTACAGCAGAGACTCTTGGAAATAAGGTTCAAAGGTACTACGATGTGGGGGTTGCAGGAATTCATAGACTATTTGGTTCTATTGAGGAAATTCGAGGGGCCAAGGTAATTGTAGTAGCTGCAGGAATGGAAGGAGCCTTAGCCAGTGTGGTGGGGGGTCTTGTGGATAAGCCTGTTATTGCAGTGCCTACCAGTGTGGGCTATGGAGCTAATTTTGGAGGGCTATCTGCCCTGCTTACCATGCTAAATAGCTGTGCCAGCGGCATCAGTGTGGTTAATATAGATAATGGCTTTGGAGCAGGTTACCTTGCCAGCATGATAAACAAATTATAAGCTGCAGCTGGAATACTCATTTGTGTATAGGGGAGAGGTATTTATGAATTACAAAAGAAACCTTATAGGTATTATGGTTGTGCTGCTTGCACTTTTAACACTGGGCTTTTTTCTTGTGAAGGATAAGGCTTCTAATGAGAAGAAGCTTAAAGGAAATGCCACAATTTATACAGTAGACACAAACAAAGAGGATATAGAGTTTCTATCAGCACAGTTTAGTAGTTCTCACCCGGAGGCAAAGGTAGAGGTTAAGAGCATTTCACTGGAGGAGCTTAATAATAAGTGGAAAGAAGCGGCACCTTCTATAGATATACTAACAGTAAAGAACTCAAAAATAATTGAATTGGAGACAAAGCATTTAAATGACTTTGAAAATATGACTGCCTTGGGATTATATAATAAAGATCACTATTTTAATACCACTGAGGCTATGTCATCACAAAAGGATAGGATGCTTTATCTGCCCTATACTGTGGAGCCTTTAGCTCTATTATACAGGGAGGATTATTTTTTAGAATCTGGAGTAAAGCTTGAAAACGTAGTGACCTGGGAGGATTTTAATACTGCCTGCGCCTCTTTGAAACAAAAGCACAAAGAGGCATGTCCTTTATGCATTATAGGAGGCAGCTTTGAAAGGAGCTATAGTACACTTCTCCTTCAGCTTGGAGAATATTATTTCGATAAGGAAGGCAGTCCTCAGCTAGACTCTTCAAGGGGAGTAAAAGCCATGAAGAATCTTAAAAGCCTTAGTATGGACTCCTGCTTAAAGAGCTACAGCAGCTATTCCCAGTTAGAAAAGGACCTTATGAATGGAAAGGTAGCCTCTGCCACTGTTACCCCTTCAGAGCTTTTTAAGCTTCAAAAATCTGGGGCGCTTTCAAAGGGCATATGGAAGATAAGAAGATTACCTGCCTATGAGCCAGGAGGTAAGACCTCCTCTGCTGCAGAGGGCAGCAGTTTTATGTTGCTTAAGAAAGAAAAGCCTAATGAGGTGGCACTGGAATTTCTAAAGTATATATCAAAGGATAATGTGCTGCTTAAGCTTTTCCAAAATAAAGGAATCTTTTCTGCTAAAAAGGGTATCTACTCCTTTGATACCTTTGGAAAGAAGGTAGAGGGAATTGTTAGTGAAAGGCCTTGGCAGCTATTTTATGGAGAGGCTAATGACATGCAAGCAATGTACTATTCTCCCCATAGCATAGAGCTAGAAGCTGATATAAATGCTGTGGAAGACAGGGTGCTTCAAAAGGACAGCAACATATATTTGATTTTAGACGAGCTTCAAAGAAAATACAGAGATAAGGTTGAAGCTAAATAAGGTGCACCTCCAAGTGTTAGATACATCTAATATTTGGAGGTGCTTTTTTTATAGTAGCTTTGTGGGTTCTTCTAAAAGGCTTTCATATACCTTAAGGGTCTTTCCTGCAGTGCTTTTCCAGTTAAATTCCGCAGCTCTTTTTAGCCCCTTTTCCCTTAGGGATAGATTAAGCTCCTCTCCCTCGAGTACCTCATATAATTTTTCTTGGAGCTCTATAATGTTTAAGGGGTTTATTAAAATGCCAGCATCCCCTACTACCTCTGGTATAGAGGTAACATTGGAGGTGATTACAGGAGCACCACAGCTCATGGCTTCTAGCGGAGGAAGACCAAAGCCTTCATAGATAGAAGGGTATACAAATACCTTGCAGCAGTTATAAAAAAATGGCAGTTCCTCATCTGGAACAAAGCCTGTAAATCGAAGATGAGAGGAGAGCTCTAAGTCCATGGAGAGAAGCTTTAAAAGCTCTGCATCATCTCTATAGGCTCCCACTATTACTAGCTCATAGCTTTCACTCAATTCCTTATAAAGCTTTGAAAAGGCTTGAAGTAAGGCTCTTACATTTTTTCTTGGGCTAAAGCCTCCAATATACAGTATAAAGGGGGAGCTTATATTGTATTTATCTCTTAATACTTTTTCGCAGATCTCCTTATTAAGGGGCCTATACCTTTCATCTGCAGCTAAGGGGGTTACGTGTATCTTTTTCTCATCCATGGGGAAGAACCTTAAAATATCCTGTTTTGAGTATTCAGAAACGGTGAGTATGGCATCACTCATTTCAATAATTTGCGGCATTTCTCGCAAAAACTTCAACTCGTAACCTTTTCCTACGGTTTCTGGAAGTACGTAGGGTATTAAGTCATGGATAGTACATACTTTTTTGCAGCGAATATTTTCGCTAAGACCCATACCATTTTGCGGGATATGAAAGATGTCAACATACCTATTCTCTAGGTTGTAAGGGAAAAAATGCTGCTCAAAAAACCTATGGTGTCTTTTGGAGGTCATGGTTATATGAGAGTTTTCCTTTCGAAAACCCTCATAATTATCTCCACACCAGTAAAGGATATAATCATTTTTTTTATCCTCTTGCAAGAGATATTTTATCAGCATATCAGTATAGGTGCCTATACCAGTTCCCCTATATAGGTTAATGCCTCTTGCGTCTATGGCTATTCTCATTGAATCACCTCAGCAATTGTTGTGAAGAGAGAGCTTATATATTAATAATATTAGATTAGGGCTTAAAGTGTGCCTTCATTCACACACCTATGTGCCTTCTCATATAATAAAAATAGAGTATGAGCAGAGAGAGGAGGTAAAGCCTTTGGAGCTTGATGAGGTAAGAGCTCTAGTAAGAAACAGCTATGGTATTGACATTGATGACATAGAGAAGATTAAAAATGTGTATAAAATACAAGGGAGTAGGGGGGTACTGTGCCTAAAGGTCATAAAATACGAGCTTCCGCATTTTCTTTTTATTTTGGGAGCCATTTTACACCTGCAAAAAAACAACTTTGTTAAAATACCTGAAATCATACCTACTGTAGATGGAAGAGAATACCTTCAGTGTAATAATGGCTATGGATATCTAACAGAATGGATAAGTGCAAGGCAGTGCAACTATGACAATCCATTAGATGTGAAGGTTGCAGCAAAAAAACTGGCAGAGCTTCACAATAAAAGTGAGGGCTTTGAGCTAAAGCCCTATATGAGGCCTAGGATCGGCTGGCTAAAATGGCCTAAGATCTTTTCAACAAGGAAGGACGAAATATTGGATTTTCAAAGACGTATTCAGGAGAAGGAAGAGAAAAGTGAGTTTGACGAGCTTTATCTCTCTATGATGGAGGAGGAGCTTCTAAGAGCAGATAAAGCTTTGAGGGATCTGATAGGAAGCGACTACTTTGAATACATGGAAGTGGAAATGAAAAAGAAGGGTTTTTGTCATCATGATTTTGCCCATCATAATATCCTTCTTAGTGACAGTGGTGAGATAAGTGTCATTGACTTTGATTATTGTATATTAGATAGTCATCTTCACGACCTTTCAAGCCTCCTTATTAGAATCATGAAAAACGGCAAATGGAGCGAAGAATACTCAATGAACACCATTTCGGATTACTGCAGCGTGAAAGAGCTAAATAAGACTTCCATTCCAATAATGGCTGCCTTTATGGAGTTTCCACAGGAATACTGGCAGGTAGGGATTCAATACTATTGGGAAAAGCAGCCCTGGGGAGAGGATTTTTTCTTAAAAAAGCTTATGCGCATAGATGAGGATAGGGAGGAGCGGCAGGATTTTATTGAGGAGTTTTCAACAATGAAGCTTTAGTGATTTAGTGAAGATGAAAAAAAGGAGGGGTAGTGATGGAAGCGGATAGAATTAAGGGTCAGCTTAAGGCTATAAGGGAGCTTCAAGGCTCTGTGCAGAGCTATAAGGGGCATGGACTAAAAAGGCTTAAAAACAAGACGGGAAAAAACCTTGAGGAGTATAAGGTCTGGAACAGGAAGCTAAGAGGAGATTTAAAAAAGCTAAGGGCAGGAGTGTCAAGAAATTGCTTTGAAGAACTTCTTTTAGAGTGTGGTGAGGACATATTAAAAAGAGCAGAAGCCTGCATATCTCATGTGTATGCAAAGGGCTACCTGGAGCTATTAAAAAGAAGTATGAAAAAATCAGAAATATGCGTTGGAAAATACTATGTTAAAAGTTTGAATAAGGAAGAAGGTGCAGCCCCTCCTTCACTTATGGACTGCTATTATAACATGGTGGAGATGGATGCTGTATATGCTCTTGGGAAGCTAAAGCGTAAGGAGCCAGATTTACCTTATGAGGAGCTTATAAGGTACTATTGCAGTGAGGGTGGACTTGATGAGAATAGCTATAATTTTATATTGGCACTAATATCTTATCCACACAGCTCCATGAAGGTAATATGTAAGTACAGAAAAAACAAGCATGCATATTCTCCAGAGGAATTTGAGGAGAAATTAAGAAGAGCCATGAGGAAAGATGGTAAAAGTCTGATTGAGGTGAGGTGAGCTAATGCTTGAGGCAGGATACAAGGATAGAAGTTATCTTTCTAGATACAACCTAAGTCTAGAGCTGTTTGATAAATTCAATTTGAAGGTCTCAGATGTAATTCCTCTAAGAGATGTATTTATTTTGGTAACGGATAGGGGCGACAAGATACTTAAAAAAGTGGACTATACCTTGGAGGAGCTGAAGTTTATTGAGGAGGCTCTAAGCCATATAAAGGATAAGTTTCCAAGGGTGCTAGAGTTTGAGAAAACTGTAGAGGGAGATATCTATTTACTAGATAAGGGAGATATGTACTGTGTTATGAATTTAATAAAGGGGAGAGAATGTGATTATTCAAATCCCATAGATATCTCCATAGCTTCTAGAGGCTTGGGAGAGCTTCATAAGGCTTCTGAGGGTTTTTCTTCAAAGCTTTCACATAAAGTTGGGAAGGGTAAGGCTATAGACAGCTTTTTAAGAAAGCAGGCAGAAATGAAATTCTTTAAAAATATAGCACAAATGCATATAGGCAGAAATGATTTTGACAAGATATTTTTGCAGTGGGTAAGCTACTACGAAGAGCAGATAGAGGAGAGCATAAATATGCTTAAAAAATCTTCCTATTATGAGCTTTGCAAGGAGGAGGACAAAATAACCCTGTGCCATCACGATTTAGCCCACCACAATATATTGATATATGAGGGAGAAGCATATTTTATAGATTTTGACTATGCCCTCATAGATTTAAAGGTTCACGATGTCTGCAACTTTATAAATAAGGCCATTAAAAACTATGCCTACGACATAGAAAAGGCTAGATCCATACTGAGGGATTACAGTACTGTAAATAGACTTGAGGATAGAGAGCTTAAGGTGCTGCATGGGCTCCTCACCTTTCCTGAGGATTTCTACAGCATAGCAAGAGACTATTATACCTGTAGAAAGGATTGGGAGGAAGAGGTATTTGTGACAAAGCTAAGGAAAAAAGTGCTGGCAGAGGAGGACAGAAAAGAATTTTTAAGGGAATTTTAGTTAGCTAAAATGCTTAAAGCCTGCCTCTGTAATTTAGTGGCGGGCTTTAAATATACCTTAATATATCCAAGGAAATCCTGATATATGCTAATATATGCTAATGTATCTTAATATACTTTACTGCAATTCATATTTTATTTCTTCAAGATCAAGCAGGTGAACTAGATTCTTTTCATAGTCTATTAGCCCTTCCTCTTTCATTTTAATTAGCTCACGTGATAAGGAGGGCCTCTGTATTCCCAGCTTATCAGCCCATTCACGCTTGGTGAAGGGGAGCACAACTGTGGAGGTCTTTTGTATATCGTAGAGGCTAATTAGAAATTCACATAGCTTTTGCCTTATGGTTTTTAAGGTTACCTCCTTAAGTTTATGACTTAGGGATAGGGCACGATTTGATACTACTCTTAGGTATTCATATAAGAAGGTGCTACTTTTTTGGCAAAGCTCCACCACAGATTCCTTCCTTATGTGAAGAATAACCGTAGGAGTTTTTGAAAACACCGTCATAGGGAAGAGATTTCTATCTCCAAAAATAAGATTTTCTCCAAAGGTATCACCCTCGGTAAACTCAGCTATGTTTAAAACCTTTCCAAGGGGATCTAGCTTTTGTATCAGCACATATCCAGATAATACAATGCTAAGCTCAGAGCAAACCTCATCCTCATTGAAGATGATAGAGTTTTTTTCATAAGTAAAAATTCTATAGTTAACTCCCGTAAACAGTGAAAGCAGCGACTGGTCATCAAGAGAGCTAAAAAGCCTGCATTTATTTAAGGGTGATAAGTAATCTTTTAGAAGCATTCACATTTCTCCTTATATTGAGTATATTACGTAACCTATGTTACCGTTATTTATAATATTATCGGATATAATGATATCATAGTAAAGAAAATAATAAAGAAAACAACAAATAAAATAATAATAGAATTTGAGGAGGAATAATAAATGGCACTAAGAAAGATCGTTAAAATAGATGAAGAAAAATGCAACGGCTGTGGACTATGCATACCTAATTGTGCTGAAGGGGCACTGTCAATTATAGATGGGAGGGCAAGGCTTGTAAAGGATATTTACTGTGATGGTCTTGGAGCCTGCTTGGGACATTGCCCACAGGATGCTATTACCATAGAAGAGAGAGAAGCAGCAGAGTTTGACGAAAGAGCTACGGAGGAGTTTTTAAAGAATAAGGGTGAAGCAGTAAAGGCTCACACAGAAAGGACTCATACAGGTTGTCCAGGGAGTGCTGTGAAGCATTTTGGAGGAGGATGTCCAGGAAGCTCCGTAAAGCAGTTTGGTAAGGAAAATAGCGGCTGCGCTGGAAGCAATGTTAAAATGGTAAAGCAGGAAGATAAAAAAGAAGAGGCAAATGTTGCAGCTGGTATTTCTAGACTCACTCAGTGGCCAGTACAGCTAGCTTTGGTACCACCCTCTGCCCCATACTTTAGAAATGCAGATTTGCTTGTAACTGCAGATTGTGTACCTCTTGCCTATGGAAACTATCATGAGGAATTCTTAAAGGATAGAGCAGTGGTAATGGGATGCCCTAAGCTTGATGATGTAGCTTATTATGAAGAAAAGCTTCAGGATATAATTAGAATAAATGATTTAAGGAGTATTACAGTTCTTCGTATGGAGGTACCCTGCTGTGGAGGAATAACAGGAGCTGTAAAAAGTGCAAGAGACAACTCTGGAGTGGATATTCCTATTAGGGTAATCACCATTGGTATTGAAGGAAAGATAATCAAAAGAGAATATATGTAAGTGTATGTAAGTGGCAGCCATATGAGTTAATAAGTTATAACTCATATGGCTGCCACTTTGTTTCCAACATATGCTTCCAATAGCGAAGGGGCATGCAGCGCTTCTGAAGGCGAGGGTTTGCTCTTTTCGCAATGGCAATGTTTTTAAAGTATTCCTGCCAAAGCAGCTCATATTCATCCTGGGCTGAATAGGTCTTTAATGCCAGGTAGGAAGAGTACTGAAAGGGAGTTATTACATATTGATCCTTGTTGTACATAGCAGCTATTTCTCTTTTTACGTCATGGATTATAAAATTTTCTGAGGAGAGCCTTTTTGTAAAGTGCGGAACTATTATAGATAATATGTTATAGTCAGGTTCCATAGCGCTATAAAGAAGATTTGGCTTTAGGGAAGAGAAGCGAATAAAGCCCAACATTCTATGGCATTCATAGGTCACCTTTTTCTGCAGTTTCTGCACCTTAAGCACCTCTGGGTCCTTTAGACACAAATCTATTTTCGGTCCCATTATAAAGCCCTTTCTTATGTAGTGGTACAGCAGGGTAGGAGCTTCTTCCTCCTCAGACAAAAACACATAAAACACATTTCTTATAAATTGTGAGGTTAGTTTTTCTCTTAGGGAATTATAGACTTTAACGCTTTTGTTTTCATCGGTAATGATATAAACTGGCTCGCTAAAAAGATCGGCCACATAATTTTCTTCTGTTAGGATGAGTTCTGGTTTTTTACTATTGTAGTAGCTTTCATATATAGCTGTTAGAAAGCCTTCGAAGCTGCCATCAAAGATATAATAATATAGCAAATAATCACCTCCTTCAATTTTAGGTGTTCTAATGGGATTCTCAAGTTAAAGCTCCCCTGTAACGGAGCTTTTAGCATCTCCTGGAAGGTAAAGACCAGGGGAAAGGGATAAAAAACTAAGCTGCTCAAAGGAAGGGGGAGAAGGTAGGGCTTTTTTCTCAAGTGGTGCAAGTCTTTGCCTTATTAAAAGAGCATCAAAATTTACATCTCCACTGTAGCTGCCATTGCAGGTAATAAAGTATTTGGCACGCTTTAACACCACTCCTAGCTTTTTTAAATCCTCATAGCATAGAGAGCCCATTACTCGAGCTGCTAAGATTCTGCTTAAAGAACGCACCCCAATGCCGGGAACTCTAAGCAGCATTTCACGAGGAGCCCTGTTAATTTCCACAGGAAAATTCTCTAGGTGGTTTAGGGCCCATTGGGTTTTAGGATCGAAGTTTTCGTCAAAATTTGGGTTTTTCTCGTCTAGAAGCTCCTCAGCATTAAAACCGTAAAAACGTAGCAGCCAATCTGCCTGATAAAGTCTATGCTCTCGAAGAAGAGGTGGTTTTAAAAGTGCTGGCAGCTTTGGACTAACAACCACAGGCACATAAGCTGAGTAGTATACTCTCTTTAGATTAAATTTATTATAAAGACCTTGAGAAAGCCTTAATATTTTCAAATCACTATCAGGGGTTGCCCCTACAATAAGCTGTGTGCTCTGTCCTGCTGGCACAAAGGAGGGGGCATTTTTGTAGTATCTTCTCTCGTAGGCGGAGGCTTTAATTTCCTCAGTGATTTGAGACATGGGTTTTAGAATGGTGTCCTTATGCTTTTGGGGAGCCAATAGTTTTAGGCTGCTTTGGGAGGGCAGCTCTATGTTTACACTCATTCTGTCAGTAAGAATACCTGCTTTTTTTATAAGCTCAGGAGCAGCGCCAGGAATGGCCTTAAGGTGGATATAGCCGTTGAAGTTATAGGTATACCTTAAAAGCTCAGCGGTTTTTATTAAGAGCTCCATGGTATAGCTTGGATTTTTGTGTACCGCAGAGCTTAAGAATAGACCCTCTATGTAATTTCTCTTGTAAAAATTTATTGTGAGCTCTGCCACCTCGTCAGGGGTGAAGGAAGCCCGTGGTATGTCATTACTACACCTGTTGACACAGTAGGCACAATCAAATATGCAGTCATTGGTTAGAAGAATTTTAAGCAGGGAAATGCAGCGGCCATCTGAGGTAAAGCTATGACATATGCCACTCTCTACGGCATTTCCTATGCCATTTGGGGTATTTTTTCTGGTGCTTCCACTGGAGGAGCAGGACACGTCATATTTAGCGGCCTTTGCCAATATACTGAGTTTTTCGTGAAGGTTCACCACTAGCACCACCTTAAATTAAAAATACGTTTATATATATTATAGCAAACGTATGTTCGCATGTAAAGTTATAACTCATGTGGATGCCATTAAAAGTTATAACTCATGTGGATGCCATTAAAAGTTATAACTCATGTGGATGCCACATGAGTTATAACTTTGTATATAGAGAGGGTTTCCCTGGCTGTTTTTTCCCAGCTTAGGCTGTTGCTTTTATTTAGACCCTCTATTATGAGTTCTTGTCGCTTTACTTCATCTGTAAGGCCTCTATAAAGGGCTTGGTAGAGCTCCTCCACGTCCCTTGGGTTTACCAAAAGAGCTGAATTACCAAAGATTTCTGGTATGGAGGTAACATTTGAAGCCACCACGGGTACTCCGCATGCCATGGCTTCAAGAGGAGGCAGTCCAAAACCTTCATAAAAGGAAGGATAAACGAAGAGCTTGGCAGAGTTATAGAGGTAAGGAAGGTGTTCTAGCGGTATAAAGCCAGGGAAAACAACGTCGTTTTCTACATGCAGCTCTTCTGCTCGTTTTTTATAAAGCTCATAGGACTTTCCCTTCTTGCCAGCAATTACTAGTTTTAAATCCTTCTCACTTGAGCTTTGGAGGAGCTTACTGAAGGCTTCAATTAGGCCCAAAATGTTTTTTCGTGGGCTGAAGCCGCCAATATATAAAATGTAGTCTCCTTCAAGATTATAATATTTTTTAATTATCCTTTTGGCAAAGCTCTTATTTATAACGCAGTAGATGGGTTCGCTGGCTAAATAAGTAACATGAATTTTTTCCTTTGGGTAATTAAAGGCCTCTGAAATATCCTGCTTTGAATATTCAGATACAGTTATTACTCCGTCGCAGAGAGGAAGAAGCAGGGGCAGCTCCTTGTGAAAAATCCTAAGATAGTTATCACTTACGGTTTCAGGCATTTTAAAGGGGATCACGTCATGAAGGGTTATAACAAAGGGACACTTTTTATCCTTTGGTAGACCTACTCCATTTTGTGGTACATGATATAGCTCAATTTCTCCGTCTTTTAGTATATTTGGAATATTGATCTCATCCCAAAAATTATCCTGCTTTTTTTCTCCTATATTTTTAAGGCGGAAATTAGCATTAAGAGGAATATCAAAGCTTGTGTTTTCCGGCATAAATAGGAGATAATCACTATCCTTGTCAATTTCATTCAGGGAATTGATAAGTTGATAGGTATAGGTTCCTATACCTGTACCTCTATACCAGCAGGCTGCTCTTCCGTCAATTCCTATTTTCATATGGCATCCCTTTCAACCATAGTCATAGTCTATTATATTTCTGCACCCTTAAAAGTGTTAATAAATATCCTTCTAAAATGAAGGAGGTACTCATATAAATTATAGGGGGGTGATTGCAATGATGAGAGAATTTGAAATTGCCAGACAGTTTGATATTGAAATTGAGAGTATAAAGCCCAACAAAGGTGTATATCTGCTCAAAACCAATAAGGGTATGAGATGTTTAAAGAAAATAAATTACGGTACTCAAAAGCTTTTATTTGTCTACGGTGCCAAGGAACATCTTATTCAAAAGGGCTTTACTAAGGTGGATAAATATTGCTTAAATATAGAGGGCAATCCCTATGCCACCGTTAACGATGACTTTTATACACTTTCCGAGTGGATTGAAGGGAGGGAGTGTGATTTTCACAATAAGGAGGAGCTACAAAAGGCTGCTCAAAACTTAGCAGAGATGCATCAAGCATCTAAAGGCTATGATCCTCCAGAAAACAGTAAGCTAAAGACAGACCTTGGAAGATGGCCCCACCTCATGGACAAAAGGATTAAGTCCTTTGAGAAGATGAGAGATATGGCTAGAAAAAGAAATGTAAAGAGCAGCTTTGATCTGTGCTATATTAAATCTGTTGGCTTTTACAAGGATTTGGGGAAAAGGGCTATGGCTGTATTAGAGGATTCAGAGTATATGGAGATATGCAGGATTACTGAAGAGGATAAGAGCTTTTGTCATCATGATTATACCTATCATAACATTATCATCGATGCAGAGGAAAACTATAATATTATAGACTTTGACTATTGCAAAAAAGAAGTGAGGGCATATGATCTATCTGCCTTTATGATTAAGGTTTTAAAGAGAGTGGATTGGGATATGGAGTATGCTCAGCTTATTATAGATGCCTATAATGAAGTTGCAACCCTTTCAACAGATGAATACAGGCTATTATATGCATTTTTCTTATTTCCTCAGAGATTTTGGAGGTTATCAAACAGATATTATTATAACGAAGTAAATTGGGCACCAACAACCTTTAACAATAAAATAAATGACCTCATAGAGGAACAGGAGAACTACATGAGGTTTATAGAGGAATTTAAAAAGTATTATAATCAAAGGGAATAGTATGAAAGGAAATAATAATTAAAGCCCTATAAGATAGTTCTTATAAGGGCTTTAAACATGCATATCTTCTAGTATTGCTACTCTTCCACCTGCCATAAAACTGACCAACACCATCAATGCCCATGTGTAATAAAAGCAGAAGTGCAAGCCATATAGGTATATTTATAAAACAAATACCAATAATTGCAAGAATATAGCCTATAAGCATACCTGTGCAGCGAGCACAGATGGGAAACGGAGCACCCTTATAAAAAGGATCTTTCAGGCAGCTTGTGACATAGAAATAACATGTCCAAAATTCTCATGTTTTTAAGCATTCTTAGCATAAAAGTGGAACTTTATTTAAAAATATTAAATCTGTTGGGGTTAGGGGGAGGAGGTTTTAGGCACACCATAAGAACCCATTAACATATAATGAATATATAATTGTTATGGGGTGAGTATTTTTTGGATATAGGAGATTTAGTTGTAAGAAAGTCCTACGGTAAGGATGTAACCTTTAGAATTGTAGATATGAAGGACATAGGGGGAAGAAAAATTTATACCATAAAGGGTATAAATTTGAGAGTGGTGGCAGATGCTCCAGAGGAGGATCTAGAAGAGGCTTCTGTAGATGTAATGGCCTCTAGGGATCAAAAGCTAAACAAGAAAGTAAATGCCTCTATAAAAACCATTCTGGCCACTAGAAATAAAGATACAACTATAAGGAACTACAGAAGTGCAAAGCCCTTTCCTGAGAAAAATCAGTCAAAAACAGAGTCTACTTCTGATATGACCTTTGGCAGGCCAGGAAAGGTATTGCATATTGACGGTGATGCTGATTATCTAGATAATTGCCTTAAGGTATATAAACAGCTGTCTATAGAAGCTGTGGGAAGGGTTATTCCAGAGAAGGAACAGCCTGTTCAGGTACTTGAGCTAATAAAACAGCACAGGCCAGATATAGTGGTGATTACAGGTCATGATGCCATAGCAAAGGATGTAAAGGACTATATGGATCTTAATAATTATAGAAACTCAAGATATTTTGTAGAGTCTGTGACAAAAATAAGAGAGTACCAGCCAGATTACGATGGACTTGTAGTCTTTGCAGGCGCTTGTCAGTCCTGCTACGAAGCAATTCTAGATGCTGGGGCTAATTTTGCAAGCTCTCCTGGAAGAGTGCTTATTCACTGTCTAGACCCAGTATTTTTATGCGAAAAAATTGCCTATGCCAGCATAAGCAGCATAGTATCTATCCAGGACGCTCTAACTAATACAGTGACGGGTACCCAGGGTATAGGTGGACTTCAGACTAGAGGAAAATACAGAGAGGGATTTCCAAAGTCACCATATGTGTAAAAAGGTGAATATATATTCCTTTCCCGGGTAAACTAATACAGTAAGAGCTTCATCAGTTTTGTTAACAAAAAATTAATATTGACAAATTACCGTTGAAGCTGATAAAATATATAGTTTATTTGACATAAGTGAATTTTTGTTATATAATATTACCTGTGGAAAGAGGGTGTTTATATGGAAAAAACCAATGTATTAGCCTCCATCAAAAAAGACATTGAAAGTCATGTAGGCGAAAGAGTTACGCTAAAAGCCAATGGCGGCAGAAGAAAGGTCTTAATAAACAAAGGAATAATTGAAAAGACCTATCCAAGCATCTTTGTTATAAGACTGGATGATGACACCCAAAGGACTGTGACATATAGCTATTCAGACGTGTTAACAAAAACCGTTCAAATAGACTTTGCTGTATAGAAAAATAACTACATCCATAATTAATAAAGAGTAATTTACAAGAGAAAGGGTAAGCTGCCCTTTCTTATTTTTTTATTGAAGTGAATTCAACTTCAAGGGTTGCATTATAAAGTATAGTCTTGTAAGCTGCCATTTCACATTTTTTTATTAAAGTGAATACCATTAAAAAAAGAAAGATGGTGGGTTCCATCTTTCAACTATGGTATAAAAGGGTATTGAGAATTTATGAGAGGTTATATGGTCAATAACCATATCTTATGATAATGCAAATTTATAAAGATGTCAACTTGCAATACAGCAAAATTTGTTGTTTTTTCGACAATAAAAGCGAATTTTGCGCAAAGAATTATCATTATCACCCTGTTGCATTAGTATGCGTAAAATATTTCTATGCACCTTATCATATTTCCAATAGGGGTGTTATATACATTAATAGTAGGTATTTTATGGGAGGTAGTGAAATGGCTTTGGAGCTGATAAAGGAAAATATAGAATGTGAACAGCTTCTTGCAGAGAATTTTTGTGATACTGTAGTTAAAGCTGAGTATCTCATACCAGATACACATCCAGATGTGGAAAAGATACTAATGCTGGATGCAAGACCATCTATTGTTAGCAAAGAGGTTATGCAGGATAAGGTCTATGTAGAGGGTCAAATTGAGTACAACCTTCTCTATATGGCAAGGGAAGAGGAAAAGCTAGGGATATACAAGGTTAGCTATACCTCAAAGTTCTCAAATTATATAGAAATTTCTGGCGCAGACCACAAAATGACCTGTGAAGCAGAATGCTATATTGAGCACATGGAAAAGAACATAGTAAATGAGAGAAAGATCTCCATCGAGGGCATAATAAAATTAAGATGCGAGGTGTATAGAAGCTACGATTTTGAATTTGTAAAGGAAGTATCTGGCATGGATGAGATGCAACTACTCAGGAATCCTGCCACTATAGACAAGATACTTGGCGTTGTAAAGGAAGATATAGCAGCAAATTGTCAGCTTCAAATTCCAAAGGATAGGCCACAGCTTGGTACAATACTCATGTGTGATGCTCTTATCCGTAAAAAAGAAATAAAGCTCTTTGAGGGTAAGGTAATGCTAAGCGCCATGGTTTGTTTTAAGCTCCTCTATAGGGGCAAGGATACCCGAGAGGTTGCTATGCTGGAAGAGAATGTGGTTATAGACAAGGAAGTTGAGATGGATGGAGCCACAGGTACAATGCACAGCATGGGTGACTTTAGAGTGGATTCACTAAATGTGGATATAAAGGAAGATGACCTTGGAGAAAGCAGAATCATAGATGTGGAAGCCATGGTAAAGGCCTACGCTCAGGTGGTATATAAAGAAGAGATAGAGACAATTGAGGATATCTATTCCCCAAGAGCCATAATGGATATGGAGAAGAAAAATTACCAATTAAATGTATTACATGGACAAAATACTTCAGAGGTAATGGTTAAGGGAAATCTAGAGCTTGAGAGCTCAGCACATAGAGTTATGGAAAGCATTATGAGCTGTGGTGAGGTATGCATAGTAGACAAGAAGATAGTTGAGGACAAAGTAGTAGTTGATGGCATCTTAAAGGTAGCTGTTATGTATAGGACAGAGGATGAAGAGAATAATCTCTCCATGACAGAGGATGAAATGCCCTTTACAGCTTCAATAGACATTCCTAAGACCAAGATTGACATGCAGTGTATAGCAAAGATTCATCTAGATTCTCTAGAGACCGCCATAGAAGCAAATACCATAGCAGTGAAGGCTGTAGTTTGTGCCTATGCTAAGGTAAGCTATTTAACCAATAAGGAATTTATGGTTAATATTCTTCCAGTAGAGGGAGAGGTGCCTAAGAAGAAGGCCAGCATAACCATATACGTGGTGCAGTGTGGGGATACCCTTTGGAAGATAGCTAAAAGATATTATACTACCATGGATGACATTGCTAAGTTAAATGATATAGAGGATATTAACTGCCTAAAGGCAGGAGAAAAGTTAATAATTCCAGGAAGAGCATTGTTGTAAAAAAATAAATAAACTCATGGTTCATAGGACTTCCATTTGAACCATGAGTTATTTTTATTCAGAAAAAAATTTTGCAACACCGCTATTTACATTTATGCTAACCTTACCCTTAGCAGTGCCCAGTGAGCTAACTAAGGAGGAGCTTACCGCTGTGTCACCATTTAGCTCTGCAGTGCCAAGATAAACCTTTACAAGGACTGTGAGGTTCTTATCTTCAGTATTCATAACTACAAGTCCATTTTTTAGGTTGATGACTACGTTTTTACACTGCTGATTTTTAACATTAACCCTTCCATTATCTAAAGCTATATTCATGAAGGGCATAGCTCCCCTTATGTCTATATTTCCATTAGCAGCCTGAATATCAATGGCTTCCATAAGGACCCCATCCGCTCCAAGGACCTGGACGTTATCACCTATTATGGTGAGCTTACAATCCTTAGGCAGGGAGATAGTTAACTCCTGAGCCTTTGGTTCCCCGGTAAAGTCTATGATAAAGCTGCCATCCTTATTATCTGGAGTATTTTTAGTCTCTGGAGTGTAATTCATAGACATTCTTCTCTTTTGGAAAAATATCTTTCCCTTTACTTTAAAATCTGTATCACTGCTATCTATAAGCTTTAGAGAAGCATTATTAACCTTAAGGGTTAAGCTATTATTAAGCACTGCAAAACTCTCATCATAACCTATAGAACCTAAGTCATGGTTTAGTGAATAGTTGTAATTATCAGGGCTAAAACGCTTAAAAAAACCACCCTCATTCATTACGGCCTCAAAACCATAGAAGAGGTTAAAAAGCATGAATATGAGTATAAAAAGTATTATTAGGAAATTAAAACGTGGACGCGTGCCCACAGGTGAAGAAGCAGTAAGGGCAATTACCTCTATGCCAAGAATAATCAGTATCACTGGCCACCAGGAGTAAAAATCTTGAGCTAAGGAAAGGTCTGTTTGTCGAATAAAAAGCCACAAACCAAGGAAAATAAGACTAAGTGCAGAGGATATGGTTCCTATTTTTCTCATTATTACACCACCCTTTCACAAAGAGGGTTACTTCTTTCTAACAAGCACATATATTCCAACCAGTATAAGTACTGCAGGGAAGATTAGTCCTTCATTAAACCAAGGAGCAAAGTCTTTAAGTATTAAAGCTGCAAGGCTTACAAGGGAGAATCCGCCGATTATAAACACTGGTACCAAAAGGCCACGGGAATTGTCTGTATGAAGATAAAGCTGAAAAAGCCCTATGGCAATGGATAGAGGATAGATTGGCCAGGTATAGGAGGAATACTGATAATTGGTAAATACCTGAAATAAAAATAGTACTCCTATGGTGGTTAAAATGCCGCCAGGTACAAGCTGGCCTGAGTTTCTATGATTAATAAAGTAATCCAATTCAAACATTAGACCAGGAACTAAGATAAATAAAGGCCATAAATACCTCATGCTAAAAAATTCAATATGAAAGATATTGTTTAGTATGAGAAATACCCCTAAAAGAATAAGAGCTGTTCCCCATAGATAAGATGACTTCTTCATGATATAACCTCCCCAAAAGAATAAAATTAATATGTTCACATAATTGTGTCAATAATATAATAACATAAAAATATGTAAAAATATCGGTACCTTTATAATATTATTACAAGAATTACAAAATTATAAGTGTTTCGAGTTTTCTTTGCTGCTATGAACAACATAAATCTAGTGGAGAAAATAATGAAAAGTTTAAAAATTTTTTATAAAATTTAAACATTTTGTGGGATAATATGGTATAATATTGACACAAAAGGGGGTAGAAGGTATGAATATGAGATGGGACTTAAGTCCTCTGTACAAATCCTTTAAAAGCAAGGAATTTGAACAAGATAAAAATACTTTAGAAAGCTTGGTCTCTGAGATACTTAACTGGTGCGGCGAGGAGCTTTTAAACAGTGAAAATCCTGAGAAGAAGATAGCTAAGTACATAAGCTATATGACAGAATTTAATAATTTGGCAATTAGGCTATACAACTTCTGTGAGCTAACCTTAAGCGTAGAGGCAAAAAATAGTGTGGCTCAAAAGGAAGTGGAGAAGCTTGAAAGACTTTTTACAGAGCTTAATTCTGCAGAGGTAGCCTTCCAAAAGTGGATAGGAGCTCTGCACAACCTTGAGGAAATAATAAGTAAAGATGAGCTATCAAAGGAGCACAGCTTCTTTATCAATGAGATTGCAGGAAAGAATAAATATCTCTTAAGTGAAGAGGAAGAGAGAGTAATAGCCAGAATGAAAAACACCGGTTCTGCTGCCTGGAGTAAGCTCCAAAACCTTATAACCTCAACACTACTTGTGGACATAGTAGTAGATGGGGAAGAGAAGAAGCTTCCACTGCCGGTAGTTAGAAATATGGCTCACCACAAGGACGGTGAGGTGAGAAAAGCTGCGTATGAGGCAGAGCTTAAGGCTTATAAAAAGATAGAGGAATCCTCTGCAGCCTGTTTAAATGGTATAAAGGGAGAGGTGCTTACTCTAAGTGAAATGAGAGGATATTCTTCACCATTAGAGGAAACCCTTATTAATTCTAGAATGGACAGAGAAAGTTTAGAGGCTATGCTTACAGCCATAAAGGAAAGTCTTCCTGCCTTTAACAGATATTTTAGGAAGAAGGCTGAGCTATTAGGCTATGAGGGTGGATTACCCTTCTATGAAATGTTTGCCCCGGTGGGAGGAGCAGAGATGAGCTTTACCTACGAAGAGGCTAGAGACTTTATAGTTGAAAACTTTAACAGCTTTAGTAAAAGGCTTTCTGACTATGCTGCCACAGCCTTTGAAGAGGGCTGGATAGATGCAGAGACAAGAGAAGGGAAGAGGGGAGGAGCCTTTTGCTCTAATCTTATTCCTATAAAGCAGAGTAGAATTATGAGTAATTTTACAGGGAGCTTTAGCGATGTAGCTACTCTTGCCCATGAGCTAGGTCATGGCTATCATGGAGCATGCTTAAATGATGAAAGGCTGCTTAACACAAACTATCCTATGCCTATTGCAGAAACAGCTTCTATATTCTGTGAAACCATTGTTAAAAATGCTGCTCTTAAAAAGGCCGGCGGAGCAGAGGCTCTTACAATACTAGAAAATGATATCTCTGATGAGGCACAGGTAATTGTGGATATATACAGTAGATTTCTATTTGAGTCTGCCATATTTGAGAGAAGAAAAGAAAGTGCCCTTTCCTCAGAGGAGTTTAAAGAGCTTATGATGGAGGCACAGATTAAGGCCTATGGTTCAGCACTTGATGAGGAATTACTACATCCTTATATGTGGGTAAATAAGCCTCACTACTATTATGCTGAAGCCAATTTCTATAACTTCCCCTATGCCTTTGGACTGCTCTTTGCCAAGGGACTTTACGCTGAATATCTAAAGCGTGGAGAGAAATTTATAGGGGATTATGATAAGCTGCTTTCTGTTACAGGCAAGATGAAGATTGCAGATATCACAAAGCTTATGGGAGTGGATATTCACGATGTGAACTTCTGGAGGAGCTCTCTTAAACTTATCGAAGAGCAGATAGACAGATTTATTGAATTAGCATAGAAAAAAAGAATTAATAAAGCCACCTAGTATGTTAAAGCGTAAGCCTTCGTTGAAGCTGCGCAATAAAAAACATGTTAGGTGGCTTATTATAGTACTAAATATCCAGAGTTTCTCCTATGTCAAGGAGCTTTATAGTGCCATCATTGATAGCATTTAAGGTCTCCACAGTGTCCTCATCCTCCTCCTGAGAGAGAATAAAGGTTTTATAGTGAATTGGTACCATAAGCTTTGCATCCATCATTTTAAACATTTTAAAGCTCTGCAGTGGAGTACAATGCATTTTTTCGAATTCCTCAGGTCTATAGCAGCCTACAGGCATTAGGGCTATATCTGCCTTTATAGCTTTAAAATTTTCGGTATAGGCTGTGTCTCCTGCAAAAAACACGGATTTCCCCTTTCTGCATATAAGATAAGAATTACTGTCAATGTAATTGCCCAAATAATATCTTCTGCCATCATGATTGGCTTTATAGACCTTAATCTCAATATATTCATCTGCATATTCTTCTCCAGGACTCAATTCAATTACCTTTTTAAAGCCTAGGGGAAGAATTAGCTTTTTATAGCCAGGAGGAGCTATTACCACAGCATCTTTGTTTAGAAAACTAAGAGTGGGGGTGTGAAAATGATCCATGTGTCCATGGGACAGCAATATATAGTCTATATGAAGTGAAGATAGAATAAGAGAAGGGCGAACCTTTCTCTTTAAATGTCCTAAAGCAAAGGAGGTAACAGGGTCAGTTACTATTACTTTACTTTCCACATTTATAACTACAGTAGCATGACCCACCCAATGGATGGAGTTATTCCTTAAGGGTTCTGTCTTAGGACACATAATAGGTACAAAGTAGTTTTTAAAGTTTCTTTTATGCAGCTCCTTCATATAACCAAATCTTTTTATTATTTTAGGCTTTTCCATTCATAAGATGCTCCTTAATAAGTCTCTTAGCTGCTTCAGCCATATAAGGCTGTACCGCATCAGAGGGATGTATACCATCTATATATTTTTCAGACAAGGGCAGGGGGATGTCCTCACGAATAAGAGTGAGATAGTCTATGTAAGGAATAAACTTTTCCCTGCAATAGTCAATAATACTATTTCTATAGCAGATTAATTTCTCATTTACAGCAGTATAATCCACATCACTGTCCCAGTACTCTATGGCCAAATTCTCTGCAATCAAAGGGGGAATACCAATAATCACAGAGGAGTTAATACTTTTACAGTCATCTATCATTATATCCAATACTTCCATAACTGAATCAACAGAATAATTCATAAGAAAATCGTTGGTGCCCATCATTATATGCACTAAATGGGGACGACTTTTAATCACTCTTTCATAGAGTATATCAAGTAAGTAACAGCTGGTGGCTCCATTATACCCTAGATTTTTTATTCGTGCAGTCATTGTGGAGGAAATAAGCCTTATAAAGCCATTGCCAGAAGAGAGGCCATAGCCAAAGGTTAAACTATCTCCTAAAAAGATTATATCCACTATAACACCTCCACAGCTTACTTTACTTTATAATAGCATTTTATTTTCTCTCCATCTATGAGAAAATATAATAAGAAACAAAGTTAAAAATTTTTTAACAACATAGAAAGGAGAGGTAAATATGGTGAATGTTAAAGATGGTATGAGCTTTGAACAGTATGTCTCAGAATTAACACCAGAGCAAAGGGAGGTATTTTTAAAGGTTTATAGCAGCAAGGCCCTTTCTTTAGCAAGTATGGATATATTAAAAAATAATGAGGAAAAGAGAATTCTCCTTGTTTTCTCAGAGGGATATTGTCCAGATTGTACTGCCACCCTGCCCTTTGTTGAGAGGATAGCTCAGGCTTCTAGCAGCATTGAAGCATATTATTTTCATCTGTCAGGTAATAAAGAACTGCTTGAGGAGATGGTGGGGGTTTCTAGAATACCTACGGTGCTTTGCTTTGATGGTGAAATGCAGCCTCTAGGAGCTTATATTGAGGTACCAAAGATGCTTACAGAGAAGATCATGAGACTGCCAGCAGAGAAGCAAAAAGAGTATGTAGCAAATTATAGAAATGGTGAATATGATAATCTAGTAGAGGAAGAACTAATGTCTATTTTAAAGCTGGTGTAAATTATAATGCTATAAATAAAGCCCTTTAAAGCATAGAATAAAAGCTTCTAGTGTTTTCTAGGGCTTTGTAATTAAATTGTAACTAAAATGTATGGCAGTTTTAATGCAGATTAGGAAATTATAGTGTATAATAATGTCGATATAGTGATAACAGAAAGGATGTGGATAATATGAGGAGGAAGGGTACTGTTAGTATAATTATAATGGTAATCTTGATAGCAGGTGCTGTTACCCTTGCCATATTTAGAGCAGGTAAGATAAAGGAATACAGGGCCTATAACAGTCAGCTTAAACAAAATATACAGGAGCTAAAAACTAAACAGAAGGATACTGCTGCTGAGTTGGACAAGCTTAAAAAGGATAATGAAGCCATGGATAAAAAATTAAAGAAATAATTAAAAAAATAATTGAAGAAGTAAATTTGTGTAGAAAGCTACGGTAGTTCACCGATTAATAGATATCATTAAGAGATGAGGGGATAATATATGTTTAGAAGACAATCTAAAGCCATGAAGATAACAAGAATGGTAGTCTTTACAGCTCTTATTATTGCACTGGCAGGTGCAGTATCAGTGGAAGCTGCAATACTTAAAATTAATAGCGATAATAATAAGCTGCTTTCAGAAATGAAGGAAGTTAATGATAATAATGACAAGATAACTAAGGAAATGGCTAGCCTAGAGACAAGTCTAAAGGAAAAGCAGACACAGTATCAAGAACAGATGAAAAACAGGAAAATAGCATATTTAACCTTTGATGATGGGCCTTCCAATCATACAGGTAAAATATTAGACATTCTAAAAAAATATGATATTAAGGCTACCTTCTTTGTTACAGGTAAGCCACAGCTCGCAAGCACGTACAAGGCCATAGCTGAAGGAGGACATATACTTGCAAATCATACCTATTCCCACGATTACAAGTACGTATATAGCTCTGTAAACAACTTTACAGATGACGTAGAAAAGCTTGAAAAGTTTTTGACTGAAACTACTGGAGTTGCACCGCAGCCAATACTAAGATATCCAGGCGGCTCTAACAATACTGTTAGCTACAGCTATGGCGGAAAGAAGCTAATGGATGAGATACTTCCTGTTATGAAGCAAAAGGGTTATGTGGCCTTTGACTGGAACGTTGATTCTACAGATGCATCTGCCGCAAGACAAAGTAAGGATGTAATTGTAAAAACTGTTCTAGGACAAGCAAATGGACAAAATCATATTATAATTCTTATGCATGACCTAGATCCTAAGGATACTACTGTTGAAGCTCTTCCAGAAATTATTGAGGGCTTAAAGTCAAGAGGATATGAGTTTGAAGTGCTCTCCAAGGACATGAACTCCTATACCTTTAAAAAAATTCCATAGACAAAATAAAAAAGGGCGGTGAAGATAAACTCTTCACTGCCCTTTAGCTATTTTAGTTGTTTTTCATACTGAGATATATAAAAGTCTACTCTGCGGTCATCCTTTAGCCTAAAACGATCTCTTACAGAGTGCACTATAGAGGCATCAATATCTGCGGTGTAAATATTACCAAGCTCCCCTAAGGAAAGCTCCAGTCTAGACACTAGCTCTCCATCTGGAGAGTATACTGAAGAATCTCCGCAGTAGTCTATGCTGCCCCCTCTTCCAATACGGTTTATTCCTGCTATATAGCACTGATTTTCTATGGCTCGAGCCCTAAGCAGAGTAATCCAATGCTCTCTTCTTACCTCTGGCCAATTGGCAGCTACGGTTATTAGCTCTGAATTTTTAGATGCTGCTTGAAATATTTCTGGGAATCTTAAATCGTAGCATATAAAGGTAGACAGCGTTAAATCCTCTAGAGAAGAGATAGATAGCTCGTTGCCTCTGTTGTAGTGCTTGCTTTCCTCTCCAAAGCTGAAGGGATGAAGCTTACAGTAGGAGCTTATATCTTCGCCGCTTTTAGAGATGATACTGTAGTTATTACGACCCTTTTTATCCTTTCCTAAGGTGACGGAGCCATAACCTACAGCAAGCTTATATTTTACAGCACACTCTATAAAAAAGGCACTAGTCTTATAATTGTCCTCTGCAGCACAGGCTGCATTCATGGTAAAGCCTGTTAAGGTCATCTCTGGGAATAATACAAGCTTTGCGCCTATTGCAGCACAGTGCGTAAGAAAGGTAGCTACAGTTTTTTTATTTTCTTCTTTCTCTTCCCACTTTATATCCATTTCACAAAGGGCGATTTTCATCTTACTCCTCCAACTAATTCTCAGAGTAAAGCTTTATAATATTTAGAATTACCTCTACTGCCTTTTCCATGGAATAGGTAGAAATATATTCAAACTTGCCATGAAAATTCTCTCCTCCAGTAAACAGGTTAGGAGTAGGCAGTCCCATAAAGGATAGCCTTGCACCATCAGTGCCTCCTCTTATAGGCACTACTTTAGGAGTTACCTCAGATAGCATCATGGCCTTCTCTGCAGTGTCCACTATATGCATAACAGGTTGAATTTTTTCTTTCATGTTTTTATATTGATCCTTTATTTCAACCCTTACAGTGTTTTCACCATATTTTCCATTTAATTTAGCTTCCAGCTCTTTTAATAAAGCCTTTCTTTTTTCATAGGAGTCCATGAAAAAGTCTCTTATGATGTAGTTTAGAGTAGTCTTTTCTACCTCTCCATTTATAGAGGTGAGATGGAAAAAGCCTTCATAGCCTTCAGTGTTTGAAGGTGTTTCGTCACGAGGAAGAAGAGAAATAAACTCTGATGCAATGAGCATAGAATTCACCATCTTATTCTTTGCAGAGCCAGGATGAACATTGATGCCATTTATTATGACCTTTGCACCAGCTGCATTGAAATTTTCACACTCCAGCTCTCCTAGGGAGCCTCCATCTACAGTGTAGGCAAAATCAGCATTGAACTTAGCTACATCAAATAGATCTGCGCCGCGGCCTATTTCCTCATCAGGGGTAAAGGCTACCTTTATGGTGCCGTGTGGAATTTCACTGTGCTCTATTAGGTATTCTACAGCAGTTAAAATCTCAGCAATACCAGCCTTGTCGTCTGCACCAAGAAGAGTGGTACCATCTGTGGTTATAAGAGTTTTACCAATATAATTAGAAAGCTCTGGATAAGCCTTTGGAGATAGTACTATATTTTCTGCAGAGTTTAAAACTATGTCTCCTCCTTGATAATTTTCAATAACCTGAGGCTTTACATTGGCACCACTCATGTCAGGACTGGTATCCATATGAGCAATAAAACCAATGACGGGGATGCTCTTAGCCGTATTGGCAGGAAGGGTAGCCATTACATAGCCATTAGAGTCCATCATAACCTCTTGAAGTCCTAATTTTTCTAGCTCTAGAATAAGCTCTTTTCCAAGGACTCTTTGACCTTCAGTGCTAGGGCAGCATTCCTTTTCCTCATCTGACTTTGTATCAAACTTTACATATTTCAAAAACCTTTCAACAACCTTTGACATCTCATTCTCCTCCTAAATATAATATTCAATATTTAAATTATACTATTATTTTTCACACAAGAGAATGCTAATAGGGCAAATGACCAATATAATACTTAGCCCTTTGCCCTAAATGGGTATATCTATTTATCCCTATAAGGAGCTTTGAACTGGGCTCTCCTTTTTAAAGAGCATCTGGCGGATTTGAGCATGTCCTTCTGAACAATTTTTCTTAAGCTGTTCCGCTTCTTCCAGTGAGCGAGCTTCAAACATGAGAGCACCCCTATTTTTATTATAAATTCCCCCAGCTACCATGTATCTTGAGCCATTGTTATTCACGGAGGATAATTGTACACCTTTATAAGGTGTGCAGACATCACAATCCTTTACACCGTAGTCTATCTTTACTATAAAAGCAGCAGTAACATTTTCCATATTGCTTCTCATGAATTAACTCACCTCTTAATATTTCTTTAATGATTTTAGTATATCGAACGTTTGTTCGTATGTCAATAGCTTTATAAAATTTTCCTTTAATGCATAACTTCAAGTCATGTGGAAAAAATAAAAAATACCGGAAAAGTGAGGTGTTTTTTTATATGAGTGAGGGGTGTAGCCTTATCATCATAGGTGGGGGGGAAGATAAAAAGGGAGAAAAGGGAATCCTTAAGGAGGTATGCCATACTGTAAAACACAAAGAAGGGTATTTGTTGATAGCTACTGTTGCCACAGATTTACCGAAGGAAGTATGGAATGAGTATAGGGATATTTTTTATAGCTTAGGAATCAAGAAGGTTGAACAGTTAGATATACAATGCAGAGAAGATGCTTTTAAGGATTATAATATAGAACTTATTGAAAAGGCAGCTCTAGTTTTTTTTACAGGAGGAGACCAATTAAAAATAACAGGACTATTGGGAGGAACTCCCCTTTATAAATCCATGAAAAAGGCCTATAAAAATGGCTGTGTATATGTAGGGACTTCTGCAGGTGCCTCTGTTATGAGTGATACCATGATCGTGCAGGGCATGGATGAGGAATCGCCAAGGAAATGCACCCTAAAGATGGCACCAGGCTTAGGGCTTTTAAACGAGGTTATAATAGATCAGCATTTTGCTCAGAGGGGGCGATTAGGACGACTGCTTGCAGGTATTGCACAAAATCCTCAATGCCTGGGAGTAGGAATTGATGAAGACACAGCTATTATTGTAAACGAGGATCTTTTTCATGTAATTGGCTCTGGAGCAGTATATGTTATAGATGGAATGGATATCACCTACAGCAATGTGTCAGAGCAGTATCCAGATGAAGTTCTATCCATGTTTCACATAAAAATGCATATTCTAAAACAAGGAGACAGTTTTGATATTTCTTCAAGGGAACCAATCAAGGAGGAAAACCATGAAAATAACAGAAGTTAAAGTTTTGGAGAAGAAGAACATATATGCACTAAAGAGATGCATAAGAATGGATGTAGATTTAGAAGGATATTGTGAAACCCCGAGTGTGGAAATAGATGGGTTTAACAATAGGCTACTCACCATTTTACCAGAACTTGAGGAGCATTACTGCGGCATAGGAGAAAAGGGTGGTTTTGTAAAGAGGCTGCGGGAGGGAACTTATCTTGCCCATATCTGCGAGCATATAATCCTGGCAATTCAAAACAGGCTTGGTATGGAAGTGAAATATGGTAAGGCAAGGGAAATTCATGGAGATAAATACTATATAATATATGAATATGAATATAGAAATACTGCACTAGAAGCAGGCAGTGTGGCGGTAGACTTAATAAATGCACTTTGCATACAGAGGGATTTTAATCTAGAGGAGAGGATGAAGGTTCTAAGGGAGACCTTAAGGGAGGAGGAGCTTGGACCAAGTACGGGAGCCATATTTTACGAGGCTGAAAAAAGAGGAATTCCTGTTATAAGAATAGGAGAATACAGTACTATGCAGCTAGGCTATGGAAAGGCTGGACGGTATATGGAAGCAACCATTGGGGAGAACACCTCCTGTGTAGGTGTAGATATATCCTGTGACAAGCTTTTGACCAAGGAGCTGCTTAACATTCAATGTATTCCAGTAGCACCGGGAGGCTTGGTTAATAATACTCTGGATTTACTTTTAAAGGCTGAGAGTCTTGGCTACCCAATTGTGTTAAAGCCAAGATATGGTAATCAAGGCGCTGGGGTTATAGTAAACATACAAAATGAAATAGAAGCTCTTAAGGCCTATGAAAGTCTTAGCTCTGAATATAAGAGTATTATAGTGGAGCGTTTCATAGCGGGAAGAGACTATAGAGCCTGTGTAATTAATGGCAAGCTGGTAGCCTGCGCTGAAAGAATACCGCCCTTTGTTATAGGTGATGGAGTAAAAACTGTAGAGGAGCTCATAGAGGAAGTAAATGACAATCCCTTAAGGGGAGAGGATCACGAAAAGCCCCTTACTAGGATAAAGACGGATAAGGAGCTTATGCATTACCTTAAGAAACAGAAAGCAGAGCTTACCACTATTTTAAAAGCTGGTGAAAGGCTGATACTAAGAGAAAATGCCAATCTTTCTACAGGCGGTATGGCAGTGGATTGTACTGAGAAAATCTGTGAGGAAAACATTGAAATACTCGAGAGATGTGCAAGGACTATTGGTTTAGATATATGTGGTATAGACATTTGCTGTGAGGATATTAGTATTCCCCTAAGTGATGGAGGTGCAATAATTGAAGTTAATTCTGCACCTGGAATACGAATGCACCACTATCCTTCTAAGGGTGAGCCCATTAATGTTGCTGGGGCAATACTTGATATGATATTTGGTGAGGAATTTAAAAATATACCGGTGATATCGGTAACAGGAACTAATGGCAAAACTACTACAACTAGGTTAATTGGCCACGTGCTCTCCATGACTGGATTGTCTGTAGGCATGACCACTACAGGAGGAATTTACGTAAATAATAGCTGTATTGAAAAGGGTGATACTACAGGACCAGACAGTGCTTTAACAATACTTATGAATAAGTCTGTAGAGGCAGCAGTTTTAGAAACAGCCCGTGGAGGCATGATAAGAAGAGGGCTTGCTTATGAGGAGGCAGACGTTGGAGTAATAACCAATATTACTGAGGATCATTTGGGGCTGGATAATATTGATACCATGGAGGACTTAGCACTGGTGAAATCATTGGTGGTGGAAACAGTAAAGCCTGATGGCTACTCAGTTTTAAATGCAGAGGACTCTTGGAGCATGAAGATTATACAAAGGGCAAGAGGGAATGTAGTTCTCTTTTCAAAGGATAGAGACAATGTACATCTACAGAACAATCTAAGAGCAGGAGGGCTTGGCATATACTGCTGTAATGGATATATATATATTCAGCAGGGCAGCAGGATAACTCCTCTTATAAGAGAGGATGAAATAGCTATAACCATGGGCGGAAAGCTGAGATACAATATAGAAAATGCCCTGGCAGCAACAGCAGCACTGGTGGCTATGAAGGTAGATTACAGCATCATAAGAAAGGGACTTCAAAGCTTTTATTGCAATGAGGAGCAGAATCCAGGCAGGTTTAATGTCTATAATATAAAGGGTGCAACTATAATATTAGATTATGGACATAATATTGAAGGCTATAGAGCTGTTATGGAGGGCTGCCGTGGATTAAAGCCAAATAAATTAATTGGTATTATTGGAGTGCCAGGAGATAGGCTAGACAGCAATGTAGTAGAAGTAGGGCGGATTTCAGGACTTAACCTTGATGAAATATATATCAAGGAGGACTTAGACAAACGAGGGCGAAAAAGTGGTGAAATAGCGGAGCTATTAAAAAAGGGAGTGCTTTCTACAGGGTTTAATGAGAATAAATGTGAGATAGTTTTAAATGAGGTAGAAGCTCTTAGCCGTGCAATTGACAATGCACTTCCAGGAGATCTAATTATAATATTCTTCGAAAAATATGAGCCTCTTGTAAGTCTTGTTAAGGAGATTAGTGAGAAATTAAAGGATAACAGTACTGCTCTATAAAAGGTGGCGAAAGCCACTTTTTATTTTCCTGGGGTTTTTATTGTGATACAATAATATAAAGTAGCAGAAAGAATACAATGGGGTTGGGAGGTGTAAATATATGCAGGTGAAGGCCTATGCTAAAATTAATATTGCACTAGATGTAGTTGGAAAGCGAGAGGATGGATACCATCTCTTAAAGATGATAATGCAGCAGGTAGATATATATGATGTACTTACCTTAGATAAAGAAGACAGCGGTATAAAACTATCCACTAACAAAGCTTTTCTTCCTAGCAACAATAAAAATCTGGTGTATAGAGCGGCAGAGCTTTTTATGGAGGCCTACAATATTAGTGAAGGTGTTAGAGTGCACATAAAGAAAAATATTCCTGTGGCAGCGGGAATGGCAGGCGGCAGCTCAGATGCTGCAGCAGCACTGCTTGCATTTAATAGATTGTTTGGCGTAAATGCACCCGTGGAGGAGCTTATACCCCTAGGACTTAAGCTAGGAGCAGACGTTCCTTATTGTATGGTGGGAGGTACAGCTCTCTGCGAAGGTATTGGAGAGATAATCACTCCACTTAAGCCATTTAAAAATCATATATTGGTGGTGGTAAAGCCTAAGTTTGGGATATCCACAAGAGAAGTCTATGAAAATCTTGATATTAATAGGATATTTAGACATCCTGAGGTGGAGGAGCTTATTTTGGCCATGAAGAGAGATGATGTGGCCTATGTAGCTTCAAATATGAAAAATGTCCTGGAAAATGTAACTCTTAAAAAGCATCACATATTAATAGA
The DNA here is from genome assembly GCA_002298125.1 of Clostridium sp. UBA701. Taxonomy (GTDB): domain Bacteria; phylum Bacillota; class Clostridia; order Clostridiales; family Clostridiaceae; genus UBA701. Next base: position 102,120 of record DBMJ01000021.1, on the reverse strand, counting down.
CATTAAAGAGGAGATGAAGAGATTAGGGGCACTGGGGGCACTAATGAGTGGAAGCGGGCCAACAGTCTTTGGATTTTTTGAGGATATGCAGAGAGCTCAGTATTGTTATGATTATATGAAAAGTAAATTCGAAGAGGTATTTATTACACGAACCATCTAATAATCAAGGGGTTGCAGATTTTGTCTGCAGCCTTTATTTTTTTGAGCGGCTTTAAGGGTATATTTTTGTACTGCTAAGAAAAAAATAAAGCATGATATGTAAGTTATAAAGAGGGTGGAGAGATGAAGATATTAACTTTGAGCACCAGGTATTTTCTCATACTTATGTTGTTTTTGGCCCTTACAGCCATATTTATAGATAGTAAAAAAGAACTTAACAATAACAATAAAGCTTTGGCCAAACAGTATAGAATCTATGGGATATGTTTTATAGCTATAGGAATTATCCTCTTTGTGTTAAGGGTGCTAAGTTAGGATGAGGGAGTGATAGATTTGCAGGAAAATATACAAGAAAATATTTCGCAAGAGTTGGAAGAAAATTTATCTTATATAAAAAGTATGTTTAAGGGAGCCTCAGATGTAGTATATAGGGAATTTGATGCGGTGGAATGGAAGGTAGCTCTCATATATATAGATGGTATGGGAGACAAGTTGCTTCTTGACAATTTTGTATTAGAGAGCTTGATGATGCCTCTAACAAGGATAAAATCCAAAGAAGAGATAAAGAATAAGATACTCACCGTTACAGATTTAAAGGAGGTTTTTAGCCTAAAGGATGCACTAATAGCTATGCTTTCTGGCGACACCATTATGCTCATAGATGGCATGCAGCTAGCTTATGTAATTGCTACTAGGGCATGGCCCTCTAGGGGAGTGACAGAGCCCTCTGGGGAAACTGTGGTAAGAGGCTCAAGGGATGGCTTTACAGAAACCATAAGGTTTAACACTGCCTTAATAAGAAGACGTATAAGGGATACTAGATTAAAGATGGTTCCTCAAACTCTTGGCACTCGTTCAAGGACGGACACTGTCATTACATATATAGAGGATATTGTAAATGAAGAGATACTTGAGGAGCTAAAGAACAGGTTAGATAAGATTGATATAGATGCAATTTTAGACAGCGGCTATGTGGAACAGCTGGTGGAGGATGATGGAGATTCACCTTTTCCACAGATACAGGCTACAGAGAAGCCAGATGTAGTAGCAGCAGCCTTATATGAAGGGCGAATAGCAATACTAGTAGATAATTCTCCCTTTGCTCTCATTGTGCCTGCAACCCTGCCTATGTTCTTTCAGGTACCTGATGATTATTATCAAAGGTGGATATTTAGCTCTGCCATTAGGTTGCTGAGAATATTTGCTATTGCTCTTTCCTTGGTATTGCCTGCGCTTTATGTGGCAGTTACCTCTTTTCATACTTCTATTATACCTACAAAGCTTGCGTACTCAATAGCAGCTTCAAGAGAGGGAGTTCCCTTCCCTGCACTAGTAGAGGCTATAATAATGGAAGTAAGCCTGGCACTTCTTTTAGAAGCTACAGTGCATCTTCCCAAGCCTGTGGGCTCTACCATTGGAATAGTAGGTGGGCTCATCATAGGTCAGGCAGCTGTAAGTGCAGGAATTGTAAGTCCTATTATGATTATAATTGTATCTATTACAGTGATTACTACCTTTATTATTCCTAACTATGAGTTAAGCTCTGCCTTTAGAATGATAAGATTTATTTTAATATTATGTGCAGGAGTTGTTGGACTTTATGGAATAATGCTGTGCATTATTATAGTGATGATACATTTAATTAGGCTTCAAAGCTTTGGTGTGCCATATTTGGCACCTATGGTAAGCAAAAATAAGAAAGACAGTAAGGATTTATATATAAGGGCGCCTATAAAAAATATGATATTAAGACCTCTCTTTGTTCATGGTGGAGACAAGGTAAGGCAGAAGAAAAAATAGGGCGAAAGGAGGCAGAACTATGAAAACTAAAGGCTTTATAACTCCTTTTCAATTATTTGCAACAGTGGTGGTGACAGTTATAGGGGTGGGCATATTTTCATACCCAAGTACTGTAACGGGGCTTACTCTTCATGATGGTTGGATTACTACTATAATAAGCGGAATTATAGTAACCCTGCTTATCTTGGCAATGTGGAAGGTTGTACAGCTTAATAGCTACCGTACTTTTTATGATATATTGACAGAAAATCTAGGTGGAATATTTGGGTGGATATGCGGATTTATATTTGTGGTAGCTAATATAGTAACCATGTCTGTAGGTATAAGGATTTTCTCGGAGGTGCTTAAAATGTACCTTTTGGAAAAAACCTCAACAGAATTAATTTTACTTTTGATGATAATTTCTAGCATATTTCTCCTTCGAGGAACATTAAAGGATTTGGTGAGATTTAATGAATTGTCCTTTTATATTATGTTCATAGCTATTTTTATAGTATTGTTTATAGGACTCTTTAAGGCTGATTTTGAAAGTGTTCTTCCCCTTTTTCAAGGAAATTTTAGCCAATATGGAAAGGCAATAGTTAGCTCAACCTATAGCTTTGCAGGCTTTAATATAGTGTTTATGATACTGCCATTTTTGAAGAAAAAAGAGGGGGTTAAGGCTATTCTTATAAAAAGTATTGCTTTCATAACTTTTTTTTATGTGTTTGTTACTCTTCTATGTATTGCATTATTGGGACTAATGGGTACTAGCAAGTTAAATTGGCCTACCATTACCATGATAAAGGCTATTGATATCCCAGGAACCTTTATAGAAAGATGGGAGGGTGTAGTTATGACTCTTTGGGTATTTTTCAGCTATACCACCTTTGTAAATGGATATTATATGGGAGCAGAGGTACTAAAGGATATGCTTTCACTAAAGAGCATTAAGCTTTCAATAATGATTCTAGCCCCTGTTTTTTACTTTTGTGCCCTGTATCCAGACAATATATCAGAGATATATAAAGTAGCAGATAATTTTGATAAATATTTAGCTGTTTTTGTACTTGTTGTTCTGACATTACTACTTTTACTCATAAGCCTTTTCAAAAAAAGGAGGAATAGACATGCATAAAAAAATGCTTCTTATTCTCCTTATGCTTCCTCTTATCCTTACAGGATGCTGGGATAAAGTGGAGATTGACCAGAAATCCTTCATTTCCACTATAGGAATAGATGTTGGAAAGGATATAAGTAAGACTGATGAATTAAAGGGAACAACACCTGAGGAACCCTTTCAGGAAAGAGATATAAAAAAGATAAAGGTAACCTATGGATTTCCAGATATAAGCCAATTGGGACCTGGAAAGGGAGGAACTGCTAAGGAGAAATTTGTAACTATAGATGCTTACTCTATGGAGGATGCTGTCTCCAAGGCAGCTATAAAAAACAGCAGAAGCATTCATTTTGGTCACACCAAGCTTTTGATTTTAAGTCAAAGTATACTTCAATATGAAGATACCATGAAGGAGATTATAGACTACCTTGAAAGGCAGCCCTCCATAAATAGAAATATGCAGGTGGTAGTCGTGGGGGGGGAGGTGGAGCAGTATGTAAAATATTCTCCTAATACAGAAAAGAATATTGAAGCTTATATAGAAGGCCTCATGGAGAACAGTAGCAGAAATGGAGCTATTTTGCCAGTGGACCTAAATCAATTTTTAAGGCTTCTAGATGAAAATGGCAATGCAATAGTTCCTGCTTTAAAGATGAATGAAGATACAAAAGAGTTGGAGATATTTGGAGTAGCACTTATTAAAGGATACACACTAAAGGGTTACCTAGGGCCTGTAGAGACTTCAGATCTTCAAATATTAAGGGGGAAGTTAAAGGGTGGGAAAAAAGTTATTTATGTAGAGGGACACCCTGTAGACATAGGCATAGAGGGAGTAGAGAGAAAAATAAAGACTGCTATGGTGGAGGGGCGTCTTCATGTAGATTTTAACATAAGACTTGAGGGACAGCTAAAGGATTATTATACAGATAAAAAGGAGAATAGTGTTGAACAAACAAATGAGCTTCAAAAAAAGTTTAACCAGTCCCTTAGTGAAGAGTGTGAAAAAGTAGCAAGGTACACCCAAGTAGATTTAGAAATGGACCCAATAGGACTAAGAGAATATATACACAGGTATAATACAAGGCTTTGGAAGCAAGTAGAGTCTAATTGGGATGATGTGTATAAGGATGCGGAGATAACAGTAAATGTAGAAACCCAGATAAGAAGGGTAGGAGTAAAAAAATAATTATTCGATAAAGAATTATTATGTATAAAATTAATATTTATGGTAATAATTTCAACTAGAATAAATCAGGGGGAGAATAAAGTGAAAAAAGTTATTATATTACTGGTTGGATTATTATTTATAGCTGGTATAACCTTTTATAGTTTTCAAGGGGAAAGCGAAGCCCAAGCAAAGGGAGCTCTTGAAAATAAATTGATCAGGTTTCATGTTATTGCCAATAGTGACAGTATGGAGGATCAAGCTATAAAGCTTAAGGTAAAAGAAGAGATACTTAGATATATAGGACCTAAATTACAGGAAAGTGGAGACTTAAACACCTCTAGAAAAATACTCCGGAATAATGATAAAGCTATGACTGAAATAGCCTGCAGAGTACTAAAGGAAAACAAATATAACTATGGCGCCGTCTCTACACTTTCCAGAGAAAACTTTCCCGTTAAGGAATATGGCGATATAGTTATACCGGAGGGAAATTACGAGGCCTACAAGATAACACTTGGAGAGGGTAAGGGTAAAAACTGGTGGTGTGTTATGTTTCCGCCACTGTGCTTTATTGACGTCTCCAAGGGAGAGGTAGAGAGACAGGAGACAAATCTCCGTATGAAAGAAAACCTCACTGAGGAAGAGTATAAGCTAGTAAAGGGTAGTGAAAACTCCTCTAGTAATGCCAAGGTGCAAAATGGAGAAAAGAGCACTGCGGCTAATAAAAATGTTAAGACCGCTCCCAAGGTAAAATTTAGATTATGGGAGCTTATAAAAAAGTTGTTCCCCCAATAATATAAAAGGACTCCAGTGCTGTTCCATAATTTAGGAACTGCAAAATGGAGTCTTTTTTATTTTTGCATTTGTAAGCTCGGATAGGAGTTGGCTTAAACAATAACCTGCACAAGGCTTGGCAAGCATTTTACAGCTTTCTCTTAAGTCATCTAGCTTTGAAGGATAATTTAAGGTGCTTTCTAAAATATCTGAAACGGACATCCCGCTGTCCATGGATATAGCAGCACCATGGCGTAGAAGGTACTGAGCATTTCTTTCCTCCTGGCCAGGAATAGGTGAAAAGAGTATGAGGGGCAGATTACTCACAAGAGCTTCTGCTACAGTTAGACCACCTGGTTTTGTAAACAATAATTGGCTTATCTGCATATACCTTGGCACATCCTTAGTAAAGCCTAAAAGCCTTGTGGTCTTTTTACTGTTTGGAACAACCTTTTGCAGCTCCTGATAAAGCTTTCTGTTACTTCCTGATATTACAATTATCTGAAAGTCTAGGGGGGAATTATTTAAATCTCTATAGATATCTTTTAGGTGCCCTAAACCTAAAGTTCCTCCCATAAGAAGGATAGTAGGCTTATTTTTATCTAGATTTAGAATAGATAAGGTTTCCTCTGCTGGGTACTTTACAAGAAATTCCTGACTAACTGGTATTCCAAAGGGGTAAATCTTTTCCTTTTCTATGCCTCTATCTATCATTTCCTCCATCATATCCTCATTGGAAACTACAAAGGCATCAATACCCTGATGGAGCCAAAAGCTATGTGGAGCATGATCTGTCAGTACCGTAACAGTGGGAATATCAACCTTACCCTTTATCTTCAAAATAGATATCATCTCACTGCAAAAGGGATGGGTGGCAATTAGAATATCTGGTCTGAAGCTTTTTATAAGAGGCATAAGTTTTGTAGAAATAATATCGTTAAACTTATTGCTTACTGAAAACAGAGCATCATCTTTTTCAGCAAAATCATAGAGTTTGCCAAATAGTGAGGGCTTATGCTTTATAGTGTTTAAATAACTTCCCACTACTATTTTATCTATAAATGGATTTACATATTTTAAAGTATCTAGAATTTTAACGGAGGAGTTAGGAGCTTCTAACTCTACATAGGTCTTTATGGCTTCAGCAGCCTTACCGTGACCTCCCCCAGCAGCAATAGAAAAAATTAAAACTCTCATGTCATCACCCTACATTCACAAAAATATAAACCTTTAGTTACAAAGCTAATTATATATATTCTACTATACTTTATAAAATATACAAACCCTAGTAATAATATAGATGAAAGCTTAGGTGGAACCAATATCTGAATGGATTTAATTTTCTAATAAAGTATATATTAGATTATATATTTTGTTATAATAAAATATATTGGTCAAAATAAATAAAAAACCTATATGATATATTATATATTTTTTTAGGAGATGGAATGTATGAAAGTTAAGCTTGCAATATTATTTGGTGGTCAGTCAACAGAGCATGAGGTATCTAGGATGTCTGCATACTCTATAATAAAAAACATTGATACGGATAAATATGATATATATCCTATTGGAATAACTAAAAGAGGAAACTGGTTTGAATATCGTGGACAGTGGGAAAACATAGAAAATGGCCATTGGGAAGAGGATGAAGAAAATCTTGTGGCACAGGGTGAAAGAGTGATTACAGAAAGAAAAGTGGACGTAGTGTTTCCTGCTCTTCATGGTCTCTATGGAGAAGACGGTACCATTCAGGGGTTTTGTAAGCTCTTTGGGATTTGTTGTGTAGGTGCAGGAGTGCTAGCTTCAGCCCTTTGTATGGATAAGGTATACACCAAATATATTCTTGAGCACTTTGGCATAAAGCAGGCTCCTTATAGGGTATTTATTAAGGAAGCGTATGAGATGGACTCGGAGGATATGTTAGTGGATGCAGAAAGTCTTTCTTATCCTCTATTTGTAAAACCCTCAAACAGTGGATCCTCTGTGGGAATAACCAAGGCTCATAATAGGGAGGAGTTAAAAGCAGGACTTTCCCTTGCCTTTATCCATGATAGAAAGGTACTGGTGGAGAAAGGGATAAATGCAAAGGAAGTAGAAGTGGCAGTGCTTGGTAATGAAGCTCCAGAGGCAGCGGTACCTGGAGAGATAGTTCCTGGAAAGGAATTCTATGATTATGAAGCTAAGTATCTAGTTGAGGGTTCGAAGCTTCTAATACCTGCAGCAATTAAAGAGGAAGATTTAAATTATATAAAATCCATTGCAGTTAAGGTCTATAAGCTGCTTGATTGTGTGGGAATGGCAAGAGTAGATTTCCTGGTAGATAAGGACAATGGAGATATATATCTAAATGAGGTAAACACCATTCCAGGGTTTACTCCTATCAGTATGTATCCAAAGATGTGGCAGCAATCAGGAAAACCCTATTCACAACTTATAGAAGATTTGATACAATTGGCTTTGAACTAAGGAATTACTGAAAGGAGCATTATCATGGCAAAGGCATTGGCAATGGTGTCTGGTGGATTAGATAGCATATTGGCTGCAAAGCTGGTTGCAAATCAGGGTATAGAGGTTATAGGAGTATGCTTTAAATCCTATTTTTTCGGCCCGGAAAATGCCATTAGAATGACTAAACAAATAAATTTACCTTTAGAGGTTGTTGACTTTTCCAAGGTGCATTTTGAAATGGTTAAGAATCCTAAGCATGGTTATGGCAAAAATATAAATCCTTGTATTGACTGCCATGCTATGATGATGCGCTATACAGGAGAGCTTATGGAAAAGCATAGAGCAGATTTTATAATCACTGGAGAGGTGCTCAATCAAAGACCTATGTCTCAGAATAAATCCGCTCTTAATGTAGTGAAAAAGGAATCTGGTTACAGTGATAAGATACTTAGACCTCTTTCTGCAAAGCTTTTGCCTCCAACTGAAATGGAGCTTAATGGCCTTGTAGACAGAGAGCAGCTTTTAGATATAGCAGGACGAAGCAGGAAGCCGCAGATGGAGCTAGCAGAGCTTTGGGGTATAGTAGACTATCCATCACCAGCAGGTGGATGTAAGCTTACAGAACCTAATTATTCTGTAAGACTCAAGGATTTGTTAAAGTATAATACTAATCCAGAGGAGAGAGAATTAGAGCTTTTAAAAATAGGACGTCATTTTAGAATAACAGAGTCTGCTAAGATTATTTCTACTAGGACAGAAGAAGAGGGTAAGGCATTAAAGCAGCTGTTAAAGCAGGAGGACCTGGTATTTTTAGCAAAGGACTTCAATGGCTCTCTAGTAGTTGTTGTGGGAGAGGCTGAAGAAAAGGATATTAAGCTAGCCTGCAAGGTAACAGCAAGATATTGTAAAGGTAAAGATGAAGAAAAGCTTACTGTAAGGTATGGAAATTATAAATCCCAGTGTGATAAATATGAAGAAGTGTATTTAAGTGACGCGGGAGATATTAACAATTATCTTGTAAGCTAAATGGAGATGATATCACATGAAGAAAAAGGCATTAATAACAGTAAACAGCTATCAGGGTAAGGATGAGGAGGACAAGATTCAAGTAGTGACTCCTGGTGAATTTTACCACACCGAAGAAGGTTATGCAGCAGTTTATAATGAAACTGAGATATCAGGCATGGAGGGTACAACCACCACCATAAAAATTTTGCCTGAGAGCTTCTCAATTTTAAGAGAGGGCACCACTAATGCAACCATGAACTTTAAAAAAGACCTAGAGGACGTGGTAATGTATCATACCCCCTATGGCGTTATGGAGCTTAAAATAGAAACTGATGAAGTGAAGATAGATATAGACAAGTCAGGGGGAAAGATTGAAGCCAATTATTATATGACGGTGGCTGGAGAAAAACAAAATAAAACTAAAATTGCCATAGATATAAAGCTAAAATAATATATACTTGAATATATAGACCGGAGGGAGGGCTAACAAATTCCTCCGGTATTTTCATCTGAGCAATAAAGATCGAGAGTTGAGAGGAAGGGGGATAGTATGTTTGAAGATAACGTATATGAGATATTTGATAAGCTAAAAGAGGGGATAGTAATAGTAAATAAAAAGGGCATAGTCACATATTTAAACGCTGCAGCTGCAAAGCTTGATGATGTAGATATGGACATTGCAAAGGGCCGAGAGCTTCTGCAGCTTTATCCCTCTCTAAATGCAGAAAGCAGTACTCTTCTTAAGGTTTTAAAAACCAGAGAACCACTGGTAAATTTTAAACAGAGCTATCTAAACTATTGTGGAGAGAAGATAGAGAGTTTAAATTCTACTTATCCACTGTTTAAGAATAATAGACTAGTGGGAGCCATAGATATATCTATAAGATTAGATCAGTTAATTGAGTATAATACTGATAATGCTTCCACCAATGATAAAAATAGCAAAACCACAAAAATAAAAAAAGGATATGACTTCATTGATATTATTGGTAAGAACAGTAGCTTTTTAAAGGCAAAGGAGAGGGCTGTAAAGGCAGCAAGAACCTCATCACCTGTATTAATTTATGGTGAAACAGGTACAGGTAAGGAATTATTTGTACAAGCCGTTCATAATAATTCTAGCAGAGCTGAAGGACCATTTATAGCACAGAACTGTGCTGCTATACCAGAAGGACTTTTGGAGGGCTTACTCTTTGGCACTTCAAAGGGCAGCTTCACTGGAGCAAAAGACCACAAGGGACTCTTTGAGGAGGCTCACGGTGGAACATTATATCTAGATGAGTTAAACTCCATGCCTTTAGAGCTTCAAGCAAAGCTATTAAGGGTCATACAGGAGGGTATTTTAAGAAAGCTTGGAGATGTGGAGGATAGGGCAGTAGATGTAAGAATTATTGCAACGGTTAATGAAGAGCCAGAGGCGCTGGTGGAAAAAGGACTGCTTAGGAAGGATCTGTTCTATAGACTAAACGTAGTGCGTATAGACATTCCGCCACTAAGAGACAGGAAAGAGGATATCCCAGTATTATTAAAGCACTTTTTAAGTGAATATAATCATAGCTTTCATGGAGAAATCCAAGGCTTCGATGAAAAGGCCATGGAAATCATTCTTAATTGGGACTGGCCTGGGAACATTAGAGAGTTAAAGCATTTTGTAGAGGGAATTTTTAATGAAAGAAAATCCGGACTTCTAGGATATGGTGACATAAAAAATTACTTTAAGGGTGAGAATATAAGGGGCATGTTAAACCTTGAAAAGAGACTAAACCGCGCAGAAATGCAGTGGATAAAGGAAGCATTGATATTATCAAGATACAATGTTTCAAAAGCCGCAGAGCTTTTGGAGCTTCCGAGACAAACTCTGCAGTATAAGATTAAAAAATATGGACTATAGAAAAGGCTACCCAACATAGGGTAGTTTTTTATTTCACTTTCATGGCAATAATTAAAGTTAAATAATCTTGATGGAGTGATTAATTTGAATAATATGTGCTATGAGGTGATTTTAAAGCTCCTTTGCGAGAGAAACAACATAAAGGAGGAGGAGCTTTTTAGGGCCTTAAGCTTAAGAGATTACAAATATATTTTTTTATTGCTCATAAAGAAATATAGCTGGGAAGAAAGAGAGAGGATATGTAAGGATTTTAATCTGCATAGTGCTAGAAGTATAAATTATAATCTTAAGAAGGCAGAGGAGAGATTTCTTATTAACTCTAGATTTCGTCAAAGCTTTTTTGAAATGGACAAATATCTGTCAAAAAACAAAAAAATCCTATAACTTAATATTTTAATAAAAAGTTATAGCATAAAATTTCATTTTGTGTTAATATAATAGATATTTAAGACAACAGAAACCCTATTTTATAGGGTAATTTCTATTATAGCATATTTTATAACCTTGTCAACATAATTTTTGTTTTTTTTCAGGATAATAATATTATAGAACAACAGGAGGAGATAGGTATATGAGCGCAAAGTATATATTTGTAACAGGAGGAGTTGTTTCTTCTCTAGGAAAGGGAATTACTGCAGCATCTTTAGGAAGGCTGCTTAAAAACAGAGGACTTAAGGTTTCAATACAGAAGTTTGATCCTTATATAAATATTGATCCAGGAACTATGAGCCCTTATCAACATGGTGAGGTGTTTGTAACAGATGATGGTGCAGAAACAGATTTGGATTTAGGGCATTATGAAAGGTTTATTGATGAGAATTTAAGCAAGAACAGCAATGTTACCACAGGTAAAATATATTGGTCTGTAATCAGCAAGGAGAGAAAGGGAGATTATCTTGGAGGTACAGTTCAGGTTATTCCACATATAACCAATGAAATAAAATCCAGAGTTTATCGAGTTGCTAAGGAAAGAGAAGTGGATGTGGTAATTACAGAAATAGGCGGTACAGTGGGAGATATTGAGTCTCTACCCTTTCTTGAAGCTATAAGGCAAATAAAGTATGAAGTGGGTAGAGAAAATGTGTGCTTTATACATGTTACTCTTGTGCCCTATCTTGGGAAGGCTGGGGAGCTTAAGACAAAACCAACTCAGCACTCTGTTAAGGAGCTTAGAAGCATAGGTATACAGCCAGATATAATAGTGTGCCGTTCAGAAAAGCCAATCTCTGAGGATTTAAGAAACAAAATAGGACTATTTTGTAATTTAGATGGTGAATCTGTTATTCAAAATTTAGATGCAGAAAACTTATATGAGGTTCCGCTGCTCCTTCATAAGGAAGGTCTTGATAGGCTGGTATGTGAAAAACTAAATATGCCCTGTGGTGCTATAGACAATAGTCAGTGGGAGGCCATGGTAGAAAGATTAAAGGGTCTAAAGGACAAGGTTACTATTGCCTTGGTGGGCAAGTATGTAGAACTACATGATGCTTACATATCAGTGGTAGAAGCACTTAATCATGGAGGACTTCTAAATGATGTGTGTGTTGATATAAAATGGATAAATGCAGTGGATGTAAGTGTGGAAAATGTTGATGAACTATTAAGAGATGTGGATGGAGTACTTGTTCCTGGCGGCTTTGGAGACAGGGGTGTAGAAGGAAAGATAGAGGCTGTAAGATGGGCTAGAGAAAACAAGGTTCCTTTCCTTGGCATATGTCTTGGTATGCAGTGTGCAGTTATAGAATATGCTCGAAATGTATTAGGTTATAAAGATGCAGATAGCTCAGAAATAAATCCAGAGACACTGCACCCAGTTATAGATTTAATGCCAGATCAGAAGGATGTAGATGAAAAGGGTGGTACCATGAGACTTGGTATATACCCCTGTAAGCTTAAAAAGGATAGCTTTTCCTTTAACTGCTACGAGGATGAGTTAATTTATGAGAGACATAGACACAGATATGAATTTAACAATGAATATCGTAAGGAATTAATTGAAGCAGGACTTGTAATAGCAGGAACTAGTCCAGATAAGCGTCTGGTGGAAATAGTAGAGGTTAAAAACCATCCTTGGTTTGTAGGTGTACAGTTCCATCCTGAACTAAAATCAAGGCCCAATAGACCTCATCCATTATTTAGAGATTTTATTATGGCAGCAAAAAAACATAAATAATACCATATATTTCAAGAAGCTATCTACTTTTAGGTAGCTTCTTTGTCGAATGTTCAAATAATTTTCACGAATTTTTTAATATTTATTATAGAGGATTTTATAGGTGTTTATAGAATTATTAAGTTAAAGAAAATAAACAATATTAAAGAAGGTGAAGATGGTGTTGCTGCAGACAAAGCTTGCAGTGGCTGTAAAAAATAATATGGGTGAATACCAAATGGAGGAGTTCTCAGCCTTCAGGTTTAATGAGCTTCCTTTAAGCTTTTCGCAGCTAAAAGTGCAGCTAAAGAAGGGTGGGGAATATAAGATGAGTGTTCTATGCCCTATCTGTGGTGAAATCCATCATTATTTCTTTCAGCTAAAGGATTTATTTAATCACAAAACCATTATAGGTGGATGTGAGACCTTAGGTACACCGATTTTCTTTCTTGGAAGTCCAAAGGAAGTTAACTACCGCATAGAAAAGTATAGAGAAATAAATAGAAAAATTCGAGCTTTAATTTGAGTAAAAGGCATTACTTTTACTCATTTCTTTTGTTAGAAACACAGGTTTACTGGATTAATTTTATTAAAACGGATATAATGAATAAAGTATACATATCTTATTTTGATGTTCCTATATAATTCTAGAGAATAGCATACCTTTTTATATGCCATTAATAAATCCCTGTATTTTAAAAACATTATATGGAAACTTCAGAGCAATTCTTTGTATAAATAGCAATTGTCAGTATAATTATGGAGGTGTTGTTTTGTTAACACACAGTGAATTAGAGGGCTTAACTCTTGTGGAGCTTAGAGAAAAGGCGAAAGAGTTAGGTTTAAAAAGTATAACTAAGTATAAAAAAGGTGAGCTCATTGAAGCAATGATATCAGTGTCACCAGCCTTCGTGGAAAAAAATGGAGTGATTTTGAGAGAAAAGATTACACCAAAAGCTGAGCTTAGAGAAAATACTAAGCAGGAGATTAAAAATGAAGAAAAAATTATAAAGGAAGAGACAAAAGAGCCAGAAGTTCAAGAGCCAGAGATTAGAAAAACCTCAGAGGCGGAAGATAGATATCAGGCTGAAAAAGAGAAAAGAGAACGACTAAAGGAAATGATAAATGATTCTGATTATGTGAGTGGAGCGCTAGAAATTGTTGATACCTATGGTTTTTTAAGAAGCAACAACTACATCACAGGACCCAATGACATCTATGTATCACCATCTCAAATCAGAAGGTTCAACTTGAAAACTGGTGACATGGTAGAAGGAAAGGCAAGACTTGCAAAGGAAACTGAAAAGTTTAAAGCCCTTTTGTACGTACAGAGCATTAATGGAGAAAATCCTGAAAAGGCTGTTAGAAGAAAGTCCTTTGAGTATTTAACTCCAGTATATCCAAATGAGAGGCTTAGGCTAGAGGTAAGCTCTTCAGAGTTGTCTACTAGACTTATGGATTTAATATGTCCTATAGGAAAAGGTCAAAGAGGACTTATTGTAGCTCCTCCAAAAGCAGGAAAAACCACTCTTTTAAAAAGCATAGCTCACAGCATAACTGCAAATCATCCTGAAGTTAAGCTTATTATGCTTTTGATAGACGAAAGACCAGAGGAAGTTACAGACATGCAAAATAGCATTCAAGGAGAGGTTATCTTTTCAACCTTTGATGAAGCACCGGATCATCACATCAAGGTTGCGGAGATGGTACTGCAGAGAGCTAAGTGTATGGTAGAAATGGGACAGGATGTTATTATTCTTATGGATAGCTTAACCCGTCTAACTAGAGCCTATAACCTCACTGTCAATCCTTCAGGAAGGACTCTGTCTGGAGGGTTAGATCCAGCAGCACTTATGATGCCAAAAAAATTCTTTGGAGCAGCTAGAAACATTTTAGAGGGCGGCAGTCTTACAATACTTGCTACAGCACTCACTGAAACAGGCAGCAGAATGGATGACATGATATTTGAAGAATTTAAGGGTACTGGCAACATGGAGGTACATCTTGATAGAAAGCTGCAGGAGAGAAGAATATTCCCAGCAGTAGATATATATAAGTCTGGTACAAGAAAAGAAGAACTTTTGCTGGATAAGAAGGAATATGATGCTGCTTTCTTAATAAGAAGGAGTCTTTATGATACAAGTACTGAAGAAGTAACTGAATCCTTACTAAGATTCCTTACAAAAACCAGCAGCAATAAAGAGTTTTTAGACATCTTTATGAAGGTGGATGATTCTAAAAATAATAGCAGATAAAATAAAAATGGGAAAGAAATTATCTTTCCCATTAATTATTTCTATTCTTCTGTAAGGTTGAACTTCTTTCTGAACTTTTCAACTCTACCGCCAACGTCAACGATCTTTTGACGGCCGGTGAAGAATGGGTGGCATTTAGAGCATATTTCTACTTTTAGTTCCTTTTTAACAGAACCTGTTGTAAAAGTATTTCCACATGCACACTTTACCACAGCATCATGATGGTATTCTGGATGTATGCCTTCTTTCATTGTTTTCACCTCTTTCGATTTTTCATAACCATTTTCAACCTCTATATTTTATCATATGAACTATAAGGAGTCAATAATTTGCAGTATTAATTAACTATTGTTATAGGGGGCTTTACTGTAATATAATAAATATGGTATTAAAGTATATTAGCTTATTATTTAAGGGGAGAGATACATATGAGTAAATTATATTTTAGGTATGGTGCCATGAACTGTGGTAAGTCCACTAACCTTCTTCAGGTAGCTCATAACTATGAAGAAAGAGGCATGAGGGTAATCATATTAAAACCTAAGACAGATACAAAGGGCGGAGACAAGGTAGTGTCTAGGCTTGGAGTCACTAGAAGGGCAGACTTACTCATAGGTGCCAAGGAAAATGTGTATAATACTGTGGAAAGATATCTAAAGGATAATGGAAATTGTGACTGTATATTAGTAGACGAGGTTCAGTTTTTCAAGCGTGAGCATATAGACCAATTATTTGAAATAGCAGTGCTTATGAATATTCCTGTTATCTGCTATGGCCTAAGGACAGATTTTCAGATGAAGGGCTTTGAGGGAAGTGAAAGATTGCTGCTTATAGCTCACAGCATTGAGGAGCTTAAGAATATTTGTGCTTGTGGTAAAAAAGCACTTTTAAATGGCAGAAAGGTAAACGGCAGCTTTGTATTTGAAGGAGAACAGGTGGCAATTGATGAAGTCAATGATGTAAAGTATGAGGCACTTTGTCCTAAGTGCTACATGGAATACAAAAAGAGATATGAGGAGAGTAAAAGGGTGTAGAGCATTTATGTTGAGAAAGAAGTGATTAAATGAAGGAAAAAACAACAGTTGGAGGACAGGCAGTAATCGAAGGTGTAATGATGCGTGGGAGATTAAATATGGCCACCGCAGTTAGAAAGTCTAATGGAGAAATAGAAGTAGATGTGAGAAAAAATGAACCCTACTGCAAAAGGAATAAGCTATTCTCACTTCCTCTTATAAGAGGCTTTGTAACTTTACTAGAGTCTCTAGTGGAAGGGATTAAGGCTCTTAATTACTCTGCTTCCTTTTTTGAGGAGGAAATTAAAGAGGAGGATAAGCTTGGCATTTGGTTTAAAAAAATATTCAAGGAAAAAAGTGATGATGTCATAACAGGAATATCTCTTTTTATTTCTCTAATATTTGCTTTTGGATTATTTTTTGCCCTACCTACCTTAGCTGCAAGAGGATTAAGATTGCTTAGGGTAACAAGTCCATGGGTTCTAAACCTAGCTGAGGGGCTTATAGGAGTGCTAATATTTCTTACCTATATCTTTGTAATAGGAAAGCTTGAGGATATAAAGAGGGTGTTTGAGTATCACGGAGCAGAGCATAAGACAATTTTCTGCTATGAAAGTGGCATGGAGCTTACTCCTGAGAATGCAAAGAAATTCTCTAGATTACATCCACGTTGCGGGACAAACTTTATGTTCCTTGTAATAGTTGTTAGCATATTGGTGTTTTCTTTGGTGGGTTGGAATAACCTTATACAGCGTTTGATTTCAAGGCTGCTGCTGCTTCCTTTAATATCTGGAATAGCATACGAGCTTATAAAATGGCTTGGTAAAAACAATGGTCCTGTGGCAAAGGTAATAGGTTATCCAGGACTTATGCTGCAGAAGTTAACCACTAGAGAACCAGATATGGAGCAGTTAGAAGTGGCTATTGCCGCATTAAAGGCAGCTGAAGGGATAGAAGATGTCCCAAATATTGTGGCAGACAGCAGTGTAGTAGATGAAGGCTTATGCAACACTATGGTTGAAGAGGTGTAAGAAAATTGAAAATAGGAACTCTTATAACAGAGGGGCGGCGTAGACTGAAGACAAAAAATATAGAAAGCTATATTTTAGACAGTGAGCTGCTGCTATGCAAAATTATTGACAAGGATAGAATTTATGTACTCACTCATAAAGAGGAAGAGGTATCAAAAGAAGCAGTTGAGATGTTTCGTGAATGGCTTACCTTAAGGGAAAACCATATGCCTGTAAAGTATATTACTGGTGAATGTGAATTCATGGGGTTGAAGTTTCAGGTGAAGCCTGGAGTTTTAATTCCAAGGCCAGAGACCGAGGTGTTGGTGGAAAGGGTGCTTTCAACTCTAATGGAGGGAAGGTATAAGACGGTTTGTGATGTGTGCTGCGGCAGTGGGGCCATTGGATTATCCCTTGCTCATTATAGCAAAAATGTGAAGGTGTGGTGCAGTGATATAGATAAAACTGCTCTTTATATGACGGATAAAAACAGAAATGCTCTAGGACTATCAAATAATGTAGAGATAGTGGAAGGTGATCTGCTTAACTGGGCGCTGATGGAGGGAGTATCCTTTGATGTGATAGTTTCAAATCCCCCTTATATAAAGGAGGAGGTAATTCCTACTCTTATGGAGGAAGTGAGGGTGTATGAACCACATATTGCACTTTCAGGAGGAGACAGTGGATTAGATTTTTACAGGATTATTGTTAAACAGGCAAAGGAGCTATTAAACCCTGGAGGTTTGTTAGCCTTTGAGATAGGACATGACCAAAAGGCAGAGGTGCACAATCTCATGGAGCTTGATGGTTTTCAAAACTTTGAATTTCTAAAGGATTTGTCAGGTAAGGACAGGGTTATATTAGGAGTTAAGGGTTGCTAGTCTATTCAATGATATGGTATAATAATTAATCGTAAATATTTAGTTTTCATGTATAGAATGCATAAATTAGTAAAGTATATAAAAAAAGTTATGGAGTGAGAATATGTTATTGGATAGATTAAATTTTATAGAAAATAAGTATGAGGAATTGTCTATAAAAATAAGCGATCCTTCTGTAATGGCTGATCAGAGGGAATGGCAGAGGCTTTGTAAAGAGCATTCAGATATTGAGATTGTAGTTAATAAATACAGAGAATACAAAAAAGCCATGGACGATTTAGAAGCAGATAAAGATATGCTTAGAGACAAGATTGACAAAGAACTTAAGGAAATGGTGGAAGAGGAGATAAAGGAATTAACTGTAAAACAGGAAATTCTTGAAAAGGAATTAAAAATATTATTACTACCAAAGGATCCCAATGATGAGAAGAACGTTTTTATAGAGGTTCGTGCCGGAGCAGGTGGAGATGAAGCTGCTCTATTTGCTGCAAACCTCTTTAGAATGTACTCTCGCTACGCTGAACGTCATAGATGGAAGGCAGAGCTTATGAGCACCAATGAAACTGACATTGGAGGCTTTAAAGAAGTGGTCTTCATGTTAAGAGGAGATTCTGTTTACAGTAAGTTGAAATATGAAAGTGGAGTTCATAGGGTTCAAAGAGTTCCAGACACTGAATCCAGCGGAAGAATTCATACCTCCACTGCTACTGTAGCGGTGCTGCCAGAGGTAGAGGACGTTGAGGTAGAAATTAAATCTGAGGATGTAAGAATAGATGTATTTAGAGCTTCAGGGCATGGTGGACAGTGCGTTAATACTACTGACTCTGCTGTTAGAATAACCCATCTTCCTACAGGTCTTGTGGTATCTTGTCAGGATGAAAAATCTCAGCTTAAGAATAAAGAAAAAGCTATGAAGGTTTTAAAGGCAAGAATTTTTGAAAGAGCTGAGGCAGAGAGAAGTGCAAATATTGCTGAGGATAGAAAAAGTCAGGTTGGAACTGGAGATAGAAGTGAGAGAATACGTACTTATAACTATCCACAGGGAAGAGTTACAGATCATCGTATAGGTGTTACACTTTATAAACTTGATTCCTTCCTAGATGGTGAAATCGATGAGATGATAGATGCACTTATCACAGCTGATCAAGCAGAGAAAATGAAAAATATGGGTACTAACGATTAATCTTTACCTAGAGGTGAATAATATGGATATTAACAAGGCCTTAAAAAAGCAAAAAAAATCTTATAAAAGATTTATTTATGCCATGGGTCTTGTTTTTTTTGCACTGCCTACTATTATGGTATTTTATAATATTAGAGTTACCTTTTTGTATTTCTATCTGGCACTACTTGAAATACTTATTCTATTTGCAGTAATGGTAAGGGCAAATAACGAAAGGCTTATTTTTTCATTAGACAGATATAAGCTTAAGATTAGGCCTGGTGTATTAAAGGGAACCTATACCTTCAATTGTGAAAAGATAGCACTAGTTCATGCTGAGGGCATAGAGGATAAGCTGGAGATTGTAATACTTACAACCTCGAAGTCCAGAAACAAAAAGCTTACTCTAGTGAATGAAAAAATTACCTCAAAATATACTGAGGCTGCCTATCACTACTATCGTTTAAAAAAACAAAATCCAGAAATAGAGTATTATTATATGGTAATCACCTCAGGTGGCTATAGTAAATATAAGCTCCTAAAATTTTTATATAAAAACTGTGTAAGGGCATTCTATACTGAGAGTGCTATTATGCATATTAAGGGCAACTAAGGAAAATCCAAGTACAATAATTTTAATTTTGAGTATAAACCCCCCTTGGGTCAAATAGATTTATAGGGAGACAGAATCCATAAAGGGGGTTTTATTATTAACAGAGCAATGCTGTTTATTATATTATTTGGTTCTATAGTGTCTCTTTTTGGCACTATGATAGGGGCCTCTCTTGGAGTGATTGTAAAAAAACCCTCCAAGAAATTATTAGGTGGGATTATAGGCTTTGCAGGGGGACTTATGCTATCGGTGGTAGTGTTTGATCTTATACCTGAGGCCATTGAAAAGTGGAATTTTGCAGGAACTATAATCTTTAGTGCACTAGGAATGTTATCTGTAATGCTTATAGATAATTTGTTAAGCATAGATAAGGTTTTTGACAACTCCCATGTAAAGGTGGCTTTTTTAACGGCTCTAGGAATAATGATGCATAATTTTCCTGAGGGTATAATAATGGGCTGTGGTTTTGTGGGAGGAAGTATGCTTGGACTCAAGATGAGCCTTATTATCGCCATACACGATATACCAGAGGGTATTGCTATATCTGCACCGCTAATGGCCTCTAGGGTGAAAAGCGGGAGAATATTATGGTATGCCTTTTTGACAGCACTTCCTACTGCACTAGGAGTGGGAGTAGGAGCTTTAATTGGCTCTATTTCTGAAGCTGTGTTGGGAGGATCCTTGGCAGTGGCTTCTGGCATAATGCTATATGTGGTATGTGGGGAATTGCTTCCTGAGGCCTCAAAGCTTTGGGATGGTTTAAGCAGCACAGTGGGAATTTTAACTGGAATTATTGGTGGACTTATCATAACAACATTAATATAACAAAGTAGACTAAGGGTAAATTAAATTTACTGTCTTAGGTGCATAGGAGGAAAAGCCATGGAAACAAAAATAGCCCTTATGAAGGAAAACTCATTAGAGGAAGCTGCTCTTTTTGAAGCTGGTAGGATTATTGCAGAGGGAGGCTTGGTGGCTTTTCCAACAGAAACAGTATATGGATTAGGTGCAAACGCACTGCAGGAAGAAAGCGTGAAGAAAATTTTTGAGGTAAAGGGAAGGCCTCAGGATAATCCCCTTATTGTCCATGTAGCAGATTTTAATATAGAACCCTATGTAGAGGAGGTTACTGAGCTTGCAAAAAAGCTAATGGCAACCTTTTGGCCAGGGCCTTTAACCATAATATTAAAGAAGTCTCCCTTAATACCTTTTCGAACCAGTGGTGGACTAAATACAGTTGGACTGCGGATGCCAGCTAATAAAATAGCCTTAAGGCTTATAAAAGAAGCTGGAGTACCAGTAGCTGCACCCTCTGCCAATCTATCTGGAAGGCCAAGTCCTACAGAGGTGGAAAGATGTATTGAGGATTTACAGGGAAAGATAGAATACATCCTAGGAGGAGAAAAAAGTGAGGTGGGTCTGGAGTCTACCATCATAGACTGCTCTGTTAATCCACCCTGTGTTTTAAGACCTGGGGGAATAACCCTGGAGATGCTAAGAAGTGTAGAACCAAACATATATATTGACCCAGCAGTTATGGAAAAGCCCTCACAGGATTTGACACCGAGAGCTCCTGGTATGAAATACAGGCACTATGCACCTAAGGCCCCTCTTACTATTGTACAGGGGGACCTTAAAAAAACTATTGCAAAAATCAATGAAATAGTGCAAAATTATATAGAGCAAGGAAAAGAAGTAGGCATTATTGCTACTGAAGAGACTAAAGAAGCTTACCCAAGGGGCATGGTTCTAAGTTTGGGAAGCAGGAAGAACCTAGAGGAAATAGGAGCTAATCTCTTTGAAACGCTTAGACGATTTGATGATGCCAAGGTGGATCTAATACTGTCTGAGGCTTTTGAGGAGAAGGGTTTTGGAGTTGCTGTTATGAACAGGCTAAAGAAATCTGCTGGGTATCAAATAATAAAACTACACTAAAAGAAAGGGAGGTATGTATTATGAAAATACTGTTCGTTTGCACGGGTAATACCTGCAGAAGCTGTATGGCAGAAGCCATTTTTAACAGTTATAACGATATGGTGGACATAAAGGCTTCCTCCGCAGGAATTAATGTAGTACCTCATAGTGTGACCTCTAACAATTCTACAGCAGTGGTAAAAGAGCTATTAGGTGTTGATATCTCAAGTAGAGCCTCTGTTCAAATAGATCTGGAACATATATCTAATGCAGATTTGATTCTCACCATGACTTCAAACATGAAAAATTGGCTAAAGCAGCAATTTCCTGATTTTCATTCCAAAGTATACTCCCTTAACCAATATGTTGGTTTAAAGGGTGATGTTTTAGACCCTTATGGCGGTTCTTTGGAAGACTATAGGACTACCTTTGGTCAGTTAAAAGAAAATATTCTTCTTTTGATTGAGAAGCTAAAAAAAGATACAGGTATTGTTTAATGTGAATAGTACTTATATCTTTTTTTTGTGCATAATAACAAGTAATCATGGAGGTGTTTATATGAAAATTGCAGTAGGAAGTGATCATGGCGGCTTTTTGCTTAAGAAGGAAGTGATTCATCACCTAGAGGAAGCAGGATATGAGGTAATGGACTTTGGTACACATAGTGAAGCATCCTGTGACTACCCTGATATAGCAAATGCAGTTGCTTTGAAAGTAGTAGATAAAAGCTATGACTTTGGGATATTAATTTGCGGTACAGGGATAGGTATAAGTATAGCAGCAAATAAAATACCTGGAGTGCGTGCTGCATTATGTAGTGATACCTTTAGTGCACATGCCTGCAGGGAACACAATAATGCCAATATCCTAGCCTTGGGGCAAAGAGTTATTGGACCTGGTTTGGCACTAGACATCGTAGATACATTTTTAAAGGCTGAATTTCAGGGTGGAAGACATTTAAGCCGTGTTGAAAAGATTCATAAAATTGAGAGTGAATTCACAAAATAAAATTTGAGGGGGAAAAACCATGAGTAAAGTAACACAAATAGCACATCCATTAATACTTCACAAGCTTGCATTTATTAGAGACAAAAATACTGGTTCCAAGGATTTTAGGGAGCTGGTGGAAGAAGTTGCAATGCTTATGGCCTATGAAGTGACAAGAGATTTACAGATGGAGGATGTAGACATTGAGACTCCTATCTGCATTGCTAAGTGCAAGATGCTGGCTGGTAAAAAAGTAGCAATAGTACCAATTTTAAGAGCAGGTTTAGGTATGGTTGATGGAATGCTTAAGCTTATTCCAGCGGCAAAGGTTGGACATATAGGCTTGTATAGAGACGAGGTTACCTTAAAGCCTGTAGAATATTTCTGTAAACTACCACAGGATATAGGGGAAAGAGATGTAATTGTAACTGATCCTATGCTTGCCACAGGTGGTTCAGCAGTAGATGCTATAGCGCTTTTAAAGAAGAAGGGTGCAATTAACATAAGACTAATGTGCTTAATAGCAGCTCCAGAGGGTATAAAGGCAGTGATGAATGCCCACCCGGATGTAGATATTTACACTGCTGCCATAGATGATCATCTCAATGAGAAGGGCTATATAGTTCCAGGGCTTGGAGATGCAGGAGATCGCCTCTTTGGAACAAAATAGCTTGTACAGTACTTCAGAAAAATCATATAGTAAATAATATAAGGCAGCTCCTCCTAACTCTAAAAATATTTACGTTGATGAGTTTAGGAGGCAGCACTGCCTTTTTTTAAAAGTTACAAAATGGTTAAGCACTTTTAATTGTTGAAATTATAGTATAAAATGTTATTATGACTGTATTTTTAAAGCACAATATATGATGTATAAGTGGGGGTAAAAAATGCAGAGGATAAATAAACACAATTATTATCTAGACATCTGTGAAACAGTTTTAGAAAGAAGCACATGTTTAAGAAGAAGTTTTGCAGCAATAATAGTAAAGAATGATGAAATACTTGCCACAGGTTATAGTGGTGCTCCGCGAGGGAGAAAGAACTGCTGTGATCTTGGTTACTGTAGAAGAGAAGAATTAAAGGTGCCAAGGGGAACTCGGTATGAGCTATGTCGTTCGGTTCATGCTGAACAAAATGCCATAATTTCTGCAAGAAGGTTGGATATGATAGGCTCCACCTTATATCTTGTGGGGAAGGAAAATACCGATAAACAATATGTTAAAAATGCTGCACCCTGCTCACTGTGTGAGAGGTTTATTATCAATGCAGGGATAGAAGAGGTAGTTATTCGGGACACAAAAGAGGATTATAGAGTGGTTGAAGTAAAAAAGTGGGTTGAAGAGGATGATTCACTGGAGGATAGGGGATATAGCAACACTCAGTTGTAGTTAATTTGATAAGGAAGGTTACCATGAGAGAAGCATTAATTATTATTTTAATAGCTGCAGCCCTTTCTGGAATAGCTACTCCCTTTGTAAAAAGGTTAGCTTGTAAATGGGGTGTGGTGGATGTCCCAGGGGATAGACGTCGAATACATACTAAAACCACTCCTCTAATGGGAGGAGTAGCCATATATCTTTCCTTTATTTTAGTATTGCTTTTGGTGAAGGATATGGAGCTAAAAAAGAGGTTAGGAATAATTATAGGTGGGACTATAATTACAGCAGGAGGATTACTGGATGATAAATATAACCTAAAGCCAGTGATAAAGCTTTGCTTTCAAATTGCTGGTACCCTTGCACTTATCTCTTCTGGAGTAATGATTAGGTTTATCACAAACCCGCTTTGGGGGGATGAAAGCCTAAGTATAGGGTTATTAAGTATACCTATCACCATTTTGTGGGTAGTGGGCATAACCAATGCATTAAATTTAATAGACGGACTTGATGGATTAGCAGCAGGAATTGCTTGTATATCTAGCTTCACTATTTTGGTGGTAGCACTTATGAATGGGAGAAGCAGTGCAGCTGTTATGAGTGCTATATTATGTGGTGCAATTTTAGGCTTTCTGCCCTATAATTACAATCCTGCCTCCATTTTCTTGGGGGATACAGGTTCTCAATTATTAGGCTTCCTTTTAGCTACCATAGCTATGGAGGGAGCTATAAAATCTGCTGCTGTGTTTTCTATAGCAGTACCTATTCTTGCATTAGGACTTCCTATTTCTGATACACTATTTGCCATGATAAGGAGAAAGGTGAATGGAAAGCCTATTATGCAGGGAGACAGGGGGCATTTACATCATAGATTGCTGGACATGGGTTTGTCTCAAAGAAAGGCAGTACTTATTATGTACCTTATAAGTGCTGTGCTTGGAAGCTTTGCAATTTTAGCTATGGAGATTAGCAATGATAAAGCCTACTTTATGCTAGGCTGTGTAATTTGCATCCTTGTAGTAGTAGCATGGAAATTAGGGTTCTTTAAAAGTAAGGACTAAATCCACTTTTTTTTCTTGGAGGTTAGCATATGAAAAGACTAAAGGTAATAACAATTTTTGGAACTAGACCTGAAGCTGTTAAAATGGCTCCATTGGTTAAGGAGCTTCAAAAGAGAAAGGAAATTGATGCAAAGGTCTGTGTTACAGCTCAACACAGAGAAATGCTAGATCAGGTACTGGAGTTATTTGATATAGTACCAGAGTTTGATTTAAATATAATGAAGGCAAAGCAAAGCCTTACAGGTATAACTACCAGGGTATTAGAGGGACTTCAACAGCTTTTTGCAGTGGAAAAGCCTGATATTATACTTGTACATGGAGATACGACCACTACCTTTGCAGGTGCGTTAGCTGCATTTTATGAGCAGATTAAGGTTGGACATGTTGAGGCAGGATTAAGAACCTTTGATAAATATTTCCCCTTTCCTGAGGAGATGAATAGAAAGCTTACTGGAGCTATAGCTGATATGCATTTTGCACCTACTGAAGGTTCTAGGGAAAACCTTTTAAGAGAAGGAGTAGTTCCAAGGGATATCTTTGTGACAGGTAACACTGTTATTGATGCCATGGAGTATACAGTTGAAAAAAACTATAAATTTGCAGAGGAAGAACTAAATGAAATTGACTTTGAAAATAAAAAAGTAATTATGGTTACAGCACATCGAAGAGAGAATTGGGGAGAGGGCATTGAAAACATCTGCAAGGCATTAAAGTATATTGTGGAGAACAATTCTAATGTGGAGCTTGTGTATCTTGTTCATCTCAACCCTGTAGTAAAGGATGTGGTGTATAAATACTTAGATGGTGTAGAAAGAGTACACCTTCTCCCACCATTAGATACAAAAGAAACCCATAACCTTATGAATAAAAGCTACATGGTTATGACGGATTCAGGTGGGTTACAGGAGGAAGCACCTCACTTAAGCAAGCCAGTTTTAGTGCTTAGAAATGTAACAGAAAGACCAGAGGCTGTAGAAGCAGGAACAGTAAAGCTAGTAGGCACGGATTATGACAGCATTGTTAAGGAAGCTGAACTATTAATAAGGAATGAGCACAGTTATGACCATATGCATAGGGCAATAAATCCATATGGAGACGGACTTGCATCTAAGCGAATCACTGATGCTATCTTGTTTAGGTTCGGTTATTCAACTGAAAATATAGTAGAATTCAAGGTAAAATAAATTGTTTAATTTTTAACAATATTTATTGATATTATTGTACATGCAGGATATAATTTAAGTAGACAAGGGAAGTCTTTGGTAAGATAAATTATTATATTAGACTTTAAAAAATAGTATTTGGAGGGAATAAAAATGAAGGAAATTGTAATCGCCAGTGCAGTTAGAACTGCTGTAGGAAACTTTGGTGGCTCATTAAAGGATGTGCCTGCTGTAGATTTAGGAGCTCTTGTTATTAAAGAGGCTATAAAAAGAGCAGGAATTAACCCAGAGGTTGTAGATGAAGTTGTTATGGGTAATGTTCTTCAGGCAGGTCTAGGACAGAACCCAGCAAGACAGGCCGCAGTAAAAGCAGGATTGCCAGTTGAGATACCTGCAATGACTATTAACAAGGTTTGTGGATCAGGACTAAGAGCTGTAAGCCTAGCGTGTCAGATGATAATTGCTGAGGATGCAGATGTAATTATCGCTGGAGGAATGGAGAATATGTCCAGAGCACCATATGTGCTAAATGATGCAAGATGGGGTCAGAGAATGGGCAATGGTCAGATGGTAGACTCCATGATCAATGATGGATTATGGGATGCCTTCAATCAGTATCATATGGGAATAACTGCAGAAAACATTGCAGAGCAGTGGGGAATAACTAGAGAAATGCAGGATGAATTCTCTGCAGCATCTCAGAACAAGGCAGAAAAGGCTCAGTGTGAAGGAAGATTTGCTGATGAAATTGTGCCTGTCGTTATTCCACAGAGAAAAGGCGACCCTATTGTATTTGATAAGGATGAATTTGTTAAGGCAGGCTCCTCAGCAGAAAAGCTTGCAAAGCTAAAGCCAGCCTTCAAAAAAGATGGAACTGTTACAGCAGGAAATGCCTCTGGAATAAATGATGGTGCTGCTGCATTAGTTATAATGACTAGAGAAAAGGCAGAGGAGCTTGGTATAAAGCCTTTAGCAAAGATAGTTTCCTATGGTTCAAGGGGACTAGACCCATCTATTATGGGTTATGGACCTTTCGCTGCTACAAAGAAGGCTCTAGAAAAAGCTCACTTGTCTATAGAAGACATAGACTTAGTAGAAGCAAATGAAGCCTTTGCTGCTCAGAGTCTTGCTGTAGCAAAGGACTTAAACATAGATCCTGCTAAGATAAATGTAAATGGAGGAGCAATTGCAATAGGACACCCAATTGGAGCTTCAGGAGCAAGAATTCTTGTTACTCTGCTTCACGAAATGTCTAAGAGAAATGCTAAGAGAGGACTAGCTACTCTCTGCATTGGCGGGGGCATGGGAACTGCTCTTATAGTAGAGAGAATCTAATCATATAAAAAAGTTTGCATATAGCTATGGATTATTAAAGGTTTTAGTACAATTGTGCTAAAACCTTTAATTTATTATTAATAAAGCTTAAACTCTATGGGATTTTGAGGTAATAACAGCTATAATCAGTAATAAACAAAGTTATTTAATAATAAATTTACAAAGAAATATAGAAATTTACTGGGATAATTTCAAATTCATTTGGAGAAAAATTGAATAAATTAAAAGAAATTAATGCAATAAGGGTTTTAGCGGTCTAATAATCTACATGGAAATAAATAGAATAACAAGTCAACTTTAGGCAAAAATCCCCATGAAAATGGTTACAAAATAATAATTACTTGTCAGCTTTAATAGGTTTATAATTGAGAAAATTTAGAATTTAACGCTAAATGAAAAACATGATATTAATTTCACTAAATGTGAAAAAACTACAAATAAACTATGGCGGATGGCTGAGTAAGGATTAACTACAACATGGTAGCAGTGTATAAATTAATAAAAATAAGGTGCTATGGTCATATATTGTGTAAATCAATCAATTATGGCTTTTTACTTATTCAACTAATGCGATATAATGAATTATCATGTGTTTTAAACGGAGGCATGTTCCTATGTTAGAGGATGTAGGGTTTACCTTAAAGCAGATACTAAAGCTTGAGGCTTTGGTAGCAATCTTTGGTACTGTACTGATATATGTAATCTTTAAGGCCTATGCGCTGGCCTTTTTTCTTGGGATTTTTATTGCAGCTGCAAATTTTTTTCTAGGTACAATGCTGTTAAACAAGCTCCTCATAGTACATAACTCTGCAAATATTGGACTAACAGTATTGCTATTTATGATAAAAGTTTTTTTAGTAGCAGTAATAGGATTATTACTGTTTGCACAAGATAAGTATAATATATTCCCATACATGGGTGGATATTGTTCTCAATTTATTGCTTTTATACTATACGCAAAAAAAATTGGCGAAGGGAAGTGAAGTGTTTGGAGAATATAGAACCGTTATTTTATATTCCTTTCTTTAAATACTCCATTGGAATAACTATAAATCTGGTAGTGCAGTGGGGAATTATATTGATGGTAACCTTAGTTTCTGTACTACTTACTAGAAATCTAAAAAAAATACCTGATAAAAAGCAAAGTGCTTTGGAGGCTTTGGTTGAATTTATCAACAATCAAATAAAAGAAAATATGGGAGAAGGATATAGGAGCTTTAGTGCTTACATAGGTTCTGTGGCCATATTCCTACTATTGATGAATTTGGCTGGACTTTTAAGAATTACCATACCTACAGAAAGCTACAGTGTTGCCCTTGGCATGGCTCTTACCACTTTTTTAGTAATTCAGGGGTATGTAATTTATAAAAAAGGTATACTTGGTTATTTTAAGGGCTATTCTGAGCCTTATGCCTTTATGCTTCCCATGAATGTTATTGAAAGATTCATGCTTCCATTGTCATTAAGTCTTCGACTCTTTGGCAACATGACTGCTGCAGGAGTTATTATGGCTCTTGTCTATAAGGCTCTTGGAGGCTTAGGCTGGGCTGCTCAAATCGGTATTCCCATACCGCTGCAGTTTTACTTTGACTTATTTGATGGGGTTATTCAAATGGTGATATTTACCATGCTAACCATGGTTAATATAAAAATAATAGCAGAACACTAATAATAAATTAGTTTATAGGAGGTAAAATCTATGACACAATATTTTGTTACTGGAATGATAGCACTTGGAGCAGCTTTAGCTGTATTAGTAGGTATAGGAGCTGGAATTTCCACAGGTAATGCCACAGGTAAGGCTGTAGAGAGCATAGCTAAGCAGCCAGAGGCTAGCGGAAAGATTGTAAGTGCACTGGTAGTTGGTTGTGCCTTCGCGGAAGCAACTGCTATATACGGACTACTTGTTTCTTTATTACTTATATTTGTAGGAGTAAAATAGGTCACAAATGGGCCTAATATCTTAGGTCCTTAGCAAATTGAGCCCGAAAGGAGGCTTTTATATAGATGAAGATTTTGTTTTCTGATATTGTAGGAACAATGATTAATTTTCTCATCATATTTCTTATATTAAGGCATTTTCTATTTAATAAAGTAAACGCTCTTTTAGATGAGAGAAATAACAATATAAAAGACAATCTAACTCGTGCTGAGGAAAATAGAAAGACCTCTGAAACCATGTTGAAGGAACAACAGGAGAGGTTATTGCAGTCTAAGGAAGAAGGCAAGAGGCTGCTTGAGGAATTTAAAGCTAAAGCAGAGACCTTGTCATCTGAAATTATAGGAGATGCTTCAAAGGAAGCAGAATTAATAATTGAAAGAGCCACAAAGGAATCAGAAAGAGAGAGAGAAAAGCTTAAGGATGAGCTTAGAACTCAGGTGGTGGATTTAGCTATTTTAGCAGCATCTAGAGCACTAGAGGAAACTCTTGATGAAGAAAAGCATAGACAGCTTATTGAGGAATTCATATCTAGGGTAGGTGCATAGCTATGTATGAATATTTAGATAGACGTTATGCTATGGCATTATATGAAGTTGCTGAGGCTGAGGGTAAGGTAGAGAAGTACCTGGCAGATTTAAAGGAAGTTCAACGTATAATTGATAGTAACAGGGAATTTTACGAGATAATCAAACATCCTCAGATAAGCACTATAAGGAAAAAGGCACTATTTAGAAATATATTCAAGGATGCAATGGATGAAGAGCTCTTGTCTTTCTTGTTGGTGCTTATCGATAAGGACAGAATACTTCATCTTAGGGAAAAAATAAGCGAATATGAAAAAATATATTTGAAAAAGCACAACACCCTTCGAGCAAAGGTTAAGACTGTTCTCCCCATGAATGATATAGAAAGAGAAGCTCTAAGGGCAAAGCTTGGGAAAATTTATGGTAAAGAGATTGTTCTAGAGGAAGAAATAGACAAGGACATTATCGGAGGAGTATTCGTTATGGTAGGTACAGACGTAATAGACGGTACCTTAAGGAATAGATTGATGGAAATGAAGAAGTTAATGCTTAGTACAGATTAGAGGTGAAACCATGAATATTAAACCTGAAGAAATAACTTCTATAATAAAAAGAGAAATAGAGAAATATGAAAATGCAATAGAGACCATCGATTCAGGAACCATTATCCAAATAGGAGATGGTATAGCTAGAGTTTATGGACTGGATGATTGTATGTCCGGAGAGCTTTTGGAATTTCCTAATAACATCTTCGGAATTGCACTTAATTTAGAGCAGGATAATGTAGGCTGCGTTCTTCTTGGAAGTGAAAAGGGCATAAAAGAAGGCGACGTAGTAAAGAGAACTGGAAAGGTGGTAGAGGTTCCAGTAGGAGAAGCCCTCATAGGAAGGGTAGTAAATTGCCTTGGGTTTCCTATAGATGGTAAGGGACCTATAAAAACCTCTGAGAACAGAGCTGTAGAAATAGTAGCACCTGGTGTTATTGAACGACAATCTGTAAAAGAGCCGCTTCAAACAGGAATAAAGGCTATAGATTCCATGATCCCCATTGGAAAAGGTCAGAGAGAATTGATTATTGGGGATAGGCAGACAGGAAAAACAGCTATTGCCTTAGACACTATTTTAAATCAGAAAAACAAAGATGTAATATGTATATATGTAGCCATTGGACAAAAGCAATCCACTGTGGCTCATATAGTAAATACCTTAACAGAAATGGGTGCTATGGATTACAGTATAGTAGTAAGCTCTACTGCCTCTGATTCAGCCCCACTTCAGTATCTGGCTCCCTATGCAGGATGTTCCATGGGAGAGTATTTCATGAATAAGGGCAAGGATGTACTCATTATCTATGATGATTTGACAAAGCATGCAGTTGCCTATAGAACAATGTCTCTGCTGCTTCGTAGACCACCAGGAAGAGAAGCCTATCCTGGAGATGTATTCTATCTTCATTCCAGGCTTTTAGAAAGAGCTGCAAAGCTTTCAGAAAAATTAGGTGGAGGTTCATTAACTGCACTTCCAATAATTGAAACCTTAGCGGGAGATATAACTGCATATATTCCAACAAATGTAATATCTATTACTGATGGACAGATATTTTTGGAATCAGAGTTATTCTACTCTGGCCAAAGACCAGCAGTAAACGCTGGAGTTTCTGTATCGAGAGTTGGAGGCAGTGCACAGATAAAAGCCATGAAACAGGTTTCTGGAACCCTTCGTCTTGAGCTTGCACAGTATAGAGAATTATCAGCCTTTGCTCAATTTGGATCTGACTTAGATAAGGAAGCAAAGAAGAGATTAGAAAAGGGAAAGAGACTGCTTCAGATATTAAACCAGCCTCAATATTCTCCTGTACCTGTTGAAAAGCAGGTAATGATATTATTTGCAGCTATTAATAATTACCTTATGGATATAGAGGTATCACATATTTCAAAATTTGAAAAGGAATTTTTGGAATATATGGATGTGCACCACAGAGAAGTGGGCAAGGCTATTGTTGAGACAAAGGTCTTATCAGAAGAAACTAAATCTAAGTTAGCAGAAGCCATAACTGAATTTAAAAAACATTTTTTGGCAAGGGAATAATAGCTTCTGCAGGAGGTGAAATATGTCTGGGGCAGGACTTATAGCAATAAGAAGACGAATAAAGTCCGTAACAAATACAAGGAAGATTACAAAAGCCATGGGACTTGTTGCTACCTCAAAGCTGCGTAAGGCAAGAGAAAAACTGGTAATTGCAGAAGAATATCATAAGCATTTTCAAGATGTAATAAATGCATTGCCCAGAGGAGAACAGGTTAAAAGTAGATATATAAGTGGCGACAAAAATAGCCCTGTGCTTTATATATGTATTACTTCAGATAGTGGTCTCTGTGGAGGGTATAATGCACAAGTGGTAGCTGAAACTATTAGAGTAATGCATGAGGATGATGTTGATTCTGCTCTAATGGTACTAGGACAAAAGGGTAGAATTATATTTAAAAAGCTAAAGTTTGAAACTGTTGCTGAGTATGTAGAGCTATCGGATATGCCTTCTTTAAAAGAAGCAAAGGAAATTGCTGAGCAGGCACTTAACCTTTTTGATAAAGGTGAGGTAGGTGCGGTTAAGGTGGTATACACACATTTGTATTCTACGGTTAGGCAGGAGGTTGAAGTTGTTAATCTACTGCCCCTTTTGGAAGTAGAACAGCAGGAGGGAAGCTATGTGGAGCTTGAACCTTCAGGAGAGGAACTTATTAATTCTGTAGTTTACAAGTACATGACAGATTTTATGCTAAATTGTATGCTCCACGCCAAGGCCAGTGAACAGTCAGCAAGGATGTCCTCCATGGATAGTGCCACAAAAAATGCTAATGATTTAATTCAAGACTTAAATCTTAAATATAATAGAGTAAGACAGAGCGCTATAACTCAGGAAATTTCTGAAATAGTAGGCGGCGCAGAAGCACAGAGGTAATTTTACAAAAGGAGGGAAAAGTATGCCAGGGGATATAGGTAAAGTTGTTCAGGTTATAGGACCTGTGGTAGATATACAGTTTGAAACTGAACACCTTCCGAATATATATAATGCCATAGAAATTCATGTAAAGGATAGAACTATAATCACAGAAGTAGAGCAGCACATAGGTGATGATATAGTTAGAACCATAGCAATGGAGGCTACAGAGGGACTTACTAGGGGTGTAGACGCAGTGGACACCGGAAGACCAATTTCAGTACCCGTAGGCAAAGAGGTGTTAGGTCGTCTCTTCAACGTATTAGGTAAACCCATAGATGAACAGGGTGAACTTGAAATAAAGGAGATAAAGCCTATTCACAGCACGGCGCCATCCTTTGAGGAACAGGCAGTAGAGCCAGAAATGTTTGAAACTGGTATCAAGGTAATAGATCTTATTGCCCCTTACCAAAAGGGAGGGAAAATAGGTCTATTTGGTGGTGCAGGCGTTGGCAAAACCGTTATTATACAGGAGCTTATAAATAATATAGCCAAAGAACATAATGGTCTTTCTGTTTTTACTGGAGTAGGAGAAAGAACCAGAGAGGGAAATGACCTCTTTCATGAGATGAGAGAATCAGGAGTTATTGACAAAACCGCATTGGTATTTGGTCAGATGAATGAGCCACCTGGAGCAAGAATGAGAGTAGCATTAACAGGTTTAACCATGGCAGAGCACTTTAGAGATCAAGGTCAGGATGTACTTCTCTTTATAGATAATATTTTTAGATTTTCTCAGGCGGGTTCAGAGGTTTCAGCACTGCTTGGAAGAATACCTAGTGCGGTTGGTTATCAGCCTACCCTAGCCACAGAGATGGGAGCCTTACAGGAGAGAATTACCTCAACAAAGCATGGCTCCATTACTTCTGTTCAAGCAGTATATGTTCCAGCTGATGACTTGACAGACCCAGCACCAGCTACCACCTTCACTCATTTGGATGCTACCACTGTATTATCTCGTTCAATAGTTGAGCTTGGTATATATCCTGCAGTAGATCCTCTAGAATCAACTTCTAGAATCCTAGATCCAAGATTAGTGGGAGAAGAGCATTATGAGGTAGCTACTAAAGTAAAACACATTTTAGAAAGATATAAAGAGCTTCAGGATATAATTGCCATATTGGGTATGGATGAGCTCTCAGAGGAAGATAAATTAGTGGTATCAAGGGCAAGAAAGGTACAGAGATTTCTGTCACAGCCCTTTACCGTTGGAGAGCAATTCTTAGGAATAAAGGGTAAATATGTTCCGGTTAAGGAAACAATAAGAGGCTTTAAAGAAATACTTGAAGGAAAACACGACAATCTGCCAGAGGCAGCTTTCCTGTATGTAGGCGTCATTGAAGAAGCTGTGGAAAATGCAAATAAAATGATGGAAAGCTAGCCAAAGGAGAGTGAGAATAATGGCCAGTAGTATGAAGCTTAGTATTATTACCCCTGAAAAAAAGTTTTATGCGGGAGAGATAACAGAGCTTATAAGTGAAAATAATGAAGGTAAATTTGGTATACTCCCTCATCATATAGATTATATAACTGTTCTTAATCCTGCAGCTACTGTAATTAAAGATGCACAGGGTAATACTAAAAAGGCCTTTACTTCTTCCGGGATTTTAAAGATGATAGCTAATGAGATTGTCATGCTGTGTGATGCTGCAGAATGGCCGGAAGATATAAATACTAAGAGGGCAAATGAGGCAAAGGAACGTGCTGAAAGCAGACTCTCAGAAAAGAACTCCAGTGTAGATGTAGAACGAGCAGAGCTTGCACTTAAAAGAGCAATGGTAAGACTTAAAATAAGTGATATAAAATAAATAAAAAATGCTATTTCCTAAGGAAATGGCATTTTTTTATTGCTTTGTTTTTCACACTTTTTTATTTAGTTTATATATTAATAATATGTTTGAGGAATAAAAAGCTTGTTTACTGTCAATAATCAGAACAGAAAGGCAGGGGGATAAATTTGAAAAAAAGTTATAAAGTTACAATAGTGACTTGCATAGTGATTTTGATAGTAAGCAGTTTATCAGGGTTTTCTTATGGACAAGGAGAAATTGACTATTATAGTGAGCTTCTTAAGGAAAGTAAGGGAAGGGTTTGTGAAAATGGTGTTAAATGCTATATAACCCTTAAAAATAATAAGGAAGGTAATCTTTATAATAAAACTCAGAAAGATAATAAAGAGGACTTATCAAAGGGCTTAAAATACAGCATATCAGATAGTAAGGTTAAAACTAGCACGGTCTATGATGAAAGCATTGAAAGCATTAGCTTAAAAATCAGTAAAAATCTTGGTTTTACTGATAAAATTGCCTCACATAGGAGCATATTTAAGGGAGATAATAATTTTTACAGGATGGAATACGACGATAGCAGCATAAAGGGATATGTTGAAGCCGCCTCCAACGCTCAAGGCATACAGATTACCATTGATTTGGAGGAGGTTACCAATTGCATTTCAGTTGATAGTCTAAAAGAGAGAGTAAGCTCAGCCCTTGATAAGCTATGCCGGGAAGAAAGCTATACATTAGATAAGAACCTGTGCTTTTATGACTATGTAAAGGTGCAGCTTAATGAAGTTGATGCAGCTAATTTAAATCAAAGTTGTATTGCAATATTAAAAAAGCATAAGGCCTCCAATGTTCATACCATTAATATCAGTAATGGTTTTGGAACTACAGCTTATACAGGTGGTAAAAACACAGTAAAGAACTTGGGAAAAGCTATTGACTTTAACTATGCTGTGGTAACTTACTCATCTGGAAGTTATCTAATTATGGGAAGACCAATATTAACTATAAATTATTAGTACTATTATGGAGGATATAAATGGAAAAGATAGTGGTTTCCGGTGGAAGTAAATTAAGTGGTGAAGTGAAGGTAAGTTCTGCGAAAAATTCTGTTCTGCCAATTATTGCGGGATGTATTTTAAGTGGAGAGGATTGTATAATTGAAAACCCACCAATGCTGGAGGATGTATTCGTTATTAGTGAAGTATTGAAGTCTATAAATGTAC
Organism: Clostridium sp. UBA701; assembly: GCA_002298125.1. Lineage (GTDB taxonomy): Bacteria > Bacillota > Clostridia > Clostridiales > Clostridiaceae > UBA701. The sequence goes on along the minus strand of DBMJ01000021.1, from coordinate 66,374 downwards.
GCATTGATATTGATAAGGACAAGAATAAGATGACATTAAATACTTCTAATATCAGAGACGCCGAACCTGACGCAGAGTTAGTTCGTAAGATGAGGGCTTCCTTTTTAATAATGGGGCCAATGATATCCAGGTTCGGGAGAATTAAATTGTCATTACCTGGAGGGTGCAATATCGGCAGCAGACCTATAGACTTACATCTAAAGGGGTTTACAGCACTTGGGGCAGAGGTAAGTGTAGGTCATGGTTATGTAGAGGCTAAGTCAAATAAGCTGGTTGGTAATAAAATATACTTAGACTTCCCATCTGTAGGAGCTACGGAAAATATTATGATGGCAGCAGTTTATGCTAGAGGAGAGACTATAATAGAAAATTCTGCTGAAGAACCAGAAATAGAGGATTTGGCTAATTTTTTAAATTCTATGGGGGCAGAGATCTCTGGGGCTGGAACAGGTACCATTAGAATACAGGGAGTAAGAACACTGAAGGGAACAGTGCACAAGCCCATTGCAGACAGAATAGAAGCAGGCACCTTTATGGTCGCTGCGGCTATAACAGGAAGTAAGATAAACATTGTGGGAACCCAGGAATGCCATCTTAAGCCTGTAATAGCAAAGCTCACAGAAATGGGTGTATCCTTCTACTTAAATGGTGACAGCATAACTGTAGATGGGACAAAAGGGCTTAAGCCTGTAGATATAAAGACTCTTCCATATCCAGGATTCCCCACTGATATGCAAGCTCAGATGATGGCCCTTTTAAGTACAGTGAAGGGAACTAGTATTATCACAGAAACTGTGTTTGAAAACCGGTTTATGCATGCCACAGAGCTTAAGAGAATGGGAGCAAACATAAAAATTGATGGCCGCAGTGCAATAATGGAAGGTGTAGAAAAGCTCTCAGGATGCGAAGTTAAGGCTACGGATTTAAGAGCGGGTGCTGCACTTATTCTTGGTGGACTAGTGGCAGAAGGCACCACTGAAATAACTGACGTATATCATATAGACAGAGGATATGTAAATATTGAAGAAAAATTTAGGGCATTAGGTGCTGATATTAGAAGAATTAAATAGTTCACCTTAAAAGTCTCCTTATAATATTGAGGAGGCTTTTATTATTTTCAATTTTTGTAAAAGTATCATAGTAATAATGCCCACAAGGTTTTAATACACATATATAAGAAGAGGAGAGGAGAGCTATGAGATATTTCTATACCATAAATCTAAAAAGAATTGTTCTTAGTTTTATATCTCTACTTTTAATTTTATTCATCACGGCATTTAGCTTGATATTTTTTGGTAAAAACAAATCAGAAGCATACATAATACCAGGGTATAAGATTCAAGATAAGGACATCACCTTTAACGATAAAAATGGAGGACCAAAGGTGAAGCTTTATATTCAAGCTAAAAATCAAGTTGTGGAGATGTATTTAGAGGAGTATATAAGGGGGGTAGTTGCTGCAGAAATGCCTGCTAGCTTTGAAATGGAAGCTTTAAAGGCTCAAGCTGTAGCTGCAAGGACATATGCTGTTGCTCATATGGAGGAATTTGGTGGGAGGAGCTGTGTTAATGCCCATGGAGGGAACCTATGCAGTGAAGTTCACTGTCAGGCTTACATAGATAAGGACAGCAGGTTTAATGCTTGGCCAAAGGGTCAGGGGGAAAGCTACTGGAACAAGCTTACCGAAGCAGTGCTACAGACCTCAGGGCAGGTGTTGACCTATAATGACAAACTGGTAATGGAACCCTTCTATTTTGCAGTGAGCAGTGGTAAAACTTATAACTCCCAGGAGGTATTTTCTTCTGCTGTGCCATATCTAGTAAGTGTGGATAGTCCGGGTGAAGAGAAGGCAGAAAAATTTATAAACACTACAAAGCTAAGCTATAAGGACTTTATAGCAAAGATTAATGCTGCCTATCCTTTAGCCAAGCTTACTAATTCAAATGTAAAGAAGGCTATAAAAATTACACCCTGGTCAACAGGAACTGTAAAAGAGGTAAAGGCAGGGAATGTTGTAATGAGTGGGCCAGATTTTAGAAAGCTTTTTGGACTTAGCTCCGCAAATTTTACTTTAAAATTCAACAGCTCTAATGTGGAGATAACCTCCAAGGGATATGGTCATGGAGTGGGAATGAGCCAGTGGGGAGCAGGGATAATGGCCAAACAGGGCTCAAGCTATACACAAATTCTTACTCATTACTATAAAGGCACTAAGGTAGATAAGATAGAAGTTCTATTTAAAAAATAGTGGTTGTGTAACAACAACCACTATTTTTTTGTCCAGATTTAGTGTAATTAAAGAAATTGTTGTCAAAAAACATAGAAAAATAAGGTAAAAAAATTATATAAAAAATGTATTAATTGCTAGCCACTGGACAAACTACAAAAAGGAGGTGTTTGTATGGATAAAAAATTATTCAACAAGTCGTCAAACTTTTTCAAAAGGGAGGGTTTCTATGTACTTTTATTTGTCTGCCTCTGTATTATAGCTACAGCTGTTGCCCTAACTGCAAAAAAGCGAAATGATGTAGCAAGAAATCAAGTAACCCAACAGAACAATCAAAGGGTAACTACCCCTGATACTTCTTCAGGGTTGGATTATGAGGGTGCACTGCAGGTTAGAAGCAAAGGCAGTGTAATAGCAGAAAAAAGTACACAGCAAACTGCTCAGGTTTCAAAGACCAACAATGATCAGTGGACCAAACCTTTAAACGGTAAAGTCGCTAAGGGCTATATGGATGAGATTGAGGTAGATAACAGTGGAACACACTGGAAAAGATGCCTTGGTTATCTAATTACCTCAAATAATGATTTAACTGTAAAGGCAGCTTTGGCTGGAACTGTTGAAAAGGTTGATAGGACCAACTTTGGAGTAACTGTAGTTATTGACCATGGTAATGGTTATAAGACACTTTATTCTAATCTTGACAATGCAGTAGCTTTAAAGGCAAAGGACAAGGTTAGTACAGGGCAGACAATTGGAAAAATAGGTAACACAGCAAATTATCAGCTTAAAGATAAATATGGTGATTGCTTATATTTCCAAGTTTTAAAGAGTAAAGATAACGAAGAAGTAGATCCTGCAAAATACATTAAATATTAAACATTACCATTAGGTGGTTAAAAGAAATAACCTAATGGCAGGGAATTTCCCGGGTATAATACCCGGGAAATCAGCCCTACAAAAGTAATTTAAGCGGGAAATACCGCATATCTATAAATATATAAAGTTAAGGAGGTAGCACCTTGAAGGACTACATTGAAGAAAGGGTATTAGAAGTAGCAAATTATATAATAGGCTCTAAAGCTACTATAAGAAAAACGGCCAAGGTATTTGGAGTTAGCAAGAGTACTATTCATAAGGATATGACTGAAAGATTGCCTAAAATAAATCCTCAAATTGCAATGGAAGCTAAGTATATACTCGATTTTAATAAAGCTGAAAGACATATAAGAGGTGGCAAAGCCACAAAAATGAAATATAAAGCTATTGAAGGTTAAGAGCATTCCTATTATAATATATGTAGCGTAATTGATAAATTTTAGTAATTAAGAAACAAAAGGGTAGGAGTGAAATAGGAATGTTTTTTTTAGGTATGGGAACCGATATGGGAATCGATCTAGGTACAGCTACAGTGCTTGTTTATCTTAAGGGAAAGGGAGTTATTTTAAAAGAGCCTTCAGTTGTTTCAATAGATAAGAATAGCAATAAGATTAAAGCTGTAGGTGAGGAAGCTAGAGAGATGATAGGAAGAACACCTGGCAATATAGTTGCTATAAGACCACTTCGTGATGGTGTTATCTCTGACTATGATATTACTGAAAAAATGTTGGCTCACTTCATAAAAAAGGCTTGTGGCAGAAGAATAAAAACTGCTCCTCGTGTTGTAGTTTGCATTCCCTGTGAAGCTACAGAGGTAGAAAAGAGAGCTGTTGAAGATGCCACAAGAAATGCAGGAGCTAAAAAGGTCTATTTAATAGAAGAACCACTGGCTGCAGCTATAGGTGCTAATCTAGATATAGTTGAAGCCAGTGGTAGTATGATTATCGACATTGGTGGTGGCACAACAGATGTTGCTGTAATTTCTCTTGGCGGTATAGTAGTTCGTTCTTCTATTAAAACAGCTGGAGACAAGCTGGACGAGGCTATAATAAAGTATATAAGAAGAAAGCACAAACTTATGATAGGAGAGCGTACTGCTGAAAACTTAAAGATTAATATTGGCACTGCTTACAAGAGAGAACCAGAGGCATCTATGGAAATACGTGGTCGAGACCTTATAACTGGCCTTCCCAAAAATGTAACAGTAAACTCTACTGAAATGGCTGAGGCCTTAAGAGAAACTGTTAATGCCATAGCTGAATGCGCTCATTCTGTTTTAGAAAAGACTCCACCAGAGCTAGCCGCTGACATCTGTGACAGGGGAGTAGTAATGACAGGTGGAGGAGCATTACTTCATGGATTTGACAAATATTTATCTGAGCTGCTTAAAGTACCAGTATATGTAGCGGAGGATGCTGTTTCCTGTGTTGCTTCAGGAACAGGTAAATATTTAGATTACCTTGATAAGTATGGAGACGATTTAGGCTTTGGACAAAGCAGAGATTCTGTTTTTTAACAGGTGTGTTAAAGCTACATATATGATATTGTTTTAGTCTAGTATAAGAGCACCAGGGATGGTGCTCTTTTCAATATTTAAAAGTTATACTTAAGATAATAGGAGTGTATTATGGCTTCTGTAATAACCTTTGCCATCCCCATTATTAAATCCAAGCGTATGTTTCTATTTGTGAAGAGTTCGTTATTATCACTGGAATCTACAATGCCTATTACAGAGGCAGCTCCTACCTCGGGGAGAAGCTTTCCCACACCCTTTCCAGGGTGAATAGGGTAGTCTCGAGCCTGTATCTCTCCAATGCAATCTGTATCTCCAAGACATGCATCTACTCCAATTATTAAACTGTCTGAATGTATAGTAGTGACTTCCCTTAGCTTTCTTTCTATGTTCAATGCGTGTATAGGATCAGATATTGTACCATAAACTGGCAGCGGGAAGCCTCTCTCTTTAAGCAAGGTACCAACCAGTGGGCCAAGACAATCACCTATGCACCTATCCGTACCTATGCATACAATTACAGTATTGTCTTGAATATAGTTTTTAAGGAAAAAAGCAATATCGTAGTAGCATAGTGGATCCTTATAATTAGCTTTAATCTTACTCAAGTGCCTAACACCTCCTCAATAATGTATATGAAGAGGTAGAGAAGATTATTTTTCATATGCAATAAAAAAATTCGTATGAAGCTAAGCTTCACTTTATATAACACTAGTTTTATATTATACTTAAAGGGGGTAGGGCAGGTACGGTTTCTGCTGCTTCTATAATTAAGTATATATTCTAGGAAGAGCAATCAAAAGATTGAGAGAGAAATATTAAGCAGGTTAAGCTAAATAAGCTATGGAGAGGTTGAAATATATACATTAAGAATGTATACTATTCCTTGTCGACGCGATGGCTGAGACAAAAACAAGACAAATAAATGTGCTGGCATAGCTCATCTGGTAGAGCAACTGACTTGTAATCAGTAGGTGGTGGGTTCAAGTCCTACTGCCAGCACCAATATGGAGGAATTCCCGAGCGGCCAAAGGGGGCAGACTGTAAATCTGTTGTCTGACGACTTCGATGGTTCGAATCCATCTTCCTCCACCATAAGCATACAGCCCGAATCTATGATTCGGTGCTGATAGCTTATACCTTTTATATATGTGGGCGCATAGCTCAGCTGGGAGAGCATCTGCCTTACAAGCAGAGGGTCACAGGTTCGAGCCCTGTTGTGCCCACCACATATATTTTCATATGCTGGCATAGCTCATCTGGTAGAGCAACTGACTTGTAATCAGTAGGTGGTGGGTTCAAGTCCTACTGCCAGCACCAATATGGAGGAATTCCCGAGCGGCCAAAGGGGGCAGACTGTAAATCTGTTGTCTGACGACTTCGATGGTTCGAATCCATCTTCCTCCACCAAAAAATGAGCTTAGCTCATTTTTTTATTCTATAAAAACACAAAATATTAGGCTAGAGTGTTGACATAATATGCAAATTCATTGTATAATATGTAAGAATTGAATAGTGATTTTCTCTTATCCAGAGAGGTGGAGGGACAGGGCCCTATGAAACCCGGCAACCGGTGCATTGCATTATGGTGCCAATTCCAGCAGTATTAATCTGCAAGATAAGAGTTGTGGCAATTATAGCCTCTTCTTATCGAAGGGGTTTTTTATTTGTGATAAAATAGAGGCCAAGATAAAATCCTATCAATATATTTATAATGGAGGTTGAATAAAAAATGAGAAGATTATTTACATCAGAATCTGTTACTGAAGGACATCCAGACAAAATTTGTGATCAGATTTCCGATGCCATATTAGATACCATATTAAGTCAGGATCCTATGGCTAGAGTAGCTTGTGAAAGCACAGTTACAACGGGAATGGTTATGGTTATGGGAGAAATATCCACAAACTGCTATGTTGATATTCCTAAGGTAGTAAGGCAAACTATTGAGGAGATTGGATATACCAGAGCTAAATATGGTTTTGACTGCGATACCTGCGCAATACTCACTTCAATAGATGAGCAATCCACTGATATTGCTATGGGTGTTAATGAGGCGTTAGAAGCTAAAACTGGAAATATGGATAGAATTGAAGCTATTGGGGCAGGAGATCAGGGAATGATGTTTGGTTATGCAACTAACGAAACACCTGAATATATGCCACTTGCTATATCACTTGCTCATAAGCTGGCAAGAAGATTAGCTGAGGTTAGAAAGAATGAGACCTTGGCATATTTAAGACCTGACGGAAAAACCCAGGTAACTGTAGAGTATGAAGATGACAAACCAGTTAGAATTGATGCTATAGTTGTATCCACACAACATGGACCTGAGGTGGAGAGAGAGCAGATTGAAAAGGACATTATAAAGCATGTTATTGCTCCAATAGTTCCTGCTAATCTATTGGATGAGAACACTAAATATTATATTAACCCAACTGGAAGATTTGTAATTGGAGGACCTCAAGGAGATTCAGGCTTAACCGGAAGAAAGATAATTGTTGATACCTATGGTGGTTATGGAAGACATGGTGGAGGAGCATTCTCAGGAAAGGATCCTACTAAGGTAGATAGATCTGCTGCTTATGCTGCAAGATGGGTTGCTAAGAATTTAGTAGCTGCAGGAGTGGCTGACAAATTGGAAATAGAGCTTGCCTATGCTATTGGTGTGGCTAAGCCTGTGTCCATAGAGGTTGATACCTTTGGAACAGGAAAGCTCTCTGATGACAAAATAGTTGAGATAATCAAGAAGGTATTTGACTTAAGACCAGCTGCAATAATTAGGGACCTGGATTTAAGAAGACCAATATACAAGCAAACAGCAGCTTATGGTCACTTCGGAAGAAATGATATTGACTTAAGCTGGGAGAGACTTAACAAAGTAGAAGAGATAAAAAAATACCTATAGTATAAAAGGGGGCTGTCATAAGTTATTATGGCAGCCTCTTCTGAAGTTGATAAAAAATCCATATTAGAGTATTCTTTATTTATACATAACTGTGGTTAGGAGAGATTATATGCCGGACATTCAAGGAACTGTGGAAGATATAGTTTTTAAAAATGATGAAAATGGATATGTAGTAGCTAGAATAAAGGATGGAAACAAGCTTCATACCATAGTGGGCACTATACCCTATCTTACAGAGGGTCAGGTGCTGCACCTTTCGGGTCAGTGGGTAAATCATCCTCAGTTTGGAGAGCAGCTAAAGGTGGAGCACTGTGAGGAGCTTTTACCCAATTCCACAACGGGTATTGAAAAATACTTGGCCTCTGGAGCTATATCTGGTATAGGACCCGTAACGGCAAAAAAGATAGTAGATAAATTTGGGCAGGCTACCTTTGATGTTCTTGAAAACAATATAGAAAGACTTAAGGAGATTGAGGGTATAGGGGATAAAAAGATAGCTATTATCTATGATTCCTACTGCAAGCAAAGGGAAGTTAAGAATATAATGGTGTTTCTCCAAACCTATGGGGTAACCCCTAATCAGTGTGTAAAAATATATAAGAAATTTGGTTCTAAATCCATTGAGATAGTTAGGGAAAATCCCTACGTACTTACGGAGGAGATAAGTGGTATAGGCTTTAAAACAGCAGATAAGCTTGCTATAAGCCTAGGCATAGAAGCAGAATCCCCTTTTAGAATTCAAAGTGGAATAAAATATGTAGTAAATGAATTTTGCGGCCTTGGTAATACATATATGCCTTTAGACAAACTCTATTCAGAGGGTAAGAAGGTGTTAAGTGTAGCAGAGGAGCTTATTGAAGGGAATCTTGTGCAGGCTGTTGTACAAGAAAAGCTTAAGGTGGAAACTGTGGATGGGATTCAGGGGGTTTATACACTTCCCTATTATTATTGTGAGCTTTCAGTAACCCAAAAGCTGCTTTCACTTTCCTTTCAAACTCAAACAAAGCTCAATGTGGACGTGGTAAAGGAGCTAGAGCGCTTCGAAGAAGAAAACCATATCAATTTTGCTCCTTCACAAAAAGAAGCTATCCTTGGAGCCTGTGAACAGAGTATAGAAGTAATAACTGGTGGTCCAGGTACAGGGAAGACCACTATTATTAAGTGTATTGCCACTATTTTTGAAAGAGCTGGACTTAGAGTGTTTATGGCAGCCCCCACAGGAAGAGCTGCTAAAAGGATGACAGAGGCCACAGGAAGAGAAGCAAAAACCATACATAGGCTTTTGGAGATGGGGTACAGTGAGGAAGATAACTTGGCTTTCTTTAGAGGTGAGGAGTCGCCTTTAGAATGTGATGTGGTTATAGTAGATGAAGCTTCTATGATAGACATAATGCTTATGCACAGTTTTTTGAAGGCTGTAAGTCTCTCTACCAGGGTTATTATAGTTGGGGATGTGGATCAGCTTCCCTCCGTAGGACCAGGAAAGGTGCTTCAAGATATAATTGACAGTAAATGTGTAAAGGTGGTTGCCTTAAGAGAGATATTTCGTCAAGCAGAACAGAGCATGATAGTAGTAAATGCGCATAAAATAAATAAGGGAGAAATGCCATTATTAAACCAAAGGGGTAAAGACTTTTATTTTCTTCAAGAGGAGCTTCAGGAAAATATGCTGCACACCCTTATAAGCTTAATAGAAAGCCGTCTTCCCTCCTTTAATAGCAAGTGGGATAGAGTTAAGCATATTCAAGTGCTATCACCTATGAGAAAGGGGTCTTTAGGGGTGGCAAACTTAAATAACGAGCTTCAAAAGCTTTTAAATCCCCCTGATGAAAGTAAGACAGAAAAAACCATGAGAGATAATATCTACAGGGTTCATGACAAGGTGATGCAGACAAAGAATAATTACAGTCTTAGGTGGCTTCGTATTGCTGGAGAGGGAGAAGTTGAAGGGGTAGGAGTATTCAACGGAGATATGGGCTTTATTGAGGAAATTGATGAGGACAATAATACTATAACTGTAGTCTTTGATGAGGAGAGAAGGGTGGTATATGACAGCATCTATTTTGATGAGTTAGACCTTGCCTATGCCATAACTATACACAAAAGCCAGGGGAGCGAATTCCCAGTAGTAATAATGCCTGCTTTTATGGGGCCGCCACTGCTTATGAATAGAAATTTGCTCTATACAGGGATAACTAGAGCTAAGGAGCTGGTGGTGCTGGTGGGCTCTATAAAAGCAGTAGGATTTATGATACATAATAACAGAAGCTTTGAAAGATATTCTGGTCTTAAGTGTAGAATATGTAATGTGTTAGATAACTCATAATATTATAAGAATCAGGAAGGAAAGGGCTCTATGATAGGTGGTATGAAAAACAATAGTCTACAAAATATTAAAACCAAGCTGAGCAGAGATGTTTGGAAGTGGGGACTTGGCAGAGAACAGGTGCTAAACCTTATAGCTCCACCTTATAGCTCCTGTGGTGTATTGTTAGAGCTGGTACTTGATTATCTATATAGTGGGAAATCCGTACTATATATAACTGAGGAAGGTGAAGACAACATACAGATGGTGGAGCAGCTAAAAAAATTCAGCACCTTCAGAGACTATAGCTATGCTCGCAAGAGCTCCTCTACACTAAAGACAAGGCTAGTATTCTCTAACTATGAAAGGGCTCTTAGGTTTTCCCAAAAGTTTAATTTGGTGATATATGATGATAGTAGAGTCTTACCCCGTTACAGCAGCATGGAAATCATTGATGTAATGCTAAAGAATGTAATGCCTGAAGGAAAGCTACTAAGCTTTAGCCTGGAGGGAATCTTCAAAAGAGAGAGAGAAATGCAATTACCAGCCTATGAAAGTGGCATGCCCCTAGCAGAACCAAGAATACTAACTACTAGATTAGATATTAATCAAGATATACCTACCATGGTTTATGAATTTCTATGCTGGTTTATGGAAAATGATGAAAGGGTCATTGTCTATACTCCTGATGAGGATAAGGCTGAAGCTGCTTATAACTGTCTGCAGTCTCTTAACTCCAGACTTGGAGGCAGCATAATTCTCCAGAGAAAGCACAAGGATAGCATAAAGGTTATTGATAGTTTTAAAAAGATGAAAAAGGCAATACTTATAACAGATTATCATGAAGAACCTACAGGCGTATTAAGGGATACCAGCATACTTGTGTACTTTGCAGAAAATGTGGTATTTGACTATAAAAAGTTTGTTCATTTTTGTGGTAAGATTTCTAAAGAGGGAGGAAAGGGTGAGGTTCTACTTTTGTCTTCGTATTCTTCGCCTGACATGGAAAGGGCAAAGGAAATCACCCGAGGGTTTAATAAGGAAGCATGGGAGGAAGGCTTACTTCAGCTTTAAAATTTGGTTTTAGAGGGCTCTTAGAGCTTATATATGGCGGGGGAGACAATTGCATACATTGTGGGGCTTATGCAGAGAAGTACCTATGTACAAGCTGTTTAAAGCATATTGTCTTTTGCAGTGAAGGATGGAATATAGAAAAGAGCACTAAAAATTATAGATGCTATAGTGCGGTTTATTATACCAATATAGTAAAGGAGCTTATTTCAGGGCTTAAATATAGAGGAGATTTCAACTGTGGAAGAGTACTTATAGAGCTAATGGAGGAAGTTATAGCTAAACAAAAGCTTAAGTTTGATGCTGTGGCCTATGTGCCTATGACACTGAGGAGAGAGAGGTTAAGAGGCTACAATCAGAGCAGATACTTAGCAAAGGCTTTGGCTGAAAACCATGGGGTAACTCTAATTGAGGATGTTGTTAAAAGCAGGGAAACTGTGGATCAAATTGGATTAGACGGAGTGCAGCGCTGGCTTAACTTAGAAAACAGCTTTACAGCTACAGGAGAAAAACACATTGTGGGAAAGCACATATTGCTGGTGGATGACGTGATTACCACTGGTGCTACCTCCTTCTACTGCGCTCTTGCCTTGGAGGAGAAGGGAGCAGATGAAATAATTATATTGACTGCGGCTAAAAGTAGTATATAATAATATTAGTTAAGTTGGGTTTGTGGTTGAAAGTCGATGCCAGTCGCAGGCAAAACGATCCACGTAAGTTAAACAAGGTTTAATGAGCATGGTGCGGCTTAGAAGTAAGTCCTGCCGTTAATACGAGAGAGTCTGTAGTGAGAGGATAATACCGGGTAGCGAAAGCTCCAGCAGGCGAGTGTGGGGTCAAAGACCAGGTCAAACAGCTTAGCAAAAAAAGGTTGAATTTAATTATTCAGCCTTTTTTTATGCTTGTAATTATGCTTCCTAGGAAATTTAAATAGCTGTATAGTAATATTAAAAGGAGCTAAAATATAAATATATAGTAGGAAAGATATTGTATAGTTTAAGTGCTAAAAATTCTAAAAAGGGCTTTTTTCGACCTTGATACTCAATATTTGTTAATAATAAATTTATTTTATTAAATATTTTGTTAATTTATTTTTTTTCACTTGTGAAGTACAGTTCTTCGTATTACAATATTAATAACAAAATAAATTACATAACAAACTAAAATTACCCTAAGGGGTACAGAGAGGGGCTGACCTGAATGAGAATTACAGTAAGCGGTAAAAATATTGAAATTACCAGCGGTTTGAGGAATGCAGTAGAAAAGAAACTGTCAAAGCTAGAAAAATATTTTAACCCAGAGGTAGAAGCTCATGCTACACTTAGTGTACAGAAGAACAACCAAATAATAGAAGTCACTATCCCATTTAATGGAGTAATATTAAGGGGAGAAGAGTCAAATGAAGATATGTATGCTTCTATAGATTTGGTAATTGATAAACTTGAAAGACAAATACGCAAGCAAAAGACCAAGCTTGAGAGAAGAATACATGGAGATTCCCTAAGATTCCAGGCAATAGTTAAATATGAACCTGAGGAGGATGAAGAGGAGTCTAAGATAGTTAGGACCAAGAGATTTGCCATGAAGCCAATGTCTGCTGAGGAAGCAGTACTTCAAATGGAGCTTTTAGGACACAGCTTCTTCGTTTATAGAAGTGCTGAAAATGGCGATGTAAACGTAGTTTATAAGAGAAATGATGGAAATTATGGCTTAATCGAACCTGAATTTTAAGAAATTTAAAATATTGTGACTAATGAGGAGAGTGGAAACACTCTCCTTCAAAATTTTATTGAGCATAATATTTTTATAACAAAATATAACTGCCATTAAGTTGAATGACATAGGATTAAATGGTATAATCTATAAGGTATACAGTTTATAAAAGGAATGCGAGGATGAAAAAATGGGATTATGGAATAAAGTTTTTGGTAGTTATAGCGAAAGACAAGTAAATAAGATTTTACCTATAGTAGATAAAATAGAAGCTATGGATGAGGCCATGCAGACTCTTTCCGACGAAGCATTAAGAAATAAAACTGAAGGATTCAAGGAAAGGTTAAAAAATGGAGAAACACTAGATGATATACTTCCTGAAGCCTTTGCAGTTGTTAGAGAGGCTGGCGTAAGAACCATAGGTCAAAAACACTTTAGAGAACAGCTAATAGGTGGTATTGTGCTTCACCAGGGAAGAATATCTGAAATGAAAACTGGTGAAGGAAAGACGTTAGCAGCAACTCTCCCAGCTTATCTAAACGCACTATCTGGCAAAGGAGTACATATAGTTACTGTAAATGACTATTTGGCTAAAAGAGACAGAGACTGGATGGGTCAAATATATGAATTTCTAGGACTTAGTGTTGGGGTTATTCTTCATAATTTATCACAGCCTGAAAGACAATATGCCTATAATTGTGATATAACCTATGGAACTAATAATGAATTTGGATTTGACTATCTTAGAGACAACATGGTTATATACAAGGAAGAAAGAGTTCAAAGAGAATTGAACTTTGCCATAGTAGACGAAGTTGACTCCATACTTATAGACGAAGCTAGAACCCCTCTTATAATTTCAGGTGAGGGAGAAAAATCTACAGAATTTTATAAGATAGCTGACTATTTTGTAAAGAGCTTAAATAAAGATGAGCATTTTACCCTAGATGAAAAAGCCAACTCTGTAATTTTAACAGAAGAGGGTGTAGAAAAGGCTGAGAAGTTCTTTAATCTAGATAACTATGCTGATCCAGACAATATGGAAATACAGCATCATGTAGTGCAGGCCTTAAAGGCAAATTACATGATGAAAAGAGATATAGATTACATGGTTAAGGATGACCAGGTAATAATAGTTGACGAGTTTACAGGAAGACTGATGGAGGGAAGAAGATATAGTGATGGTCTTCATCAGGCTATAGAGGCTAAAGAGGGAGTTAAGGTGGAGAAGGAGTCTAAAACCCTTGCTACCATCACCTTCCAGAACTATTTTAGAATGTTCACTAAGCTCTCTGGTATGACAGGAACTGCACTAACAGAAGAAAATGAATTTAGAGAGATATATAATTTAGACGTTGTAGTTATACCAACCCATCTTCCAGTAGTAAGAATAGATAATCCTGATTTAGTTTATAAAACTGAAAAGGGCAAGTTTGAAGCCATAGTAGAAGAAATTAAAAGGACCAATGAAATAGGGCAGCCAATTTTAGTAGGTACCGTAAGCATCGAAAAGTCAGAAGTATTATCCTCTATGTTAAAAAGAAGGGGAGTACCTCATCAGGTGCTTAATGCCAAGTATCATGAAATGGAAGCAGAGATCATATCTCATGCAGGCGAAGCTGGTATGGTTACTATCGCAACCAACATGGCTGGTCGTGGTACAGACATAAAGCTTGGAGAAGGTGTAAAAGAGCTTGGCGGCTTAAAGATAATGGGTACAGAACGTCATGAGTCAAGACGTATTGACAATCAGTTAAGAGGTCGTTCAGGTCGTCAGGGAGATGCAGGTTCATCTACCTTCTATGTATCCTTAGAGGATGACCTTATGAGAATCTTTGGCTCTGAAAAGATAAAGGGCTTAGTAGAAAAGTTAGGTCTTCAGGATGATGAAGCCATTGAAAGTAAAATGGTAAGCTCTGCTATAGAAAATGCTCAGAAGAAGGTTGAAGGTAATAACTTTGACATAAGAAAATCCCTACTGCAGTACGATGATGTTATGAACAAACAAAGAGAGATAATTTACCATCAGCGTTCACAGGTATTAGAGGGTGAAAACCTAAAGGAACAAATATCAGAAATGATGGAGGAGGTTCTAACCTCAGCTGTAGATTCTCACCTTTCCGGAGTGGAGGAAAATCTAGAGGATGATTTAAAGAAGCTGCTTCATTACATGGAAGAGTTCTTCTTACCTAAGGGCAAGATCAAGATAGACGACCTTAAGGGAATGCTGCCAGAGGAGATTAAGGAAGAGCTTGTTAAAACAGCAAGAGAAATATATAGCAAAAAGGAAGCTGACTTTGGTGAAGAACAGCTAAGAGAAATAGAGAGAGTTATACTTTTAAGAGTTGTAGATACAAAGTGGATGGATCACATAGATAATATGGATCATTTGAAGCAGGGTATGGGTCTTAGAGCCTATAAGCAGCAGGATCCTGCTCAAGCCTATCAGTTTGAAGGAAGCGAGATGTTTAATGAGATGATCTACAACATCAAGCAGGATACTATAAAGTATCTCTTCCATGTTCAGGTTGAAAAGGCACCAGAAAGGGAGAGAGTTGCAAAGGAAACCTCTACCAACTATGATGATTCTGTAAAGAAGGAACCTGTAAGAAGGGATAAGAAGGTTGGAAGAAATGATGCATGTCCTTGCGGCTCCGGCAAAAAATACAAGAACTGCTGTGGAAGACAGGGCTAATCATAAGTAAGTTTTAAAAGCGTGATTTTATCCTAAAGTCACGCTTTTATTCTAAATAGTTCAATAAAAAGTGAAGTAGGTGAAAAGTGGTGTTAATTCAATTTGAAGCCGCCGCTTCCAGGGTGGTTGATTTTAAGGAAATCTTAGAAGAAGTGAGTGGTTCACTTTGACCCTTTACGTCTAGAGAAAAGGGTGGAAGAGCTTGAAAATAAAATGCAGGAGACAAACTTTTGGGATAATATTGAAGAGGCACAATTAATTACCCAGGAGGCAAAAAACCTCAAGGATAAATTAGAGAGCTATAAAGGTTTCGTAAAGTCCCTTCAGGATATAGAGGAGCTAATTGCTCTTATTGGTGATGAAGAGGATGAAGAAACCTATAGGGATATAATTAGAGAGATAGACTCACTGGGGGAGGAATTGGAGGACTTTAGAATTCAGGTTACGCTTTCAGGAGAATATGACAGGAACAATGCCATTGTGACCCTTCATGCCGGAGTAGGAGGAACTGATGCTCAGGATTGGACTGAGATGCTTCTTAGAATGTACTCTAGGTGGTGTGATAAAAAGGGCTATAAGGTGGAGACCTTAGACTATCTGCCAGGTGACGAGGCAGGAATTAAGGGTGTTACTTTAAAAATATGTGGAGAGTATGCCTATGGCTATTTAAAGGCAGAAAAGGGAATTCACCGTCTGGTGAGGATTTCTCCCTTTAATGCTGCAGGAAAGAGACAGACCTCCTTTGCCTCTGTAGAAGTGTTGCCTGAGCTTACCAAGGCACAGGACATAGATATCAATCCAGAGGATTTAAAGCTGGATACCTTTAGGGCAGGAGGAGCTGGAGGACAGTATGTAAACAAGACGGAATCAGCAGTTAGAATAACTCATATTCCTACAGGGCTTGTGGTACAGTGCCAGAATGAGAGAAGTCAGCACAGCAATAGAGAAACAGCAATGAAGCTGTTAAAGGCAAAACTCATAGAATTAAAGGATAGGGCTCATAAGGAAAAAATTGAAGACCTATCTGGAGAGCTTAAGGATATTGGGTGGGGAAGCCAGATTCGTTCCTATGTATTTCAGCCCTATACCCTAGTTAAGGATCATAGAACCTTAACGGAGATTGGTAATATTGATGCAGTTATGAATGGTGATATCGATATATTTATAAAGGAGTATTTAAAGCAGAATAAAAGTGGCAGTCTGCAGCAGTAAATAATAGGAATCGAATTAAATGTTTTGTTAATGGAGGATATTATGGAGAGTATTGAAAGGAAGTTGGCAGAAGAGCTTAGGATATCTCATAATCAGGTTAAGGCAGTTATTGAGCTTTTAGATGAGGGTAATACTGTACCTTTTATTGCTAGATATCGTAAAGAGAGAACAGGTGGAATGGACGATGCTCTACTTAGAAGTTTTTTTGAAAGACTTACATACCTTAGGAATCTTCAAGAGAGAAAAGAGGATGTGGTAAGGCTTATTGACGAGCAGGAAAAACTTACAGAGGAGCTAAAAAAGGCCATATACGGATGTGAGACTATCACAGAGGTGGAGGATATATATAGACCCTTTAAGCCCAAGAAGAGGACAAAAGCTACCATTGCTGAAGCAAAAGGATTAAAGCCTCTGGCAGAGGTTATTTTTAATGGAGAGTTTAATGGAGATTTGATGGCTTGCGCTAAAGAGTATATATGTAGTGGTGAGGATACACCTAAAGAAAAGCTGGTAGCCACTGAAGAAGAGGCCCTGCAGGGAGCAATGGATATTATTGCAGAGTGGATTTCTGATGAAGCAGAGTATAGGAAATGGATAAGAGCCTTTGTTATGAGGGAAGGGAAAATTGAAACTAAGGGCGGCAGCGAGGAGCCTACACCCTATGAAATGTACTATGAGTATTCAGAAGAAGTAAAGAACATTCCACCACATAGAATACTAGCTATAAATAGAGGAGAAAAAGAAAAAATTCTCTCTGTAAAAATTAATGCAGATATAGACAAAATTTTGGATTATCTTAAAAGGCAAACTGTTAAGGGAAATGCAATAACCGATGCCTATGTGGAAAACAGTGCAGCGGATGCCTTAAAAAGGTTGATATTCCCATCAATTGAGAGAGAAATTCGAAGTGAGCTTACAGATAAGGGTGAAGATGGAGCCATAAAGATTTTTAAAGCTAATCTAAAGGCTCTTTTAATGCAGTCTCCTATTAAGGGAAAGATAGTAATGGGATACGACCCTGGCTTTAGAACGGGGTGTAAGATAGCGATTTTAGATGATACAGGAAAGTTTCTAGAGGAAGCTACAGTATATGCTACAGCACCACAAAATGATGTGGCAGGTGCTTTAAGAAGGCTGAAGGAATTGGTGTATAAACACAAGGTGGAGGTAATTTCACTTGGTAATGGTACAGCTAGCAGAGAATCTGAAGAGGTGCTGGCAAGGCTTATAGAGGAGGTAAAAGCAGAAACTGGCAGGGAGTTATTTTATGTGGTAGTTTCAGAAGCTGGAGCCTCTGTATATTCTGCCTCAGAGCTTGCCACTAAAGAATATCCTAATATAAATGTTTCTATAAGAGGTGCCATATCCATTGGGAGAAGATTGCAGGATCCTTTGGCAGAGCTGGTTAAAATAGACCCTAAGTCCATAGGAGTAGGTCAGTATCAGCATGATGTGACACCCAAGAAACTGGATGAATCCCTTATGGGAGTAGTGGAGGATTGTGTTAATAACGTTGGAGTAGATTTAAACACTGCAACACCCTCCTTGCTATCCTATATATCAGGAGTAAATAATACTATTGCGCAAAACATAGTAAATTACAGAGAAGAGCAGGGCAAGTTCTCCTCTCGTAAAGAGCTTTTAAAGGTAAAGAGACTAGGAGATAAGGCTTTTGAGCAGTGTGCAGGCTTTTTAAGAGTTATGGAGAGCTCTGAGCCTTTAGATTGCACTGCAGTGCATCCAGAATCCTATGAGGCAGCAAGAGTGGTGTTAAAGCTCTTAAACTATACTATGGAAGACTTAAAGGCTGGAGGACTAAAGGATATTGAGGATAGGGTGAGTAAAGCTTCAGAAGCTTCCCTTGCAGAAGCTGCGGGAATTGGTATTCCTACATTGAAGGATATGATTAAGGAGCTTAAGAAGCCAGGAAGAGACCCAAGGGAGGAGCTGCCTAAGCCTATATTTAAGACTGGGGTAATTGACATCACTCATTTAAAACCAGGTATGATGCTTATGGGAACAGTAAGAAATGTATCAGATTTTGGTGCCTTTGTAGATATTGGAGTTCACCAGGATGGACTTGTACATAAGAGTCAGCTGGCAGACAGGTTTGTAAAGCACCCCTTAGATGTAGTAAAGGTTGGAGATGTGGTAGAGGTAAGGGTATTAGAAGTAGATGAGAAAAGAAAGAGAATTGCCCTTAGTATGAAAAAAAATTAATCTTTCCATATTGAATAAATGGTGTTAATGTTTTATAATAGAAATGTAAATAAAATAAGATAATCTTCAGGGCGGGGTGTAAGTCCCCACCGGCGGTATAGCCCGCGAGCCATTATGGCAGATTCGGTGTAACTCCGAAGCCGACAGTATAGTCTGGATGAAAGAAGGTATTTGTATGGTTTATGGCCCTGACTTTTTGTCGGGGCTTTTTATTGTACCCTGGAAGATATCTAAACCAGGAGGGTGAAGGTATGAAAAGAACAAGATTAAACACACTTATCAAAATCTCATTATTGGGGGTTATAGCATTTATATTGATGCTGTTTGAAATCTCCATTCCAATTTTCCCAGAATTCTTAAAAATTGATGTAAGTGATTTGCCAGCACTTATAGGAGCTTTCGCGCTAGGGCCTTGGGTGGGTGTAGCAGTAGAGCTTCTAAAGAACATTTTAAAGCTTATAATCAGAGGAACTAATACAGCCTTCGTAGGAGAACTGGCCAACTTTGTGTTAGGAGCCATCTTTGTTATGACTTCAGGTATGATATACAATAGAAAGAAAAATAAGAAAATGGCAGCAATTTCCCTTGCAGCTGGAACCATTGTGTTTACAGCAGCTGCATGTCTAATCAATATTTATGTAATGCTTCCTCTATACGTTACAGCCTTTCATATCCCAATGGATGCTATAGTGGCTATGGGAAGTAAGGTTAATCCACTAGTAAAGGATATGCCAACCTTGGTATTGTGGTCAATTGCTCCCTTTAACCTAGTAAAGGGAATTTTGGTATCAGCAATAACAATTTTGATATACAAAAAGGTATCCCCTATACTCCATAAAGAGGGAAACTACAGTAAAAGTAGTACTAAAATAGAGAGAGTATAATATTTAGCTTATAAGTTTTACCCCATAATAAAAAGCTCTAATCTTTTTTAAAAGATTGGAGCTTTTTTACGCTATATCCAGCTTAAATAGGGTTTTTCCACAATATCAGTGCATCCTCCACAGGGTCCTCATAATAGTTTTTCCTAAGACCCTGAATAACAAACCCAAATTTGCTATAAAGACCTTGAGCCTTATAATTTGATGCCCTAACCTCCAGTGTGAGGGAAAGTATACCCTTTTCTTTGCATCTAACCTCTAAGTTATGAAGTATAAGAGAGGCAATACCTTGTCCTTGAAATTCAGGATGTACTGCTATGTTGGTTATATGCCCTTCATCTAATATAGTCCATAGACCTCCATAGCCTATAACCTTTCCATCTATTGCCGCTACAGTATATAAGGCTAGGGTGTTAGATAATTCCTCTTTGAAGGCATCCTCGCTCCAGGGATGACTAAAACATAGTCTGCTTAAGGAAACCACAGCCTCAACATGCTTAAGCCCCATGGATAATAATTCTACATTACTCATGATGCCCTCTGCTTTTCCTTTCGTATTCAGCTTCAGCATGAGACTGCATAAGGTAGATGGGAGCAGACTCAAAAACATTGTCACTTTCACCTTTAGAAAGGTGTTTTAAAGCTAAAGCTGCTGTGGAAGAGGCCCTTACTACGTTAAAGGGAGCAGGAGCAATAAGAGACTTTGGTACACTATTTTTAAAGATTTCACCATATTTTTCTGTACCTTCCCCAACAAAGGTTACAGACTCCTCCCTAGTGCATAGCTTTTCTATTAGTTCCTTATGATTTAGTACACAGGGTTCCATTATTTCCACCAAGTTTCCTTCCTCATAGGTGTATAAGGCAGTATATAAATTTCCTCTTAAGGCATCTAGCACAGGGCATATTAATCCCTTGGTATTAAAAAGGTTATGTGCAAGCACCTCTAATGTGGACAAAGACAGGAAGGGTTTCCCCGTACTTTGGCTTAGGCCCTTTATAGTAGCCATGCCTATACGAAGACCTGTAAAGGAGCCTGGTCCTTTAGACAGGGCAAAGCCATCTACATCATCAATGGTTAGGCTTAAGCTTCTTAGCATTTCATCTATCATGGGCATGAGCATAATAGAGTGCTGCAGCTTATGATTTATTATTACTTCTCCCAGCAGTACATTATCCTCCACCAGAGCACAGGTAGCTGATTGTGTAGCTGAATCTAAACTAAGTATTTTCATAGTGAAATCTCCTCTACATAGTTATAGCGCTGTCCCACAGGAGTCATTGTAATTTTTCTTTCCTCAGGATTATTATTACATTTTGTAATTTCAACATTTAAGTACTCCTCTGGCAGAATAGGCTCTATATAATTGGCCCACTCAATAACTGAGACTCCATGATCAAAGATATATTCGTCAAAGCCAAGCAGTGTTATTTCCTCAGGATCATTAACCCTGTACACATCAAAGTGAAAGAGCTTTAACCTTCCTTCATATTCATTAAGGATAGTAAAGGTAGGACTCGTTATGGGATCTGTTATTTTAAGGCCTTCTGCTAAGCCCTTTGTAAAATGAGTTTTACCTGCCCCCAAATCCCCTGTAAGGCAAATTACATCACCACTTTTTACTATTTCACCAAGCTTTTTACCAAGAGCAAGAGTGTAGTTTACACCAGTACTTATAAATTCCATATGCATCACCTCAATTTGCGTATCATAGTTATTTTAAACCAAATGATGAAAAAATAAAAGGGATAAGAAAAACTCATCCCTTTAAACAGCATCTCTTGAATTATTTTGCTCCATTTTATATACAACTTCCTTTAAATAACTTAAGGCTCTCTCGCATACATACCCATTTTTAGCCATCTCCTCTAATATCTTAAAGGCAGCTTCATTGTTCATGCCACTTCTATAAGGTCTATTCTCTGTAAGTGCTTGATATATATCACACACTCCCATAATACGGCTCTCCTCAGATAACTCCTCAGCATTTAGCCCTCTTGGATAACCTGTGCCTGTGAGCTTTTCATGGTGATTTGAAGCCCATTGGGATATGTCCTCTATACCACCTATCTGATCTAAAAGCAATCTGGTATAGTAAACGTGAGTCTTTATGATGCTAAATTCATCTTTGGTGAGAGCTCCATTTTTATCAAGAATAGAATTTGGAATGGCCATCTTACCAATATCATGGAGTAATCCAGCAATCTTCATTTTAGTGCATTTTTCCTTAGAATAACCTAAGTGTATGGCTACCCTATATACTAGGTTAGCGATACTGTGAGAGTGCTTTGCTGTAAAGCTGCTCTTGTTATCAATAAGGTCAGAGAAAATATAAGCTATATCCTCTACCTCCTGAAGGGAGATGGTTTTATTAAAGTTAGGCAGTATACCATCTAGTATAAAGTACAGATGCTGGGGATTCATTATATCAAACCAGAAAAAATCCTTCTTTGAAAGCTTTATAAAGGCTTTTACCATGTCCGGAGAAAAGTTGGTACCGCTTCTGCTTATTATCCAATTTTTGATGAAATCTCTCTGCTCATGGACGGGCTTTCTTTCATCATATAATAACTCCATTAAGTCTGCCATACGAATAATTTGACTTTCTATAGGGATGCTGTCGCCAGACTTACCTATTAATCCATTACCATCCCAATCCTCGTGATGATATAGTATTATTTCCGAAAGAGAACTATAGAAGGGAAAGTTTTCTGTGATTTCTGCTCCTTTAATGCAATGCTCACGGATAAAGATATCAGAATAATGGATATACTCTATGCCCTTTACCACTCCAATATCGTGGAGAAGAGAAGCCACGTAGAGCTGTTCAAGTGTAGCCTCATCTAAATTTAATGTTTTCCCAATACTTACTGCTATGTATGCAGTTCTTTTTGAATGGTGAAGGAATTCGTGCTTTGAATAGTCTATGTCGGTACTGGTTTCTATAATTTGCTGCTCCGTGATTGTACTCATCTCAGCTAGGTCTAAAGAAAGGGCTAGTACCTTCATTACCCTAGATAAACTTATCTCCATTAATCCTACCTCTTTCGACATTATTATCAGTTATTTTATTATACATTACTATTCGGGGAAAAGTTTAGAAAATTTATTTTTTATGTTATAATTTACAAAGATTTAACATTATATATACAAAAATTGTTATAATATACATAAAATATAATTGAAACTTTTTCTACTTGTATTCGTATGTATAGATAATAGGGATGTTTAGTTATAATATATTTGAATTATGGAGGAAAGTTATATAAAATATAATAAGACTATAATTGGAATTCACGAGGGAGTGATAACAATGAAAAAGCTTACTCTCTTTATGGCATTGTTAATGATGCTTTTGACCTTCTCAGCATGTACAACTGATCTAAATCTTCCATCACCAGGTACAATAGAAGGCCGTAGAGACCTAGATATGAATATAATGACTACAAATAAAATGATATATGCCATGGTAAAGGATATAGTTAAGGACAAGCATTATGTAGAATATATGTTTAATACAGAGGAGGAGCAATGGAGCTTTGAATTTAGTGAGGATAGCCTTGGTAATATAAGCAAGGAAGACCTCTTTATCTATACTGGTGCAGACTTTGAACCTTGGATGAGTAAATTCCTTGATCAACTTGATAAAAACTCTGTAGGAGTTATAAATGCTTCAAGAGGAGTTAAATTATCATATTATTCTACAGAGGTTAAATACAAGGACAGTATAATAAAGGATAATCCTTATTATTGGCTTAACGTAGAAAATTATAAGATTATGATGCTAAATATTAAAAATGCTATTCAGGAAAAGGATCCCAAAAACCGACAGTATTATGAGGATAATTTTAATAATGCCCTAAAGATGCTAGAGGGTGACCAAAAAAGGTTTAAGGATATGGCTGAAGCTTCAAAGAACACACTTTTTGTGGTGCAGGGAGATAAGCTTGATTACCTATTAAGGTCCGCTGGCTTTAAGGTGTTAAAGCTTGGAGAGCTTGAGGCAATTAATAAGAGTCAGCAAAAGGACTATATAGATAAAAAGTTCAAGGAATCTGAAAAAGCTGTGTTCCTTTATACTGAGGATAATCAAATAAAAAGAGCAGAGGAACTATTAAATACTAGAATGCCTGAACAAAGGATAAAGCTTAGCTGTTATAGAGGGGATATGAGCTATATTGAGCTTTTCAGAAGTAACCTGCAGGCCTTGGAGAAAATTATAAAATAATATTTATAATAACTGTACAATAATAATTCCTATTTATAATAAATAAGTTTGGATTTTACTATATTTATAGTGTATAATATCAATATATTGCGAGGAAAGTTGGAGGGATTCATAATGTTTGTTAAAAATCTGATGCTTCCTAGAGAACAGCTCATTACTATATCACCAAAGGAAACTATTAAAAGAGCTTTGGAGATAATCGAGGAAAATAATTTTCTTTCTATTCCAGTTGCAGAAGATGAAGTCTTTTATGGTTCTATCTCAAAGGATAGAATATATGCCTTTTATTATGAAAAGTCACTAGACAAGGAATGCCTTTTGTCTGACTTTGTAGTAGAAAATGTAATGAGAACAGATGTGCCAAGTATCCATCCCCTTGAACAGATGGAAAAAGCAGCTCATTATCTAGAGGTAAAGAACATAGCCTTCGTTGCAGTAGTAGACGAGTACAACAAATTTAAGGGAATAGTTACTCATCATGCTATATTCCATGAGTTTACAGAGCTTTTTGGGCTTAACAAGGGAAGAAGGCTGGCAGTAATTGCTTATGATATCCAAGGCCAGATTTCTAAGCTTTCTAAGATCATAACTGAGAATAATGGAGACATTATTAGCTTTGTAGTTGTAGATCCAAAGAGTGTTACAGAGGTTAAGGAAATAGTAGTACGTGTTAGAACTGAAAACTTCCAAGAGATTCTTGAAAAAGTAAAGGAAGCAGGATTTAAAATTCAATAACATAGTATAAAAGTGCTGCATATGCGGCACTTTTTTAAATTTAGGGGGATCTCCCAAGGTGAGTAGGAGGATAAAATAACCTATGTTCATTTCTCAAAAAGTATTGCATTTTAACTGCCCATGTTATATAATAGTTTTTGTCACGTAGGGGTATAGCTCAATTGGTAGAGTAGCGGTCTCCAAAACCGTTGGTTGCGGGTTCAAGTCCTGCTGCCCCTGCCAGATAAAAGTCCAGTAGAATCAATGGTTCTGCTGGATTTTTATTTTTGGCTAAATGGGCAATACAAGGCTAGAAAAGAGATTAATGGGGCATACATCTTGTAGTTGTTTCAGCCCATGCTAATATTTTCAAGCACTGTGAGCCATGGCAAGGTAAAATATTAATAGATGATGTATTTAGTCATGGCACTAAAGAAGATGGCCCGTATCCATTACTCAGTGAAGCTATAGAAGCTGGACTGCTACATCCTAACTGCAGGCATACACTAACAACATATTTTCCTGGTATAACACAACTACCCATGGTCCCTGATGGCAAAGAGGCTGTTAAGACATATGAAGCAGAGCAAAAACAAAGAGCTCTTGAAAGAGAACTAAGAAAGTGGAAAAGAGTTGAAGCTGGCAGTGTTGATGCTAAGAATGTTAATATGGCTAGTGATAGAGTTAAAGGGCTAGAGCAGAGATTAAAGGAACACTTAAAAGGTAATCCTCAACTAAGAAGAGATCACTCAAGAGAAACATCTAGAATTGGTATTGAAAAACCTGGAAGTAATGATATACTAAGTAATAAGAAGTGGTTAAAATCAACATTTTCTACTCAAAAGAAGTTTGATAAACACATAGAGAAGCATTTACCGGAATATGGAGATATGAGCCCGGAAGAATATTTAAATACAGCCAGGGATTTATTAGCAGCTCCTTTAAATGAAGATGTAGAAGGGTTTATTAGTAAAGAAGATTTTATTTTTAAATATAGGAGAAGTACAAATGATTTCAGTATAGGAAGAGCTGATGGAAAAATATCAACATTATATAAGTTGAAAGAAGGATATCCACAGTGGTTAGAAGAAATAGAAAAGTATAAAAAGGAGGATTAGATATGAAATGTCCTGTTTGTGGCAAAGAGGCAGATATGTTTGATATCTGTGAAAATTGTAATTGGCAAAATAATGGGCCCAAGGAAACAGAAGATGATTTATCTGGACCTAATAAAATGACATTAAAAGAGGCTAGAGAAGCTTATAAAAAAGGTGAAAAAATAGTTTAAAAGCGCTTACTAAGCAAAAAGTAGGTGCTTTTATTATGCCTGAAAGTGAGGTGAAAAGAATGGCAAAGTTCAGAAAAAAACCAGTAGTAATTGAAGCAGAGGTTTATAAGCAAGGCATGGAAGATGGATATGCTTGCTATGACGTAGTAGGAAAATTAATTGGATATTTTGATAAACATGATCCTATGCCCAAAGCGGTTACAAAGCCCGCTATAAGAACATTAGAAGGCTGGCATGAAATTTCACATGGTGATTACATCATAACAGGAGTAAAAGGGGAGAGGTATCCTTGCAAGCCCGACATATTTGAAATGACCTATGAACCAGCTGAAAAAGAGATCATTGAGACAGCTAAAGTAGTTGTAGATGTCATAAATAAAATGCAGAAACAAACTGGAAGAACCTCATTAAATGTTTAGTTAAAGTCTTAGAAATAAGGCTTTTTTATTTTCGCCATTTTGGTATTATGGGCGTTAACTATAAAGTCATCACTGGCCAAGACCAGGATAAAAAATGTAGATGAAAGGATGATTAAAGATGACAAAGTAACAACTAATTGCATTAGGACTTACAGAGGAACAGGCTACAAAAGCGGCAGCAGCTTCACAGGAGGAATTAAAGACATATATACCTAAGCACCGCTTTGATGAAGTGAATGAGGAAAATAAGACCCTAAAGACTACTGTAAAGGATAATTTAACACAGCTTGAAACTCTTAAGAAGTCAGCTGGAGATAATGCAGAGCTACAAAAGCAAATACAAACTCTTCAGGATGACAATAAGAAAAAGAATAATAATTTGTATATTTTAGCAGGAATGAGAAAATATTTATAGAAATAATAAAATTAGGCAAATAAAAGAATGAAGGGTGAAAGAACATGGATAAAAAAATTTTACTTACAATACTTTTAATAGGAGCTATAAGTGTATCGATGTTTACCGGCTGCGGAAATAAAAAAGGGGTAAAAGAGGATGCTGCTAAGCCAACAGCTACTGACACAAGCAAGCAGACTGATACAAAAGATGAAGATAATAAAGATACTGGCAATAGGCTTGATAAACTAAAAGCTGAGCTTAAGAAAAAAGGGTTTGAGGTTGGAGAAAACAAAGATGTAGTATTTGCAATGATAGGAGCCACTAATGGTTATAAGTTTGATGTAAACGGCCAACAAATAGAAGCATATCTTTACGAGGAAAATAAATTAACAGAGGAAGGCAAGGAAATGCTAAAGCAAGCGAAAAATGGTTCAATTAGTTTTAGTGGAATTAACTTAAAAGTGGATTACATTAATGATTTTGTAGTTGCAAGATTAGAGGAACACAAAGATAAAGACAAAATTATAGAAGTATTAAAAAGCATAAAAAGCCAGTAGTTTTTTAGACTACTGGTTTTTTAGTTTAATATCAAAAATATCTAGTATAAACATAAAAAGCGGGATGCCAAAGAGCAGACCCCAAATTCCCATGATATGTTCAGCACCTAAAAGCACTAAAAATGTAATGAACACGGGAAGCTTAGTATTTATAGACATTATCTTAGGATTTAGCACATAGGCCTCCAAAGAGTGAATTACTGCAATCATTATCCATACATATAGAACCTTGGTAGCTCCTCCTACTTTAAAGGCTATAATGGATAGTGGAACTAGGGAAATCCACACTCCAGCTACAGGTATAAGCCCTAACACAAATATCATAAAGCCCAAGCCTATAACTTGAGGGAATCCCATTAGTGCAAGACATATCATGGATAAAACAGAGTTTACAAAGGCGATGATAAGCTGTGCCTCCATTACCTTTGCAAAGGAATTTAAAAAGCTTTTGCCAAAGCGCTTAATGCTTCTATATTGGCCTGATAGTCTGCTGCTTTCGAATCTTGTTCCAAATTTTGCGATTTCTTCTTTTTCAATTATGAAAAAGAAGCTTAAGATAAAGGCTAGGAAGATTTCGATACTCCATTTACCAATGCCGGTGAGAGTGTTTAAAACAGCTTTGCTTGCAGAGTCTATGTAGTTTCTTATATTTATTTCCTGTACAAAGTTGATTATTCTATCATCTATGGTACCCTTATAGTTATTGATGTCGAAGTTGCTCACTTGATTTGCAATCTCACTCATCTCATTTATAATAATGGGTATATATTTAATAAGTATAAACACTATAAAGGTTATAATTAGTACATAAACAAATGCAGTTACAATACTTCTCTTAATAGGAATAAGCTTTTCTAAATTAATAAACAAAATATTTTGAAGGGTATAGAAGAAAAAGGACAATACAAGGGTTAAGAGTAGAATGTTTTTCATGCTCTTAAACACAAATGCCAAAAGAATAACTAAGAGTAAAGCAGATATTTTCTCGAATATATTTTTAGTTAAAAGATCTTTGAAAGAGTTCAAATAATATCATCTCCCTTTAGATAGCCTAGGAAAATTATAACTCAAAAAAAATCTCAATAAAAGAAAAATCTTGTTTATTTTTGTTGTGCAATGTAATTATAAAGGTTTATAAAGTTAACGTAAGCCTTGACATTTATGGGAAAGAAGCATATTATATATATGTAATTAAATAATGCCTCGGTAGGTGAGGTTACTACAAGGATACGGGTTGCTACCGTAAAAGAGTGGAAACATTCTGAACTGGTCAGCAGGTTTTGCCGAACAAAGAAGGCTTAATCTAGTGCAACTACATCGCCTTGTAAAGCCAAAACTTGAACGAGAAAGTATTGATTTTTAATGCCTTCGTCACGTTCAGGTTTGACGAGGTTTTTTTATTTTTTCAGATAATAATTGGGGGTGAAATGAATGGAAGCTGGCGGTAGTAGTATGGGCAGTGGAGACAAGGGCATTTATCACAGGGAAAACAGAATACTTACTAAGATGGGCTCCATTCAATTTTCATAGAGCCCAAGTATAGACATTCGTACCCTTCCTATTTGCTTTTCAAGATTTCAGGTCTTATAACTTTCACTGTTCCTTTACTAAAATCGGTTTGCAAATTTAATTGTTGTGTGATTAAAAGTTCATAATTTTTTTCAAGGTTAAAAGAAGAGCTTTCTAACCTTTAGTTTCCTATTGCTTTTTTTAAAAAGAATAGGTTGGATTTTTGCGCGTTTTTTTAAATGTAGATCAGAAGCTTAATGAGAAAGAGAGGTGTAAGGTATGGAAGATGGACCTGCGGATAATAAATATAAAAATATAATTGTGCAAATAATAAAAAGATTAACAGATGTTATTGCTGCAGCAAGGGGCTCTTCTGTACCTTTACTGAAGCAATAACAATGCTGGGGATAGAATAAGAAATACGGAGGGTGTTGTTATGGTATTAAAGAAATTGACAAATTCAATAAACAATGAATTGATTGAACCTATATTAAATAGATTAAATACATCTCTTAACGGATTATCTGAAGAGGAAGTAGAAAACAGAATCGATGAGTATGGATATAACGAAATAGGAGGAGAAAGTAAGCAGTCACCTCTTATTAGATTTCTTGGAACCTTAAAGAATCCACTTGTTATATTACTGGCAGCGCTTGCACTCATATCATATCTAACAGGGGACTCAAGAGCAGCAATGGTTATGGTAGTAATGGTTGCTCTTGGAGTGGTATTAAAGTTTGTTCAGGAGATAAAAGCAGATAAATCAGCAGAGAAGTTAAAATCCATGGTAAGCACCACTGCTACTGTTATCAGAGATGGAGTTCAAGGGGAGATTCCTCTTAATATGATTGTTCCTGGTGATATTATTCATTTGGCATCAGGAGATATGATTCCGGCAGATGTACAGCTTATTACCTCAAAGGATCTGTTTGTAAATCAATCAGCTCTTACAGGTGAATCCCTTCCTGTAGAAAAAAACATTACAAGTGGTACCTGGTCAAATCATCTTGAAAATCCCAACCTTTGCTTTATGGGTACCAATGTAGAAAGTGGAACTGCTATTGCTGTGGTGTTAACTACAGGAAGAAAAACTTATTTTGGACAACTAAGTAGCAAGCTTACAGGTGAAAGGGCTCTAACCAGCTTTGATAAAGGTGTAAACCAATATACCTGGCTTATGATAAAGTTCATATTTGTAATGGCACCATTGGTGTTTCTTATCAATGGGTTTACCAAAGGAAATTGGTTTGAAGCATTTTTATTTGGTATTGCAGTGGCAGTAGGACTTACACCTGAAATGCTGCCTATGATTGTTACAGTTAATTTGTCTAAGGGTGCCTTATCCATGGCAAAAAAGAAGGTAATAGTAAAGAAGCTTAATGCTATACAAAACTTTGGAGCAATGGATATACTCTGTACAGATAAAACTGGAACCATAACTGATGGAAAGGTTATGCTGGAAAAACACTTAAACATCTATGGCGATGCTTCAGAAAGAGTTTTAAAATATGGGTATATTAACAGCTTCTATCAAACAGGCCTAAGAAATGTGATGGATTCTGCTATCCTAGAGCATAGAGATCAAGGAGAGGACTATTTTAACATTGAACAAAAATATGATAAGCTAGATGAAATCCCCTTTGACTTCATTAGAAAGAGAATGTCAGTGGTAGTAAGAAACAAGAGAATGGAAGACGTGCTTATCTGTAAGGGTGCAGTAGAGGAAGTACTGAGCTTATGTAATAAATATGAAACCAAAGAAGGTACAGAACCCTTTATGGGCAAGATGACTGATAAGATTGACAGCATGGTAAAGGAGTTAAATGGAGAAGGCTTTAGAGTTATTGCAGTAGCCTACAGAATTTTTGAAGGAAATAAAAAGGAATATTCTGTAGCAGATGAAAGCAAATTAACACTACTTGGATTTTTAGCTTTCCTTGATCCACCAAAGGATACCTCTGCAGAGGCTATTTCTAAATTCCATAAGTACAATGTAGATGTAAAGGTCCTTACAGGAGACAATGAAATAGTAACCAAGAAGATTTGCAAGGAGGTAAATTTACCTGTAGACAAGATACTTCTTGGAAGTGATATAGAAGCTATGACTGATGAGGAATTAGGAGAAGTAGCTGAAAGCACATCTGTTTTTGCCAAGCTCTCACCAATGCATAAGGAGAGAATTATAAAGGCACTGCAGGGCAGAAATCATGTAGTAGGCTTTATGGGAGATGGTATTAATGATGCACCAGCACTTAAGGCAGCAGATGTAGGAATTTCAGTAGATTCAGCAGTAGATATTGCAAAGGAGTCCTCTGACATAATATTGCTTGAAAATAATCTGCTTGTACTTGAAGAAGGAGTATTAGAGGGCAGAAGAGTATTTGGTAATATAATAAAGTATATTAAAATGACTGCCAGCTCAAACTTTGGAAATATGTTCAGTGTTTTGGGAGCAAGTATATTTGTACCATTCTTACCCATGCTGCCAATTCAAGTATTAACCAATAATCTTCTATATGATATATCTCAGACTACAATACCCACTGACACTGTGGATGAAGAATGGATAGCAAAACCAAGAAAGTGGGCAGTGGATGAGATAAAAAGATTTATTATCCATATAGGACCTATTAGCTCAATATTTGACTATACTACTTACCTCATAATGCTGTTTGTATTTAAAGCTTGGAATAACCCTGCATTATTTCAAACAGGTTGGTTCCTTGAATCACTATTTACTCAGACCTTAATAATACACGTAATAAGAACTAATAAGATACCATTTATTCAGAGTAAAGCAAGTAAGCCACTTATGTTGACTTCACTATTAATAGTTACCTTTGGAGCAATCTTAGTTAATTCTCCGGTGGCAGGTGCCTTTGGCTTTACCAAGCTTCCAGTGCTTTACTATTTCTTATTGGCAATTACCTTGTTATGTTATGTAATTCTAACTCAAGCAATAAAAGTATGGTATATAAAGAAATATAATGTAGATTAAAGAAAAAGAACTCTCAAATTACTTGGGAGTTCTTTTTCTTATATATATTTAACAAAGCAATAGTTCCTTCTCCAGCTGGGCCATAAGTTCGCTTACAGGTAATATTTTATCTATTTTGTGAGCATTTTCACCACAAAATATCAACCCCTCATCTACTTTGCCCCGTACAGCATTTATTAGTGCCTTGGTTATACAGTAGGGAGTGTTTTTAGGGTTACAGGGAGTTAAGCAATTATAACATTTTTCAATGTTTTGAGTATTCTCTGCAATGCTTTTAATAAAGGAGTTTTTTATAGCACGACCTGGCATGCCAACTGGGCTTTTGATTATATCTATGTCTTCAAGTACGCAGTCAATATAGGCCTTTTTGAAATTGATGTGAGCATCACACTCCTCTGTAGCTACAAATCTAGTAGCCATCTGCACGCCATCTGCTCCAAGCTTTAAATACCTCCCAATATCATAACCGTCAAATATACCACCTGCTACAACTACAGGGATATTTTTATGATACTTATCTCCATAAAGCTTGGTTTCCTCAATTATCTCTACCACAGTATTATCAAATTCTAAAGGGGTCATAGAAAGCTCATGAGGAGCAAAGCCTAGATGACCGCCTGCCTTTGGACCCTCAATAACCACTAAGTCTGGGACACATTTGTGATGTCTGTCCCAAAGCTTTAAAATAACTTTTGCTGCTTTTAATGAGGATACTATGGGAGCAAGCTTAACATTAAAGCCTTCTGCAAGCTTTGGTAAGGAGGTAGGAAGTCCTGCACCAGAAATTATTATATCAATACCAGCCTCAAGTGCTGCCCGTACATGCTCTTCATAATAATTCATTGCCACCATAAGGTTCACTCCGATGATTCCAGAGGGAGCTTTTTCTCTAGCAAGCTTTATATGTTTTTTTAAGGCATAGAGGTTGGCCTTAAGAGGGTTGTTTTCAAAATCCTCCTCATTATAGCCAATCTGAGCACCAGAAATTATACCTATGCCTCCTGCATTTGCCACTGCAGAAGCCAGCCCAGAAGAAGACACACCTATGCCCATGCCCCCTTGAATAATAGGAAGCCTAGCCACTAAATCACCTATTTTTAAAGAATTAAATTTCACTGTTTAGAACACCTCCAGTTAGTAGGATACTTTGATTATCAAATACTTTGATAATCAAAGTATATATTGTTATTATAAAGCATTATAAAATTTTTCTCAAGAAATGTTTTAGCTGCATAAAAAATTAACGACTCAAAGCAGTACTGTTTTGAGTCGTCAAAGCATTATATTATATATTATCTTCATAGTTTTTTAAGTTCATGTATTTCACGATAAGCTCATCTAAGCATCTGCTTATAATAATTCTTGCATCTTCTTCCTCTGTATCAAGACTTACTTCATTGAGGATATCTCGCAGGTTGGATATATACTTATCTAATTCCAATGTCTTCTTCTTTAAATCATTCATATAATCCTCCACCTATAAATAATAATTTATAAATTGCAGGTTTTTGCAGATGTAAGCTATAACTAGAGCGTTTTGCAGTACTACTTACTACAGCTTGCTACTATTTTATTTCTTCCATTTTTCTTTGCATCATAAAGATTTTTGTCTGCTAGCTCAATTAATTCATCCACAGTTTTTTTCTCGCTATCCATGGTATAAAGGCCGAAGCTTGCTGTAAAGCTTATATCATGTTGTTCAAAGTGAAAGTTGGTTTTACATAAATTCTCTTTTATTTTTTCTGCCACATTATATGCGCCATCTACATCGGTGTTGTTTAGAACTATAAAAAATTCTTCACCACCATACCTTGCTACCCAATCTGTGGATTTTCTAAGAGACTTTGTTATTAGTGCAGCAAATTCCTTTAACACATAATCTCCTGCCAAGTGCCCATAGAGATCATTGATGTTTTTAAAGAAGTCTATGTCCAGCATTATTACAGAGAGAGGGGCATGTTCTGTATAGCATTTTTCTATATTTAAGAACAGATTGTCCTTAAGGTATCTCTTGTTATATAGATTTGTCAAGGAATCCTTAATATAAGCATCATTTAATTTTACGATAAGATTATCTACTTTGTTAACTACAGAGCTCTCCACCTTGAGATTTAATCCATTTGCAGTTATATCCTTCAATAGCTCCACTATATAGACCTTGTCCTTAAGTTCAACAGGAGAAGATATAGTAAGATAAATGTTTCCACTGGCTTGTTCTATTTTTACAAAGGTATCATTTTCTGCAAGGGCTCTTAGGGATATACAGTTTTCACACATTCTATCCTTTCCCCAAAATTTATAACAAGCTATATTAGGTGGGAATTCATTTAAATTTTCAGAGGCAACTATTTTCTTGTTTATGGGGTCAATTATTCTTATGATATCATACAAGTTTTTAAAGATAGATAAATGCTGTCTAACTTCATCTAGGACATCCATAGTTCCACTTCCAATCAAAATTTAAGAGTATAAAAAATTGGTTATACAAAATTAATTAATAAGTATATTGTACACTATTAGGTAGTATTATCAAAGAAAATGTACTAAATTTGAGATGAATTTTATGTAAATATTTCTAAAAAGGATATAAGCATTTTATATAGAATATACTTATAATAATTAGATGAAGACTTTCCTTAGGATTAAATTTTTTGCTAGGTTGGGAGGATAAGTTATGAAAAAGGCTGATAATGAAGGAAAAATCAAACTACAATTTCTAGGTGCCAATAATAGGGTTACAGGGGCAAGCACCTTGATAACCTTTCCACATGGACTGAAGGTTTTGGTAGACTATGGACTTGTTCAGGACAGCACTATAAGCTATGAGAAGTTATACGAGATCAATAGTCGTGACTTTGAATTTACACCTGAGGAAATAGACTATGTAATTTTAACTCATTTTCATATTGACCATACAGGACTTATACCTAAGCTTACAAAAAGAAGTGATTTTAAAGGAAATATTATAACCACCCAGGCTACTGCAGACATGAGCAGTCTAGTGCTTACAGATGCAGCGTTTATTATGGAAAATGAAATAGAAAGATATAACAGAAAGGCTGTGAAAAAACTTCAGCCTATATACTCCATGGAGGATGCTAAGGACAGCATAGGGTATATGCGCTGTTATGACTTTAATCGTGAGATAATGCTGGATGATAAGGTGAAGCTGATATTAAGAAAGGCGGGGCATGTGCTTGGTGCAAGCTCTCCATTATTTATTTACAAGGAAGATGGGCAGGAGAAAAAGATACTTATTACAGGAGATACCTCTGGGATACCTAGGAAGAGAACTCATCCCTTTGTACCGGAGGTGGATAGTCTAAATGACATAAACAAAATTGACTGCCTAATAACAGAAGCAACCTATGGAAATAGGCTTCATGATTACAGCATCAAGCCTACAGAAACATTAAAGGAATGCATAAGGGAAACCTGTGTGGACAGGGGAAAAACCTTACTTATTCCTTCTTTCTCAGCTCAAAGAAGCTCAGAGCTTTTATGGCTTTTGAGGGAGATATACCTAGAAAATGAGGAGTTTAATAAAATTCCCATATACCTAGATAGCCCTCTTGCCTGTCAGGCTCAAAGGGTTATGGATAATAACAGAGAGTACTGGGATAATGAAACCCTAGAAAGAGATAAAAAGCTGGGGGATATATTTAAATGGGATAAGATAAATTATATAAGTGATGTAAAGGACTCAAGGACCCTTGCTAATGGAGAAAGAAAGATAATAATATCTGCCAGCGGTATGTGTAATGCCGGGAGAGTTCTGCACCACCTCATAAGCTTTCTTCCAGGGAAGGGCTGCTGTGTGTTATTCTGTGGCTACCAAGGAGAGGGAACTCTTGGACACAAAATTCTCTTTGGGAAGGAAAAGGCTGTAATGATAAATGGCCAGCACGTGCCGGTAAGAGCACAGATAAGACAGATGGAATTTTCCTCTCATGGGGACTATATTGAGCTTATTAATTGGTTTAAAACCTCAAATAGGGGAGCTATTAGTAAGATTCTCATTCATCATGGGGATAGAGAGGTTATGAGCTTTCTTAAGGAGGAGCTGGAGAAACACTTAAATGTAGAGGTTTTAATACCGCAGTATAGAGAGACTGTTAAGATATAGCAGATAGTTATGGTGTAGCTTCTTGTAATTAACTTGTATTGTGTTATAATTAAATAAAGAAATGAGGCAGAGTAAAAGAGAGCCTTAATTTAGGGTNNACCCTAAATTAAGGCTCTCTTTTTGTTTAGTAAACAAAGTTTAGGAGGTTATGTCATGGTTGATGTAGTTGTAATTGGAGCAGGAGTTATAGGCTGTGCAGTGGCAAGGGAAATATCCAGGTACTGTTTAAAGGTTGTAGTCTTAGATAGGGCTGCAGATGTGGCTACAGGTACTACTAAGGCTAATAGTGCCATTGTACACGCTGGTTTTGATGCCAGGCCAGATACTATGAAGGGAGAACTTAATGCAAAGGGTAATGCCATGTTTGATGAATGGTCCAAAGAATTGGATTTCCCATTTAAAAGAAATGGTTCCTTTGTGCTATGCTTCCAGGAGGAGGATAGATATAAGCTTTTAGAGCTGAAGGAACAGGGAGAGATAAATGGGGTACCAAACCTTAAGATATTGAAAAAAGAGGAAGCTCTTAGAATGGAACCCAAGCTTTCTGCTAATGTGGTAGCTGCCCTTTATGCTCCTACTGGCGGCATTGTATGTCCTTATGAAATGACCATAGCCTTAGCGGAAAATGCTTATGATAATGGGGTAGAATTTAAATTTGACAGCAATGTTATAAGTATAGAGAAAATTGAAAAAGGCTTTAGGGTTATAACTGAGGGAGAGGTTATTGAGTCAAAAGCCGTGGTAAATGCTGCAGGCCTTTATGCAGACATGATAAATAATATGGTAAGTGAGAAAAAGCTTTGCATAAGACCTAGAAAAGGAGAATACTGTCTCTTTGATAAGGAGGCAGGAAATATAGTTTCAAGAACTATATTTCAGGTTCCCACAAAGCTTGGAAAGGGTATTTTGGTTACACCTACAGTAGATGGAAACCTTTTAGTGGGGCCTAATGCTTTGGAGATAGAGGATAAAGAGGATTTAGCTACTACAAAGGAAGGGCTGGAGGAGATACTCAATAAGGCAAGACTAAGCGTAGAAAATCTTCCTATGAATCAGATAATAACCTCCTTCTCAGGACTTAGAGCAGGAAGTACTAAGGGCGACTTCATAATAGGAGAGGTAGAGGATGCTCCAGGCTTTATAAATGCTGCAGGCATAGAATCCCCGGGGCTTTCTAGTGCTCCTGCCATAGCAGTAATGGTGGCAGATATTATAAAGGAAAAATTAAAGCCCAAAGTGAAGGAGAATTTTAAGAACAAAAGAGAAGGTATAAAAAAATTCAGAGAAATGAGCATGGAGGAAAGGGCAGAAATTGTAAAAGAGAATCCTCACTATGGCAAAATTGTTTGCCGATGTGAAATGGTAACAGAGGGAGAAATACTTGAGGCTATAAAAAGGCCATTAGGAGCGAGAACCTTAGATGGTATAAAGAGAAGAACCAGAGCAGGCATGGGAAGATGTCAGTCCGGCTTTTGTACTCCTAAGCTTGCGGAAATTATGGCAAGAGAGCTTAAGCTAGACCCAAGAGAAATTACTAAATTTGGCGGGAAGTCTTACCTATTGGTAGGAGAAAACAAGGACAGTCTTTAAAGGTAAGCTTATCCCATATTTTTAATAGGTGATGTACAAAATTGTAGGAGGTAAGATATTTATGCAGGAATACGATTTGGTGATAATTGGAGGGGGACCTGCTGGACTTGCTGCTGCCATAGCAGCAAAGGAAGAAGGAGTGGATAACCTTATAATCATAGAAAGAGGAGAAGAGCTGGGCGGAATATTAAATCAGTGTATACACAATGGCTTTGGACTTCACACCTTTAAGGAGGAGCTTACAGGCCCAGAATATGCACATAGATTTATTGAGAAGGCTGAGGGGATGAATATTCCCTATAGGTTAAACACCATGGTGCTTAATGTAGATGAAAATAAAAATGTAATAATAGTCAATGAAGAGGATGGAATAGTTACACTTAAGGCTAAGGCTATAATTTTGGCCATGGGATGCAGGGAGAGACCTCGTGGAGCCATAAATATTCCAGGTACAAGAGCTTCAGGAATATTTACTGCTGGAGCAGCACAGAAGTTTGTAAATACTAATGGATATCTCCCGGGAAGAGAGGTGGTCATATTAGGCTCTGGAGATATAGGACTAATCATGGCAAGACGTATGACCTTAGAGGGCGCAAGGGTTAAGGCAGTGGTGGAGCTTATGCCCTATTCTAGCGGGCTTAAGAGAAATATAGTACAGTGTCTTGAGGATTATGACATACCTCTTTTGTTAAGTCATACTGTTACAGATATAAGAGGAAGAGAGAGGGTAGAAGGGGTCACTATAGCTCGTGTAGATGAAAATAGAAGGCCTATTAAGGGCACAGAAGAGGAACTGTCCTGTGATACCCTGCTGCTTTCTGTAGGACTTATACCTGAAAATGAGCTTTCCAAAAATGCAGGAGTTAAAATTTCCGCTGTAACGGCTGGACCAGAGGTGGATGAAAACATGGAGACCAATATAAAGGGTGTATTTGCCTGTGGAAATGTGCTTCATGTTCATGACCTAGTGGATAATGTTACTACAGAAAGCTATAATGCAGGGAAAAATGCGGCCAGATATATAAAGGGGTTTGCAGGTAATGGTAAAAAAGTGGAGATAAGGGCTGTGGAAGGTATAAGATATACTGTTCCAAGATTTGTACATCCTGATAACATAGATAGTTTCTTGGAGGTAAGGTTCAGGGTTGGTGAGGTTTATAAGGATAATTATATAGCTGTATACTTTGATGATGTAAGAGAAATGCATATAAAGAAGAGAATACTTACTCCAGGTGAAATGGAAAGTATAAAACTCACCAAGGCTATGTTTGAAAAGTATCCCTCCTGTGAAGTTATTACTATGAAGGTGGAAAGGGAGTAGCAGTATGGAAAAGAGAAATTTAATATGTATAGGATGCCCTATGGGCTGTATGCTGGAGGTAGAATTAGAAGGCAAAGAGGTTATAAAGGTAACTGGCAATACCTGCAAGCGAGGAGAAGACTATGGAAAAAAGGAATGTACAAATCCCACTCGTATTGTTACTTCCACTGTTAGAGTAAAAAATGGAACCTGTAAAGTAGTGCCTATTAAGACAGATAAGGATATACCAAAGAGCTTGATATTTCAGTGCATGAAGGCATTGAAGGAAGTAGAAGTGGAGGCTCCAATAAAAATAGGCCAGGTTATAGTAAAACACATCCTAGGTACAGATGCAGACATAGTAGCTACAAAGAGCATTGATGTGAAAGAAAAGTAGTTTTATCCCATAAACAAAAGGAGTCCCTTAAAAAGGGGACTCCTTTTGTTTATCCAAGGGTTACGTCCATAATCATCATAACTACAAAGCCTATTAAGAGTCCATAGGTAGCTATTCTCTCAAAGCCATGCTCGTGAGTTTCTGGTATTATCTCATCACTTATTACAAAGAGCATGGCACCAGCAGCAAGAGCTAATATAAAGGGCATCAAGGGTTGAGCTATGTTTACAAGTCCAGCTCCAAGAAGGCCTCCTATGGGTTCCACAAGACCAGTTAAAAGAGCTATTAAAAATGCCTTTTTCGGTGTGTAGTTTTCCCTAATGAGGGCTAAAGCAACAGCCAAGCCTTCAGGCATGTTTTGAAGCCCTATGCCAATAGCAAGAGAAATGCCATCACTTACATTTCCACTGCCAAAGCCGACACCTACAGCAAGACCTTCTGGGAAGTTATGTATGGTGATGGCTATTATAAATAACCACACCTTAGCTAGAGAGGAGGAGGGTCCCTCTAATCTATCATTAAATAGGAGGTGTTCATGGGGTGAGTATTTATCTATAAGATCTAGAAATATGCCTCCGGAAATTATTCCAGCAGAGGTTATAAGCACACCTCTTAAATTCCCTCCTCCATATTCTATGGATGGGATAATAAGACTAAAACAGGTTGCTGCTAGCATAACTCCTGCAGCAAAGCCCAACATTCCATCCAAATACTTATGGGAAACCTTTGAAGTAAAAAAAATAGGTATGGCACCAACACCAGTAGCAAAACCTGTGGCTACACTGGCAAGAGCACCCATGGCTATCATATTCATATTCTTTCTGACCTTAAAAAGTCAGCTTCACCTGCCTTCCTTAAAATGCTGTATTTCAAATAAGGTTAACTATAATTATCTTACACAATAGCTAGCCTGCAAACAATAGGATAGAATATAATGTTACAAAAGCTTAAGAATTAAAAAAAACTTTACTAAAGAACGTATGTTCGTATATAATAAGAGTATGAATATTAAAGCAGGGTGATATAACATGGATAAGGAAGGAAAAAACTTTATTTTTCATATAGATGTGAATTCTGCCTATCTCTCCTGGAGCTCTGTGGAAAGGCTCCAGCATGGAGGAGAGGTGGATTTTAGAGAAATACCCTCTGTAGTAGGCGGGGATGAAGAAAATAGACATGGTATAGTGCTGGCTAAATCAATTCCAGCAAAGGCCTATGGTATTGTTACGGGAGAAAGTCTGTTTTCTGCCAGGCAAAAGTGCCCCAATTTAACCATAATTCCCCCTGATTACCATCTATACATGAGATGCAGCGGGGCTATGATGGAGCTCTTAAAGGAATATAGCCCAATCATTCAAAGGTATTCTGTAGATGAGTGCTTTGTGGACATGGGAGCTCAGGGGATTTATAGCAGAGAAGAAATAGAAGAGCTGGGGGAGAGCATAAGAGAAAGGATAAAGAAGGAGCTGGGTTTTACCGTAAGTATAGGCATAGCTACAAATAAGCTTTTGGCAAAGATGGCCTCAGAGCTTAGAAAGCCAGACAAGGTAAACACCATATATAAAGAGGAGATAGAAGATAAGCTGTGGCCTCTTCCTGTGGGTGATCTGTTTATGGTGGGTAGGGCAACGCTGCCTAAGCTTAATAAGCTTAATATATTTACCATAGGAGATCTGGCTCATGCAGATAAATGTCTCTTAGAAGAAAAGCTAAAAAGTCAGGGAACTCTCCTTTGGCATTACGCTAATGGGGAGGAATATTCTACTGTAAAAGAGCATAGTGCCATAAATATGAAGGGTATGGGTAATTCCACCACCATAAGCTTTGATGTGGAGAATATGGAAACTGCAAATAGGATACTGCTTTCTCTTACGGAAATGGTATGCTTAAGACTTAGGGCTTCTAAAAATTGCTGTGGTTTGGTGGCTGTAAGCTTGAAGGATAATAACTTTACAAGCTATAGCCGTCAGCATAAATTGGGGTATTATACAGACAGCACTAATAGCATCTATGAAGAATGCCTGAGTCTTTTTAAGGAGCTTTGGAATGGAAAACCTATAAGGCAAATGGGAGTAAGAGTAAGTGAGCTTTGCAGCAGGGATTTTGTTCAATGCACAATTTTTCAAAACAAATGGGAAAATAGAAATAGAGCTCTTGACAATACCTTAGATAGCATACGAGAAAAATATGGCATGTACTCTGTTCAAAGGGCTGTATTTATAAATTCAGGTTGTGAGCCTGTAAAGGGAGGAGTAGGAGAGGAAAACTATCCAATGATGAATAGTTTACTATAAAAAAGTTAAAGGGGGAAAAGCTTTGAAAATTATTGCGAAGCCTATAGAGGTAATAGCTTGGTTTACAAAAGATGGGACACCACATCCCCTTCGCTTTAAAGTTGAAGAGGAAGGAGGAGAAAGCAGGGTAATTAAGGTGGATAAGATACACTTTCAAGAAAAAGAAAAACTAGCAGGAAATGTTATGATAATATATAGATGCCAAAGCACCATAGGAGGTTCCCAAAGATTATATGAAATAAAGTATGAGATGGAAAGTTGCAAATGGATGCTTTTTAAAATGTGATATGCAAATGGATAAAAATTCACCTGGCTTCTCTTTCTAGTATGTATGTGTTAAAGTATGTTATAATGTTAATGGGTGATAATAATGGATAGTAAAGCTTATCTAAAGAGATGCAAGTTAAAAATTACAGATGGAAGAACAGCACTTTTGGATTTACTTTTGGCAAGTACGCGAGCATTAACAGTAGATTACCTCTACAAAAAGATACTAGAAGAGGGAATAAGTATAAATCTATCTACCATATATAGAACCTTAGAGCAGCTAGAACAGAAAAATCTAATCCATAAGTTTGATTTGGGAACAGGTAAATACAGCTATAAGCTTAAGGAGGAAGAACATAAGCATATTCTGCAATGCAGCCTCTGCCAAAAAGAGGTTGAAATAGACTGCCCTATGGAGCCAATTAAGGAGATAATAGAAGACAGTACGGGGTTTAGTCAGATAGAACACGAGCTTAGGATAAAGGGTATATGTGAGGAATGCAAGAGAAGAAAAAAATCCTAGAGAGTACTGCATAAGTACCCTCTATTTTAATGCACGGTTTAAATTTATACGGGATTTGGTATATAAGCCCAAGGAAAGGCAAGACTTAAAGCTATAGGAAAGGGAGAGTGAAAAAATGGAGTTTTCATCTTTGGTGTTGATGGAAATAGATAAAGAAAGTAAGTCCTTTGTTAAGGAAATGGGAAGTTATGAAATTGAAAGAGGCGGAGAGTACATAGAGAGATTTTTTTATGATGGTGAAGTGGTAAGCTTATACTTTGGAGTGGGAAGGGATGTAGAGGACTGGGAATTTGATGCTCTATATGACTATATGCCTGAGGAGGACTTTGTCTCTGATGGATTTTGCATAGAAGAGGTGGAGGAGCAGTATAACCCTACCTGGTGTGTGAAGCTTAAGTATGAGGAGGAGCACAGTGTTATGGAAGATAAAATAAAAAAGTTGTGCAACCTCATAGAAAAGGCTGTACAAGATACCTGCAATGTAATTCTTGATAAGAAGCAGGAGTATATACAATAGAACTATTTAAAAATGCAGCACTTCATATGGAAATAAAAGGAGCATAAACCGCCATAAGTTTTAACAACATTAAAAAGTTTGTTAATTATGCACAAAAAAACTAAAAAAATGATGAATTACTACAATAAAAGTTGTATAATTAAATGGAATTTGTAGAAAATCTTATGAGGTGCATTATGAGACTTGAATATATAAATAAGCTTATAGGAGAGGAAGTGCTTGCTAAAAGTATTTTATCCACTGATGGGAAGGTGCTTTTAAAGGCAGGGGTAAAGCTTAACTCTTCTTATATAAGAAAGCTTAAGGAGCTTGGTGTGTTCTATCTTTATGTAGAAGACCACAGGCTTGAGGATATAGATGGTGAGGATACAAGACTATCAGAGCTTAAGCAATATGCTATGAAGAGCGTGTCTGGTATAGTGAAAAACATCCATGGCTGCAACAAGAAGAGTTTAAAGGAATCCTTAGGGGTAGTAGAGGATCTGGTTCAATATGTAGTAGATGTAGGGGATGTAAGTAAAAATCTATTTGAGATAAGAACCCATGATAATTATACTTATGCTCATTCCCTAGATACCTGTATAATGTCTACTTTTTTAGGAATTAGTTCT
Source organism: Clostridium sp. UBA701 (assembly GCA_002298125.1). GTDB lineage: Bacteria > Bacillota > Clostridia > Clostridiales > Clostridiaceae > UBA701. The sequence goes on along the minus strand of DBMJ01000021.1, from coordinate 23,017 downwards.
GGTCTTAAGGAGAAGGAACTAAAGGAGCTGGGAGTAGGAGCTATTCTGCATGATATTGGCAAGACTAAAATATCTCCAAAAATTATTAATAAAAAGGGACCTCTTTCTGATGAGGAATACTCAGAGATGAAAAAACATCCTGAGTATGGTATAGATATATTAAAAAAATTTATGAGTATTCCAAATTCGGTTTTGTCCGCAGTGAGCCAGCACCACGAAAGAGTGGATGGCACTGGATATCCTCACAATTTAGAAAAGAATCAGATATCAAAATATGCTAAAATAATATGTGTATGTGATGTTTATGACGCTGTAAGCAGTGATAGAAGCTACAGGAGGAAGTTCAGTCCTGGAGACTCCTATGAATTCATATTAGGCGGAAGCGGCAGAATGTTTGACGAAAAGGTAGTAATGGACTTTAGAAGAACCTTTGCCGTGTACCCACTAGGATGCTGTGTAAAACTGTCTAATGGTGTAGAAGGCTATGTTATAAAACAAAACAGGAATTTTCCAGATAAGCCTGTAATAAGGGTGCTTTATGATAAAAACACAAAAAAACCCATTTCTTTTTATGAAGTAAATCTAACAGAAATTCTGGATGTGGTTATTGAAGACGTTGTGTAGGAACATATCAAAAGGAGAATTATAATGAGAGAAGTAAATTTTATAGTTAAAAAATTTACTAATAATTACGGCTGCAGTGTTATTGAGATGGAGCATGGTGGGGAAGTATACGAAAAATGGGCTCTACTTGAGCAACAAGACAATTTGCAAATTACGATTTTCTCACAAAATTTCTCAAAGGCTATTGAAGGCCTGGGAAGCTGTACTGAAAGCTTAAGACGGAGATTTAACTCTTCAAAACTTAAGGTGGTACTCATATTATTTTCCACAGAAAATGATATGAAAAATGCCAAAGAGCACTTTAGCACACCAATAGAATGTGCTGAAGGCACACAGTGTGCTATTATAATGCTGAGACCTGAAAGCGGAGAGATGCTGCTTGTGGGTGAGGGAGCCAGAGAAACCGCTTTAAGACTTAGGAGTATATATGAGAAACGCCAGGGAATAACTAGGAACCACTATCTTCCACTGGTAACCTATCTTATAATAGCTGCAAACCTCTTGATGTATCTTATAACCTCCTATTATTCAGGTGCTTTTTTAAATGCAAACATTTATGTGCTTATCGCACTTGGGGCAAAGGTAAACCCACTTATAGCAGCAGGACAATATTATAGACTTGTAAGCTATATGTTTCTCCATGGTGGGCTACTTCATCTTGCACTGAACATGTATGCACTATATAATATTGGCCCTATGATGGAGAGACTATATGGTAAGATAAGATTCACAGCACTATATTTTGTCAGTGGAATATTATCTGGGGTTTTGGGATTAATGTTTTCTAAAGGTATATCTGTAGGAGCCTCAGGTGCTATTTTTGGACTTATGGGGGCTATGCTTGCCTATGGTGTAAAATATAGAGCAATAATTGGCCGTGAGTTTTATAGAAATATAGTATCTGTAATTATGGTGAATTTGATTATAGGTTTATCGCTTCCAAACATAGACAATATAGGCCATATAGGAGGACTGTTAGGAGGCATATTGATGTCTTTTATACTTACTCCTCATCATGAAGGTATGTAATGATATGTAAACATTAAAGGCAGCTTGCAATTTTTGCAAGCTGCCTTTTAAAATTATCTAAGCAGTGAGATTTGCGGCATAATTTTTCATGATATGCTCTATATCCTCTGTGTAGAGGGTTTCCTTTTCAATAAGATATTTTGAAAGCTTATCAAGAAGTAGCTTATTATCTGATAGTAAATTATAGACTGCTCTATAAAGCTCATCTAGTAATTCCTTACACTCTTTAAGTGCTGCATCTCCACTAGGAAGGTTATGGGAAGACAACACATTAAGATTCAATAGACCTAGAGATTGCCCCATTCCATAATTTGTTATCATGTCGAAGGATAGCTTGGTGGAGTTTTCTAGGTCATTATGTGCACCTGTGGTAATATATTTAGACCCAAAAATTAGCTCTTCTGCAGCTCTACCAGCCAGCATAACCATAATTCTCTTTTTCAAATAATCCTTGTTTTGATACATTCTGTCCTCGGGAATGCTCAAGGTATAGCCTCCCGCCCCCTTTGTGCTAGGGATAATGGTAACCTTGGAAACCTTGTCAGATTTTATAAGCAGCAGAGAGGCAAGAGCATGTCCTATTTCATGATAGGCAGTAATCCTTCTATCCAAGGAGCTTATATGCTCACGGTTCTGCTTTTCATAGCCTGCCAAGACGATGGAGAAGGCCTTATCCATGTGTAGGTTAGTAATATAAGAGCTATTATCCTTGCAAGCAAGAATAGCAGCCTCATTAACTAAATTCTCAAGCTTGGCTCCAGAGAAGTAAGAGGTCTTACGAGCCCAATCCACAACATCCAAGTCCATAACAGGCTTGTTTTTAAGGTAAAGCCTTAGAATTTTTTCTCTGGCAGAAACATCAGGGAGAGTAACCTCCACATGACGGTCGAACCTGCCTGGCCTTAGCAGTGCTTCGTCTAAAACATCCAGTCTGTTGGTAGCAGCCATTACAACTATGCCCTCACCATCATTAAAGCCTGACATTTCTGTAAGGAGGGCATTTAGAGTTTGATCCTTTTCCTCAGAGCCGCCAGCTCTTCCCCCATCTCTCTTTTTACCTATGGCATCAATCTCATCTATAAAGATAACAGCTTTTTTATGAGAACGAGCTTTTTTGAAAAGCTGTCTTATACGGCTAGCCCCTACCCCTACGTATACCTGCACAAAGTCTGAACCAGATAGTGCATAAAAGGGCACGGAAGCTTCCCCTGCTACAGCTTTTGCCAGCAGTGTCTTACCAGTACCAGGCTCTCCATAAAGCATTATACCTCTTGGCATTTTAGCTCCATATTTATTATATTTCTCAGGGTTTTTCAGAAAGTCTACCACGTCCATGACGCTTTCTTTAGCCTCTTCATTACCTGCTACAATATCAAAATTAAATCCACAATCCTCTACAGCTGCAAGCTCAAGAGATTCTACAGAGCTCATAGCCTTAGTACCTAGGGAGGATTTTCTTAATAGTACCACAGTTAGGTAGGAAATAGACAACATAAAAAGAGCTGCAGGAATAGCGGTGTATAGGTCAGTATAGCCTTGCTCTACTACATTTACTCCTGAGGTTAGCAGTTCTTCCTTGAAGGTGCTCTTTCTAGGGTTATCTGTCTTATAGGAAGTTCCATCCCTTAGGGTTACCTTTATATAGGGAGTGGAGGTATAGTTAACCTTAGTTATCTGTCCTGATTTTAAATCATTTATAAACTGACCATAGGGCCTTACAGTTCTTGGATTATAAAAAAAGAACACAAGCATAAAGGTCATTAGAGATAGTGCTGCGGTTATCAAAGGTATCAGAACATGCTTTTCTTTTAGTTTATTCATAATACCCCTACCTTTCTATTTTTAAATTTATCTTATTAATACTAACATTAATAAAAAACTCTTGTCTAACAAATGTCCTAATTATTGCTATAGTAATTGTTGCTAATAGAAAAATTTATTGCACAATATCATAAATGAGGTATACTTTTACTATAGAGCAATTGTAAGGTTTTTCTAAATTTTGGCTCTATATATGGAAATAATAATGGAATGGGGGAGAAGCAGTGAAGCTTTCATCAATAAGGGTTACCCTAACAGAAAAGGATATTTACGAGATAGTACAGGAATACCTGGACATAGATAATCTAAATATAGAAAACATAACACTAAATGAATTGATAGAAATAGAGGGTACCTATGAAAAGGGTGCTAATATACCCTTTTATGTAATGGGAGGTATAAGCAGTATAGTAGGAAACACAGTATATGTAAAAATTTTAAAGGTTAAAATAGCTAAGGTTCCTATGGCTGCCATGGTAGTATCAGCAGCATTAAAGGGTATGCTTAAGGATTATGAGGAAGATGGAATAACTATAGATAAGGATAACTTAATAATAGATTTAGAGCTTATAGCTAAGGTAGTACCATATTTTAACTTCAAGTTAAAAAAGCTAGCTATATTGGAAGGTCAGTTAGAAGCAGAGGTAGAGGAAGTAGTCTATGCGCCCCATAAAAAAAAGGTGGTTTTAGGCAAGAAAAAAAGTGAGAAAAGCATTATAAATCCTGAAGACAGCTATCACAAGCTGCGAGGGAAAATAGGAAAAAAAATTCCCGGGAAATATGAAAAGGTAATGAAATATGCCATGATTATACCAGACATAATAGCTCTATTTTGGAGACTTTTAAGGGATAAAAGAGTTGAGATGGGAGTTAAGGCCACTATAATTGGAATAACCTCATATCTGGTGCTTCCTATAGACATAATACCAGACTTTATTCCCTTCATTGGGCAAATTGATGATGTGGCATTGACCTTTTTTGGATTAAAAAAAATAATGGATAAGGTTCCTAAGGAAATTCTTTTGCAGAATTGGGAAGGTGAAAGTGATATATTCGCATTGGTGGACGAAGGAGTAGATTACTTATATGCCTTGCTGGGAGGAGAAAACATATCAAAGCTCTTAAGGTTATTGTCTTCTATAACTACAGGCAAGAAGGAGAAGAAAGCATGAAGCAAATAGAAATATATACAGATGGCGCTTGCAGAGGCAATGGAAAGGAAAATACCTTAGGAGCATATGGTATAGTTTTTCTCTACAAAGATGTAGTAAAAGAGGTAAAGAAGGCTTTTAGAGATACTACCAACAATATTATGGAGCTTACTGCTGTAATACATGCTCTATCCACCTTGAAGGAACCCTGTGAGGTAAAGGTATATAGTGATTCTGCTTACGTGGTAAATGCTATAAATCAAAAGTGGTTAGAAAATTGGCAAAAAAATGGATGGAAAAACTCCTCTAAGGAACCAGTAAAAAACAGAGAGCTTTGGGAAAAACTTTTGGAGCTCTTAAAGATTCACAAGGTAGATTTTATAAAGGTAAAAGGTCATGCTGACAATAAATATAATAATAGGTGTGATGAGCTTGCAAATGAAGCTATGGATGAGCTTATGAAGCTATAAATTACCATGAGTAATATTTTACAACCTACATATCCTAATAATATCTAAAAAAAAAAGGAGCGTGGGTTTATGAAGGGAAAATTTATAGCTGGCATTACTACAGGTGCTGTGCTTGGAGCTGCAGTAGGGGTAATGATGATGCCAGAAATGGATCGAAGTACTAGAAGAAGACTTAGAAAATCTGGAAAAATGGTTAGAAATACTGCACAGAGCTTCTATAATACAGTAAAAGATATGATGCCTTATTAAAAAAATTGTCAATAAACTCAAGATATTATCTTGAGTTTATTTTTTTATTGAAAATTTTAAAGATTGAATAATTAATTTGCCGGAATATAATGGGCTATGATATAATTATAAGGAGAATTTACGTTTAATTTTAGTTTTATTAAAATATGATATCACAGATAAAAGGATGAGGATTATGGAAATATTATCATTGGGAGAGAAGATTAAGAGGAAAAGAAAAGAACTAAACATGACTTTAAAGGATTTGGCGGGTGATAGAATTACTCCTGGACAAATAAGTCTTGTAGAATCTGGAAAATCCAATCCGAGCATGGACCTTTTGGAATACTTGTCCAATGCCCTTCATACCTCCATAGAATATTTGATGGAATCTGAAGAATCTCAAGCAGAAAGCATTTGCACCTACTTTGAGAACATAGCAGAATCCTATATCTTAAATGGTGATTTTAATCAAGGAGAGCAGTACATTGAAAAGGCTCTATACTATGCAGAAAAGTATAACCTAGAATATAGGAAAGCAAAAAACCTCTATCTTAGAGGAATAATATATATGGAAAAGGAAGAGCTTTCTTATTCACAACAATTTTTTCTTTCAGCTAATGTAATATTTATAAAGAACAACTGCTATGAAGAAGTGGTAAATACCTTTATAAAGCTAGGCTCTATAACTTTTAAGCTTAAGGCATACCAGTCCTCTAATAGTTATTTTCAACAGGCGGAAAAGGTTTTCAAGGATAATGATATAGGAAATGATTTCTTATTAGGGCAAATATATTATTATATAGCCTTTACATACTATAAGGTGGATAATCTGGAAAAGGCCATTAGCTATTCTTTTCTAGCTAAGGAGAAATTTAGACAAATAGATGAGAAGAGTGAGTATGCAAAGTCCCTTATGCTGCTATCTCAAGAGTATAGCGAGAAAGGGGATGTGAGTAACGCCATAAAGTATTCCAAAAAAACCCTGGATATATACAGACAAATTAATGATAATGAATATGTATCAGAAATTGAAAACAGTCTTGGAAATTTGTTTTCAAAGTTCGAAAATATGGAGGAATCCTTTATACATCTCTATAAGGCAAAGGATATGAGAGAGAAGAATAATGATGTTAAACTCATAGAAACCCTTGTATCCATCTGTGAGAATTACATAAGGCTTAAGGACATAGAACAAAGCAAGGCTGCACTGACAGAGGTGCTGAGCTATGTTCAAAGGGTAAACGGAGAGGCATTGATAGAGTATTATCTACTAAAGTATAGAGTGGATCTTTTGGAAGGTAAGGATGAAGAAGCTGAAAACACACTGCTTCTTGCTCTTGGCTTTGTAAAAAATCTGGAGTTTACAAATAAGGTGGCAGAAATCGCTATTATGATAGGGAAATTCTATATGGATAAGGGCAGAGACAAAGAGGCAGCCCAATATCTTAGCGAAGGTGTAGAGACCTTTAAAAAACTAAAAATGATTAAAGAGGTTTAACCACGGATAGGTGAGAATGATGGAGATATTATCAACAGGAGAAAAAATTAAAAGAGCCAGAATATACAAGGGACTTACCTTAAGAGAAATATGTGGTAATAAAGTTTCTGTATCCAAGATGAGCTGTATTGAAAATAATAAGGTTAAGGCTGAGGATTGGATACTAGAATATGTAGCAGAACTATTAGATATTGATGTAAATTACCTAAAAAGTGATATTTCTCATCAGTTAGAGGAAAACATAAACAAGCTTAAGAAGGATATGAATAAAGAGGATATAGAGGAGAAGCTAGAATATAATTTGAAGTACGCTGAGGAATACGGCTATAAGGACATAGCCTTTAAAATTATTCACATGATGTATAACTATTATATTGATAAGGGTCAAATGGAGAAGCTTCAAAGCATTTCCTCTAAGTACTATGATCTATATGAAAAAACTACTTTGCCTCAAAATAGAGTCATTTACTATATGGATTTAGGACGCTATCTCTTTAATAGCGGCGAATATGAGCAGGCAGTGAACTACTATAACAATGCAAGAAAGATGGGTAAGGAAGCAGGAGATAAGACTATTCTTGCAAAAATTACTTACAACGAAGCTGCTTCACATATTATGCTCTATCAGTATGATAAGGCTTATGAGGTAGCAATAAAGTTAGAAGACATGATAGATTATGTGGAAGGACAAACTAGAGGAGAATTCTATCATATGCTTGCCATACTGTCACTTAGAATGGATAAGGGCAGATTTGAGGAGTATGAAAATAAGTCCTATGAAGCATACAGCGATAATACTATTGAAAAATCCATGGCCATCTACAATTATGGAGTCATAATGTTTGATATAGGACTTAGAGAAAAGGCTATAGAGTACATAAAGGAGAGCCTTAGAGTTTATCCAACAGAACCAAAGGAAGAGAGGGTTTCCTATCTGATTATTGTCATAGATGAGCTTTTAGAAAACAATGTGCTGTCACTTGCCCAGGAAGTGTGCAATGAAGCACTTAATAATGCTATAAGTCTTGATAATATAAAGTTTATTGAGAGAGCCTATTATTATAAAGCAATGATTTTACAGAAGGAAAACAATTTAAATACAGCGGAAATGTATATGAATTTATCACTAGATGCCTTAATGAAATTTGGATCAAAACAGGATATAGGTAAAAGATATATGGAAATGGGATATATGTACTATAAGCTGGAAAACACATCAGAATCAATAAAATATTTCAATTTGGCACTTACCTTGGAGAAAAAGGTATAATTAAATTGACTGTATAAACAATGAAGTTGAGGAGGGAAATTATGGCAATATTAGTATGTGGAGGAGCAGGCTATATCGGAAGTCATATGGTGGCAGAGCTTCTTGAGAAGGGGAAAGAGGTAGTAATACTAGACAATTTTCAGAAGGGTCATAAGGATGCCTTAATGGGTGGAAAGCTCTATGAAGGAGATCTGAGAGATAAAAGTGTACTAAACAGGGTGTTTACAGAAAACCATATAGAGGCGGTAATTGATTTTGCAGCAGATTCATTGGTGGGGGAGAGTGTAGCAGAACCACTTAAGTACTTTAATAACAACGTAGGAAGCACTATAAGTTTATTAGAGGCAATGAGGGAGCATGGTGTTAAATACATTGTTTTTTCCTCTACAGCAGCTACTTATGGAGAGCCTGAGAGAACCCCAATAAAAGAAGGAGATAAAACAGAACCAACTAACCCTTATGGTGAGACTAAGCTAACCGTGGAAAAGATATTAAAATGGTGTGATAAGGCATATGGAATAAAATACACTGCCTTAAGGTATTTTAATGCAGCAGGGGCTCATGTAAGCGGAAATATTGGGGAAGATCATAGACCTGAAAGTCACTTAATACCAATAATTTTACAGGTAGCCTTAAAGCAGAGAGAAAAAATAATGGTGTTTGGCGATGACTATCCAACAGAGGATGGAACTTGTATAAGAGACTATATCCATGTATCAGATTTAGCAGCTGCCCATCTTCTTGCCCTTGAAAGACTTAAGGCAGGAGGAGAGAGTAGAAGCTATAATTTAGGCAATGGTACTGGCTTTTCTGTAAAGCAGGTTATTGAGGTGGTTGAGAAGGTAACAGGAATAAAAATAAACCGTGAAATAGCAGAGAGAAGAGCAGGAGATCCAGCTATACTTATTGCTTCTTCAGATAAGGCCACGGAGGAACTAAATTGGAAACCTAGATATAATTCTTTGGAGGACATAGTTTCTACTGCATGGCAGTGGCATAAAAACCATCCACAGGGATATACAAAATAAAAAACCTTATGTTTCCATGGTTATTTTATAAAAAACTCACATATTATATATAACGTAGGATAAAATGATTTCAAGGAGATGGGATTGTAGTGAAAAGGGTGAAGTTTCTCTGGCTTTTGGCAGTGTTTTTTCTCTATGCACTGGGTTTTGGTGGTAGTTATCTGCTTATAAACAGAAATAGTGCAGCTGCAGCAGTTATTATGGCATCTAACGCTTCAGTTAAAGTACCAACTACTGTGGATTCATCTGACCCAAGAGAGGAAGAATATCTTAGAAAAAAAGAAATTCAGGCAAATGAAGCATGGAAAAACAGGCCCCTTTCTGCTAAGGAAGTCTTTCTTACTTTTGATGATGGCCCATCGGAGAATACTCTAAAGGTTTTAGATATACTTAACAAAAATGATATCAAGGCCACTTTTTTTGTAATAGGGAAAAATGCTGAGAACAATCCTAAAATAACTGAAAAGCTAGCAGAAAACAACATGTGTGTACTTCCCCATAGTCAAACTCATGATTATGACATATATAAAAAGAGAGAACGGTATATGGAGGACTACAGACAGTGTGTAGTAGCTATAAAGGAGCTAACAGGGAAAACACCACCTTCCTTTGTAAGGATGCCTGGCGGCTCTGATAACAGAGTTTCTCCAAGGGAGGAGCTGCAGTCAATTAAGCAGCAGTTAATAAAGGAGAATATTTATTATGTAGATTGGAATGTGTCCTCAGGAGATGCAGCTGCTGCGAGGGTTCCCAAGGATAGAATCATCGGAAATATCCTAGGTGAGCTAAAGTATACGTCCTATGCTGTAATACTCATGCATGATTCTTCACTGAAAACCACTTCTGTTGAAGCGCTTCCAGAGGTTATTAAGTACTTAAAGGACAAGGGATATGTGTTTAGAACCTTTGATGATTTAAGCATAGCGGAAGAGAAGGAGTTAGAAAAGTTAAAGGTAATAAATAGATAAAAAGAGTGCATTATTTTGCACTCTTTTCTCTTGCCATTATATATTCCTTAGCTTTTAATTCTATAGTGTCATCTAGAGGATACAATTCCACACTGCCATATTTCCTATTCAAAGCAGTTATGAGCAGTCGGTCTGCAAGCTCGGGGTTCTTAGAAAGAAGAGAACCGTGGAAATAGGTACAATAAGTATTTTTATATATGCAACCCTCATAACCATCTTCTCCATTATTTCCATATCCCTTTATTACTTTTCCAAAGGGCTTCATATTTCCAATATAGGTACGCCCAGAGTGGTTTTCAAAGCCCACATAGGTCTCATTGTATTCCTCATTGAGAATAACGGTATTTCCTATGAAACGCACCTCTCCGCCCTCAGTGTAATGTTCCAATACCCCAAGTCCACTGAGTTTTTCTCCTTCAGGGGTGGTGTAATATTTTCCAAGAAGCTGATATCCACCACAGATAGAAAGCATAACCTTACCCTCTTCTATATAGGAGGTAAGAGCTTCACGCTTATGTTCTATGAGGTCTTTAGATACAATTGATTGTTCATAGTCCTGTCCGCCTCCAAAGAATACAATATCCTCAGCTTGTGAGAGAAAAGGGTCCCCTAAAGAAAGGTTGTGAACATTAACCTTTATGCCCCTTTGCTCTGCTCTGTATTTTAAGATTAGTATATTTCCTATATCACCATACACGTTAAGCAAATCAGGGTAAAGATGACATAGATTAAGCTCCATATTAGTCATTACATCACTTCCTTACCAAAGCTTTTTAATGTAGCCCTTTTGATACAAAAACTTTCTAAGAGAGGTCATGGCGGTATAGGTAGCAAGCACATAAACTGGACCTTCCATAGACCTTGTATACTCTAAAAATTCCTCCTGGCTTCTTGCAAACAAAAATTCCTCTCCATTAAAGCCTGCAATTTTAAGTCGTATGGCAATATCGTAGAGTCTGTTGCCAGAAAAAAGCAGGGCTTTTATCTTTTCCTTGTTCAAGACTTCAAAATTAACGTCCCATATCCAGGACACATCTCTGCCATCAGCGTAATTGTCATTTAAAAAAACACAGAGATTAAAAGCTTTAGCATTAAGCTTTAGTGTGTTTATAGCCTGATCAAAGCCTGCAGGGTTTTTAACAAGTATTATTTTAATTTCTCTGCCATCGATGCTTATGGTCTCCTGCCTTCCGAAGCTGCTCTTTTGCCTTTTTAAGGAATTGAAAATATGAAGGGTTTCCACCCCCATAAGAGCTGCAGCAGAATAAGCGGCTAAAGCATTATATATATTGTATATACCAGCCTGATTTATATAATATTCGTTCCCGTCTATGTATACTAGTGAACCTTCCTCATTCACCTCTACAATTTTCTCCATAGCAAAGTCCAGCTTTGGACGCTTGTAGCCACAATTGCGGCAGGAGAAGCTGCCAAGATGGTTATAGGTTATAAATTCATATTCATAGGGATGCTTACACTTTTTACAGAATTTTGCATCTGCATTTATGTCTATTTCCTTATTGACCTCTAAGGAGCTATTGAAACCGTAGTAATACATTTGGTTTTCCAAAGATAAATCCCCAAGAAGAGATTCATCCCCATTTAGTATAAGCTTTGATTCAGGTACATTTACAATTCCCTGCAGTATTTTATTTAAGGTAGTATATACCTCGCCATATCTATCCAGCTGATCCCTAAAGAGGTTCGTAATTATTATATACTGAGGAGTAACATATTTAGTAAACAGTTTTAAATTTGCTTCATCCACCTCTATGATGGCAAAGTGTTCATCCTTTGAATTTCTAAAGGAATAGTGTTCCACAAAGGTAGCTGTTATACCAGGAAGCATATTGGCTCCAGTGGCGTTTGTTATGACATTTTTGTGAGCTTCACAAAGGATATTATAAAGCATGCTAGTGGTTGTGGTCTTCCCATTGGTACCAGTGACTACTATTACCTTATAATCCATTGCGGTAATTTTTAATATGGAAGGGTAGAGTTTTAGAGCAACTCTTCCAGGGAAATTAGTTCCACCCTTAAAAAGAACTCTTGAAATTTTAAGTATTGTCTTAGAAGTTATTATGCTAAAAAATGCTAAAATGTTAATTTTGAATCACCGCCTTGTGCTGAAAATCATTTTTTAATGTCAATATCGTTAAAACTATCATTTAGTTTAAAGCCTAGCTTTGGGGAAAGAGAGGATAACTTTGCAAGGAGTTTCTCACCACTACTTCCCTGTAATACTGTTGGACAATAATCATTATAGCTTACAGTAGAGGACAAACTACAGGGGATAGCCTTAAGTCCAAGTCCTGTTAAAGTATTATCTGTAAAGTTGAATTTAATTTGAGCGATAAAAGTATCCTTATCCTTTGGATTAGAATTCCCACCAAAGCAGAAATTGCCCAAACTGTAGACTATAAAACGATTTTTATACTGCTCCATGCCCTGTACTACATGAGGATGATGACCAAGAACTAGGTCTGCACCATAATCTATGGCATTATGAGCAAGGGTGCTTTGGCTGTTGTTATAATTATAGGAGCCTTCCTCACCCCAGTGAAAGCTTACCACTACTATACGATTTTCAGCTTTTAAAGTCTCTATATCTTTCTTCATATTACTTAGTGTAGAGTTATCATAGTTAAAGCCTCTATATCCTAAGAAACCAAATTTTTGTCCCTTAATTTCTGTTTTCCACTTATATCCTTCACCAAAGTAGCTTATCTTTTCCTTATCTAGGGTATCTACTGTATCCTTAAAGCCCTGATTACCATAATCATAAATATGATTATTTGCTAGATTAACACCTTCAATAGAACCTAGAGTCAAGGCCTTTGCAAATTCAGGATTTCCCTTGAAGTGAAAGGTTACATTGCCTGATTTCTCAATCTTAACGTTGCTTTTAGTGAAGGTAGTTTCAAGATTTACCAGTGTAAGGTCATCCTTCTCAAAGATTTGGGCTACATTCTTAAAGAGATAGCTGTAATCATTATTATGTTTTTTAACCATTGCTGGAAGACTGCTTTCATAGGCAAAATTATCGTCAGTACCTATAGTACAGTCCCCTGCTGCACTTATAATAACCTCTGTCTGCTTTGGGGTTTCAGCTGGGGCAGGTTTGGTTTCAACAGTGGAGGTCTGCGGAGTAAACGTCTTGGTAGCTTCTACCCCTGCCTTTTTTTCATTTACGGCAGAAAAAACTTTATAGGATATGAAAAAAGACACACTTAATAACAGCACACCACAAAAGAAGGTGAGAAGCACTTTTAGGGCAGTACTTTTTTTATTCATAAATTTCCTCCATTCTCAATTCATAGTTCTAGTATAATTTTATATTATACCATAGCCAATGTCTAATATATTTATTATGGCTTTTTTTCTGTTCTTTTGCTAAAATAGTTATTATCCAGGTGGTATTATACCATTAAAACTAGAAAGCAGGTGATAATGCTGATGAACAAACAAAGTGTGAAGATATATGTGGATAAGGTGAAGGTTTATATACAAAAGACATCCCATGGAACAAAGCTGGTATGGAAAAAGCTATCTCCTTTGGGGTCCAAAATAAAATCTGGATTTGGCAAAGCTAGTACGAGCATTATGGCAATGTCAAAAAAATCTTGGGTAGTTGTTAAAAGTGCAGCTCTTAAATTTGGAAGGCTGATAAAGACTGCAGCTATTAAAACAGGTGTATTTATAAAAACAGTGTCTTTAAAGCTTGGGGGCAAATTTAAGACCTTGCTGATACCTGTTGGACAAGTATTAAAGAAGTACTTAGGACCTGTGGGAAAAGTTATAGCAAAATATTTAAGCCCAATTGGTAAGAAAATTGCAGCAGTATGCTCCAAATATATCCTGCCAGTGTGGAGAAAATTAATACAAGGAATTGGCAAGGGTGTTTCAGTGGCTAAAAGAGTCTTAAGACCATTGAAACTCAAATGGGTTCAATTCTGGTATAGTGAAAGGGTAAAAAGGAACAAGAAATATATATACTCTGCAATAGCAGTACTTTTAGTTGCAATAATGGCCTTTAGTGGGTGGCGTGTTAATAAACAGATGAATGACACTAAGATTAATCAGTTCATGGTAATAAATAATAAGGCTGAGCAGTATTATTTTAATGGTGAATACGCTAGAGCCATTGAGGAATACAAAGCTCTAGCTGCAAAGGATAAGAATCATCCAAAGTATGATGCAGCTATTGCAGAGATATATTCAGTACAAGGAGATATAGATAATTCTAGAAATTATATGCAAATTGTTAAGGATAAGCTTGCACAGCAGAAATATAAGGAAGAAGAAGATATTCTAAACAGCATTGTGGTTACAGAGCTGTTAAATAAGGATTATGCTGTGGCACTTACTGACGGTGAAGCTGCACTTAAAAAATTCCCGAAGAACAAAAGGCTTTTTAAAACAATGTTTACAGTTTATATGGCAAATAACTCCATGCAAAAGGCAACAGACATAGTAATGGACTATCCTGTAGACAATACCTCTGCCTATGATACTGCAGAAAATGCAAGAATGCTAATGCTGGTAAACTCTTGGAACGAAGGCTTTGACGAGTTGAAAAGGGCCTGGGATCTTGATAAGGATGAAGTAAAGGTCTACGATGTATTAGCACAGATATCAGTTTATAATAAGGATATGCTGCTAGAAAATCTGGATAAGCTCTCTAAGAAAAATCCAAATGAAATTGCTTATAAACTGTGGATGACTAAAATATATTCTCTAAACGATGTAACTGCAGAACAAGCACAGCAGTTATTAGACAGTATACTAGCTCAAAACCCTAAGAATATTGGAGATATAACTATAAAGCTAATGCAGGCTTCTATAGATCAAAACAAAAATCAAGCTGCTCAGGCAGAGGCTATTTTTAATGAATTGATAGCTAAGCATGGCAGCGATTATAGAGTGATGCATGCAGCAGGGTGGTTTTATCTTGGACAAAATGACTTGAAAAAAGCCATGGAATACTGCAAAAAATCCATATCCTTAAATAAAGGCTACCCTGATAATTATGGTTTTCTTATACCTGAAATTCTAAGAGCTCAGGGAGAAACTATAAAGGGAGAACCATATTTTCACAATGCATTAAAAGCTGAGCCTTATAATTATAATATTATGCTTAATCTAGCTAACTATTATTGGTACACAGCTAAAAATTCAAATAAGGCCCTAGAATACTTTAAGTTTGCTGAAATTGTAAAGCCTAATGATACAGAAATAAAATACAATATGGCGCTTATATACCTTACAAACAATCAGATTCCTGAGGCGATTAATCTTTTGACTACTTGTATAAAGATGGATGAGATGGTGCCTAAATATCATAGAACCCTGGGAACTATATATATGACTCAAGGTAACACCAAGGAGGGCATTAAAGAGGTAAGATTTGCTTATAGTGCAGATGAATCAGATATTTTAACCTTAAATAATGCAGGCTGCTATTACATTACCGTTGAGCAAGATTTAGAGAGAGGATTAATCAATCTTCAAGCTGCAAAAAAGGGTATTACAGCTGCCACAGACAAATATACTACAGATACAATCAATGAAAACTATGATAAAGCAAAAAAACTATACGATGCCTATAAGAATGGCAGGGGAAATGAAACCTTAAAGATACCTGAATTCGTATTATTCTATTAAAATTAAATTATTTTAAATCTGTGGGCTAAAGCACTGGTCCACAGATTTTTTATCTGAGCATAGAAGGAGGATAAAAATGTACCCACTAAAATTTGAAAATGTGTATTTTGAAAAAATATGGGGCGGAAGAGATTTTGAAAGTTTCAGAGCCAATCTTCCTAAAGGAAATATTGGTGAGAGCTGGGATGTAGCTTGTCATTCTCACGGAATGAGTGTGGTTATTAACGGGGAATACAAAGGAAAGACACTACAGGAGTTAATGGAACAGCATGGGAGAGAGCTGCTTGGCACCGAAATTATAGGGGATGGATTTCCGTTACTAGTGAAGCTGATAAACGCAAAGGAGAAGCTCTCAGTTCAAGTACATCCTGAGGATGAGTATGCGTATAGAGTAGAGGGAGAACCAGGGAAGACTGAGGTTTGGTACATAGTAGAAGCAGAAGAGGGAGCTTCTCTTATTGTAGGTACAAAACCCTGCACAAGAGAACAATTTAAAGCCGCTCTTAAAAATGGAGAACTAGAAAACTACCTTCAGGAGATAGTTGTAAAAAAGGGTCAGGTATATTTTATAGAGAGTGGTCTAGTGCATGCTATAGGTAGAGGGCTTGTAATTGCTGAAATTCAACAAAATAGTGACACTACCTATAGGGTTTATGATTACAACCGAGGAAGGGAAATTCATATAGAAAAAGCTTTAGATGTGGTGAAGTTCCAACTTAAGGGTGAGGAATCAAAGGGAATAATTACTGAACATGAGGGATATAGACATACAGTGTACTGCAGGTGTCCATACTTTGTGCTTGAGAAGTTGGATGTGGACAGCAGCTATTATGAAAGTAGTGATAAGGAGAGATTCTTTATTTATACCTGCGTAGAAGGACGGGGTCAGCTGAGCTGGGGTGATGAAAGTATAGAGGTTTGTAAGGGTGACAGCATACTTATACCTGCTGCAGCTGGAAAATATCAAATTGAAGGTAAATTGAGCCTATTAAAAACATATGTACCTCATAAATAAAATATAGTGTAGCCTATAAGAGTATAAAAATTGTATATTCACAAAAATGAATTATAGCAGTCATATTTCCGTCAAAGCATATAAAAAATAAAATATTTCTTGCATTTTTCCAATAAATCAGTATCATTATATATGTAATGGTTATAGTATTTTTGGAGGGAGCTGTTTTATATGCAGGTTGAAAACTTGGGAAAACTGGAACAAGAATTAAAGGCCAGGATTCATAGAAACCTTCCCGTATCGGAATTGGTGGAAACGGCCATAAAAAGAGGAGAGGGAGTATTATCTGACAAGGGTGCTCTTGTTATCAAAACAGGTAAATATACTGGACGTTCTCCTAAGGACCGATTTATAGTAAAGCAAAAAAGCATAGAAGATAAAATCAACTGGGGAGACGTGAACTTGCCTGTTGATGAAGAGGTTTACAACAAGCTTTTTGCCAAGGTAAGCCAGTATTTAAACAACAAGGACTTATTTGTATTTGATGGCTACGTTGGAGCAAAGGAAGAGTATAAAATGCCCATTAGGGTAGTATGTGAAATGGCTTCACAAGCTCTTTTTGCAAATCAGTTATTTAGAAGATTTGAGGACAAGGCTCAATTAGATAATTTTGCACCTCAGTTTACCGTAATCAGTGCACCAGGCTTTAAAGCAGAAGGTGCAGCCGATGGAGTAAATTCTGAAGCATTTATAATAGTTAACTTTGATAAAAAAATAGTACTTATTGGTGGAACTCAATATTCAGGAGAAATAAAGAAATCTATATTCTCAGTTATGAACTTCCTGCTTCCATTAAAGGGAGTATTTCCAATGCACTGCTCTGCAAACATAGGGCATAGTGGAGACACGGCAGTATTCTTTGGATTATCTGGAACAGGCAAAACTACTTTGTCTGCTGATCCTGATAGAAGACTTATTGGAGATGACGAACATGGATGGTGTGACCATGGAGTGTTTAATTTTGAGGGAGGATGTTATGCTAAGACAGTAAAACTCTCTCCTGTAAGAGAAAAAGAGATATATGAAGCTATTAGATTTGGTACAGTGTTAGAAAACGTAGTACTAGATGAAAATAGACACCCTGACTATGATGATGAGAGCTTAACAGAAAATACTAGAGCTGCATATCCTTTAGATTATATACCAAACACTGAGACTTCAGGAGTAGGTGGAAATCCTAATACGGTAATTTTCCTTACTGCAGATGCCTTTGGAGTGCTTCCTCCAATTTCTAGATTAACTCCAGAAGCTGCAATGTACCACTTCATGTCTGGTTATACCAGCAAGCTGGCAGGAACAGAGAGGGGGATAACTTCACCTAAGGCAACTTTCTCAACCTGCTTTGGAGCTCCATTTATGATAATGCATCCTTCTGTTTATGCAGAGTTACTAGGGGAAAAGATAAAAGAGCACAACGTAGAGGTGTATCTAGTAAATACAGGATGGACAGGTGGAGAATACGGTAAGGGTGAAAGAATGAAGCTTTCTTACACAAGAGCCATGGTAAAGGCAGCACTAGAGGGTAAGCTTGCGGATGTAGAGTATGAAGTACATCCTGTGTTTAATGTGCTGATGCCAAAAAGCTGTCCTTCTGTTCCAAATGACATATTAAATCCTATAAACACTTGGGATAACAAAGAGGAATATAACAAAAAAGCTAAAGAATTAGCAGGAAAGTTTAAAGACAATATAAATAAGTTTAAAGGTGTAGCAGAAGAAATAATAAATGCTGGACCAAAAGCTGATTAAAAATATATAATTACAAATAAGAGGGTTTGACTTTGGTTAAATCCTCTTATTCACTTTTGCAAGCTAATATAGTAAACTAAATACATGAATATGGATAAACAGGTGATGAGATGAGTGTTGAAAAGAAAATAGGTATGAGAAACATTAAAACTGCAATATCAGTGTTAATTTGTTTGGCTATATCTAGGGCCTTTCATATGGAGTATCCCTTCTACGCAGCTATTGCTGCAGTAGTATCTCTTCAAAAGTCTGTGGCTAATTCGCTTAAGGCTGGTAAAAATAGAATGCTTGGAACCACTGCTGGGGCAGCAGTGGGTTTGCTGCTGGCCTTATTTTTCCCAAACAACATAATTGCATGTTCTATTGGGATAATTATTGTAATCTATATTTGCAATATACTGAAATGGAACGATGCTGTTGCAAATGCTTGCATAGTATTAATTGCAATAATGATAAATATGAAGGGACAAAATCCCTACGCCTATAGCTTTAATAGATTGCTAGATACCTTTATAGGAATAAATGTAGCTGTACTTGTAAATTATTTCGTATTTCCACCAAAATTCTATGAAAAGATACAGGTGCAGAGGGAGGAATTAAAGCATTATATTATAAGTAATCTGTATGAGCACATATATGAGAAAAAGGACTTTGATAATGAAATGCTTGGGAAAAGGATAGTCCAATTACAGGACAGCATCATACTATACGAAAAGGAGAGGAGGATAGATAAGGGACATAAGTATGGGCTGGAGAAGGCTTTAAAAACTGTGGAGTATGCCAAGTCCATAAAAGATAACATGGCCATATTGCAAAAACAAAAACAATCACAGGGCTTATCTGCTGAAAACCTGAAATCCCTGGAAAATATTTATGCTGAACTACCTAAAGGGTTTGAAAGCTGCAGTAGCAGAGATTGCATAGTTTATAACTTTCTACTAGGTGAGATCTTACATTGGTCAGAAAATCTAGTTAATTTATAGGGGTTGGTTGTTGTAGGTTGTTAATGCCATGAGTTATAATACAACTACAAACTGAATTTTATTTAGAGAGGAGAAAACAGTATGTCAGGAATATATTTGATATTAAAAGCCATAGTCATCGGAATAGTTGAGGGGATAACTGAATTCTTGCCTATCTCTTCTACAGGACATTTGATTTTAGTGGGAAATTTAATTGGCTTTACTGATAAATTTTATTCTAAGGCCTACATAGACATGTTTTATGTTGTTATACAGCTGGGAGCAATTCTGGCAGTAGTGGTATTGTTTTGGAGCAAAATTACAAAATCCCTTAAGCCCTCAAGCTTATTTGTGCCAGGAGGCTATGGCTTTAAGCTATGGAGTACCATATTGGTAGCCTTTATACCCGCTGCAGTAATTGGGGTATTATTTAACAAAAAGATTGATGCAAAGCTTATGTTTCCAAAGCCCGTAGCAGTAGCAATGGTAGTAGGAGGTATCCTTTTAATAATTGTTGAAAATTTATATAGAAGAAATAATAAGACCAGTATTATAGAGAAGGTTAACTACAAACAGGCTCTTATCATTGGACTTTTCCAATGTCTATCACTTTGGCCAGGTATGTCAAGATCTGCTTCTACAATAATGGGTGCGTGGATTGTTGGACTTACTACTCCAGCAGCAGCAGAATTTTCTTTTTTCCTTGCAATTCCTACCATGGTAGCTGCATCACTATATAAGTTAATAACATTAAAGGTAGCCATGTCCTCTATAGAAATTATTGCACTGGTAATATCCTTTGTGGTTTCCTTTGTAGTGGCTCTTGTAGTAGTAGAAGGCTTTATAAACTTCTTAAAAAAGAAACCCATGCGTGTCTTTGCCATTTATAGAATATTAGTTGGAGCAGTAATTTTGGGTCTCTTCTTTGCTGGAATTCTATAGGTTGAACAATTGCTGCAATACCCTGCTATAAGCATAGCTTAAGCAGGGTATATGTGTTATACTAATAAATTTATTACTGTTAACTTTGATAAACATTAAATCACTTGGTATAGTATTTATAAGAAATACAGAATATTATTAATAGTCGGCATTTATGATTTTATTATAGCAGCTCATAGTGTATAATATATTAAAATTAGGACGGAGGGATATTTATGGCAAAGGACGTAAAAAAAATAGCACTTTTGACTGGCGGAGGAGATTGCCCAGGACTTAATGCTGTGATTAGAGCTGTTACCAGAACAGCTATATTGAAATATGGATATGAGGTAGTAGGTTATAAATTTGGGTATAGAGGACTATACAACAATGATATTATTCCTTTAAATCTAGAAACTGTGTCTGGAATCTTACACAAGGGTGGAACTATACTATATAGCTCAAACAAAGACAATCTTTTCAACTATCAGTTGGAGGAAAATGGAGTTACAGTAAAAAAGGATGTTTCTGATGTTGCAGTAGAGAACCTTAAAAAGGAGGGTGTGGATGCCCTTATTGTAATAGGCGGAGATGGTACCTTAACCAGTGCAAGGGATTTTGGCAGAAAAGGAGTAAACGTTATAGGAGTACCCAAAACCATAGATAATGACTTGGCAGCTACGGATGTAACCTTTGGTTTTAACTCTGCACTAGATGTTGCCACAGAAGCATTAGACAGGCTTCACACCACTGCAGAATCTCATCATAGAATAATGATCCTTGAAGTTATGGGAAGAAATGCAGGCTGGATAGCTTTAGAGTCTGGTATAGCGGGATCAGCTGATGTAATTTTGATACCTGAAATACCTTATGATATCAACAAGGTTGTGGAGAAGATAAAGGGAAGAAGACAAAATGGAAAGCTTTTTACTATCATTGCTGTAGCTGAAGGCGCAAAGCCTGAGGGCGGGAACGTGGTAGTAAGTAAAATTGTAAATGATAGTCCAGATCCAGTAAGACTTGGCGGTATTGCTAATAAGCTGGCTTTTGACTTAGAGCAGCTTGTAAAGGATCACGAGATAAGAAGTACGGTACTTGGACATACTCAGCGAGGGGGTAATACCTCTACCTTTGATAGAATTCTATCCACAAGATACGGAGTTGCTGCAGTAGAACTAATAAATCAAGGCAAATTTGGCAACATGGTATGCTTGAGAGGTAACGATATCTCCTATGAAAGTCTGGAAAATGTAATTGGTAAAGATAAGAATGTAGATCCAGAGGGAGAATTGGTAAAGGTAGCAAGAAGTATTGGTATTTCTTTTGGAGACTAATATAGAAAAGATTATTGTTAGTAATTTTTCATTGGAGGTTTATGAGGTATGAAGGAGATTAAAAGATACCTAGATACCAGAATTGGACAGTATAGCTTCTATTTTGAGGATTTAGATAGTGGCTACACTTATGGATGGGAGGAAGACACCCAGAAGCCCTCTGCTAGTTGTATCAAGGTCCCCATAGTCATGAGCTTTTTAAAAGAGGTAGAAGAAAAAAAGTTTTCTCTTGAGGACAAGGTATTTATTAGTAAAGAAGACATGGTAGATGGCAGTGGTTTTATCTATGAACTAGATGAGAGGGAATATACTCTTAGGGAGCTTGTAACTGCAATGCTTATTTTAAGCGACAACACTGCCACTAATAAACTTATTGATATGTTGGGAAAAGATAATATAAACCAAAGAATTAAGGACATGGGTCTTTTGAACACCTTTTTATATAGAAAAATTAGAGATACCAAGCTAAGGGAAAAGGGTGTTCAAAATCTATCCTCCAGCAGTGATCTTGCAAAATGCTTTAAGCTGTTGTATAGAAATGAGTTTCTTAATAAAGAACACAGTGAGTTTTTAATTAACACATTAAAAAGACAACAGATTAGAAACAAGATTCCTTTTTATATACCTAAAAAGGAATGGAGCAACATTGGAAATAAAGCAGGCAGCCTTCCAGGTGTTGAAAATGATATGGCTCTCATGAACATCTCTAAGGGTAATTTTGTATTTACAATTATGTCTCAAGGACTTCCTAACAATGTATATGGACTTGTTACGGTATCTAGAGTATCTAAAATGATGTGGGATATTATTCAAGACAACATGGACTAGAAAAATATTCAGGGGGGAGAGCTTACAGAGCAAGTAGGCTTTCCCCTTTTAACAAAGCAAACAATACCCGGTGTGTCCATAGTAGCAATATAGAGAAATTAGGAGATAATTAGAGCTATTCTAGGTTATTTTTTTATAATTATTTATAAACATGTAACGGTATAAGAAAAATCTGATAGAATTATTTTCGTGCTGTTGAGGGAAACGGCTTAGGCAGAAAAACAATTCTGTTGACAGTGTTCTTGAAACATGCTACAATTTAATGGCTGTTATATGACAGCAGCTTGATCCTTGAAAATTAAACAGAGAATAATTACAAAAACCAGTGACCTCAAGATTTAAATCTTGAGATAGGGAAAAACTCGTTTTTTCCATTTAATCTGAGTAATTTCAGACTCTACAGTCTGTGCCAAATCGAAGATTTGGAACATACTTTTAAATTAAGAGTTTGATC
>DBMJ01000007.1 GCA_002298125.1 Clostridium sp. UBA701 | reverse complement strand
GACGACTTGTATATAATATCATACTATAGGGTAAATGCTTTTTAATAAATGCCAAGTATTTAAAGCCTCCTTGAGGATAATTCTTTATACTCAGTATTTCATTGATATGCTTGCAGTGATACACCAGGATTAGTAGATGAATTTTAATGGTTCCCTTATGCTAAAAAAAGTTAAGCCTATATGTATTTCTCCCTTACTTTTATAGAGGAGAATACATATAGGCTTTCTATTATTCTAAACTCGCTACTAACTCTCTAAACCTGTTCCCTCTTGCTTCAAAATTTACAAACATATCAAAGCTTGCACATGCTGGAGATAGGGATACAATATCTCCTGTTTCAGCAATGCTTCTAGCCTTTTCTACTGCTTCTTCTAGTGAATTAACCATATGAACGGGAATATCTATGCCCTTAGCTTCCTTAAGCTTATCAAAGACTTCCTTAATCTTATATCTTGTGGCACCAAGTAGAATAAGCCGCTTAATATAAGGGTGACCTTCCTCTGCTAATGGTTCAAAGGGTAGATTCTTATCATAACCCCCTGCTATTAATATTGCTGGCTTATCAAAGGCCTTTAGTGTAGCCACTGCTCTAGTAGGACTTGAGGCTATAGAGTCATTATAGTATTTCACTCCATTAAACTCCCTGATGAACTCACCTCTATGGGCTACCCCCTTAAAACTTAGAGCTACCTTTTTCATGACAGATATTTCAACCTCATCACAAGCTGCTGCAAATGCTGCCAAGTAATTTTCCACATTATGCATGCCTCGGATAACTATTTCATCCTTAGCACAGACAGGCTTACCCATTACATATAGTATGTTATCCTCATAGTAGGCTCCATCCTCAGGCTTTTGCTGCCTGCTGAATTTTCTTAGATGTCCTTTAGCTTCTCTTTCAAAGGATGAGGTTATCTCATTATCCCCATTTATAACTAAAAGACCGTCTTCCTTCTGATATAGGAATATATTCTTTTTAGAATTAACATATTCCTCCATATCCTTGTGCATATCTAGATGGTTAGGACTTAGATTAGTCACCACTGCAACTTCTGGTGAAACATCCATGGTCATAAGCTGAAAGCTTGATAGCTCTAATACAACTCTGTCCTTCTTCGAAATCTCTTCTATATTGGAAAACAATGGATTTCCTATGTTTCCGCCCACCCAGGTATTAAACCCTTGTTCACATAATAGCTTGTATAAAATTGTTGTAGTTGTAGTTTTACCATCACTGCCGGTAACTCCATAGATTTTAGCTGGACAGTATCTTATAAACTCCTCCATTTCAGAGGTAATGTACGCACCTTCAAGCTTTGCTTTTTTAAGTGCAATACTGTCAATTCTCATAGAAGGGGTTTTAAATATAACCTGATAGCCTGTAAGCTTATCAAGATAGTGCTCTCCTAAAATAAGCTTTACTCCACTACCCTCAAATTCATCTCCTATTTCACCTAGTTCTTCTCTACTCTTCTTATCGAAGGCACTTACCTTAGCACCTAGCTGCTGTAAAAATCTGATAAGTGGAATATTGCTTACACCAATTCCTACCACAGCAGTTTTTTTGTCTCTTATAAAGTCCTTAAATTCCTGAAAAGATTTATTCATGTTTACCTCCAAAAGCTCGCTAAAAATCAGCCCTGCCCAATACAGGCTGGGTTTAATTATGTTTTATGTTAGTTCCTTTGTTACAGTTATATTATAGCATTTTTCTCATTTAAAAAGTATAGCCATTTATGTACAAACATATACTGTAATGCAGGACTCTAGCACTTTTCATGGAGGATTATATGGCCTTTCTCACTTTGTTATGTACTTTACCCCTGCTTCACTTTTGCAGAAATAAGGTTATGCTTAAGGAGAAGTACTATGTTCCAAAAATATTTGCTATTTGGCTATTATGTCAAATTTATATTACTATAAATGGCTCCTTTAGATTTCCTATAGGGTTTGTGGCCTCCTTATTATGGTGTTTAAACACTACACACAACAAGGCCAGTAAGCTTACAGTGCTAAAGCTTGGCATATTCTCTCACCTTTTAAGTTTATTCTCTGCATTACTTTAGCATTATATGAAAAGCCTATATGGTTACTGTGTGAAGTGTACCATACAGGCTTTCCTTGTATTCTTCTATATTTCTAGAATTCCAGTTTTTCACCTATGAATTTAGCCAGTTCATCTATTCCAATTCTTTCCTGGCTCATAGAATCTCTGTCTCTTACAGTTACGGTTCCATTCTCAAGAGTATCGAAATCGATGGTTATACAGTAAGGTGTTCCTATCTCGTCTTCTCTTCTGTACCTCTTTCCAATGCTTCCTGCTTCATCATAGTCTACATTGAAATATTTGCTAAGCATGCTGTAAACCTCAGTTGCCTTTTCTGAGAGCTTCTTAGTAAGAGGAAGTACTGCAGCCTTAAAGGGTGCCAGTGCAGGATGCAGCCTAAGCACTGTTCTTACATCTCCTCCATCTAGCTCCTCCTCATCATAGGCGTCGCAGAGAAAGGCTAGTGCAACCCTATCTGCTCCTAGGGAAGGTTCTATACAATAAGGCACGTACTTTTCATTTGTCACAGGATCTAGGTAATTCATATCCTCTCCTGACTCCTCAGCATGACGCTTTAAATCATAGTCAGTTCTGTCAGCAATGCCCCAGAGCTCACCCCATCCAAAGGGGAAAAGGAATTCTATGTCAGAGGTTGCATTAGAATAAAAGGATAGCTCTTCTGCACTGTGGTCTCTAAATCTAAGACTTTCTGCCTTAACACCTAAATTTAGTAAAAAACTCCAGCAGTAGTCCTTCCAATATGAAAACCATTCTAGGTCTGTGCCAGGCTTGCAGAAGAATTCTAGCTCCATCTGCTCAAACTCTCTGGTTCTAAAGATAAAGTTTCCTGGAGTAATCTCATTTCTAAAGGACTTTCCCACCTGGGCTATGCCAAAGGGTACCTTTTTCCTTGAGCTTCGCTGTACATTTTTGAAGTTAACAAATATTCCTTGAGCTGTTTCTGGTCTTAAATATATCTCGGATTTTGCATCCTCAGTAACTCCCTGGAAGGTCTTAAACATAAGGTTGAATTTTCTTATATCGGTAAAATTTTTCTTTCCACACTTAGGACATGCTATATTGTGTTCCTCAATATACTGCTTTAGCTGTTCATTAGTCCAGCCATCAGCTGAAGCTACCTCTGCACCATTTTCAGTCATGTGATCCTCTACTAATTTATCTGCTCTAAATCTAGCCTTACAATCCTTACAATCCATCAATGGGTCGGAAAATCCTCCCACGTGTCCAGATGCTACCCAAACCTGGCTATTCATAAGTATTGCACAATCCACCCCTACGTTATATGGACTTTCTTGAACAAATTTCTTCCACCAGGCCTTCTTTACATTGTTCTTAAACTCTACTCCCAAAGGGCCATAATCCCATGAGTTTGCAAGTCCTCCATAGATTTCTGAGCCTGGAAATACATAACCTCTTCCCTTAGCAAGGGCAACTATTTTATCCATAGTCTTTTGAATTGCCATATTTATCACTCCTTACAATAATTTTTAGTAAACTAAAAGAGCATATTACCATTAAGGGACGAAAGATACACTTCCGCGGTTCCACCCTTATTGGCAACTGCCCTGCTTAATTACTTTAAAGTGCTCAAAAGCTCCCTTCACAGTATTCCCTAAACGGCTTTCACCATCCGCCATCTCTCTAAATAAGTTTTACTGCTACTCTTCTTTTTTCATCACACACTATTATTTTATATATATAATTCTATCAGATAAATATTAAGTGTCAATATTATACAAGCTCTAATCTCTATAAATATTATTTTCTTTCGCAGAAAAAGAAAAATCGTCAACAGAATAATGCAGACGACTTGCTGTTCAAAAAATAAAAATGGCTCCGCGAAAAGGATTCGAACCTTCAACCTATCGGTTAACAGCCGAGTGCTCCACCGTTGAGCTATCGCGGAACATTTACAAATAATATTATAGCACATATCATAATTTTTTCAAGAGAATAATGAAATTTTTATATTTATTTTTGAATAGAAATTTTTACGCAAAAAAGAGACCTGTTATAGGCCTCTTTTTAATATATCTCTTAGTTTTGAGTAGGCTTCATGGTTGGGAAGAGAATAACATCTCTTATGGAATAAGCATCAGTAAGGAACATTATAAGTCTATCAATTCCTATACCAAGGCCTCCTGTTGGTGGCATTCCAATTTCAAGAGCATACATAAACTCTTCATCTATCATGTAGGCCTCGTCATCTCCCAGCTCACGTTCCTTTAACTGCTGCATAAATCTGTCTCTTTGAACTATTGGATCATTGAGCTCTGAGTACGCATTACATATCTCTCTACCAAATACAAAGCCTTCAAATCTCTCGGTGAAATCTGAATTTCCTCTCTTCTTCTTAGTAAGTGGAGAAATCTCTACAGGATAATCACAGAGGAAGGTTGGTTGTATAAGGTGCTTTTCTGCATATTCTTCAAATAGAGCGTTTAACACATCAGCCTTAGTACAATCCTTTAATTCCTTTTTGAATTCAAGGTGTTTTTCCTTGGCTATGTTTCTTGCCTCTTCGTCAGATTTTATATTGCTAAAATCTACACCAGCATACTCCTTTACGGCATCTACCATTGTTAATCTTCTCCAAGGTGGTTTAAAGTCTATCTCTGTTCCTTGGTAAGAAACCTTTGTAGTACCATTAACCTTTTCACAAACATAAGCTGCTAAGTTCTCCATGATCTCCATCATATCATAATAATCTGCATAGGCTTCATAGAGCTCAATCATGGTAAACTCAGGGTTATGTCTTATATCTATGCCTTCATTTCTGAAGTTCTTACCCATGTCATATACCTTTTCAAAGCCTCCAACTATGAGTCTTTTAAGGTATAATTCTGTTGCTATTCTAAGATACATATCAATGTTTAGAGCATTGTGGTGGGTTGTAAAGGGTCTTGCTGCAGCTCCTCCTGCTATTGGAGAAAGAATTGGAGTCTCAACCTCTAAATAACCACGGTTATCTAAGAATTCTCTTATAGCCTTTATTATAGCAACTCTCTTCATAAAGGTTTCCTTAACCTCAGCGTTCATTATGAGGTCAACTTCTCTTTGTCTGTATCTAAGCTCTGGGTCCTTTAAACCGTGCCATTTTTCAGGCAATGGCTTTAATGACTTTGCAAGTAGTGCAAAATCCTTTATGTGAAGGGATATCTCTCCTGTCTTAGTCTTAAATACAGTGCCAGTTATGGATACAAAATCACCGATGTCGAAGGATTTAAACTCTTTTAGCTTATCCTCTCCTACATCGTCTATCTTTATGTATAGCTGAATTTTACCATATCTGTCGTGTATATCGGAAAACCCTGCCTTTCCATGTACTCTTTTTGACATAAGTCTTCCAGCGGCCACTACGTCCTGTCCCTCTAAATTGTCATAGTTGTCCTTGATTTCTTCTGTGGTGTGAGTTCGGTTTACCTTGTATACATCAAAAGGATCTCTCCCAGCTCCCTGAAGCTCAGCAAGCTTTTGTCTTCTCTGCATTACAAGTTCATTATATTCCTTCTCACGTTCTACAATGTTTTCTTCATCCTTGGCCATTAATATCCCTCCAAATTAGTCTCTTCTTATTTCTAGTACTTCAAATTTCATTACTCCCTGTGGGGCTGAAACCTCTACTACCTCTCCAACCTTTTTCCCCATAAGAGCACTTCCTACAGGTGATTCATTGGATATCTTATTTATAAGTGGGTCTGCTTCAGCAGAGCCTACTATACTATATTCTACCTCTTCATCGAATTCATAATCCTTTACCCTTGTTATACAGCCTACAGTTACTTTCTCTGTAGATATTTCACTTTCATCTACTATAGTAGCATTTTTTAGCATATTTTCAAGCTGAAGAATTCTTCCTTCAACAAAGGCTTGTTCATTTTTAGCTTCATCGTACTCTGAGTTCTCACTTAAATCTCCAAAGGAAAGCGCCACCCTTATCTTTTCAGTTATTTCTTTACGTTTAGTGGTTTTTAAAAATTCTAATTCTTCCTCTAGTTTCTTTAATCCCTCATAAGTCATGATGTACTTTTTCTCGCTCATCTTATTCTCCCCTTTTAAATATTTTCCCTCAAAATGCCTTGAGCTTTCCTTTAATTACAAAAAATACTAATTATAATATTATCATGTAATCATTTAACATATTATAAAACAGGCTTTTCATAATGTCAACAACTCGAAATGCCATTACTATACAATCACCTCCTTGTTGAAGGTGATCTTGTCGAGAACTATACCGCTGCTGTTTATGCTTTCCTCCAGGTCCCTTACCTTCATTACACCCATAAGTGCTCCCAGTAATTCTGGTCCAGCCTCTAGGACTTCCTCCCATTGGGTTTTAAACACCACATCGTTTATAATAAGGTTATGACTCACTTCAGGTGCATAGGTGTTGTCTAGACACCATAGAGGAGCTGCAGCATCCATGTCTACTCCTTTAGATGATATTATGAAATCCGCTTCTCTTAAGGCAAAGCTGACATCATTACTAACCACAGGAGACACTCCATAATTTGCAGTAAGATAGTCTCTAAGATTTAATGCCCCTCTTAAATCCTTAGATAGAAGTACCAAATATCTGCTGTTTTTTGCTATCTCACATAATATCTCCTTGTTCATCACATGGCAAGCATCATATACTACGATACAGCTGTTTTTTATGTTCTTTTTTCTATTTCTAAGTAATAGCTGCACGCTCTTAGCTACACCAAAGGCCATCATCTGCTTTTGCAAAGGGTTGTAGTAATTGAAATCCATAAGCCTTCTGGTCCTCGGAGCAAGCATAGACCCCCCTTGGCCAAACCTCCTTACTCGCTCCATATTGCGAGAAAAGGCCTGGTTATTAAAATTAGGAGGGAGCTTTACATGTGTTATGTTCGTGCATAACTCCCTTACAAAGCTCTCTCCTGAAACATTGGTGTTAAGCCGGTCCACTACCCTGCCCACCAAGCTGTTATCCTCATAAGCCTTTCTTAAATCAGTACATACATATATAACAGAATTCATAACAACCTCATGTCTTAACTTAATAATTATTAGAAATTCTAAAGAATTCTATATTGATATGTATTCACTGCTAGCTTAATTAATGACCATATAGCTTATAATGTTTCCACTAATTTTTATATTATGCTTCTCCTGACAGTAATTTTTTGTAAGCATAAAGCATCTCTCTTACTGCTTCGTAATGAACTTCTCTGGTTATTTCATTCTTAACTTCTGTACAATTTTTCATTCCTTTAATATACCAGATTATATGCTTTCTCATTTCCCTTATAGCCTTATCCTCTCCAAAAAAGTCTACTGAAAGGTCTAAATGTCTTATAATCATATCTATTTTTTCCCCTGGAGAGGGCATTATTATTTCTTCTCCTCTTAGAGCCTGGCCTATCTGCTTAAATATCCATGGATTGCCTTGAGCTCCCCTTGCTACCATTATTCCATCACAACTGGTTTTCTCCATAAGCCTTAGAGCATCCTCTGCAGAAAAAACATCCCCATTGCCTATTACAGGTATAGAAACAGCGTCCTTTACCTTCCTTATTATATTCCAGTCTGCCTTTCCTGAATACATCTGTGCTCTAGTTCTTCCATGAACGGCCACAGCGTCTGCTCCTGCCTCCTCCATGGCTCTTGCAAATTCCACTGCATTTATATGCGCTTCATCAAAGCCTGAGCGAAATTTTACTGTAACTGGCTTTGAGGTTGCAGCTTTTACAGCTCTAACTATGTCTCCTGCAAGCTTTGGATCCTTCATCAGTGCAGAGCCTTCACCATTTCTCACGATTTTAGGTACAGGGCATCCCATATTGATATCTACAATACAAAAGTCATCGTTTGCCTCAAAGACTTCAGCAGCTTTGGCCATAATTTCTGGCTCTCTGCCAAAAATCTGAACTGCTAAGGGTTTTTCCACATCTGAAACTCTTAGCAGCTGTTCTGTGTTTTCACTGCCATAAAAAAGTCCTTTTGCACTTACCATTTCAGTGTATAAAAGCCCACAGCCCATCTCCTTGCAAAGTGCTCTATAGGCTATATCCGTGACTCCAGCCATAGGAGCAAGCAAAACAGGATTACTTAATTGAACCTTACCTATCTTCATTGATTCACCATCTCTTTGTTCTTCTCATATAGTATCCTAAGCCCTTCTAACGTGAGGTTTGGCTCCACCACATGTATGGTTTTTGAATCCTCACTAATAAGCTGAGCTAAGCCGCCAGTGGCTAAAACTACTGGGTTATGCTCTCCAGCCGCCGCCATTTCCCCTATCATTTTTTCTACTATATAATCTACCTGACCTGTATATCCATAAATTATACCTGCCTGCATACTGTTTACTGTATTTTTGCATATAACGTTAGCTGGCTTATTAAGCTCTACCCTTGGAAGCTTTGCAGCTTTTTCATAAAGTGCTTCCGCAGATATCTTTATGCCTGGGCATATGGTTCCACCCATGTAATCTCCATTGCCTCTTACTGCACAGAAGGTAGTAGCTGTGCCAAAATCTATAATGATAAGAGGCCTGTTATAAGCTTCATGAGCTGCCACTGCATTTACTATACGGTCAGCTCCCACCTCTTTTGGATTGTCATATTTAATGTTGATACCTGTTTTAATTCCAGGCCCTACTATTAATGGATCCTTATAAAAGTATTTTCTAATAGCCCTTTCTAAGCTGTACATTATATTAGGTACTACAGAGGATATAATTACCCCCTCTACATCTATAGCATTTAGATTTTTATTCATAAACAACTGACACAATTGAACTCCATATTCATCTGCTGTTCTCTTGTGGTCTGTTGAGAGTCTCCAGTGAGCAATAAGTTCCTTCCCTTCGTATACTCCCAGTACTATATTAGTGTTCCCTACGTCCATAACCAATATCATCTGCTTCACTCCTCTAAATTCTACCCCCGCCTGGGAGCATTTATGCTCATTAAAATAGTAAAAAAGTGGTTTTGAGTTAACAATATAATTTTAACAAGTGATATTTTTTTGTCAAGCAAAGAAACTAATAAACTTGTAATTGTTTTTGGGGAGAACTATCACTAATATTATTATTAGGAAGTATTTCCAAAATATATAATTAATATAATTAAAATTTGCACTATGGAGTGTTGTATGGTGAAGAAGCCGGTATGGCCTTTAATAGTTTTCTTCCAGGGTAACCTCTCCACATTCTAAATCAATTAAGGCACCCTTTTTAGTCCTAACCCTAAGAGCTCCTCTCTCAGTTATGTCTTCTACTAACACCCTTTCTCTCTCGCTGCCTATACATGCCCATACCTCACTATTTAAAATTTCAGAATAACTTTTTATAGCTTCTATAAAGGGGGTTAGTCCTTGTACTAAAAATGTCTTATAATGGACTTCAAATCTATTTACTATGGCACAAAGGAGCTCCTCCCTGTTTATCTCCATACCCAGTATGGACTTTAAAGAAAGGGCTTTATTAACTAGCTCTTGGGAAAATTCCTCACTGTTGCAATTTATGCCCATGCCTATTACAATATGGCTTACACAATTACCCCTGCACACCATTTCTGTGAGTATTCCACCAATTTTCTTTTTCTTCCAAAGCAAGTCATTAGGCCATTTAATTCTTATATCCAAATCATATAAACCTCTAATTGCTTCTGCGGCACATTGTCCAATTAGTAGTGTTAGAGGAGCTAGCTGCTGCGGATTTATAGCTGGTCTTAGCAGCATGGAGCACATTATATCCTTTCCTCTTGGCGCCTCCCAAGTCCTTCCCAATCTGCCCCTTCCAGCCCTTTGATATTCAGCAAGGAAAAGAGCAGATTTAAGCTCTTCATCCATACCTGCCTTCTTGGCCTCATCATTGGTGGAACCTATTTCATCATAGTAAAAAACCTTTTCTATAAAACTGTTATTTATGTTTAAGTTTTGAAATTTCATCTTATCCCTCTTCTCATGAGCTTTGCTTCACAGCAAAAATTATAGCACATACCTCCTCAAAAAATCTATAAAGTCGCCTTTTTATAGGAGTTTATCCTATTTATAAAAGCGACTCTCATAAAGACATTGTTTCTAGCTAAATCCACCCCATAAGCCTTAATTTTTCCTCAAGCTGATTTAGTATCTCTTTTTCATCCTTTAACATATTATAAATATCTTCTTTAACCGTTCCCTCTTTTTGTCTTACAAGCATGCTGTCATAGATGTTTAAAAGACTTTTTTCATTTGAAAATAGATTACGGGCTTTAATTTTGTCTCCCTCTGGAGTGTGATGAGGATATAGCTCCATTTTAACACTACCTTTCCCTGTATTTTTCTAAGGTACTCATATGTATGCTGTGTTTATACAAAAGCTCCCCACATAATTTTCTGATCTCTCCGCTCTCCACCTGATTCATATACCTTTCATACTTCTCTACAAGCTTGTTTTCTTCTTCTAAAAGCTTTTCCAAACTATTCGTATTATAAAGCATATTACCCCTCCTTTATTTCTTATTATTGACATAATAAAAAGCTATATGCAGTTTATTACACATAGCTTTTTATTATAGCCCTATATTTATACTTTATCCGAATAGACTTAATAAAACTCCCGCTGCCACAGCAGTGCCAATTACACCTGCCACGTTAGGTCCCATGGCATGCATAAGCAGGAAATTGCCTGGGTCTTCCTTTTGACCAACTACCTGAGATACTCTTGCAGCCATTGGTACAGCAGATACGCCTGCAGAACCAATAAGTGGATTTACCTTGCCACCAGAGAACTTATACATAAGCTTTCCAATTAACACTCCGCTGGCTGTACTTATAGCAAAGGCCACCATGCCTAATGCTATTATCATAAGAGTCTGAGGCTTAAGGAATATTTCTGCCTTCGCTGTAGCTCCTACAGTCACACCGAGAAATATAGTTATTATATTTATCAGTGCATTTTGTGCCGTATCAGATAATCTTCCTACTACTCCAGATTCCCTAAATAAGTTGCCCAGCATAAGCATGGATAATAGTGGGGTAATGCTTGGAAGTAAAAGACATACTACTATAGTAACCATTACAGGGAAAATTACTTTTTCTACCTTAGATACCTGTCGAAGCTGCCCCATTCTTACAGTTCTCTCTTTTTTGGTGGTTAAAAGCTTCATAATTGGTGGTTGAATTAATGGTACCAATGCCATATAGGAATAAGCTGCTACAGCTATAGGTCCTAAATACTGTGGTGCCAGCTTTGAGGTTAAAAATATGGCTGTAGGACCATCAGCTCCTCCGATAATTCCTATGGCAGAAGCTGCCTGAGGAGTAAACCCAAGAATAAGAGCACATACAAAGGTGAAAAACACACCAAATTGAGCACCAAAGCCCATTAAAATACTAGATGGGTTTGCAAGCAGGGGCCCAAAGTCCGTCATAGCTCCAACTCCTAAAAATATAAGTGGAGGATATATATCCCATTCCACTCCTCTATATAGGTAATAGAAAAGTCCACCTGGTTCCTTGGTGTTTAATTGACCGTTTACAAACTCATACACTGGAGTCTTGTCTAAGCCTCCTAGCGGAAGGTTTGCTGCCAACATGCCAAAGGCTATAGGTAAGAGTAGAAGTGGCTCAAAATTTTTGCCTATGGCAAGATATATTAATATTGAGGATATAATTATCATAATGACCTGCTGTATGGTTATATGAACTAAACCAGAAGAAAGCCATAATCCCTTTATTGATTCAATAAACATTTCCATGGTTTCTTAGCTCCTTTTATCTTTTAAGTTATATCTTTGTAAGCTCCGTTATATAGGGGAACTATGTTATTCAAAGGTTGCTAAGATTTCACCAGTATTAACTGCAGCGCCTTTTGAAATAGGAACTGAGGTAATCATTAAATCTCTTGGAGCCATTATTTCATTCTCCATCTTCATAGCTTCTAGCACAAACATTACGTCACCCTTTGCAACCTTATCTCCAGGCTTTACATTTACCTGAAGGATTGTGCCTGGCATAGGGCATTCTAGCTTTTCTCCACTCCCATCAGTATTAACGGCTGTAGGCTCAGCTACTTTTGCAGCTGGTGCTTCCTGTACAGCTGCAGGTGCCGGTGCTGCGGCAGGAGCTTGAGCTACTGGGGCTGGCGCTGTTGGCGCTGCTGGTGCAACAGGTGTTACTGGTGCAAACTGCCCCTGAACCTCCTCCACCTCAACTTCATATCTATTACCATTTACTGTTACAACATATCTTTTCATCCTCTATTTACCTCCTTGTTATCTTCTTATAGACTCTGTCTTCTCCAATTTAAATCTTCTCTAGCAATTCTCTTTATACTTTTAATCTCAAACAAGGAAGCGGGAACTCCACTTATGGAGCTTATAGCAGCAATTATGGCGGCTACAACCTCCTCTTCCTTTTCTCTACTGTCTGTAATAGTAATATTACTTTCTTGCAATGCTATATTTGTTGGTATAGGGACAGAAGGCTTTTCAGCAGCTTTCACACCTTTTTTATTTGTTCTAAATATAAAGGATTGAAGCTTAATCATTATTTGAACTACCAATAGTGCCATCAACACTATTAGCATTGCTATTATGGTTACTTTTAATCCAAAACTAAGGTTTTCTAGCATAGTATACCTGATTCCTAAAAACCAGGGCTTTTCACTTCCTTTCTAAAGAGATGTTAATTTCGCCTAGTAAAAATTGTTTCTTTTTTTAGGGTAGGAAATTTCTCTCTTACTTTGGAGCATATCCAGCAGTGAAAATAACCTTTCTCTAGTTTCTTCTCTTGAGATTATGTCATCTACAAGGCCATACTCAGCAGCTTTAAAAGGGTTTACTGCTTCTTTTTCATACTCTGCAATTAGCTCTTTCTCTCTATCCTTTGGCACTTCACTTGACATAATATCCTTGCGATACATTGCCCTTGCTACATTTTCAGGTTCACCCATGCATATCTTAGCTTCTGGCCAGGCTACTGTAAAATCAAAGGCGGTATCCTTACTGCCAAGGGTGAGAAAAGCTGACCCATAGGCTTTACCAGTGATTAAGGATATCTTTGGAGCAGAGCACTCTATTAAGGAGTACATTGTCCTTGAAGCTGCAGAAAGCAAGCCTAGCTTCTCTTCTTCACCACTAACTGCAAAGCCTGGGGTATCTACTATTGAAATTACCGATATATTAAAGTTATTGCATAGTCTTATAAAGCTTTCAATTTTACTAAGTGCTTCCACATCAAGAGCTTCACCCCTGGTACATAATACCCCTGTGGTTAACCCATACAAACTGATTAATGCAGTGGTAACAGCCTTTCCGTAATGTGCATTAAGCTCTACCATAGAGTCCTCATCAGACAACAGGGAAAGAATATCTCCATCCTTGGAAACAATATTCATCTCTTTATCTTTTGCAATTAGCGGCAAGCTTAAGTTGTTATCAGGCAGGTGTCTTAATAGCTTTTTAACTGCTTCAAGGGCTTGAAGCTCCACATTATATTTTATCTGGAGAGCTGTTTTAACAGTTTTAACACTGTTGGAGTCTATGTAATTCTTTGTTTTAGCCTCTGACATGTTTAAATTTAAGCTGCAATTTTCTTCTACTAATATTACAACATCGCTTATGGACGCAGCTATAGCTTGAGCTCCTGTACAGTTTCCTCCAATTAAGGATATTACAGGTATTACTCCTGAAAGCTTGGCTGCTCTTTTTAAAATTCCCCCATAGGATACTAGACTTTCAAGCCCTTCCTCTAAGGCTGCACCTACAGAGTCAAAAATCTGTATTAAAGGCGCTCCCATCTTTAGAGCATCCTCCATTATATCCCATATCTTTCTGCTATTATATCTGTCGATGGCTCCTCCTCTTAAGGTAAAGTCTTGAGAATATACAAAAACCAATCTTCCCCCCACAGTACCATAACCAGTGACAACACCAGCACTGTTCTCTCTAAAAAGACCTCCCTTTTCTACAAAGGAACCTTCATCAAAAATAGCTATTATTCTCTCCCTTGAGGTGTTTTTATTAAGTGAATGCTGCCTTTCTATAGCTGCCTCTCCACCACCAAGGTCACTTTTTTCTCTCTTAATCCTTAATTCATCTAAACCTTCCATAGCTTCCTCCTTTTCTCTTGTCAAAATGAAACTTAAACTCAGCAATATATCACTGCTGAGTTTAAGACCTCTTAGCTTAGAATAAGCCTAATATAGTTCCATCTTCAAGAATATCCATTCTTTCTGCCGCAGGTGTCTTTGGCAGCCCAGGCATAGTCATTATATCTCCTGTAAGCACCACAATAAAGCCTGCACCATTAGATACCCTTACTTCCTTTACAGTGATTGTAAAATTCTCTGGTCTACCCAATAGGGTTGGGTTATCAGATAGTGAATATTGAGTTTTAGCCATGCAAATAGGTAGTTTATCAAGTCCCAGCTTTTCTAGCTCTGAAATCTGCTTTGAAGCATTTCCAGCATATTCTAC
Organism: Clostridium sp. UBA701; assembly: GCA_002298125.1. Taxonomy (GTDB): domain Bacteria; phylum Bacillota; class Clostridia; order Clostridiales; family Clostridiaceae; genus UBA701. Next base: position 31,361 of record DBMJ01000007.1, on the reverse strand, counting down.
CCCACTAGCACCATATATTTCCTTTGTAATTATAGCTACTTTTTCTTTTATTGGAAGCTTTTCATCATAGAGCACCTTAAAGTTATTTTCTTCAAGTGAATCTATTACCTTTAGTACCTTTTCTCCAAGGGTAATTCCACCTTCTCCACCCTTTTCCCATACTTCTGTAAGAGCAACCTGTACTCCTAGCTTATTGCAAAACTCCTCAATAAAGCTCAATTCTTCCTCTGAGTCCGCAATAAATCTATTTATGGCTACTACAGGTGTGACTCCAAATTTCTTTACATTTTCTATCTGTTTTTCAAGGTTTGCAACACCCTTTTTAACTGCTTCAACATTTGGATTTGAAAGCTCATCCTTCTTCATACCGCCATGCAGCTTCAATGCTCTTACTGTAGCTACTATAACGGTACAAGCTGGCATGAGATGACCATATCTACATTTTATATCAAAGAATTTTTCTGCTCCTAAATCAGCACCAAAGCCTGCCTCTGTAACTACGTAATCTGCCAAGGAAAGAGCAGTTTCAGTAGCCATAAGGCTATTGCAGCCATGAGCTATATTGGCAAAGGGTCCACCGTGGATAATAGCAGGAGTATTCTCCAAGGTCTGAACCAAATTAGGCTTTATGGCATCCTTCATAAGCATAGCCATAGCACCTTCTGCTTTTAAGTCCTTACAGTAAATTGGTTCTCCTGTTAGACTATAGGCCACAACAATGTTGCCCATTCTCACCTTAAGGTCCATCAAATCTCTTGAAAGACACAAAATAGCCATTATTTCAGAGGCAACAGTTATCATAAACCCATCTTCTCTTAAAAACCCATTGGCTTTTCCACCCATGCCTACAACTATATCTCTTAAGGCACGGTCATTCATATCCATTACCCTTTTAAACACTATCCTTCTAGAGTCTATGGATAAGGCATTGCCCTGATGTATATGGTTATCAATTACAGCACATAGAAGATTGTTAGCAGCGGTAATAGCATGCATATCTCCAGTAAAGTGAAGATTAATATCCTCCATAGGAACAACCTGTGCATATCCTCCACCTGCAGCTCCTCCCTTTACTCCAAAAACTGGTCCTAAGGAAGGCTCTCTAAGAGCAATAACTGCAGATTTACCCATGCTGCAAAGTGCTTGACCTAAACCAACTGTAACAGTAGACTTACCCTCGCCTGCAGCGGTAGGGTTAATAGCAGTAACTAGAATTAGCTTACCCTTTTTTTTGTTTTTATTTCTTCTAAGTACCTCTGGAGATATCTTGCATTTATATTTTCCATAGAATTCGATATCATCCTCACTAAGCCCTAGCTTTTTTGCCACCTCAATGATAGGCAGCATTTTAGCCTCTTGTGCAATTTCAATGTCGCTTTTTATCTTGTTCAAACCCATCACTCCTTATAAATCAGGGATTTATATATATCTATATCCCTGTAATTTAGCTATATAAATATAGTTATTATTTACTGCATTAACTTGTATTAGCCATAGAAATCATATCCAAGTCATCTGCCTTCATAGGGAATTTAACACTCGATATTCCCCCATTTTACGAATATTATAACACATTACATATATTTTAACAATTTATCTTAGTAATAAGCTGGTTTTAGTATAAAAAAAACGGCTTCAAGCTGAAGCCGTGTAAAAATTAATTGTTATATTATTAACATTTCAAAAATATTGCACTACCTATATCTTTCTACTTCTTTAAATCTCTCTAGAAGATAGTTGTTATCCTCTGTATCTCTTACAGCAATGCGGATATAATTTTTGTCTTCAAAGCCAATCTTCCCAGTGCAGTCCTTAATAAATATCTTGTATTTATTGAGCAGCATAGCTGTAAACTCTGTTGCACTATATCTGCCCACTACCTCACAGAGAAAATAGTTAGAATGAGATGGAATGACTCTTAAAAAACTAAATTTAGACAGTTCTCTATAAAATCTATCCCTTTCGAAGCATATTTTTTCGCAGGCTTCAATATATTCCTTAGTGTATTTTCCAATGATTTGTAGGAAAAACTCTCCAAAAGAGTTTATATTCCAGATGGATAGTTCTCTTCTCACTGAGGCTATAAGCTTTTCATCTCCTGAAGCTAACACGCCTAGCCTTATGCCTGGAACTCCATAGCTTTTGCTTATACTCTTTATTACTATTAAATTTTTATACTTTTTAAGGATATCCGAAGCAATAAGTGAAAAACTGTGTTCACTGCCTGCAAAGTCTATAAAGGATTCATCTAGAATTAGTTTTTTATTATGCTTTGCCATGTAATTTAGAAGTTTTATTACCTCTTCTCTTGAGAGAAGATGTCCACTAGGATTGTCTGGGTTTATTAATAGCAAATTCTCTGTTTTATTGCAAAGCTCCATAAGCTCTTCAACAGTATATCTGAAGTTCTTATTAGAAATCACCAGTTTTTCAACTCTTTCATAGCCTGCAGCTTCAGGATACTCATTAAAGGTTGGAAAAACCACTCCAAGCTTTCCAGAGAGTGTTCTCATAAGACCCTTAATAAGCTCCGCAGCACCATTTCCCACTAATATTTCTGAAGGATCACAGTTAAACATCTTTGAACCTATGAGATTTTGTACATTCTGACCTGAGGGATATTGAGAAATAAGGCAGAAGAAATTACTCTTAAACTCCTCTAGCATGTTTTCATCAGGGAAATATGGATTTACAAGATAGCAGAAATCCTTTAAATTAGAAAATCTCCAATATCCACCGTAGCGCTTTTGAAATAAAGGTAGTTCCGTAGCCCTATCAGAGAACATTGCATTTGCAATGTCTAAATCCTGCACGTCGTCAATTTCATACCACTGCTCCTGGTTTAACTTATGGGCCTTTAGGTTCATCTCCTCTAGATAGGTCATAACTCTAAGTACCTGCTCATAGTATTCATTATCTCCCATAACCTTTATATAGGCCTCTAAGAAGGGCAGGTAAAATCTACTTGAAAACTCCTTAGAGAATTTATAAATATTTACTGTTTTATAATAATCTTCAGTACTACTCCAGTCGAAGCTTTTCTTTGGGATAAAGCTTACTATATCTTCATTTTTATCCACAACTGTTACAGTTCCATCCATCCAGGATTGAAATTTAGCTACCACTGCTACGTTTGGGTTGGGATTATTAATTACATCTGTGATTATTTGAGGTTCAAAGATAATATCACTCTCTAGAAGGAGGGTATCCTCTGAGGTAAGATAATCTCGAGCCATCCAAAGAGAATATATATTATTAGTCTTATCATATATAGAATTATTCACATATTCTATGGGTACTCCATTAAAGCTACTCCCCAAAAACTCCTGCAGTCTCTTTCCTTCATAACCCACTACCATGATTATACGAGAAATGTTATTTTTAGTTATTGCCTCTAAAGCATGTTCAATAAGAGTTTTATTGTTTACCTTAACCATGCATTTTGTCTGATCTTCTGTATACTTTCCAAGTCTTTTGCCCATACCGGCAGCTAAAATCAATGCTTGCATTTAAATCATCTTCCTCTTACTCTTATTTGTTTTATATTAAAAACACTTCAACCTGAATTATATCAATTTTATAAAACTCATGCAATTTTATTATTGACGTTTAAAAGGACCTTCACAGGAGTTATCCCAGGGAGGTCCTTTTAATTATTATTCTATATTGTTATTGTCATTAGGATTCTCCACTGTTTCAACTTTATAAGCTTCTTCCTTTTCAGTCTGCACTTTATCAGTTTCCACATCAATAGCTTCCTCTAAAGTACCGCCCTCAAAGATAGTGTTGAATTCTTGAGCTTCAAGCTTTTCTCTCTTTAGCAGTTCCTCAGCCACTCTAGTGAGTTTATCCATGTTATCTGTAAGAAGCTTCTGAGCCTTGTTATAAGCTTCATCTATAAGCCTTCTTACTTCACTGTCAATGGTAGCTGCCACCTCTTCACTAAAGTTTCTGCTCTTACCAAAGTCTCTTCCAATGAACACTTCATCATGACCGCTGCCAAAGGATATTGGACCAAGCTCCTCACTCATACCAAACTCCATAACCATTTTTCTAGCTATGGCACTGGCTCTTTCAATATCACTCTTAGCCCCAGTGCTTATATCACCTATAACTAGCTTCTCAGCTACTCTACCACCAAGAAGTCCCACCATCTCATCTTCCAATCTTGATTTTGACATGTATGCCCTATCTTCATCTGGAAGAGGCATAGTATAGCCTCCAGCCATCCCTCTTGGTATGATACTTATCTGATGAACTGGATCAGCATTGGGCAGAAGCTTCATAACTACAGCATGACCTGCCTCATGGAAGGCAGTAAGCTTTCTGTCCTTTTCACTAATAACCCTGCTCTTCTTTTCAGGACCCGCTATTACTCTAGTAATAGCCTCCTCAAGCTCCATCATTCCAATCTTTTTCTTGTTATTTCTAACTGCTAAAAGAGCTGCCTCATTCATAAGATTTTCTAGATCTGCTCCAGTAAAGCCTGGAGTTCTCTTTGCAAGGACATCCAATTTTACCTCATCTGCCAGAGGTTTATTCTTAGAATGAACCTTTAATACATCTTCTCTTCCCTTTACATCAGGAGCTCCAACTAGAATCTGTCTATCAAATCTGCCCGGTCTTAAGAGCGCAGGGTCAAGTATGTCAGGTCTGTTAGTAGCTGCTACTATTATTATGCCTTCATTTACACCAAAGCCATCCATCTCAACCAACAGTTGATTTAAGGTCTGTTCTCTTTCATCATGTCCGCCGCCTAAGCCTGCACCTCTTTGTCTGCCTACAGCATCTATCTCATCTATAAAGATAATACAAGGAGAGTTCTTCTTGGCCTGTTCAAAGAGGTCTCTAACTCTTGAAGCACCTACTCCAACAAACATTTCCACAAAATCCGAACCAGATATACTAAAGAAAGGTACCCCTGCTTCACCTGCAATAGCTTTAGCAAAAAGTGTTTTACCTGTTCCTGGAGGACCAACCAATAAAACACCCTTAGGTATTCTTGCCCCCATCTCTATAAACTTTTTCGGTTGTCTTAAAAACTCAACAATCTCTGCTAATTCTTCCTTCTCTTCCTCTGCACCAGCCACATCATTAAAGGTAACCTTTTTCTTGTCTGGTGTAGCCATTTTTGCACGGCTCTTACCAAAGTTCATTACTCCTCTGTTGCCGCCTCCACCTTGGCCTTGCTGCATAAACATAACCCAGAAAGCTATTAGCATAACTAGCAGCAATACTGTGGGGAGATAACTAACCCATACGGGAATTCTGGTTGGTGGTTCATAACTCTCTTGAACTACACCATCCTTAGCATGCTGTCCTATAAACTGAAATAACCTTTCAGAGGGAACATAGGTCTCATACTGTTTACCGCTATTTAGCTCCCCTGTAACGGTCATCTTATCACCTTTTAAAGCAAAACTCTTTACATTATTGCCTAACCACTCTTTTTGGAATTGATCAAAGTTTATAGTACTAACATTTTTACTGCCGTTACTTAAAAAGAGAGCAGTAAAAATAACTATTATCAAAACAACTATCCAGGCCGTGGTACTTGAAAATTTTTTCATTCACTGGCCCCCCCTCTCAAACAAAAATTATGCTTTCATAATTAAAAATTTTAACATAGTAACTTTTCCATTACAACAAGTACTATATAAATTATTTATAAACTTTCTCATCAAGAATACCTATGTAAGGTAGATTTCTATATCTTTCTGCATAATCAAGCCCATAACCCACCAGAAAATAGTCCTTAACGGAAAAACCAGAATATTTTACATGGATATCCACCTTTCTCCTCTCTGGCTTATCTAAAAGACATATAATTTCCAAGCTATTTGGTTTACGCCCCTTCAAATAATCTATTAGGTATCGTAAGGTTACTCCAGAATCTATAATATCCTCTACAATTAAAACATCCTTACCCTCTATCTCAAAATCCAAATCCTTTAATATTCGAACTACTCCTGAGGAGGTTGTAGAATTTCCATAGCTAGAAACTGCCATAAAGTCCATAGCACAGTATATATCAATTTCCTTCATAAGGTCTGCCATAAACATAACAGAACCCTTCAAAACTCCAATTAATATCAGATCCTTACCCTTATAATCTTCACTAATCTGTTTACCTAATTCTCTGATTTTAGCTCTTAAAGTATTTTCGTCAAATAAAATTTCACATATGTCCTGATGCATTTTTAATCCTCTCTTTCTGCAGTTATACCTATTATTATTTTGGTTTTATCACTAATCTTATATTCCTCGGAGGTCCTATACCCTACTACCCATGCTATATTCCCATCAAAGCATATAAGAGGTGTTTCATTTCTTTTATCTAAAGGCAGCTTAAGATCCATAAAGTAATCCTTTAACTTCCTGCTTCCCTTCATACCAAAAGGGGTAAATCTATCCCCTTCTCTGCGATACCTCAAAGTTATTCGCTTTACACAGTCCCCGCTGAAATAACGGGTATACTCACTGCCTTTAAAGCTTTTAAACTGGGGAGTCTCATATCTATCTACAGTAATTTTTAGCTTTTGATCTTTGAGAATAAGAGTGTGCCCTATAGGAAGCTCGTATTCACCTTTAGGAATTACATGTACCTCTAAGCTGCGCTTATGAACTAGAGACACTCCGTCTTTCTCACGAAGGGCCACATAGCCTCTCGGAAGCTCTACCCTTTTTCCGCCTGAAAGCTTAAAGCAATTCATAATTGCTTCAATATGTACTTCCTCAAAATTGTTAAGCCCTCCTGCAATATGCTCTAGTGCGGTACGTATTATTCTGCTTAAAATAGCACTGTGCTCATTTAGAGCCTCATTTTTTATTATAACCTTTTCAAGAGATTTCTCACAGTACAATTCATAACTCTTTTTTGCCATATTCTCAAGATATTCTGCATCTCTTGTCAATAGCTGGTTTGCTCTATTTAAAGCAGTAATTATGTCCTCATTAAAATTCTTCCTCATATAAGGTATGAGTTCCAGCCTTATCTTATTACGGCTGTAAATGCTCTCCATATTGGTCTTGTCTATACGTGGATGAAGTTCATTCCTTTCACAATAGTCCTCTATGTCCTCTCGGCTTATGGTTATAAGAGGTCTTATAAATATTTTATCCCTCACAGGCTTTATTCCTTGAAGACCAGAAAGACCTGTGCCTCTCATAAGCCTCATCAGAAGGGTTTCTGCCTGGTCATTGGCATTGTGTGCCAAAGCTATCTTCTGAGCTTTGTGCTCCTTTAAAAGTTCTTCAAAAAAGTCATATCTAGCTTCTCTACCTGCAGTCTCTGTGGATATCCCTCTTGATCTGCTCATAGCCTCTATATCTATTCTCCTGCTGTAGAAGGGAATGTTATATTCTCTACACTTCTCTCTCACATATTCCTCATCCTTGTCTGCCTCTTCTCCTCTTAAGCAGTGATTTACATGAGCAGCCGCCAAGGAAAAATAAAGCTTTGAAGAAAGTAAATAAAGAGCATGAAGAAGGCACATAGAGTCTGGTCCTCCAGACACTGCCACAATAACCATGTCCTCTTTTTCTATCATATTATAATGTTTTATGGTATCCTCAATTCTGCGTTCCATGCACTATCCTCCCACCTTACAACAACTATTATAGCATATCTTTATCCCTGTGAAGGTATACGTTTAAAAGTATAACCATTTAAAATAAAAGTATTTATTCCTAACAACTAACAAGGCGCCAATAGAGATTGACGCCTCGTACCTAAAAGAGATTATAAATTTTTGATACTACCACTGTCATGTCGTCCTTTATCTTTCCTCCACAAAGCTCCTTGGCCTTTTGCAGTATCTCCTCTGCCACATCCTTAGGATGAACTGCTCTACTATCTTTAAGCAAATCCATTAGCCAATCTATATTATCCACCTCTGGGCAGCAGTCTAAAATCCCATCACTTAGGGTTATAATAAAATCTCCATGCTTTAGCTTTTCCTTTATAACTTCCACATCAACCTTGTCCAATATTCCCATAGGAAGAGATCTGGATTTTACTATTTTAACCTTACTGCCACTCTTAATAAAGCTCTGAGCTGCTCCTACCTTCACAAATTCAATGGTACCATTGTATAAATCTACCACATTCATATCCAAGGTGGAATATTTTTCATCTGCAGAAAATTTCATGCCTAGTATTGAATTTACTGTATTTATAGCAGTGCTTTTGCTAAAGCCTGCTTTAGCAAATTTTTCAATCATATTAATTGCAGCAGAACTCTCCTTATTGGCCTGCGGTCCTGACCCCATTCCATCACTTAGGAGAGTCATGTAGGTTCCATCCTTTAGAGAAAAATGAGTGAAGCTATCTCCGCTTGTTTGTTCTCCTTCCTTACACTGAGATATACCATGGGAGGCAACATAATACTTAGGGGTTTCTTCTATTGTAATCCCACAGCTTCTATTTTCCCTGTTTACCTCGCAGCCCTCCTCACAGACTGAAAAGATCTTATTAAGTGAGGAATTTAATATGGGGAGTACCTCCTTTACACATCTGTTAGCTCCCCCACAAGCCTCTAAAGCAAGCTTAATTACCAGTCTTTCATTTCTCTCCTTGTAGCAGAGCACCTCTTTAAAGGCTATGCCCTCCTTTTTAAACACTCTCCTTATAATAATTTCCGCTTCCTCATTAAATTCAATGTCTGAGGCAAACTCCTCCACTATATCCCCTACGGTGCCTGCCATATTATATATCTGACTTGCAATGAGCTCCCTGCCTTGATTAAGCCTGTTCCTGTGCATTTCATTTATTATGTAATTGTTCACAATATCCTCAGTGTTCTTAGTAAGCTGAGTTCTTCTCACACATTTTCTCTGAAGCTCAAAGGGCAGCTTTTTCTTGTTATCCTGATAATTTTGTATTAGCTCGGAGAAGGAGTTATAGGTATAATACTGTTCTCTGTTCCAGCATAGGTTGTTCATACTGCAATTCTCACAAACCCTATCTGCAAGGGTCTGCACTAAAGTGGCACTCTTATTTTTCATTTCAAGATTATCATTGTCCACCAAGCCTTGAAGGGTTCCTGACATACCGCTTAACACCTCTGAAAAGCTGTCTAATCTCTTTAGGATTATATTCTTTATCCTATCCCCATACCTTTCATTGTTATCCTCATACTTCTTGTCAAAGTCAATTTCTAGTGCCAGCTTCTTGTATTCTCTTGCGGGTATTGCAAGAAAAATTCCACCACAGATAAGTGCCTCCACTACCTTGAAGCTTCCCCCAACCCCTCCGTAGAATTTTGCTACAGCAAATATTATCACGTAGGCTAGAAAGCTAAATAGCTTTCCTGATTCTCTAAAGGCTCCTACTAAAAGACCACATACACTATAAATACTAGCAAAGGCAAAAAGATTATCTGTAGGAAGGCCCACTAGAAATCCTAGGGTTACTCCCGCTGCAGCTCCTGTTGCAGCTCCCCTCACGTAAGCTAAAATAACTATAAGAGTCATAGCTGTAATATTTCTTAAGCTAATGCCATATAAAGATATGTCTCTAAAGCCAGCTATGATCAAGGCTGCTAAAACTGTCATGCTTATAAGCTCCTCTCCACTAAAAAGATGAGGAGTCTTTATTTCCTTAAAGCATATTATGGAATGACGCAAAATATAATATAAGGGGAAGATTGTGACAGCTTCAAAAAATGCCTCCGCAAAAGCCATAGCAGCTTTAATATCTAGTACTGTGACCTTATAAAGAAATATCTCTAAGGCTGCAGCACCTAGATAATAAAAAATCCTGCTCTTTTTCTCTGTAATAGGTAAAAAATGATTAAATACCAAGAGGGTTATAATTATTGCTCCATACACACCAAAACCCTTAATATAGACAAGTACCGTAAGATACCCAAGCACCGTGCCCAGTGCACTGTAAAATACAACCTCTTGCTTTTCTAGCATCATCACCGCCAGTAATAGTGCTATGCCAAAGGGTGCTGCAGTGGTGATTAACGTAACCCGGCTGATTAGTATGGCCAATAAAAAGAACATAATATTATACAAGGGCAGCTTCACCTTATATTTTTTCTTTTGTGCTTCTGCCTTCTTTTTTACTCTTTCATAAGGATATACTTCCATTCCATACTGCATTGTTATACCTCCAAATAATTCCAATTCTGTTTTTCCATTATAACAGAGGTATTCAAAATATATTGTCAATAATTGCCAACAACCCTATTTTTTATTGGACACTAATCCCTAACATTCTGAGTATTTTCCTAGCTTCACAAGCTCTTTATTGAGGGTCATAATTATATACAGATTATTTCAAAAAATTCCTCACAATATATTGATAACATTATCCACATGCGCACAATATATTGTGGATAACTTATAAGACAAGTTTTACTGCAACTGCAGGCTTTTTAAGATATTAGCATAATTGTGTAACTCGATTTTTATCTTTCAACAATTCTTGTAAAAAATAAAAAAGAGCTTATAGCTTGTAAATACTATAAACTCTTATTGGTAGCGGAAATAGGACTTGAACCTACGACACTTCGGGTATGAACCGAATGCTCTAGCCAGCTGAGCTATTCCGCCATATCACATTTTGGTTGCGGGGGAAGGACTTGAACCTTCGACCTTCGGGTTATGAGCCCGACGAGCTACCAACTGCTCCACCCCGCGATATTGTGGTGCTGAAGACCGGAATCGAACCGGTACGGTGTGTTAGCACCGCAGGATTTTAAGTCCTGTGCGTCTGCCAGTTCCGCCACTCCAGCATCTATGTGTTTCTGTCCTTAGCGACATAGTTTATTATATATGAACTACTATTCAAAGTCAACTGTTTTTGAAAATAAATCTATTGGTAATTCAAGTAAGACAGACAAATTAAAAGAGGATATGAAATCCTCTTATTTGCTGCATTATATATTACATTATACAGGCATTAATAATTAGAGCTTTTTCTGTAACCTCTTCCTTTAGAATCCTGATGCTTTTTAAGCTCTTGAATCCTCTCTTCACTTTCCTTTAGAAATTTAGTTAATCTATCTTCGAAGTTAGCACTATTAGCCTTATTCTTATCAGAAGACCAATCAATTTCAACTGGTTTAAATGATTTGGTTTGAGGCATTGCCTGCTTAATAGATAAGCTTATCTTTCCCTTGTCATCTACAGAGATAACCTTAACCTTAACCTTTTCCTTTTCCTTTAAATGATCCCTGATATCTTTAACAAAAGTGTCAGATACCTCGGATATGTGCACTAAACCTGTTTTACCTTCTACTTCTACAAATGCACCAAAATTTGTAATGTTGATTACTGTTCCCTCAAGAATGCTTCCTGCAATTAAGGACATATTAATAAGACTCCTCCTTAAACACTTTAATATTAAAAGTTATATGTTAAAAAATTTTGTAACCGGTTTGAATTACTTGTTATTGATTACAGGAGTCTCACCATCCTTAATAAAATTACGTTCTCTGGCGCGTTTTTCCCAGTACATGTCACTGTTAATCATCTTTACCTCATCCTGTAATTTATCATTTTTTTCTTTAAGTGCTGATATTTCTTTCTGAGCGTTATTGGTTTCAGTCATAATCTTACCCATGGTTATCTGCTGCTGTACTAATGTAAATCCTACATAGGCCACACAGAGAAGAACTACCAGTTTCTTAAAGGTGAATTTCTTCTTCATCCTTCTTTCCCTTTCACTTCATAAGATTAATATTATATAAACCAAACTCTCTATATATATTCTATGTGCAAAAATGCTTTTGTTCAAGCATTTTTTATATTTTGTCTCTCTTTTTTGCCTTTACTTTATAAAGAGCTAGGTTTACAGGATAAGAAGCATTGTTCCTAAATATTCTAAAACCCCTTCCTAGATGGGTGAGAAGCTTATATTGAAGAGTCATATATAGCCTGCTTAAAAGTTTCATATATAAGTATAGACCAAATAATATATATAAATACACGTATAGACCCATGAAGGCTTGATTGGTATATAGCAAAAATAGAAAAACCAAGAAAGTACATAGTATCCAAAAGAGAATGTCCTCAATGAAGGTTAGTATCTTATTAGGATTTTCAAAGCCTCTTAATACTCTATAGGTGTCGAAAAGCAAGCCTGTGAGCAGCCCGCCTAAAAAACTAAAGAGTATTATCCTTGTTTGTACTAATAATGAGATAACCATAGCCTCTCCTACTTAAATAGCTTAGCAAGAATACTTTCTTTATCCTGCTTGCTCTCCTTTGTTATGTATATATAAGAATTAATAAGTCCTACTATAACTACCTCTCCATTTTGAACATCTAGCTTATGCATTCTAAGCCCCTCCCCCTTTATAACAAGAGCACCTAGATTTGTGTTTAGATTTATCTGCTCTTCATTAAAGCTCACAACTTCAAGTACACCATTTAAGAACAGCCTTTTCCTGCTATCTAGTGTGAGATTGCTTTTCTTATCTTCCATTCTGATTTCCTTTTTTGTTTCCATGATACCCACCTCCACTTGTATATATAATATGATTTTGGCCTAAATTATATTACATTAATTGCAAGCAAAAAAGCACCCTGAAATCAACTTCAGGATGCTCTTTATAGCTTATGGATTTTCTACTCTTCTGTATCCTCTTCACCCTCCAGAATTTCATACATGCCCACAGCGTCTTCCTTGCGTACATGCTGAGCAAGATTTATTATTCTGGCCTTTAGAGTCTTTGAGGCAAAGGAGATTTCAATGATGTCTCCTTCCTTCACCTCTGTACCAGCCTTGGCAGTCTTGTCGTTTATCTTAACTCTACCACCATCACAGGCTTCCTTTGCTACTGTCCTTCTCTTAATAATCCTTGAAACCTTAAGGTATTTATCCAACCTCATAATTCATGCCTCCAATACAACAAAAAAACCTGGACTAGAGCCCAGGTTTATTGAGAAAAAGTTATTTGTTTACTTTTTCTTTAAATTCCTTACCAGCCTTAAATACTGGAACAACAGATGCTGGTATCTTTATCTCTTCCTTAGTTCTTGGGTTTCTTCCTACTCTTGCAGCTCTTTCTCTGCATTCAAAGGTACCGAAACCAACCAGCTGAACCTTTTCACCCTTCTCTAATGCTTCCTCGATGCTGTCTATTAAAGCCTTTAATGCAGCTTCTGCATCTTTTTTGGTTAATTTGCTTTTTTCAGCCATGCTGGCTATTAATTCTGCTTTGTTCACTTTTGTTACCTCCTTAAAAAATTTAGGATAGGATATGATATAGACTATTCTTCACAAAATTGAAAAATCCTTCTTTTTTATTGGAGAAATTATGTATTTTGTGAAATTATGTATTTTTTTGACTCCTCCCATAAGGAATCCATCTCCTGTAAAGACATCTTGTCTAGTTCAATACCCTTTTGATTTGCTTCTTGCTCTATGAAGCTGAAGCGATGGATAAACTTTTCTATAGTATAATTTAAAGCATTTTCAGGGTCAATGTCAAGGAATCTTGAAATATTTACCGTTGAAAATATCAAATCCCCAACTTCTTCTAGTATTCTTTCCCTGCTTTTGCCTTTATATACACCTTTTACTTCGTCTAATTCTTCTAAAACTTTAGACATAGCATCCTCAATTTTTTCCCAATCAAAGCCTACCCTAGCAGCCTTTTTCTGAATCTTTTCTGCTCTCATTAGTGCAGGAAGATTTTTGGGGACTTGTTTTAATTCTTCTGTATAAGTATTATAACCCTTTTCTACCTTTTTAATCTCTTCCCAGTTTTTCAAAACCTCTTTGGAGCTTTCCACCTGAACCTTTCCAAAGATATGAGGATGGCGATAAATTAGCTTTTGACAAATTCCTTGAGTAATATCCCCTATTTGAAAGTATCCCTCTTCTGCTCCTATGGAAGCATGAAATACCACCTGTAAAAGTACGTCACCAAGCTCCTCCACCATTTTATCTTCATCCTTAAGATCAATAGCTTCAAGTACCTCATAGCATTCCTCTATAAGATACCTCTTAAGGCTCTCATGAGTTTGCTCTCTATCCCAAGGACATCCTCCCTGAGCTCTCAGCTTAGCCATTATGTCCACCAAGTCCTTAAAGTCCATAACTTCCTCGTCCTTAGGAATATAGATAGAGGTTAAATAGTCTATATCCTGCTGCCTATCCAGATCATATAAATTAATTTTTCTTATGCTTTCTTCGCCAGGTATGCCTGCTGCTCTTACAAAGTATATTTCCTTATTGTCCTTATAATATCCTTGAAGGCTTAACTTCACCTCAGAAGCAATGAAATTATTATATACCTGGGTTATTATAGTACCCTCTCTTCTATCTAGCTGATGAGCACTCATTTCAAAGGCATCTATTATCTTAATGCCCTCTACTGCGTCAATTTCTAAGGCCTCCATCATAGCGTCTACAAAGCTCACTGCAGGTATAATCCTATAGGGAATACCTTCTAGCTTGCATCTATTAATGAGCAGGGAAACAGTTTTTTCCGCTACTAAAGGGTGCCCAGGCACTGCATATATAATGCTTTCGCCCCTATCCTTTTTTTGCCACAAATATTCTACTATGCCTTTATATACCTCGTCAAAGCTCTCTTTTTCCTCGTAAAAATTGTCACAGCTCTCTCCACTAATACCCTGCTTAAAAAGATAATCCACCGTAGGGTGTTTTAAAGTCCTAAAAACTACACTGGGGGAGGATTTTAAAAGCTTTAATGCCCCTAGAGTAAGTGCCTCCTCATTTCCCGGTCCTAGACCTACTATATAAATCATTGGTATACCACTCCTTATCTTCTAAGTACCTTTCTCTCCAGATGTTTGTAATCAATTATACCCATAAACAGAACCACTGCCAAATAAGATAATCCACCTATAGCTATAGCTGCAAGACATCCAAGGTTACTGCTCTTTGTATAATTATAGACATTCCCATAGATTATTACAACCACCACCATCATAATAAGGGTGGCTGCTGCAGGCTTTATCATTGCCTCAAAATAGTTAAAGGGATGTTTAAGTCTTTTGTTTAGCATCAGCATATTCAAAATTGTAGAGGTTAAGTATCCGCAAAAGCTGGCTATAATTGCCCCGTAGATATGCAAGGAAGGTATGGGTACTAAAAGCAGCGTCATGACAATTTTTATAGTACAACCTATAGCTAAATTTATAACTGGACCTATATATTTGCCCACCCCCTGCAAAATGGCAGTGCTTATCTGAGTTATTACAATAAGCGGCAGGGTCAATGAAGAATATCTTAGAATAGTACCCCCAGAGGACTGTCCTGGAAATATAAGACTTAATATGGGAGAAGCCAATAAGAATAGCCCTGCAGCAGAAGGTAAGGCAATTAGAAAGGATAGCTTCAATGCAGTTTGAACCTTTCCCCTAAGCTCTGAGTTTCTACCAAGCACATAGTATTCAGTTATAATAGGTACAATGGAGGCACATAGAGCCATGGAGAGAGTTAGAGGTACATTTATTAGCACAAAGGCTTTACCTGTAAGTCTTGCAAATAATACAGTGGCTTGAGTTGAATTAAAACCAGCCTGCAGCAGCTTTTGAGGTACAAGTATGGAGTCTATAAGGCTCATTACAGAGCCTACGGTAGCTCCTAGGGATATGGGGATTGCTATATAAAGCAGCCTTGATAGCACCTCTGAAGAGCCCCTTTGTCTGTGGAATACAAATTCCTTTCTATAAGAGCGATATCTAAAGTATAGATATGCTCCTCCAAAAATCCCTCCTGCTGCTGCTCCAAAGGCAGCTCCTCCAGCTGAAAACTCCTTACCATAGGGGAGGAGTAAAAATGCAAGGAAAACCCCTACCACTACTCTTCCTATCTGTTCTACTACCTGAGATATGGCGGTAGAATTCATATTCTGCATCCCTTGAAAAAATCCTCTAAAGGCACTCATAATGGATATAAACAAGGGTGCAATAGCTATGCCCATCATAGAGTAATAAGCCTTATTGTCCCATTTTAAAAAGCTTATAAGATTAGAGGAAAAGAAAATAAGCAGAAGACTAAAACCCCCTCCCATGTAAAGCATAAGCAGTAGGGATTTTCTAAGTATTACAATGGTACCTTCTCTGTCACCTACAGCACATCTTTCTGAAACCATTTTAGAAATGGCCACAGGAACCCCCGATGCCACTGCAACAAAGAACATATAAAGAGGGTAGGACATCTGATAATATCCCACACCTTCATCTCCAATAAGCATCTGCAGAGGCCATCTGAAGAATATGCCAAGAAACTTGGCCAATATTCCAGCAGCTCCTAAAACCATAGTACCTTTAAGCATGGATTGCTTTTTCATATTTCCTCCAGAACTTCACTTACTATTCACAACTATATTTATTAATACTTAGGAGGTAATATGATTTTATCTGTATAATTTGATTTGTAATGTCAATAATCTTAAATAGAAGCGAAATAAATGGCAGTTTCCTGCCATTTATTGGGTACATTATTGTTCCATTTGCTTCCCTAGGAATGCGGATGCTGTTTCTGCTAGTTTTAATTCCAGTTCACCTAGCTTGCTGTTGTCCTCTTTGGATAGAATTATTACTGCACCAATGGCATCCCCTTCTGCAATTATTGGAGAAATTACTTGGGAGTTGTACTTATTTGAAATATCTTCATCCTCATATAAAGGTATGAGTTTATTATTGCCTTCCCCAAGCAATATGGATTTTCTATCCTCCATAGCTCTTTCTAATTCATTGCTTATCTTTTTCTCTAGATATTCTTTTTTGTTTGCGCCACTTATGGAAATCATGGCATCCTTATCTGCAATGATTACTATATGTCCTATAGATTGCTGAAGTGACTCTGCATATTCTTTAGAAAAGTCACTTAATTCTCCTATAGGAGAATATTTTTTAAGTATTACCCCACCCTCTCTGTCAGTAAAGATTTCAAGAGGATCTCCCTCTCTAATTCTCAAGGTTCTTCTTATCTCTTTTGGTATAACCACTCTGCCCAGATCATCTATTCTTCTTACTATGCCTGTTGCCTTCATTCCACTTTTACCTCCTTATGCAATAATGTTATAAAAACTACTTGTATTACTATTATCTTTCCAATTATGAAATTTATGCACAGGTTACTCACATTTTTTGTACATGTTATCAGTTTTTTAGCATAGAATTTCACATATTTTCTACAAAATAAAAAAGACCATAAATACCTTAAACAAGATATCCATGGTCTTTAGCATGCTACATAAGATTTTTTTCGTATTTGTCTGTAACTACCTTTGCGTCTTTTTGCCACTGATCTAAAGTAGTCTGAACCTTGTTGTTCTTTGCTTCATCAGTTAAGGTCTTAGTTATATCAGCCTTCACAGAGTCAAAGCTCTTAATTGCATATTCCTTCTTACCCTTGTTCCATATTATATGATATCCAAATTGAGTATGGATAGGAATGGATATTTGGCCATCCTTTAAAGCTAACGCGGCCTGCATGAAGGTAAGGTCATAACCACTGTCTACATAAGGAACCTCTCCAAGATCTCCTCCATTGTCTTTAGAACCAGTATCTGTGGACATTTCCTTTGCCACAGTTTCAAACTTTTCACCAGCATCTAGTCTAGCCTTAGCCTTATTTGCATCCTGTTCATTAGCTAGTAAAATATGAGCTACATGAATGGTATTTGGCTTCTCAGTAAATCTTAGCTGATTTGAGTCATAGTATTTTTTTACATCTTCATCAGTAACCTTAACATCCTTAGTTATAAAATCAGCAACCTTCATCTTTATAAGGTCAGTTCTAAGGTAGTCTTTAAAGGTCTGCTCAGTAAAATTGGCCTGCTTCATAGCATCATCAAATTCTTTTTCTGTACTAAAGCTCTTCTTTATTTCATCATATTGGCTTTGAACCTCTTGAGTGATTTTAGCTTCGTCTATTAGTTTGTTCTCCTTAGCCTTATTCATGACTATGATATCTATAATCATACCCTGTAAGGTCTGTTTCTTTTGAGCTAAAAGTGTCTGCTTTCCGGTTTCTGTATTTATGTCAACACCTTGGGCCTGAAGTGAACTTATTATTGGTTCCATCTTCTTGTCCAATTCACCGCGGGTTATTACTGTTTTACCAATCTTGGCTACAGTGCTCTTTTTAATAGCAGCATCTGTTTTTGTAATCATATTACATCCAACAGCAGTAAATGTAAAAACACCTATAATTGCCGCACTTAGAAGTATTTTAATGTTTTTCAATCTGATTCCCCCACTCTTTAAGTTATCTTATTATATTATAATAGTCTTTATTACAAAGTACAAATTAAATTTTATTAATGAGAGCTATTTTTCCATTAATTTCCTCAAATATTCTAAATTTTCCTTCAGTATATTTAGTTTGCCTTCACCCTGAGCCTTCTTAAGCTTATAGGAAAGCACAGGCTGTAGTGCAGTTTTAAAGGAAAATCTTTGATTTTTATCCATAAGAAGCTGCTGCAGGAGATTATCCTTTATTCTATCCATATTTTCATAGATAAATAACAACTCTCCTTCCTTTTCCTTTATTTCTGATATTCCAAGCTCTCTTGCTATACTTCTTAGATAAGCTATGTCCATGAGGTTAACCACAGACTGTGGTATATCTGAGAACCTATCTTCAAGCTCCTCCTGAACATCTAAGTAATCCTCTCTTGAGCTTATGGCTGCAATCTTCTTATATACCTCTATCTTTTGTATTTCATCCTCAATATATTCCATTGGTATATATGCATCAATCTTTAGCTCCACAGTGGTTTCAATAGGCTCCTTATCAATTTCACCCTTAATAAGCCTTATGGTATCCTCAAGCATTCTGCAATATAGATCATAGCCTACAGCTGCCATATGACCATGCTGGGCAGCACCCATCATGTTTCCTGCTCCTCTTATCTCTAAATCTCTCATGGCTATTTTAAAGCCAGAGCCAAGCTCTGTGAATTCCTTTATGGCAAGGAGTCTTTTTTCTGCAATCTCTGTTAATACCTTATCCTTCTTATAGGTTAAATAAGCATAAGCAATTCTATTAGATCGCCCAACTCTGCCTCTTAGCTGATATAGCTGAGAAAGTCCCATTTTATCCGCATCATAGATGATGATAGTATTTACATTTTGAATGTCCATACCAGTCTCTATAATGGTGGTGCAGAGCAGTACATCATACTCCTGCTTCATAAAATCCACCACTACATTCTCAAGCTCTCTTTCTGACATCTGGCCATGTGCAATGGCTATTCTGGCTTCAGGTACTAGCTTTTGTATGGCTCTTTCCATATCCAATATGGTTTCCACTCTATTATAAACAAAGTATATCTGCCCACCTCTGTTTATTTCTCTCATAATAGCATCTCTCATAAGCTGCTCATTGTACTCCACCACATAGGTCTGAACAGGATACCTATCCTCTGGAGGAGTTTCTATAACACTAATATCCCTAACTCCCACTAGTGACATGTGCAGGGTACGTGGTATAGGTGTGGCAGAAAGGGTAAGTACATCTATGTTCTTCTTTAGATTTTTAATCTTTTCCTTATGAGTAACTCCAAATCGCTGCTCTTCATCGATGATTAAAAGCCCTAAGTCTTTAAATTGGATGTCCTTTTGCAGTATTCTATGAGTACCTATCAAAACATCCACATTACCTTCCTTTAATGCCTTAATAGTGTCCTTTTGCTGAGCTGGTGTTCTAAATCTGCTTATCATGTCTATCTTAATTGGAAAGTCAGAAAACCTTTGTACAAAATTATTGTAATGCTGCTCTGCTAAAATGGTGGTAGGCACTAAAAAGGCAGACTGCTTTCCATCCATAGCCGCCTTAAACATTGCTCGCATAGCAACCTCTGTCTTTCCATAGCCTACATCTCCACAGAGTAGCCTATCCATGGCTTTGTCGCTTTCCATATCACTCTTTATCTCTTCAATGGAAGTAAGCTGATCTTGTGTTTCCTCATAGGGAAATTCCTCCTCAAATTGCTTTTGCCATACGGTGTCTCTTGAAAAGCTATGCCCCTTTAAAGTTGACCTTAAGGCATAGAGCTTTATGAGATCCTCTGCAATATCAGTAATGGACTTCTTTACCTTTGCCTTTGTCTTAGCCCATTCACTTCCCCCAAGCTTATTTACTTTAGGAGCTTTACCCTCTGTGCCTATATACTTTTGTACCAAATCCAGCTGTTCTACAGGTACATAAAGCTTATCTCCCGAATCGTAGCTTATCTCTAGATAATCCTTTTTAATCCCCTCAAGCTCCAGCTGTTTAACTCCTCTATATAATCCTATACCATGATTGGCATGAACCACGTAGTCTCCAAGCTTAAGCTCTGTAAAGCTCTTTAGCTTTCCTGCACCCTTCTTTTGCTTCTTCACAATTTTTCTCTTTGATTCCCCAAAAACCTCTTTGTCAGATATGATGCAAAGCTTTAGTTCAGGAAATTCAAAACCCTTTAGCTGATTTCCAAAGGTTATAACAACTTGAGAATTTGCAAGATCCTCTACCTTATCCTGATATACACTCTCAATGCCTCTATCTCTAAGAGTGGCTACCAGTCTTTCTCCTCTTGCCCTAGTTCCGGATAAAATCACAGTCTTATATCCTGCCGCCTTTTTTTCCACAATATCCTCTATTAGTAGGTCAAGCTGTCCATGATAATGATGCAGGGTTATTTGCGTAAAGGATATAATAGCTTTAGGAGCGAAAGTATTTACGGATTTTGGTATGGCATTTAAGGTAATTAGTGGCCTTGAGCTAATTTCCTCAAAGAGCTCCTCCTTAGGCATTAAAAGTTTCCCCTGAGAGGGAAGTATACTCCCCCTTTGTAAAAAGCTCTTATAGTCCTCCTCAAATTCAAAGTACAAGCTATCAATTTTACCTTTACACCTTTGGGTATCATCCATTACCAAAAAGGCTTCCCCAATATAATCAAAAAGTGTTGAGGTCTTTTCGTAAAAATAAGGCAAGAAGCTGTCTATGGTTTCAAAGCTCCAATTCTCTTTAAGACTTATAAGGTTTGCATTTGTAAGTTCCTTTATCTTGTCCCCGGCTTCTTTATTCTTCTTGCTTTTTAAGCTTACCAAGATAGAGGCTAAATCCTTTTCTATAGCTTCACTTCCTCGTAGCTTATCCTCTTCCTTTAAGATTATCTCCTTAGCTGGAAAAATCTCAATACTACTTGCCTTTTCGATGCTTCTCTGCGTTTGCAGGTTAAAGCTTCTTATGGAATCTATTTCATCTCCAAAGAGCTCAAGACGATAAGGATACATATACTCTGGTGGAAATATATCCAGGATGCCTCCCTTTACGGAAAACTGCCCCTTATTCTCCACCATATCTACCCTCTCATAGCCGCATTCTATGAGTTTCCTTGTCATATCCTCCAGATTTAACACATCCCCTACCCTAAAGGTAAACATGTACTCTATAAAGGTATTTAAGGGTGGAAATTTAGCTGCCAGAGAATCTATAGAGGTTACAATTATTCTGTTTCCCCCTCTTAGCATCTCTCTAATGACCTTTAATCTCTCCCACCTTAAGTCACCAGATATGGCATCTATATTGTAAAAAACCACTTCTCTTGCAGGAAAATAAAACACCTTTGGAGTATAAAAGCTCAAGTCCTCATAAAGGTTTCTAGCCTCTATATCATTATGTGTAACCACCAATAGTGGTTTGTCCATTTTCTCAAAGATACCGTTTATCAAATAGCTTCGTGAAGATTCTGCTAAACCAAATACTCCTATAGGGTATTTTTTCCTCTCCACGGCACTTAATATATTTTTAAATTCCCGACTATTAGTTAAAGGTGTCATTAACCCGTGTAACCTCAACCAAAACAACTCCCTTACTTATTGCGCTGTAAATCCGTTAAACTTATTCATGGCAGCCTCGCTGCCTTCCTTTATCACTATTTCTACTGCCTCAGAAGCAGCCTTGTAAACTAAATTTAATACCTGCTGCTGTTCCTTTGGTATCTTACCCAGCACATGGGTAATCATATCCTGAGCAGGCTGTCCTACTCCAATTCTTATTCGAACAAAATCTTCAGTACCTAAATGAGCTATTATGCTCTTTAATCCATTGTGTCCTCCTGCGCTTCCTGTGGTTCTTATGCGCAATCTTCCCAGGGGTAGATCCACATCGTCTTGAATTACTATAATGTTAGTTGATGAAACCTTGAAAAACTTAGAGATTTCACCTAGGCTTTCACCACTGAGATTCATATAGGTATTTGGCTTTATAAATAGCACCTTATCTTGTCCTATTGTAGTCTCTCCATATTCTCCTTTAAATTTTAGCCTATTGACCTCAATATTATACTTTTTTGCTAATAAATCTATAACATCAAAACCCACGTTATGTCTTGTGTTTTCATATTCTCTTCCAGGGTTACCTAGTCCAGCAACAATATACATTTATATTCTCCTCTCTACTGTTTCACTTCAAAAACAGTCCAAAACATTACCAATCAATAATATATTACCCGAAAAATTCAAAATAATAAAGAGACCTAAAAAAGTCTCTTTATTTATTATTACATCATCTTTTATTACTTAGGGTAACCTTCGCCTCGTAGAGCTTATCCCCTCTCATGTACTTTACAGTTACCTGCTGACCCACATTATAGCTTGCAAGCAGTGAGTCAAGCTGATTGATACTTGTGACCTTGCTCTTTTCCATTTCAACTATGATATCTCCCTGCTTAAGTCCTGCCTTTGACGCACTCCCCTCAAGGTTTATATCCTTTATCACTGTTCCTTGAAGCCCCTTGCTTGCATCTAGATAGTCTTCTGCTCTTATGTCCATAGATACCTTGGGACTTTTGTTTAAAGAGCTTTCAGGTACTATATTCTTGTCTCCTGATAAACCCATTATATCCTTTATAATTTTATTTACATCGTTTATAGCAAGTGCGTAGCCAATACCCTTAACATCCTTGTTCATCATTGTTGAAAATTCATGGTTACCAATACCTATTACCTCACCGTATTCATTACATAGAGCACCACCACTGTTTCCATCATTAATGGTGCAATCTGTTTCTACCAGCCTATAGGTAGTCTGTGCCACTTGAAGCCTTTTATTTACAGCAGATATAACACCTGCAGTAAGGGTGCCGAAAACCTCGTCTCCCATTGGATTTCCTATAGCCATGGCTACTTGACCCACCTGAACCTTCGAGGAGTCCCCAAAATGGGCTATGGGAAGGTTTGAGGCATCTATTTTTATCACTGCTATATCTGCCTTAGGGTCAGCTCCTACAAATTTAGCAGCAAACACTCTGCTGTTACTGAGCTTAACTGTTATTTTTTCACTGTTAGCTAGGGTATGGTAATTGGTTACTATATATCCTCTGCTATCAAAGATTATGCCTGACCCATTAGGACTTAGTGAGCTTGCCCCAAAGCCTTCAGGGCAGCTTGTAATACCCACAATTGATGGACCAACTAGTTGAGCCACCCTAGTCATATTATTCCTTGGATAGTCCTGTGAAATGGTACCTAAGCCATATAGCGAGTTATCAGGAGGATTATATACCTTTGAAAGCCTGCGCTCCACCAGCACATAGCTGCATATTCCTCCGGAAAGTGAAGCTATTAAAACAAAGGCAAGACCCTTTATAGCCATCTTCTTGTACATATGAACCTTGTTGCGCTTGAAGGTGATTTCTCCAATCCTGTTGCCTTCTTTTTGCCAAGGTGCATCCTTTATTTCTTCATGTTTATCATTATCCATATGTCACACCTCCTAAGCAACATCCTTAAATCACCAAGGCTCTTAGGCCTTCTTTAGTGTAAAGGTAAATACTACTCCTACATCTCTATTTTCTACCAGAATATCCTCTCCCAGCTGAGTTAAAATACTTCTTACTATAGGAAGCCCCAGCCCAGTACTGGTTTTAGTAGTTCTGGATTTTTCCGCCTTGTAAAATCTATCCCATATATGCTTTAGGTCCTCAGGATCAATATTGGGACCATCGTTATAAATGGATACATAAACTTTATTTCCTCTATTCTTAGTGGCAATCTTTACATTACCACCCTCCTGACCATATTTTAATGAATTATCCAAGAGATTCGTAATGACTTGAGTAATTCTATCCCTATCTGCTATCACAAATAGATTATCCTCGGAAAACAGTACCTCAAGCTTAATTCTTCGGCTTTTTATCTTCTCCTCAGATTTTATAGCAGTTAGTCGTATTATCTCATTTATATTAACCTCCTCAAGCCTCATATTAAGCTTACCCGAATCTATGGCAGACAAATCCAATAAGTCATTTATTAGCCTTGTAAGTCTTTGAACCTCTTCGTAGGTTAAAGAGAGATAATAATTTTGTTTCTCAGGTGGTATTACTCCATCTAGAATTCCTCCTATAAAGCCCTTTATAGAGGTCATGGGGGAGCGTATTTCATGAGAAACATTAGATACAAACTCTCTTCTATGTTTCTCCATCTCCTCAATGGACACTGCCATGGAATTAAAGGATTCAACTAATTGCCCTATCTCATCTGAAGATTTAATCTCAACTCTCTTGTCTACCTCGCCCTTAGCAATCTTACCCGCTACGTAATTAATTTTCTCTAGAGGCTTAATTATAATCTTTTGAGACAGGTTATATATTACAATTGAAGATAATATAACCCCTAATATAGCATTTAACCAAATAATTAAATATATATCCTTTAGCGGTGCTTTGGTTTCTTCTAAAGGACTATTCACTATGATAGCTCCTACAAAGCTTCCATTATCAGAAAATATAGGAACCTCCAGAGTATACACAGGTGACTTGTAAACATTTCCAAACTGGCCTTTATGTTCCACGATACCGTTGCTCTTTAGCTTATCAAGATCTTGGGATATTATATCAAATTGATGTTCCTTTAAAGCCTTGTTGGACTCTATAGACAAGTCTGTCAAAAAGCCTAGGTTATCCACCAGTATTACATCAGCTTTGTAAAATTCCTTGGTGTAAGTAAGCACATCCTTCATATTGCTTCCGTTATTACCTAATTGCAGATAATTTATGGCATAGCTTTTTATGGCATTTACTCCTCTAATAATGTCCTGCTTTTTTACTTTAAAATAATAATTTTGCAGCCATGCTGATAAGGAGGCAGCTAATATTATGAAGGTTAGGGTTACCACAAGGATGAAAGCGGCAACTATTTTTGAAAATAGACCCTTCTTCATTTACTTCACCTCAAATTTATAACCCACACCCCAAACAGTTTCTATCTGCCAATTGTTTCCCCCGTGTAGTTTTTCTCTTAATCTCTTTACATGTACATCTACTGTTCTAGAGTCTCCAGGGTAATCATAGCCCCATACCTCACAGAGCAGCTGTTCTCTTGTAAATACTCTATTTTTATTGTTTGCCAAATAATAAAGCAATTCAAATTCCTTAGGAGGCATCTTTATTTCCTGTGCCTTATATAAAACTGTATAGGAGTTTATGTCAATGGTTAACTGGTCAAAGCTGAGAGCTTCTTTATTATCATTGTCCGCATTATATCTTCTTAATACTGCCTTTACCCTTGCTAAGAGCTCCTTTGGTTCAAAGGGCTTTACCATGTAATCGTCAGCTCCGAGCTCCAAGCCTAGAACCTTGTCAAAGGTCTCTCCCTTGGCAGTAAGCATAATAACAGGAGTGGTATACTCTCTTCTTATCCACTTTAATACGTCAATACCATCTACATGTGGAAGCATAATGTCTAAAAGCACTAAATCAGGCTTATATTCTTCGAAAGCCTGTTGTGCCTCCTTTCCATCATTACTTATCCTTGTATTGTAGCCTGAGCTTTCAAGATACATTTTTATTACCTCACAGATATTAACATCATCATCAACTATTAATACCTTTCCTATACTGCCCTCCATGCTCTTCACTCCGTTTCTTTTATTTAATAGTATAATAAGCTAAAGTTATAATTTAATCTTACACAACTTTCAAATACAATAATAGTAATATAATAAAAAGTTACAAATTATTTACCAAAAAACGAAGAAAAGTCATTGTGAAGGGCTCTTCACAATGACTTTTTTACATTATTATTCTTCAAAAAGCTTACTTACGGAAATATCCTCATAAATTCTCTTAATTGCTTCTGCAAAAACAGGAGCAACAGAAAGGAAGGTAAACTTTGGTGAAATACTGCTTTCTGGTACATTTATTGTATTTAGTGTTACAAGCTCTTTGATAGCTGATGAATCTATTCTTTCAAGAGCAGGTCCTGACAACACTGCATGAGTGCAGCAGGCATATACCTCTTTTGCTCCCAAATCTCTTAGGGCATTGGCTCCATTGGTTATGGTTCCCGCAGTATCTATAACGTCGTCTACCAAAATGGCAGTCTTGCCTTCTACTTCACCTATGATATTCATTATTTCGGATACATTTGCTCTAGGTCTTCTCTTATCAATAATTGCTATACTTGCATGGAGTCTATCTGCAAACCTTCTTGCTCTTGTTACGCTGCCAAGGTCAGGAGAAACCACAACTACGTCATCTCTATCTGCAAAGCCCTTGTTTACAAAATACTTAGAAAGTATTGGGGCTCCTAAAAGATGATCTAGTGGAATATTGAAATATCCCTGAATTTGAGCTGCGTGAAGATCCATGGTAAGTACCCTGTCTGCTCCTGCTGCAGTTATTAAATCTGCTACTAGCTTTGCAGTAATTGGATCCCTGGCCTTAGCCTTTCTGTCCTGTCTTGCATAGCCATAGTAAGGAATAACGGCGGTAATTCTTCCAGCGGAAGCTCTCTTAAAGGCGTCAATCATAATGAGAAGCTCCATTAAATTATCGTTTACTGGTGCATTGGTAGACTGTACCACAAACACATCGCATCCTCTTACTGTCTCGTTGATGTTAACAGATATCTCACCATCACTGAAGGTTCCTACCTTAGACTCTCCTACTGGTACTCCTAAAATGTCTGCTATTTCTTGTGCAAGCTTTGGGTGAGAGTTGCCAGTAAAAATTTTAATGCTTTTACCATGGGTTATCATAATTAATGTATCCTCCTTAAAATATCTTTTGTCTATTAATTGTGTAATTATATGGTCACTTTTTATTTTTTACGAAGGTTCTTTTTATCTACCCAGCCTTCGATATTAATCTGTCTTGCTCTAGCAATTGCAAGAGCACCATCAGGTACTTCTTTAGTTATTGTGGAGCCTGCAGCTATATAGCTGTTATCCTTTACTTCCACAGGGGAAACCAGATTGGTATTACAGCCAATAAAAGCATTATTGCCTATCACTGTCTTATACTTATTTTTTCCGTCATAGTTTACCACTACTGTGCCACAGCCAAAATTACAATTCTCGCCCACCTTAGCATCCCCAATATAAGTAAGATGAGAAACCTTAGTTCCATTTCCTATGACAGACTTTTTGATTTCTACAAAATCCCCTATTCTCACATTGCTTCCAATGCTGCTTTCAGGTCTTACATAAGCAAAGGGTCCTACAGTTGTATTTTCGCCAATATTACTATCTATAATCACTGAGCTTTGAATTTCTACCCCATTTGCTATTACACTGTTTGAAATTCTTGAGTTTTGATAAAGCACGCAGCTTTCTCCTATGAGGGTCTTTCCTTCTAATATATTGCCAGGATAAATAACGGTGTCTTTTCCAATACTAACATCTGCACCTATATAGGTATGACTTGGATCTATAAGAGTAACCCCATTCTCCATATGCTGCCTGTTAATTCTGTTTTTAAGCACCTCTTCTGCCTGTGCTAGTTCTACTCTAGAGTTTACCCCAAGGGTTTCCTCATAGTCCGCAATTACAGCTCCTACCTTATGCTTGTCTTCTCTTAATATCCCAATTACATCTGTAAGATAATATTCGCCCTGAGCATTATCATTCTTAAGCTTTCCAAGACATTCCACAAGCTTTTCTATGTCAAAGACATACATTCCTGCGTTAATCTCTTTTATTTGTCTTTCTTCCTCAGTACAGTCCTTAGCCTCTACTATTCTCTCTACTTCACCTAGGGAATTTCTTACTATTCGTCCATAATTCCCGCCATCTTCAATTACAGCAGTAAGTAGAGTTGCACTAAAGCCTTCATTTTCATGTTTTTTTAATAACTCTACTACAGTTTCCACTCTAACAAGTGGAGCGTCCCCAGTGAAAACAGCTACTACTCCTCTTTTCCCTTCCAAGAAGTGTGACCCACACTTTACAGCATGACCTGTACCCAGCTGTTCAGCTTGAAGAGAATAAGAAACCTGTCTGCTTTTAGTAGCTTTTTTAACCTCTTCTGCACTTCTTCCTACCACCACGTCAATGTCTCCCATGCCTGCATTTCTCATTACATCTATAACGTGATTTACCATTTCCTTGCCGCAGACCTTATGGAGTACCTTAGAGTAGGATGATTTCATCCTTTTTCCTTCTCCTGCCGCCATTATTATAGCACATTTATACATAATAACACCTCTTTATGGTAGTATTGACTTGTATTTTTCATACTTTCTCACATATTGCACAAAATACTCCCTAATAATTATATTTTAAGTGTAGAACAATTTCAACCAAAGAAAAGCACAAAAAAATAAAAAGGAGGTTTATTTCCCCCTTTTTATTGTTAACCCTCTTCAACAACAGATGGTTCTTCGTTTTTAACTTTTTCATACTCAGCAAGAATTGCATTTTGGATCTTCTCTCTTGTTTGAGTATTTATTGGATGAGCAATATCCTTAAACTCCCCATCAGGTGTCTTTCTACTAGGCATAGCAATAAAGAGTCCATTCTGTCCCTCTATAACCTTTATGTCATGAACTACAAATTCATTATCAAAAGTTACGGAAACAATAGCCTTCATTTTTCCCTCTGTTGCTACTTTTCTTACTCTTACGTCTGTAATTTCCATCAATCTCCACCTCCAAGATGCTTGTATTGTACATATTCTCTATAGAGTTAAATTTTCCTTCTTTTTTTATGAAAAAATAAATAATTTTTTGAAAATTTAACTATTTGAATAAAGATGATGGATTTATTTCAATTTTTCCCTGTTCATTTATTCCATTAAAATCTAATAATGTAATATAATCCGTTACCATTTTCTTCTCACAGCTAACGTCATCAATGAGTACACCAATACCTATTACTTCACTTTCAAATTCCTTCATTAGTTCTATTATTCCTATGGTAGTACCTCCAGCCTTCATAAAGTCATCAATAAAAATACATTTGCTGCCTTTTTTCATTGCCTTTTTTGACAGAGACATGGTTTGGATTCGTTTACTTGAACCAGTAAGATAATTGATGCTTACTGTAGTGCCTTCCGTTACAGTAGGATCCCTTCTCACTACCACCAGCTGTACCCCAAGATTTCGTGCAACCTCATAGGCCAAGGGAATGCCCTTTGTCTCTACAGTTACCACATAATCTACCTTCTTTTCTGTAAAGGCTGATGACAATATGAGTGCTGCTTTGTGAATGATGTCAGGGTTCCACATAATATCAGTCATATACAAGTAAAATCCAGCAATAATACGTTCTTCAGTGTTTAGGCTTTTGCAGAGCCCACTCACAAAGTCCTTACTCTCTTTAGGAGATATAATGCCTCTGTATCTCACTCCACCGGCTGCACCAGCAATGGTCTCCACCTTGCCAAGAGATAAATTCCCCAAGGCCTCCTTAACCACCAAAAGATCTTCACTTATGCTGGATTTAGCTGCATTTAACATTTCAGTAAACACATTGAGGTTGATAATCTTATTAGGGTGTTCAGTCATCACTCTAGTAATGGCAGAAATCCTTTCATTACGGCTATATTTTTCCATAATAACACTCCTCAGTTAAAAACACGAACTTTTTCTTAGTATTATTATATTATTATTCATGTTGCATTGCAATAGAGCAGGCTTGTTTTTATAATTTTTATGAGGCCATATTGGATAAGCTGTATTTTTTTCAAGGCTTTTTGTATATAATTATAAGTGGATAGCATTAACTGGATTTAGCGTTAAGGAGTGATTTTGAATTGTCATTTGATTTTGAGAAAGATAAGAACAAACATATACACTTTATTGGTATTGGCGGAGTGAGCATGAGTGGTCTTGCAGAAATACTGCTTAACCACGGCTATAGAGTGTCCGGCTCTGATATGAAGGCCTCACAGGCTACAGAAAGGCTTGCAGCAAAGGGAGCTGTAATCCACATAGGACATGAAAGCAAAAATATTGAAGGCTCCGATTTAATAGTATATACCGCAGCTATTTCTGAGGATAACCCTGAGCTAATGGGTGCTAAGGCCCAAGGTAAAGTACTAATGGATAGAGCAGAATTTTTAGGATATCTTATGAGGGATTTCAAATACAGCATAGCAGTATCTGGGACCCACGGTAAAACCACCACTACTTCTATGCTGGCACATATAGTATGTAAGGCTCAGCTTGACCCTACTATTTTGGTAGGAGGAGATTTAGATTTAATAGAGGGCAATGTAAGAAGTGGCAAAAGTGAATATTTTTTAACAGAAGCCTGTGAATATAAAGCATCCTTTTTGAAGTTCTATCCCTACGTGGGTGTTGTTTTAAATATTGATGCAGATCACTTAGATTTTTATAGAGACATAAACCACATTCAGGATACCTTTCAAAAGTTTCTAGGGACAATACCTGAGGAGGGCTATGTTGTGGCTTGGGGAGAGGATGAAAAAATCGCAAAAATTCTTCCTTCTGCACCCTGCAATGTAATTACCTATGGTCTTGAAAAGGGCGATATTATACCCTATGAGCTTAATTTTGATCAGAGGGGTTGTGGAAGCTTTACAGTAAATTATAGGGGAGATAAACTATTTAAGGTTATACTTAGGGTTCCTGGCCCACATAACGTTTTAAATGCTCTGGCAGCTATTGGTGCAGCCTTGGCTTTAGAGCTTCCAACAGAAGCTATAAGCTCAGGTCTTGAGAGCTTTTATGGCACCCACCGACGCTTTGAAAGAAAGGGTGAAAAAAATGGTGTTTTCGTTGTAGACGATTATGCTCATCATCCTACAGAAATTAAGGCAGTGCTAAAAGCCGCCTCAAAAATGCCTCATAACAGACTATTTTGTGCATTTCAGCCTCACACCTATTCAAGAACCAAAATCCTATTTGAGGATTTTGCAGTTTCCTTTGATGAGGTTGATGAACTGTTGCTAGCAGATATCTATGCCGCCAGAGAGAAGGATAACAAGGAGGTAAGCTCCGACATGCTGGGGAATAGAATAAGACAGCGTGGTGTAAACTGCAAAAACTTTCATAGCTTTTTAGATATGACAAACTATTTAGAGGAAAGGCTTTTACCAGGAGATTTATTAATCACTGTGGGAGCTGGAGATATATATAGAGTTGGGGAAATGTACTTAACTAAATAGTCATGACCACCCGTAAAACGG
>DBMJ01000019.1 GCA_002298125.1 Clostridium sp. UBA701 | reverse complement strand
CTGTGGAAGAGGCAAAAGGTCTAGGTGGTTGCCAGATTAAGAATGGATCTTTAGCTCAGTTGGTTAGAGCAACCGGCTCATAACCGGTTGGTCCGGGGTTCGAGTCCCTGAAGGTCCACCATATGGGGGTATAGCTCAGTTGGGAGAGCATCTGCCTTGCACGCAGAGGGTCAAGAGTTCGAGTCTCTTTATCTCCACCATAAAAACAGCTCATTGAGCTGTTTTTTTTTATTTAAAGAGTAGTTTTGTAAAGATAAAGTATAATGGTATAATATAGATACTGAAATATAGTCATAAGCCCTAAAGGGGAGGAAGATATGTACAGGGTAAAACAATTTTTATGGGCATTAACAGCTTGTTTAACAAAACAGGATAAACTTTTCCTTGAGGAATATATTACTGAGGAAGAAAGAAAGCTTTTTTATAGGATGCCTGTATATGAGCAAAAGCACTGTATAAAAGTAGCAAGAGATGTAGAAGAGCTTTCAAGGGAAAGAGGAGTATATTCAAAAAAACTTGTTGTAGTGGCACTTTTTCATGACATTGGAAAGACATATAAGCCTCTTAATCCTATAAATAAATCAATTATGGTACTTGCAGATAAGCTTACTAGGGGAAAGATAAGAAAGTATACCAATATAAAAAAGATAAGAGTTTACTATGAGCATGGAAAGCTAGGTGAAGAAATACTAGGGTCCCTTGGCTATGATGAAAGATTTTTATATCTGGTAAAAGAGCACCATAATAATGACCTTATAGAAAAAGATGAGGAATTAGAGATACTTAGGATTTGTGATAATAAAAATTAATATAAAAGAGGTAATAACATGAATTCAAAGGAGAGAAAAATTTACATTTTAAACTTGTTACAAAATAGTTCAGTACCTCTTAAGGGTCAGGATATTGCAGAAGGGTTAGGGGTTACCCGTCAGGTTATTGTAAAGGACATTGCCCTATTAAGAGCAGAAGGGAAAAATATCATAGCTACTCCTGAAGGGTATATGTTTTTGTCCAAGGAATTTAATAAAATAAGAAGAGTAATAGCGGTATGTCACAGCACGGAAAATATAGAGGATGAGTTAAAAGTAATCGTGTCCTATGGAGGCATTATTGAGGATGTAATTATAGAGCATCCGCTATACGGTGAACTAAGGGCTATGCTGATGCTAAAAAATCTTTATGACGTTAAGAAGTTCATGGAGAAGTTTTTAGAATATAAGGCTGAGCCATTGTCTGCTCTTACAGGAGGAGTTCATCTCCATACCATAGTAGTGGAGGATGAGGATACAGTTAAAAAGATCATAGAAGAGTTAAAGAAAAAGAATTACCTATTGAAGGAATAAGACTATAATAAGGGAGATTACATTATGAGTAGGGTAGCTTTGTTAAGATGCGGCAGCTATGATGTAGATTTAATTGAAAAGACCTTAAGAGAGGGTTTTGAGCTGTTAGGTGGAGAACAATACTTAAAGAGAATTTTAGGTAAGGATAAAAAAATACTGTTAAAGCCAAATCTGCTTAGTGTAGAGGCTCCAGGGTCACCTGTAGTAACTCACTATGCGGTATTTGAAGCAGTAATCAGGATAATAAGGGACTATAGCAGATTTATCGCCTATGGTGATTCACCAGGCTTTGGGGATGGTAGAAAGGCTGCAGAAAAATGTGGGCTGCAGCAGGTGGCAGAAAAATATGGTGTAGAATTTGCAGACTTTAGGGAGGCAATACACGTAAAGTATGAAGAGGGGTTATTGTGTAAGTCTTGGGAAATAGCAAAGCCTGCCTATGAGGCAGAGGTTGTTATAACACTACCCAAGATTAAAACCCATGCCATGGCCTATTACAGTGGAGCTATAAAGAATCAATTTGGCTGTGTTCCAGGTACAAGAAAGGCAGCATGGCACACCCGTATGCCAGAAGCCTCAAACTTTTCTAAAATGCTGCTGGATTTAAATGGGGTTGTAGGCACAAGCTTTGCAATCTTAGATGGTATCATAGCCATGGAGGGCAATGGTCCTAAAAATGGAACACCAAAGCAGATGAACACTCTTATTATGGGAGAGGACATCTGTGCTGTAGATTCTACTGCAGTAAGGCTCATTGGTTATGAGGATCCCACTTTTGTACCAGTTTTAAAGGAAGCACATTTGGCTAAAATAGGTGATGTACTTCCACAGGAAATAGAGGTGTTAGGTGAGACTATAGAGGACATGAAGTGCAAGGATTTTGTGCTTTCAAGAAGGGCAGATAATTTCAACTTTATAAATCCAAAAGTTAATAGGCTGCTTAGGGCTATGATTGCTCCAAAGCCTGTGGTTATAGCTGATAAATGCGTAAGCTGTGGAAGGTGTCTTCAGGTCTGTCCTGAGAAGCCCCATATAATTACCCTGGTGGATAAAAAGGGTAAGAAGCTTCCACAATGGGATTTAAAAAAATGTATAAGATGTTTTTGTTGTCAGGAGTTATGTCCTGTTGGTGCCATAGACACTGTGGATACTACTGCAGCAAAGCTTCTTAAAATAAATAAGAGGTGATCATATTGAAGAGAAAGAAGTTACTGATTAGTATCATTGTTGTACTGGTGTTATTTTTTATATTTCTGGACACGCTAGTAACCTTTGATATTAATATAAAATGGTTTAGTCAGCTGGGATTTTTATCTATATATTTTACTCAGATAAAGGCTATAGCTATACTCACATTACCAATATTCATAGTTCTGTTTGCTGCTATATGGTTTTACTACATAAGCATAAGAAAGAGTATAATAAAACATAAAAATATTATAGAGACGGATCTTAGAAAAAGAGCCTTAGAGAAAAAAATAGTTTTTTTAGCAGATTTAGTTGTATCTTTTTTTACTGCTCTTGGCTTTTCAAGCAGCTATTGGTATATGATACTTCAGTTTGCTAATGCTACTCCCTTTAACGAGGTAGATCCCATATTTAAAAAGGATATTTCCTTTTATATCTTTAAGCTGCCCCTTATTCAATCCTTATATGGAAGGGCTCTAGGACTATTATTTTTCTTGGTGCTTTTGACCCTTGTTCTTTATTTTGCATTGAATTTAAAAGATGGTTTTAATTTTGGAAGCAACGGGAAAATTATTAATAACATTAAATTTTCAAAGGGGGGAATTAAAGGTTTTGCTGGAAAGCAGCTTGCAATAATAGGTGCGCTTATCCTATTATGTCTATCCTTTGGTTTTATAGTTAAGGCATGGAATCTTGTGTATAGCCCAACAGGTGTGGTTTTCGGAGCAGGTTATACAGATGTTAAGGTTTCTCTTATGTTCTATAGAATACTCACAGTAGTTTGTTTGCTGGGAGCAGTTGTAGTGTTTACAAGTGTTATGTATTCTAAGGTAAAGCCAATACTATGGGTTATTGGAATAATAGTGGTGCTGGTAATAGGGGAAGGTGCTGCATCTGCTGCAGTTCAAAGATTCATAGTTAAGTCCAATGAAAAGAATTTTGAGCAGCCTTATATAGAATATAATATACAAGCCACTAAGAAGGCTTTTAATGTAAATGACGTGAAGCAGATACCCTATGATTTAAGTCATCAGCTCACTAAGGAGGATATTCAAAAGAACAATGACAGTATAGACAATATAAAAATAAATTCCTTCGAGCCTTCTATGGAATTCTATAATCAAGTACAGGTTATAAGACCGTACTATACCTTCACAGATACAGATGTAGATAGATATTATATTAATGGGAAATATAGTCAGATTTTTATTTCACCTAGAGAGATAACTTTAGAATCCATGGATAATAATACCTGGCAGAACAGACATTTTACCTATACTCATGGCTATGGAGTAGTAATGAGCAAGGTTGCCACAGTAACTGCTGAAGGTCAGCCTGATTTTGTTATGAAGGATATCCCTGTTAATAACAGCACAGATATAAAGCTAGACAATCCTAGAATATACTTCGGGGAAAAAACCGATGATTTTGCTATAGTAAATGCTAAGAATCTTACGGAATTTGACTATCCAGAGGGAGGAGCTAATAAGGACACCACCTACAGTGCAAATTCAGGAATCAACCTTACTTCCTGGAATAGACTGTTGTTTGCTCTATATCAGAAGGATATTAACTTCCTTCTGTCTAGGAATATAGATGATAATAGTAAGATATTAATCAATAGAAATGTAATGAAGAGAGTGGAAAAGATAGCTCCCTTCTTAAGCTATGATAAGGATGCTCAGCTTGTAATAAATGATGGTAAGCTTTATTGGATTATTGATGGCTATACAGTCTCTTCAAGATATCCTTACTCTACACCCTATAACAATATCAACTATATAAGAAACTCAGTAAAGGTTGTTATTGATGCAGTGGATGGTTCTACAAGCTTTTATATAGTGGATTCAAAGGACCCAATTGTTGAAAGCTATGCTAAGATATTTCCAAAGCTCTTTAAAAAGCTGGAGGAGGTTCCAAAGGGTATAGAACAGCATCATAGATATCCAGAGTATATCTATGATGTTCAGTGTGAGGTTTTAAGTAAATACCATGTTACAGATCCTATGGTTTTCTATAATGGAGACGATCAGTGGAATATTTCTAAAAACCAGAAGCAGCTTGATAGTGAAAAAATAACAAATCCATCCTCTTATTTAATTATGAAGCTAGCAGGAGAAACTAAAGAGGAAATGGTACTTGTAAATTACTACACTATGAGAGAAAAGGAAAACATGGTGGCATTATTTGGAGCTCGTATGGATGGAGACAATTATGGTAAACTGTTCATGTATAAGTACCCTACCTCAAAGCCTATATATAGCCCCTATCTGTTTAAGCAAAAGCTAAAACAAGATACTGCTATATCAAAAGAGCTTTCTCTTTGGAACAAGGAAGGGTCTCAGGTGCAATTTGGAGATACTACTATTTTGCCTCTTGATAATTCGCTTTTATATGTAGAGCCGGTTTATTTGAGGGCTAGTGGTAAAAACAGTATACCAGAGATGAAGAGAGTAATAGTTGGTTACAATGATAAGATGGTAATGTCAGAAAATATTGATACTGCGCTTGCATTAATTTTTGATATTAAAGCGCCTGCAGAGGGCGGCATTACTCCAACACCAGGAACTACTACAGGTCCAGTAATAACTCCTGAATTAAAGGAAGCAAAGGACCTTTATAATAAGGCTCTAGAAGCACAAAAAAATGGTGACTGGGCTAAGTATGGCGAATATATTAAAAAGCTTGGTGAAATTCTAAATAAGATAAATTAGAGGAGAAGCATTAGTCCATATTTTATCTTTATTCAGGAGGAATAATTGTGGATTATGACGTATTGATTTTAGGAGGAGGTATCGTAGGCTGTGCAGCGGCCTACGAGCTTTCCAAATACAGTTTAAATATAGCACTAATTGAAAAAAATTATGACGTAGCTGATGATGTTGCCCTTATAAACAGCACCATTGTATATGATGGCTGTGAAAGTAATAACAGTCTTACAATGAAGCTGGAGCAGATGGGAAATCAACTTTTAGATGAGGTTACTGAGAAATTTAATGTACCCTTTTCACGCTGTGGCTCTCTTTATATTGCAGCAAATGAGGAGGAGCAAATAAGGGTAGAGGACATGTATGAAAAAGCCCTTAAGGGTGGAGTGCAAAATCTATATCTGCTCTCAGGGGATGAGGCAAGGAAATTGGAGCCTAATCTCCCTAAGGAGGTAATAAAGGCACTATATTCAAAGAACGCTGGTACTATCTGCCCCTATGATCTGGCACTTTCCTATGCAGAGGTGGCCTTTGATAACGGTGTAAACTTTAAGCTTGAGGAAGAGGTTGTAGATATACAAAGACTTACCAGGGGCTTTAGAGTAATAACAAATAAAAATAAATTTACCTGTAAGCTTGTTTTAAACACTACACCAGGTAAGAATTACAGCATTGATAATAATAACAAAGAGGTACCTGAGGAAGCACAGCTAAACTTGAATTACTTTGTGTTAGACAAGGATTTTAAGGGCGATTTTCAGCATGTAATCTTTTCAGTGAAGGACGAGGATGAAAAAATATACACCCTGCCCACACTTCAGGGAAGTACCATAGCTGCTATAAGCTCAAGAAAAAAGATGAATCACTTTGAAACCTTGGATAAAATAAGCTATCTGCTAAAGGAGCTTGAAGAGAACGATGTAAATAATTTCTTTCAGACACCTTATTATAAGGAGCCAATAATAATTGATGATAGCTTTATAGATATTGGCTATATCAAGGTAACTGGAAAGCATTATGCACAGGTTACTATGACTCCTGCAATAGCAAGTATTGTATGTGAGACTATAATATCTAATATGAATTGCAAGCTTAAAAAGCATTTTATAGATAAGAGAAGAGAGTACTTTAAGTTTTCAGATATGTCCGATGAGGAAAGAAAAAAAGTGATAGAGGTGGATAAGAAGTACGGAAATATAATCTGCGCCTGTCACAATATAACTGAAGGTGAAATAGTAGATGCCATAAGACGGCCACTAGGTGCTCGTACCGTAGAGGGTATAAAAAGAAGGACAGGGGTTACCATGGGTGCTTGTCAAGGCTCCTACTGTCTAAATAAAATAATTTCTATTTTGGCTAGAGAAACAGATAAAAGCTACACTGATGTAGTAAAGGATTCAAAAAACTCAAAAATGGTGCTTAATAGAATAAAGGAATTTGATGGAGTATAGAAATCTTCGGAGGGATAAGCATATGGAAAGAGAAGAGGTTTTAACTACATTGGTACGAATTAAAGGTGCTGAATGCAACGTAGTACCAGTTAAGACCAGTAAACCCATTGACAAAAAAATATGGGTAGAGTGTTCAAGAGCACTAAGCAGGATATATGTTGGAGCACCCATAAAAATGGGTGATGTGGTATGTAAAAACATTTTAAATACAGGGGTAGATATCCTATGCACAAAAAACATTGGTAAGGCCCAATAAACGAAGGAGGGGAAAGCCGAATTTACTTTGGCTGTGTATTATGCTGGATTTAAAAAGAATCAGAAGCAATGTAGATGAATTCAAGGCCATAATGAGAGAAAGAGGGGAGTCAGTAGATATCTCTCTTATAGATGAAGTGGTGGCACTTGATGAAAAGAGAAGAGAAATGCTGATGGAGGTTGAAAACCTCAAGAACAGAAGAAACCAGGAAACAGGTGAAATTGCTAAAAAGAAGAAGGCTGGAGAGAATACTGAGAGCTTATATGCAGATTTAAAAAAGCTTTCAGAGGACATAAAGGAATATGACTCTAAGTTATCTGAAGTAGATGAAAAAATCGAGAACATACTAATGAGAATACCTAATATCCCAAACAGTGAGGTTCCAAAGGGAAAATCTGATGAGGACAATGTGGAAATAAGAAGATGGGGAACACCCAGAAGCTTTAACTTTGATGCCAGTGCACACTGGGATTTAGGAACAAACCTTGATATATTAGATTTTGAGAGAGCTGGAAAGGTTACAGGATCTAGGTTCACTGTGTATAAGGGACTAGGAGCAAGGTTGGAACGAGCTATTATAAGTTATTCCTTAGACACACATGTAGATAAGAATGGATATACTGAAATACTTCCTCCTTATATAGTTAACAGAAGAAGCATGACAGGAACTGGCCAGCTTCCGAAATTTGAGGAGGATGCCTTTAAGCTAACAGATGAGGACTATTTCCTTATTCCTACAGCAGAGGTGCCAGTAACTAATCTCTACAGAGATGAGATACTTAGCGGGGAGGAGCTGCCTATATGTCATGCAGCCTATAGTGCCTGCTTCCGTTCTGAGGCAGGATCTGCAGGAAGAGATACTAGAGGACTCATAAGGCAGCATCAATTTAATAAGGTTGAGCTTGTTAAGTTTGTTAAGCCCGAGGAATCCTACAATGAGCTGGAGAAGCTTACTAGGGATGCAGAATCTGTTTTGCAGGGGTTAGGGCTGCCCTATAGAGTGGTTAAGATATGCATGGGAGATCTAGGCTTTACAGCAGCTTTTAAATATGATATTGAGGTGTGGATGCCAAGTTATAAAAAGTACGTTGAAATATCAAGCTGCAGTAACTTTGAAGACTTCCAGGCAAGAAGGGCAAATATCAAGTATAAGGAAAACCCCAAGGATAAGGCAAAGTTTGTACACACATTAAATGGCTCAGGTGTGGCCATAGGAAGAGCCTTTGCAGCAATACTAGAGAACTACCAAAGAGAAGATGGCTCTATAGAGATCCCAGAGGTTTTAAGACCTTACATGGGTGGGTTAGAAGAGATTAAATAATATATCATAGTAATTATAGACCTTTTGGGAGGAGAAATTTAGGAGACTTAAATTTCTCCTCCCTATTATTTTATCCCGTAACTACTTGACCTTTATGTTATACTAGGATTAGAAATAAGATATATTGCAACAGAAATACTAACCAGTATGTCCAGCAAACACCGGGTTTTAAGGGTAAAAATAATGCTAAATATTATTGACATAGTGTTTATAGGTTGATATAATAATACTTGTCGTTATACATGGAAAGATGGTCGAGTTGGTTTAAGGCACCGGTCTTGAAAACCGGCGTACGGGTGACCGTACCAAGGGTTCGAATCCCTTTCTTTCCGCCAAGTAAATATTTAATTTGGAGAGGTACTCAAGTGGCTCAAGAGGACGGTTTGCTAAACCGTTAGTAGGGGTAACCCTAGCATGGGTTCGAATCCCATTCTCTCCGCCAAAGACATTCGTTTTACGAATGTCTTTTTATTATTGTATTAACTCCTCAGCAGTTTTATAATAAAAGTGAGATTATATGAAAAGAAGATGGGGAATATGTTAACTGGAAAAGAAGTATATCTGAGAGGGGTAGAAAAGAAGGATATAGCCTTTTTCTATAAGATATGGTGTGACGATGAGGTGAGAAACTACGATATATCCTTTATAATACCTCCTGGAAGAGAGTTTATTATGGATAATTTCAATAGGTTTATGTCCCTTAGTAGAAAATATCTTTCTATTGTAAGCAAAAGGGAGGAGCTTCTAGGTTATATCACCTATGAGGAAGCTAAGGATTGTCCTAATGTATACATGATTGGTATTACGCTGGATAAGGCCTATTGGAACCTTGGCTATGGCAGAGATGCTATAGAGGTTTTACTTTCATATCTTTTCATGAGCAGAGCAGCAAAGAGAGTGGAGCTTGAGGTGGCTGACTTTAATGAAAGAGCCATCAAATGCTATAATGCCTGCGGCTTTGTGCAGGAGGGGGTCATGAGAAACAGGTTTTTCTCCAGGGGAAGCTATCATGGCTTGATTATTATGTCTATATTAAATGAGGAATTTGTACCATAATTTGAATTTGATTTTTATAGCATAGTGTGTTAATATATTTATGTTAATCTGCGACAGTAGCTCAGTTGGATAGAGTAGCTGGCTACGAACCAGTTGGTCGGGGGTTCGAATCCTCTCTGTCGCACCAGAAAAAAGCACTTCGTTTGAAGTGCTTTTTTAGATGATATTTATTCTCTGGATAAGTAAGTAACTATACTTAATCTAATGACATCATACATGGCTTGAGCTATTTTACATCTGTGGTATAATTGTAGCAACTATGGTGCTTGCTTCCTAAGTGATGAATATGATTGTGGATTGATTTTCAGCATCTGGCAGGAGATACGTTCACAGTCAAATAAAGGACATATGCGGACTTCTTATAAGAGCCTGCATATGTCCTTTTAAGTGTAAAACATTAATTTATTTTTTTAGAAGGCTAAGGCATTTTTCTGGCTCTGGTGCAAACAGTGAGGTTATAACAACCTTGTCTTCAAGCTGCTCTTCCTTAAGCATTTCAATTAATGTGGACATAAGCACCCCAGGTCCTTTTCCTAATCGGCAGGTATTAAGAGTCGCATCTAGATTTTGGCGACATTCAAAAGAACCATACCAGTCTCCATAGCAGGTGTAGTCTACACCGCAGCTGGGACTCCCATCTACTCCTACAAATCCTAATACTTCAAACATTTCGCCATTTGCCAGATACTCCTTTAGCTGGTCCAGTATGGGGGAGAGAATCCTGCGGCAATGTGACCTGAAAAACACATTATCAAACTGATTGCTTACATGCCCCCACCTTTTAGCACCATAGAGGGTAAACTCGGGACAGGGTAGCTGTATGATCTGAATGTCATTATCAATAGCCTGTCTCATAAACTGTTTGCGAAGAGTCTCTTCAGCATTAATTTCCTCCTGGTTGAAGAGAACAACCTTGGAAGCAGTATTAAGAATACAATGTGATGCAAATATTATTTTTTTCATTATAAAGTTCTCCTTATATGTATGTGCAAAAATTATAATATAACAATGTTGTACCTTCCGGCAAGCTTTTCAAAATTGTCTTCTTTAACTATAATTTTACCTTTATGAAGTGTAAGGTATCCACTGTCTTTCATGGAATCAATATAGCGATATAGTGTACGCAGATTTATATGCAGCTCATTTGATAAATCCCTTCTTGTCATCTTACATACATAGGGAACGTGATGTTGGGCTTGAATATATAGGTAATGCCCAAGCTTGTCCTTTGGGTGAAAAATATTGGTCAGCTCGGCATGTGCCATGTTGGTATTAGTAGTTTTACCCTGTAAAACAAGGGCCTGGTAGCACAAAGTCACATCCTGCTTTATAATTTGTATGAAATCCTCAGCTGCAATCCGGAATAACACACACCTTGTGTCTGCCATAACAAATGCTGTGTAGGAAGGGGTATCGTTCAGATACTCCACAAGGCCAAGTATATGGGGTGGTTTTACATAGTCAATAATATTATCATCGTTCCACTCAATATGGTTAAGTATAACAGTTCGTCCACTAAGAAGAAAATAAAAATATTTAACAGGATCCTTCTGATAAATAATTGTATGGTTTCTTTCTACAACAATTATATGTTCACGGCATATGTTGGGATTGAAGGAAGCAGCAGGATTTAATTTATCATACTTTTCGTTAAAGACAATTTCGAGTGCTTTCATAATATCTTCATACATTACTAAACATATCCTCACTTATTATCAAAATAAACGACATAAAATGACACATGTCATTTTACTAATTATATATATGTGATATTGTAAAGTCAAGTAAGACTATTGCGTTGATATGATGGTTTTACGTGCATCATGATACTGCCAAAGGGAAAGAGCCGTGAGGGTAAAATTTAAGTGATTGGTAACCAAATATGAAGGAGGAAATGACAATGTCAGAGAAAAAGAAGTATTCTATCAAAGAAGATTTTTCAATGTTGGCAATGCTTATTATTCCAGTGGGAGTAGCAGTTAACTTTGTAGGTGGACAGCTTGCATCAATTTTGAAGCTGCCAATGTATTTGGATACGATTGGAACAATTTTTACAGCTATGTTATGTGGACCATGGGTAGGCGCAGTGACAGGTTTGCTGACAAATGTTGTTACTGGTATTGCTAACCCCGTTAATTTTGCATTTATCCCAGTTAATATTATAGCTGGTCTTGTAACCGG
Source organism: Clostridium sp. UBA701 (assembly GCA_002298125.1). GTDB lineage: Bacteria > Bacillota > Clostridia > Clostridiales > Clostridiaceae > UBA701. Next base: position 48,428 of record DBMJ01000019.1, on the reverse strand, counting down.
TTTCCTGGCTAGAAAAAACTGGTTCAGCGTATGGTGGAAATGGATACTCTCAATGCTTATAATGGCGGCTGTATCTATTATCACAGCTGCACCAATAGTTGTTTTGGTATATGGCGGTGTTACCGGTGGCGGTACTTCTATAATCACAGCAGCAGCAATGGCAGCTGGAGCTAATATCTGGGCTGCATTCTTTGGCACAGAAGGAATCTTTACGGTACTTGATCGTATTATCTCTTTCTTAATCAGCTGGGCAGTCATAAAGGTCATCCCAGCAAGAACACTTGTTAAGTTTGGTTGCGGAAGCAACTACATAAAAGAAAAGTAAAATAGTAAACAAGTAGTTACAATTACCCTCTGGCAGCTTTCTTAACGTATCAAAAATAACCTTATTATAAAAGAGGTACTTATGGAAAATATGTATATTGAAAAAATACAAATAAATAAAAAAAACAAACTTGCAGGACTTCATCCTGCTATAAAATTCCTGGTAGTGATTTTATATTCAGTATGTACTTTTGTACTGGCTTCTATACATTTAACGGATGCTAAGCTTTCTCTTATAATAATACCCTGGTTCCTGGTTATTTTAATTTTGTGCGCTGCAAGTGGCGCGTTTAAGAAAAGTATAAAGGGCTTGAAAGCAGTTACACTTGTTGCCTTTATTATCTTTCTAGTTCAGACCTTTATTGTTCCGGGAGGAGAGGAGCTCTTTAGATTCGGAATTATAAGAATTTTTGAAAAGGGATTGCGCACCGGAGTGTCGCTTTCCTTTATGATTATGGATATTGCTGGTATTTTTGTATGGCTGTTTCAGACTACATCAAACAAGGAGATCGCAAGGGCCTTGGAAGAATCAGGCATGAATTATAAGGCAGCCTATGTATTTACCTCCACACTTAAAATGATAAACATATTAAGCGACAACAGCAAGACTATTATGAACGCACAGAGGGCCCGTGGTGTAGAAACAGAGGGCAATGTGATAGTAAGGGCAAAGGCGTTCTTCCCTTCACTTGTACCACTTATACTTGGTGCTGTAATAGGAGCTGAGGAAAAGGTGCTTACACTGGAGGCACGTGGTTTTTCTATGCAGGGTGAGAAAACGCATTTGTTCAATCTTAAGAAATCGGGCATAGAAAACAGGGTTAAAGTGGTTTCAATTGTTATTACTATATTTATTATAGGGGGAAGAGTTGCATTATGGATATTGTAATCGAATGTAAAGACGTGACATACTCTTACCCGCTTGCTAAGAAGCCGTCCATTCAAAATCTCAATTTAAGGATTGAGCGTGGTAAGTTTTATGGAGTAATTGGAGAAAATGGAGCAGGAAAGACCACCTTAGGGGCAATTTTAAGAGGCTTTGCTCCCAGCTTTTATAAAGGAGAACTGAAAGGGGAGGTCCTGGTAGAAGGAAAGAATATATCTGAATATGGTGGTGAGCTTTCCACAAAAATTGGATATATATTCCAAAATCCTTTTACACAGATAAGTGGTGTAAAAGACACCGTATTTGAAGAGGTTGCTTATGGGCTTGAGAACTTCGGGGTTCCGGTAGAGGAGATTGAAAGACGCGTGGTAGATGTTATGGAGATGACAGATATTATATCGCTGGCAGAAAAGAATCCCTACGATTTGTCTGGCGGACAGATGCAAAGGGTTGCGCTGGCATCTGTAATAGTGCTGCAGCCTGATATCCTTATAATAGACGAGCCTACCAGCCAGTTGGATCCTGAAGGGACAGAAAGTGTTTTTAAGATTATAAGCAAATTAAAGGAAGAGCACAAAACTGTTATTCTGATAGAGCATAAGATTGACCTTATAGCAGAGTATGCAGATGAGGTTCTGGTATTTAAAGGCAGCTCAATGATTGCTGAAGGCCCAAAAGAAAAAGTACTGTCAGACATGTCACTTTCAGAGCAGGGCACAGCTCTTCCACAGGTAGCAATACTGGGAAGCAGATTAAAGAAGATGGGCCTGCCGATTTCTACAATTCCGGTAACCGAAAAACAGGCAGTAGAAGTCATTTCTGAGGCGTTGAAAGGAATGAAACAGGCATGAGAGATTTGATATTAAAAGATGTAAGCTATTCCTATCCGGGAGGATACCTGGCAGTAGACAATATCAACATGGAAATAAAAGCAGGAGAAAACGTAGCCATTGTAGGTCAGAACGGAGCAGGAAAGACAACTACGGTAAAGATGATGAATGGTCTCCTCAGGCCTACAAAAGGAGAGATACTTGTAGGGGACATGAATACAAAGGATTATACTACAGCACAGATTTCAAGAATTGTAGGATATGTATTTCAAAACCCTGATGACCAGATTTTTCATTCAACAGTTGAAAGTGAAGTGCGTTTTGGACCAAAAACATTAAAGCTTAGCCTTGAAGAAGAGAACAAGCGCGTTAAGGATGCACTTGAGATGACAGGAATGGATATCTATAAGGACGAGAACCCTATGAATCTGCCTCTTTCCATGAGAAAGTTTGTGACAATTGCAGCGGTTATTGCAATGGGAACAGATATTTTGATTTTTGATGAACCTACAGCAGGGCAGGACATAAAAGGAGACGAAAGGTTGAGCGAAATTTTAAAGCTCCTTCATGAACAGGGAAAGACTGTTATAACCATATCCCACGATATGGAGTTTGTGGCAGAAAATTTTGACAGAGTTATTGTAATGGCAAAGAAGAAAATTGTTCGGTCGGGAAAACCTAAAGAAATATTCTGGGATTTTGAATCACTAGAGCATGCCATGCTGAAACAGCCTTATGTAAGCAGAGTATGTAGTGCTTTGGGGATTGAAGGCTCGGTAATTAATATTGATGAAGCAGTAAAAAAAATTATGGATAGGTACAACAAATGAAAAAAAATCATATACTAATAGCATTTCTGGCATTTGCAATGTATTTCTTAACAGGTGCAGCCTGCCTTGTGGTAGGAAGCAGCCTGCCGCATCTGGTAAAGCTGTACCAGATGCAATTGACTCAAGTTGTACTGCTGGGCTCATTTTATGCATTTGGAAGAGTCCTTACAGTATATGGAACGGGACGGCTGGTAGAAAAGCTGGGACCTATAAAGGTGCTTGCAATCGGCGTAGTACTTGTAGGAGCGTTTTTGCTGGGAATACCATCGATTGCAAATTATTATGCAGGGCTTTTCTTTGCATTTCTGGGTGGTGTCGGAATGGGGGCACAGGATACTGTGTGCCCGGTGCTTTTGAGCACTGCATTTAAGAAAAATTATGAAGGCTCTCTGAGTGCAGGTCAGGCAATGTTTGGCCTTGGAAGTTTTACAACACCATTTCTGGTAGGCCTGCTCCTCTCAAATAACCAGCCGTTCTACTTTGCTTACTATATTCTTTTGCTAGTGCCAGTTATTATGCTGATATGCATGCCATTTGCAAAAATGGATATGCAGGAGCATGAAGAAAGCAAGGCAGAAAGTGTAAAACCATTATACGGCAAAAATGTTATCCTTGCCTATGCAACAATCCTCATTGTATGTGCAGCATACTGTGCTGCAGTAAACACTATAAGCATGTATACATCCAGCTTTGCAGAAAGCATGGGAATATCTTCCTCATCATCTGCATATATGCTGACCATATATAATTTGGGCTGTTTCCTCGGGTCCTTGGCCTTTATTTTAATACTTAGAAAGGTAAAGACCCAGAAGGTGCTTATAATAAACAATGTGTGTGCAGCGCTGGCACTTTTGATTGCGATTTTTATAAATAAGGCAGCCGTATATTTTGTAGGAGTTTTTATAGCAGGATTTTTTCTTGGAGTTCTCTTTAGCGTTATTGTGGCCATTGCAACAAGAATTGGCTATAAACGCATTAGCATAGCAAGCTCTTTGGTGGCCATAGTTGGGGGAGCTTCAGATATATTAACCCCTATTATTACCGGATTCCTGGTTGAAAAAGTAGGAGTAGGGTTTTCATTTTGGTATGCAGTTATTATGATTATAATCACTCTGATTGCAGCTGTAATGCTGATGGTAAATACAACAGAAAAGGAGTATGCATGATGGCAATACAAAGCAAGGAAGTATTAAATGAAAAAGGACAGCAATATCATATTAAGTGTAAAAAGGGCGATGTGGGCAGGTATGTACTGGTTCCAGGAGACCCCTTCCGTACAGATATAATTGCCCAGCAGCTTGACAATCCCAAGCTGGTTGCCCATAACCGTGAACATAAGACATGGACTGGAACCTTAAACGGAGTAAAGGTTTCAGTTACCAGCACAGGCATGGGAGGACCGTCTGCAGCAATTGCTGTAGAGGAGCTTATTCATTGCGGAGCAGATACATTTATCCGTGTTGGAACCTGTGGACGAATCTGCCCGGAAAGCTATGATGAGAGCCTGGAGGGAGTAATTATCACTGGTGCCGTTCGTGATGAAGGTACAACAGTTCATTATGTCCCAATTGAGTATCCGGCAATTGCAGATCGTCATGTAACTGATGCCCTGTCAAGGGCCTGCGCAGCAAAGGGCTATAAATTTGCAGAAGGAATTGGACAGTCAAAGGATGCCTTTTATGGACAGCATGACCCGGACAGCATGCCAAACAGCAGCAGGCTTCACCAGAGATGGGAGGCATGGGAAAAGAGCGGAGTAATGGCGTCTGAGATGGAAGCATCAACCTTATTTATCGTATCTTCTATAAGAGGTGCCAGGGCAGGTGCTATTATGGCATATGGTGATATGAATAACCATACTATAGAAATAGCCTGTGATGCAATTAAACTGCTGATTGAACAGGACAAATAAGCTCTCTGGCAGGAGGTGTGTTTAAAGCATGCATGCTTTGAACACAGGGCTAGTTAATAGCTTGACTGCTTGAAAGATTATCATTGTTTTAAATTCAAAGTATATAAAATAAAGGAATAGATATGATGGAAAATAAAAAGAAAATTATTATAGATACAGATTGCGGTTCAGATGATGCTATGGCAATTGCCATGGCGCTTAATGATCCGGCATTTGATATACTTATGTTTACTACTGTTTCAGGAAATGTACCAATGGAGCAGGCTACAACAAATACACTGACTACAATTGAATATGCCGGAACCTATGAGCCGCCCGTATATAAGGGCTCAGACAAAATGCTGCTAAGGGAGCTGTCATTTGCATATGAGACCCACGGCAGTGACGGTATGGGTGACATAGGACTTGTACCTGAAAGACTTAAGCCCTCAGAAGGAAACGGAGTGCTTAAAATGCTTGAGGCACTGCGTGAAAGTGAAGATGGAGAAATAGATATTATAGCATTAGGACCCCTTACCAATCTGGCACTTGCCATACGTCTGGATTACGAAGCAATGCAGAAGGCGGGACGTATTGTCATTATGGGAACAGCTGGATTAGGTGATGGAAATGTAACCCCGGTTGCAGAGTTTAATATCTGGCAGGATCCTGAGTCTGCAAAAATTGTTACAGAATCCGGTCTGAAGGAGATTATATATGTTGGCTGGGATGCATGTCTTGGAGACTGCATGCTTAATCCTAAGGAAATTGAAAAAATCCGTAAGGGTGGCAGGCTTGGCAGGTTTGCAATTGAATGCAACAAGAACCTGCTGGAAATGAACCATGACAGGTTTGGTGACGATTATCTGGATATGGCTGATCCATCTGCAGTTGCAGCAGCCATGAATCCTGAGTGCATTGAAAAGTGTGAGAAATATTACTGCGAAGTTGATATTTCTAATGGCCCCAGCTATGGTGCGGTATTGGTGGATAAGAATAATGTACTGGGCAAAGAGCCAAATGCATATATATGCAGCAAGCTCTATGCAGATAAATATAAGGAATACATTTTCAAAACTTTACAGGTGAAATAAAAGCAGAGGAGATGGAATAATTGAAGGTAAAATTCTTAATGGGACCAGCAGACTGTAACGACAGAAACATACCTGCCTATAGCAGTGAGTATTTAAAAAATCTTAGCAAGGCACTAGGAGAAGAAGTGGTTTGTGCAGAGATGGACGAGGTAAAGAATCAAGCTCTTCCGGTCTACTACATTGCTTCCGGTGGGGCAGAGCCAGGCTTTAAGGAATTTTACTCCCAGACTAAGGAGCCATATATCCTTTTGACAACTCCAGGCTATAATTCCCTGGCAGCATCCATGGAAATCATGGGCTTCCTTAAGGAGCATGGGTTAAAGGGTGAGATTCTGCACGGCTCCTTTGAGACAATTGCTAAACGCTTAAAGGTTTTAAAGGCAGTGGCAGAGGCTAAGGAAAAAATGAGCCATATGAAGCTGGGTTGCTTCGGAGCTCCAGGAGGTCTCATAGCCAGCGATGCAGATTTCACTGCATTAGAGGAAGTAAGCGGCATGAAGCTTGTTATGTTTGAATTAGATGAGCTGATTGAGGAGTATAAGAAGGGTGGATATCCTGAAAACAGCTATACAGAGGAATTAAAAAACAAAGGCTATGATGCAGCAGAAGTAGACAAGGCACTTAATGTATATGGTGCGTTGAAACGCCTTATTAAAAAATATGATCTGCAGGCAGTTACAGTCCGCTGCTTTGATTTGCTGAAAGCAGTGCAAACCACCGGATGCCTTGCACTTGCAACCTTAAATGCAGAAGGCATTCCTGCAGCATGTGAAGGGGATCAGAAGTCCCTTGTAAGCATGACAGTGCTCAATGCCTTAACGGGACAGTCCGGCTTCATGGCCAACCCAAGCTGCATGGATCCGGATGCAGGTGAAATCATATTTGCACATTGCACATTACCTATAGACATGCCGGATAACTACAGCTTGACAACTCACTTTGAGTCAGGAATAGGTGTAGGTATAACCTGCGATATTAAACCACAGGTTATGACAATTTTTAAATGTGATGGTACACTTAGGCAGCATTACTGTGGCCGCGCAGAATTAATAGAAACTATGCATAGGGAAGACCTTTGCCGCTCCCAGATGCGTCTGCATCTGGATGATGGTACAGAATATTTTTCAAAGCGTCCAATAAGCAATCATCACATCATCTGCAAGGGAGACTGGAAGGAGATTGTTGACGAATATTTCAGTCAGCTGGATTCTTCCATAGAGTAAATTCCCTACATCTGAATTGAGCAAATGACACATAAAACACGGGCTTTCCGAATTTCGGAAGGTCTTTTTTCATGCCCAATAACACAATCCAATTAAAATTCAATAATGAATAACACAACTAGAAGTGATTAAATATGCTTCAGAGTGATTTTCTCATCCTTAGGAATGCTTCCTAATTTATGATATAATTGATTTGGCGGATTAACCCCTTTATTTTGGACAAATTCTATTGAATCCTTCATTTTTCTAAATATTTCACGTTGAACTATTTATGCATAATTCCATGCAAACTGTGCATATCTATACCGTTATAATCGCACAGTCATCCATTCTAGAGTTTCTCCAGAATAAAGGTTGTAAAACTCTTCAGGTGTTTTATAGCCAAGACTTGAGTGTATCCTTCTTTTATTGTACCTCTCCATAAATTCATCCTCAGCGACATAGGCTTCCTTATAACTTTCAAATTCATTAACACTAAAGCATTCATCCTCTAATATCCTGTGGAAAGATTCAATATGGGCATTCTTATTAGGTGTTCTAACAGGTATCCTTTCATGGTGTATACCCAGAACTTCACAAGTTTCATTAAACAAATTACTTATAAACTGTGGACCATTATCAGTTCTAACAACTGGAAATGATTTATCCACATTAAATAAGTCTCTCTTTACAAGACAACGTCTTAGTGTCGTTGCTGCATCTTTTGCATCACAACTAAGCCCCATATGATAGTCGATAATGGTTCTATCAAAAACATCAATAACATTTAATAAAAAGAAAAATTTATCTTCTTTATGGATATATCCATATTTAATATCTAGCGCCCATACTGTGTTACTGGAGTTTACTATTCTATTTACAGCTATACTCTTTTTTACTGTATCTTTTATCTTCCTTCTATTATATATTTCTCTGCAATTGCTACTTTATCTTTAATTGAGGGTTCACTTTTTTTAACAAATCTCTAAGAATAGCTATCTCTAAATCTTTTTCCCCAAGCAACTTTTTTAAATGATCATTCTCCTGTTCTTTATCTTTTAGTTCCTTCGTAACTTCTTTTTCCTCAATTAAAGCCATAGATGAATTTTGTTTCTTCATCCAACTACTAAAGGTAGGTCTTGCCACTTCGTGTTTACGAGATACAACTGCAATATCTTTTACAGTATTAACTTCTTTTATTACTTGTTCTTTAAATTCTTGTGTATAAGTTCTCTTTTTCATGAATAATCACTCCTGAAAATATTATTGTATCTATTACAATAGCTATTGTCCAATAACATTTAGGGGCTTAAGAGATTACAACGGCTGCGAAGCTAAAACAAGCTTTACAATTTCTGATAAAATAATAGCTGCCAAAGATATTGATATCAGCGTTACTGCAGTGGGTGACTGGATGCTTTGCAAAACCCTGACAGGAACCTTTGGCAATACGCTGACCATCAGCGATGAAAGCGGCAAGACTGGCACAAATTACACCTTTTACATCAAAAAAGCTGACGGCAGCGTGTATGAAAGAACGCTGAACTATAAGCTGGACAAAGCTGCTCCAGAAGGCAATATTGCTATTGAAAAGAGCAGAATCAAAAACTTCCTTCATACCATTACTTTTGGTTTGCTCTTTAACAGCGACGTAGGAGTAACCGTTATAAGCAATGACATTCTTAGCGGAATCGCCAAGGTTGAAGTTTACAAGGCTGATAAAGAGCTAACCGAACAAGAGCTTCACGGTGTTGTGTGGAGTGCTTATACCGCGTCCGTTTATGAAATGGCAAAGGTTCATCTATTATGCACGCATTACCGACAACGCAGGAAACGAAGTGATTGTAAATTCTGACGGTGTAATCTTTGATACTACCCCACCGGTTATCGGAGGCATTACAGATAATGCAACTTATTACACCTCCCAGAAAGTAACTGTAACCGATGCTAGCCTTGATACCGTCATCTTCAACGACAAGGATTTCAGAAGCGGCAATACAAATTCAGGCAATACCAACGCAACCTATCAGATTGTTGCTACCGATAAAGCCGGAAATGTAACAACCTACACCATTACTTAGAAGTTTAATTCCTAGTTTACTAATATAAATTTCATAAATAGAACGAAAATATGTACTTTTTTGAATCAAAGTGTATAATATATATTAATAGTGATAAAAATACAGATAGAATTGTTTTAAATGGAGAGTGATAAAATGAAAAAGCCATATGTACCCTTTCAACTTCCTAATAATGAGTTGCTTGATATAAACAAATTAATAAATAAGGTAATAAAGGCAAATACAGATATAGCAATATATAATGAGAAATTAAAAAGTTCAAGAATTAGGCCAGAATTACTATTAAATTTACTATCCCTTAGAGAGGCCATAGAATCAACAAAAATTGAAGGTACCCAAGTAACGATGGATGAAATGTTAGACTATAGAGCCGAAAAAAAAGGCCCAAATAGTGATATAGCAGAAGTATTAAATTATTATGAGGCTTTAGAAATAGGAGAGGAACTGTTAAAGACGCTGCCAATAAGTACTAGATTAATAAAGAGAGTTCACGAAATTTTAATGCGTGGTGAGGTAAGAGGGAAGGGAAAAATAATTCCTGGAGAATTTAGAACAAGTCAAAATTTTATAGGACCTAAAGGTGCAACAATAGAAAATGCTTCTTTTATTCCACCTGAGCCACAATTGGTAAATGAATATATATCTAATTTGGAAAAATTTATTAATGAGGAAACAGAAACAGATAATTTAATTAAAATAGCAATAATCCATGCTCAGTTTGAGACTATACACCCTTTTAGTGATGGTAATGGTAGAACTGGAAGGATATTAGTACCACTTTATTTGTTTGAAAAGGGCTTAATAAGTAAAGCAAATTTCTTTGTAAGTGAAAGTTTAGAGAAAGACAAATTTAAATATTATCAACTTTTGAATAATACTAGAGTTGTAGTTGCTGATAAGGAAGATAATGAAGTACAGTACAACAAAGACATGCAGCGGGTAAAAGAAAATTTTACTGAATGGATAGAGTTCTTTTTAAAGGCATGTATAGATCAAGCTGCCAAAAATATTGATAAGATTGACAAAATTAATATTTTATACGAAGAGACTATAACAAAAAGTAGAAACTTAGTTAGAAGTTCAGGAATTCAAGATGTCATAGATATAATTTTTGAATATCCTATTTTTACAAGCAATACTATTAAGGAAAGATTAAAAATTGCTCCTGCAACTTTAAATGGATATTTAAAATTACTAGTTGATGCAAAAATAATTTATTCAGATGGAAAGCTAAGAAATAGAAAATACTTCTTCTATGATTTAATAAATATTATAAGGTAAGACTAAGTAAACACTGTAAAATGGATAAATGGAAAAAATGAATATACAGGACTTAGAGTAATCTAGTAGTATAGAAATAGCTTTAGTAGAAGTAGTTGAGGAATATTTTCACTATGGAACTTAAAAAGTAGGCCGTTGCTTATTTTTATAGTGCAAAAACATCCTAAGGAAAGAGAGTATATAGATGATAACTAATGCAAAAGTAATATTAAAAAAATATTTTGGATATGATAGCTTTAGAGCTGGCCAGGAAAAAGTAATTGAAAGCATTTTAAACGGAAGAGATACCCTGGCTATAATGCCTACAGGGGCTGGAAAGTCTATCTGCTTTCAAGTGCCAGCCCTTTTATTTGAGGGAGTTACTCTTGTAATTTCACCGCTTATATCCTTAATGAAGGATCAGGTAGATAGCTTAAGGGAGCTTAAAATAGCAGCAACCTACATAAATAGTTCATTGTGCAATATGGAAGTGGAGGATAGGGTTTTTAGGGCGTCACAGGGGGAGTTTAAGCTTATTTATGTAGCTCCAGAAAGACTAGAATCACAAGGCTTTTGCTCTCTTGTAAAGGCTTTAAATATATCCTTAGTGGCAATTGATGAGGCTCACTGCGTTTCTCAGTGGGGACATGATTTTAGACCAAGCTACAGGCAAATACCAGCTTTTATAAAAACCTTGGACAATAGACCTATAGTGACAGCTTTTACTGCAACAGCAACAAAAGAGGTTAAGGCTGATATCACAACTCTGCTTAGGCTTAATTGTCCGGGTGTATTTACTACTGGCTTTAATAGAGAAAATTTATCATTTTCTGTAATAAGGGGAGAAAATAAAAGGGAATATCTACTTCAATATCTTAAGGACAACAAAGGAGAAGCAGGTATTATATATGGTGCAACCAGAAGAGAAGTTGAAGCAACCTATGAATGGCTTAAGGATAAGGGCTTTTCTGTTGGCAAATACCATGCAGGTTTAACAGATGAGGAAAGGGTTAAAAACCAGGATGCCTTCTTATATGATGATATTAAGCTTATGGTAGCTACCAACGCATTTGGGATGGGTATAGATAAGTCCAATGTAAGGTATGTAATTCACTATAATATGCCTAAGAATATGGAGGCCTATTATCAAGAAGCAGGCCGTGCTGGAAGGGATGGAGAACCCAGTGAGTGTATTTTACTCTTTGGAGCACAGGACATATTGCTTCAGAAATTTCTCATAGAGCAAACTATGATGGATGAAGAGAGAAAGAGCTTTGAATATAAAAGGCTACAAAATGTTGTAGATTACTGCCATACACCGCACTGCCTCAGAAAGTATATATTGGAATACTTTGGTGAAGAGGAGGTGCAGGAGCACTGTGGTAATTGCAGCACCTGTAATGATGATAGAGAGCTTATAGACATTACAATAGATGCTCAGAAGATATTCTCCTGTATTCTAAGGATGAGAGAACGCTTTGGGACTACACTTATAGCAGAGGTGCTTAGAGGTTCTAAAAATAAAAAGGTTTATGAATTAGGTTTTGATAAGTTATCTACCTATGGAATTATGAAAAATTATACGGTTCAGGAAATTAAGGATTTAATAAATGTGCTTATTGCAGATGAATACCTAATGCTTAAAGAAGGGCAGTATCCAACGGTTAGCCTTAGACAAAAGGGAATTGATGTTTTAAAGCAAAAGGAGATGGTATTCCAAAAGGTGAGAAAGAAAAAGCAAAGGACTGTAGTGGATGATTCACTCTTTGAGGACTTAAGGGCTCTAAGAAAAGAAATCTCTGAGAGGGAAAAGGTTCCCCCATATATAATTTTTGCAGACAGCACCTTGAAGGAACTAAGCCAGTATATGCCATCTAGCTTAAAGGAAATGCTCAGTATCAAGGGTATAGGAGAAGCAAAGCTTTCAAAGTATGGAGAGGCATTTTTGGAAGCTATTAATGTATACAAGGAAAGAAAAGGCATAGGAAATATTACCTAAGGAAGTTCAATATGGGGCTAAAAACTTATCCACAACATATTGTGGATAATGTGCATGAATAATACTAAATATAGATATGGTATTTAGAAGCTCATAAAGGTATCATATAAGTAAGTGTATATATGCCAAAGATAGGGAGGTAATAATATGGCAAGGAAATTTAGATATAACATAATGACAGAGATTAAGGAAAGGTGGTCTTCTAGAGCCTTTAGAAATATAGAGGTGAAGGAGGAGGACTTAATGGCCATATTAGAGGCAGCAAGCTATGCTCCTTCCTGTTTTAACGAGCAACCCTGGAGGTTCATTTTAGCAAGTACTTCTGAGGAATTGAAAACAATGAGATCACTTCTAGTTGATAGCAACTATGTATGGGCTAAAAATGCTCCAGTACTTATAGCTATAATAGCTAAGAAGAATTTCGATTATAACAACAATTTAAACCGCTGGCATCAATTTGATGCAGGTACTGCCTGGGGATATCTTTCCTTGGAGGCTTGGAGGAGAGGCTATCTAACCCATGCCATGGGCGGCTTTAGAAAGGGGGAGGCCCTAAAGCAGCTTAATATACCAGAAGACTATGAACTCATTACCATAGTAGCCCTTGGAGTATATGGAGATAAGGAGAATTTACCGGAGGAGCTGCAGTTAAAGGACATTCCCAATGAAAGAAAGCCCTTAGAGGAATTGATATATAGAGGAACCTTTAAATAGATATATTATAAAAAAGCTGCAGTTTACTAGGTAAGCTGCAGCTAATTTTTATTTATATTTCTCTCCAATGGTTTCTCCGAAGAGCACAGCGGTTTCAATGCCGTCAGCACTGTGCTTCATTATTTCCTCATGAATTTTAATTTTGTCTGGCTCAAAGAAAAGCACCACTGTAGAGCCTCCAAATTTAAAATAGCCCTTTTCCCCACCTTTTTTTACTCTGGTGTTAGGAGTATAGGTTTCAATGATGGTACCAACGCAGGTAGCTCCCACCTCAATATATAGTACATCTCCAAAATTGTCTGAGTGGAAAATACTCCAGGTCCTCTTGTTTTGGCAAAAAAGTTTGGGTATTTTACTTAGTGCTACTGGGTTAACAGAATAATACTGCCCCTTTATAAAATTTGTTTCATCGCAGGTACCACTGTCTAAAAAGTGAAACCTGTGATAGTCAGTAGGACAAAGTCTTAATATTAAGCAACAGCCCTTGTCATAACGTGAGGCTACAGCTTCCTCCTGAATTAGCTCCTTTAGGCTGTAGGTTATGCCTTTAACCTGGACGAGTCTTTTTAAATCAATGGTATCAAAGGCTAAAAGCTTTCCGTCTCCAGGGGAGACAAGAACAGTTTCACTGAAATCTATAGGTCTTGCAGCCTCCGTTAGTTCTCGCACAAAAAAATCATTAAAGGAAGTAAATTCTTCTATTTTATGCTTGCTTTGAGACAAATCTATATCAAATTCCTTTACAAACTTACTGATTTTATTTTTGCTAAAATTTGTATCACAGTATTTTCCATAGAATTTAGAAAAGATTCTTCTCTTTATTACAGCCTTAAGAAAGGAACGCCCTATAGGAGAGTTATAGGTCCAATCTAAGTATCTTTTACCTGCAACCTTTTCTACTTCATAGGTTTTTTTATTTCTATCGTAGTATTTTATCAAAATATCCCTCCTTTTTTAGTGGGAAGTAGTTAACTAATATACATTATAGCAAAGTTAATATAAAATTAATAATCATTTTTAGAAGTAATGACTTTTGAAACTATTTTGAAAATATAGTTGAGTTATAGTAAATTAAGTGTATAATTAATAATAGAGTTTTTATACTGACCAGTATAAAAATATATGTGTTGGAGTGATAAAAGTGAGTAAGACAAAACATGCTATCTATGAGGCAGCTATTAAGGTGTTTTCTAAGAGTGGCTATGATGGAGCTACCATGGATGATATAGCTCTAGAAGCAGGAGTGGCTAAAGGAACTCTTTACTATCATTTTAAGAGTAAGGAAGAAATATTTAGCTACATAATATCAGAGGGTATGAAGGTACTTAAAGAGGATTTAGAAGCAGCTACCTCTATTGAATCAAACCCCATAGGCAAGCTTGAGAACTTATGCCGTACTCAGCTGCAGGTGGTATATGAAAACAGGGATTTCTTTAAGGTAGTTATGAGTCAGCTTTGGGGAACGGAGATAAGACATCTTCAGCTTCGAGAGCTTATAGGAGACTATATAGAAAACATAGAATCCCATCTTAAGGAGGCTGTTGCTGAAGGTGTAATTAAGACCTCTGATACAGCACTCATGTCCTTTACTGTGTTTGGGGCAATATGCTCTGCTGCAGTTTATGAGCTTATAAATAAAGATGTAAATGAGGTAGATAAGGTGATAGAGAACCTTATTCACTATATTTTAAAGGGCATTCAAGCATAGTATATAGAAAGACCTAAAAACGGGTCTTTTTTTATTTTTTGGGGTGTTGACAACTCACTTAGAAAGTAGTATAAATATAACTGACTGGTCAGTATATACCGAATAGTCAGTATAACTAGAATGAGGTGAGGGTATGAATTTTTTAAAGGTTGCCAGCAGAGACATTAAAAGCATTATGAAAAACCGTTTCATAAGAGTATCTGTAGTAGCAATAATCATAGTACCATTACTGTATAGCTTACTTTACCTCTATGCCTTCTGGGATCCATACAGCAAGCTTGATAAAATGAAGGTAGCTGTAGTTAACCAGGATAAGGGAACTCTAAAGGATGGAAGCAATGTAAACTTTGGTAATGACATGGTAAACAATTTAAAGAATAATCATCAGGTGGGTTGGACCTTTGTTGATTATGAAACTGCACAAAAGGGTCTTGAGGGTAAGGATTATTATGCCTTATTTCTTATTCCAGAGGATTTTTCTCAAAAGGTATTAAGTGCAAAGGATGGAGCGCCTACACCTCCGAAAATAAAATATGTAGCTAATGAGAAAAAGAACTTTCTTGCAGCCCAGGTAAACGGAAAGGTTATGCTGGAGCTTAAGCAGGAGCTGGTAAAGGGAATATCAAAGGAATATACCAAGATTACCTTTGACAATCTCTATGAGCTAAAGGACGGAATGATAAAGGCTGCAGATGGCAGCAAGAAGCTAAATGACGGCATAGAGCAGGCAGCAAAGGGAAGCAGTGAGCTTAACAGTGGTGCATTGGCACTTAGAGATGGGTCTAAACAGCTTTCAGATGGACTTTCAACTGCTGTAAGCGGTGTAGGTAAGGTTACAGGAGTAGTTGAAAAGAACCAGGACTTATTAAAACTTATACAGGATAAAAATACAATAGCCTCCGCCAGAAGCTTAACAGCTACGGCAGAAGGTCTTGGTAAGGCAGATACTTCAATGTTAAAGATAGTGCCTCAGGTTATGACCCCAGGAAATATGGCACTGTTTAATAGAACGGAGAAGGATTTAAAGGCTGCAAATATACCTGCTCTTTTAAGTAGCAATGCAGTAAGTACTGGTAAGGAGCTTATGACTCCACAAAACCAGACTAATCTAAACAAGATAATGCTGGATTCTAAAGAGCTTTCACAGGTGGATATGAGTAAATTTAACGCCTTACTTCCATTACTTCAGCCTGAGAATGCAGCAGAGCTAAAAAGCCTGCTTACAAATGCAGGGACACTTACTAGCTTAGACACAGCAGGTATTAGCAGCTTTGTCACAAATCAAATAATAGCAGCAGATGAATACAGTCTTCATGCAGATGCTCTCACAAAGGCTGAAAATACTGCAGCCCTTAAGGCAGCCATAGATACTGCTTATCCTGTGGCTGGGGGAGAAGCAGCAGCTGCTGCAAATGCAAAGCTTAAGGCATTGGTTGATGGTTATGCAGGGCTTACTTCACAAACCTCAGCAAACATGCAGAGCTCAAAGAACTATATGGAAAATAGCCTTGTACCTACTTTGACCTCACTAGGCAAGGTACAGCAGCAGTTTGTAAAAGATGCACCAATGCTTGGAATGCTTCAGGGTGCACTTACTCCAGAGAACTTAGCCTATTATAATGCAGTGTTTTTAAAACTCAACACTATGCAGCAGGATCTTAAAAATAGCAGCGACACTTTAGCTAAGACCACAGCACTTATGACAGAGCTTCAAAAGCCAGAGCTCTTAAGCAGTATAGGAAAGCTTCAGGCCTTAGAAAAGGATATGCAGGATGCAGCTCCAGTTATTACAGCAATTTCCCAGTCTATGGGACCAAATGCTATGAATAGTCTGGCTTCAGCTCCTCAACTGGTAAACGATCTGCTCACAGCGCAGAAGAACCTGCAAAACAACGAAAAAATCCTTCAGGTGGTAAATAGTGCGCTGGAGGATGGGAATATAGAAACTGCAAAGGGGCTTATAAATCAGCTTCCACAGCTTACCACAGGAATAAACGCCCTCTATGATGGTGCTTACAAGCTAAATTCTGGACTAAACACTCTTTATGCAGGGACCAACACTCTTCAAGGAGGTATGACTCAGCTTAAGGACGGCAGTGGAGAGCTTTACAGCAAATTGCAGGAAGGTTCAGACAAGATCAGTGGTAGCTTAATAAATAGCTCTGAGGATATGGCCGAATTTGTGTCAGCTCCATTAACTATGGAGGAAAAACCACTAAACCCGGTAAAAAATTACGGAATAGGCTTTGCTCCATATTTTATCCCGCTTTCTCTTTGGGTAGGAGCAATAATGATGTTCTTTATAATAACAGATAAGACAGATGATGATATAAAGGCAGGTCCTGTATCACTGGTGCTTGGTAAATTTTTATCCTATGGCTATATAGGTATAATCCAAGCTGTTCTTGCCAGCGTAATTGTATTGGCACTGGGACTATCACCCCAGAGTGTACCGCTGTATTTCGCCTTTAATATCTTGTTGTCCTTCACCTTTATAGCTATTATTCAGTGTCTGGTATTCCTGATGGGACAGGTAGGAAGATTACTCAGTATTATATTATTAATACTTCAATTGACCTCCTGTGCTGGTACCTTCCCCATAGAGGTTGTACCAAAATTCTTCAGGATACTAAATCCAATAATGCCCTTTACCTACGGAGTATCAGGACTAAGAGAGGCCATCTCAGGAGTAGACTACAGTGTATTTATGCAGGATGCAGGTATACTTCTTATGATTATGGTGGCGTTTATTGCGATCTCCGTAATATTTAAGGAAAGAGCAGACAGGGTTCAAAATAGGATAAAGGAGTTAAAGGACTCTGCTGAAACAGTTTAATTCTTACAATTGTGTTACATCAGATAAATTAACCCCAAACTTGCCCCTTATCGTTTTGATAAGGGGACTTTTTTTATGAAAAAACCCTTTCTAAGCACACTTAAGAAAGGGTTTTAAATTTAATTAGATTGTTATTGTATTGGTCTCTTCCTTTAGCTGCTCCTCGGAAGGGTGGTTCTTTCTGTTCTTAAGGAAGTCCTCAGTAATTTGAGGGAACAATAGATAGCTTAATACATCCTGATCTCTTGTGGTAAGTTCCTTAAGCTCCTCCCTGGTCTTCTCAAACACAGGCTCTAAGGTATCTGCATATCTGCCGGTAACGGGCACATCATCGCCAAGGGCCTTTTTCATAAGCTCCTCATTGATCTCTCCTGGTGCTTTGCCGTATTCACCCTTGCAGTAGGCCTTTACCTCCTTTAGTATCATTTTATATCTTTCACCAGTAAGCACATTAACTGTGGCTTGAGTTCCCACCATCTGGCTCATAGGTGTAACCAGAGGGGGATAACCTAGGTCTTCTCTAACCTTTGGAACCTCTGCCAGCACCTCATCCAGCTTTTCAATGGAGTTTTGTGCCTTAAGCTGAGATATCATATTAGAAAGCATACCACCAGGAATCTGGTAGGTTAGAGCCTCTGGCTGCGGGGTAAGTACCTTGGGGTCCATAACTCCTGAAGCTAAGAAATTTGCCCTTATAGGCTTAAAGAAATCATTTATTTTCTTAAGTTTCTTATCCTTTAATGAGGTTTCAAAGCCTGAAGCTAAAAGTGCAAAGTGCATAGACTCTGTTGGAGGCTGGGCAGTACCGCTGGAGAAGGCTGAAATGGCACAATCAATACCATCTACTCCTGCCTCTGCTGCCTTTAAGTAGGACATCTCTGCCAGACCATTGGTGGAATGAGAATGCAAAAACACAGGAAGCTTAGTAACAGACTTTATGCTCTTTACTAGATCATAGGCAGTCTGGGGCATAATAAGCCCTGCCATATCCTTAATGCATATGGAGTCTGCTCCCATGTTTTCTAAATCCTTAGCAAGCTTTGCGTAGTTGTCTAGATCGTGTATTGGACTTACAGTATATACTATGGTGCCTTGAGCATGAGCACCCTGCTTCTTGGTTTCCTTCATAGCAACTTCAATATTTCTAAAATCATTTAGTGCATCAAAAATTCTTATTATATCCATACCGTAGTAAACAGACATTTTAACAAAGTTTGTTACAACATCATCAGGGTAGTGCTTATAGCCTAATATGTTCTGACCTCTAAGAAGCATTTGAAGAGGAGTCTTCTTAACTACGTCTTTTATGTTTTTAAGCCTTTCCCAGGGGTCCTCATTTAAGTATCTTAGGCAGGAGTCAAAGGTGGCTCCTCCCCAGCACTCCAAGGAGTAGTAGCCTGCCTCGTCCATTTCTGAAAGAATGGGTGCAAATTCATCAAAGGCCATTCTGGTAGCTATAAGAGATTGATTGGCGTCTCTTAGAACGGTTTCTGTTATGTTTATCTTACTCATATCATCACTCCTGTTAGTTCATTTTTCTAAAGCTTACCATATTATTATGTATATTTTATCACAAATTAACAGAAAAATCATTCCATACCCCCGCCCTTTATTTTCCCGTTGACAAAATAGTGATATGGAGATAATATATATTGTGAATTATATATGTGCTCGTAGCTCAGTAGGATAGAGCAGCGGTTTCCTAAACCGCGTGCCGGGGGTTCGATTCCTCTCGGGCACACCAATAAAAGACCTTGTGAATATTTGATTTCACAGGGTCTTTTTATTTATAGAATTTATAAAGGTTAATAGTTGTGGCATTTTTATTATATCAAGCCGTGAATGAGCTCCTCTGCTGTAATTCCTGCAAGATACTCACCCACATCAGTCTGCCTTAAAGCCTCTAATAGGGCTTGCTCTGAATGCTCTGCACCGGTAAGCATCTCTTCAAGCTCTGATATATCAGCCTTCCCAAAGAAATCCCCAAAGATTTTTATATTCACAATAATTCCCTTTTCCACCTGAAGGGCAACCTCTACATTACCGCCGCTGTATTTTAAGGTGTTCTCAAAGTTGTATTTTGGAGAGCTTCCAAAGTTCCAAGCCCAGGTGCTATATTTTTCATCCTGAAGCTTTTTTATATTATCTAAATCCTCTTTGGTAAATTCATAGAATATGCTGCCGCGGTAGTGCTTATACATATAATTCATAAGCATACTCTTAAACTCTAAGATGTCCATAGGCTCTGTAAGGTGCTCGCTTATGTTGGTAACCCTGCTGGAAACGGACTTTACTGCCTTTCCTTCAAATTTTGAGCTCTTTGGAGTAAGAGCTTTAGACAAATCCACAATATCTGAGGAAAACAGTAGGGTACCATGATGCATTACCTTGCTTTTATAATTGCATTGAGCATTACCAGAGAATTTCTTGTCATTTATAGTGAGGTCATTTCTTCCTGAAAACTCCGCAGCTATAGAGAGGGAGTTTAACAGAGCTATGATAGGCTCAGTAAACTTTCTGAAATTATTAAAGCTTTTTGCTTCATCAGAAAAGATAAAGGTGAAATTCAAATTTCCTAAATCGTGAAATACTGCCCCTCCCCCAGTTAACCTTCTCACTACAGGGATGGAATGCTCCCTTACATAGTCTAGGTTTATTTCAGATAGGGTATTTTGATTTTTACCCACTATGACGGCGGGTTCATTTCTCCACAGCATGAATACATCTTCATCAAAGTGTTTTAAAAGATATTCCTCCGCTGCCAAATTAAAATAGGGGTTTGTACAACTGTTTTCTATTAAGAGCACCTTCAACACCTGCCTTAAATAATTAAATAAATGATAGCAAACAAGCTTTAAAAGTTCAATATTTATTAACGAAACTTCATAGGATAGTCACATATATAATATTAAGCTAAATTATGAAGGAATAAATTAATATATTTTCAATTGACTTAATTTTTATAATAGTGTACAATCTCCTTGAAAAGTATTTTTAAATAAATATTACCAGATGAGGTTAACGAGAGATACCTTTAGGGTAGCCGAAGGAGCAATAAATCATAAGTCCATTGATTTAGAAACTTTCAGGCAAAATTATCGTTAATGGATGGAACTCTGGAAAGTCCAGAAATGGCACCGACGAAGAAAAGATGCACATAATTGAGTGTATTAAAGCTTTCAGGTAAATATACAGGGGGATATGAAGGCAGGGTTTTTTGCCATGCCTATCATATCCCTCTTTATTTTTAAAAGGAGGAGTTTAAACATGGAAAACCTTAAGAAAACTGCTCTATATGAAGCTCATAAAAGACATGGAGGTAAACTTATAGAGTTTGCAGGCTGGGAGCTTCCGGTAGAGTATCAGGGCATAATCATAGAGCATGAGGCCGTTAGAAATGCAGCAGGACTATTTGACGTATCTCATATGGGTGAGGTAGAGGTAAAGGGGGAAGAGGCCTCACTATTTATTCAGCACCTTGTAACTAATGACATAGATACACTTAGTGACAATCAGGTAATTTACACCTTTATGTGCTATGAAAATGGAGGAGTTGTAGATGATCTTTTAGTGTACAGGTTCAGCAGTGATCACTTCCTCCTGGTTATAAACGCCAGCAATGTAGATAAGGACTATGAGTGGATGCTAAGTAATAAGGGCAGCTATAAGGTGGAGCTTTGCAATGTTTCAAAAGAAATATCCGAGGTTGCTCTTCAAGGACCAAAGGCTGAGGAAATACTTCAACAGCTTACAAAGGCTAATCTAAGTGAGATAAAGTTTTTTTATCTAAAAAGAGATGTGGAGATAGCAGGTGTTAAATGTCTAATTTCCAGGACAGGATATACCGGTGAGGATGGTTTTGAAATATATGCTTCAAACTCTGATATAGAGGTGCTTTGGGAGGAAATATTAAAGGCTGGCAGTACAAAGGGCATTATGCCGGCAGGGCTTGGCTGCAGAGATACCTTAAGATTTGAAGCAGGATTGCCTCTTTACGGCAATGAGATTTCTAAAGATATTTCACCCCTTGAGGCAGGTTTTGGGTTTTTCGTAAAGCTTAATAAGGTAGACTTCATAGGCAGAGAGGCTCTTTTAAGACAAAAGGAGGAAGGAACTAAAAGAAAGCTAATAGGCTTTGAGATGGTGGATAGGGGTATACCACGGCATGGCTATGAGGTTTTTGCAGAAGGACAGAGAATTGGAACCGTTACAACGGGCTATATGTCCCCAACTCTAAAGAAAAACATTGGACTCGCCTTAATCAGTTCAAAATATGCAGAGCTTGGAGCAGAAATCCAGGTGCTAATTAGAAATAAGCCTTTAAAGGCAGAGATAATAAGTAAAAAATTTTATAGTAAAAATTATAAAAAATAGGGAGGAAGAGAAGATGAAGGTATTAGAAAATTTACTTTACACAAAGGAACATGAGTGGTTAAAAATTGAGGGAGATAAGGCTTATCTTGGAATCACAGACTATGCTCAAAGCGCCCTTGGAAGCATTGTATTTATTGAGCTTCCTGAGGCAGATACAGAGTTTGCTGAAGGTGACAACTTTGCTGTCATTGAATCTGTAAAGGCAGCCTCAGATGTTTATATGCCAGTGGATGGTAAAATAATAGAGGTAAACGAGGCAATAGTAGATGATCCTGCCCTTGTAAATGAGGATGCCTATGAAAATTGGATGGTTTTATTTGAAATAAAAGATAGATCACAGCTTGAGGGTTTATTAAAGGCAGAGGACTATAAAGTGCTATGCAGTAAGGAGGAATAGTATGTATCCTTACATTCCAAACACCAGAGAGGACGAAAACGCTATGCTCCATAGCATCGGCGTAAGCTCTATAGAGGAGCTGTTTTACGATATACCATCTGAGATAAGGCTAAATAGAAGACTTAATTTAAACAAGCCAATGAGTGAGCTGGAGGTAGCAAGAAATGTAAAAAGTCTTGCTAAGAGGAATAAAAGTACCGAGGATTTAGTCTGCTTTTTAGGGGCAGGTGCCTATGACCACTATATACCCTCTATTATAAAGCACATCACCTCAAGATCTGAATTTTATACAGCTTATACCCCCTACCAGCCGGAGATAAGTCAGGGAACCCTCCAGGCAATATTTGAATATCAGACTATGATAGCAGAGCTTACAGGCATGGAGGTGTCTAATGCCTCTATGTATGATGGTGCCACTGCCTGCGCTGAAGCTGCTATGATGGCTATGGAAAGCACAAGGCGTAAGCAGATAATTGTGTCTAAAACCACCCATCCGGAGCTTAGAAGTGTATTAAATACCTATATGAGGTTTCATGGCGGAGAGGTTATAGAGCTCGATATTAAGGATGGAGAAACGGATATAGAGAAGCTGAGTGAGCTCATAAATGATAATACAGCAGGGGTTATAGTTCAGAATCCAAATTTCTTTGGAATAGTAGAAAATATCAGTGAAATAGAGGTGCTTACCCATGAGAAAAAGGCAATGCTCATTATGAGTGTGGACCCAATCTCACTTGGGGTATTAAAGACACCTGGGGAGCTTAAGGCAGATATAGCAGTAGGGGAGGGGCAAGCCCTTGGAAATGTACTAAACTTTGGAGGGCCTTATTTAGGCTTTATGGCGGTAAACAATAAGCTTATGAGAAAAATTCCTGGAAGAATTGTAGGGGAAACTGTAGATGTGGACGGAAAGAGAGCCTATGTTCTTACACTTCAGGCAAGGGAGCAGCATATAAGAAGACAAAAAGCCAGCTCCAACATCTGTTCAAATCAGTCCCTAAATGCTCTTACAGCGGCAGTATATCTTTCCACCATGGGTAAACAGGGCATAAAAGAGGTAGCGCTGCAGTGTATGAAGAAGGCCCACTACGCTTATAATGAAATGATAAAATCAGGTAAATATAAGGCTGTATTTAATAAGCCCTTTTTCAAGGAGTTTGCAATTACAAGCAGCATAAGCTACGACAGAATTGATGAAGAGCTCAAAAACCATAACATCCTTTGCGGTTATGATCTAGGAATAAACTATGAAAAGCTTAATAACTCAATATTATTTTGTGTAACGGAAAAGAGGACTAAGGCTGAGATTGATAAGCTGGTAAAGGTTATGGAGGGGATAGCATGAAGGAATATAATGCATTGATATTTGAAAGATCAAAACCAGGGAGAAATGCCTATGTCCTTCCAGAGTGTGATGTGCCTGAGGTAAATGTGGAGGAGCTTATACCAAAGAGTCTTTTAAGAGAGAGGGAGCCTTCTCTTCCTGAGGTCAGCGAGGTGGAGGTCATAAGACATTATACACTGCTGTCAAACAAGAACTATGGAGTAGATACCGGCTTTTATCCCCTTGGCTCCTGCACCATGAAGTACAACCCAAAGCTAAATGAGGATATGGCATCAGATACTCACTTTACAGCAGTACACCCCTATCAAAAGGAGGATACCGTTCAGGGAAATTTGGAGCTAATGTATAATCTAAGCGGTATGCTATCAGAAATATCAGGAATGGATAAGGTTTCACTGCAGCCTGCAGCCGGGGCTCATGGTGAACTCACAGGGCTCATGATTATTAAGGCCTATCATGAGAGCAGAGGAGACTACAATAGAAAGAAAATAATTGTACCAGATTCAGCTCATGGAACAAACCCAGCCAGTGCAGCTGTGGCAGGCTTTGAGGTTATTGAGGTTGGCTCAGACATAAATGGTGCTGTGGACATAGAAGGCTTAAAGGCAGTGCTTAATGATGAGGTTGCGGGACTTATGCTTACAAATCCAAGCACCCTGGGACTCTTTGAAAGCAATATAGTTGAAATAGCAGAGCTAATCCATAATGCAGGAGGACTTCTATACTATGATGGTGCAAATATGAATGCCATCATGGGTATAACAAGACCTGGGGATATGGGCTTTGACATTGTACACTTTAATCTTCATAAGACCTTTACCACTCCTCATGGAGGAGGAGGTCCGGGAGGTGGGCCTGTGGGGGTAAAGGAGGAGCTTGCTGCCTTCTTACCTATTCCGGTAATTGAAAAGGTGGAGGATTGGTTTATATTAAACTATGACAGGCCAAAGTCCATAGGAAAAATCAAATCCTTTTATGGCAACTTTGGCATACTGGTGAGGGCATATACCTATCTTTTGACTATGGGAGCTGAGGGATTAAAAAAGGTAAGTGAAACTGCCGTGCTAAATGCAAATTATATGAAGGAAAGGCTAAAGCAGCACTACTACCTTCCCATTGACAAGGTGTGCAAGCATGAATTTGTGCTGGGAGGACTCACAAGGGAGGAGCAGTTAATTACTACCCTTGATGTAGCCAAAAGACTTATAGATTATGGCTATCATCCTCCAACCATCTACTTCCCTCTAATCATAAATAACGCCCTTATGATAGAACCCACTGAGACTGAGAGCTTAGAAACCTTAGACAGCTTTATAGAGGCCTTGATTAAAATTTCTGAAGAGGCAGTGCATAGTCCTGAGCTATTAAAGTCAGCTCCTCACAATACTCCGGTGAGAAGGGTAGACGAGGTAAGGGCTGCCAGGACTCCAGTGCTTAGGTGGAAGGGTGAGAAAAATGAGTAAGAGTATCATAGTCATAGGGGGAGGCCCTGGTGGATATGTTGCAGCCATAAGAGCTGCACAGCTTGGTGCTAAGGTTACCTTAATTGAGGGTGATAAGCTTGGTGGCACCTGTTTAAACAGAGGCTGTATTCCCACTAAGGCCCTTTATAGAAATGCGGAGATATTGTCCACTCTAAAGACCCTTGATGAATTTGGAATTAGCCTTGGAAACTGCAATATAGAGGTTGAAAAGCTCCACAGGAGAAAGCAAGGCATAATAGATCAGCTGGTAAATGGAGTGGCTCAGCTTTTAAAGGCCAATAACGTAGAGGTAATCTATGGCAGGGCAAGCTTTATAGACAGAAATACCCTTTCTGTTAATCTTTCAGAGGGAGGAATAAAAGAGCTTTGTGCAGAGGAGGTAATCCTTGCCACAGGCTCAAAGCCAAGCATTCCACCTATAGGAGGAGCTGAGCTTAAAGGATTATACACCAGTGAAAATATACTAAACTTCACCCATATACCAAAGACCCTGGCGGTTCTAGGGGGCGGAGTAATAGGCATGGAGCTTGCTTGTATATTTAATGCCCTGGGCACGAAGGTAACGGTGCTGGAATACCTTCCTAATATATTAGGACAGACTGATAGTGATATCACTAAAAGGCTCATGGTTTCTTTAAAGAAGAGGGGCATAGAAATAAATGTTTCAACTAAGGTAAATTCTATAGAGGAGATTGAGGGAGGATACCTGTTAAGAGGAGAGGGTAAAAAGGGAGAGCTTTCAATTGAAGCTGAAATAGTGCTAATAGCAACAGGAAGAACACCCTCAGTTGAGGGCTTAAACCTGGAGGCTATAGGTGTGGACTTTCACTCTAAGGGAATTGCTGTTAAGGACAACTACGAAACCAATGTGAAGGGAATTTACGCTATTGGGGATGTAAACGGAAAGCTAATGCTAGCCCATGCAGCCTCTCATCAGGCAATTATAGCAGCAGAGAGCATTATGGCAGGGGATAAGGGTGCAAAGGAAGAGGTTATACCAAGCTGTATTTTTGTATTCCCAGAGGTAGCTTCAGTTGGAATTACAGAAGATGAGGCTAAGCAGAGGGGAATAAGCTATAGAGCGAATAAGTTTATGTTTGGAGCTAATGGTAAGGCACTGGCATTAGGTGAGGGAGAGGGCTTTATCAAGGTACTTTCCACCAATAATTACCCAGGAAATCCAAGAGAGGATATATTAATTGGAGTGCATATCATGGGACCCCATGCTTCAGATTTAATACATGAGGGCACTCTTGCTATAGCCAATAAGCTTAGGCTGGGAGAGGTTATTTCTACGGTTCATGCTCATCCTACACTATCTGAAGCCTTTGCAGAAGCGGTTATGGGGCTTTGCGGTGAGGCAATCCATATGGCTCCTCAAAGAAGGTAGGATATTTTCCCATAATTGTGCTATTATATTTGTAGTTAAACATATGGGAGAGATGAAGCATGGATTTTATGGGAGAAGCCATAAAGGAAGCACAGCTTGCAGCAAAGCTTAAAGAGGTGCCTGTAGGTGCCGTAATAGTACACAAGGATAAGATAATAGCCAGGGCTCACAATTTAAAGGAAACCCTAAAGGATCCCACTGCCCATGCAGAGCTTATAGCCATAAGAAAAGCCTGTAGTTTCATGGGAAATTGGAGACTAAATGACTGTGAACTATACGTGACCTTAGAGCCCTGCGCCATGTGTGCTTCAGCCATAGCACAATGCAGGCTAAAAAGGGTGTATATAGGAGCCCATGACATGACTGGAGGAGCCTGCGGAACAGTAATAGATATTTTAAACAATGATTACCTTAATTATACCGTTGATATAAAATGGCAATATAATGAGGAATGTAGCATTATGCTAAAAAACTTTTTTAAGAGTAGAAGATAAAACACACAACACACAAAGGAAGGGTATCCTCTTTTTTCTGGGCTCTTTTTCAAGGACTTTCTAGGGGGATGCCCTTTCTTGATTTGTGAAAAGAAATCTAGTATAATTGTCAGTGCAAAAGCATTTGGAGAGGTATCGAAGTGGTCATAACGGCGCTGACTCGAAATCAGTTAGAGGGAAACCTCACGCGGGTTCGAATCCCGCTCTCTCCGCCAAAAAAATAAGTCCATTTTTATGGGCTTATTTTTTTGGAATTGAATGAAGGGGATTCGAAGGGCGGAATAGAAAACACCCTGTTAGGGTGTTTTCCCGCCCCGGCATGGAATGGAATCCCGCTCTCTCCGCCAAAAGCAAAAGGAGTCCATTTTTGTGGACTCCTTTTGCTTTTGGAATATGAAGAAAGGCGATTATTTTTGTTTTTTTCTTTCATGCAGCTTAACAAATATGTAAATTGCCAGAAAATATAGTATTGGAATAGTACTTACCCAGGCATCTGCTATAAATTTAAAATATAGAAAATAGCATAACATTAGTGAATAAATGAAATTTATAACATGAGAAATAAATTTAGCTTTTATAAAATACTCGCTATCATAGAAATGAAAAGTTCTATAAAAAAACTGAATTCCTTTTGATTTTATTGTTATAATTCCATATGCAAGAAACAATACGTTAAATATTAAAACAAATATTACCATATATATTCTCCTTTTAATTACTATGCTATTAATTTGCAGTGAAGGATGTTACCATTCTAGCATAATGATTAATACTTCTGTATAAGGCTTCAAAATCCTGCTAAAATTATAAAAAAATATAAAAATACACAACCTATATACTATTAGCAATGATATAATCAATTACGAGCTTAACAAAATGCACTTACTTTATATTGAGGATTTCATTATTGTGAACATACCCCACCCACAAGGGTAAGAGGTTTTATGGGCAGAATTATAAAACCATTAGTTATCATTATATTATCAAAGAGGAGGCGAGTAACATGATTAGAGTTGAAGCACAGGTAACTGGGTGCCAGTGTACATGCAATCATTGCTTAACCTATGGACATAAAAATAATTTTAATATGAGTATGGATGATATTGAACTAATTTTAAAAAACATGAAAGATATTTCTGAAGATGGCGTTTTCTTTCCTTTATTTGACGTAACCAATCATCCTCAATTTATAAAAATATTAGAACTCTCACAAAGCTATGGGTTTAAGAGAAACCTTATTTCAGTAAATGGAGTACATGAATTTACTGATGAAGAGCTCCAAACAATGAGGAATATGGGGATAGTAGATATTCAGCTGGCTTTTCATGGCATCGGTAAAACACATGATAAATTTGTACATTATGAAGGTGCATACGAGAAATTAATTTCATTAATCAATAGAGCGGGAGAGTTTGGGTTTAAGTTCTGGAATATCTTATTTATTAATAAGGAAAATACTCTAGAAATTGAGCAATTAGAGAAAATACTTAAAGAACAAAAATTCATAAGGAATGAGGATATTGGTATAAGCACATATCAGTATGTTGGACGTGCCATGAAACTTAAAGATCTACAGTTTACAAAGGAAGAGTTTAGCAAACTTAAATGTAGAGAAGATATAAAACCTAAAGTGCGTTTTACTGAAAGCGAGTGGCTGGAAATTGTTAATCAGGAAGAATGGAACAGGGCTGTATTTATATATAATAATATTGATTTAGACTTACATATAGATAGAAACTTTAATGTTTATTTTAGGGAATATAATCCATTTTATTTTTATGGGTTGCCTAATTCTGAGCAAGGATTTAAGTTAGGAAATTTAAAGAATAAGCCACTAATTAATATTATCAGAGAAATTGATAATGAAAGGCCATTTTACATCAATACACTAGAAAATATTAAAATACCGCAAATGGCTGAAATGGTTGGAAGAAAAGAAGATATCTTATATACATATCATGATGTTCCAAAGTATAAATGGGTTTATGATTTGTTAAAGACACAATACTCTTGATGTAGTTTCAGATATGTTTCAAGCTTAATAAGCAACTAGAAATCGTCTGCCCTAGTAATTATTACTTTGCAGAAAATCAGCAACATGCATTGTTTTAAAACTAAGTAGAACCGTTAACGCTGATTGTGTGATAAGATTTACAGCTGAATGGCATAGGGCTTTTACTGGTTTTCAAACGCATTGACCTTTGGTATGAAGTCGACCACTGCAACAGAAATATTATTTGACAATAAGAGTAGGCAGGCGTGCAAGAGATGGCTCCTCGCACGCCTGCCGTAATCTATTTCTGTGATAGACAATGCTTGCTGCTTTCCGCTTTGACGCAGTGAGGCATTAGGCAATCATAGTTAATCTATTCCCTTGTAGCCATTTTTCTCTGCATGACCAAGAAGATAAAGGAAAGCAAAAGCTGGAATACGCAAAAGTCTTTTGCCGCTGCCGGACAGATGCTCGCCAAAGTCATCAGCTCGTTTCGTAATAATGATAGCGGACACTGCTTTCTGGCAATGCTCTACAATCGCGTCGTCATCCGAAATCGGTGCTTGTTCTCGATATTTCACCTCAATGAGAATATTTGAAATATTGGGGTAATCAACCACAATATCAATTTCCTTGTTTTTGCTGCCGCCACGATAATATCCAACGCGAGTTGCTTTCTGATAATAAAACGCTGCAACGTGCTTATACACTGCGGTTTCTACCATTTTCCCCATTTCGGTGGGATTTGTAAGTATATCGCTATCCATGAGAACCGCATTTCGAATTGCCGCATCCGCAATATAAATTTTGGGTTTGGCTTTTAGTACTTTTTTGCCATCAAGCTCCACAGGATAACTCAAATAGATTAGGTTTGCGCTCTCTAGATAATCGATATAATTTTGCACAGTCTGCCGGCTGACACCGTTGAGCTCTTTCGCCATGGCATCAATCGCAACAATTTCAGAAGATACATTGCAAAGATATAGGAAAATCCGCTCAAGCTCGGTTGCGTTGCGAATGTTGTACAGAGAAGGTAAGTCGCGTTTCAGAACTTTATCCACAACATCTTCCCGCATGACTTGTTCAGCCAAAAGATCGTTATTTGCTAGAGCCAGCTCCGGAAATCCTCCAACCTGCAAGTATCTTGAGAAATAATTCTGAACAGCGCTCAACTTATTCATGATTTGACCTCGCTCTTGTTGCGTCATCCGCAGCAAGCGGGACGGCTTGAGGGTAGTGTCAAGCTGAAGATCCGGCAACCCAATTAAAGCACAATATTCATAGAAGGACAGTGTGGGAACCTGAATTACCGTCCAGCGTCCCGCCCCGCTCTCAGCGCTACCCCGAATAAGCGCCGGGCTTGCCGAACCGGTTGCAACTACTTTTGTGTCAGGTTGCGTGTCATAAATTGTTTTCAGCCACGCTGCACAATCTGCGGCATATTGGACTTCATCAAAGAAATAATACACATTCTGGTCTGCACAAATATTTTCATGATAGCATTCCAGCACTTCATTTAATCCCGCCAGTTTTAACATAGGATGATCCAAAGACACAAAGACAATGCGTTGAGGAGAAACTCCCTTTTTTATCAAGGTATCAATCATCTGATATTGAATTGTGGTTTTTCCTACCCGTCTTGTACCGGTCAAAACAACTGTGCGTCGGATATCCTCCGATTCCAATCGTTTCATGGCCTCATAATAAGCAAATCTTTTATAGTCTCTACAAAGAGCTGGGTTTACAGCGCCGCTGATCCACCAAGGGTTAAATGCACGAAGCACTTTCAAAATGCCTTCTTTTGTTGTTATAGCCATATGGGCACCCCCGTTTCAATTAGATTTTAAATCTATATTACATTATTGTTAAGAATAATGTAAAGTATACATTGCATTATATATTATAAAAATGTAATGTACGCTCATAATTTTCTATTAAAAGAGATGAGCTATATGGAACGATTGATATTAAGGGAATTTGGCAAACGTTATTATAATAATGTTGCCTACTTTAACTTTGACGAACACTAAGAATACAAACAATTCTTTGAAACCACAAAGGATGTTCACCGTATTTTGCAAAATTTAATGCTTGTAAGTGGTCAAAAGGTCCTTCCAAAAGAAACCTTGATTATTTTTGACGAGGTACAGGACTGCCAAAATGTCCTAAACAGCCTAAAATATTTCTATGAAAATGCAAATGAATACCATGTTGCCTGTGCAGGTTCATTGCTTGGTATTGCACTTGCAAAGCCATCTTCCTTCCCAGTGGGTATGGTGGATTTTATGCAGATTAATCCCATGACTTTTACAGAATTTTTAATGGCAAATGGTGACGATATTCTTGTAAATTACCTAAATTCTATGAATGAAATTGAAACCATTCCGGATGCCTTTTTTAATCCACTTTACGAAAAGCTTAAAATGTATTATATTACAGGTGGAATGCCTGAATCAGTGAAGACGTGGACTCAGGAGCGGGATGTGGAACAAATGCAAACTGTGCTTTCCAACATTCTCGGTGCATATGAGCGTGATTTTGCCAAGCACCCGGATCCAAAGGATTTCACCAAAATATCAATGGTGTGGAAATCAATTCCATCACAGCTTGCTAGAGAAAACAAAAAGTTTCTATACAAGGTAGTCAAGGAAGGTGCTAGAGCAAGAGAATATGAGGATGCGCTGCAGTGGCTCGTTGATGCAAATTTAGTCAGCAAGATCTATCGCAGTACCGCACCAGGGCTACCAATTTCAGCTTATGATGACTTATCAGCCTTCAAACTGTACTTGGTGGATGTTGGTTTACTTCGTCGTTTATCATTGCTCGCACCATCAGCTTTTGGCGAGGGTAATCGCTTATTTACAGAGTTCAAAGGAGCTATCAGCGAAAACTATGTGTTACAGGCTCTTAAGAACCAATTTGAAGCAACACCACGCTATTGGTCTGTAGAAAATCCACGCTATGAGGTTGATTTTCTAATTCAACGTGAAAATGATATTATCCCTGTGGAGGTTAAATCTGAGGACAATGTAGAAAGCAGGAGCCTGAAAAAATTTAAAGAAAAGTTTGAAGATAGAGTTAAACTGTGTGTACTTTTCTCTCAAAGAGGGGAGGATTTCACCTTTTTTCACAGTGCTAGCTATAGCCTTGTCTGCATTATGGATTATATTCTATCCTGGAATATTCAGATGGAGAGTAGCTCAGATGCCTTTGCAATACCGCTGTCAGCCTTTAGCAGCAAAGAGGAGAAGGACTCATTTACAAAACTTGTCCACGGGTATACAGGAAAACAATTTTAGGGTATAGTAAATACTATTAAGCTAACAGGGGGGATTATTATGGATACTCCTACAAAAGAAACCAAGGTCTATGAACTCATAGTTGAAGAGATTAAAAATAGAATATCTTTGGGTATTTTAAAAAAAGGAGATAAGCTTCCTACAGAAAGAGACCTGGCAGAGCAGCTTAAACTGAGCAGAGCCTCCATACGAGAAGCCATTAGGGCATTGGAGGTCATTGGGCTGGTGGAGTGCAGGCAGGGGGCGGGAAATTATATAAAGGAAAGCTTTGAAGACAGCCTTTTTGAGCCTCTGTCTATGATGTTTATTTTAGAGGACAGCAATACTCAAGATATTTTGGAGATAAGAGAGGCCCTAGAGCTGCAGACGGTAGTTCAGGCTTCAAAAAAGATTACTGTGGGGGAGCTTAAACAGCTGGAAAAAATATTAGTGGATATGAAAGGCTGTACCAGTGAGGTACTAAATGTGCAGCTGGATAAGAAATTTCATTATACTATAGCAAAGGCTTCAAGGAATAAAATAATTATAAACGTTCTTTCTGTAATATCTCAGCTTATTGATGAACTTATTAAGGATTCCAGAGAGAAGATATTAGCAGATGAAGCTAATAGAGTTAGACTTACCAAGAACCATGAGCTTATCTATGAGGCCTTAAGAGATAAAGATACCGCTAAGGCTTATAACGTCATGAGAGAGCATTTTAGATTGATTCATGAAAATATTTAGATGAATTTTGCACTCCTTATTGTGAAGGGGTGCATTTGTTTTTGAGAAATTATTAAGCTGTGTTAAGAATATAACTATTGTAGAAATATTCTATAGCATGTGCTATTATTATTTTATCAAAATTGGTAAGGCCAATTTTTAAAGGGCGTAGGAATAGCTAGGAGGAAGGAATATGAATATTTTAGTTTGTATTAAGCAAGTACCAGGTACCTCCAAGGTTGAGGTAGATGAAGTTACAGGAGTATTAAAAAGGGATGGCATAGATTCCAAGATGAACCCCTATGATTTGTATGCACTAGAAGCTGCTTTAAGAATAAAGGAGAAGCTAAACGCCACCATAAAGGTAATAAGCATGGGACCTCCTCAGGCCAAGGAGGTAATAAGTGAAGCCTACAGCCTTGGTGCAGATGAAGGAGTGCTGATATCTGACAGAAGGTTTGCAGGAGCAGACGTTTTAGCCACCTCCTATACCCTTTCCCAAGGGGTAAGAAAGCTGGGTGACTTTTCTCTTATTATTTGCGGAAAGCAGACCACGGATGGTGATACAGCTCAGGTAGGCCCTGAAATGGCAGAATACTTAGGAATCACCCATGTGGCTAACGTGAGAAAAATTGTAGAGCTTAAAGAAGAGTCCATAATACTAGAGATGGATATGCCTGATACCATTGAAATAGTTGAGGTAAAATACCCTTGCTTAATAACAGTAGATAAGGATATATATCCGCCAAGGCTCCCATCCTATAGAAAGAAGCTTGAAACTGCTAATAGAGAAATAGGCATCATAAGCTTAAAGGACTTTGAAGACCAGGATGAAAAAAGATATGGGCTTAATGGATCTCCCACTCAGGTAGAAAGGATTTTTCCACCTGAGGTAAATGAGCATAGAGAGCTTTGGAAGGGTGACAGCAAGGAGCTTTCTAAGAGGTTTATGGACAAGTTAAATAATCTTAAGCTGCTTTAACATATAAATAGTTTGATTGGAGGAAGAGCATGGCTAAGTTAATTGTTAATCAAGAAAAAATAGTTGATATAGAAAAGCTCCTTGCCATATGTCCCTTTGGTGCCATGGAGAATAGGGAGGGCAGGCTTGAAATAAATTCTGGCTGCAGGATGTGCAGACTCTGTGTGAAAAAAGGACCTGTAGGAGCAGTAGAATATATAGAGGAAGAAGTAAAGTGCATAGACAAGAGTAAGTGGAGGGGTATTGCTGTATATGTAGACCATCTGGAGGGGGAAATACACCCTGTAACCTTGGAGCTTATAGGAAAGGCCAGAGAGCTTGGTCGTAAGGTTAATCATCCAGTTTACTGCCTATTTATGGGTTACAATATAACGGAAAAGGCAAGGGAGCTGCTACACTACGGAGTGGATGAGGTAATGGTATATGATGATGAAGCCTTAAAGGATTTTAGAATTGAACCCTATACAGCGGTGTTTGAAGACTTTATTAGTTCAATAAAGCCAGCGGCAGTACTAGTGGGAGCAACTACTGTGGGAAGGTCACTGGCTCCAAG
This sequence comes from Clostridium sp. UBA701, assembly GCA_002298125.1. GTDB lineage: Bacteria > Bacillota > Clostridia > Clostridiales > Clostridiaceae > UBA701. The sequence continues at coordinate 13,757 of DBMJ01000019.1, read as the reverse complement.
GGTAGCTGCCAGGTTTAGAACAGGACTTACTGCAGATTGTACTGTGCTTGATATTAAGGAAAATACGGATTTAGTTCAGATAAGACCTGCCTTTGGAGGAAACATAATGGCTCAGATAGTTACCCCCAACAGCAGACCACAGCTTGCTACAGTGAGATATAAGGTAATGTCTGCACCAGGTAGAAGTGAGGAGCCCTCTGGTAAAGTGACAGTTTGCAGCATTGAAAAGCAAAGGCTTCACTCAAATATAGAGGTGTTAAAGGTTATACAAAAGGAAAAAGAGACTGGCATTTCTGATGCAGAGGTCATAGTGGTAGCAGGGAGAGCCATTAAGTCTGAAAAGGATATGGATATGGTAAGGGAGCTGGCACAGCTTTTAGGCGGAGAGGTGGCGGTGACTAGGCCGCTTATTGAAGCAGGCTTTTGTGATGCGAAAAGGCAGGTAGGTCTAAGCGGAAGGACTGTTCGCCCAAAGCTTATTATTACCTGCGGAGTATCTGGAGCCGTACAATTTACAGCGGGAATGAATAATTCTGAATATATATTTGCCATAAACAAGGATGAAAAGGCACCCATCTTTAAGATAGCCCATTATGGAATAGTGGGAGATATCTACGAAATAATACCGCAGCTTATTGAAGCTATAAAGAGGGGGGTAGGCTATGAGCTATAAGAAAATTAGTAATGAGGATATTCAATATATATTGTCAGTTATAGGTGATGGTGAAAGGGTTTTATTTGGTGATAATATCAACGAGGATTATAGTCACGATGAGCTTGGGGCAGTGAGGAAGCTGCCGGAGCTGGTAGTGCAGGCTATAACTGCGGAAGAAGTGTCCGCTATAATGAAATACGCCTATGAAAATACCATTGCAGTAACTCCAAGGGGTTCAGGAACAGGCCTGGTAGGAGCGGCAGTGCCTATAGAGGGAGGAATAGTGCTTGATCTAAGCAGGATGAATAGGATTCTAGAGCTTGATGAAGAGAATTTAACCCTCACCGTGGAGCCAGGGGTACTGCTTATGGATATTTCAAAGTATGTGCAGGAGAGGGAGCTTTTTTACCCTCCAGATCCTGGTGAAAAGACTGCCACTATTGGAGGAAATATAAGTACCAATGCAGGTGGTATGAGAGCAGTTAAGTATGGTGTTACCAGAGACTATGTAAGAGGACTTCAGGCAGTGCTTGCAAACGGTGAAATAGTGGAGCTTGGAGGAAAGGTAGTAAAAAACAGCTCAGGCTACAGCCTGAAGGAGCTTATAGTTGGCTCAGAGGGCACACTTGCCATAGTTACAAAGGCCATACTAAAGCTATTGCCTCTGCCCAAGAAGGCTATTAGTCTTTTAATACCTTTTCCAAGCTTGGAGGCGGCCATTGAAACAGTACCCAGTATAATAAAGTCTAAAGCTGTTCCCACAGCCATAGAGTTTATGCAAAGAGCCGCAATACTTGCTGCAGAGGAGTTCCTAGGAAAGAAATTTCCAGACAGCTCCTCCGATGCCTATTTACTTTTAACCTTCGACGGAAACAGTAAAGAGGAGGTAGAGAGAAGCTATGAAGGTGCTGCCGACATATGCTTAAAGGCAGGTGCCTTAGACGTATATATATCCGATACAGAGGAGAGGCAGGAAGCTATATGGTCTGCCAGGGGGGCCTTTTTAGAAGCAATTAAAGCTTCCACCACGGAAATGGATGAAGTGGACGTAGTGGTTCCAAGAAATAGCGTAGCTGAGTTTGTAAAATTCACTCATGAATTAGAGAAGGAATTTTCTATTAGGATAAGAAGCTTTGGACATGCAGGGGATGGAAATCTCCACATATATATTTTAAGAGATGACCTGACTGAAGAAATATGGAATAGAAAGCTTCATGATGTAATGGAGTGTATGTATAAGAAGGCGAGAGAATTAAAGGGGCAGGTATCTGGAGAACATGGTATTGGCTTTGCTAAGAAGCCCTATCTTAATGAAGCCCTTTCCCCCACTGTTCTAAACATTATGAAAGGGATTAAGCTAACCATGGACCCTAAAAATATATTAAACCCAGGAAAGGTGTTCTAGAAAGAGTATAGTCCCTGAAAAGGGGCTTTTTTTCTTAATGAATGAAAATGGTAGCTATTGCTGGGATATTTTCCATTTTAATTTCCTTATAACCCTTATATAGTCAGCTTAAGGCAAGAAATCCAACCATATGCTTCAAAAAATGTATTTTAATGAAGAACTTAAAATATTTTCCATTAATATGTTGTTTTATGCCATATTGGGTGATATAATTTATGTATATTAGACAAAGGGGTATGAGAGATGGATTATATGGTGTTTCAGGAAGCAATTAATAAAATTGATGGAGTAATAAACTCCAAAGTGGTATTAGATAATAATGAGCTATCGGAGCTTCATATTTTGGCCAACAATTTTCGTTCACCAAAGCAAATTGTAAGAGATATTGAAACGGTATTATTGACCTCTTATAATTATAAAATAGATCGAAAAATTATTAGTGTTGCTCAAATCCAGACAGAATATGATGAAAAATTAAAGAGGATAGTGTTTGATGGAATATCACTTAAGACCTCAGGAAACATGGCAGAATGTACTGTTACTCTTAATTATGAGGAGGAGGAGTACTCTGTTACGGAGAAGGGGATAAAGACACTATCAAATCAAAGAAAGATTATAGCAGACACCACCATGAGAGTTATTGAGAAAATTTTAGGACAAGCTTCTATATTTGAAGTAATTGATGTTATTGTTACAGAAAATCATAGGGTAACCTTTGTTTCTGTATTAATAAGCATTCTAAACAATGGCATAGAAGAAACTATGGTGGGCTCAGCTGTAGTAAAAAATGATTTAAATGAAGCAATTGTAAAAGCAAGCTTAAGCGCCATAAATAGAAGAATACAAAAGAGCAGCTCATAACTTGAAAGTAAAGGCCGATTAATAATTAAAGGATTGTTAGCCCTAAGCGGAGTAATAATATGACGAGTAATAGCGAAACCCTCGTTAATAATCGCAGAGGGGGAATTTATAATGAAGAAAATAGTTCCAATATTATTAGCTATTCTTGCATTAGCAATAGCTGGTGGTTCTCAGGTTTCTTGGGTATTCTAATATCTGAATAACTTAAGAGTTAGTGAATTAGGATTTTAAATTAAACAATCGGCCTTTATTTATATAATAGGAGGAAAAAGATGTTTACAAAACCGCCATTTAAGGATCTGCCTTCAAAACTTAAGGTATATTTTATACTTCTTTACAGCATTACATTTTTGTCCTTTTTATATTTTATTAAAGCAAAGTACATAGTTGTTAACACACAAGATATTTTCACCATGATCTTTTTTATAGTAGTGATAGCATTGACAGAAACCTTTACAGTTTATTATAGGGCAATGTCTTTTAGCACTACCTTTGCTGTGACCACAGCAGTTTATATTTTGTTTGGCCCTTTTACTACATTGGTGGTTTTCTTACTAGGATACTCTATTAGAATCTTAAAGGCAAATGATGTATATAAGCATATTTTTAATACTCCCTGGTATGGAACCCTGTTTAATTATTGCATTTTAACTCTGCCTATTGCTTATGCTAACTTTGCCTTTATAGGCTTTGGGGGCTCCTTTGGAGTAGAGAATTTAAGCAGTAATATAGGCACAATAGTGGCCTTTTCACTGGTGTTTTTTATTACTAATACCCTTTTTATCTCCATAATGTATTCCATAATGAATAAGAAGGGCTTGTTTTATTCCTTTGCATTAAATGCCAGATTGGTTTTTATAAATATTATAATAATGATACCCTTTGGTATGCTGCTGGCTTATCTGTTTGAGCTTTATGGTTATTTGGGGGTAATATTTCTACTATTCCCAATTATTTTATTACGTTATACCTTTTCATTATACATAAGCTCAAAAAACACCTATCTTCAGACCATTGAGGTACTTATGAATGCCATGGAGGCCAGGGATAAATATACAGAGGGTCACTCCAGGCGTGTAGCAGAGCTTACAGAGACTATAGCCAAGGAATTAAGACTAAATCAGTTTAAAATAGATAAGCTTATTATGGCTGCCATGCTTCACGATGTGGGCAAGATTGGAATAGATGATAATATCTTAAACAAGCCTGGTAAGCTAACCTTTGAAGAATACGAAATGATTAAGCAGCATCCAGTTATAGGCTACAATATCCTTAAAAACATAAAAGAGCTGGGTATGGTGCTAAATTGCGTAAAATATCATCATGAAAGATATGATGGCAAGGGATATCCAGAGGGAAAGGATTATAATGAGATACCCATTGAGATATTTATAATACAGCTAGCGGACTCTGTGGATGCCATGGCGACGGACAGGCCTTATAGAGGAGCTTTAACTGAGGAAGAAATAATTGGGGAGCTTCTAAAAAACAAGGGTACTCAATTTCATCCTAAGGTAGTGGAAGCTTATCTAAAAGTGTTAAAGAAAAAGGGGAGCAAATAAATCCATGTTTATACAAGCAATAATTCTTGCCCTAGTTTTAGGGTATATATTTAAGGGCAGGCTGAAAAATCTCCAATATGTTGAGGTAAAGGGACTGTATTTAATAGCTATAGCCTTTTTAATTGAATTTGCCATAGTCATGTTAATCAGAAAGGGTGTTATAAGAGCAGAGAATGCTACCTTTATAGCTGACCTTATTATGTATACACTGTTATTTGTCTTTACATTATTAAATAGAAAAAACCCCTATATTTTGATTATGGCCCTAGGCTTTATATTAAATGCAGTAGCTATCTTCTCAAATGGAGGAGCTATGCCTGTATCCTCTGAGGCATATAAATCCGTAGGCTTAACAAATGATGTAGTAAGAGAGGGGTTATATTCCTTTATCAATGAAAATACTCGCTTTGCCTTTCTTGGAGACATTATCCCCTACAAGTTTATATCCTCTGTAGTGGTAAGCATAGGGGATTTAATCATAGCTCTCGGACTCATAGGCTTTGTAATTTCAGCCATGAGGTCAAGGGATAAAAGCCATAAAGCACATGCATAGTAATAAACAAGGTGAGAACTTAGCTGTTCTCATTTTTTTATTACTATTTTTTATACAAGAAATTCTATAAAAAGGGGTATTATAATGATGAAGTACCCAAATACTCTTTAGAGAGGAGAGGATTGCTATGAACACAGCATTGATACTGCGGTTTGGATTACTAATAGTTCTAGTTGGGTTTTCTGGTTTTTTTTCTGCCTCTGAAACCGCTCTTATGTCTCTTAGCAAGATAAGAATCAGAAACATGGTAGATAGCGGAGTAAAAAGGGCAATGCTTATAGAGAGGCTTATTGAAAACCCCAGCAGTCTTTTGGGTACCGTACTAGTGGGAAATACAGTAATAAATATAGGAGCCTCCTCCCTTGCAACGGCAATGTTTATAGAGCTTCTTGGAGCTAAGGGGGTTGGGGTATCCACAGCTGTTATGACTGTAGCTATATTAATATTTGCAGAGATTACACCAAAGTCTCTTGCTGTTATTAATTCTGAAGCCTTCTCCCTTAAGGTGGTAAACCTTATGAGCATTTTTGTAAAGCTCTTAAGGCCTATTGTTTATGTAGTTACTACTATTACTAATTTTTTTGTAAGGCTTCTTGGTGGAAGGAATGCTCTGCCTAGACCGTCTATTACTGAGGAGGAGCTTAGGACCATTGTAAATGTCAGTGAGGAGGAGGGAGTTTTAGAGGGAGAAGAAAGGGAGATGATCTATAATGTGTTTGAGTTTGGAGATTTACTTGTAAAAGAGGTAATGATTCCAAGAAGGGATATCATTGCTATAGATGTGGAGTCTACCTATGAGGAAATAGTTGAGATAATTAGGGAGGAGCATTATGCAAGATTAATAGTCTATAGAGAAAACATAGACAACGTAGTTGGGATAATTAATATAAAGGATCTATTTTGTATAAGCAGCAGAGAAAATTTTTCAGTGGAAAGATATATGCGCAAGGCCTACTATACCTTCGAATATAAAAAGGTAGCTGAATTATTAAAGGATATGAAAAAGGAAAGGGCTCATATGGCCGTTGTTATAGACGAGTATGGCGGAACTGCAGGCATAGTTACCATATCAGACCTAATTGAAGAGATAGTGGGAGAAATTGATGATGAGTACGATGATGAGGAGGAGGACATCTTTGTTATAAAGGAGGATGAGTACATAGTTTCCGGTAGCGTGAGAATTGACGTAGTGAACGATATGCTGGGCACCTCCATAGAGTCAGAGGACTTCGATACCATAGGTGGCTTTGTCATAGGACTATTTGGAAGAATACCAGGTAAAAATGAGGCTATTCAATACGAGGGAATTCATTTTACGGTGCTAGTAGTGGAAAGTAACAGGATAATAAAAATTAAAATCGAAACCTAGACTTTAGCTGTACCATGATTTTCATATGTAAAGAGAGAAAAAACCTGTTGCAAATATTTAAGAACCATAGTATAATTATCTTTGTTCACTGCAGTAGCAAGTGTTCATGAGATATGGAGAGATGTCCGAGATGGCTTAAGGGGCACGCCTGGAAAGCGTGTGTAGGGGAAACTCTACCGAGGGTTCGAATCCCTCTCTCTCCGCCAATTAAACTTTGCCGTGCTAGATGGGGAGTTAGCGGTGCCCTGTAACCTGCAACCCGCTACAGCAGGATTGAATTCCTCACCTAGGCTTTAACTTGTGAGGTCTGGTTCATAAAAGTGGCGTTGATAATTGGGTCCCACGCAACGGAGACTCATGAACCCCGTCAGATCCGGAAGGAAGCAGCGGTAAGTGATACTTTTCGTGTGCCGTGGACTAACCTGGTTTGAGTTAACTGTATGAATAACGCTCATAGGTTATTAGTCGAAGTGAGGTGCATGGCTCTAATTTATTCATTGATTTTAAGACACAGAAGTGTCTTTTTTATTTTTGCGGGAAATTATAGATTTTAAATATGTGGATAACTATTTTATAATAAGGGTATGCAGATTTTTTCTATACTGGTGAGAAAGAAAAGCAATAGAGTGGCAAGCCACTCTATTGAGAGTCCCCGTTAGGGGAATTTTTTTATTGTTTTATGATGTGTATTAGGGTTTTGTTCTTAAACAATTTATACACGAAAAATTTGTCATAGTATTTTTTGTCCCACAATAAGGACAATACCATGAACCATCTTTTAAAGAATGACTTTTGTTCACTCGGTTGTAACTATTAATATTCTTATACTTATCCGATTCCATACCCACCAGAGGTGCTATTGAAACTCCTTTATTTCCAAGTCCTGCAACGCTTCCCCAATTAATGCTTTTAATAAACTGTTTTAAACTTCTGGCTTTCTTTAATTTACTACCACAGTTTTGGCAATATGAAGCAGCATTACTATTATCGAAACTACAGTTTGTACAAAATTTCATATCTTTAATTATAGCATATTATTCAAATAATGGTATAATATATATAATATTTTACCTTAACAAGATATGGTAAAGCATATAGATAATTTACTTTATAAAATGGGGGGCGATTTTTATGAAGTAAAGAATAATTAAACTCATTAATAAAATAGAGAGGAGGGAAGATATATGGATAGATTGTTTAAGAATTATATAATAAGCATTTTTTGTATAATACTTTTTAAGTTAATACATGCAACTATTGCTAATTATTGGCAATCATATATAGTGAGTGTTGTATTAATAGCATTATTGTTTGCTATATCAGCAAAAGTGGAGCTTATGAGAAAAAAGGAATTTTTAATTATGCAATTGTTACTTATGAGTGTATTTCTCATATTAGAAGTTCTATATTTTGCTACTATAATCCTCATGGTTATAAAACTTGGTTATTCAAGCATGAGTTTTACCCTGAGTCCTATACTCTGGTTAGCTACAGAAGCACTTCAAATATTAGGCTATATAGGAGCGATAGTTTGTTTGGTTAGATATAATTCCACTAAAAATTGATAATTTAATTTATCATAATACTTACTAATTGAATATGTGGTTTTACATAAAAGATTACATAATTTGTACTTTTAAGTTTTGCATACAATATAAAAAAGCTACACAATCTTTAGTTTTAAGAGAAAAGGGGCTGACTTTTCTAATGATTTTTCAAATCATTTTGAGTCAGCCCCTTTTGTTTTAAATTGCCTTTAAAGCTTGTTCTAAATCTGCAATAATATCTTCAGGATCTTCAAGGCCTACAGATAATCTAACAAGTCCATCTGTTATTCCTGCCTTTAATCTTTCCTCTCTTGGAACTGGAGAATGTGTCATGGAAGCAGGATGCTCTATAAGAGTTTCTGTATCTCCAAGACTTACTGCCAGTGAGCACAGCTCTACATTATCCATAAGAGCAGATCCAGCCTTAACTCCTCCAGCTACCTCAAAGCTTATAATTGCTCCGAAGTTCTTCATTTGCTTTTTAGCAAGCTCATGCTGAGGATGACTTTCTAGGCCTGGATACATAACCTTTTCTACCTTAGGATGATTTTCAAGATATCTAGCCACTATCATGGCATTTTTGCAGTGTCTTTCCATTCTCACTCCAAGGGTCTTTAAGCCCCTTATGATAAGCCATGCGTTAAATGGACTTATGCAGGCTCCTGTAATGTCCTTAACACCTATTAATCTTACTTGATTTATATAATCTTGTTTTCCTATAACTGCACCAGCGATAACATCGCCATGGCCATTTATATACTTTGTGGCACTATGTACAACTATGTCTGCTCCAAGCTCTATAGGTCTTTGTCCATAAGGGGAACAGAAGGTGTTGTCCACCATAAGCACTGCACCAAACTCGTGAGCTATGGCAGCGGCTTCAGTGATGTCCACTAAGTCCAAGGTTGGGTTAGCAGGAGTTTCTATATAAACTATTTTGGTTTCACGTCTCATAGCTTTTTTGATGTTTTCTGGATTCTTTGCATCTACAAAGGTCACATCTATTCCGAATTTCTTAGCCTGTTCACTTAGAAGAGAGAAGGTGCAGCCGTATAGTGCATCAGAGGCTACAATGTGGTCTCCTGTACCAACTATAGTCCAAATGGCTGAAGAAATAGCACCTATACCTGAAGCAGTTGCTATAGCTGCCTCTGCCCCCTCCAGCACTGCTAGCTTGCCTTCTAATTGCTCTTGAGTAGGATTGCCAAGACGGGTATAGATATAACCAGCTTCCTCTCCTGCAAATCTGGCAGCTCCCTGTGCCACGTTTTCAAAAACAAAGGTTGAGGTTTGATAAATAGGGGTAGATAGTGCCCCAGTTAAAGGATCAACATGATTTCCAGCATGAACTATTTTAGTGTTATAGCCTGCATTTTTTAGATGATTCATGAATGGTACCTCCCGAATTAAATTTTATCCTTCAGTTCTAATGGTGAATGAAGGAAATATGTTATCATTATTAAATTATACCATTTATTTCTTCATATGAAAACGATTAAATTTTCATTTCAAAAGGGAGCTATTCGCATTTTACACTAAAATAGGATATAATATTTTTATAATATAGTCCGTAAAACCTCGTGGTCTTGTACCCGAGGATGTAAAGATTTCAATTAAAGAAGGTCTTTACTTTCTTTAATTGACTTTTACCGAAATATTATATTTTCAGTTATAAAACAAGAGGTGTGATAGTTATGGCATATACTGCCCTTTATAGGGAATGGAGACCAAGGAATTTCAGTGAGCTGGTAGGACAAAAGCCCATATCAACTACATTGAAGAATCAAATAATAAATAATAGAATAGCTCACGCCTACCTGCTCTGCGGTACTAGAGGAACAGGGAAGACTTCTACGGCTAAAATTCTAGCCAAGGCAATTAATTGCACAAATCTTCAGCAGGGTGAGCCCTGTAATGAATGTGAAATGTGCAAGAAGATAAATTCAGGAACAGCCATAGATGTCATAGAGATGGATGCTGCTTCTCATAATGGAGTAGATAATATAAGAGACATAATAGATGAGGTTCAATATCCTCCAAGAGAAGCAAATTACAAGGTGTATATCATAGACGAGGTACATATGCTCTCCACAGGTGCAGTTAATGCATTTTTAAAGACCTTAGAGGAGCCACCCTCAAGAGTAATATTTATCCTTGCTACAACTGACCCTCAAAAGCTGCCCATAACAATACTCTCTCGATGTCAGAGGTTTGACTTTAAGAGAATAAGAAGCACAGATATACTAGAGAGGCTTAGAAAAATTGTCACGGAGCAGGGAGTACTAGCTGATGACCGCAGTCTTTCTCTAATTGCCCGTATTTCTGATGGAGCTATGAGAGATGCCCTTAGTATATTAGACCAGGCTATTTCCATGGGAGATGGAAAGGTAAACTATGATGATGTGGTAAATATGCTTGGACTTGTTACTAATGACAGTATGTTAAGACTGGTAGATGCTGTAATAGAGAGAAGTGTAGAGTCCTCTATTAGGGTGCTGGATGAGGTAGTTTATGGAGGAAAGGATATTTATACTTATATAAAGGATCTCATTATGCACTTTAGAAACCTAATGATGGTAAAGGTAAGTAAAAACCCAGAGGATATTATAGATATGTCTTTAGACAATCTTGAAGCCCTAAAGAACCAGGCTTCTAAGCTTAGACTAGAGGAGATTATGCGATGCATAAGAGTGCTTCAGGAGACGGAGGAGCAGGCTAAGTGGAGTAAGCAGAGCAGGGTATACTTAGAGCTGGCATTAATAAAGCTCTGCAAGGTAGAGTATGATACCTCCTCAGAGGTGCTGCTATCTAGAATTAACCGTATGGAGGAGATAGTTAAGCAGGGTAAGATAAGTGTGGCCTGTGAAACTGTAATTCCAAGGGTGACAGAGAAGAAAGCAGATAAAAAGATAGATAAAGAGCCCGAGCCTGAGGTTGTGATACAGCCTGTAGAGGAATACAATGCTCACTCAGAGCTTACCACAGACAAGGTGAGAAAGAGCTTTAGAGATATTTTAGAAACCATAAAATCTCGAAGACTGATGGTCATATATGCTTCTCTTATGACTGGAGAGATAGAGGACTGCTCTAAGGGAGTGGTTACTATTAAGTACAAGGAGCAGTATGCCTTTAACAAGCAGCGTCTTGAGAAGGAGGAAAATAAAAAGACTGTTGAAGAGATTTTTTCTGAAATACTAAAGGAAAGAGTAAAAATTAAGTATGTGGTGGATAAACCTGAGGAGGAGCTTATATCGCCAGAGGAAATGCTTAAGAAAACCTTCGGGGAGGACTTGGTAGAGGTGCTGGACGAATAAGAGTGGTATTTGTGGTAAAATTTTAATAAATATAATATAATATTAGTTAAATCGGTATTAAGGAGGAAATGCTATGGCAAAAGGAATGTTTCCCGGCATGGGCGGGGGAAATATGAATAACTTAATCAAACAGGCACAAAAGTTTCAAAAGCAGATGGAGGATATGCAGAAGGAATTAGAGACTAAGACCTTTGAGGCTTCTTCTGGCGGAGGAGCTGTATCCATAACTGTTAATGGTAAGAAACAAATTGTAGATATAAAGATAAAGCAGGAGGTTGTAGACCCTGAGGATGTAGAAATGCTTCAAGATCTTATATTAACAGCCTGTAATGAAGCTTTAGCAAAGGCAGAGGAACAAACTCAAGGAGAGATGGGCAAGCTTACAGGTGGACTCAACCTTCCTGGATTATTTTAATATAATACGAGGTGGCAAATTTGGATTTTTATCCTGTAGTTGTTGAAAAACTTATAGAGGAATTTGCAAAGCTCCCTGGTATAGGCTATAAAACAGCACAAAGGCTTACTATGCACGTCTTAAACCTCCCAAATGAGGAGGTAAGGGAATTTGCCAAGGCTTTGGTTGATGCCCGGGGGACTATAAAATACTGTTCCATTTGCGGAAACTATACAGATAAGGATCCCTGTGCCCTCTGCGGGAATCCCAATAGAGACAGCTCTACTATCTGCGTAGTGGAGCATCCTAAGGATGTTATCTTCATGGAGAAGGTTAAGGAATACAATGGAGTGTATCATGTGCTCCATGGAACTATTTCTCCAATGGCAGGCAGAGGACCTGAGGACATAAAGCTTAAGGAGCTTATAAGGCGTATCAATGGAGAGGTAAAAGAGGTTATAGTAGCTACTAATCCCAATATTGAGGGTGAGGCTACTGCCATGTATATTGCTAAGATACTAAACCCTCTGGGGGTTAAGGTTACTAGAATAGCTCATGGCATACCTGTAGGAGGAGATCTAGAGTACGCTGATGAAGTAACACTTTCTAAGGCATTAGAAGGAAGAAAAGAAATATAAACAGGATGCTGGTGTTGTCTCCATCAAGTAAAATCCTATCATTATGTAAATTTATTTTAGGATGCAAATAAAGTACTATTAGGAAACATGGTTTATTAGGGTCAAGGAAAGCCCTGTAGGCCATGTTTTTTTATTAGAGGTTTGCAAGGAAAAAGGGATAAGGAATATAGGAAATAAATTAGTCAGGTGTAATGAGGTAGATGCTTTTATAGGTTATACGGTGTAAAATAAAGGTATATGGAACGAATTAGTAGAATAAAACGAATTATCGAGGGAGATGAAAATAGTGATTATACGTTTAGCTAAAATTGATGATGAAGAAAAAATATCAAGGCTGATAGCACAGTTTAGAGTAGAATTAAAAGAATTTAAAGGGATTACATCAACGCCTAAAATAGACCAAGCAAAGGAAGAATTTAAAGAATATATAGAGGCGAAGTATCCTATTTTTGTAGCTGAAGATAATGGTAAAGAACTATTAGGTTATTTAGTTTGTAGAATTGATGATAGTGTAGTTTGGGCAGAATCTTTATTTGTTTCTGATAATGCAAGGAGAAAAGGTATAGCCTCAAAACTATATAAAGAGGCAGAAAAAGTTGCATATGAATTGGGAGGGGATACAGTTTTTAACTGGGTACATCCAAATAACGATAAGATGATAACATTTTTATCTAAAAGGGGATATGATGTTTTAAACCTTATTGAAATAAGAAAATCTTGGGAAAGTGAAATATTAACTCAAAAAATATGTGTTGGAAATCACGAGTATAACTATTAATTTTGGGTCAGAATATTTATATGTTGTGACAGAATGGTATTATATAGAGAATAAGCGATTATTTATAAAAACTATAAATGGGGTGTTTTAGTGCTTGAAACTGGTAGATGTATATTAAGACCTTTTGAAGAAAAAGATTTAGAGCCATTTATGACATACAGAAACAATGAAGAGTGGATGCAATATCAAAGTTTTAAGAGTTTAACAAAAGACGAATATAGAGAAGCCTTATTAGTGCCTTTAGATGTGGGAAAGGGAATGCAACTTGCTATTGCGGATAAAACCACAGATAATCTTTTAGGAGATTTGTATCTTTCAAAAAAAGAAAAAACGATTACAATTGGATATTCTATCAATCCAAGTTATTCTGGGAAAGGATATATAACCGAGGTTTTGAAAGCCTTATTACTAAAACTTAAAGAATGTTATTCTGATTGTGAAATAGTAGCTATGACTGAAAAAGAAAACACACCTTCAAAAAATTTGTTGCTTAAGTTGGGGTTTGTATATGATGGATGGATAGATAAGTGGCAGTCAGAGATTTATGTTTATTCAAACTGAATAGAATGCTCGGTAAGAGTATACTCTATAATAAATTTAATTCGCAATCTTTCTTAAATTGTGACCTATAAATGGTATAAACAACTTAATAAATAGTAATTTAAGTGAGACTCCAAATTT
>DBMJ01000008.1 GCA_002298125.1 Clostridium sp. UBA701 | reverse complement strand
TATCAAAAACTCACCGCAGTCCACTATGAGTAGCCGCATTATCTGGTGCGGCAAGTTGTGCATTAATGGTATCTGGGGTTGGGTTGCTTACATCTATTGTTGGCAATTCTGTAGTTTTAGTTGGAGCTGGAATTGCAAACGATTTGATTAGTGGTAAAAAGACAACAGCAATGAGTATAGGAATAAATGCTGCAATTGGTGTTATTAGCGGAGCTGTTGGAGGGAAAGGAGCAAGGTTTGGTGAAATCACCGATGTTGTGGATGTTAATATCAAGAAATGAATGTGGTCACAGACTTTAGTAAAAAGATTGCAATTAAGTCAATGCGTGTAGCAACAGCTAAAACTGTAATTACTGTAGTAGCTAATCCATTTATTAATGATAGTGGCTTTAGAAGCGGTTACTACCAGATGATTAAATCATTGCATTTTTCAAAGCAACAAGATTAATTATTAGCATATAGGTAAGAGCATATTAGTTTGTTAGAGTTTTGGTAAGGGGGACAAAAGTGAATCAACAATTAGGTAGCTTATTAATAGCATTCTTTACTAGATGACTTATTGGTTGGATATTCTCCACAATAAAATATTCTAATTTCTTAATTAATAAGCAAATACTAAATCGAACATTGTTTATCTCAATAAAGCCAGTTCCATTTTACGCCATAATATGGCAGAGTATTAATTATGCGTTTTTAGTTCTTTCTTTAATTAATATGTGTGTTCATATTATATCTTATTATGAAATGATGAATATTTATGTGGAGGCTTCAAAGGATGGTGTACTTGCCTTTGGAATTGTAGCAATAATTGATGGGGTTTCATATGAATATAGGCATTAATTAAGCAATATGGTACTATCTATCTTAATATTTCACTTGAGTAAATTCAATATTCAAGCTACTTTTTTAATGCTGGAAGGTATGCTTGGAGCGAAATGTAGAAACTCTAGCTTGGGCTTAATAAAAAATCGTAATTTTGACACAGGATGTGGCAAAGCTCTCCCTGGAACAGGACGTTCCATGGGAGAGGTAGGTTTTTTATTAAAAGTACTAGCTTTAGAGTTTCCATTGCAGCGATGCATACTGAAAGCATGGAGAGTGGCTTAATTGTTTAAGAAAAAAACTAAAAACTAGAAGGAATTCAGGTTCCACTGAAGAATTATTTACATATAAAGGTAGTTCAACGATAAAGTCACCTATGAGGATAATGGTACAGATAAAATATTCTACACCTATGACAACGCAGGCGACTTCTTTTTATGGATTTAAATGGTATAGAATATTACTATATAAGGAATAACCAAGGAGATATTGTAGGACTATTTGATAAGAGTGGTACTCAAATAGTTTCGTACATCTACGATTCATGGGGTAAACTTGTGTCCATAGATGGTACAATGAAAGATACAGTAGGTGTTAAGAATCCCTACCGCTACAGAGGATATAGGTATGATACCGAGACTGGGTTGTACTACTTGAATTCAAGATATTATAACCCTGAGTGGGGTA
The DNA here is from genome assembly GCA_002298125.1 of Clostridium sp. UBA701. Classification (GTDB taxonomy): domain Bacteria; phylum Bacillota; class Clostridia; order Clostridiales; family Clostridiaceae; genus UBA701. Next base: position 78,329 of record DBMJ01000008.1, on the reverse strand, counting down.
GATTTATTAATGCTGATGTAATAGCTGGAGTAAAAGGACAGTTATTATCCCATAATATGTTCGCTTATTGTAACAATAGCCCAATCACTTCATATGATCCAAGTGGATTCTTGCCGAGAGATATGTCTCCAGAAGGAGCTAGTGCAGCTGGAGGTGGCGGAGCAGAAGTATGGGGAGCACTCAAGCTACTAAATGCAGCAAAAGATAGAATTCTTGAGACCTACGTAAAAGTACAAGTAAATGTTAATAACTTAATAAGTAAAGTTACGTCTTCAGCAGTCAAACCTGGACCAGTAATTGTAGGTGAAACAATGAAGAGAGTCGAGTTGGAAGCAAGTAAACACATAGATTCTAAAATTCTAAATGATATGCCAGAGTACTGGAATATGGGATTGAAAGACTATGAAGCAACCTCAATGATGATGGAATATAATAGAAAGTGGATACTTGAGCAATTTAGAAGTGGGAGACAAATTATTGACATAGGAATGGACACTATTAGAAAGATACCAAGCATTTTTTACCAGATGGAACAAAACATGATTAAAAACTATCAGAAATTACACCCTGAATGGAATGATTATATAAAACTTGGGAGATGATATAATGTTGACTAGAATGCAATATAATGAGGCAGTAAAGAAATATTTTTTGTTTTTGGAACAAGAATGGGGTTATTCTCAAACACCTGTAAATGTTAAAAGCACTATACTCTATGATATTCAATATACAAATACAAAAAAGATAGTTTCGATATCCTATGAGATTAAAGGTGATGGAGTCAAAGTAATTATTTTCGAATTAATAGATGGAAATTTGCCAGAATATGATGATAAGAGATACACTATTCACCTTGAGCACTTGACAAAAGACATTTCTAAAGATGAGTTAGAAAAAAATATTATTGAAAACAATAATTATTTTAATAGATTTGATAAACCTAAAGATAATGTAGAGAAAGAAATATTGAAGAAAGCGAAACAGTTAAGATTATTTTTAAAGTCTAAATAATTCTTATCAACCCCACTAATAATGGTTTAAGAGGTGGGGTTTTTATTGTTATAGTGGTATAGGTAGAGTGATATACTTAACGATTTACTTATAAATTATTTTTTGCGAGGCTAAAATCCCCGCTTTTGCAAAAAAATTATTCTACCCATGCGTAGAGAAAAATGCCATTGCAGAGTGATTAGTTTCTATAAGGGGTACCCTATTCTATCATCATGATGTTGGAAGTGTAATTCATATGTTGATAACGGGTGTATGGACAAAATAATTGAAAGCTTTAAGAAGAGAGGTATAAGGTAATGTATATTTTAAATAATATTTTATCTGAAGATGAAAAAAGGATTTTTGCAGACTGCGTGGGGATAAATTATATTATTTTAGATAAATTTGTCTATGAATGTTTTATATTGCGTGAAAATGGGGAGTATTATTATAATGATTGTTTTACAAAAATAGATAATGAATATTTTATGAAGTGGCGGTTTAAAAAAGCCAATCCGAATAGGATTATTAAATTTTATCATTATTATCTTATGGAAACATTAGATAATAAAGGCGAGTGGTATATAGGTAAACAAGATGAAAATGGCAATTTAGAATTTGATTCTTTAGGAGGAGATTTAGAAAATACTTTATGTAGTTTGTAATGAAGATTTGATTGATTCACAATAATATTTAAATAATAGTTTCAATAGCTAGGTTATTTTAAAAATTAATCCATAATGTAGTTATTTGAGGTAATATATATTTCAAGCCACTCTTTTAATGCTGGAAGGTATGCTTTGAGCGAAATGTAGAAACTATAGCTAGGACTTAATAAAGAATCGTAATTTTGACACAGGATGTGGCAAAGCTCTCCCTGGAACAGGAAGTTCCATGGGAGAGGTAGGTTTTTTATTAAAAGTACTAGCGTTAGAGTTTCCATTGCAGCGATGCATACTGAAAGCATGGAGAGTGGCTTAATTGTTTAAGAGAAAAACTAAAAACTAAATAAAAAAATTGAAAATATTTAATAAATTCAGAAGGAATTTATATTTTTTTATAGAATTTGTTTAGGTACTCGAAAATTTGTATTTTCTAAATATCAAATCTCAACATATTCCAGGTGGTAAATTTTGTTGTATAATGAGATAGTGATATGGAAAAAAGGGGGCGACATAATGAAAAAGATTAGGGCTTTGATGAAGTATACTAAAAACTATAGAGGACGATATTTACTGGGTATATTTTTTCTACTTATAGTAGATATTTCAAATCTTGTACCTCCAAAGCTAATAGGGGCTATTACTGATGGAGTATCCAGTGGTAATGCGACCCTAGACTATGTGGTAAAGTATATTGTGCTTATTGTGGTGTTAGCTATTCTAGTAGCGATTGGGAGGTTTATGTGGAGGATTTTTATTGTTGGGACCTCAAGACATGTAGAATATGATATAAGAAAAATCTACTTTACCCATCTGCAAAAGCTTTCAATAAACTTTTACAACAAGAATAAAACAGGTGATTTAATGGCTCTTGCAACTAACGACTTGAATGCTGTGAGAATGGCATTGGGGCAAGGAGTTATTATGTTAACAGATGCCATAGTATTGTCTATTACCACCATAATCATAATGCTTACCATAAATGTAAGACTTACACTTTTGAGCCTTATACCACTTCCACTTGTAGCAATAGTGAGCTTGAAGTTTGGAACAATGATGCATAGAAGATTTATGAAGGTGCAAGAGGTGTTTTCTAAGCTCACAGATGTAGTTCAGGAAAACTTCTCTGGTATTAGAATAATTAAATCCTTTGTACAAGAAGAAAAGGAATATGAGAAGTTTACTAAGCAGAACCAGCATTACCTTAATGCTAATATGAATTTAATTAAGATTTGGGGAGTTTTTCAACCGCTTATAGAGTTTATTTCAGCACTTAGCTTTGTACTTCTAATTGGGATAGGTGGAATTTCTGTTATACGAGGAGAAATATCCTTAGGAGAATTTATAACCTTCAATATGTACCTTGGAAATCTTGTATGGCCTATGATGGCTGTAGGCTGGGTAATTAACATTGTACAAAGAGGCTTCGCCTCCTTAGAGAGAATAGAAAAGATTTTATCTGAAGAGCCTGATATATATGATGGTAACACTCTTCCTATTAATTCTCTAAGAGGAGATATAGATATTAATGATCTAACCTTTACTTATCCTGGCAGTAATACCCCAGCACTTAACAACATAAACCTACACATTAAAGAGGGACAGACACTTGGGATCATTGGTCGAACAGGAAGTGGAAAGAGTACCTTAGTAAATCTTTTAGTTAGACTCTATAACGTGGAGGAAAACAAGATAGTATTAAATGGCTGTGATATTAACAAGGTGCCCTTAGAGGTACTTAGAGAAAATATCGGGTTCGCCCCTCAGGATGCTTTTTTGTTCTCCAGTAACATCGCTGAGAACATCAACCTTGCTTATACAAAATTAGATATGGAAAAGGTATATAAAAGCGCTCAGGATGCTGATATCTATGATAATATCATGGATTTTCCTGACCAGTTTAACACAGCGGTTGGTGAAAGAGGTGTGACACTATCAGGAGGTCAAAAGCAGAGGGTTACCATTGCAAGAGCTCTTATAAAGGAGCCTGATGTATTGATTTTTGATGACTGTTTATCTGCGGTAGATGCCAACACTGAGACTAAGATACTAGCTAATCTTAAAAAAATTATGGAGGATAGGACATCCATAATAATCTCCCATAGAATTTCTGCAGTTAAGGATGCAGATCATATCATAGTAATGGAGGATGGTAAGATTACAGAAGAGGGAACTCACAATGAGCTTATAAACAAGCAGGGACTTTATGATGAGATATATAAAAAGCAATTATTAGAGCAGCAGCTGCAGAAGGAGGATATGTAGTATGGAAAATCATTTTGAAGAAGATGCGCTAACAAAACAGTATGATTCTCATTTGATGCATAGGCTGCTAAAGTATGCCAAGCCCTATTCAGGGTTTTTAATAATTGTGGTGCTGCTTATGCTATTAATAACCTCCATGGATCTGCTTAGACCTTATCTTATGAAAAATGCTATAGACACTTACATTTCAGGCTATAAAAAGCCATATACTATAGTAGATACCTCTGTAGAAGGAAGCCATAGGGTTGGAGATAGATATATTATTGAGGGGAATGTATCAGGAGGACAAGCAGCCTCAATAGTTAATGACAAGAACACTTACTACCTTATAGAGGGAGCAATAAACAGAGATAAGCCTTTTAATATTATAAACGGAAAGGTGACACAGGAAAACACAAGTTATAATACTCATAGACTTACAAGAGAGGAGCTAAACTCTGTAAGAAGTAAGGATATAACGGGAGTAAAGAATACTGCTCTGTATATTTTAATACTGGTTGTAATGATGTTTGGGCTAAATTATGTTCAGATATATCTGCTGGAGTATACCGGTCAGCATATAGTATTTAACATTCGACAGCAGCTATTTAAGCATGTAGAAGGGTTATCCTTATCCTTTTATGATAAGAACCCCGTGGGAAGGCTGGTTACTAGAGTTACTAACGATGTGGAGACCTTAAATGAAATGTATACCTCCGTGGTGGTTAGCTTATTTAAGGATATTTTTATCCTTGGAGGAATACTTATTGCCATGTTTATTTTAAATCCAAAACTGGCACTAATAACACTAGCCTCTGTTCCGCTAATATTAGTAGCTGCAGCCATATTTAAAAAGTATGATAGAGATGCCTATAGAGAGGTTAGAACAAAGCTTGCAAGAATAAATTCCTCACTTTCAGAAAATATATCTGGCATGAAGACTGTACAGATTTTTCACAAGGAGGATAAGAAGTTTAAGGAATTTGACAACATAAATAGGGATTATTTAAAGGCTTCTACCAATCAGATAAGAATATTTGCAGTATTTAGACCTGTAATTGATCTCCTAGCTTCCATGACCATGGCTGTAATGCTTTGGGCAGGTTGCAGGATGATTTTGCATAAGGATATAGAGATAGGTGTGATGTTTGCCTTTATAACCTATCTTATGCAATTCTTTGCCCCAATCTTCGATCTATCGGAAAAATATGATATACTACAGTCCTCCATGGCCTCCTCTGAGAGAATTTTTACTCTTCTAGACAATGAGGATAGGATTAAGAATCCTGAAAACCCTAAGCTTATGGACGGGGTTAAGGGAGAGATAGAATTTAAAAACGTATGGTTTGCATATAATGACGAGGATTGGGTGTTAAGAGATGTGAGCTTTACTATAAGACCTGGAGAAAATATTGCCTTTGTAGGAGCTACAGGGGCTGGAAAGACCTCTATTATAAGTCTTATCAGCAGATTGTATGATATCCAAAAGGGAGAGATTCTTCTAGATGGAGTAAATATTAAACATATGGAAAAAGAGCAGTTAAGAAGAAACATTGCCACAGTGCTTCAGGATGTGTTTTTGTTTACTGGAGACATTAAAAGCAACATAAGGCTTAACAATGAAGTTATTAGTGATGAGGATATTATTGCTTCTAGCAAATATGTAAATGCCCATGGTTTTATAGAAAAGCTGCCTCATGGCTATGACTCTTATGTAAATGAGAGGGGTACAACCTTCTCCCAAGGGCAGAGACAGCTTATCGCCTTTGCCAGAGCCATTGCCTTTAACCCTCCAATATTGGTGCTTGATGAAGCTACCTCCAATATTGACACGGAGACAGAGGTGTTAATTCAAGATGCTCTAAAGAAAATAACCAAGGGAAGAACTACTATTGTGGTAGCTCATAGATTGTCAACCATTAAAAATTCTGATAAGATAATAGTGCTTCATAAAGGTAAAATACGAGAAATGGGAACTCATAAAGAGCTCCTTGAAAAGGGTGGAATATACAGTAATCTTTACGAACTTCAATACAAGGAATTAGAGGATAATTAGCAATCTATATTTAATAAGGGGGATATCATGAAGCACCTATTCATAGTCAATCCAGTTGCAGGTAAGGGTAAGGCAAAGCTTCTAATAGAAGAAATAGTGGAGATATTTAAACACAGGGATGAGGAATACTCCATTGTGCTTACAGAATATGAAGGACATGCTACTGAACTTGCCAGAAGCTACAGCTCTAAAGAGGATTTTAGAATTTACTCTCTTGGAGGGGATGGTACTTTAAATGAAGTACTAAACGGCATGGTGGAAAGTAATTCAGCCTTGGGAGTAATTCCAGCAGGAACGGGAAATGATTTTATTAAGAGCTTTTGCAGAGAAAAGGATCTCATTAAGCTTTTAAGGGCTACCATAGATGGGGAAGAGGAATTTATAGACCTTGCGGCTGTAAATCAAAGGTACTATGTAAACATAGCCTCTGCAGGCTTTGATGCTGAAGTTGTGGACAAGACCACAGGCTTTAAGAAGCTTCCGTTTATCAGTGGCAAGATGGCCTATGTGCTTGGTATTTTCTCTGCTCTCTTTGGATATAAATATCCTGTGGCAAAGGTCTTAGTGGATGGTATGGAAATAAAAAAACATATTACTCTTCTGGCAGTGGGAAACGGAAAATACTATGGCGGTGGTATGCTGCCCCTTCCAGAAGCGGATATTGCAGATGGATTACTAGATGTATGTATAATTGAAAAGGTGAGTAAGTTTAAGGTGTTTTTCATGTTTCCAAAGCTTATTAAGGGTACTCACGGCAGTATAAAAGAAGTGAGCTTTTACAGAGGTTCAAAGGTACACATTGAACTAGAAAAGCCTCTACCCTTCAATGTGGATGGAGAGGTGTTAAAGTGGAGCTCAGCTCAATTTGAAATATTGCCTAAAAAACTTAAAATCATAAAACCAACAATACACTAACAAAAATATCTCCATAGGGAAGAAAAAAATATTCCTATGGGGATATTTTTATTTATGCTTTATATATTAATAAGGAGAAAAACCTCAGTGCTTTTTCACTTTAATACAGTGACAAACCGCATTACTACAGCGTTTTAAGGGTTTTTTATTTAAAAAAATATTATAATTTTTTCAATATTATGTTATACTGAAATTATTAAAAATAGAATCTTTTTCTGGGAGGTATAGTATGGTAACGAATTTTGATATTGACAAGGCTATGACCATTAAGCTTGAAAAAGAGCTTCCACCAGCTCCTACCTTTGAGCCGGGTATTAGAAGGGCACCAGACAGGGGCTTTTCGTTAAATAAGGAGCAGACAAAAACAGCTCTTAAGAATGCGCTTAGATACATTCCTGAGGAATATCACGAAATATTAGCTCCAGAATTTATGGAGGAGCTTAGAACTCGTGGAAGAATTTATGGCTATAGATTTAGACCTAATGAGAGAATCTATGGCAAACCTATAGAGGAGTATAAGGGAAATTGCCTTGAGGGAAAGGCTTTTCAGGTTATGATTGACAACAATCTGAGTTTTGAGATTGCTCTATATCCCTATGAACTTGTAACCTATGGTGAGACAGGACAGGTATGTCAAAACTGGATGCAGTATAGACTAATAAAGAAGTACCTGGAGGTTATGACAGAAAATCAAACTCTTGTAATAGAGTCAGGACATCCTCTTGGACTTTTCAAATCCAAGCCAGAGGCTCCAAGAGTTATTATAACTAATGCCATGATGGTTGGTATGTTTGACAATTTCACAGATTGGCATTATGCAATGCAAATGGGTGTTGCAAACTATGGACAGATGACTGCAGGAGGCTGGATGTATATCGGACCTCAGGGTATTGTACACGGTACCTTTAATACAATATTAAATGCAGGAAGAATGAAGCTTGGTGTAGGACCAATGGATGATCTTAAGGGCCATATTTTCGTGTCCTCAGGTCTTGGTGGAATGAGTGGTGCTCAGCCAAAGGCCATTGAGATAGCTGGAGGAGTAGGAATAGTTGCCGAAGTTGATTATTCAAGAATAGAGACAAGATATAATCAGGGCTGGGTATCTTTAATATCCTCTGATTTAAAAGAAATATTTACAGTGGCTAAGCAGCATATGGAGGATAAAAAGCCTATCTCCATTGCTTATCACGGAAATATTGTAGACCTTTTAGAATATGCTGTAGAGAATAATATTAAAATTGAGCTTCTCTCAGACCAAACCTCCTGCCATGCTGCTTATGAAGGCGGCTATTGCCCACAGGGAGTAAGCTTTGAGGAGAGAACAAGACTCTTAAAGGAAGACAGAGATGCTTTTGTTAAATTAGTAGATAAGAGTCTTAGGAGACACTTTGAACTAATTAAGGTTTTAGTAGAGAGAGGAACCTATTTCTTTGACTATGGTAACTCCTTTATGAAGGCAGTATACGATGCAGGAGTAAAGGAAATATCCAAAAATGGTGTGGACGAGAAGGATGGTTTTATATTCCCTTCCTATGTTGAGGATATTATGGGACCTGAGCTCTTTGACTTTGGATATGGACCCTTTAGATGGGTATGCTTAAGCGGTAAGCATGAAGACCTTATTAAGACTGACCATGCTGCCATGGACTGCATAGACCCAACAAGGCGTGCACAGGACAGAGACAATTATGTTTGGATAAAGGATGCAGAGAAAAATAAGCTGGTGGTAGGAACTCAAGCCAGAATACTTTATCAGGATGCTATGGGTAGAACAAAAATTGCCCTAAAGTTTAATGAAATGGTTAGAAAAGGTGAAGTAGGACCTATTATGCTAGGAAGAGACCATCATGATGTAAGCGGAACGGATTCACCTTTTAGAGAGACTTCAAACATAAAGGATGGCAGCAATATAATGGCAGATATGGCCATACAGTGTTATGCTGGAAATGCTGCTCGTGGCATGAGCCTAATAGCTCTTCACAATGGGGGAGGAGTAGGCATTGGTAAGTCCATAAATGGCGGCTTTGGTCTTGTATTAGACGGCAGCGAAAGAGTTGATAATATAATTAAATCTGCTATGCCTTGGGATGTTATGGGCGGCGTGGCTAGAAGAGCTTGGGCAAGAAATGAAAACTCTATTACTACCAGTATGGAGTATAATGATATGAGAGGTGGAGAAGACCACATTACATTACCATTTATTCCAAAGGAAGATCTCATAGAAAAAGTAGTTTCAAATACTTTTAACAAGTAATGGAGGTAGAGATGAATAACAACATAATCATAAAAAATGCCTCTCAGCTTGTTACCTGCAGCGGAAACTCTGCAAAGCACGGACAGGAAATGCAGGATTTAAAGGTCATTGAAGAGGGCTGCTTAGTTATTGTAGATGGCAAAATTGCTGCAGTAGGTCATGAGGATGTTCTAAAAAACTATAATGAAAATGAATTTGTGGTGATTGATGCTTCAGGAAAGGCTGTGCTGCCTGGCTTTGTGGATTCTCATACTCACTTTATCTTTGGTGGATATAGAGAAGAGGAGTTTAACTGGAGACTAAGAGGGGACAGCTATATGGATATCATGCAGCGAGGTGGCGGTATAGCAAATACTGTAAGAGATACCCGAAAAGCTTCACTGAAGGATTTAAAAGCCCTAGGATTAAAGAGATTAAAATCTATGCTTTCCTTTGGAGTAACCACTGTAGAGGGTAAAAGCGGCTATGGCCTTGATTATGACACAGAATTAAGGCAGCTAAAGGCAATGGAAGAGCTAAAAGAAGAACAGCCTATAGATATAGTAGCCACCTTTTTAGGAGCTCATGCAATTCCAAGTGAATACAAGGGAAGAGAAGAGGAATATATAGATTTCATCTGTGACAAAGTGCTACCTGAGGTAGCAAAGCACTCACTAGCAGAGTTCTGTGATGTGTTTTGTGAGAAGAATGTGTTTTCTATTGAGCAGTCAAGAAGGCTTTTAAAAAAGGCTCAGCAAATGGGCTTTAAGCTAAAGCTTCATGCTGATGAAATAGTGCGTCTTGGAGGAGCTGAGCTTGCAGCTGAGCTTGGAGCTACCTCTGCTGACCACCTTCTTCAAGCTTCACCCATTGGAATAAGAGCACTTGCAGAGAAAAACGTGGTAGCGACTCTTCTGCCTTGCACTGCATTTAGTCTTAGAGAGCATTATGCACCAGGCAGAGAAATGATAGATAGTGGCTGTGCTGTAGCCTTGGCCACAGACTTTAATCCTGGAAGCTGTTATACTGAATCCATTCCACTGCTACTGGCACTAGCTTGTTTACAGATGAAGCTTACCATTGAAGAGGCCATAACAGCTATAACTATTAATGGAGCAGCTGCATTAAATAGAGCAGAGGAAATTGGAAGTCTTGATGTAGGCAAAAAAGGTGATGTGGTAATTCTAGAGTATCCTTCTTATAAGTTCCTTCCTTATCATCTAGGAGTAAGTATAGTAGAACAGGTTATAAAGGAAGGGAAAGTAGTATTTAACAAGCAGCAGTAAATATGTTTAATAGCTATAAAAGCGGCAGCATTGCCGCTTTTATAGCTTCTAACACATAATTAATTTTTGAAAAGCCTATAATGCTGTCAATCTACATATAATATATAGTAAAAATTCTCTTAAAGACTTTGCTTTTAAATTATAAAGAGTATATAATATTTAGGCAGGAAATAAAAAACAACTAATTTTGTTACGAGGTGAGTTATGATAACATTTTATTCTCTTTTTATGATAGCACTTGCACTATCACTGGATGCTTTTGGAGTAGCCCTATGTATAGGACTTAATGGAAAGGTTAATTTAAACAATAAAATGGCCTTTGTTTTCTCCTTTGGTTTTTTTCAATTCCTCTTTTCACTCCTAGGTGCCTATGGCGGCTTTCTCTTTAACACCTACATAGCCTCTGTCCCCAGTATAATCGGGGGTATACTAATAATAGCAGTAGGTGGAATGATGGTTAAGGAAGGTTATGAAAACAAAGGAGAGTGTCCTCTTATAAATCCTAAGATGTACGTGGTACTTGGAGTATCTGTGAGCATAGATGCTATGGTGGTGGGCTTTACAGCATTAAGCCGCATAAATACCACTTTGATTTTGCTGCAGGATACACTTTTTATAGGGGTGATAACCTGTATCATGACCGTTATAGCCTTTATTACAGCTAGATATCTAAAGAGAATAGAGATTGTAGGAAAATATGCTGATTACATAGGTGGTATCATACTAATAATATTTGGATTAAAAATGATACTAGGTTCATAATAAATAATATTTGGAAAGTAAAAAATAGGAGGTACAGACTTGAAACGTTTACTAAAGAAAGCAGCATTGAAAAAAGAAGCCATGCTTCTGGATTCTTGGTGGTTTATTTTAAAGTCTTTTTTTGCAGTGTTTACTGCGTACTTAATAGCACATAACAATTCATTTTTGATAAAGGATAGGATTTCAGTGCTTTTCGGATTAATGCTAGCTCTCGAGCCAGCCACTCTAGCTGGAATAAAAAGGGGAATGGAGCAGATAACTGCTACTATTTTAGGTGCAGTAGCTACAGCTGTAATAATAAGTGTATTTCAAATTAACTCCCTTACCATAGCTTTATCCATAGCTTTTACTCTATATATTTGCCTTAAGATTAATTGGAGACAGATATCTCCAGTGGCAATCTTTACTGCAATCTACATGACGCAATACATTCAGCTAGATGCAGCGGGAAATCCTAGTATAATTATAACCTTTAAGCTTAGAATTCTAGCTCTTGGTACTGGTGTTTTAATTGCTATAATATATAACTTTATCTTCTCATTCCTTACCTATAGAAAAATGGTATATAAGAGAGTAGAATATCTACTAGATAGAATATTATATGATATAAAACTTACTGTAGATGCTCTTATTAAGAAAGATAAAACAGAAATACTCACTTTGGAAAACAGGGTAATGGAGACTCTTCAGGAGACTTCTTGGGTAATGGATCTCTTTGAAGAAGTGCTAAAAGAGCATCCATATAAGGGAAGGATTATGGGTATATCTAGAGAGCAGATGGAAAAAATGATAGTATTGGTGGATAATTTAAAGACTATAGCTCATTTAAACTACGATATGCTCTATGTTGCCTTTGAGGATTATAAAGGACAAAATGCTATCAATTGCGAATGTATAAAAGAGCTTGATGAGATAGTTCACAAGCTTGATGGTATAAAAAGCTTTTTTCAAGGACGTCCATCTATTGGACAGGATAAGGTTAAATTTAACAAGCCAGCTGCTCGCTGCAGTCATGGCAATCTTACCTATGAGCAATTGCAAAGAAGACTCTATTGTGATATAAGAGAGATAAATGCACAAGTTGACAACATCTTGGAAAACCTCAGCTAAGTGAAGGAACGGGTGCAGTTCTAAAGGGTACAGGGAGGTTATTATGAAACATTATGATTTAATAGTCATAGGTGGTGGCTGCGCAGGCTTGGCCACTGCTATTTCTGCGGCTGAAAATGGTGTCAAGGATATATTGGTGCTAGAAAGGGAACGGCAGCTTGGAGGAATGCTTAATCTATGTATACATGTGGGTTATGGAGAGACTGTATTTAAAGATAGCCTAACTGGACCTGAGTTTTCACAAAGACTTATAGACATGGCTGAGTCGAAAAGCATAGCATATAAAACCAATACCACTGTTCTAAGGGTTTCCAAGGATAAGGTGGTTACGACGGTAAGTGGAGACGAAGGACTTGTGAAGTTTAGTGCTGCTGCAGTACTTTTTGCCACTGGGTGTAGAGAAAAGCCAAGAGGCTTTATTAGTATGTCTAATTTCAGATTTGCCGGGGTGTATACCATTGGCACTGCTCAAAAGCTTATTAGTCAAGAGGGATATATGCCTGGGAAGGCTGCTATTATAATAGGCTCTGATGATAGAGCTCTTCACCTTGCACGAAGAATGACACTTGAAGGGGCAGAGATAAAAGCTGTTATAGAAAAGGCCTCAAAGCTCAAGGGAAGCAAGACCCTTATAGAAGACTGTCAAAGATGTTTTAATATTCCTATATTAAATCCTTATAGGGTTGTAAATGTACAGGGTAAGGATAGAATTGAAGGGGTTATAATAAAAAGTATGCGAGATGACATAGTGGAAAAGGAGCTTTTTATACCCTGTGATACCTTACTGCTATCTGTAAGACTATGCCCTGATGACAGCTTATTCAAAGCCTTAGGTTTCACTATTGACAGTAAAAAAGGTATAACTAATGCAGCAGGTTTTTTTGTCTGTGGTAATGTAGTATACTTTCACAATTCTGCTGACACCATCGTGCAGGAAGCTTATAAGATAGGGGAAAATATTGCAAGTTATGTAAAGGAGCATTGAGCTCATAGTTAAAATAATTTTTTAAAGCAGGATTTACATATTATTATTTTGCCATTATTGGCAGATACCGCTTCAGTATTGGTTATGGCCTTTCCGCAGATTTCACAAAGCTTGTGACCACTCTTTTTGCAAGGAGTTTTTTTTGGAAGGGCTCTTTTTCTATTTGCGGGGAGATCATATATTATAGGTGTTGACTTTTCAGTTTTTTCCTGTACACTGGAGTGAAGCTCGTAGCAGCTCTCTCCAAATAGCTCCAATTCAAAGCGAGGGTTTTTATTATCGTAGTATTCTTCGATTACAAGTCTTTTAATCTGAGCATCATTTACTATAAGGCCACTTTTTTCTATTCCATCAAAAATACTTTTAGTTATATTATTGGTATCTGGATGACGCTTTTCACTTTTATAATATACCTTTAATATTGCAATTAATGACTCGGATAACACCACATTTGGATTTTGAAGCTTAGCACAATAGGAGATTTCCTCCTCATAATGAGCATAGCGATCATGGTATTTGCCAGAGCTATTAGGAAGTATGGCCCTTCCGTTAGAGTTAAAGAGCTTAAAATTAGACTTTGATATAGGTGAACCCAGCACTATTACCTTTGCGTAATTTTCCATTTGTCATCTTTCCCTTCAGTTTACTAAATATATTATATCATATAGAAGGCCTTGGATTAAGGCTTCATATTCTTGCAGTCGTTACGTGAAAATGCTACCATATAAGAGAAACGCTTTAACAAACTAAAATATAGATAAATACTTTACATAAGAGGGAGATTATATGAAAGAAGATATAAAAATTCTTGCATTAGAAACCAGCTGTGATGAGACCGCTGCAGCTGTGGTGGTAAATGGTAGAAAAATATTATCTAATATTATATCCTCACAGATTGATATTCACGCTAAGTTCGGAGGAGTAGTACCTGAGGTGGCCTCAAGAAAGCATGTAGAGGCAGTGTCCTTTGTGGTAGAGGAGGCATTAAGAGAAGCAGGTGTTACACTTAGTGATATTGATGCAGTGGCAGTTACCTACGGGCCAGGGTTAGTAGGAGCACTTCTCGTGGGACTGCAATATGCAAAAGCATTAGCTTATGGCATGCACAAACCTTTAATTGGGGTTAATCATATAGAAGGGCATATAAGCGCAAATTTTATTGCCTCGCCGGAACTTGAACCTCCTTTTGTGTGCTTAGTGGTTTCAGGGGGGCATACTTTTATTGTTTATATGAAGGATTACGGTGACTTTGAGATTATGGGGCAAACCAGGGATGATGCAGCTGGGGAGGCCTATGATAAGGTAGCTCGAGCTATAGGACTTGGATACCCAGGAGGACCTAAAATAGATAAATTAGCAGTGGAGGGAGATGCCAATGCCATCACCTTTCCAAGGGCAAACTTTCATGAAGATACATTAGATTTTTCCTTTAGCGGTATAAAATCTGCAGTATTAAACTACTTAAATAAGATGACTATGACGGGAGAGACAGTAAATAGAGCAGATGTGGCTGCATCCTTCCAAAAAGCTGTGGTAGATGTGCTGGTGGATAATGCTATGAAGGCCTGTGAGATAAAAAAGGTAGATAAAATTGCACTGGCTGGGGGGGTAGCATCTAACACTGCGCTTAGAAGGGCCATGGAAGAAGCCGGGAGCAAAAAAGGCATTGAGATTTTATGCCCGCCTCCAGTTCTCTGCACAGATAACGCCGCTATGATTGGCAGTGCAGCTTACTATGAGCTTTTGAGAGGAAAACCTGCAAAATTGAGCCTAAATGCTCTTCCGCATTTAAAGTTGGGAGAGAGATAGACATTTTATGGGGCTGATTTACAAATTATGTTTATTCAAACAAAGAAATGGGTGGATTAAACAAAAATTATTATTTGTCTTAAGTATATTGACTACTTTCAATGTAATAATCAAATAAATATGTAAAATAATAAAATAATATTACAATAAAAGTAATTTTGTGATATACTTATCTTATTACAAACGTTCTTGGGGTGGGGAAGTGGTAATATGAATCTTATTAATAACAGATATAGGGTAATCAGAAACCTGAAGCAAAGTCGTATTCAATCTTCATATTTGGTTACTGATATCATGAAAAATCATGAAACCCTAGAGCTGCATTTATTAAATGCAGAATATATTCCTGAAGTGCTGCTAAATTACTATATAGAAGATTTTATAAGTTTAATATCCCTTCAATACAGCAATATTGTAAGGGTTTTTGACTTTGGATTAGTTTCAGTTGTAGACAACAAGAGACTAACTAATAAGCAATATTTCTATACCCATGAACATCTTGACAATAGGAGAGAATTACTTTCTGCCATGGAAAATATGACCTGGGAAGAACGTGTGGAAGCATATGTATTAGTATGTCAAGCAGTAAACTATTTGCATTTAAACGGTATTATCCATGGAAGCATTAATGCAGAAAACATTTTTATAAATGAAAACAACAATCTTCGTGAGATAAAGTTAAAGGATTTGGCTACAGTGGCCTTAGAAAAACATAATTATATATTTGACAATATGGAACAGATTTCCTATAAGGCACCAGAAACTTTAAAGGGTGAAGGTGAAAGCACCAGCACAGATGTATATTCTTTAGGGATGCTTCTTTTCAAATTATTTTCATGCAAGGAATGCAGCAATGAACTTCAATGTCCTCAGTTTTTAGATGAGGAACGAAGAACTAAGGTTAATGAGCTTGCCTCTTTAATGACAGAGCTATCTCAGGAAAAGCGGATTAAATATATATCAGAAGTAATAAAAGAGCTAAATCTTATCTTTAACACTAATTATTTACCCGTTAAAAAGGATGAGAGAGAAAAACTTAGCTTTAATATAAAGCTCATTGGCAGGGTAGATGAGCTAAAGGAAATAATGAAATCCTATGCTGCCTTGAAGGAATATAAAAACAGGGAGAAAATTATCTGTTTCCATGGGGATACAGGCATTGGTAAAACAAGGCTTTTAAAGGAGGCAGATCATCTCCTTTATCTTAGAAAGGCCAATGTATATAGCTCCTTTATATTAGATAATTCTAAGGAAATCAGCAATAAAGCCATAATAGATATATTAAAGAAGATAATTGCAGACTGTCCTGAGGAAATATTACAAAGACATGAAAAAGAGCTGGTTAAAATTATCCCGGAGCTTGGGGAAATAAAGAATGTAGATTTTTATAATTTTCAGGAAACAGATAGAGAAAAATATAGACTCATAAGCAGAATTTTGGCCTTTATAGATGAGTTCGTTAAAAATCAACCAGTGGTTTTTATCCTAGATAATGTACATTATATTGATGATTTCTCTTTAGAGATATTAAAGCTACTATTTGAGAAGAGTAAAGCCAGTAACAACATGCTCTTTATAATGAGCTACAACAATAGTAAGGGTGCTAACCCTAAGGTAATAGAGGCAATAAACAAAGCTAAAAACATAGTAAACATATTGGATATGGAGCTTACTGGTCTTAACTTGGATGAAACTGGAGCTATGATACAGTCCATACTTCATCTAAAAGATACCCCTGTTAACTTTGCCAGTAAAATTTATGAAAAGACATATGGCCATCCTCTCTTTATAGAAGAGACCATAAAGGATTTAGTACTCCGTAAAATTCTATATGTGGATGAAAAAACAGGTAAGTGGAACACAAAATACGAAAATTATGACGAACTGCCCATGCCTCCAAATATGCAGGCTGCTCTTGTAAACCAATTAGGTGGAATAGATGTAAGCAGCAGAGAGATATTAAAGGGAGTTTCTATTTTCAACACAGGAGTATCCATAGAGGTGCTTAAAGGTTTTTATTCTGGTACAGAGGATATTGGAACTCTTCTTGAGAGTATGGTTAACAGAGGAATATTATGCAAAAAAATTGAGGATATGGGTTTTGTGTATGATTTTTATAACAAAATCCTAAAAAATTATATATACAGTGAACTTGAGGATAAGGATAAAAAGAGCAAGCATGAGCTGGCAGCCTTCCTTCTTGAAAGACAATATGAAGATGAAGGAAGAGAAAATAAGGATGAACTCATATACCATCTAGAAAAATCTTCAAAAAGAGAAGAGCTAATTAAATATTGCTTAGATAATGCAGATAAGATGTTAAAGCTTAAGATTAAGGATGAGGCAGTAAATAGTCTTTTAAAGGCTTTATCTATGTTTGAAGAAAACAGTAATGATCATAGACAAGCTGAACTACTTTCTCGTATAGCAAATATTTTCTATGAAGAAGGCAATATGTCTACAGCTACACAGTATTATGAAAGAGCTCTAGATTTGGCACAAATGCACAAAAACAGCTTGAAACAGATAGATATACTACTAGAAATGGCAAATCTTTACTATAATAAAAATAATGTAGAGAAGACCTTGGAGTTATTAGAAATAACAGAGGAAATATTAAAGAATATTCATTATATTAAGGGTTATTTGGAATGTAATAGACTTAAGGCTGCAGTATACTCTCTCCAGCGTAATTATGATAAATCCTATGAGGTATGCGTAAGGTGTTTACCCCTTTGTACAGAGGATTACATAAAGCATAGAGGCTTTTTCTATAACCTTTTAGGTAACATTTATTTTGGCACCTCTAGAATGGAGCAGGCATTACAGAATTTTGAAGAATCAAGAAAGTGCTTTGAGAGAATTAATTATCTTCCTGGTATAGTAACAGCATTAAACAATATAGGTGCTACTTACTCAGACTTCTATCAGAATACTGAGAAGGGAATAGAATATTTTACAAGGATGAAGGATATCAGCGAAGCTAACAATCTTTTATCTTCAGTAATACTTGGGCTTACAAATTTAGCCGGCATTTATTTTGACACCTTTGACTATGAGCTTTCACTTCAATACTTTAAGGAAGCTCTTGAGAGTGCTAAGAGAATTGAGTATGAAAGCAATGTATTCTATAACTATAACTACTTAAGTCTTGTTAATTTAAGGCTTGCCAACTATAAAGAGGCTATAGAATACCACAAATTAGCCCAAAAGGAGCTGGAGGAATATCCTGAGCATGGTATAGAAATTGCAGTGTATTATATGGCAGGTGCAGAATTGTACTTTGCTCTTGGAGATAATGAAAAAGCAAAAGAGCTTATCATAATGTCCTTATCTTATTATGAGGAGGATTATGAAAATGCACAAAAGCTTGGTTGTGAGGTTTTAAAATGTTTTATTGAGCTTTCTAACCTAGACCATGAGGAAGATTATCCAGCTTTAAAAGAAAAGCTCATAACTCTAATAAGTAGGTATATGCAGTATGATAGTCGTATGAGCATCTTGATAGAGGCCTGCATGATACTATTTAATAGAGGACATAGAGAGCTAGCTATAGAGCTTTATAAATCAGATAGTGACTTTAATGTGGAAGAGTTGCCTGAAGCTTTAATGATGAAGGGTCTTTACTTAAAGGGGATAATTGAAGATTCCGAGGATAAGCTAAAGTGCTTAAACGATGCACTAGAGATTGCAAAAAAACATCGAAATAAATACCTTCAGTGTAAGATATGTGATACCTTAGGAGATTATTATTTCAACACTAAAAATTACTTCTATGCTATTAATTATTATTTTGAAGCCAGTGAAGCTGTGAAGGGATTATGTAATCAAATTCCTCGTAACTACAGAATTGACTTCGTAAAAAGCCATGATTTATTAAGAGCTCCAATAAAGCTTTGGGCACTTAAAAATAATGAGAATTACAACAAGATACAAGAGATATGGCAAAAGGAGCTTGAAATAGTAACACCAGAGGATATAGATAGGTTATTTGATTTTCATGCCTTTAAGGAGATATTAAACAACAGGTTCTTTCTTAAATCTGCAAGAAGGATTTATAAATCTGTGCTGCCAGACGGGATATTTTCACTAGAGGATATCATAGAAAATCTCAGCGAGGATTCTCAAGAAAATCTTAACAGCATATGCAAGTTTATATCTAGCTTCTCCTTTGCTACTAAAGCCTTGATTATTTCCGAAGAGGATTGCAAGGTTATTGCCTCTAGCGATGGCACCACAGAAATAGAAAATATTAAACATATCCTAGAGAAGACGAAGCAGACAAAAGAGCCTATTTTTGTCTCTGAAGACTACTCTAGAAACGTACTAGACAGTAATATGATGCCGGAGAATATAAAGGCACTTATATGTATGCCCATAACCATGAAAAAATTCAACTATAGTAATAGGAATAAGGATGGCAGACTAAAGCACAAGAGTACTAAGCATACTTCAAATATAAAGGGCTATCTATATTTAGAGTCTGAACGTACCCTTCATAATTTTAACAATAAAACCTTTGGTCGTTGCTCGAGGCTGATATCTCTTTTAGGCTTTATCATTGAAAAATACCAGCTTAAAATCACCTCTTCTATTGATAAGCTTACAGAGGTGCTTACAAGAAAAGCACTAGAGGAAGCTCTAGCAGAGCAGCTTGATAAGAGCAATAATGATGGACAAGTATTTTCCCTCATCATGTTTGACTTAGACCACTTTAAGGTTATAAATGATAAGTTTGGACATCAGACTGGTGACAATGTACTTAAGGAAGTATGCAGGGTAGTTAGGGAAAATATAAGACTTGAGGATAGCTGTGGAAGATATGGTGGAGAAGAGTTTATTATCATTCTTCCAAACGTAGATTCGCTGGAAGCTTTGAAAATAGCAGATAGATTGAGAATTGCCATTGAAGGTAAAAAGATACTTGGAGAGAAGTATCCTGTTACTGTGAGTATGGGACTTTCAACATACCCTTCTCAAGGACAGTGGCAGCAGGAGCTGGTAGAAAAGGCAGACCAAGCCCTTTACGTGGCAAAGGCTAGGGGAAGGAATTTATGTCAGCTTTGGAACCAGGAGTTCTCAGGCTCTGTAAAGGTAAATAATAAGCTTTCTGGTATAGTAACTGGAAATGTAGTACAGGATTCTAGAAATGTTTTGGTAATGCTGGAACTATTAGAGCTCTTAAAGTCAGATAAATATGTACTAGAAAAAATATATGAGCTCCTTGGACGTATTGTAGAAATTACTGAAGCTCAAAGTGCTCTACTATTTATGATAAAGGATAATAATGTGACAGATATCTATGGTAGGAAAGCATTAGAGCAGCAATGGATAGAGGTTAAAAAGTACAATAAAAATCTGATTCAAAATGTGATAAAGAATAGACAGGGCACCTATCTTATAGACTGGGACGACATATCGGGCTATGATGTTATAACAAGTACACCAGACTGGCATTCTGTTATATTGGTGCCTCTCATAAGAAATGGTGAGTTAGTCGGAATACTTTATCTTACCTCTTCCGTAAGAAATAAAGAATTTAGATTTGATGACTACAATTTTGTAAGCACCCTGGGGTCTATAGTAGCATCAATAATATAAAGAGAAAGGATGTAACTCCATAGTTAGGGTTATATCCTTATTTTTTTACACTGAACTAAATTATATTTCTTAGGCTAAAAAATAATACTGAAAAATGGGAGTATTTGCGTTTTTCTTGAAGGATTTATTTGTAAAAAATAGAATATTATATTCATGTTTCTATTATTTTTATATAAAATTGTATAATTAAGATGTTTTTAATGAAGGGGTGGCTATTATGGAGGAATTAAAGCTCTTTGATATCACTAGAAAGAATATAGGTCAAAAGCTATGTAAAGCTCTATCACAATACTTTGTACTCCTGTTAATTCTTATTATGGCAGTGATATTTGGACTTCATGACTACCTCTTCTTTCATGGTATTACTGAGCTTTTTACTGTGGTGGTTAGCACTTCTATAGCAGTGGTAGCCATTAATACCTATGAGGTTAATCAAAACAATTTTTTTGTTTTTCTGGGAATTTCTCATATATTTATTGCCATATATGCCTTGCTGCATACAGTTACCTTTCCAGGCCTTAGCTTGGTTCATATTTTTAAATATAATAACCTTAGCCTTGAGTTCGTGACTATAGAACGATTTTATAAAGCCATAGCCTTTCTCTTTGCCTGTAGGTATTTTAATAGGAGTTTAGACGTGAAAAAGACTATATTATGGCAGATGATCATATCTTTGGGAATATTATTTCCACTTATTATGCTGGATATATTCAATAAGCTAATAATTGCTAGTGATGATATTAATTCCTTTAAAATTATAAGTAGCATTCTTTTATCTTTCATTTTAATTATTACATTGTATATTCTATATATTAAAAGAGAATTTCTAGAAAAAAGAATACTTCTTCTTTTAGCTGCTTCCGTTGTGCTAGAGCTTATTATAAATCAATTACAGTTTATGGGCTCTCAGGGAGATAATCTTTATCAAAAAATTGCCCATGGATGCTACATTTTAGCGTACTATGCCCTATATAAAGCCTTAACAGAGACAGGCTTAAGGGAACCCTATAAGGTGTTATTTTATGAGCTAAACTGCTTAAATGGAGCATTAAGGGAAAAAAATGTGCAATTACAACAGGTAAATGAGGAGCTGCAAAGGGAAAATTTAGAGCGAAAGAAAACAGAGGAGGCTCTCCGAGACAGCGAAACTAGATATAGGCTGCTTATGGACATGCTACCTGATTCCGTAATCATCCATGACGGTATGAAAATTAATTATGCCAATAAGGAAGCAGCCAAGCTAGTGGGGCTTGAGCATCCAAGACAAATGCTTGGAATTGAATTGATGGAGCTTATACATGAGGATTATAAAGAGGAGGTTTTAGAACATATAAATACTATAATAAGGGAGAAGAGAGAAATGCCTCCTGTACCAAGGCTTTTAAGAAGGATAGATGGTACGGTAATAGAGGTAGAATGTAATACAGCTCCATTTTATTCTCAAGGCACTCTCTTACAGATAGTCATATGCAGGGATACCTCTGAACGTAGAAAGGCAGAGAATAATATTAGGCTTTTAAATGAGGCCATGGAGTATGATAAGGTTAAAACAGAATTTTTTGCAAATATCTCTCATGAGCTAAGAACTCCAATAAATGTAATCTATGGAGCACTACAGCTTGTTGATTACTACAATGAAAATATAGATGAGGAAAAAAGGAATGACATAATAAATCGATATAATAAGATAATGAAGCAAAACTGCTATAGATTGCTTAGACTTGTAAACAATCTAATAGACATTACGAAAATAGATGCTGGTTATTATCAAATGCATATGAAAAATTATAATATTGTGAGTGTGGTGGAGGATATAACCCTTTCTGTAGTAGACTATGTGGCTCAGAAAAATATCACACTGGAATTTGATACTGAAGTTGAGGAAAAATACCTAGCCTGCGATGCAGATAAAATAGAGAGGATAATATTAAATTTGCTTTCAAATGCGGTGAAGTTCACTCCCTCAGGTGGAAAAATCACGGTAAATATAGATGAGAAAGGTGATTTTATAGATATTAGGATAAAGGATTCTGGCATAGGCATTCCTGAGGATAACCTTCAGATTATATTTGAGAGATTTAGACAGGTGGATAAATCCCTTACACGAAGCAACGAGGGCAGCGGTATTGGACTTTCTCTGGTAAAGTCTTTAGTAGAAATGCATGGTGGAACTATAAAGGTGAAAAGTATTTGGGGACAAGGCAGTGAGTTTATTGTTTCCCTTCCAGTAGTTCTTAAAGAAGAGGATGAAATAGAAGAGATAGCAGTTACCACGGAAAGTAAAGTTCATACCACTAATATAGAGTTTTCTGATATATATAATTAGTAAAAAAAATGAGCTTTTGCTCATTTTTTTTACATAAGGGCTTCCCATTCTTCATAAAGCTCTGCTATGGTGTTCTCAAGCTCAAGAATGGCTTTGTGAGTTTCTTCGCTTTTTTCTGGGTTAGAGTAGATTTCCTCTTCACAGAGTAGATTTTGAAGCTTTACAAGCTCCTCCTCCTTACTAGCAATTGCACCCTCTACCTGCTTTAAACTCTGCTTAAGCTCTTTTTCTAGTCTTTCCTGTTCTCTTTTTTTACGCTTTTCCTCTTGAAGCTGAGTCTTGGTCTTTCCCTGCTGTTCTTCTATAATTTGAAATCTATTAGGATTCTTCTTCTTCTCAACATAATAGCTATAATTGCCCAAATACTCCTTTAGACCTTCCTCCTCAAGCTCTAAAATCTTTTCCACTACCTTATTTAAAAAATATCTGTCGTGGGAAATTACTAGAAGGGTTCCATCATAGTTTAAAAGAGCATCCTCTAAGGCTTCCCTAGAGGGAATGTCCAAGTGATTGGTAGGCTCATCAAGAAGCAAAAGATTGCTGCCAGAGAGCATAAGCTTTAAGAGATTTATCCTGCACTTTTCACCACCACTAAGATCGCTTACCTTTTTAAACACATCATCTCCACTAAACAAAAAAGCTCCAAGGCGAGTTCTAATTTCTGTAACTGTCAGGTCAGGATAATCATC
Source organism: Clostridium sp. UBA701 (assembly GCA_002298125.1). GTDB lineage: Bacteria > Bacillota > Clostridia > Clostridiales > Clostridiaceae > UBA701. Next base: position 54,658 of record DBMJ01000008.1, on the reverse strand, counting down.
CCACACTTCATCTAGTACACTCTTTTCAGGATGAAGATCAGACTGCTCCTGATCATAATAGCCAATGTGTACATTTTTACCAAAGTACACTATCCCATCATTAGGAGAAACCCTTCCAAGAAGAATTTTAAACAAGGTGGTTTTGCCTCTGCCATTATCACCTATGAGGGCAATTCGCTCCCCTCTTTTTATATCCAGCTCCACAGCTTTAAAAAGGTCTCTGTCATAGGACTTTGAAAGGTTTTCTACATGAAGCACATCATTCCCGCTTTTAACTGCTGGAGAAAAGGTTATAGGAGAAATTTTATGTTCCTTGTCAGGAGCCTCTAATCTATCTATCTTTGATAGTGCTTTTTCACGGCTTTCTGCAGCTCTAATGCTCTTTTCTCTATTGAAGGAGCGGTAGCGCGCTATAATCTCCTCTTGACGCTTGATTTCACTTTGCTGTAAATTGTAAGCCTTAAGCTTAGCTTCAAAGCTATCTTTTTTGTGCTGCAAAAAAACAGTATAACTGCCATTGTAGCAATACACCTTACCATTTAAAAGCTCAAAGGTTCTATTTGTGATACCATCTAGAAAGAAACGGTCATGGGATATTATTATCATGGTGCCTTTATAGGACTTAAGATATTCTTCTAACCATTCTATAGCCTCTAAATCCAAGTGGTTGGTAGGCTCATCTAAAAGAAGTATTTCAGGGCTTGTAAGCAGTAGCTTTGAAAGGGCCACACGAGTCTTTTGACCACCACTTAAAATATCTATTTCCTTATTGAAATCCTCTTCGCTAAAGCCCAAGCCTTTAAGCACCCTATGTATTTCTCCTCTGTAGGTATAACCACCCCTATGATTATACAAATCAGATAGAGTAGTAAATTCCTCAATAAGCTTTTCATGATAATGCTTTTTACTAGCCTCATAGGGTTCTTTCATAAGCTGTGTAAGCTCATTTATCCTATTTTCCATATCCACCAAGGACTGAAAAACCTTTAACACCTCTTCATAAAGAGAAGAGCTGCTCTCAAGGGACAGATGTTGGGATAGATAACCAAGCCTCTTGCTTTTATCCACATAAAAATCTCCACTATCTGGAGATAACTGAGAGGTCATTATCTTAAAAAGTGTGGTTTTACCAGCTCCATTTGCTCCTATGAAGCCTACTTTGTCTCCTTCATTTATGGTAAAGGTGGCTGATTTTAAAATTACATCTATACCATAGCTTTTCATTATATCCTTACAACTAAGTACTATCAATTAAAACACCTCCGTGAAGGTTATTATTTACGGCAAAAAATTAACTTGTTAGGGTTAAAACTATATGATACGCTAGTTTTAACCTATGCCGTACCATATCTATTATACTAGAAAAAAATATGATTTGCATCATTAAGTATTGAGGAGGAAGCATTGTGAGGGTTTCAATACGAAATCTGGTGGAGTTTGTAATGAGAGGTGGCGATTTAGATGCCAGCTTTATGATAAGCTCTCGGGCAGTGGAGGGTACCAGGATTCATCAAAAGCTGCAAAGACAAAATGAAAAATATGCTGAGGAAAATAATATTTTATATTATCCAGAGTACACTTTAAATTTCAACACAGAGGTGGGAGATAACCTACTGGAGCTCTCAGGCAGAGCAGATGGAATTTTTATTGAGCCTCACAGGGTTGTAATAGAGGAGATTAAAACTGTTAATCGTGAGCTTCACACCCTAGATGCACAGTATAATCCGCTGCATTTTGCCCAGGCCAAGTGTTATGCCTATATATATGCACAGCAGGAGAACTTAAAAAGTATCACAGTAAGGTTAACCTACTGTCAAGTGGAAACCTTAGATATCAGAAGCTTTGAAGAGGAGTATTCTACTGAGGAACTTAAGAATTTTTTCTATAAAATATTGGAAAGCTATAGTATATGGATAGAATATGAAAGTGACTGGATAAAAAGAAGAGATGAGAGCTTAAAAGTAATGGAGTTCCCTTTTGCAAGCTATAGAAGAGGTCAGAGAGCACTTGCAGTAGAATGCTATAAAGCTATAAGAGATAAGAGGAAACTCTTTGCAAAGGCACCTACAGGTATCGGAAAGACCATATCTACATTATTTCCTGCTGCAAAGGCACTGGGAGAAAACATAGGAGAAAAGATATTTTATCTTACAGCAAAAAACATAACCTCTAAAGTGGCTTTAGAGGGTGTAGAAAAATTGATGAAGGGAGGAGGAAGATTAAAAACCATAGTACTGACCTCTAAGGATAAGATATGCTTTAATGAGGAGGCCACCTGCAATGCGGAGCAGTGCAGCTATGCAAGAGGACACTTTGACAGGGTTAATGATGCTCTTATTAGCATGTTAAGGAATGAAGAAATAATAGATAGAGATATAATTGAAAAATATGCAAGGGAGTACAGTGTTTGTCCCTTTGAATTTTCACTAGATGCCTCTCTTTGGGCAGATCTTATAATCTGTGATTATAATTATGTATTTGACCCTAGAGTATATCTTAAGAGATTTTTCTCAGAAGGGGATAGGGACTTTATTTTCTTGGTGGATGAAGCCCATAACCTGGTAGATAGAGCAAGAGATATGTATTCCTCTGAGATATCAAAAGGCGAAGTACTCAAGCTTAAAAATACCATAAAATACTACTCAGCTGCTATAAGTAAGGCATTAAACAAGGTAAACAAGGTTTTACTAGAATATAAAAGAGCCTCAGAAGAAGCTGCAAATACCTTCAAAGAGCCGCCACTAGAGCTATATAAGCCCTTAAGAGAGTTTATGAAGGAAGCGGAAATATATTTAGTTCAAAAGCAGCATAAGCTTACTAGTACTAAGGAGGAAAATGATATAAGAGACCAACTCCTAGAGTTATACTTTAAAGCTAATAACTTCTTAAAGATAGGGGAATTATATGACAGCTCCTACTTAACCTACGCCATAGAGCATAACGGAGATTTTATTTTAAAGCTATTTTGTATAAATCCTGCAGAAAATCTTAAAAACGCTGCAAAGAAGGGGAAGTGTAGCATATATTTTTCAGCTACTCTTTATCCACAGCAGTACTACATAGAAATGCTTGGAGGTTCTGAAGAGGATAAGACCTTAAATCTTCCCTCCCCCTTTAGCAAGGATAATCTTAAGGTTTTGGTAGTGCCCTCTGTGGCTACTCGCTATTCACAAAGAGAAGGCAGTATTGAAGTAATTCCTAAGTACCTAAGAGCAGTGGTAGAAAGCCGCAGAGGAAATTACCTGGTTTTTTTTCCGTCTCATAGCTATATGAAAAGGGTGTATAGCGCCTATGTAGAAGAGTATGGAGAGGAAAATACCCTTTTGCAAAGAGAGATCATGGACAATAGGGAAAGAGAAGAATTCTTGGATTGTTTTAAAGAAGAAACCAATATTCTCGGTTTTGGAGTACTAGGAGGAGTGTTTTCTGAGGGCATAGACCTTAGAGGAGATAAACTTCTAGGGGCAGTAATAGTTGGAGTAGGCTTACCTCAGATTGGTAGCGAAAGAGATATCATTAGAAATCACTTTGACCAGAATGGAAAGGGTTTTGAATATGCCTATCAGTTTCCAGGTATTAACAAAGTGTTGCAGGCTGCGGGTAGAGTTATAAGAACAGAAGAGGATAGAGGCCTTATTCTACTATTAGATCAGCGCTTTGCACAAAAAAGCTACGAGAGACTGCTTCCCCCAGAATGGAACCATAAAGTAGCTGTGTTTTCACCAAAAGAGGTTAAAAAAGAATTGCAGGTTTTTTGGGGAGATTAAAGATATCCAACTGTTACATTTTAAGTAGTACAGGGGAAAATAAAAGTGTATAACAGATTAATTTTTATAGAGAAGTCAATATTGATATAGTTATAACAAATTTTTCTTCAAGTTATTGACTATATTTTACTAAAGTAATATCATATAAGTGTGTGTAGTTGTTTTTTATTGTGTGTGTTTATTTATTCAGCTCCTTAAATCAGTAAAGGAGAGGTGCGTTTATGGAAAAGAAAAGAAATATTTCTATGGTTGTAATCAAAAGATTACCAAAATATCATCGTTATTTAAGTGAATTATTAAAGAACGGTGTAGATAGAATTTCCTCTAAAGATTTGAGTGAAAAGATCGGATTTACTGCGTCTCAAATCAGACAGGACTTAAATTGCTTTGGGGATTTTGGACAGCAAGGCTATGGCTACAATGTCAGGGATCTCTATAACGAAATAAGTGGTATATTAGGACTTACTAAGCAGTATAAAACTGTAATTGTTGGAGCAGGAAACCTAGGGCAGGCAATAGCTAACTATACTAGATTTGAGAGGCTAGGTTTTTCTCTAGAGGGTATTTTTGACGTCAATCCCAAGCTCATCGGTATAAGAATACGAGATGTGGAAATTAGAGACATTGATGAACTGGACAGTTTCTTACGTTCAAACCCAGTACAAATAGGAATCATTTGTGTACCTAAAACTAATGCCCAAAAGATTACAAATACTTTCGTGGACAATGGTGTTAAGGGAATATGGAACTTTGCACCTGTTGATCTTATAACTCCTAAGGATGTCATGGTAGAAAATGTACATCTTAGTGAAAGCCTCTTAACCTTAACTTACCTTTTAAATGAATATGAAAAGGAAAAAAATGAAGAGGAAGATGACTAAACTTTGTGATGAATGTAGCATAATTCATATGAAGGAAAAATTGCATATTAGCTTAACAAGGCGGCTTAGCCGCTCTTTTTTTCTGCTTATATCAACAATCCTCATTATTAATATAATTTTTAGAAAATGGTTGTAATATACCAAAAGTAAGTATATAATTGTAATTGGAGCTAAGTGCTTCAATTATTTTTAACACTTCTTGTTATTAAATTAACAAAGAATGAAAGAAAAATATCATGGGAGGATTCAATATGGAGTTTAATAACATTATTTTCGAAAAAAATGGCTCTATAGGTATGCTTACTATAAACAGACCTAAAGCGCTAAACGCTCTCAACTCTCAAACACTTAAGGAAATTGACGCAGCAATTGACTACATAGCAGAGGACAGTGAAATACTAGCAGTGGTTATTACAGGAGCAGGAGAAAAGGCTTTTGTAGCAGGGGCTGATATTTCTGAAATGAAAGACATGAACACCATGGAAGGCAGAAAATTTGGAGTGCTTGGCAACAAGGTATTTAGAAAATTAGAGACCTTAGATGTACCTGTAATAGCAGCCATAAACGGCTTCGCATTAGGTGGAGGCTGTGAGCTATCCATGGCATGCGATATAAGACTTGCATCTTCAAAAGCAAAGTTTGGTCAGCCAGAAGCAGGGCTTGGAATTACACCTGGCTTTGGCGGCACACAGAGAATGGCACGAATTGTTGGATTAGGAATGGCTAAAGAGCTTATTTTTAGTGGAAAGATAATAAATGCAGAAGAGGCCTTGAGAATAGGTCTTGTAAATAGAGTAGTAGAGCCTGAGGCTCTCTTGGAAGAAGCTAAAAAGCTTGCTTCAACCATAGCCTCTAATGCACCTATTGCAGTAAAGCTCTGCAAGGCAGCTATTAACAGAGGTATGCAGTGTGATATAGACACAGCTTTAATGTATGAGGCTGAGGTCTTTGGAGAATGTTTTTCAACAGAAGATCAAAAAGAAGGTATGACTGCTTTTGTTGAAAAAAGAGATAAATGCTTTAAAAACAGATAGGAGGTCACATACATGAATTTTGCATTGACTAGGGAACAGGAATTAGTTAAACAGATGGTAAGGGAATTTGCTGAAGTGGAAGTTGCTCCAATTGCAGCAGAAATAGATGAAACAGAAAGATTTCCAATGGAAACTGTGGAAAAGATGGCAAGATACAATATGATGGGAATACCTTTCCCAGTACAATATGGTGGAGCTGGTGGAGATACCCTTTCCTATATATTGGCTGTTGAAGAATTGTCCAAGGTGTGTGGAACTACAGGAGTTATCCTTTCTGCTCATACTTCTCTAGCTGCTTCTTTGATACAGCAGTTTGGAAATGAGGAGCAGAAACAAAAATATTTAATACCTCTTGCAAAGGGAGAGAAGATTGGTGCCTTTGGACTTACAGAGCCTAATGCAGGTACAGATGCTGCAGGTCAGCAGACTACAGCAGTATTAAATGGAGATCATTATGTTATAAACGGAAGTAAAATATTTATTACAAATGGTGGAGTTGCTGATATATTCATAGTTTTTGCTATGACTGATAGAAGTAAGGGAACCAAGGGAATAACAGGTTTCATAGTTGAAAAAGGCTACAAAGGCTTCTCCGTTGGCAAGATTGAAAACAAGCTTGGTATAAGAGCTTCCTCAACTACAGAGTTAATATTTGAAGACTGCATAGTTCCAAAGGAAAATTTAATTGGACAAGAAGGTAAGGGCTTTGGAATTGCTATGAAGACCTTAGATGGTGGAAGAATAGGAATTGCAGCACAAGCTCTTGGAATTGCAGAAGGAGCTTATGAAGAAGCTATAAAGTACCTAAAGGAAAGAAAGCAGTTTGGAAGATCCATCAGCGCTTTCCAAGGAATTCAGTGGATAGTAGCAGATATGGATGTTCAGATTGAGGCAGCAAGGAACATGGTTTACAAAGCTGCTTGGTGCAAGGATAATGGACTTCCATATTCAGTAGAGGCAGCAAGAGCTAAGTTATATGCTGCTGAGGTAGCTATGGATGTTACTACAAAGGCTGTACAGCTATTCGGCGGATACGGATATACAAAGGATTATCCAGTTGAAAGAATGATGAGAGATGCTAAGATTACAGAGATATACGAAGGTACCTCTCAGGTTCAAAAGATGGTTATTGCCGGAAATGCATTGAAATAAGGAGGATTTACATCATGAATATAGTTGTTTGCATAAAACAGGTTCCAGATACTACAGAAGTTAGAATAGATCCTAAGACTGGTACCCTCATTAGAGAGGGAGTTCCTTCAATAATAAATCCAGATGACAAAAATGCTCTTGAGGAAGCACTAGTTCTTAAGGAAAAATACGATGCTAAGGTTACAGTAATAAGCATGGGGCCACCTCAGGCCGAAAAGGCATTAAGAGAAGCACTGGCTATGGGAGCAGATGATGCTATACTTATTACAGATAGAGCATTTGCAGGAGCAGACACACTAGCTACTTCTAGAGCACTGGCTGCTGCAATTAAAAACTTAGACTATGATATAGTATTTGCAGGAAATCAGGCTATTGATGGAGACACAGCTCAGGTTGGACCTGAAATAGCAGAGCATTTAAATATTCCACAGGTTACTTATGTAGAAAAGCTATCTGTTGAAGGAGAAGAGCTAAAGGTTAGAAGGGCACTAGAGGATGGTTATGAGACTATAAGGGTAAAAATGCCTGTACTATTAACTGCTATAAAGGATTTAAACGCACCAAGATACATGCATATGAAATATATATTTGAAGCCTTCAAAAAGGATATTAAGACCTGGACAGCCGATGATATAAACATAGACAAATCCCTTCTAGGTCTGGCAGGATCACCTACAAAGGTTAAGAAATCTGCTACAAAGGAAGCTAAAGGACAGGGCGAGAGCATTAATATGCCACCAAAGGAAGCTGCTGCCTATGCCGCTTCAAAATTGAAGGAAAAGCACTACATTTAGTTTAGGAGGGATTTTACAATGAATATTGCTGATTATAAAGGAGTATGGGTCTTTGCAGAGCAAAGAGACGGAGTACTTCAAAAGGTTTCATTAGAATTACTTGGAAAAGGAAAGCAAATCGCTGAAAAATTAGGAGTGGAGCTTACTGCAGTGCTTATGGGAAGCAATGTGGATAAGCTTGCAAAGGAGCTAGTGGCTTACGGTGCCGACAAGGTGCTTCTCTGCAACCACCATCTTTTAAAAAACTATACCACTGACGGATATACTAAGGTATTGTGCGATTTAATAAATGAAAGAAAACCAGAGATACTATTTATAGGAGCAACGTTCGTAGGAAGAGACTTAGGTCCAAGAGCAGCAGCAAGACTTGCCACAGGACTTACTGCAGATTGTACTGCCCTTGATATTGACGAGGAAAGCAAGAATCTTCTTATGACAAGACCTGCTTTTGGCGGGAATTTAATGGCTACTATAGTTTGCACAGAGCATAGACCACAGATGGCTACTGTAAGGCCTGGTGTATTTGAGAAGCTTGAAAGAGATGTAAATAGAAATGGTCAGATTGAAGAAATAAAGGTAAATCTATCTGATGAAGATGTAAGAACAAAGGTTGAAAAAGTAGCAAAATCTATTAAAGATATGATGGATATATCCGAAGCTAAGGTTATAGTATCTGGAGGAAGAGGAGTTGGAAATAAAGAAAGCTTCACACTTTTAAAGGAACTAGCAGAGGTGCTTAATGGATCTGTTGCAGCTTCAAGAGCAGCTGTTGACAATGGCTGGGTTGAAAAGGCTTATCAGGTTGGTCAGACTGGTAAAACTGTAAGACCACAGCTTTATATTGCCTGTGGTATATCAGGAGCAATACAGCATTTAGCAGGTATGCAGGAAAGTGATTATATAATTGCTATTAACAAGGATGCAGATGCTGCTATAATGAAGGTAGCTGATCTTGCCATAGTAGGAGATTTAAACAAGGTAATTCCAGAGCTAATTGCTGAAATAAAGGCAAGAAATAATTAATAATAAAATATTGGAGGGAAAAAGCATGGAGAAGATTTTTGTATTAGGTGCTGGCACCATGGGCTCAGGAATAGCTCAAGCCTTTGCAGTTAAAGGTTATGAGGTTATTTTAAGAGACATAAAGGATGAATTTGTTGACAAAGGACTTGCAGGCATAAAAAAGAATCTTTCAAGACTAGTTGAAAAGGGAAAGATGTCTCAGGAAGATATGGAGAACATATTATCCAGGATTTCTGGAACTACTGATATGCAGCTAGCAGAAGATTGCGATTTAATCATAGAAGCTGCCTTAGAAAGAATGGACATTAAGAAGCAGATATTTGGTGAATTAGATAAGATATGTAAGCCAGAGACTATTTTTGCTTCCAATACCTCCTCCTTATCTATAACAGAGATTGCATCTGCTACTAATAGACCTGATAGGTTTATAGGAATGCACTTTTTCAATCCTGCTCCAGTAATGAAGCTGGTAGAGGTTATAAGGGGTATTGCTACTTCTCCTGAAACCTTCCAGGCAATAAAGGAATTATCTGTAGCAATAGGCAAGGAGCCTGTAGAGGTTGAAGAAGCTCCAGGCTTTGTAGTAAACAGAATATTGATACCAATGATCAATGAAGCTATCGGAGTACTGGCAGAGGGTGTTGCTTCTGCTGAGGACATCGATAAGGCTATGATGCTTGGTGCAAATCATCCAATGGGACCTCTTACACTTTCTGACTTCATAGGAAATGATATAGTACTTGCCATAATGGATGTATTATACAATGAAACAGGAGACCCAAAATATAGACCACATACTCTTCTTAAGAAGTATGTTAGAGCTGGATATCTTGGTAGAAAGACCAAGAGAGGCTTTTTCGACTACAGTAAATAGATAGTTTAAGTTCATATAATTCTCAACTCTTATTAAATACGTACAAAAAAACTCCGGACCTCCCATCCGGAGTTTTTTATATTTTATGGGGCAAAATAATTAAAAGTGGGAAAATATGTGTTTGCATTGTAACATATAGTAATATATAATTTACATGTCAATATGTGCACAATAAGCTTTATAATACACACATTACGAGGATATTTCTGTAATGTGTGTATTATAGAGGAAAAAAATACATTCATGGAGGAATTTTTATGTATAAGATAGTAAAGAAGACCCTATTAGCCCCACAAATTTACTTAATGGATGTTGAAGCACCAAGACTTGCAAAATCAGCATATCCAGGACAATTTTTAATAGTTAAAATTGATGAAAGAGGAGAGAGAATTCCTCTTACCATATGTGACTATGACAGAGATATGGGTACTGTAACTATAGTTTTTCAAACTCTTGGCAATTCAACAAAGGAAATGGCTGAAATGAACGAAGGTGACTTTTTTCACGATGTAGTAGGACCCCTTGGTCAGCCTTCTGAAATGGTTCATGAAAACAGGGAAGAACTTGCTAAAAAGAACATAATATTTATAGCTGGAGGCGTTGGTACAGCACCAGTATATCCTCAGGTAAAATGGCTGAATGAACAGGGAATTTCTGCAGACGTTATCATAGGCTGCAAATCAAAGGATTATTTAATCCTTGAAGAAGAAATGAAGGCTGTGGCAGGAAATGTATACGTTGCTACTGATGATGGCTCCTATGGCTTTAAGGGATTGGTTACTAATCTTTTAAAGAAACTAGTTCAAGAGGATAATAAGCACTATGATCTAGTGGTAGCTATTGGACCTATGATAATGATGAAATTTGTAGCAATGCTCACTAAGGAGCTTAATATACCAACCATAGTAAGTTTAAATCCTATAATGGTAGATGGTACTGGCATGTGCGGAGCTTGCAGAGTAAGCGTAGGAGGAGAAACCAAATTTGCCTGTGTAGATGGACCAGAATTTGATGGTCATCTTGTAAATTTTGATGAGGCTATGAGAAGACAGGCTATGTATAAAACAGAAGAAGCAAAGGTCGCTTACAGAGAGCATGATAAGAATGACAGCGGCTGTGGATGCGGAGGTGTATAAACAATGGATAGAATGAAGAGAACACCAATAAAGGAACAGGATCCAAAGGTTAGAGCTACAAATTTTGAAGAGGTATGTATGGGATATACTGCAGAAGAGGCTATGGCAGAGGCTTCAAGATGTTTGAACTGTGCAAAGCCACGTTGTGTTACCCAGTGCCCAGTAACCATACACATTCCTGAGTTTATCCAAAGGGTAATGGAGGGAAATTTTGAGGAGGCAGCAAGAATTATTGCAAAATCTAGTGCACTTCCAGCAGTATGCGGAAGAGTCTGTCCTCAAGAAAGCCAGTGTGAGGGACAATGTATACTTGGCATAAAGGGTGAAGCAGTAGCCATAGGAAAGCTTGAGAGGTTTGTTGCTGACTGGTCAAGAGAAAACAACATAGACCTTTCTCAAAAGGAAGAAAACAAAGGTAAAAAGGTAGCTGTAATAGGTAGCGGTCCTGCAGGACTTACCTGTGCAGGAGACCTTGCAAAGCTTGGCTATGAGGTTACTATCTTTGAAGCACTGCATGAAGCCGGCGGAGTTTTAGTATACGGCATTCCAGAATTCAGACTTCCAAAGGACACTGTAGTTAAGCATGAAATTGAAAATGTAAAAAAATTAGGTGTTAAGATAGAGACTAACGTTATTGTTGGAAAGACTGTTACCATAGATGAGCTAATGAATGAAGAAGGCTTTGATGCAGTATTTATAGGCTCTGGGGCTGGACTTCCAAAGTTTATGGGTATTCCAGGAGAAAATTCTAATGGAGTATTGTCTGCCAATGAGTTTTTAACCAGAAACAATCTTATGAAGGCCTTTAAGGAGGGCTATAAGACTCCTATAAAGGTAGGGAATAAGGTAGCAGTAGTTGGCGGCGGAAATGTAGCCATGGATGCTGCAAGAACTGCGCTAAGACTTGGAGCAGAGGTACACATTGTATATAGAAGATCAGAAAGTGAGCTTCCTGCAAGACTTGAAGAGGTACATCATGCCAAGGAAGAAGGAGTTATTCTTGATACTTTAACCAATCCAGTAGAGATAATAGCTGATGAAAAAGGCTGGGTAAGCGGTATGAAGTGCATAAAAATGGAGCTTGGTGAGCCTGATGCTTCAGGGAGAAGAAAGCCTGTGGAAATTGAAGGCTCAGAGTTTATTATGGAGGTAGATACTGTAATAATGTCTCTTGGTACTTCACCTAACCCATTAATATCCTCTACCACCAAGGGTTTGCAAATAGACAAGAGAAAATGTATAATAGCAGAAGAAGATACTGGACTTACCACTAGGGAAAGAGTTTATGCCGGTGGAGACGCTGTAACAGGAGCTGCTACAGTTATACTTGCAATGGGAGCTGGAAAGAAGGCAGCTGCGGCTATCGACAAATTCCTAAGTGGAAAAATAGATAGTGAAAAATAGGAGAGTTAATTATGTTAGTAGAAAAAGTAGAAAAGTACTATGACAAGAGCTATAAGCTAAACTGTGCAGAGACCATTATTTATGCTGCCAATGAGGAATACAACCTTAAGCTTACTCCAGAGACCCTAAAGACCATGGCAGCCTTTGGCGGAGGTATGGGGGTAGAGGGAGTTTGTGGTGCCTTAACCGGTGCTCTTGCGGTCCTTGGAATATTGTATACCAAAGAACGTGCCCATGAAAGTGACAGAGTAAAGACTCTAGCAGCAAAACTTTATCGTGGCTTTGAAGAAAAGCTTGGCAGTGACAACTGCAAGGCTCTAAAGGAAAAATACAAAAACGATGACAAACGTTGTATGGACATGGTAGTAACTGCAGCAGAGGTTCTACAGAGCATAGTTGAAGAAGAGGAAAGATAAAGAGAGAGGGTAGGATTTCCTGCCCTTTCTTTGTATATTGGCTTAAGTAAGCTTATGAGAGGAAGTGAGAATATTGGATTATAAAACTGTTAAAGAGAAGGATAATGCAGTAATCCTTCAGGGCGTGAAAAATTTTGAACCTACTCATATATTTGAATGCGGGCAATGCTTTAGATGGAACAAGCTTTCAGAGGATTGCTACGAGGGAGTTGCTCTTGGCAGGGTGTTAAGAGTTACTAAAAAGTTGGACGAGGTTAAGCTTGAACCTACCACACTACAAGAATTTTATGAGCTTTGGGAAAATTACTTTGATTTAAAAAGAGACTATAGCCTCATTAAGGAGCAGCTATCAAAGGATCCTCTTTTGGCTCAGGCAGTAGAATTTGGCAGAGGCATAAGGCTTCTTTCCCAGGAGCCCTTTGAGCTAATTATTTCCTTTATTATATCAGCTAACAACAGAATACCAATGATAAAAAGAGCTGTAGAGGAGATAAGCAGAAGATATGGCAGCACTATAGAGTACCAGGGGAAAACCTATTATACCTTTCCAGCCCTTGAAAGACTAAGTGGGGTTTCACTGGAGGAGCTTCAAAGCTGTGGGGTTGGTTTTAGAGCAAAATATATATATGAAACTGTTAAAAAAATTAAAGCAGAAAATAACCTTCATAATATAATAGAGCTTTGTGACGATGAATGCTATGACCTGCTTCAAAACTATGCAGGTATAGGACCAAAGGTGGCAGACTGTATTATGCTTTTCTCTATGGGAAAGTACTCTGCCTTCCCAGTGGATGTATGGGTGAAAAGAGCTATGATGCATTTTTATGTGGCTCCTGATGTATCCCTTCCAAGGGTAAGAGCTTTTGCACGAGAAAAGTTTGGTATACTTTCAGGCTTTGCACAGCAGTATCTATTTTATTATGCTAGAGAAAACAATATAAAGATATAATAATAAGTAAAAACACTGGCTGCATCAATTGCACCAGTTTTTTTTGTTACATATGAAATTTGTGTCATAATTAGTAAAGAAAGAATATTTTTTATCGAAATTACTACTAGAAGGTAAAATCGTTGAGGCAATAATAAATTATTAGGAGGAATCGTTGTATGAAGAAGGGACAGTTAAGGATATCCATAAAGCAAAAGCTTATCACTCTTATAATAATACTGGCATTAATTCCTTCCATTTTTCTAGGTTTTCTAAATTATAATACCTCTCTAGGAGCTTTAAAATCTGATTCAAAGGATAGTTCATCAGATGTTCTCACTGGGCTACAAAGTAATGTGGAAAGCTTTATGAACTTGATGGAGGAGAATATTAACGTACTAGCAACTAACAGTGCTGTTTCCCAAGTAAATATTACTTCAAAGGAAATTCCGAGTGATTTAAATGAAACATTTAAATCCTTTAAGGAAGGACATAAGGACGTGCTTAACGTATATATGGGTACCAAGACAAAGAAGATGTACGTTTATCCATACTCTGAGCTTCCTGAGAATTTTGATCCAAGCTCTCGTCCATGGTATCAAGATGCGGTAAGTAAAAATGCTATAATCTGGACTGAACCCTATATAGATGAAGCCTCAAAGAAATTGGTAATATCCTCGGCTAAGCCCATATATAATTCCAACAAAGAATTAATAGGAGTTTTGGGCGTAGACATTAGCTTAGAGCAGCTTACTGATTATATAAGCAAAGCAAAACTAGGAACTTCAGGATATTTTATATTAACAGACAGTGAAGGTAATTTGTTAACCAATCCAGATAAAAATCTTATAGGCAAAAAACTTCCAATTGAAGAGCTGAAGACTGCAATAATGTCAGGTAAAAAGGATTCCTTAGAATACAGCTATAATAAGGATAAGTGTCTTGCAGTTTATCAGACTATTGGTAAAAACAATTGGAAGCTTGTTGGTATTATGAGCTATTCGGAATTAGATAAAGAAACCTCCGGTATCATTAAGCAAAGCGTCATAGGTGGAGTGATAATTTGTATAATAGCAATAATTTTAGGAATTCTAATCATTAATCCTATTACAAAATCCATAAAAAGGTTAGTTCAAGACGTAACAAGAATTAGCGATGGTGATTTTACTGTACAGAGCAAAATAAAGTCTCGTGATGAGATAGGTTTATTAGTTTCAGCTTTAAATAAAATGTCTCAGGATCTAGGGAAATTAATGTCTAAGGTAATTAGCATATCAGATGAAGTAAGTCTTGCTTCGAATTCATTAGCTGCTACCTCAGAGGAGGCTAGTGCAGCTACAGATGAGGTGGCTAAAACCGTATCAGAAATTGCCAATGCAGTGTCTGATCAAGCAAGTGAGGTTGTAGGCGGTACCAATGAAGTATATTCATTAGCTGATAATATAAAGGATGTTTCTAGTGCTATTTCTCATATAACAGACATGTTTAATTACGCTTCAAAGCTTGATAAAAAGGGTGCTGATACTGTAAAGGTGCTAATTGAAAAGACCAGCGAGAACAGTAAGGTATCTGTGAAAATGAGTGATATTATAGGAAACTTTGACGCTGGCTCTAAAAAAATAGGAGCTATAATAGATACCATAAGTGAAATAACAAGTCAAACAAACCTACTAGCTTTAAATGCAAGTATTGAAGCTGCAAGAGCAGGGGAGCATGGTAGAGGCTTTGCTGTAGTGGCAGAGGAAGTTAGAAAGCTAGCAGAGCAATCAGCAGATTCTGCAAACAAAATAAGAGAGCTTATATTAGAAATTCAAACTCAGGCTAAAATTGCAGTAGCTGGGATGAATGAGGTTAAGGTAATAGGAGAATCTCAATATAAAGCAGTGGAAGAAACCAGGGATATTTTTAGTGCCTTTTCTGAGACTATAGCAAAGCTAAGTGAAGGAATAAGCAATATCAATGAATCCAATAAATTAATGGTAGAAAGAAAAGAGGGATTACTTGTTGTAATGGAAAGTGTATCAGCCTCTGCTCAGCAAACCTCAGCTTCTGTTGAAGAGATTTCAGCATCTTCAGAGGAGCAGGCAGCAATAGTTGAAGAGGTTGCTAAGACTGCTGAGGAGCTAAGTGGTCTTTCTGAAGCATTAAAGGGTAACGTGGAAAGATTTAAGATCTAAATACTATTTAAACAGCCACTTTTTAGCTGTAGAAGCCAAAAAGTGGCTGTTTTTACGTAGTGGTATGACCACTCAGAAATGAAAAACTGTGCAATATTGTGAAAAACCTAAGAATGTTAAAAAATATACTAAATGATGGCATATTTCATTAAATTTATCTCATATATAGCTGTTACTTTATTTATATATATCTGTTATAATGTATAATGTACTGAGTATTAAGCGATAAAGAATGTATTATTATTTTATCACAAATATAAATATCGTTAATAGTTTAACGAAAACATGGGGGTATATTATGATTACTTTGGAAACATCCTTGAAAAAATTAAAGCATGAGGTTTTAAAGCATGTAGCCACACTAGAAAAAGAAGGACGTTTAAGTAAGGAGACCCTTGAGAAGGCTTGCTATGAGGTATTAAAAAGTGATAAGCCACAATATAGGTGTTGTATATACAAGGAAAGAGCTATAGTCAATGAAAGAGCTAAGCTTGCAGCAGGATATCTTCCTGATGGAGACAATGTGGAGGATTTAAAACCCATAATGGAGGAAGATCAGATAGTATATGTAATATCAGCAGCCTGTGATCAATGCCCCATAGATAGATTTACAGTTACAGAAGCTTGCAGAGGCTGCATTGAGCATAAGTGTATGGAAGTTTGTCCAGCGAAGAGTATAGAGAGAGTTGCAGGACGAGCTTATATAAATCAAGAGATATGCAAAGAGTGCGGCATGTGTAAAAATGTATGCCCCTATAATGCCATATCTGAGGTAATGAGACCTTGTAAAAGAGTATGTCCTACTGGTGCCCTTACAGTAAATGAAGAGGACAGAAGGGCTAAAATCAACAATGAGGACTGTATAAACTGTGGTGCTTGTATGGCAGCATGTCCATTTGGCGCTATTTCAGATAAAAGTTATATAGTACCTGTGGTAAAAGCCTTAAAGGCTGATAAGCCAGTGTATGCCATAGTGGCTCCTGCCATCGCAGGTCAGTTTGGACCGAAGGTAAGTCTCTCACAGGTAAAAGCAGCATTTTTAAAGCTTGGCTTTGAGGATATGCTAGAAGCTGCCTGTGGAGCTGATGCAGTAACTGTCCAGGAAAGTCAGGAATTTATAGAGAAGATGGAAAGTGGTCAACCCTTTATGACTAATTCATGCTGTCCAGGCTTCATGAGTTACATTGAGAAGAAATTTCCTCAGCTGGCAGATAAGATAAGCTCTACAGTATCACCTATGATTGCCACTGCTAAGCTTATAAGGCAGCGGAATTCAGAAGCAGCCATTATTTTCGTAGGACCATGTACTGCAAAAAAGTCTGAAATTAAAAGAGAAGAATTAAAAGGTATTGTGGATTATGTAATTACATTTGAAGAGATAGCAGCTATTCTAGATGCCTATAATGTAGACCCTGAAAGCCTTGAGGGGGTTATAACAGATGAAAGCTCAGTATTTGGAAGAGGCTTTGCTCAAGGGGGAGGACTTACTGCGGCAGTACAGAACTATTTGTCTGATAAGGATTCTTCTCTGTTATTTAATCCAGTCAGAATAAGCGGTATGGAGGAGATTAAAAAGACCTTAACCATGGCAAAGGTGGGAAGACTAGAGGGCAACTTTATAGAAGGGATGATGTGCGAGGGTGGCTGTATCGGAGGTCCTGCTTCCTTGCTCCCCATAAGAAAAAGTAAGCCTTTAAACACAAAATTCTCTGGAGATACCCCTATAAAAGCTGTAGCAGAAAATAAAAAACTAAAGGAATTTAAGGCTCTTCACTTGGAGAGGTAAAATATTAAGACCAGCAGCACGCTGGTCTTTTATTAATTCCTGTTAAGGTTTAGTTTCTTATAATATATACGCTGAATTATTAAGAGCAGTATAGCACAGAGTATTATCACAGCTAATATGAGAAGGGCACAGTGCATGAAGAACTCCTGGGGAAGTAAATTTATTATGGGATCCTTTACGGGATCAAAAAGCCAATAGTCATTGGTAAAGGCTAGCTTATGAAATAGGGTAAAGCAGTAGTCAAAGTTTATAGCAAAGGCGGCTGCTAAAAGTGGAGGAAAAATGAGAAGGCTTAGGGCACTGTCTCTAAAAAAGGTCCATTTTTCTCTTTTCTTATAGGCAAAAAATAAGGATACATATATAAGCAGTGCAGGTAATATTGCCATTCTAAGTTTTTGAAATAAAGCTTTCACATCTTCAAAGTGAATTTTACCCTCCGAAGACATAGGTAGGTCAGGAAACTTCAGCTCTTTAATATTTTTGTCCCCTATATAATCTACTACAGCCTTATAATTGTTATATATCTGTTCCTCCGTTAAGGAGGTCTGCTGGTTAAGCTTAAGTGTTTTTATATCTCTTTTATATATGAAGTTAAAATTTAATACTAAATTGGCAGATACAGAGATTATAATTATATTTACAAGTATAAAATTGAAAATTACTAGCAGTGGAGATACAAGCTTTTTCACATTAATCACCTTACCTATCATATTCACCCTTTGGTATATTTGCTTTTAAAATAACATACTCTATAAAATGTGGCTTGAGAGGGTTATCCATAAAGATTATACCACAGCCAAAGCAGTCATAATAATACAATATAGAGAAAAAAATAGCTAGAGTTAATAAAATGGTAAAATAGCTAAGATAAAGTAGATAAATGAAGCAATATCATAAAAAATCAACATTAAATTCTTCTAATGGTAGTTGATATATTATGCTATATTAATTATTATAATATTGTATTAGCACTCATGAACAATGAGTGCTAACAAGAAAAAGTCTAAAATATTTTATTATATACAAGGAGGGTAAATTATGAGAATAAAACCACTTGGAGACAGAGTTGTTATTAAGAGATTAGAAGCAGAAGAAACCACTAAGAGTGGTATTGTACTGCCAGGAGCTGCAAAGGAGAAGCCACAGGAGGCTGAAGTAGTAGCAGTAGGACCTGGTGGAATAGTAGATGGAAAAGAAGTTCGTATGGAACTTAAGGTAGGAGATAGAGTATTATTCTCCAAATATGCTGGTACAGAGGTTAAGATTGACGGTGAAGAATACAGCATATTAAAGCAAGACGACATATTGGCAATAGTAGAATAATTTAAGGAGGTATTTAACATGGCTAAACGCATAGTTTTAGGAGAAGAGGGAAGACGCTCCATGCAAAAGGGAGTGGATATTCTAGCAGATACAGTGAAGGTTACCTTAGGACCTAAGGGTAGAAACGTAGTACTTGATAAGAAATTTGGTGCACCACTTATCACCAATGATGGTGTAACCATTGCAAGGGAAATTGAACTTGAGGATGTATTTGAGAACATGGGAGCACAGCTGGTAAAGGAGGTTGCTACCAAGACTAACGACGTAGCTGGTGATGGTACTACTACTGCCACACTGCTGGCACAGGCCATTATTAGAGAAGGCTTGAAGAATGTTACTGCTGGTGCAAATCCAATGCTGATAAGAACTGGAATAAAAATGGCTGTAGAAAAGGCTGTGGAAGAGATAAAGAAGCTTTCAAGACCAGTGGAAGGCAAGGAAGACATAGCAAGAGTTGCTGCCATTTCTGCTGCAGATGAAGAAATAGGTAAGCTCATTGCTGATGCTATGGAAAGGGTAGGCAACGAGGGTGTTATAACCGTAGAAGAGTCTAAGTCCATGGGCACTGAGCTTGATGTAGTTGAAGGAATGCAGTTTGACAGAGGCTATGTAAGTGCATATATGGTTACAGATGCAGAAAAGATGGAAGCAGTTTTAGAGGATCCATTTATACTTATTACTGATAAGAAAATATCTAACATACAGGAAATACTCCCTGTACTAGAGCAGATAGTACAGCAGGGAAGAAAGCTGTTAATAATTGCTGAAGACATAGATGGAGAAGCATTAGCTACCTTAGTTGTAAATAAGCTAAGAGGAACCTTCACCTGTGTAGGAGTTAAGGCTCCAGGCTTTGGTGACAGAAGAAAGGAAATGCTTCAGGATATAGCTATTTTAACTGGTGGAGAAGTTATTAGTGAGGAGCTTGGACGTGACCTTAAGGATGTTAGCTTAGATATGCTTGGAAGAGCTGAAAGCGTTAAGATCTCCAAGGAAAACACTACTATAGTAAATGGTAGAGGAGAAAAGAAAGAAATCCAAGACAGAGTAGCTCAGATAAAGAAGCAAATAGAAGAAACTACTTCAGACTTTGATAAGGAAAAGCTGCAGGAAAGACTTGCTAAGCTCGCTGGAGGAGTAGCTGTTATAAAGGTTGGAGCTGCTACAGAGACTGAGCTTAAGGAGAGAAAGCTAAGAATCGAGGATGCTCTTGCTGCAACTAAGGCTGCAGTAGAAGAAGGTATTGTTGCTGGTGGTGGAACTGCTTATGTAAATGTTATACCACAGGTAGCAAGCTTAACCTCAGAGGATTCTGATGTTGCTATTGGTATTAGCATAATTAAGAGGTCTCTTGAGGAACCACTAAGACAGATTGCAATTAACGCAGGACTTGAGGGCTCAGTTATCATAGAGAAGGTTAAGAATAGCGAGGCAGCTGTAGGCTTTGACGTTCTTAAGGAACAATATGTTAATATGATAAAGAGTGGTATAGTTGACCCAACTAAGGTTACACGTTCTGCTCTTCAAAATGCTGCATCTGTTGCTTCCACCTTCTTAACCACTGAGGGTGTAGTAGCTGAAATCCCAGAGAAGAACCCAGCTCCAATGCCAGGACCTGGAATGGGAATGGATGGAATGTACTAAAATACAGGATAAAAATAAAGCTGGCTAAGAAGCCGGCTTTATTTTTTACCCCAAATATTATTTAAGTCTACATTACTAAGGGCTGTAAGGATTTTCTTTTGAGCGTCAGGGTATTTTTCTTCTAAGGAGGATAAAAGCCTTTTCATATCCTCCCTAGTGGTCTTTTTGTCCACAGGGCAGGGGCTCTTTATAACTGGCAGCTTTTCTTCTGCAACTACCTTCATAATGGTTCTCTCGCTAATATAAACTAGTGGCCTTATGACCTCAAGCTCCCCAGGAACTACTAAGTGTGGATGAAAAGAGCCAAGCTTCCCTACCATAAGTACGTTCATAAACAAGGTCTCCACAGCGTCTTCGCTGTTGTGTCCTAATGCTATTTTTGTGGCTCCAAGGGATTTTGCAACACGGCTTAGGGCTCCTCTACGAAGGGAAGAACATAGAGAACAGGGGTTCTTTTCCTTTCTCTCCTCAAAGACTACCTCTCCTATATTTGTTTTTTCAATATGAAAGTCAAGGTCATTTGTTCTACAGAATTCCTCTAGAGGAGATAGATCAATACCAAGTCCTAAATCTATATGTATTCCTATAATTTTAAGTTTTTTATAGGCGGTGAGCTGAAGAAGCTTAAATGCATATAATAGAAAAATGCTATCCTTGCCGCCGGAAAGGCCAATGGCTATAGTATCATTTTCACTAAGCATTTCAAATTTATTTATAGCTTGACGAACTGGTTTTAAGAAAAGACGATTATATTTTCTATTAAAAGTTATCAATATTTTGCCTCCTTGTTTAAAAATATATATAAAATCATTTTATTAAATTCCTCATATTTTATCAATGGAATAAATTTAAACGTGGGTTTAAATTGAATGTTTTATGTTATTCTCTTAAATGATAAAAAAGTGGACAAAGTATTACATAAGTTATTAATAGTTGCATCATAAAATAAAAAAATATATATTGGTGTCGAAAGTAAAGTCTATAAAAGGGGACTATCTTGAGGTATAATGAATTCAAACAAAATAATTTAAATATTATTACATAAATATCTAAAAGTGGATTTGCAAGTAAATAATTATTAATTATATTTAATTTAATTAGTATATAGGGAATTTATTATAAAGGGGTATGTAAATGCGAAACGAAAATAAAAAGAGACTTGGAGATTTATTGGTACAATCAGGTACCATTAAGGAAGAACAGCTCCAAGAGGCTTTAAAAAAACAGAAAACCACAGGGAGAAGACTTGGAGAGCTCCTTATTGATGAGGGCATAGTCACTGAGGATGAAATATTGTCAGTGCTTGAGATTCAACTTGGTATACCAAGAATATACTTAGAATTTACTCAGGTGGAGGAGGAAGCTGTAGCCTCCATTACTGAGAGCTTAGCCAGCAGATATTGTATTATTCCTATTGCCATCAAGAATGATAAGATACAGGTGGTAATGCAGGATCCACTAAATATTTTTGCCGTAGATGATGTGAAAATAGCTACAGGCCTTGAGGTAGAGCCATTTATAGCTTCTACCAACGAAATAAAGTCTGCTATTAGCAGGTATTATTCTAATCAGTTTGCTAAGAAGGCAGTGGAGGATTTATCAAGAGAGCAGGAGAGCAAGAGAAATATTGAACCAAAGGAGAGGGAAGAGGAGCTAGAGGATCTGAAAAATGCCCCAGTGGTAAGACTTATTGATTCTATCATAGATACTGCAGTGAAATCACGAGCCTCTGACATACATATAGAGCCCTTTGAGGACTACATAAGGATAAGATATAGAGTTGATGGAGAGCTAAAAGAGGTGCTTCGCTCGCCAAAAGATACCTTAGGCGCTCTCATCACTAGAATAAAAATACTTGCAAGTTTAAATATCGCAGAAAAAAGGCTTCCTCAGGACGGAAGAATACTTACAGAAACAGAAGGCACAGAGGTAGATTTGAGAGTATCAGTGCTGCCTACAGTACACGGTGAAAAGGTGGTTATAAGGGTACTAAATAAGAGCGGTTTTATACTTGGTAAGGAGCAGCTTGGCTTTGATCAGTATGATATGGACAAGCTATCTCGTATTATGGCCTCACCCCATGGCATAATTTTGGTAACAGGGCCCACTGGCAGCGGAAAATCTACCACCCTATATACCTTGCTTAAGGAATTAAATAAAGAGGATAAAAATATAATTACCGTGGAGGACCCTGTGGAATTTATGCTAGAGGGGGTCAATCAGGTAAATGTGAACCTAAAGGCTGGACTCACCTTTGCCTCAGGACTAAGAGCCATTTTAAGACAGGACCCGGATATAATTATGATTGGTGAGATAAGAGACAGTGAAACTGCGGAAATTGCTATACGTTCTGCCATTACTGGACATTTAGTATTGTCCACTATTCATACCAACGATGCTCCTTCCTCCATAGCAAGACTGGTGGATATGGGAGTGGAACCCTACCTAATTGCCTCATCCTTATCAGGAGTTATTTCACAGAGACTGGTAAGGAGGATTTGTCCTAATTGTGCAGAACAGTATGAAGCCTCTCTCTATGAGAAAAAGCTCTTGGGAAGGCCTGAGGAGGAGAAGCTTATGCTGTCAAGAGGAAAGGGATGCCCATTCTGTGCAAATACAGGGTATAAGGGCAGAGTAGGCATATATGAAATCATGGAATTTACCAGGGAACACAGGAATTTAGTTTTAGGTGGTGCTTCGGAGGATAACCTTAGAGATCTCAGCGTGGCTCAAGGAATGAAAACCCTAAGAAGCTCCTGTGAAAAGCTTGTACTAGATAGAATAACTACACTAGAGGAGATGCTAAGGGCCACCTATGCAAAGCTTTAGATTAACACAACAACTCGAAGGGAGGAATTATAGTGCCCCTATTTGAATATAGAGCAAAAACCTTAGATGGTGCCCATATTAAGGGCAGTATGGAGGCTTTAGACAGGGAAGCCTTGATGCTTTCCTTGAAAAATAACAGCTATTTTGTAATTGATGTAAAGGAAGTTAGACAAGGTGGAGCCTTGGATATTAACTTGGCACGCAGGATAAAAAGCAAGGATATTGCACTATTTTGCAGACAGTTTGCCTTTTGTATAACTGCAGGCATAAACATGCTTAGAACTATAGAAATAGTAAAGGCCCAGACAGAGAACAAAAGGCTTAGAAATATTTTAAATGAAGTTCATGAGGAGCTGCAAAAGGGCATAGCCCTTTCAGAAGCCTTAAAGAAGTATAAGGAAATGCCAAATCTGCTTACAGATATGATAGCTGTGGGAGAAGCCAGCGGTACTTTAGACAGCATTATGGAAAGACTGGCTATGTACTACGAGAAGGAGAACAAGCTAAACCAAAAGATAAAGCAATCCTTAAGCTACCCTATAGTCATTTGCTGCTTTGCATTATTAGTAGTAATAGTGTTGGTGACTAAGGTGCTGCCGGTATTTGTAGACAATATTATACAGGCAGGCTCTGTGGAGCTTCCGCTGCCCACTAAAATAGTGCTTGGTTTGAGTTATATACTAACAAATTACGCTTTTGTAATTTTATTTATTATTTTATTATTGATTGTATTATTTCGAATTTTTGTCAATAATGAAAAAGGCAGGCACGCCATGGATAGCTTTAAGCTTAAGATGCCTTTGTTTGGAAAGATAAATAAGAAGATAGTAACAGCTCGTTTTGCAAGAACCTTTGGAACCTTAATGGCCAGTGGAGTGCCACTACTGCAGTGCCTTGAGATATGCAGTCAGGTGGTAGGCAATGCGGTAATGAAGGATATACTGCAAAAGGTGAAGGAGGATGCCAAGAAGGGAGTAACCATTGGAGAATCCCTAGAGGTAAGAGGTAATTTTCCTCTTATGCTTACCCAGATGATAAGAATTGGAGAAGAATCTGGAACCCTAGACGAAATCATGGAAAAAACCGCAGAATTCTTCGACAATGAGGTAGAAGCCACCACTACTCAGCTTACCACCTTGCTAGAACCCCTTATTATCATAGTTTTGGCATTTATTGTAGGCTTTATTATATTATCCATTATCATGCCTATGTTTGCCATGTATAATGCCATAGGAGGCATGTAATACTCTTGTGATTTAAAGGTAGATAATTAAGAGAAGCTCTTAATTATCACTTTAAACATAAATAATTAAATTTAGGAGGAATAATAATGAAAACTAACAAGAAAAGAAAAGGCTTTACCCTGGTTGAACTCATTGCTGTTATAGCTATTTTAGGAGTTCTTGCAGCAATACTGGTACCAAATATCACTAAGATGACAGAAAAGAGCAAAATAGCAAAGGTAAAGGCAGATGCCAAGATAGTATTAAACATAATTCAGACAGCTAAGGCACAGGCTACAGATGATACTAAAATTACATGTTATACTGATGCTGTAACAGCAGATTCAACGCTCATACCTTCAAAGGAACCAAATGATTTGATGAAGGCAGCAACTGTAGATAAATTACAAGCTATTATTGACGGCACGAAAATAGGTGCTGTAGATTATTCAACCTGGGCAGTTTTAAAGGATTTTTACAACTAACTAATTCACAAGCAATTCGAAGGGGATTGTCCTCTTCGAATTGTCATGTATTATATAACAACGAGGTATTATGATGATTTTAGCTTTTATTTTTATTTTTGGTCTAGTCATTGGAAGCTTTCTAAATGTATGTATCTATAGGCTTCCAAGAGGAGAAAATCTAGCTTATCCCTCCTCCCACTGTACCCATTGTAACAGTGAAATAAAAAGATACGATCTAATTCCCGTATTAAGTTATATATTTCTTAAAGGGAGATGTCGAAGCTGCAAGGCTTCCATTTCAATTAGATATCCATTATTAGAGTTGATAACTGGTGTTCTATTTGGAGCACTTTACATAAAATATAATTTAAGTGCAGATTTTTATAAATTTACCCTGTTATTTTGTTTTTTAATTGTCATAGCCATGATTGACTATGACACCACAGATATTTATGCAATAACCACTTATCCTGCAATTGCACTTGGAGTAGTCTTTGTGATAATAAGCTATTTTACTAAAGGAGAATTTTTAACCTATATATACGGAGGAGCACTTTCTGCAGGAGTTATTGCCATAATCATTCTCACAACCCAGGGTATGGGTTGGGGAGATTGTGAGCTCTGTGGGATGCTGGGGTTATTTTTAGGCTTTAGAGCTAGTATTCTTATGCTTTTTCTCTCCTTTGTCATGGGAGGAACAGTTGGAATAATACTTATGATAACTGGAAAAAAGAAGAAAAAAGACTATATACCACTGGGTCCCTTTATAGCATTAGCAGGAATAATAACTGCTCTATGGGGAAATGAGATAATACTATGGTATATGCAGAGAATTTTGGGGATTTAGGAAGGGGTGTAACAATGTTTACTCAGGATAATATAGCTATAGAATTAGAAAACAACAGTATAAAGCTACTTGTAGGCAATAGTTCAGCAGTAAGGCTTTCAGAAGCATTAGCTTTACCTGAAAACTTTTACCTTGAAAATAAAGTGATAGATGCAAAGGTATTAGCAGCAATGCTTTCAAGCTTCATAGCAGAGAGAGGCATAAAGACCAAGAAGCTGATGGTGCTTGTACAAGGTCAAGACATAGTAACACGTTATATTGAGGTTCCTGTAATGGAGGAGAAGGGTATCAGAAATGCTGTACTTATGGAGACCTCGCAGTTTCTTCCAAACAAAGGAGAAAGCCATTACGTGGACTATGAAATTCTTGATAAGATCACTTCAGACAGTAAAAAGGTGTACAAGGTAATGGTGGCTGCAGTTCCCAGAGAAAAAGTGGACAGCTATCAGGAGGCAGCAGAGCTTGCAAATCTTAAGCTAAAGGTTGTAGATACAGCAAACAACAGTGTAGCAAGACTTTTTGGCACAGTGCAAAAGAAAAATGCAATGCTTGAGGAAATAGGGATAATATATATGGAGAACACCAGTAGCAGTCTCTGTATTGTTAAAGGTGGCAAGCTGTTAATGGAAAGAGAAGTACCCTTTGGAAAAATCAATCTAATTAGGGAAGTAGTAAAACAAGAGGGCACTAGCAATCTAGAAGCAGAACAGTGGCTAAATAACAGCTTCAGCTTTGAAGCTGAAGGGGAAGAAGAACTGAAAAGAAGAATTATCCAACTTATGGACAACGTGTTATCAAGCTTTGAAAAGGTAATACAGTTTTATAATCAGGGTAAGACAGAAAAAAGCCTTAACTCTATGTATATTTTAGGCTGTGGAAGTACTATACCAGGACTAGCTTCCTATGTACAGAAGTATTTTAATACACCCACAGCAAAGATTATGGATTTAAGGGAGTTGTCCATTAAGCTTAGTGTGCCTAAAGATATGAATTTTGACAGTTTTGCACCACTACTTGGGCTGCTGTTGAGAAGGGAGTAAGTCATGGGAGAGTTAAACTTAATTCCATATAATCTAAAGGAAAATAAAAATAAAAAATTTCAATTTCGTCAATATATAGCCCTAGGGATAATATTAATAGCCATTATTTTTGGAGCTATATACTATCCCTACTACAGGCTGAATTCTCTTAGAAAACAAGAACAAAGCTTAAAGACTCAATTGAACAATGGTAAAAACATAATTCAGGAAGGTGAAGCTCTAAAGAAGGAGATTTCTGAGCTAAATGAATATATAGGAAAAGCAGAGCTCCTCACTAAGGAAAAGCTTATTACCAGTGTGAAGCTTAGAGGCATAGAAAAGCTAATACCTCCATCCATAGCACTAAAGGAATTAAATTATAGTGATAGTAATAAGATGATTCTTATAGGCAGAACTAAGAATTATAATGCCATTAGTGAATTTGGTGCAAATTTGAGAGTGTCAAAGGATTATCATAATGCAAAAATAAACAACATAAGCTTTGATAAGGACAAGGTAGAATATACTTTTACACTTACCATTGAAGGGATAGGGGGCAATATAGAGTGAAGAGCTTAAGTAAAAGGGAAAAGGTATTGCTGATTGCACTTCTGTTGGTAGGTATAACCTTCTTATATTATACTTATTATCTTGCTCCAGCTCTAAATTCAATTTCTGCACTTGAGGATAGTGTAGACAATTATAAGCTGGATGCAAATAACATTATCAGAATTGAAGCCAGCAATAAAAAACAGAGAGATCAGATAAAGGATTTAAAGGTAAAGTATGAGACTTCCGTAAAAGCTCTGCCTAAAATAGAGAGAAATCCAGAGATAACCTATGAACTAAAAAAATCAATGGATTCAAACAATATAATGCTTGTAAGCGCAAGTTTTGCTCAAGCCTCCGCCTATAAGGGTCAACAGGCAAAGACTGAGGACAAGAATCCTAATGAAGGGACAAAAGAGCCTCAGAAACAAGAAAATGCTAGCTCCACCAAGCTTATGGTGGTTCCTGTGAACTTAAATATTTCTGGAAGCTACACTGACATTGTTAAGCTTATAGAAACCTTTGAGAAGAGCAATAGAATTACAGAGGTAACTTCCGTAGTTATTACTAGGGATGATAGTGACCCCCCTTTAAAGCTTAAAGCAAGCTTAAATCTAAATTACTATTATGCAGAAAGCGGTTCAGCTACAGAAGAAAACTATGATTTTAACAAAGACAAGTACGGGAAAAATGATATATTTCAGTAGCAGCACATAAGAGGGGGCTTACTTAAGTTCCCTCAATGCTGTTTATCCGATATAAGGAGATAAATTGCTATGAAAAAGAAAAAAGGTTTTACACTAATAGAATTGATTGCGGCCATAGCAATTTTGTCGATTGCCATGGTAGGTATAAGTAATGCAATATTTTTTGGTTCTAATGTCTCGGCTAAGAATACTAAAAAGGTCAACACCAGTGTCTTTGCGCAATATATGATTCAAACCTATAAAAGCCAAGGCAAAAACTATATAAAGTCTCTCTATAGCGGTAATAGCTTCACTGGGTATTGTTATTTTAACAATTTAGATGAGCTTAATGATGTACTGGAAGGTACAGCAGCGTTAACTCCCGGAAGCTATCAAAATATGATAGACGGGAAGACAGCCAGTAATAAAAGCATTGGTGCCTATGTAGAGTTTACCAGCAGCAGCATTATAGGCAAGGTACCTGGCAGTAACAGTGATATAGTTCTACAACCAGGTTTTGATAATGTTAGGATCTATGTTAAGGTAGTTAACTTAAAGGAACAGGCAAAAAACGAATCAAGCTTAGTATTCTTCCTGGGCAGGTGATTATATGAAGAGAATAAAAAAGGGACTTACACTAATTGAGCTATTAGCAGTAATAGGCATAATGTCTATTGTTATGAGTATTATAACTACGGTGTTTATCTCTACCTTAAAATTAAATACCAGTATAAGTGATAAACAGGACCTACAGGATAGTGCTACTGCTATACAAAGAAGCATGTATAATGATATTAGAAGGGCTAATATTGTGGTGGATGGAAGCTATGATTCTGTCAGTAACAGATGGCTCTTTGTGGGAAGCAATATGGATCAAAACAATGCTTACTGCAGATTAAAGGGATATAAGCCTTTGATTTATGTAGAAGGCATTACAGGAAGTAGAGCATATTACGCCTATGATGGGGTAAATGGAGAGGTTAGAAAAATTACAATACCAAATGACAAGACTACTACCACAGTAACGGTATATTTCACCAAAGCCCTAGAATATGACAATACTACTCTAGGAACAGAGTGGAAGGTAATAACTGAGGAGGAAAAGGCAAATTATTCCCCTCCAAAAATAAGCTATAACATTGCTGAGGAGGTTTCATTAAAGGGTTTAGTCATAAAATATGACTCCACTGACGATGGAATTGACAATGCAGTAACCTATAATGATTTTACAAAGGTAGGGGCCTTTATTCAAAAGGATAATAAAGGAGTAGAAATAGGTAGATTCGTAATAGTAAAAGCCAATGCACTTGACAGTAATGGGAAAAATCCTTGGTTTTTGCTACAAATAAAATCTGAAAGTCTTGTTTACTATTCAAAAACAAACGACAATTTGCTCAGTAAATATGTGGTTAAAAATGCTGGAATAGATGGTATTGTTGTAACTAAAAATTCTAGTGTGGGTGAGGGAGATTCCTTAAAGGGTTATTATAATATTCAGCTGTATTTAAAGAAAAAAACTACTGTTAAGGAATTTGAATTTAGAGTTTCTACGGTGGATTATGGAGGTGATATTAAATGATGAAGAAAAAGGGTAATGCACTAATTCTGGCACTTAGTGTTATAGCTCTTCTTTCTGTGCTTTCCTTAATATTAGCTTCTCAGGCCTCAGCAGCCTATAATTTAACGCTAAAAAATGAAAAGAGAGATAAGTTAAGTCTTATGGCTGAATCAGGGGTGGAAAAGGGGCTAACTGCCTTAAAGCAAAAGATATATAATACCCCAGAAATATTTAATTCTAATATACCTCTAGCTGCTGCAAACTTTGAATTTACAGAGGAAAGCACTAAAACCTCCGTGTCCTTTTTGGATATTGCAGACTATATAGATAATGGAGTAAGAAAGGGACCCTGTATTAAAATAACCTCCAAAGCAACTAATAATGTAAATAATACCTCAAAGACCATGAGTGCTTATATATTGAAGAGTGATATCTCCAATGTATATTATGATGCCATTTTTGGTAATGTAATAACTGCTTTAGATAGTGTAAAGGGAAATACAAATAAAAGCTTTGATATGCAAGGCTCCCTTAATCCTCTTATTTTAGATGGCTCCATGTATCTTCAGGGAGGAGAAATAGATATAAGGCCTTACAGCTTTAACTATACCAGTGGCAAGATAAACATCAATTCTAACAGTTTAACAACTAATACAGCTAATACTTCCCTAGTGGATAAAATGTATGTTAATCCTGCTACCAATGTACCAGCAGATATAAAAAATAAGGTGAAGAAGCTTACTCCAAGCTTACTTCCTATTTTAAATGTAAAATATAATGTGCCCGCAGATGCTAGCCTTCAAAATTTTTATGCGGATAAAAGATATACAAATGATAATCCTTCCTACACAGTAAGAGCAGCACAGCAAACCACCACAGACAACATGGGAAATCAAGTTACTACCCTTGTAACCTTTAAGATTACAAAGAATAATCCGGGAATAAGTTCAGAATTTAAATGGTCAGATTTTGTAATAGATGTAAAGGACTATATAATGAGAAATATGATTAAGATAAAGGGGAAGGGCTTTACCGGGGAGCCTAACGGTAATAACTATGGAGATGCCTTCGAAGCTGCCTACAAAGGCATGTATAAGCTCTATGTAATTGATGGAGATGTGAACGTAAAGACACCATCAAATACCTCCGGCTATATAAATCACGTTATTTACTCTACGGGTAAATGTACCTTTGATAAGGGTGGGAATCCCTTTATTAGATTCACAAATTGCTCCATTATGGCTAAACAGATTGCAGTAAAGGATTTAAGAACCTCTAACTACACATATAACAATTTGGAGCTCCATGGAATTAAAAGATTAGATGAACAAATTTCTAATGGTGAGCTATCACCCTTTAGTGCCGGCAACAGGGCAAGTATAAATAAGTTTTTGATTCAGCACCTAGAGGGTTATGCTGATGCCCTCCGCTTTAAAGTTTATAAGTGGGAAGAGAATTAATTTGACAAAGTTCCCATATTAAAATAAAATATAGAAAAAGCAAAGTAAATCAGGATTAACTCGTATATCCCTTGAATAAGGCAAGGAGTATCTACCGGGAGCCGTAAATTCCCGACTATGAGTGAGCCGCTGAGGTGTTTTTACGTACCTGCAGATGTTCACTTTTAGTGTTCATCTGCTATTTTTTTGGGGTTATTATTTTCTAATTTTAGAAAAGCTAAAGAAGAAAGTTAATCATTAAAATACCCATGAAAGGAAGGATATAAATGGCAAAAATATTAAAACAAGCCTATACCTTTGATGATGTACTATTAGTACCCAATGCATCAAATATATTACCAAGAGATGTAAGGTTAAATACATATCTTACAAAGACTATAAAGCTTAACATTCCATTTATCAGTGCAGGAATGGATACTGTAACGCAGTCCAAAATGGCCATAGCCATGGCTCGAGAGGGCGGTATAGGAATAATTCACAAGAATATGTCCATTCATGATCAGGCTGTAGAGGTAGATAGGGTAAAGAGACAGGAAAATGGAGTTATTACTAATCCCTTCTTTCTTTCCCCAGATCATAAAATTGAAGATGCACTAGAGCTTATGAGTAAGTATAGAATTTCTGGAGTGCCTATTACTATAAATGGAAAGCTGGTAGGCATCCTTACCAACAGAGATATTGTATTTGAGAAGGACTACAGTAGAAAAATTGCAGAGGTAATGACAGTAGAAAATTTAATCACTGCTCCTGAGGGGACATCTATTGAAGAAGCTAAGGAAATACTAAAAAAGCATAAGATTGAAAAGCTGCCTTTAGTAGATAACCACAATAACCTTAAGGGTCTTATAACTATAAAGGATATCGAAAAGGCTAAGATTTATCCAAACTCTGCCAAGGATTCTCAGGGCAGACTGCTATGTGGTGCTGCAGTAGGTGTCACTCTAGACATGTTTGAAAGGGTAAAGGCGCTGGTGGAGGCAGAGGTAGATGTAATAACTATAGATACTGCTCATGGACATTCTAAAGGAGTAATAGAAGGAGTAAGAGCTATAAAGGAAAAATATCCAAAGCTTCAGGTCATAGCTGGAAATGTAGCTACAGCAGAGGCTACTAGGGCACTTATAGAAGCAGGTGCTGACTGTGTTAAGGTGGGTATTGGACCAGGCTCCATATGCACCACTAGGGTAGTAGCTGGAGTGGGAGTTCCACAGCTTACTGCAGTTATGGATTGTGTGGAAGAGGCAAATAAGTATGGTATCCCAGTTATTGCAGACGGAGGCATAAAATATTCAGGAGATATTGTAAAGGCATTGGCTGCGGGAGCTAAGGTGGTAATGATGGGGTCCCTTTTAGCTGGCTGCGAGGAATCTCCTGGAGAAACTGAGATATATCAGGGAAGAAGCTATAAGGTATATAGAGGCATGGGTTCACTAGGAGCTATGGCTTGTGGAAGTAAGGATAGATACTTTCAAGAGGGCAATAAGAAGCTTGTTCCTGAAGGTGTGGAAGGAAGGGTTGCCTATAAGGGGCCAGTGGCAGATACTCTGTATCAGCTAATTGGGGGACTTCGTTCAGGTATGGGTTATTTAGGCTCAGCAGATTTAAAAACTCTATATGAAACTGCAACCTTTGTAGTTCAGACCTCTGCCGGACTTAGAGAAAGCCATCCTCATGACATAGTTATTACCAAGGAGGCACCAAACTACAGCGTAAATTAATAAGGGACGAAGGGAGAAGCACATGGAGAGAGAACTGATACTTATAATAGATTTTGGCGGACAATATAACCAGCTCATAGCAAGAAGAGTGAGAGAGTGGGGAGTATACTGTGAGATAGTTCCTTACAGCTATGGGCTTAAAAGAATACTAGAGAAAAAGCCAAAGGGGATAATTTTCACTGGTGGACCAAACAGTGTCTATGGTGAAAATTCTCCAAGGATTGAGAAGGAAATATTCGAATTAGACATACCAATACTTGGAATTTGCTATGGGCATCAGCTTATGGCTCATACCCTAGGGGGAGAAGTAAAAAGTGCTGAGATAAGAGAATATGGAAAGACGGATGTAAGCCTTAAAAATGAGGTTAAGCTCTTTAAGGCTCTTGGTGACTCTGGACAGTGCTGGATGAGTCATACAGACTTTGTGTCAAAGGCTCCAAAAGGTTTTGTAGTTACAGCTTCTACAGCACAGTGTGAAATAGCCGCAATGTCCAATGAGGAGAAAAAGCTTTACGGTGTTCAATTCCACCCAGAGGTAGAGCACACCCTCTTTGGAAAAGACATGCTTAAAAACTTTTTATTTGAGGTGTGTAAGGTTAAGGGAGATTGGAACATGGGCTCCTTTGCTGAAGAAAAGATAGCAGAGATTAAAAAGCTGGTAGGAGGCAAAAAGGTGCTTTGTGCCCTTTCAGGCGGAGTAGACTCCTCCGTGGCTGCAGTACTTGTACACAAGGCTGTAGGAAAGCAGCTCACCTGTGTTTTTGTAGATCATGGCCTTCTTCGCAAAAACGAGGGTGACGAAGTAGAGAGAATATTTAAGGGACAATTTGATATGAACCTTATTAGAGTAAATGCTCAGGATAGGTTCCTAGGTAAATTAAAGGGAATTTCAGACCCTGAGAGAAAGAGAAAGATAATTGGAGAAGAGTTTATCAGAGTTTTTGAAGAAGAGGCTGAGAAGCTTGGACAGATTGATTTTCTTGTACAGGGTACCATTTATCCAGACGTGGTAGAAAGTGGTACAGATACCTCTGCAGTTATAAAGAGTCATCACAATGTGGGAGGACTTCCTGAAGACATGCAGTTTGACCTCATTGAACCTCTTAGAGAGCTGTTTAAGGATGAGGTTAGAAAGGTAGGCTTAGAAGTAGGCATACCAGAGAACTTGGTATTTCGTCAACCCTTCCCAGGACCAGGTCTTGCTATAAGAGTCTTAGGAGAAATTACAGAGGAAAAGCTATTTATAACCAGAGAGGCTGATGCTATATTCCGTGAGGAGATAGCCAAGGCTAAGCTTGATCGCAAGGTTTGGCAGTACTTTGCATGTCTGCCTAATATTCAATCCGTAGGCGTCATGGGAGATGAGAGAACCTATTGTCATACAGTAGCCCTAAGAGCAGTTTCAAGCTCTGATGGCATGACCTCTGATTGGAGCAGAATTGACTACGAGGTATTAGATAAGGTTTCAAGAAGAATTGTAAATGAGGTTAAAGGAGTAAATAGAATTGTATATGACATAACCTCAAAACCACCAGCCACCATCGAGTGGGAATAATTAATTTAGCCAACTCCTAATAATACAATATAAAAGAGTGTTTATGGTATTTTATATCATAAGCACTCTTTTAAATACTTGTGATTTTTCTTTCTATAATATTGACATATATTTAATTTGTGTCTACTATAGTGACAAATGGAAGATTATCTAAAACATATAAGCATGATGAAAGGATGTTGATATTCATGAACAAGAATATAAGATTAGACCTATCAAAGCTAAATGCCTTTCTTGGTGAGGAGGAGTTATACAATTTAGCTCCAGTGGTAAGAACGGCACATGATATGCTACACCAGGGTACAGGGGCAGGAAGGGATTTTTTAGGATGGGTTGATCTTCCTATAAATTACGATAGAAGTGAATTCCAGGCTATAAAAGCTGCAGGGGATAGAATAAGAAACAATTCAGAAGCACTTATAGTAATCGGCATTGGAGGCTCTTATCTAGGGGCAAGGGCAGCCATTGAGATGCTGTCACACAGCTTTTACAATGTACTTCCTCATGAAAAGAGAAAGACTCCAGCCATATTTTATGTGGGAAACAATATAAGCTCTACATATATGAGTGATCTATTAGAAGCTATAGAGGGCATGGACATATCCGTTAATGTTATTTCCAAATCTGGTACTACTACGGAGCCTGCTCTGGCCTTTAGGATTCTAAAGGAGTACATGGAAAAGAAATATGGCAAAGAAGGGGCAAGGAGAAGAATCTATGCCACTACGGACAAGGCAAGAGGAGCATTAAAATCTCTTTCTGACATGGAAGGCTATGAGTGCTTTGTAATACCTGATGATGTGGGAGGAAGGTTCTCAGTACTTACAGCTGTAGGACTACTTCCAATTGCAGCTGCAGGCATTGATATTGATGAGCTTATGAGAGGGGCAAAGGATGCCAGAGAAGCTTATATGAGTCCAGAGTTAAGGGATAATGACTGCTATAAATACGCTGTGTCAAGGAATATCCTTCATAGGAAGGGAAAAAATATTGAGGTCATGGTAAATTATGAACCATCCCTTCACTATTTCAGTGAATGGTGGAAGCAGCTATATGGTGAAAGTGAAGGAAAGGACCAGAAGGGAATTTTCCCTGCTGCTGTTGATTTTTCCACAGACTTACACTCCATGGGACAATACCTTCAGGATGGAAGAAGGGAATTGTTTGAAACGGTGCTTACAGTGGAGAAGCCAAGAAAGAATATTATCATTGAAGAGGTAGAGGGAAATCTGGATGGACTAAATTTTCTTTCAGGGAAAACCATGGATATGGTAAATAAGAAGGCCTTTCAAGGCACTCTTTTAGCTCATACCGATGGCATGGTTCCAAACATAGTTATAGAAATTCCTGAACTTACGCCTTATTACTGTGGCTATCTTATGTATTTCTTTGAAAAGGCCTGTGGTATAAGCGGCTATATTCTAGGGGTAAATCCTTTTAATCAGCCTGGAGTAGAGGCATACAAGAAGAATATGTTCGCACTTTTAGGCAAACCAGGCTATGAGGAAATGAAAACTGAGCTTGAGAAAAGGCTTTAATATGACTCGCATACTGGTAGATGGGGATGGCTGTGCAGGAAGGTATATTATTGAAGAGATTGCTAAGAAATACTCTTTGGAGCTTAGAATATACTGCAGCTATGCCCATGAAATTAAGAGTAGCTATGGAAGTGTAATAAAGGCGGATAGTGATTATCAAGCCGTAGATATGATGCTTATAAACGAAGCTAAAGCAGGTGACATAGTAGTAACTCAAGACTTTGGGGTGGCTGCTTTAGCCCTTGGTAAGGGTGCAGGGGCTTTAAGTCCAAAGGGCATGATTTACAGTGATAAAAATATGGATATGCTGCTATTTGAAAGACATATGGGAGCTAAGGTGAGAAGAGG
This sequence comes from Clostridium sp. UBA701, assembly GCA_002298125.1. Taxonomy (GTDB): domain Bacteria; phylum Bacillota; class Clostridia; order Clostridiales; family Clostridiaceae; genus UBA701. The sequence continues at coordinate 18,522 of DBMJ01000008.1, read as the reverse complement.
AGGAGGGAAAACCCAAAATCCGAAAAAACGTACAGAAGAGGATAATGAAAGGTTAAGAACATGTCTAACTAATATGATAGAAAGAAAAATAAAGTAAGCAGGAGAAAAAACTCCTGCTTTTTATTAGTGGAATGAAGTTGTGCTTAGAAGGAGAAGGGCACCATTTAATGCTTCAAAGGTTAGATAATCCTTAGGAGACCATTGTATGGTGAATTTGTTCAAAATAATAGGGATAGTTATCAATAGTTATAGGCGTATGTTAGCTGCATTGAGTAACGTGAGTCAAGATGCCCTATCTCCTTATGGATAGTTTATGCGGAAAACTGAATTTAATTCCTCATTATTGAACAAAATTACTGTATAATAAACGAATATAGTATTGTTACAAATTATACCACTATAGTATAATAAAATCAGGTGTGCAGTTATGGGGGATGATTATATGAATGAAATTTCTATTATATTTGATAAAGAGAGTCCTCAACCGACAAATACTGTTATAGGCATTACGGTAGAGCAGGCAGAGGATGGACTTCAATATAAGTTTATGGCGGGCATTGATGGAAAGTGGGCGCTTATTAAGGATTTTTCAGCTTCAAACACCGCAGAATGGATGCCTGAAAAAGATGGAACCTATAATATTATAGTGCAGGCAAAAAAAGCTAATAGTAAGAGACCCTTTGATTATTCCTGCAGAAGAGAATTTGTTGTAGGAATATCTTCGGAAAACCTGCTTAAAAGGGTGCTTATTGGAAAGGAATGTATACAGCCTGGTGATAGACAGACCATATCTGTGGAAGCAGATGAAGGAGTATTACTCCGCTATTGGCTTAAAGAAGGAGGTCAGTGGGAGCTTTTAAAGGATTACGGTGGGGAAAAAGATATTGCCTATACAGTAGGCTCTGTTGGTAAAAAAGAGCTGCTGGTGGAGGCTAAGGCTCCTAATTCCCCGAATAAATTTGATAAATGTGCAGAGGTCAGCTATGAGGTAAAGACTTTAAAGCCATTAGTGATAAGTAGCTTTACCTGTATTACAGAGGAGCTATATGTAGACAAAGAATTGATGTTTGAGGTAGAGGTAGACTACGAGGATCATCGCATGGTGCTCTATAAGTTTATTTTGTTTAATGAGCAGGGAGAAGGGGTGGTACTTCAGGACTACTCTAGCAGAAAGGTGCTGTCCTTTACTGAAAAAAAGCCTGGGAAATATAAGCTCCTCTGCCTTGCAAGGGATATGTATTCAAGGGAGGAATATGACGACAGGGCAATACTGGAGTACATAATAAAGCCTTATAGGGAAATAAATATAAAGAGCTTTACTACAGACTTATCTAGCCCTCAACTCTGTGGAGAATGCATTACCTTAAAGGCTGTGGTAGAGGGCGGTAAAAATCTACTATACCGGTTCATAATAGATGGTAATTATGGCGTAGACAGCGGCTATATAAAGGAATGCACCTACAAATGGAATACAGAAGCCCCTGGGGAATATATACTTACTCTGTGGGTTAAGGATGAAAGCTTTGAAAACAGCTATGAAAGCTCTGCTGCAATAAGCTTTCATGTGGATGAACTAAGCAAATATCCTGTACATATAAATCAGATATTACTAGATAAAGCCTCCAAGCTTACCACTGGTGATACCATAAATGTCACTGTAATGGCCAGCGGCGGTACTGATTTAAGATACTGCTTTATGGTAAGACAGGGTGAAGAAGTGGTGGAGAAAATTGAATATGGCAGCTGTAATTGGGTGAGATTTACTCCAGAATATAAGGGAAGTTATGAGCTTGAGATAGGTGTAAAGCACAAATATTCAAAAAGAGAGTATGATGCTCATGAGTATGTTTACTTAGAGGTTTTTGATTTTATTCCTGCAGAGATAGACTATATACTAACCTCCACTAAGCCCGTTTATTATCTTGGAGAGGATATAATGCTTAGGGTGGTATGCAGGAATACTAAGGAAGTAAAGCTAAAATATATTTTAAAAATAAATGGACATAAGGTAGAGGAAACAGAATACGAAAATTCAAGCTTCTATACCATTAGTCCAAGATGTGCGGGACTTTATACTGTAGAAATATATGCAAAGAACAAAAAAAGCTCAGAAGAATATGACATGCGTAAGTCTATGATGTTTAAGGTTAAGGAGGCACCGCCAATTACCAATACCTCACTATGCTGTGAAAATGAGGAGTTTCATATAAATAATAATATCTTCTTCCAAGCTCAGCATCTAGGAGGCAAGGATGTGGTATATGCTTTTTACCTCATGGAGCAGGGTGAGTGGAATTTAGTTCAAAGCTACAGTAAAAATAGAAGTTTTTCTTTTATACCATATACAACAGGGGAATATAGGCTCTTAGTGCTATGTAAGAGCTCTCATCGCAAGGCAGGGTATGAAGACTATGCTATGACAAGCTTTATAGTAGAACCCTAAAGGAACTAAAGAGGAGGAGTGCAGGATGGAAAGACTTGATAAGGTATTATCCAATTTAGGCTATGGAAGTAGAAAAGAAGTGAAGGCTCTAGTAAAGGAAGGAGCTGTAGTAGTAAATGATGAAATTGTAAAGGATAGCTCACTACAGCTTGATCCAGAGAAATCCTCCATAGTAGTAAATGGAGAAGAGGTATTTTATAGAAAGTATATATATCTAATGATGAATAAACCAGATGGGGTAGTGTCAGCTACCTATGATAAGTATGATGGCACTGTGGTGGATCTTCTTCAGCCAGAGCATGCAGTGTTTAATCCCTTCCCCGTAGGAAGACTTGACAAGGATACTGTAGGACTGCTTATTTTAACTAATGATGGGGAATTAAATCATAGGTTAATTTCTCCTAAATGGCATGTGGAAAAACACTATTATGCCAGAGTTGATAAGGCCCTTGATGAAAAGGACATAAAGGCCTTTGAAAAGGGAATAGTTCTAGATGATGGGTATAAGTGCCTACCAGCAGGACTTGTGATTTTATCCTCTAGTGAAACTAATTCAGAGGCTGAGGTAATCCTTACAGAAGGAAAGTTTCACCAGGTGAAAAGGATGTTTCAGGCTCGTGGCATGAATGTAACATATTTAAAAAGATTTAAATTTGGAGAGTTATATTTAGATGAGGCTCTTGAAGAAGGACAATATAGGGAGCTTACAAAAGAGGAGCTTGAGCTTTTAGTGGATAAAGAAATACAATAGAGAATAAGAGCCTCACTTTAAGTATAAATAATACTAAAGTTGAGGCTCTTATTAATAAAATGAACTAAATATGAATTAAATTCATTCACTTAAAGAAAAATTTACAATTTAATCTGCAAAAAGTGTTGCATTTTTGAAACTCGTTTAATATAATAATACTGTAAGATAAATAAAAAGAATAAATAGCCCCCTTTTTATTTATTATAAATAGCCTAACCCCAAAGGCTATTAAGAATGTTATTTTGGTTTTTGAAGAAAAAGCGGACAAGGTCCCCCAACCTTGTCCGCTTTTTCGTGCTTTTTTTGGCATTATTAAAAATAAAAACACAAAGTTCAACATAAAGCTGGAAAAAGCCGCGTTTTAATGATAATATTTACTTATGTATCATTAAAGTAAGACAACTTGCAAAATATACTCATTAAGAGGTGGTATAAATGGGAGATTATAAATCCAAACTTCAATGTGACGAGCTGGATTTTTTGTTCGATGCCATTCTGTCCCTGAAAACTAGAGAGGAATGCTATCGTTTTTTTGAAGACGTTTGCACTATTAATGAGCTTAAGGCAGTAGAGCAAAGGCTTCAGGTGGCAAAAATGCTAAAACAGAAGAGAACTTATCTTGATATTGCAAGTACCACTGGTGCTAGTACTGCAACCATAAGCAGAGTAAACAGGGCATTAAACTACGGTAGTGATGGCTATGATATAGCCTTTGAAAGAGTAGAGTGGAAAAATAGATAAACATATAGAATTCTAAGAGACAGCTAAAAAGCTGTCTTTTTAATTGTAGTGAATACTTTTAAGCCATTTGTTTAAGCCATAAATCAGCACAAAGCTGGATAGTATAACCATGGACATAAGTATGTTGGAAGTTACTTTATCACCATTTTCTACTGCATAGTAAAGTGCAAGAGGAATAGTTTGAGTCTTTCCAGGGATATTTCCTGCTACCATTAAGGTAGCACCAAATTCACCAAGGGCCCTGGCAAAGGACATTGCAATGCCGCTTAAGATCCCTGGCCAGGCTAAGGGGAGAGATATCTTAAAGAATATTTGAAACTCATTTGCTCCAAGAGTCCTAGCTACCTTTTCGTAATTTGGATCAATATTTAAAAAGGCGGCCTTGCAGCTTTGATACATAAGAGGCAGGGCCACTACTACCGCAGCTATACAGGAAGCTCTCCAGGTGAAGATTAAATTAATACCAAATAGACTGTTTAATAGCTTTCCTATGGGTCCTCTTTTACCTATCAAAAGTAGGAGACCATAACCTATAACGGATGGAGGCAGCACCATGGGCAGTATCAACAGGGTCTCAAAGGTCTCTTTCCCTCTAAAGGAAGAATGGGCAAGAAATCTTGCTGTGGGTACTCCAATTATAAGCACTATAACAGTAGCTATTACTGCTATTTTAAGTGACAAAAATATAGGAAAATAATCCATGGTTTTAACCTCCTTAAGTTTAATGTACATTATTGTAATTTAATATAAAATTCTACAAATTACTTAAAAATCCTTTATATTCAAATGGGAAATACCCTTAGATTATTATAATGAAAATATGTTATACTTATATGTATGGTGTGTTTAAATACAGCCATAAAAATTGAATTATTAATACAAGATGGGTGAAGCGTTATGATGGATAATAACATAAGATTTATGAAGCTTAGAGATGAATATCTTAAAGAAAATTTAAAACATTTAAATGTGGAGCAAAGAGAGGCTGTGCTTACTGTAAAAGGACCAGTGCTTATTTTAGCTGGTGCAGGTTCTGGTAAGACTACAGTGCTTGTAAATAGAATCCTTTTTATGCTTAGCTATGGAGATATCTATAATAGCACTTTTGTGCCTGAAAATGTGGAGGAGCTTATTCCTCTTCTTGAAGAAGTCGGGAAAATAAAGGAAGAACAAAAAAGGTATTTAAATGAGTCCCTTGGTATAAAAAAGATCTATCCTTCACAAATTTTAGCCATTACCTTTACTAATAAGGCAGCTGGTGAAATGAGGGATAGAGTTCGTGCTTTAATTGGAGCTGATGCAGACAACATGTGGCTCTCTACCTTTCACTCCTCCTGTGTAAGGATACTTAGGAGAGAAATCGATAAAATTGGCTATAACAAAAATTTCGTAATCTATGATACCTATGATCAAAAAAGTCTTGTTAAGCAGTGCTTTAAAGAGCTCAATATTAACGATAAGGATTTAACTGAGAAGGAGGTGCTTTCAAAAATAGGCAGGGCAAAGGATAAGCTTATGGGTCCTGAAGAATATAGAAAGCATAGCTCAGGCTATAGACTAGAAAAGGTAGCAGATATATATGAGCTTTATCAAAAAAAGCTCAAGAACAATAATGCACTAGATTTTGATGATATAATCTTTAAGACTGTGGAGCTTTTTAAGAAGGAAAAAGAGGTACTGGGATTTTATCAAAGAAAATTTAAATACATAATGGTGGATGAATATCAAGATACAAATAAGGCTCAATATGAGCTAGTGTCTCTTTTAGCAGCAGAGCACAATAATATTTGTGTTGTTGGAGATGATGATCAGAGCATATATAGCTTTAGAGGGGCAGATATTACAAATATACTGTCCTTTGAAAAGGATTATAAAGAGGCAAAGGTTATTAAGCTTGAGCAAAATTACCGTTCTCTTGGGAATATTTTAGATGCGGCCAATGGAGTGATAAAAAATAACAGCGGCAGAAAATCCAAGGTACTAAGAACTGACAGGGAGCGCGGAGAGAAAATAAAACTTTATAGAGCTTATTCTGACGTAGAGGAGGCTTCCTTTGCAGCAGAAGAAATTGATAAGCTTATGCAGCAGAGTAAAAGGTCATATAAGGATTTTGCCATATTATATAGAACCAACGCTCAATCCCGTCTTTTCGAAGAGAGTTTAATTAAGAAAAACATACCCTATAGAATAATAGGGGGTCTTAAGTTCTACGATAGAAAAGAAATTAAGGACATAATGGCTTATTTAAAGGTTATAAGCAATCCCTCAGATGATGTTAATTTAAGAAGGATAATAAATGTACCTAAAAGAAACATTGGAGATGCAACGGTAGATAAGCTTGCAGCTCATGCAATAGAGGTAGAGGAATGTCTTTACAATACTTTATTAGATGCAGAGTATGTTCCAGATTTAAGTGGTCGTACTATTGCTAGTGTGAATAAATTTACTGCCTTAATAAATAATTTCATCATGAGGAAGGAGGAGCTCACTGTCTCAGAGCTTATAGAGGAGATTTTAGCTGAAAGCGGATATATGGATCAGCTTAAAGACTCTCAGGAGCCAGATTCAGAAAGCAGGGTTGAGAACTTAATGGAGCTTGTGTCTGCCGCCTTAGAATTTGAAGGGAGAGCAGAGGATACATCTCTTGCAGCCTTTCTAGAGGAGATCACCTTAGTAGCAGATGTGGATAATTATGATGAGCAGGCAGATACCGTAGTACTTATGACAGTACATAGTGCCAAGGGGTTAGAGTTTCCAGTGGTGTTTATGGTGGGAATGGAGAATGGTATTTTCCCTGGAATGGCTTCTCTAGACAACAATGAGGAGATGGAGGAATCTAGAAGGCTTTGTTATGTAGGAATAACAAGGGCTAAGGAAAGGCTCTATATGACCTCAGCTCAGATAAGAAATCTCTATGGGAGAACTACTGCCCTCGAGGAGTCCTGCTTTATCACTGAAATACCAGAGGACTTAAAAGAAGACTTAAGAAATGTAATGAAGGTTACTCATAAAAGCTCTGAAAGCTTTAGGGAGGGTGGATATAACCCTCACAGCTTAAGAAGCAGCTTTAATAATAATAAAGAGACTGTATCAAAAACAGAAAAGGATAGTGGAAGCTACAAGCCAGGCAAAAAGGTAAAGCATCCTAAGTTTGGAGTTGGAACTATAATAAGCCTAAAGGAAGAGGGAAGAGATGTAAAAATCACCATTGCCTTTGATAATATGGGAGTAAAACATCTTTTACTTAGCATGGCACCACTTGAGGTAATGTAATGTATAAACATAGCATTCTACAATAATAAGAGGAGGTTTTAGAAGTCATGGATGATAAATTTAAGCACATGGAAAAATTAGTTGATGAGTTAAACCGCTACGCTTATGAATACTATGTACAGGATAATCCAACAGTATCTGATGTGGAATATGATAAAAAATATGAAGAGCTTCAAGCGCTAGAAAAGGAGCTACAAACAGTGCTTCCCCATTCTCCAACTAATAGAGTTGGAGATATAGTACTTCCGGAGTTTCAAAAGCATGAGCATAAGGGGAGACTTTGGAGCCTTGACAAAGCACAGAGCTTAAGTGAGCTTAAGGATTGGCATATAAGAAATCTTCGCTTTGTTGAGGAATATAATAGAGCCCATGAGGATAAGCTGCCTCAGATTAGCTATATACTAACTAAAAAGTTTGACGGACTTACCTTAAACTGTACCTATGACAAGGATGGATATCTAGTTAAAGCTGCCACCAGAGGAACAGGGATAGTTGGAGAGGATGTCACACCCCAGGCTAAGACCATAAGAGCTCTGCCTTTAAAGATAGAAAATGACTTTATCTTTGAAATACATGGAGAAGCCATTATGACCAAGGAGGCTTTTGCAGAGTATAATAAAACTGCAGCTGTACCTCTAAAAAACCTTAGAAATGGTGCGGCAGGAGCACTTAGAAATCTAAATGTAAAGGAAACGGCGAGAAGAAATCTATCTGCATTTTTCTATGATATTGGTTATATAGAGAATTACAGCTTTAATAGCTATGGTGAAATGCTAGATTTTATTAAGCTAAAGGGCTTTCCTATGGATAGCTATAAAAAAAGCTGCAGCACCTATGAAGAGGTAGAGGGTGAAATAGCCTATATAGAGTCTATTAGACCTAAGCTAAATTATGATATTGACGGAGTTGTAGTAGCCATAGATGATATGAAAACCAGAGAACTATTAGGCTTTACAGTTAAATTTCCTAAGCACTCTATCGCCTACAAGTTTGAAGCAGAGGAAGCTACCACCACCTTGCTTGAGGTTCAATGGAATGTAGGCAGAAGTGGAAGAGTTTCTCCAACAGCGTTACTCGAACCTGTGGAGCTTGCTGGAGCCACGGTTAAGAGGGCTACTCTAAACAATATGGATGATATTAATAGGAAGGGCGTGAAGCTTTATTCCAAGGTGTTTATTCGACGATCTAACGATGTTATTCCAGAAATAATGGGGGTAGCTTCACATACAGATGTGGAAGAGGAAATAATACCACCTTCAAAATGTCCTTTCTGTGGTAGTTCTCTTATACTTCAGGGAGTACATTATTTTTGTGAAAACACGCTGTCTTGTATGCCTCAGCTGGTTAAAAGTATAGTTCATTTTGGTTCTAGAGAGGCCATGAACATTGAAGGCTTTAGTGAGAAGACTGCAGAGCAGCTCTTTGACAAGCTAAATATAAAGTCTATTTCCGACCTTTATAGGATACAAAAGGAGGAGCTGTTAACTCTAGAGAAATTTGGACAAAAAAAGGCAGATAATTTAATTCGAGCTATAGAAAAGAGCAAGAATTGCAAACTGGATTCCTTTGTATATGCCCTTGGTATACCAAATGTGGGGAAGAAAACAGCCACAGATTTAGCTAAGAGATTTAAGTCCCTAGAAGCTATTGAAAATGCTGACTATGAGGAGCTCATAGAGGTGGAAGACATAGGGGAAATTGTGGCACAAAGCATATTGGACTTTTTTAAACTAGATAAGGTTAAAAGCACTATCCTTGAGCTCATAGATTTTGGTATAACACCATATTATGAAGACAATAGCTTAGTAAACGAGGTACTAAAGGATAAGACCATTGTGGTGACAGGAAGTTTAAAGAAATACGGAAGAACCGAGATATCAGAGCTTTTAGAAAGTCTTGGAGCGAAGGTTTCAAGCAGTGTAAGCAGGAAGACAGATTATGTGTTGGTAGGAGAAGCACCAGGTTCAAAGTACCAAAAGGCCTTAGAGCTTAATGTGAAGGTTATTAATGAAGAGGAATTGGAGGAAATGATTAAGTAGTATGTTAAGAAGCAGCATTAAAAAGACAATAGTATTTTTAGGGTGGTTCTTTGTATTTCTTACAATCCTATCTCTGGTGTTAACTTGGCTTACAAACTATCAATTTACTCATCGTTTTCAGCAGTATTTCACACAGTATAGAGCTGTACAGTGGTGTATACTTCTTACTATGATAAGCTGGAGCATAAATTTTCTATTGTATAAAAGCCATATTAAATATAAAATTTATGCGGGGATTTGCCTGATAATTGCACTGGGTACTCTATTTTTCATGAGTATTGGAGTGTACTAAGATAAAGTACATAAAGAAAAGAGGAATAGTATGTCAGTTACAAAAAAAGATGTAGAATATGTAGCGGAGCTTTCAAGGCTATCCTTTTCAGAGAAGGAAAAGGAAGCACTGATAGAAGATTTAAATAAAGTACTTGGCTATGTTGAAAAGTTAAATACCCTAGATACGGAGGATGTAGAAATCATAGTAAATCCAATATATATGGAGAACAAATTTCGTGAGGATGAGGTAGAACCCTCAATGCCCCTCACGAAAGTGCTGCAAAACGCTCCTCAAAAGCTTGAGAGCTATATACTTGTACCAAAGGTACTTGATTAAAGGAGGAGGACAAAAATATGGATTTAAATAGACTTAGTGCAGTAGAGTTAAAAAAGCTAATTGCGGATAAAAAGGCTTCAGTAGAAGAGGTTACAAGGGCTCACCTTGAGTATATAGAAAAGGTGGATAATAAGCTGGGAGCTTTCCTTTATACTGCCAAGGAAGAGGCGTTAAAACAGGCAAGGGACTTAGATGAAAAGCTTTCCTCTGGGAAAGAGCTTGGTCTTTTAGGAGGAGTTCCAGTAGCTATAAAGGACAACATTAGCGTACAGGGAATGCAAAACACCTGTGCATCAAAAATATTACAAAATTACATAGCCCCTTATGATGCAAAGGTAATTGAAAATATTAAAAACGCTGATGGCATAATACTTGGTAAGCTAAATATGGACGAATTTGCCATGGGCTCCTCCAATGAAAATAGTGCTTATAAGCTAGCAAAAAATCCTTGGGATATCTTGAGGGTTCCTGGAGGCTCCTCTGGTGGTGCAGCTGTTTCAGTAGCTTCAGGAGAGACTCCGCTATCCTTGGGTACAGAAACTGGTGGATCAGTTAGACAACCTGCATCCCTTTGTGGAGTAGTGGGACTTAAGCCTACCTATGGAAGGATTTCAAGGTATGGAGTAGTTGCCTTTGGCTCTACACTAGATCAGGTAGGACCTATGGCTGGAACTGTAGAGGATTGTGCACTTATTACAGAGGTTATAGCTGGTGAAGACCATAGGGACTATACCTCCTCAAAGGAGATTGTGCCCAATTATAAGGATAGCCTTAAAAATAGCTTAAAGGGCGTAAGGGTTGGAGTGCCAAAGGAGTTTTTTGGGGAAGGCTTAGATCCTAAGGTTGGAGCTGTGGTTCAAAAGGCTATAGAGGAGCTTAAAAGACAAGGAGCAGAGCTAGTAAGCATATCCTTGCCTCTTTCTGATTATTCTCTTTCCGTATATTATATAATGGCCAGCGCAGAGGCCTCCTCAAATCTAGCACGCTTTGACGGTGTAAGATACGGTAAAAGAGCAGAGGAGTTTAAGAATTCTGTAGATTTATACTATGCCAGCCGTTCTGAAGGCTTTGGCAGTGAGGTAAAGCGTAGAATTATGCTTGGGACCTATGTTCTGTCTGCTGGCTATTATGATGCCTATTATAAAAAAGCATTAAAGGTAAGAAATCTTATAAAGCAGGATTTTGACAGAGTGTTTAAGGAAGTAGATGTTATAGTATCTCCTACCTCTCCTACCACTGCCTTTAAGATAGGAGAAAGAACTTCAGATGTATTGTCCATGTACATGTCGGATATATATACAGTGCCTGTTAACATAGCAGGTATTCCAGCTATATCTGTACCCTGTGGCAAGGCAGAAGGCCTGCCTGTAGGTCTGCAGCTTATGGGCAACTATTTTAGAGAGGATATGCTCTTTAATATGGCTTATAACTATGAGCAGGCAACAGGCTGGTATAAGGAAACACCTGTACTATAAGGAGGAGAGAAATATGAGCTACGAAGCTGTCATAGGTTTAGAAGTCCATGCAGAGTTATCAACTAAAACTAAAATATATTGTGGCTGTACCACTGAATTTGGAGGACAGCCTAATACCCATGTATGTCCTATTTGTATGGGACTACCAGGCTCACTGCCACAGCTCAATAAAAAGGTAGTGGAGTATGGAATTAAGGCAGGACTTGCTCTTAATTGTTCTATAACAAGAAAGGGAAGAATGGATAGAAAGAATTACTTTTATCCTGACTGTCCTAAAAACTATCAGATTACCCAGGATGAATTTCCACTTTGCAGAGATGGTTATATAGATATCGAGCTTGAAAATGGGGAAAAGAAAAGAATAGGCATAGAGCGAATTCACATAGAGGAGGACGCAGGCAAGCTTCTTCATACTGCTGCAGGTACCTTGGTAGATTACAACCGTGCAGGAGTACCTCTTATTGAAATAGTTTCAAAGCCTGATATGAGATCCCCTCAGGAGGCCACATTATATCTTCAAAAGCTAAAGAGCATATTATCCTCCATAGGAGTTTCAGACTGTAAGATGGAGGAGGGCTCTTTGCGCTGTGATGGAAACATATCCTTAAGACCAGAGGGAGCAACCGCCTTTGGAGTAAAGTCTGAAATAAAGAATATGAACTCCTTTAAAGCTCTTGAGAAGGCATTAAATTATGAGATAATAAGACAGGGAGAAGCACTTCGAAATGAGGAAAAACTCTTTGTTGAGACAAGAAGATATGATGAGGCCAATAATGTTACAATAGTTATGAGAAACAAAGAACAGGCCAATGACTATCGCTATTTTCCAGAAGGAGATTTGATAACCATAAAGGTAAGTGATGAATGGATAGAAGAAGTTAGAAGTACTATTCCAGAGCTTCCTCATGAAAAGGCTGAGAGATTTGTAAATCAGTATGGTATTCCTAAGTATGATGCAGGTGTACTTACTTTATCCTCGGATATGGCTGATTTCTTTGAAAAAACTGTAAGTGAAAGTCAGGATGCTAAGGCTTCCTCTAATTGGCTTATGGGAGATATTTCTCGCTTAATGAATGAGGTCAATATTACAGCTTTAAACTTAAAATTCACTCCAAGGGACCTTGGAAAGCTAATAAAGCTTATTAATGAAGGAACCATATCAAATAACATCGGTAAGAAGGTTGTAGAGGAGATGTTTTTGACTGGAAAGGCCCCAGAACAAATTATTGAAGAAAAGGGCTTAGTGCAAAATAGTGATGAAGGAGCAATTCTTGAAATTGTGAGAAATGTTCTAAACAAAAACCCTCAATCCATAGAGGACTACAAAAATGGAAAAAATAGAGTCGTAGGCTTTTTAGTTGGAATGGTTATGAAGGAGTCCAAGGGAAAGGCTAACCCACAGATAGCAAATAAACTCGTGCTTGAGGAAATCTCAAAGCTATAAACTAAGGTAAAAGACCTGGAGATTAACTTCCAGGTCTTTTAATATGTAATGTATTTAGTGTTATTCACATTTATCTTCTTTAACGGTGCTTATTTTTAGCTTATCCAAATCGACTTCACCATTCTTGGTAAGAGTTTGGGCGTAATGAACAAGCTTCTCAAGAAGATAATTCTTATACCTCATCTGACCAATTATTAAGTTTAAGATTATAAAGCCCCAAATTCCACAGAATATAAGAGTGAACATGGTTATAATCCCTATTATCTCCACCGCCAGTGTCATCATTTTTTCCCTCCACGAAACAAAATACAAAATAATTATATCATATTTTAAGAATTAAAGTGGAAATTTTATATAAAAATATTTTTCTCTCATATAATATAATAGACCATTTTTTGGAGGAAATCATGAGGGAATGGCTTTATCATATTTATTACTGGATTAGAAAAAAAGAGATTGACAAGGCAAAGCTTAAGCTTAAAAAGGTAAAAACAGATGTGGTTTTTCAAGCTATTACAAGCAATTGCTGGAAGATGGGCATTCAATATGATGTTGTGATAAAAACTGCTGATGTAGTAATAGTAAAGTTTAGAGGAAGCAGAAAAAATATTATACTAAAATACCATCGTACAGATATGGTTTTTGTAGAGGAGGTCAATGCCTTTAGGGCACTTATTGAAGACAGCGGAGCAGAAAAGGGAATATATATTACTACAGGGTGTTTTGAAGGAAAGGTATACAAGGTTAAGAGTACACATCTTTTTCAGAATTATAAGCTTGTGGATGGGGTGCACTTTTTAAGCTATCAACTGGGTCTAGTAGGCAGTTATCTTGAGTGCTTGACAAGAAAAAAACTAAAATTTTACAAATATATGCCATACTAATTATGAATAATAAAAAACTAAAAAGGAACTCAGGTTGAGTTCCTTTTTTTAGGGCTTGTTCTTAGAACAAAATAAGCACAGTCACTGTTTAGGGAAATGGGAGAACTGCTTGACAACAGGGTAGTTAGTGAGCATTTACCGCTTAGATTGTAGATGCAGTTATAGGAACAGTTGATATTGGTCATAATCAAACCTCCTTGCTGTGCACCTTTACTGTTAAATTAACAGAAAACCTAGATTAAGCAAATTAACTACTGTCTTATATATATTATTACCGCTTTCATTAGGATTATGAGTACAAGGTTACTCAGATGTTATGGTCTTCTCTTCACAAGGGTCATTTACATTTCTTATAAGGCACTTATGCTTTCTAAAGAAGAAAATGCTATAAAAGAAAATAAACATATTACTGTAGCTGTCAAAGCTAGTCTTTGATTCCATGAAAATCTCTTTTTTCTTATTATAAATAACATTTTTTAAAAAAAGAGGAGCAAATTCTGATGCTTCAGGTGTGGGCAAGGAGGTATATCTAAAGTACTGATCTTCAATTAATTCATCAGGTTTTAGTGAAAAGTTCATATACCTTTCCCTGTCTTCAAGCTCAGGGGAATCAGGCCAGCTTTTTATTATGCCAGAATCTATGAGCTGACGCTTATATACATCGATAAGTACAGCATGATCCTCTGAGGTGTTTTCCAAGTTATTGTTATGAATAAGCAGAGTCATAATATAGCTCATTATTTCAAAAGAACTGTATGAAACCTCTTTTTTATCCTGATTTTTTATGAAAATACCAAGCTCTGGGTTGTAATATTCCAAAAGCCTTGATTTTACAACACAGCAAAAATCTCTGTATTTATCAAGTCCTGTGTTTATATAGAGCAAGAAGAAATTTATATAAAGCATGGTTAAAAGCTCTACCTTCTCATCCTTAACACCAGTTAATATCTCACTGTGGTATTCTAGAACATACTCATTTAAGTCCATCACTAAAGCTCTGCAGTCCTTGAAGTTAGAATACTTATAAAATAGATTAAAAGCAAGGCAAAGCTTGATTAGTTCTGATGAGGATTGTTCATAGAGATGGTCCTTATAATGCATAAACATACTATAGATATCCATAGCGAAATTTTCAAATGTTTCTTTGTCTTTATGGTCATAAAGCTGCGCAAACCTATAATAAGCTGTCATTAATAGAGCTTGATCTGAAAACTTAAATTTTTTATCTTTAGGCTCCAGCTCATAATCTTGATGCATAACCTCTGTAATATCTTTTTTATCGATGAATACTCCCTCTTCGTTTCTAAGGTAAGAGGCAAAAAAGTCAAGCTGTTTTTTTACTAGGTTTAGATAAAGCAGGCTATAGCTGTATTTAGAGTTATCAAGCTCCTTAAACTGGGAATAATATTCAGTTAACTCCAGTAAGGCAAGGCACATATAACCATTGGAGGAAACTATAATTTCCTTCTTAAAGCTGTCTTCTGACAGTGTGGAGCAATGCTCCAGATTTATCAAATTTGGGCTTCCCTTTTTATAGATACATAAGAGTGGAGAAATTGAATTAAGTATGTTAATATCAATGTTAGGTGTGTTTTTAAATTTGTATTCCTTAGCTGTTAATATAATACCAAAGCGAGAATGAAGCGCAAGGAATTTTAAGCTCTCTTTTGAAAGATGAAACAGCTGTTGGCCTATACAATCTTTGTTTAGGGTATTGAGTCTTAGAAAGGGTCCTATATATCGCAAATTCTACACCACCATAAAATTATCCTTATATAAATAATATGATGAATAGGGGTAAAAAGTGCTTGTTCAATTTATAAATAAAGGGGTTTTTTTATGAAATCTGGAAAATTAAATTGGGATGATTTACATCGGATTATTAGTGAAAACAGAACCATACAAAGAAGTGAGGTAAGAGTAAGAGGCGGCATAGGAGAAGATTGTTCTGTAGTCAATTTTGGAGACTACGACTGTGTGCTGTCTACTGACCCTATAACTGGAGCAAGTGAAGGTATTGGTTCACTAGCAGTACATATTAACTGTAACGATGTGGCCTCCTGCGGGGTTGCACCTTTAGGTATTCTAATTACTATTTTGGCACCGGAGGGAACTGAGCTTGAAGAAATAAACAAGCTTATGCAGGAGGTAAATGCTGAAACTGCAAAGTTAAATGTAGAGATACTAGGTGGACACACAGAAATTACCTCCGCAGTGAATAAGATGGTAGTATCCTGTACAGTAATCGGAAGGGCAAAAGCAGGAAAGGCTGTGGCTACAGCAGGAGCCCATATAGGTGACTTTATAATAGTCACTAAGGATTTAGGTTTAGAGGGCACATCTATAGTGTTAAATGACTATTATAATGAGGTAAGCAGCTTTTTAACTGAAGAGGAGATCTCTCTGGGGAAAGCCTTTAGCAAAGAGCTAAGTGTGGTGAGAGAGGGTGTTATAGCTGGTAGCATGACAGTACACTCTATGCATGATATTACCGAGGGGGGAGTACTTGGTGCTCTATGGGAGGTAGCTAGTGCAGCAGATAAAGGCTTTATGGTTTTTGATGAAAGTATGCCTGTAAGAGCAGTCACTTCAAAGCTATGTTCTCACTATGGAATTGATGTGCTTAGGTTTATTTCCTCTGGCAGTATGCTTATATGCACTCCTCAGGGTGAGGAGTTGGTAAAGGAGCTAAATAGTCAAGGAATTAAGGCTACCATTATAGGACGAATAACTAAAGAAAAGGGTATAATAATAAAGGATGGTGTGGAAATCATAGTACCACCGCCTGAAAGAGATGAATTATTCGTACTTCAGGAGATAATAAGATCTCAGAAAGGAGAGCTAGAATGAGAGTAGACGGACGCAAGAAGGATCAATTAAGGCCAATTAAAATTACCCGTCATTACACAAAATATGCTGAGGGTTCTGTTTTAATAGAGGTAGGAGATACAAAGGTAATTTGTACAGCTTCAATTGAAGAAAAGGTACCTCCATTCCTAAAGGGAAGTGGAGAGGGTTGGATTACCTGTGAATACAATATGATTCCTAGGTCAACTCAGGTGAGAAAGCCTAGAGATATAAGTAAAGGTAAGCTTGATGGAAGGACTATGGAAATACAAAGACTTATAGGTAGGGCTTTACGCTCTGTGGTAGACTTAAAGGCCATAGGAGAGAGGACCATTTGGATAGATTGTGACGTTATACAGGCAGATGGAGGTACTAGAACTTCTTCCATCACTGGCGCCTTTGTGGCCCTGGTAGATGCAGTAAATAAGCTGCATAAACAGGTGAATTTTCAGGTATACCCTATACGCTCCTTTGTAAGTGCAGTTAGTGTTGGTATAGTAAATGGAGAAAAGTTACTTGATCTATGTTATGTGGAGGATTCCTCTGCCAAGGTTGACATGAATCTTGTTATGACAGATGGTGGTGAATTTATTGAGGTTCAGGGTACAGGAGAAGAGAGTCCCTTTAGCAGAAATGACTTAAATGAGCTTCTGGCTCTTGGGGAAAAGGGAATTAAACAGATGATAGTACATCAAAAGGAAGCCTTGAAGATGGAGGCTCTATGGATAGGAACAGGAGAGCAAAAATAACTTTGTAAGTAAAAAAGGAGAAATGTAGATGTTGAAGCTGATAATTGCATCAAACAATCAACATAAGATAGGGGAGATAAAAAAGATATTAAAGGATTTCCCATTACAGATAATGTCCTTAAAGGAGGCAGACATAAAGGTGGAGGTAGAAGAAACAGGTACTACCTTCCTAGAGAATGCTGCTCTTAAGGCAGAAGCAATAAAGGAGCTTGCCCCAGGCTGTATGGTGCTATCTGACGACAGTGGTCTTAGTGTAGATGCACTAAAGGGTGAGCCAGGAGTCTATTCAGCCCGTTATTCAGGGGAGCATGGAAATGATGAGTTAAATAGAAAGGTGCTGCTTCAAAACTTAAAGGATGTACCTAAGGAGGATAGGACAGCGCATTTTACCTGTGCTATGGTGCTTATTCTCCCAGATAACAGCAGTATCAGAGTTGAAGGCAAGGCCTATGGAGTCATTGGCTTTGAAGAGAAGGGAAGCAATGGCTTTGGCTATGATAGTCTTTTTTACGTACCAGAATATGAGCTCACCTTTGCAGAGATGGAGGAGGAGCTTAAAAATCGCATTAGTCACAGAGCAAATGCACTTCAACTGCTTAAAAAGGAGCTTGAAGGCAGGGGCCTAAGAGCACTATAGCACAATGGAGGGCTCATCATGAGGATTGCTGTAATTAGTGATACCCACAGAAACATTAAGTCAATAGACAAGGTGCTAGCTAGGCTGAAAGATATAGATATGATAATCCACCTTGGAGACAACACTGAGGATGCAGGATACATTGCCTCAAAAAGCCTAATTCCACTGCTTTATGTGAGGGGGAACTGTGACTTTAATAGGAATATACCTATAGAGCTTTTTGAAGAGCTAGGAGGCAAAAGAGTGCTTATTACCCATGGGCATAGATATCATGTTAAGGAAGACCTGATGGATTTGCTCTTTAGGGGGGAGGAGATAGGAGCTCATATAGTATTGTATGGGCACACTCATATTGCACAGATAGATTATGAAAGAGGCATTTGGTTTGTCAATCCAGGGAGCACTTATCTGTCTCGAACTGGCAGTAATAGCTTTGCTATTTTAACCATAGAGGATAGTGCTGTAAACGTGGATTTAGTGCAGTTATAACCAATATATGTATGTCCTGTTAGGTGCAAAAAAATTCTTAAATAACTATTGACGAATGATATTATATCGTGTAGAATAGTCTATGTCGTCGGGAGTTGAGTACTCCCAAAGACATTACGGGGTGTAGCGCAGATGGGAGC
>DBMJ01000017.1:510-30974 GCA_002298125.1 Clostridium sp. UBA701 | reverse complement strand
TTGCCATTTTTCTTTTCCTCCTTACCTTTGACACCGTCAGATAAGCTATGCAAATAAACTTATCCACGTGTGTTGTATTTATTTAAATATATATGGAGCCCATAACCAGGATTGAACTGGTGACCTCTACCTTACCAAGGTAACGCTCTACCGACTGAGCTATATGGGCTTATTGGTTTCTGGAGCGGGAAACGGGGCTTGAACCCGCGACACCCAGCTTGGGAAGCTAGTGCTCTACCACTGAGCTACTCCCGCATTTATCTCATCTCCATCGCCTACGTTTATTAATTCTACTACAGGTTTTTTACTCTGTCAATATAATTTTAAATGTAATTTTGTGGCACAAATCAGCGTCCATTCAGGCTTTTCTCAAGCTTTCTCTTCACTCTCTGAAGAGCGTTGTCAATGGATTTTGCATGTCGGTTTAGATCACAAGCTATTTCTTGATAAGACTTGCCATCAAGATAAGAAGAAAGTACCTCCATTTCCAGCTCTGACAACACTTCACCTATTTCATTTTCAATATAGGTAAGCTCCTCCCTGCTTATCATAAGCTCCTCTGGGTCTGTTACCTTTACCTCAGATAATATATCCAGTAAAGTCCTATCAGATTCCTCATCATAGATAGGCTTGTTTAAGGAAACATATGTATTTAAGGGTATATGTTTTTGACGAGTAGCAGTCTTTATGGCAGTTATAATTTGGCGTGTAACACAAAGCTCCGCAAAGGCCTTAAAGGAAGCTAGCTTGTCTGGCTTAAAATCTCTTATAGCCTTATAAAGCCCTATCATTCCTTCCTGATATATGTCTTCTTTGTCTGCACCTATCAGAAAGTAGGATTTGGCTTTTGCTTTTACAAAATTCTGGTACTTGGAAATAAGGTATTCCTGCGCACGGATGCTGCCTGACTTGGCTTCCACCACTATTTCTTCGTCCAATTTTCCTTCAAAGGATTGAAAATCTCTGGACACCTTGGCCCCCTTTTCCAATTGCACTACCCCCCATAAAGATGAATATACCACAGCTTTCATTATACCTTATATAAAAACTCATCGTCAAGATAACTTAAGGGCTTCGACGAATTTTTTCTAATTTTTCCAACACATCCCTTTGAATTCTATCTCCCAATAGATTTCTATTTTCAGAATTTTTCTTTTTAAGTTCAGTGCCAATATTTTTTTCGATTTTAATCATCTCATGATAAAATTCCAGAGAGCTCATGCGTGTAGCACCCCGCTGAAAGGCTAATTGCTGCTCCAGTGAATCTGAGGTAACCACACAAACTTCTATTTTTCTACCTAAGCTGTTAACCTCTTTTTCAATATAACTGTCAGCAGTTTGTCCCTCTTTTGTGAAGATTATAGTAAGATATTCATTCACTCTTTCTTTCTTTTCTATACTCCCAGGTTGTAGATGTGCATCAAAGACTAAAATAATTCTTTCCTTTGAATAAGCTGCATAATTTAAAAGCTTGTCAACAAGTGCCTGTCGAGCAGCATCAAAGCTTACTTGCTTGGCCTCCCTTAAAAAAGACCAAGCATTAATAACATTGTAGCCATCAACAAATAGGTACTTCAAAGCCTATTCCCTCTTTAGCTTCTGCTTCATTACCTCATACATAAGTATGCCACCGGCAACAGAAGCATTTAAAGAACTGATCTTACCCTTCATAGGTATACGTAAAAGCACATCACATTTTTCTTTAGTAAGCTTTGCAATACCCTTGCCTTCGCTTCCCACCACAATGCCTACAGCCCCTGAAAGGTCTGATTCGAAGCAGAAAGCCTCTCCTTCCATATCTGCACCATAAATCCAAATGCCTTTATCCTTTAGGCTTTCTATAGCTGCATTTATGTTTGTAACCTTAGTTATTTTCATATGTTCCACAGCACCTGCTGAAGACTTATATACAGTAGGAGTAACCCCTACGTTTCTTCGCTTTGGAATTATTATCCCATGCACTCCACAGACCTCTGCAGTCCTTATTAGTGCTCCGAAGTTGTGAGGATCTTCTATCTCATCTAGAATGAGGATAAAGGGAGCTTCCTTCCTTTCTTCTGCCACATCTATTATATCGTCTATTGAACAATATTTATAAGGGGTAACCTTTGCAATTACTCCCTGATGAGCTCCTGTCTCAGATATCATATCCAGCTTTTTTCTATCAACGAATTTAACTATAAGCTTTTTCTCTTTTGCTAGTGCCAAAATAACATTTACAGAGCCCTGTGTATCACCCTCTGCAACCATAATTTGCTCTATGGTTCTATCTCCTCTTAGAGCTTCTATCACTGCATTTCTTCCCTCTATAATGTCCTCTCTTATCTCTATTTCCTGAGCTTGCTCCTTTGCCACTGGAGCAGCCTTTTCTGTGTATCTTCTCTCAGGTCTTCTTGCTGGATTTTTTTCTTTAGTTTGAGGTCTATCGTTTTTTCTCATATAGTATTACTCTCCTCTGTATTTTTTTCTAACTTCTAATGTTTTGCCACAGCTCATGCTGCCTTCACTACAGGAACCATTGACGCAGGAGGGTCCTGCATACTTAAATATCATAGGAGCTACCTTTTTTACCTGCTTTAGCATCTCCTCAGCCATTGCTCGTATTTCCCATTGAGCTCTTTCACAGCATCTATGCTGGAAAAAGTTCAAAAGACTTCTTGCATTCATGGTAAATAGTATTTTAGTCTCACAGGCATTTGGAAATACATATCTGGCATCTTCTATGGCCTTCTTGTCTGCTTGTGAGTTAGTCATTCCCTGAGATATATATTTGGCTTTAAGTCTATCCACTATTTGGTTATAATTGTTCTGAGCCTCCACCATGGAGCTTATGAAAATCTTCTTTGCTTCCTCATCAGAGTCTATACTAGGAGGAATAACATATTCAAACTGCTCAAGTCTAACATACCTTTGACTCTGCTGTGAATAAGAAGCTATTCTATGCCGCACCAGCTGGTGGGTGAGACTCCTTGAAACACCTTCTACTCCAAAGGTAAAACTTATGTGCTCAATAGGTGATTCATGACCATAAGACAAGAGCATGTTTAAAAACTTTTCAATCTTATCCTCATCCATCTTTTCCATTATATCTTCCACACCAACAGAGCTATAGCACAGCTTAGCCGCTGCAGCTACAAGCTTCTCTGGGTTTGGAGTGTATTCTATTAGCCTTACCTTTAAAGCCACAATAATCCCCCCCATTTAATCTTTACTTATTCTTTTCTCTAAGCTCTATGATTTTATTAAGTATGGTCTTAAGCCTTTCACTTTCTCCTAAAAGGTAGAGATACCCAAGTACAGCCTCAAAGCCTGTAGCTACTCTGTATTCGCTAACTTCTGCACTTTTGGGCACTGCAGACTTGGCATTTCTCCCTCTCTTGTATATATACAATTCCTCCTCAGTAAGCTCCTGCTCTATGGTCTTCATGGTTTCAAACTGTGCACTAGCCTTTACAAAGCCCACCACTTCATTATGAAGCTTGTGTACTGTGTATTGGTCATGCAGGCTTATCATTTCAGTCCTTACAAATAACTCATATACTGCATCACCAATATATGCAAGCACCAGTGGATTCATCATTTTAACCTGAGAAGGAGTATACTTCATATCTATAAAAAGTTCACTCATAATGTATTCTCCCTGTTTCTATTCTTATCCATTCTTAAATATAATACTATACTTTGTGTAAATGTGAAAGTTGTATTTATCTTATCCATACACTGTAAAATAATACCCTAGAGGATTGTCCCCTAGGGTATTAACTCTATCTTTAATTTGAAAGCTTCCATCTAACTCCCTGAGGGGTATCCTCAAGAACTATGCCTCTAGCCTTTAAATCATCTCTGATTTTATCAGATAGCGCCCAGTTTTTATCTTTTCTAGCCTGCTGACGCTGAGCAATTAGAGCTTCTACTTCCTCCTCCAGACTTCCTTTTGTGGATTTTTGAAGTATTCCAAGAGGTCCACCCAGCTCCCTTATGAGCTCTAGACAGAACCTAGCCGCTTCTTTTGAGGAGTTTATGTTTACATTGGTGTTAATATCTCTCACCAAATCGAATAACACAGAGATTGCATCAGCTGTGTTAAAGTCGTCATCCATCTTTTCCACGTATCTGTCTCTATAGCTATTTAAACCTTCCATGTAGCTTCTTTCTTCCTCTGAGGCTTGCTCTCTTGCTACCTCTCCTAGTAAGCTCTCCAAGTTTCCTACTGAATTGTACAACCTTTCAACGGAAGCCTTCGCAGAATCCATTAATTCCTTGCTGAAATTAAGCTGAGTTCTATAATGAGCTGAAAGCATTAAAAATCTTATAACATCAGCATCATACTGAGCTAATATCTCTCTTGCAGTAAAGAAATTATTTAAGGATTTTGACATTTTCTGATTGTCTACATTTACGAAGGCTGAATGCATCCAATACCTTGCAAAGGTTTTTCCAGTATGAGCTTCACTCTGAGCTATTTCATTTTCATGATGAGGGAAGGATAAATCCGTTCCACCAGCATGGATGTCTATGGTTTCACCTAGAAGCTTATAGGCCATGCAGGAACACTCTATGTGCCAGCCAGGTCTTCCTAAGCCCCAAGGACTTTCCCAGGCAGGCTCACCTGGTTTTTGGCTTTTCCAAAGAGCAAAATCCATAGGATCCTTCTTTCTCTCGTCTACATTTATTCTTGCACCAGCCTGTAAGTCCTCAAGGTTTTGCCCTGAAAGCTTTCCGTAGGAGGTGAATTTTTTAGTGCTAAAATACACATCCCCCTCCACTTCGTAAGCATAGCCCTTATCCTCTAGATCCTTTACAAACTCTACAATTTCTTGAATAAATTCTGTGGCTCTTGGATTTACTGTTGCCCTTTCTATGTTTAGGGCATCTGCATCCTTATAGTATTCTGCAATGTACTTGTCTCCTAGCTCCTTTACAGTAATGCCCTCTTCATTTGCCCTTCTTATCATCTTGTCGTCAATATCTGTAAAGTTCTGTACAAAATTAACCTTATATCCTCTATACTCAAAGTATCTACGAACTGTGTCGAATACGATAAAGGTCCTTCCATTACCGATGTGGAAGAAGTTGTATACTGTAGGTCCGCAGACATACATATTGACCTCACCAGGTTTTATAGGTATAAACTCTTCTTTTTTCTTGTTCAAAGAGTTATATAATTTCATAATTCCGCCTCCCTTTTTAAGAATCCTCATCTAAGTGTGTTCTTATAATAATAATATATCTTATCTTGGTATAAATTATCAACTGTAGTATTTAATCGGAACTAATTACTTGCCTAGACAAAGCTTTACCCTATTTAGCGCTTCTTCTATGGATAGAAGCTCAACTTCCCCACCATGCCTTAGCTTATATTCCACCTGACCACAAGAGGCTTTTTTGCCAACGGTAATTCTAATTGGAATGCCTAGTAAATCAGCATCCTTAAATTTAACTCCAGCTCTTTCATCCCTGTCATCAAGAAGTACTTCTACCCCTAAGGCCCTAATTTCCTCATAAAGTCTTGAAGCAATAGTCATCTGAAGGTCATCCTTTATCATAATAGGCAGAATAGTAGCCTTATAAGGTGCTACAGAAATTGGCCATACTATTCCATTTTCATCATGGCATTCCTCAATAACTGCTGCCAGGGTTCTCTGAAGTCCAATGCCATAGCAGCCCATCATAAGAGGAAGCTCCTCCCCCTTTTCATCCACAAAAGTGGCCCCCATAATCTTAGAATATTTTTCCCCAAGCTTAAATATATGCCCCACCTCTATGCCCTTGGCAAGGGTTAATGCTGCTCCACAACGCGGACAGCTATCGCCTTCTACAGCTTTACGAAAATCTCCGCATATGCCTGAAAAATCTCTACCGTAGTTTACATTTTCATAGTGATAGTCTGTGGAATTTGCTCCTACCAAAAAATTGTGCATATGAGTTACTTCCTCATCTACTAATAGAGTGTGAGCTGAAATACCAATAGGCCCTGCAAAGCCAACCTCTGCACCGGTTGCCTTTAGTACCTCCTCCCGCTCTGCCATGGATAGCTCTGTAAGCTTAAGGCAGGACATTACCTTTTGCTCATTTACCTCTCTATCTCCTCGCACCATCACCGCAATGGTATTGCCATCTCCATTAAAGAGGAGTGTCTTAGCAAGTTTTTTCGAGTTAGTATTAAAGAAGGAGACTAATTCATCCACAGTTCTTATATTAGGAGTATGGACTTTTCTTAATTCCTTTTGTACCTCCATAGGGGCTATGTCAATAGTAGAGGGGGTCTTTTCTCTATTTGAAGCATAATCACAGCTAGTACAAAACATTATTTCATCCTCTCCCACAGGAGACTTTATCATAAACTCTGCAGAGCCTGACCCTCCCATGGCTCCAGAATCTGCTTCCACGCACCTAGGATTTAGTCCACAGCGTCTAAAAATATTCTCATAGGCTCTTCTCATTGTATTATAGGAGGTATCTAGCCCCTGCTCATCCCTATCAAAACTGTAGGCATCCTTCATAATAAATTCCCTGCAGCGCATAACTCCAAACCTTGGACGTCTTTCATCTCTAAATTTTGTCTGTATCTGATATAGGTTTAAGGGAAGCTGTTTATAGGAGCTTATCTCTCCTTTTGCAAGAGTTGTAAATATTTCCTCATGAGTAGGTCCTAAACAGAATTCTCTACTGTTTCTATCCACAAGCTTAAACATCTCCTCTCCAAAGACCTGCCATCGTCCTGATTCTTGCCAGAGCTCTGCAGGCTGAAGAGAGGAGGCCAGAATTTCCTGGGCTCCTGCTCTATCCATCTCTTCCCTGATTATATTTTCCACATTCTTTAAGGCCTTCAAGCCAAGAGGCAGAAAGGTATATACTCCTGAAGCTTGTTTTCTCATAAGTCCTGCCCTTAACATTAGCTTATGGCTCTCAATTTCTGCCTCTGCTGGGATTTCCCTTAGAGTACCCAGCAGCATTCTTGACATTTTCATATACCCTACCTCCTAAATATTTTAGTAAGCTTTTCCCCAGTATAGCATGTGCTTTGCAGGCTTACCGCAGCATACACAGCTCTCAGAAACATTTTCCTGTTTAAAGGGAATACATCTAGAGGTGGCTCCAGTGTTTTCCTTTATCTTTTCCTCACATTCTCTGTCTCCACACCACATGGCCTTTACAAAGCCAGGCTTATTTTTCACAGTTTCAGTAAATTCCTCAAGGTTTGTAACTGTATAAGTGTGCTCATCTCTGTTTGCTCTTGCCTTATTTAGCATATCTATCTGAATGGTATCTAAAAGCTTCGAAGTCTCACTCTCTAACTCTTCAAGTGAAATGATTATCTTCTCTCCAGTATCTCTTCTTGCCAATATACATTGATTATTCTCCAAATCCTTTGGCCCTATCTCCACTCTCACTGGAACACCCTTCATTTCATACTCAGCAAACTTCCAGCCAGGCATCTTATCACTTTCATCCAGCTTCACTCTTGCTATGCCCTGAAGCCTTTCTTTAAGCTCCCTTGCCTTTTCAGTTACTCCAGGCTTATGCTGAGCTATAGGCACTATAACCACCTGTATTGGAGCAATTCTTGGTGGAAGTACAAGTCCATTATCATCACCATGAACCATTATAACCGCTCCGATTAATCTGGTAGTCATTCCCCAGGAGGTTTGATGTACATATTCAAGCTTTCCTGTCTTGTCAGTGTATTGAATTGAAAAAGCCTTTGCAAAGTTATCTCCAAAGTTGTGGGAGGTTCCTGTTTGAAGAGCCTTTCCATCATGCATCAAGCTCTCTATGGTATAGGTTGCCTGTGCTCCTGCAAACTTTTCCTTTTCTGTTTTCTGTCCTCTTACCACAGGGATTGCAAGAACCTCTTCACAGTGGTCTGCATATATATTTAACATCCTTATGGTCTCCTCCTGAGCCTCCTCTGCAGTGGCATGAATAGTATGCCCTTCCTGCCATAAAAACTCTGTAGTCCTCAAGAAAGGTCTGGTAGTTTTTTCACATCTTACAACGGAGCACCACTGGTTATATAGTTTTGGCAAATCGTTATAGGACTGAACAATCTTAGCATAATGCTCACAAAATAGAGTTTCTGAGGTTGGCCTTACGCAAAGTCTCTCTGTAAGCTTATCCTCACCAAAATGTGTAACCCAAGCTACCTCTGGAGCAAAACCCTCAACATGATCCTTCTCCTTCTGAAGCAGGGACTCTGGAATAAACATTGGCATATAAACATTTTCATGCCCTGTTGCCTTAAACCTTCTATCTAGGTCCCCTTGAATATTCTCCCAAATGGAGTACCCATATGGCCTGATCACCATACAGCCCTTCACACTGGAGTAATCAATAAGCTCTGCTTTTTTAACAATATCCGTATACCATTGTGCAAAATCTTCTTCCATGGATGTAATTGCTTCAACCATTTTTTTATTTTTTGACATTTTCATTTCCTCCTCTATATAACTTGATCTATAGATACATATATTATTATTTACTAAAAAAAAATCTCGCCCTAAAAATAGGGCGAGACTGCTCGCGGTACCACCTAAACTTATAACTTAATTAAAATAACGGCAGGGCCGGTAGTTGTTAGCTACAGCTCAGAAGCGGGTTAAAAGCGTGAAAAACCTTTCAGCCTGTGGGTTTTCTCTCTGTACTACTTATTTTTTCTTCCTCATCGCCAAATATAAAATTTTTATAATATTATTACCTTAAAATTATACTAGCAGCTTTAGTCACTGTCAATACTACTTTGTATTTTGCTCAATATATTTTCAGCTAAGGGTATATCCTCTGGAGTAGTTATCTTAATATTATTATAGCTGCCCTCATAAAAGTATACTCTATTTCCGAAGCGTTCAACTACAGAGGTGTCATCTGTGACAACCTCCCCCAAAGCCTTTAATTTTCTATGGCACTTAAGTATATGTTCATAGGAAAAGCATTGAGGTGTCTGTACTATATATAGTTTATCTCTGTCTGGAGTAGCCTCCCCAAAGTTATCCTTATCAAGGAGCTTAATAGTATCCTTTGCCGGTACTCCACAGCTGGCAGCCCCATATTGCGCTGCATATTTTATTCCATCCTCAATTATTTTATGACTTACGAAGGGCCTTGCTCCATCGTGAATAAGCACCACATCACAACTTGGCATTGCCTCTAAGCCCTTTAGAACGGAATCTTGCCTTTCCTTGCCTCCAGAAACAATATTAACTATCTTTGAAAAGTTATATTTTTCTTTAATTTCTGCTCTGCAATAGTCTACTTCTTCCTTTGCTGCTACCAGCACTATATAATCCACTTGAACACAGCTTTCAAAGGTACTAAGGCTGTAGTAGAGTATAGGTCTCTGCTGCAGTGTTAAAAACTGCTTGTTTATATCTGCTCCCATACGTCTG
Organism: Clostridium sp. UBA701; assembly: GCA_002298125.1. Classification (GTDB taxonomy): domain Bacteria; phylum Bacillota; class Clostridia; order Clostridiales; family Clostridiaceae; genus UBA701. Next base: position 21,588 of record DBMJ01000017.1, on the reverse strand, counting down.
CCTTTTCCTGCTGCCAGAACTATTGCCCCAACTCTTACCATGTAATCCTTCCACCCCTTGTGTATAGAGTAACTTAATTGCTCTCTTCCTTCTGTTTTCCAAAAATCATTCGTCCTGCTGCAGTTTGAAGAACAGAGGTAACCGTTACATCTATGGTCTCACCAATATGCTTCTTTCCGCCTTCTACCACAATCATGGTGCCATCATCTAAATATGCTACTCCCTGGCCTGATTCTTTTCCATCCTTTACAATCTGTATTCTCATCTCTTCACCAGGTAATACTACTGGTTTAACGGCATTTGAGAGCTCATTGATATTAAGTACTGGAACTCCTTGGAATTCTGCAACCTTGTTTAGATTGTAATCATTGGTTATTACCTTACCATTTAATACCTGGGCCAGCTTTAGAAGCTTACTATCCACTTCTGCAATATCAGGAAAATCCTTTTCATAGATTTTAACCTCTATGTTTAATTCTTTTTGTATGCGGTTTAAAACATCTAGGCCTCTTCGCCCACGATTTCTCTTTAAGCCATCAGAAGAATCTGCAATATGCCTTAACTCTTCCAATACAAAGGTAGGTATAATAAGAGTACCCTCTACAAAACCAGTTTGGCATATATCAAATATTCTTCCGTCAATTATTACGGAAGTGTCTAAAACCTTTGGTTCTCCTTTATAGGATCCCTTACCCTTCTTATCCTTACCTCCACCTGATTTCTTCATATTAGAAAAAACATTTATAAGGTCCTCTCTTTTTCTAATGGCTATATTTACTCCTAATGCCGCCATTATAACGTTAATAATTACAGCGGCAATAGCTCCTACTACCTTAAAGTTGTTTAAAGGGAGTACTGCCAAAGAAGAGATTATAAGAGCCACAATAGCACCCATGGTACCAAATAAAATTTCAGTGCCAGGTACTCTTTGAAAGCTTTTTTCTACATAATCCATCGTCCTTGAAATAAACGTATTAATCCATGGAGAAATTAAAAAAAGTATGAATCCAAAAATTAAACTTGTAAATATAAGAAACAAGATGCTTAATAAACCATTTGCCTTAAAATAACTTATGCTTGACACATATTCAGTTCTGAGAAGAATGTCACCAATTAGGTAACCAATTAGTAGTCCTACCAGTGTGAATAGTATTCGCAGTAATTTCTTTAGCAAAAAATCACCTCCTCATTTTTATAATAAATTATTTGTATAGTTACTTTATTCTACTATATATTAAAAAGTAATTTTTTTCAATTAAAAGTATATAATTTAAACTTTATTAATTAATTATACAAACTGTTCCAGTTTAACCTTAGCTTCTGCTAAGGATATATCATATATTAGAGCAATTTCGCTGCATATTAGATTTTCCACTCTACTTAGAATTTTGTGCTCACCAGGAGGAAGAAGAGAATTCTCTTTTAAAAAGTGTAAATCCCTTATAACCTCCAACATATTGAACATACTTCCTTCAGAGATTTTCTCATTATTTAACCTATAGCGTTTACTCCATTTCTTCTCAATAGCCTGAGGTTTTTCCTTTAAAATTGCAAGCTTCTCCTCAAAATCACCTCTACAGGTAATGGGTCTTATGCGATAGTCCTCCAGCTTGGTTGTGGGGATTAGTAAATATATATTATCTAATAAAAGGCTCAAGCCTACATACTTTCTTATTATATCATCAACTTTTTTATCTTCTATCTTATCTATATTACCGGCTCCATATCCGGGAACATATACTTTTTTTCCAACACTTAACATAGTCATTCCCCCTATGAATAAAAAAGTTCTTGGTTTATTATATAAGTGTAGAGGGCATTTTGACTATGGTTTTATTGACAAATTCAAGAAGTAGAACTTATAATTAGTTTAAAGGCAGTGTTAAATCTTTATAAGGAGTTGAGCTTAAATGAAGGATGTTATATTTGATGACTTTCAAAATTCAGTTAATGAATCATTGTTAAGACATAGAAGTGTTCTAGATATTATGACAAAATTACAAGAGTCCAACGCAAGAATAAATCGGGCGGTAACAAAGTCAATAACTTCCTGCGGCTGCATGGATCTTGATACTACAAAAAGTAAAGCCAATATACCTGCCGAAGAGGATTTAGATATTGAGGCTTTGAAGAATAAGCTCAATTCTCACCTAAAGGGTGATTTGTGCGAAAATTGCAGAGAAGTAATTGAGCGCGAAATAGGAAATAACCTTTTCTATCTTGCTTCACTATGCAATGTATTGGATTTAAATCTCTATGATGTTCTACTTAAGGAATATGATAAAATACATACCTTAGGAAAATATACCCTAAGATAGGGCTAAGCTTAAGAAGCACCATGAAAGGTGCTTCTTTTATGTTGTGTTATTTTATTTGCTTAGTAAAAATTGCTCCTTTAGCTTCCTCAAGCCATTCTTTATGGCCTTTGCACGAGCTTCTCCTATACCCTCCACCTTATCTAATTGATCAAAGCTGGCTTCATTTATGGCCTTTAATTCCTTGAAGCTTTTTATTAGATTTTCAATGACGGTGGCAGGTATTCTAGGTATTTTATTTAACATTCGATATCCTCTTGGAGAAATAAGGGTATCTGCAGCTGGCACTCCACCATATCCTAGTATTCTTGCTATAACATCAAGCTCCAAAAGCTCCTGATAATTCACACTTTGCAGCTGCTTGTATATCTCCTGATAGTCCATGCTATTTTGACAGTAATCCCTGATAAGCAGCAATCCATCCTCTTCCACATTCCTAACTAGTTCACCAAGCTGCATGGAAATAAGACGTCCTTCATTGCCCAGCTCAAATATGTATCTCTCCATCTCTGACACTATTCTTAGAGCCATTTCTGTACGCTGTACTACAGTTATTACATCAAGAAGAGTAGCTAAATCTAGAAACTCCAACACATTAAGGTTTTCCACCACCCTATCAAGTACAGTAATGTATCTTTCTAAGGTCTGTATGGCTTGATTAGCCTTAGCCAGTACTGTGCTGCTGTCTCTTAATACATATTTAATGCTTCCCTTATAAACTGTTATTACATTTCTTCTCTGAGATATTGCTACTACCATTACATTGAGCTTCTTTGCCACTCTGTCTGCAGTTCTATGCCTGGTGCCTGTTTCTAAGGTGGGTATACTAGGGTCTGCCACAAGCTGTGTATTGGCATGATATATGCATTTTAAATCGCTGCTTACCACAATGGCTCCATCCATCTTGGCAAGCTCGTAGAGATAGGTTGGGCTATAATCTGAATTTATGCTAAAGCCACCATCCACCACCTGTTCTATGGTACTAATGTCACCAATAACTATTAACCCTCCAGTTTTAGCCCTTAAAATATATTCAAGGCCTTCTCTAAGTGGAGTCCCAGGAGCTACAGCCTTTAAGATATTTATTAGTTCCTTCTCCCTTTCTAGTCTCAAAATTATCACCCAATCTAGCTAAAAACTTTGTTTATTGTTTCTTTTATAGAGGCTACAGAAATTATATTTGCATCCTTGCTTTGAAGTTTATCCTTATTTTTTAATGGCACTACTATATTCTTGAAGCCCATTTTAATGCCTTCATTGACTAAGCGCTCGCAAAGTGCCACTGGACGGACCTCCCCAGTTAATCCTACCTCTCCCACCACTAGGAGATTATCAAGCTTAAATTCCTTACTCTTACAGCTTGATATGAGTGCAAGGGCGAGGCCTAAATCTGCAAAGGTACCATCAATATTAAGACCTCCTACTACATTTACATAGACATCTGCATTCCAAAAGGGAATTTTTAATTTCTTCTCCAGCACTGCCAATATGAGATTCATTCTAGATACATCCACACCTACAGCAGTACGCCTTGGCATTACTGCTTTGGTTTCACTTACCAGGGCCTGAATTTCAACTAATATTGGCCTGGTACCCTCCATTATACCTATTACTACTGAACCCTCTCTATGGGCACTGCTATCTTCTAAAAACACTCTTGAGGGATCATGAATTTCTTGAAGACCCTCCTGTCTCATTTCAAATACCCCTATTTCACTAGTAGTTCCAAAACGATTCTTAATAGTTCTTAGAATTCTAAATTCTTGAGTGCGCTCACCCTCAAAGGATAATACTGCATCCACCATATGCTCTAGTACTCTAGGACCTGCCAGTTCACCCTGCTTAGTTACATGAGCTACTATAAAAAGTGGTATTCCTCTGGTTTTCCCTATTCGCATAAGATCATTAGTGCATTCACGTACTTGAGAAACGCTTCCCGGAGCAGAGGTCAAGGAGGTTTTAAAAAGAGTCTGGATGGAGTCTATAATCACAAAGGCAGGACTGAGATTTTCAATATGCTCCTCTATAATGTCCACATTTGTCTCAGACACAATAAATACATTCTCACATTGAGCAGAAAGTCTGTCTCCCCTCATTTTAATCTGTTCCTCAGATTCCTCTCCTGAAACATATAGCACCTTGCCATACTTATTTCCAATATTATTTGCAGTCTGCAGCAGCAGGGTGGATTTTCCTATTCCAGGGTCACCAGATATAAGGGTTAGAGAGCCCTTTACGAGACCCCCTCCAAGTACCCTGTTAAGCTCCTCTATGCCTGTATTATATCTTTCATATTCTCCAGATTTTATATCTTTTATACTGCGGGGTTTGTTCCCGCTGCTAATTGTTACAGCCCTTTGAAGCTCTGCTGTTTTTTCCTCTTCAAGCATACTATTCCAAGCGCCGCAATCAGGGCATTTGCCATACCATTTTGGGCTTTCATAGCCACACTGCTGACAGGAATAGTAGGTTTTCTTTTTAGGCATACCTAGCCCTCCCCATTATATACTTAGCTACTCTAATTATTTTGTCCTATAACTAAACTTCAGGTGGAGTACAAACTCCACCTGAAGTTTAGTTTCACTTAATTTATTATACAGCATTTATTGTATTATTTTGTTACATTATATTAAAGTTTTTTAAAGGCTAATACATCATTCTCCATGGTAAGCAATATACTGTCTTCTTTTTTCACATTTCCCTTTAATATTTCCTGGGAAAGTTTATCCTCCACAGCCTTTGTTATAGCTCGTCTTAATGGTCTTGCCCCATAAGTTGGGTCAAAGCCTGCCTTTGCTAGATAGTCCTCTGCAGATTCATCCACAGTTATATCTATATTCTGCTCCTTAAGCCTACCTACTACAGTTTTTAGCATAAGCTTCACTATTTGCTTTAAATCCTTTTCCTCTAAGGAGTGGAATACTATTATGTCATCTACTCTGTTTAAGAACTCAGGTCTGAAGGTATGCTTTAACTCCTCCATTACGTTATCCTTCATCTTTTCATATTCACTGTTTATGCTGTCCTTAGCTGTTGCAAAGCCAAGAGCCTTCTGCCTTTTTATAGTGTTTGCTCCTGCATTAGAGGTCATTATTATTATAGTGTTCTTAAAGTCTACAGTCTTTCCCTTACCATCTGTAAGTCTACCGTCCTCTAAAATTTGCAGCAGTATATTAAATACATCTGGATGAGCCTTTTCAATTTCATCAAATAAAACTACTGAGTAGGGATTCCTTCTTACCTTTTCTGTAAGCTGTCCCCCCTCATCATAGCCTACATATCCAGGAGGAGAACCTATGAGCTTAGAAACCGTATGTTTCTCCATATACTCGGACATGTCTATTCTTATCATGTTGTTTTCATCACCAAACATGGCTTCTGCTAGAGCTTTAGAGAGTTCAGTTTTTCCTACTCCTGTAGGTCCAAGGAAAATAAAGGAGCCTATAGGCCTCTTTGGATCCTTTAAACCCACCCTTGCCCTTCTCACTGCTTGAGCTACTGAGCTTACAGCCTCCTCTTGGCCTATAACCCTGTTATGAAGTACTTCTTCAAGCATAAGCAGTTTTTCTGATTCCTTCTCCGTCAATTTTTCTATTGGAATTTTAGTCCACTTTGACACTACAGCTGCCACTCTGGCCTCATCCACCAGCATGCTGGCACCCTCACTTTGAGACTGCCAATTATTCTTTAAGGAATCTAACTTATCCTTTAGCTGCTTTTCCTTATCTCTAAGCTTTGCAGCTTTTTCATATTCCTGAACCTTTATAGCGTCTTCCTTCTCCTGAACTATTTTCTCAAGCTCATCCTCCATGGCCTTAAGATCTGGAGGAGTGGTTAGATTTTCTATTCTTACCTTAGCTCCTGCCTCATCAATAAGGTCTATGGCCTTGTCTGGAAGATATCTATCTGTTATATATCTATCGGATAAATTAACTGCAGCATCTATGGCTCCATCGGTTATTTTTACCCTGTGATGAGCCTCATATTTATCTCTTAGTCCCTTTAATATAAGCACCGTTTCTTCCTTTGAGGGTTCTCCCACGGTAACAGGCTGAAATCTTCTCTCTAGGGCTGCATCCTTTTCAATGTGTTTTCTGTATTCATCAATGGTGGTGGCTCCTATACACTGAATTTCGCCACGAGCTAAAGCAGGCTTTAATATATTTGAGGCATCTATGGCTCCCTCTGCAGCTCCAGCACCTATAATGGTGTGGATTTCATCTATAAAGAGTATTACATTACCTGAGGTTCTAAGCTCCTCCATAACCTTCTTAAGCCGCTCTTCAAATTCTCCTCTATATTTTGAACCTGCTACCATAGAGGACATGTCAAGAGTAACCACTCTCTTATCCTTTAACAGCTCAGGTATATTCCCTGATATTATCTTTTGAGCCAAGCCTTCAGCTATGGCTGTCTTACCTACCCCAGGGTCCCCAATTAAGCAGGGATTGTTTTTTGTCCTTCTGCAAAGTATCTCAAGTACCCTCTGAGTTTCAGCATCACGCCCAATAACAGGGTCAAGCTTCCCCTCCCTAGCCATCTCAGTCAAATCCCTGCCAAAATCGTCTAAGGTTGGTGTAGGCTCTTTTGAAGCATTTTTAACCTGAGGCTTTTCTCCATTTAGTGAAGCTATAAGGTCCTTTCTAAGCTTAGCAAAATCAACACCTAGATTGTTAAGAATGGCATAGGCCACTCCCTCATTTTCTCTTATTAAGGCAAGGAGCATATGCTCAGGGCAAATATAGTTATGGGCCATCTGTCTTGCCTCATTTAAGCTTAGCTCAAGTAGCCTCTTTGTTCTTGGAGTTAAGGGTACCTCATTCCTAAATATGCTGGCATCTCCTGAGCCCTCCAGCTCCTCAATTAGCTTCTTCACCTTTTTTATATCTACAGACATGCTATTTAAAATACTCTTAGCTATGCCATCCTCTCTCAATATGCCCAAAAGGATATGCTCTGTTCCAACATAGCCATGCTTTAAGCCCTGTGCTTCCTCTTGAGCATAATATAATACCCTCTGGGATCTTTCGTTAAACCTTTCAAACATCATAGCAATTATGCTCTCCTTTCAATTAATTTCTATTAATACTTTCTCTTACAATTTTTGCTCGAATAAAATCTCTTTCTCGCTCTGAGGTCACACCTGGATAGCTTTGAAGTATATTTGCAGGCTGAGTCTTCAGTAAAAGAGCATTTAGATCCTTCCTATCTATATTATTAATTATCTCCATTTCTACTCCCATTCTTACATAGGAGAGAAGATTTAAGCATTCTCTAGAGGATAAAAGCACTGCGGAGCTAAGTGTGCCTAATGCTCTATACACCTTATCCTCAAACTCATATTTGTGGTTTTCATACATCTCTTGCCTAAACCACTGTTCACGGCTAATAATTTGATTTACCACAGCATTTAAGTTATTTAGTATATCTTCCTCGCTTATGCCAAGGGTGAGCTGGTTTGAAACCTGAAAAAAATCCCCTTCCGCTTTAGAGCCCTCTCCATAGAGTCCTCTTATAGTCATGCCCACCTTTGTAACTGCATTAAAGATGTTATCTAACTCTCTATTTATAGCCAAGGCAGGAACATGAAGCATAGCTGAAGCCCTTAAAGCAGTTCCTAGGTTAGTAGGGCAAGCAGTAATATATCCTAGCTTTTCATCAAAGGCATAATCAAGCTTCTCCTCAAAGAGGTTATCTATTTTTACAGCCATTTCATAGCATTCTAGAAGCTGTAATCCACCACTTATAACCTGAAGTCTTATGTGATCCTCTTCATTAATCATAATGCTTATAGTTTTGTCCTCATTCACCATAAAAGCAGAAATACTGCTGTTGTTTATTAGCTTAGGGCTTATGAGATGAGCCTCCATATATGAAAGCTTTTCATTGTCTCTCATGTCCCAAAGATAATGGGTGGTAAAGCCCTCCCCTAAATTTGATCCCTTTATGGCCTCCTCCACCTTTTTTACAATCTCTCTACCGCTTTCTTGTGACAGCTTATGAGGAAAGGCATAGTCTTTAAGATTCCTTGCCAGGCGAACCCTGCTGCTTATTGCAATATTCCCTTGTGAAGCCCTTACCCAATTCTCCATGACTATTCCCCCTTTTTAAGCTCCTTTAAAGTATCTCTTATCTCTGCTGCTCTCTCATACTGTTCCAAGGCTATGGCCTTTTGAAGCTCCTCCTTTAATTGAGAGAGTTTCCTCTTCTCCATAATTTCTTTTCCACATTTATTAGGAAACTTACCCACATGCTCCACATTACCCTGTACTCGTTTTATAATCGGGGTAAGCACCTCCATAAATTCGTCATAACAGCTGCTACAGCCTAGAAGTCCCTTTCTTTTGAATTCTGAGTAGGTTGTACCACAGTATTTACAGCTAGGTTCTTTTCTCACTGGCTGGGGAGATTGATTTAGATAATCCATTATTCCGCTTATTACATTTTGAATTCCAAAGCCTCCTGGCATGGACATGTCAAAGTTTATTTTTATATCACTGCTTTCGCTGGCGCATTTATCACATAGCTTTACCTCTTGTTTTTCTCCATTTATAACCTTTGTAATAAATACCGTAGCCTGTTTTTTATTACATCTTTCACAGAGCATTTTCTATACCTCCAATAATGCTAATTTACTCACACTTAGTGAACTACCTCAATACAGACATAAGCATTGCCTTTAAAATATTGGCTCTTAGTCTATTGTTATTATCACTTTGAAGTGTCCTGTCATTAGTTATTCTCTTTATCATATCCGCTTCTCTATCTGTAATATAGTCACTCTCTAGAAGACCTAAAAGAATTTGAAGTGTTCCATCATAGGTTATGCTTTCTCCTATGCGCTTATCTATTACTTCCTTGAGAGAGCTTAACTCCTCATAGTCAACTCTTTTTATTAGGATAAATCCTCCCCCGCCTCTTTTACTTTCAATGTAGTAGCCCTTATCACTGGTAAATCTAGTAGTTAGGACATAGTTTATCTGCGAAGGAGCACAGCTAAAATGGTTAGCTAGCTCATTTCTCTGTATTTGAAGCTCCTCACCCTCATTTTCCTTGATCATCTCTTTTATAAATTCCTCAATTATATCTGAAAGTCTTGCCACTTCATCATCCTCCTGACTTTGTCTTTCTTTGACCTTAATAATAATATACTTAATCGGAAGCAATTTTTCAAGTAGTTTTAAAAATTTACATAAATTATTCCTAGTACTCACTTGTATTATTCCAATATATAAATAACTTAAACAAAACCGCAGCTAGAATTTCTTAGCTGCGGTTTAAAAATTATATTTTAATTAACTCTCTTCTTAACCAATCCAATGCATTTATAACTGCTCTTTCTCTTATCTTGTTTCTATTTCCCCAAAGGTCTAATCTCTTAACCTTGACCTCACCTTTAATATATAATCCTACATATACAAGGCCAACTGGTTTATCTGCAGTGCCACCGGTGGGTCCAGCAACTCCAGTAGTAGAAATACCTATGTCAGTATGAGAAAGCTCTGCCACCCCTCTTGCCATTTCTATAGCAGTTTCCTCACTAACAGCACCAAAATGCTTAAGGGTTTCTGTTTTTACCTTTAGTAGTTTCTGCTTTGCTTCATTACTATAGGTAACTACACCATTTAAAAACACCTTTGAAATACCTGGATAATTTATAAGTCTTCCTGCAAGTAATCCTCCAGTACAGGACTCTGCTGTAGCAATAGTAAGCTCCTTTTCAATTAATAGCTTTGCTACAACCTCCTCTAAGGTTACGTCACCTTCACCATAGATATCCTCCTGAAGTACCTCTCTAATGCTTGAAACCACAGGCTTAATAATAGTCTTAGCAGCTTCTTCATCCTTGGCCTTAGCAGTTATCCTTAAGGTTACCTCGCCCTCCTTGGCATAGGGAGCTACAGTTGGATTGTTCTGCTTACTAATAATATGATCAATCTTTTCAGCCATATGTCCTTCTCCTATGCCAAGGATTCTAAGCACAGTGGAATACAATATGCTGTCTGTATATTTTGAAAGTCTTGGACGAACCTCTTCCTCAAAAAGCGCTGTCATCTCTCTTGGAGGTCCTGGCAGAAGAATTAATACCTTTCCACCTTCCTCTATCATTACCCCTGGGGCAGTACCATTATTATTATATAACAGTGTGGAACCCTCAGGAATATAAGCCTGCTTTTTATTCCCCTCTGAAACCTCTCTGTTCATCTTCTTAAAGGTCTCTTCCAGCTTCAAAAGCCAAGTCTTATCAAGGACTAGCTGCTTGTTGAAATATTTTGCAGCCACCTCCTTAGTCAAGTCATCCTTTGTGGGTCCAAGTCCACCAGTAGTTATTATGATATCAGACCTGCTAAAGCCATCCCTTAACGCTTCTTCAAGCCTCTTTTCATTGTCCCCAATTACGCCTTGGTGGTACACCTCTATTCCCATTTCAGCCAAGGCCCTAGATAGGTATTGGGCATTGGTATTTACTATGTCTCCTAACAATAACTCTGTTCCAACAGCCAATATTTCTGCTTTCATGCTTCTTCTCCTCTGATAATACAACCATAAAATGTGAATAGGCTTTTATTTTGCAAGCTCAGCCATGGCATGGGCATATATTTTTGCATTTAATACAAGATCCTCTACTTCAATGTACTCATTGGCTTCATGTACTATATCGGGTTTTCCAGGGAATACTGGTCCAAAGGCTACTATATTTGGCATCTCCTTAGCATAGGTTCCTCCCCCTATAGCAAGTAGCTTTGGCTCCATGCCGGTCTGCTCAGAATATACCTTCTGAAGGGTTTTAATTAGTATATGATCTTTAGGGAAATAAAGTGGTGACTGATGCTCCATGTCCTCTACCACAATGCCTGTTCCTTGAAGTCTTTGGTTAAATGGATTCATCATATCCTCTAGCTTATAGGTAACTGGATATCTTAAATTTAACACCATGGTTATCTTGTTATTATCCATAGAAACAGTACCAACATTAAAGGAAAGCTTACCTGAAGCCTCATCCTGAAGTCCTACCCCAAATTGAGCACCAGTGGTATCCATACCTGCATTCTCATGTAAGAACCTTATAAACTGTGCTAAATCGCCATTTCCTATAGGCAAGGCTGTTAAAAATGCAAACAGCTGCATTATGGCATTTTTACCCTTATGAGGTAAGCTTCCGTGAGCAGAAACTCCTATAGACTTTACAAGCACCTCTGAATCCTTAATCTCTAAAGAGATATCATAATCATGCTTTGTCTTAAATTCAGTAAGAGCAGCCTGCAGAGCATTTAAATCCGCAACCTTAATTAGTGCTTCACAGTAATCTGGAACTATGTTAGCTCTTTGCCCACCCCTAATATCAAGGATTGAAATTTCATCTTCAGTAGTGTTTTTTAATTCCTTTACTACACTAAATACAGTAAGCCCCTTTTCTGCAAATATAATGGGGTATTCTGCATCAGGGGTAAAGCCAGCTATAGGAGCCTTCTCATGCTTCATATAGTGCTCCATATCTTTACTTCCTGTCTCCTCATTAGTGCCAAAGATAACTCTAATTTTCTTGGAGGTTTTAATGCCGCAATCCGCAATGGCCTTTAATCCATATAGGCACGCCATTATAGGTCCTTTATCATCTAGGGAGCCCCTTGCATATATCTTGCCATCATGAATTTCCGCAGCATAAGGAGGATATTTCCAGCCATCTCCCTCTGGCACTACATCAAGATGTCCAAGCACTGCTACATAATCTTCACCTTCGCCATATTCTGCATAGCCTGCGTACCCATCCAGGTTTACAGTTTTAAAGCCAAGGGATTGAGATACCTTAAGGGCATAGTCTAAAGCCTTTGCAACTCCCTCACCAAAGGGCTTTCCTTCTTTCCCTTCCTCCTCAATGCTCTTAATTTTAAGAATTCCACAGGTAGATTGAATTAAATCCTCCCTTAGCCTGTCAATACTTTCATTTAAATTCATTACTTACACCTCCAGCAAAATATTTGTTACAACATTACTTTATCTCAGGCATATCGCCTTCTGTAGACTCAATATATTCTTCTGTATTAACCTCTTGATTTCCTCTGTCAAAGGATATCCAGCCTCTTCTGTTTAAATATCTGAGGAACATAATGAGACGATCATAAACAGGCTCACATTTTTCTCCAAAGGTCTTTTTTAATTCCTCTCCAATTTCATAAACAGTTCTTTCTCCGTCAATAGAAAGCCAAACCCTGCTGCCTAATGAGTCTAGCTCTATGTCTGAGGTGTTAGGCTTTTTAACAAGCCACCTGGCAAACCTCTCAATGGGTTTGTTGTGGTAAAAAATCAAGAATACTATACCCTTTTTCTCCTCCCAATGGAGATGCTTTTTTCGTGGTACATAAAGTAGAAAATTGTCCTGCTTCTTCTTATTCTTTTTACTTCCGTTGTTTTTTTCTTCCATAAACAAACCACCCTGCTATAAAATTTGAAGAGCCTTAGTTAAGGCTCTTCTATGATTCTATTTTTAATTATAACTCAAATTTTATTCCTTATCTACTTTTGTTGTATAGAAATAAACACCAAGACAAAGAATTAAGCATATAACAGCAGCAGTCCATGGACTTCCTGCTATAGGAGCCAAGAAACTAATATTAGTTCCAAAGGCTAAATTCTTGTCAATACCAACTACTGCAAATATAGCAATAACTATTCCTATAATGGCATCTCCAGCAACTAAGCCTGAAGCAAGAAGTATACCCTTTTCTGTCTGTTTCTTAAGAAGGGCATCATCCTTCCTGAACTTTCTGTCTACTAGTGATCTTATTATACCACCGATAAGTACTCCTGCACTTAAGTGGATTGGCAGATAAAGTCCAAGAGCAAATGGAAGTACAGGAATCTTCATAAGCTCACACATTACACCAAAGGCAGCACCAGCAAGTACTAAAACCCAAGGAAGCTGTGAATCCATTATTCCCTTTACAACCATTGACATTATAGTAGCCTGAGGAGCAGCAATTTCTTTTGTACCAATTCCATAGGCTCTATTTAACATAAGTATTACGGCACCTACTGCTGCTGCAGAAAGCACAGTAGCTATCATCATACCTATTTCAAGACGCTTTGGAGTACCACCTACTATATAAGTAGTTTTCAAGCTCTGAGCAGTTCCTCCAGCTATGGCTATGGCCACACAAACAATTCCGCCTGCTATAATAGCAGCTATCATTCCAGCATTTCCTATAATATTAACAGCTTTTAAAATTGATGTGATTATTAAAAGTGTAGCTATAGTCATACCAGAAATAGGATTATTTGAAGTTCCAATAACACCAACCAACCTTGCAGATACAACTGCAAAGAAGAAGGAGAATATAATTACTGCAAGTGCTCCCACAAAACCAACTTTTACGCCGCCGATTTTAGCGTCATTTACTATTGGGAACAATGCTGTTACAAGAAATACAAATATAGCTGATATTATAACCCAAGTCATTGGTACATCCATATCTGTTCTCTTAGCTCCACCCTTTGCTCCAAATCCGCCTATGGCAGATTTAAAGGATCTAACTATAGTTGGGAAAGCTTTAATAATACTGATGAATCCGCCTGCTGCAACAGCTCCAGCACCAACGTATCTTATATATTTGCTCCAGATTGCCCAGGCATCCATGTTTTTAATAAGCTCAGTAGATGGGAAAATAGCTTCATTTAAGCCACTACCGATATACTGCAACAATGGAATGAGTCCAAACCAAGCTACTACAGCACCAGCAAACATGTACATAGCAATCTCTATTCCTACGATGTAACCAACACCGATTAAGGAAGCAAGTACATCTGCTCCAAAAATAGTTCCTGCCTTATCACCAAGTTTAACTGGCCATTCAGGTTCTTCCATCCAGAATTTAAAACCACCAGATAACAGCTTGTAAACTCCACCACCAGCTAAGCCTGTCATCATAGTTCTAAGTCCCTTACCGCCTGCATTAGCACTTACAAGCACTTCAGAGGCTGCCATACCTTCAGGGTAAATTAAGTTACCATGCTCTTCTACGATAAGATATTTTCTAAGTGGAACAACTAGGAATACTCCCAAAAGTCCACCTAAAATAGCTACTATAATTATAGTAGTAAGAGTGAGCTCTGAACCTAAAAGAATAACTGCAGGGATAGTAAAAATAAGTCCGCCAGCAAGAGACTCTCCCATGGAAGCCATGGCTTGAATCATGTTTGCTTCTAAAATATTGCTCTTTCTTAGCAAACCCTTTAAAATACCTGTGGCTAATATGGCGGCAGGAATACCTGCAGCAATTGTCATTCCAACCTTAAGTCCCAGATAAGTGTTTGCTGCACCAAAAATAACTGCGAAGATAATACCGAAGATAATTGATAATACCGTCATTTCTGGCATTGCCTCGTTAGCAGGAACATATGGAACGTAATCGTTTCCATTAATTCCTCCATAGGCGGTGTGAGATAAGCCTTTCATTTCACTCATTAAATTTCCCTCCTTTAAAATTGAGCTATAGTTAATCTTAAGACTTGCTTAAGAAATAACGACTAGATTCAGTTGCCAATTTGTTCTATATATATTGTAAATGTAACTTACATAGAACATGGCTTTACTAGGGAAGTTTGTCCAAGTTTAATTGTCAGCAGATTTATAAGAAAAGCTTGTACTTTCCATTGAAAATACAATATATCATGAATTTTATGTAATTGTTTACATATATAAATTTATTGAAATTAATATATATTAATTAATTTTATCAGGAAAAGTCTTGCAAGTCAATTTATTACAATAATACGTTAAAATAATAAAATAAAATTAAAAGAGTCGGAAAACCGACTCTTTTTAAAATTATTATATTATGCTTTCCTATCTCTCTTAATGGTTGCATTATACATCCATATTGCAAGTAGAAGGAATACTACAGCAGCAGTCCATGGACTGTTTGCAATGTTTGGGAATATCTTTGCACCAAAGCCGATATCCATTTTAATAGCTGCAAATACAGCTACAATTATTCCCATAAGAGCATCTCCTGCTACCAAGCCGGAAGCTAAGAGTATACCCTTTTCATTTTGTTCCTTAAGAGCTTCTTCATTCTTACTGAATTTCTTTTCTACTAGGTTTCTTATTATACCACCAACTAATATACCAGCACTCAAGTGAATTGGAAGATATAGTCCAAGTGCAAAAGGTAGTATCGGAAGACCCATGAGTTCACACATTACTCCAAGAACTGCTCCAATTGATACAAGTGCCCAAGGCAATTGTGCATCCATAACACCCTTAACAACCATGGACATCAAAGTTGCCTGTGGTGCTGCTATAGCCTTAGATCCTATACCATAAGTGTTGTGAAGCATTAAGAGTACTAAGCCAGCTACTACAGAAGAGGCTACTACTCCAATGTACATTCCTATTTCAACTCTCTTTGGAGTACCTCCAACTATATAGGTGGTCTTTAAGCTCTGTGAGGCTCCTCCCGCTACTGCTACTGCTATACAAACTATAGCACCTGACAAAATTGCTGCCATCATTCCACGAGTTCCAGTAAAGCCTGTAATCTTTAAGATAGATGTTACAAACAATAGTGTGGCAATAGTCATTCCTGAAACAGGATTGTTTGAAACACCTATAATACCAGTTAACCTTGCAGATACAACTGCAAAGAAGAAGGAAAATACAATAACAAGTAATGCACCTATTGGTCCAACATTTATCATTGGTAATAACCAAGCTAATAAGAACACTAGAATTGCTGCTGCTATTACCCAAGTTATTGGAGCATCTAAGTCTGTTCTCTTAATAGCTCCGCCCTTACCTCCACCAATTCCGCCCATGGCAGCCTTGAAGGATCTAATAATTGTTGGCAGGGACTTAGCAAGACTGATGAATCCACCTGCAGCAACTGCTCCTGCACCAACGTATCTAATATACTTACTCCAAATTGACCAAGCATCCATATCCTTAATTAGCACTGCAGATGGGAACAGTGGAGCTGCAAGTCCTGCTCCAACGTACTTAATGAGTGGAATAAGTCCTAACCATGCTACAAGTGCTCCTGCAAACATATAAAGTGAAATTTGTAATCCAACGATATAACCAACACCAAGTAGAGATGCCAGTGTATCCATACCGAAGATAGTTCCCTGCATTGGCTTTATTGTCCATTCAGGTTCTTCTAACCAAAACTTGAAACCTCCAGATAAAAGCTTAAAAGCTCCACCTATCCCAAGACCAGTTAATACTGTTTGGAAGCCTGTACCACCTTCTGAAGCATTCACCAAAACTTCAGAGGCTGCCATTCCTTCTGGGAATATGAGAGTACCATGTTCTTCTACAATAAGATATCTTCTAAGTGGAACTACGAATAAAATACCTACAAGACCGCCAAGTAATGTACAAATAACAATTGTGCTGAGCTTAAGCTCCATTCCCCAGATGATAATTGCTGGGAGCGTAAATATGATACCACCCGCAAGGGATTCACCCATTGCAGCAATAGATTGTATCATATTTGCTTCAAGGATGTTGTTTCTCCTAAATATACCCTTTAGTATTCCGGTACCTAATATAGCAGCTGGTATACCTGCAGCTATAGTCATACCTACTTTTAATCCAAGATAGGTATTAGCTGCAGCAAATACAATGGCCAATATACATCCAATTAAGATAGATATAATATTAGCTTCAGGCATTGCTTCGTTGGCTGGTATATATGGAATGTAATCGTCTCCATTGACACCGCCATAAGCTGATAAAGATAATCCTTTCTTCTCTGCCATAAAACTTTCCTCCTTTGAGTTATTAACAATATAAAAACAAACTAATAATATCACAGCTAAAAAAATTCATAAAACTTTAAAAAAGGTAATAAGCCTAAAATAGTTTCGCCTACCTTCCTTTAGACATATTTTTCGCTTTTTTTCGCAAATTTAGACTTTAGTCGGTATTTTTCGTGATATTTATTATTTATTTCTTGTTATTTAATTAATTTCATTTAATTTCTTATGAAATATTTATTTATATTAATGTATATTTCAAAAACAGAAGGATTCTTTCGAAGCTATGGAAGAGAATCCTTGGGTTTAATATGTTAATTACTCTTTTAGAGCTTCCTCTTCTCTTTCCTTCTCCTCTGGTAGCTCATAGAGATGAGGGTTCAAGGGATAAAGGGTTTGGTTAGATAGCTCTGCAGCAAAAAGAGGTGGGTCTTCTAGGTTGTAGCCTCTATTATATCTAATATCACTATCTGAACCGTAATCTCTTTTTATAGCCTCCAGCTGTTCTTCCAATTTAGTGACCTTTCCTGTGAGCGGTGATGTATACTTTTTCATCTTCCTTACCTCCTTTTGTTTGAATAGTAAAATCGCCTCCGTTTAACATACTGCCTAGCATCTCAATGTCACCAACTAAGTCTTTGTCAATGACAATAGTAACCCTATCATTTTCGCCAATGACACCCATGTAATCATTGATATTACTATAATCACTAAGCTGGAGTGGTCCTTCTATATCAAGACGATACTCTGACATAATCTCACCCCTCGATATATTTACAATTATTATTTCAACTAAGTTAATAAAATATTCCTACTTTCTTCACAATTCTTTCCTATTTAATAGTTATAATTGAAATGTAGTAAATTTTATCTTTTACTAAAATTTAGATACTAATAAGTATTAATTCTATTTTGTGGAGGGATAAAGGGTGAAAAGTTTAATTGGAACAAAGACAGCGAAAAATTTATTGGTTGCTTTCGCAGGAGAATCTCAGGCAAGAAATAGATATACATATTACTCCTCTCAAGCAAAGAAGGAAGGCTACATTCAAATTTCTAAAATCTTTACTGAAACTGCAGATAATGAAGCTGAACATGCAAAAAGATTTTTTAAGTTTTTAAATGGAGACCTTAAAGGAGAAGCTGTAGAGATACAGTGGGCATACCCTGTACTACTAGGGGATACCAGTGAAAACTTAAAGGCTGCAGCAGAGGGAGAGTATGAAGAACATACTTCTATGTATCCTCAATTCGAAAGAGAAGCAAGAGAAGAAGGCTTTGAAACAATAGCAATAGTATTTCATGAAATAGCTGAAGTAGAGGAAAGACATGAAAGAAGATATAGAAAGCTGTTAGAAAACATAGAAAACAACAAGGTATTTGAAAAAGATGAAGTGGTTTTATGGAAATGTAATAACTGTGGATATATACATGAAGGAACCTCTGCTCCAAAAACTTGTCCTGCATGTGCTCATCCTCAAGGATATTTTGAGGTGTTTAAAGAAACCTATTAATAAATTTGCTTTTTATTGGCTGTAATCCCCTAAATAGTTTTTTATATTATTCCACTCCTATTTAAAAAACCCTGATGTTCACAAACTGAACATCAGGGTTTTTTATGGATTTTATTAAAATTATTCTTCGCTTTCCTTTAACTTCTTAGCATTTTCAATTATCTTTCCAGCCTCTAGTGCTGGTACTTCTTCATATCTTTCAAATCTCATCTCAAAGCTTCCTCTTGCCTGAGTAATGGATCTTAAATCAGTAGCATACTTAAACATTTCTGCCATGGGAACCTCTGCAATAATCTTTTGACTTCCGTTTTCCGGCTCCATGCCAAGAACTCTACCTCTCTTTTTATTTATATCTCCTATTACATCTCCCATATAATCATCTGGTACTATAACCTCAGCATGCATAATAGGTTCTAAAAGAACAGGCTCAGCACTTTCTAACCCTTTCTTGTAAGCTAGAGAAGCAGCTATCTTAAAAGCCATTTCAGAGGAATCTACAGGGTGGAAGGAGCCATCATGAAGAGTGGCTTTTAAACGAATAACTGGATACCCTGCCAGTACCCCCTTGGTTATACACTCCCTCAAGCCCTTTTCAACAGCTGGGATGTACTGTCTTGGAACTACTCCGCCAACTACCGCATCAACAAATTGAAGTTCATCCTCTCCGTCATTTCTTGGTTCAAATTTAACTACAACATCTCCATACTGTCCATGTCCACCTGATTGCTTCTTATGCTTACCCTGCACATCAGCAACCTTTCTGATGGTTTCTCTATATGGAACCTTTGGTACCTCTAGGCTTACTTCAGCGCCAAACTTGTTCTTAAGCTTAGTGGCAATTATATCAAGATGAGTCTCACCAACTCCAGACACTATTGTTTCAGCATTTTCCACATCTCTGCTTACCTTAAAGGTAGGATCTTCATCTAATAACTTTGCAAGGCCAGAGGATATTTTATCCTCATCCCCCTTTGACTTAGGTACCACTGCCATGGACATAGCTGGAACAGGGAACTGTATATTATCAAAGGCTATAGGGGCTGACATCTCACATAAGGTATCCCCAGTATTTGTATACTGAAGTTTAGCTACAGCTCCTATATCTCCAGCCACTATTTCACTGGCTGAAATTTGATTCTTTCCCCTTACAAAATACATTGTTCCTATCTTTTCCTGCTTATCCTTTATAGAGTTGTAAACTGTTGTGTCTGGCTTTGCCTTTCCTGTCATAACTCTAAATAATGACAACTTGCCTACAAAGGGGTCTGCTATGGTTTTGAATACGAAGGCAGAGAAAGGTGCACTTTCTTCCATCTTAATGTTTACTTCTTTTCCTTCCTTCACGTTCTTTGCCTTAACTTCCTTAACGTTTTCTGGTGAAGGGAAACATTCTACTATATCCTCCAAGAAGGTTTGTATACCAGAACAGGTATAAGCTGACCCACACATTACAGGAGCTATTTCTCCTCTTGCACAGCCGTCTACTAAGCCATGATATATCTCCTCGTCACTTAATTCTCCTTCACTAAAATACTTATCAAGCAACACTTCATCCGTTTCTGCAACGGCTTCCATAATCATATTCTTACATTCTTCTACTTTATCTAGTAATTCTGCAGGTACTTCCTGTTCCTCCATCTCCAATGTCTTAGGATTAAATATTCTAGCCCTCTTGGAGATTACATTTACAATACCCTTAAAATTTGCTTCTTTGCCTATTGGATACTGAATAGGTACTACGGATATCCCAAATTTATCTTTTAGACTGCTTAAGACCTTTTCAAAATCACTATTTTCTCTGTCTAATTTATTTATATAAAAAGCTCTTGGAATGCTATCTTTATTTACCTGATCCCAAGCCTTCTCTGTTCCAACTTGAATTCCTGAAGCTCCGCATACAACTATCATTGCAACATCAACAGCCCTCAGACCTTCAACAACTTCTCCTACAAAATCAAAATAACCAGGCATATCAACAACATTAATCTTTGTGTCTTTAAATTCACAGGGAGCTACCGTAGTAGATATGGAAATTTTTCTTTTCCTTTCTTCTGCATCATAGTCACTAGTAGTGGTTCCTTCTTCCACTTTACCAAATCTGTCAGTTGTCTTGGTGTAGTATAATATGGCCTCGGTGAGAGTTGTCTTTCCTGCTCCTCCGTGGCCAATCATGCCAATATTTCTTAAGTTTTTGGTTTTGTACTCTTTCATAGCAAATCCCGCCTTCCTAAATAATTTAAAGCACTAAATACACTTAAATATATATATTCTATTCTCGCTTTAATTTTCCTCTATAAATAAGCATAATTTTCTAAATTATTTGACACTTTATTTATGGACTATTTCATTCTTTTTTATACTTATTTTCCAATATGTAAATTTATTACCTTTTTACTTTCCTTATATTGCATTTTTCTTCTTTAATAATAAAACAAAAAACCCTGTGAAAATTCACAAGGTTTAATTAAGAAAATAAAAATGGCTCCGCGAAA
>DBMJ01000017.1:0-418 GCA_002298125.1 Clostridium sp. UBA701 | reverse complement strand
ATCAGGTATTACTATTGAGTTAATTTAGCTAAATTTATTTTCTCTGTTAATATGCATAAAATAATTAAAGGTTGTTGAAAACATGCATTAACTACATATTTTCAGCAACCTTCAAAAAATAAAAATGGCTCCGCGAAAAGGATTCGAACCTTCAACCTATCGGTTAACAGCCGAGTGCTCCACCGTTGAGCTATCGCGGAACATTGGAGTGCTTATTTACACTCTAAAAGAAATTAATTTTGCAACCACCTGCTTACGCAGGTACTTGGCATTAAGACCTTTTGCCTCTTCCACAGAGCTGCCCCTGTAGGTTAAAGTGCTAAATGCACTTTAACGGGCAATTTAGTCCATGTGAATGGACTAAGCTTAATTGCCCAGTAATCGGCGCATTGTTCTTAATTTGGCAACGACCTACTTT
>DBMJ01000010.1 GCA_002298125.1 Clostridium sp. UBA701 | reverse complement strand
TTGAAAGAATTATATTCTTTCATATATTTGGTGATTATGGCTTTGTGGGATACACCCGTACCCATACCGAACACGAAGGTTAAGCTACAAGGCGCCGATGATACTGCAGGGGCAGCTCTGTGGAAAAGTAGGTCGTTGCCAAATTAAAACCCGAGAAGATATCTTCTCGGGTTTTTTGTTTCTTATCTAAAGTTTAAAAATATATGATATATATATAATAGTCTTAGTAAATTACCAGTGGAACTAAGGTTTAAGCTAGGTTCTAGTGTTCTGATTTTACCCTTTAAATCCTCAATATATTTATTGCGGACTTCCATGGGCAGATTCCAAAGTCTTTCATCCTCCTCAATTATGCTGTTTATAATCTTAAGGGGGGAGGAATCTTGACGAAGCATATAGGATTCTAAGGCGTAGGTCCATATATATAAGTACATACACATTATAGACCAATAATCTACATCTAATATATCATTAATACTTTGTTGTAGATTTTCACCTTGAAAGCGCTGAATTTTTTTGGGCATATTTCTTGGATCCTCTTGTAAGTCCCCTGTGGCTATTTTATATAGAGCAGTAAGGATATCCTCAAAAATGACTTTTATATTTATTGGAGTAAGACCCTTAGTTTCAAATTCCAGTAATAGATTTAGAGGGAATTGATCTTTTATAGCAGTAAAGGTGGAAATATTATTATAGCTATTAGCAAGGTAGTACAAATCATATATATTCTTGTATACACTGACAATCTTGTATGGATCTAGGCCTACTGTAGTTAATGCTAATGTGAGTAGCTTATCACATATTATTTCCTCTAAGGATATAGTTATGGGTGAGTAATTTAGCTTTAGTCCAAAGGTTTCCGATTGAGATATATAAGTTTTTTTAAGCATACTTGTATCTTTAAATAGAAAATCTATTTTTAGAATAGGAACTCTCTTCTTCTTTTTCTGTTTAAAAACAAAGGGAATGTATAAAAAATATGTAGCCATGGGGATTATTTGACCTGTAAGCTTAACACTTTCAGGAATATATTTTTTATAATCAATGTAAAACTTGCTTTTATTAAATTTTTGGGCTATGGATTTTAAAACCATTTTAAGATCTTCATCTTCAAGGCTAGTAGCTATATCAAGATCCACAGTGCATCTCTGATATTCTACTGGCAAATACAACTGAGCACATCCACCACCCTTTAAGAGGCAGGCTTCTCCTGTCAGCTGTTGTACGTGGGCAAGGATTTCATAGACCCATAGATGGCCTTCAAGGATTTCTTTGTTATTTAATCCATAGGCGTTAGCAATGGAGCTTATTCCTTTTTTAGTAAAAACAACTGGATCATTTATGAAGAAAGTATTTTTATTATAACTCATAATGAACCTCACCATTTTAATAAAGACGTATAAAAAACTTCTTTTCTATCCTTAGCATAACTCCATTAGCACATTATATGTATTTTTGAAGAACTAATGATATAAAATGGAGTTATTTCCCGGGAAAAGTTGACAATTGATTAATTAAGAGAATAAAATACAATTAATTCATTAGTAAAGGATAAGGATGATGATATGAAAAGGAAAAAGAGATTATTTGTATTGTTGATTTTAATATTGATAATATTTGCTGGGGTGGGGTATATATTCACACAAAACAAAATACCCTTTAAAAAAACAGCGGTAATAGGTGAAGAGATAGATACATATAAAGGAGTTGCAGTTTATTATAACGGAGCAGACTATTCAAAAAGTCATGGAGAAAATTATAGCAGGGATGGTTATTTATATGGTCAGAAGTGGCAGTGCGTAGAATACATAAAACGGTTTTATTATGAAGTAAAAGGACATAAGATGCCAGATGTCTATGGAAATGCAAAGGATTTTTTCAATCCTCAATTGTACCAGGGACAAATAAATAAGGCAAGAGGGCTTGTTCAATATAGAAATGGAGATGCAGTTAAACCCGCCCCTGATGACTTAATTGTATTTAATGATACAACTTTTGGTCATGTAGCTATTGTAACAGAGGTGGGGGAAGATTATTTGCAGGTAATCCAGCAAAACATACAGGGAAAAACTCGTGAAAGATACAAACTGGAGATTAGAGGAGATAAGTACTTTGTTACGAACCCAAGAGTACCAGCCGGGTGGTTAAGGAAGATATAATAAATCGCCTTCGGGGTTTTCCCTAGGGAACTCTATTGCCTTTGTCCCGGGGCTCCGACGGTTAAAGGTCATTAAGACCTTTAACCCCTTCGACAGCTTCACTTGACTTTACTAAAGAGAACTTACAAGGTATTGAAGAGTGGGGCCTATAGAGTCCTTTATAATGTAGGGAGTTATTCTGTCATAGGAGGTTGAGCCCTTGTTTATCAATATGAGTTTATTACCCTTATAGTAATTTATCAATCCTGCTGCGGGATATACTACTAAGGAGGTTCCCCCTACTATAAGCACATCGGCATTTTTAACTGCTAGTATTGCAGCAACAATTACATTGTTGTTGAGAGCTTCCTCATAAAGTGTCACATCAGGTCTTACAATTCCACCGCATTTCTCACATTTCGGTATTACGGTAGTACTATTTAACGTGTAATCAAGGTCATAGGTAGCTCCACAAGACGTACAATAATTTCTATACACACTACCATGCAGCTCTATGACATTTCTTGAGCCTGCTGCTTGGTGCAGTCCATCTATATTCTGAGTTATAGTAGAAGATAATTTTCCCAAGGCTTCCAGCTTTACTAGAGAGTAATGAGCACTGTTAGGTTTAGCATTAGTGTATATCATTTTTTCTTTATAAAAACGAAAGAATTCTTCGGGATTTTCCTCAAAGAAACTGTGGCTTAACATTACCTCTGGAGGATGAGAATACCCACTTTTTGTAGTATAAAGCCCCGTCTGAGATCTAAAATCAGGGATGTTGGATTCTGTAGATACCCCAGCACCGCCAAAGAACACTATGTTATTACTATTTTTTATAATTTCTTTTATTTTTTCAATACTCATTTAAACATCTCCAAAGCATATTATGCTACAACTAATTTACACAATTGCCATATCTATAAGCAGAAGTATAGGAAAACAACACTACAACATTAGTCTAACAAGCTTTAAGATAGAATAAAAACTCCGCCTAAAGCTAAGCTGCACTTTATTAGTATTATTATGACACAAATAACAAGAAAAATAAAATATATTATGAGATATTTTACAGAAGCAAGGGGGAGGGGAGTACAGAGCTTGAACTATTACATATACTTTACCTGGTGTGTCTTTAGTATATAATTAAAGAATTATGAAGTATTATAAAGAATACTTAAGTTGAAGGGGTATAATTTATATATAGAAGTAAACATCATCCTAGGATGCGTGATATTATATACAAGTCGTCCG
>DBMJ01000020.1 GCA_002298125.1 Clostridium sp. UBA701 | reverse complement strand
TACAGACTTTTTTTCACAGGCTCTTTAAAAAAGCTGACTCCTATACAAGATAGAAATCAGCTTTTCCTTGTCTTATTTCACTATTTTAAATTTAACTTTGCCAACGCCTCTGCTAGTGCAGAATTCATTGGTGCTTCATTCTCTTCCTTTGCCTTCTTCATATATTTTGCTACATCCTTCTTATTGGATTTATTCTCATTATCTTCAAATCTTTTATTAAAGGCTGAAGCTTTTTCTTTGAAGCTGCAGTTAGTATTTAAGCAAACATAGATTTGACCTTCACCTTGTCCTCTAAGCTCTAATTTTTTATGACAGTTCGGGCAGCGAGCGTTAGTAAGTCTGCCTAAGTTCTCTCTGTGACCACATTCTCTATCCTGACATACAAGCATTCTGCCATTTTTACCTTTTACCTCTAGCATATACTTACCGCAGTTTGGACATTTTGCTCCAGATAAATTATCATGCTTGAATTTATCTGTACTTCCCCTTACAGCTTGAACGAGCTCAGCTGCATACTTTCTCATTTCTTCAGTAAATGCCCTTGGCTCTTTCTTTCCTTTACTTATTTGCTCTAATTCAAGCTCCCACTTAGCAGTCATTAAAGGCGATTTTAATTCTTCTGGAACCAACTCTATTAATTGTTTGCCTTTCCCTGTGGGGACAATTTCCTTTCCGTTCTTCTCTATATAAAACATGTTAAATAATTTTTCAATAATGTCAGCTCTTGTAGCAACGGTTCCTATTCCACCAGTTTCTCCAAGGGTTTTAGCAGAAATCTTATCTACAGCTACATACTTTTGAGGGTTTTCCATGGCTGAAAGCAGAGTACCTTCGTTAAATCTTGCAGGGGCTTTTGTTTTAAGTTGTTTGCTCTCAATGGATAATATGTCTAATTTATCCCCCTTTTTAACTTGCGGCAAAACTTGACTATCTTTTTCATCTTCATCCTCTGTTAAATCCTCTGCTCTATCATATACCTTCTTCCAACCCTTAGCCTTAATTACATTTCCTTTTGCTATAAAGCTTTCACCGTTTATATCAGTTTTTATAGTAGTTTGTAAATATTCATAGGGTGGCAGCATAACAGACAAAAATCTCTTAACTACTAAATCATATATATGCCTTTCTTCATTGCTTAAAAGAGCTGTATTTCCTCTCTCTTCAGTTGGAATGATAGCGTGGTGATCACTTACCTTACTATCATCTACAAAGCCCTTATGAGCATTTATTTTGCCGTTTAGTATTTCTGCTACACAGACTCTATAGCTGCCTATAGAAATTGCTTTTAACCGGTCTGGTAAAGTTGCAACTATATCACTAGAAATGTATCTTGAATCCGTTCTAGGGTAAGTTAATAGCTTATAGTTTTCGTATAATCTTTGCATTATAGATAAGGTTTGTTTTGTTGAATATCCAAAAATTCTATTAGCATCTCTTTGCAATTCCGTTAAATCATAAAGAGCAGGAGCATATTGTTTTTTTGCAATTTCAGTAACATCAATTACGTTAGCTTCCTTTCCTCTTATATGTGCAAGAATTTTGTTGACCTTATCCTCCTCAAAAATGCTGCTGTTATTATTTTTATCTCTCCATTGAAGAGTAAATCCCTTAGCCTTAGCATTAATTACATAATAATCTTTAGGCTTAAAGCTTCTAATCTCTTCTTCACGATTTACTATCATAGCAAGGGTAGCTGATTGAACTCGTCCTGCAGTTAGTTGAGCATTATGTTTACAGGTTAACGCTCTTGTAATATTTAAACCCACAACCCAGTCAGCTTCTGCTCTGCAAGCTGCCGCCTTATATAAATTATCGTATTGTGCTGAAGGCTTTAAGTTTCTAAAACCTTCAAGGATAGCCTTATCTGTTTGGGATGATATCCAAAGTCTCTTTGAAGGTTTATTAACCCTAGATTTTTCTAATATCCATCGAGCCACCAGTTCTCCCTCACGTCCAGCATCTGTAGCTATTACAATATCACTTACATCTTTCCTATTTAATAGCTCTTTAACTATATTAAACTGCTTACCACTTTGTTTTATCACAACAAGCTTTAAGGGTTTAGGGAGCATAGGTAAATCTTCCATCCTCCAGCTTTGATATTTATCATCATATACTTCGGGATCTGCCAGGGTAACTAAATGTCCCAGAGCCCAAGTGACAATATATTTGTCACCCTCAAAATACCCATTTCCTTTTTTATTGCATTTTAAAACTCTTGCTATTTCTCGTCCTACTGACGGTTTCTCAGCTAATACTAACGATTTCATATTTTTCACTCCGTACACAATTATTATGCCTATGATTTGAATTTAAAGACGAAGGCAAACGCCTTAATACATTATAACATATAATGCATGGGTCAAAAGCTTTCCCATCTTTTAAAAAAGTTAAGAAATATATAACAAATATTATTCTTATAATTATGATATCATAATTATAAGAATAATATTTTGGAAGGAGAACAATATGGAATTTTATGATTTTCTAAGTGAATATTATGATTATGTTTTTCCAGTTTCAAAGGAAGTGGTAAACTTTTTGAAAAGCTATGTTAATAGTGAAGCTAAGGTTTTAGATTTAGGAGCAGGTACAGGAGAAGAGCTTATTGCATTAGCACCCTTTGTTAAAGAAATAGAAGGCATTGAGCTGGATGAAAAGATGGTTATTAAGGGAAGAAAAAAGATAGAGGGGTTAAAGAATAATAACCTTAGACTAGCTGCTGGGGATATGCGAAAGCTAGACCACTTAAAAAATAATTCTTATAAGATGATTTACTGCATTGGAAATACCTTAGTACATCTAGATAATCTATCTGAGATGGAGCAGGTGTTTAAAAGTATTTATGAACTGCTTATGCCCTCGGGATGTTTTGTTATGCAGATTGTAAACTATGACCGCATCTTAACAAAGCATGTAAAGGCGCTGCCTGACATTGTAAATGCTGAGCAGGGCATAGTTTTCCATAGACTATACAGTGAGGAGCAGAATAAGATTATGTTTAAGGGCATAATAGAGTATAAGGGAGATACCATTGGTTCCTCCATAGTGCCTCTATACCCACTGCTTCATGAGGAGATAGCGACCTTGGCAGAGAACACAAAGTTTGAAATCAGTGCTCATTTCGGAAGCTTTAATAAGGATAATTACAGTGAAAATAGTATGGCGAATATATATGTATTTACCAAGAGATAAGGAGGAAAGGTTTTATGGGTATTTTTGATGAATATAAAATTAAAGATATGGAGCTTAATAATCGAATAGTGATGCCGCCTATGTGCATGGATATGGCAGAGGAGGGTTATGTGAATAGATTTCATCTGGTTCACTATGCTACCAGGGCGGTAGGTCAGGTAGGACTCATTATATTAGAGGCTACGGGAGTACAAAGTGTTGGCAGAATAACGGATTATGATCTTGGTATATGGAAGGATGACTTTGTTCCAGGGTTAAAATCTATCGTAATGGAATGCAGGCGATATGGAAGCAAGGTGGCAATACAGTTAGGCCATTCAGGAAGAAAATCTGAAGTTTCTGGAGAAGAGCCTTTAGCTCCAAGCCCAATTCCCTTTAATGAAAATTATAGGGTGCCAAGAGCCATGACAATTGCTGATATAAAGGCTGTGGTAGAGGATTTTAAGCAGGCTGCTAGAAGGTGTAAAATGGCTGGTTTTGATGCCATTGAACTTCATGGCGCACACGGATATTTAATTAATGAATTCCTTTCTCCTCTAACAAACAAGAGAGAGGATGAATATGGAGGGTGTATTGAAAATAGAGCAAGATTTTTAATAGAAGTGGTTAAGGCTGTACGTGAGGAATGGGATGAGAGCAAGCCTTTGATTTTAAGGGTGTCTGCGGAGGAATATGCACCTGGTGGAAATTCTCCAAAGGATATAGCTCATATAGTAAATCTTATAAAGCCCTATGGCATAGATATGGTAGATGTAAGCACTGGAGCTGTAGTTATGGCTAAGATACATACCTATCCAGGATATCAGATAAAGCATTCTGAGATTATCAAAGAACAAACAGGCCTGCCTGTAATTGGTGGAGGGCTTATTACAGACTATAGACATGCAGAGGAAATCCTTGAAAACCAGAGAGCAGATTTGGTATTTATAGGAAGGGAACTGCTTAGAAATCCGTATTTTGTGCTGCAGGCAGCAAGAGGTCTAGGAGAAGAAACGGTTTGGCCAAAGTTTTATGAGAGAGGGAGATAATTCCTCTCTTTTTTATTCCCTTATGCATAATTAATATTAAACTATTAAAAACTTAACATAGGAATATATTTTAGAAAAGTGAGGTAATAGTATGTGCAACCAGACATTGAACTACCCAGATGACGTGATGCCCCAGCATCAAACAAAGCAGCCAGGAGAGGAAACTCAAATGAACCCTCAGCCCATTTTTGACAATCCAAATTACAAAGGCACAGGGAGATTAAAGGATAAGGCAGCTATAATAACAGGAGGGGACAGTGGTATAGGAAAAGCTGTAGCCTTGGCCTATGCTAAAGAAGGAGCCAATATTGTAATAGTATATCTAAATGAACATAAGGATGCTGAGGATACCAAGAGGCTTATTGAAGGTAGTGGAGTTAAGTGCCAGCTCATATCAGGAAATGTTGGAGATGCTAGCTTTTGCAAACAGGTAGTAGATATGACCATAAAGAACTTTGGAAGGATAGATATTCTTGTAAACAATGCCGCTGAGCAGCATCCTCAGAAATGTCTTGCAGATATTTCTGATCAGCAGCTTCAGGGTACCTTTGCAACTAATATTTTTTCTGTATTCTATCTTACAAGAGAGGCTCTTCCATATTTAAAAGAAAACAGTGTAATAATAAACACCTCCTCCATAACAGCCTTTGCAGGAGACAAGGAGCTAATAGACTATTCAGCTACTAAGGGTGCTATAACAGCCTTTACCAGGTCTCTTGCACTTTCTTTGGCAGATAAGAATATCAGGGTTAATTGTGTAGCCCCTGGACCTACATGGACTCCGCTAATACCCTCCAGCTTCGACGCGCAAAAGGTTGGCCAGTTTGGAGAAAATACCCCTCTTAAGAGACCTGCACAGCCCGCTGAATTAGCAGAGGCATATTTATTTTTAGCAGCAGATGGCGCCACCTATATTACAGGTCAAACCATACACGTAAATGGAGGAAGAATAGTAAACTGCTAGAAGACTGGGTAAACAATTTAGTATCTCATTTACTCAAAATAGCGGTAATAGGCTAACTGTTTTATAGATAAGTTTAGCTAACCTTCAGTAGAATAAAAATTCTACATAAAGGTTAGCTAATTTTATGGCTCATGATTTAAACTTATAGATTTAGTATAGGGTATACCCAATACTGTAAATTTGACTTTTACTTCAGATGGTCTCAAATTACTATAGGAAGAGTTGATTTTAATTGATTTATTTACCTTTAAGAGCAATCCAATTACTTGTGTTGAATTAGCAGCTGTAGTTATTTTATAGAAGGAACTTATTTCTTTATTAAGCCTTAAATTATTTAACTCTGTATCATCTTTTACAGTAATTAGCCCAATATTATCTGTGATTAATACTTCTTGAAGATTAAGAAAATTATCTTTATCATTTGAATAAACCCCAGTTATTTTAATTGGTATGAAGCTATGGTTATTGATGATATCCAGACCATATATTTCATACTGTTTATCTGCTTTTACAAATGAATTTTCAATATAAGCTTCATTGCTTCCTCCCTTAGAGTTAATAATGATTTTGCTTGGTAAATAAAAGTATATAATTAAAGTCAATGACATTAGAATCAAGACTGGTAGTATGAATTTCTTCTTTTTCATTTTCAAACCTCATTTATATTATTATAACTATTATACCATATATTGTAATAAATTGGGTCTTTTTTAGCACCATAAATTAGAATATTTCACAAATTAATTGTATAAGCTTGATTTTTTAAAATATATAAAAAAGTTGCACAATTTTAAAAACTGTTATATACTGTACTAGGAAATATATTAAAGCTAATTTCGAAAGGAGTGGGGTAATATGATAAAGAGTGTAGGATTTAGAATTGTTAATAGTTATGATACTACTCCAGGATTTCTTATGAAGCTTTAGCACAGAAGAATTTTTACTTATGGTAATTTTTCACTATGAATTCATAATAACCCTGGAGTTGCAGGAAGCTCTAGGGTTTTTTGCGCGCAAAAATATAATAAATGGTGTTTACAGGAGGAATTTGTAGTGAAAAATTTTGATATTAATATGCTGGGATGGAATAATTCCTGGCAGAGAGAATTTGAAGAAAAGTATCTAGGGGATTTTTGTGGAAGGATAACGGAGGAGCATAGAGGAATATATAGGGTGGCTGCAGCTAAGGGTATAATGCTTGCAAAGGTCTCTGGCAAACTGGGATTTTACGCTGAAGGCAGAGAAGACTACCCTGCAGTTGGTGATTGGGTTGCTCTAGACAGGGATAGTGATAGTAGTGGAGAGGCTATCATCAAGGGCGTACTTAAGAGAAAAAGCAGCTTCTCTAGAAAGGCGGCAGGAGGCACAAGTGAGGAACAAATAATAGCATCAAATATAGATATATTATTTATTACCATGTCTTTAAACCAGAATTACAATTTGAGAAGGCTTGAGAGATATATAAGCCTTGCCTGGGATAGCGGAGCTACACCTATGGTGCTTTTAACTAAGGCAGACTTATGTGAGGACCTAGGAGAAAGACTTGAGGAGGTTTATAAGGTAGCTATAGGGGTAGAGGTTATAATAGTTAGTGCTGTTCAAGGCTTAGGAATACAGGAGGTAAGGGAACGTATACCTGGTGGAATAACAGCAGCCTTTGTGGGCTCCTCTGGAGTAGGAAAATCTACTCTTATAAATGCTATTCTTGGTGAGGAAAAGCAGGCAGTAAGTGAAATTAGGGAGGAAGATGCAAGGGGAAGGCATACCACTACACATAGAGAGCTGATACTAATTCCTGAAGGAGGAGTAGTTATCGATACTCCAGGTATGAGAGAGCTTCAGCTGCTTGATGGGGTTGATGGAGTAAATAGCTCCTTTAAGGAAATTGAAGAGCTGGCTAAAGGATGTAAATTCAGTGATTGTACCCATAATGGAGAACCAGGTTGTGCTGTTGCTCATGCAATTGAAGAGGGAATATTAAGCTATGAAAGATTCCAAAGCTATGTGAAGCTTAAGAAGGAAGCAGAGTTTATGGAAAGAAAGCTAAATAGAAAAGCCAGAATGGAATATAAAAAGGAAATAGTAAAGTTAAACAAATCCCATAGACAACAGAAGAGCAATTATTAATATAAGCCTGGAAAATCATTTTTCCAGGCTTATATTAATTTTTTTGTTAGTATATAATTGTAATATAATGAATTATTTTGAATTATATAAAAAGTGGGGGTGTTTTTTTGAGCTTATCAAGTAATTCAAAGGACAGAATTAAGCTTACAGCTATACTTGTAATACTTGGTTTATTGTTTTTTTGGTTTGTAATCATTCCTATACTTGGACCTAAGAAAAGCGGAGAATTGATGGGGAATGTACAAATAATAGATATTAATGATAAGGAGAAAGCGGATACAAAGACTAAGGATAAGGAAAATTATGGAGTTAAAAAGCAAGATGGTGATAAATATTATTTGGTTACCTATACAAACTCTAGCGGATATTCATGTAAAGAATCAAAGTTCAGGCTTACAAAAAAGCAGTATAATGAACTAGTGCTAGGAAAAGCATATTGGATTTTGGTTACTTATTACGAAAATAGCTCATCTAAAGAAAACACAGTAAAAACTATCTATGTTTCGGATCCAATGTTAAGATAAGGTAAAGTAAAGATTATAAGTTATTAATGAGATGAGAGCTCTTTTTACTGAAATATATAAATAAAGATGGTATTCCTGAAAACTTATTACGGGTACACCATCTTTTCTTCTTTTTTTTGGTATAATTACCTTAGGGATTTTAATCTTATTTTGCAGTATTTGATTTTTTACAAAGGAGATAGGACATGCCTTATAATATGATTTTTTCTGAATTTCCAGAACTAGAAACAGAAAGACTGTTACTGCGTAAGCTCACTGAAGAGGATAGTGAGGCACTGTATAAAATAATGTCAAAGGAAGAGGTTATGGTGTATTACGGTATGTATGCTCTAGTGGAGGAGGAGCAGGCACAGATAATGATTAATAATTTAAACTGCGGCTTTGAAAGCAGTAAATCCATTCGCTGGGCACTTGAATTAAAGGAAGAAAGTACCTTGATTGGTACCTGTGGTTATCACAACTGGAATAAGGGCTATGCCAGGTCTGAAATGGGTTATGAGCTTTCGCCTGATTATTGGGGGAAGGGTTATATGACAGAGGCACTTGAAGCAATATTATGCTACGGTTTTAATTACATGGAGCTAAATAGGGTGGAGGCCCTGGTTTATCCGGAAAATTCTGCTTCAAAAAGACTGCTTGAAGGTCTAGGCTTTATGGAAGAGGGCATACTTAGGGAATATGCTTATTTTAGAGATGTATATCAGGATCTTGTAATGTTTTCACTAATAAGGGAAAAGTAACGGAGGACATTTCTATGCTTAATTTTAGCTTTTATGAATTATTTTTCTACTTTATAATTTATGCTTTTTTAGGTTGGAGCTTAGAGGTACTTTTTCATATTTATACTATGAAGAAATTTATAAACAGGGGTTTTTTATATGGACCCATATGCCCAATCTATGGGATTTCTGCAGTGGTGATGATAGTGACTCTAACACCCTTTAAGAACAATATTGTATATCTTTTTATAGGTGGCTTTGTGGTTAGCAGTGCCTTAGAATTTATCACGGGATATCTTATGGAAAAATTCTTTGACACAAGGTGGTGGGATTATTCAGAGGATAAATATAACCTCATGGGATACATATCTCTAAAATTCTCAATAGCCTGGGGAGCATTATCTGTACTCTTTATTAGAGAGATACAGCCCTTGGCAGAAAAAATGGTAGAAAGGCTGCCAAGAGATCCAGGAATTATAATTATGTATGTACTTATGATACTAGTGCTGCTGGATGTAGTCTTTACGGTTAATAAGCTTGTGGTATTCTCTAAATGGTTTAGAGAACTGCAGAGGATATCTAAAGAGCTTAAGGAAAACCTTGAAAACCTTAAGGATCATACTCTTGATAGAGCACGTAAGCTGAAGCTTGAGGCCAGTAATGTTTCTTTAATGGAAAATTACGAAAAGCTCTCTGGTAACATAAAACGAAGATATAGATATCTTATAAAGGCTTATCCAAGAGTAACCTCCTCTAGATTTGGAGAACTGCTTGAGGAAGTAAAGGAGAAAATAAGTGAAACCTTAAGTAGATAATTTTGCTAATTATGTATTGACAGTGTGAATGTATTAGTGTACTATTTGTATATAACACTAATACATTTTCTTTGCTGCTATAATCCTAGGAGTTTTTGAAATGTGTATGTTTAAGAGAGGAGAGAAATTATGAAGGTATTAGAGGTTGAAAACCTGAGAAAATCCCTTAGCGGAAGAGAGATAATAAAAGGTATAAACTTCTCCGTAGAAGAGGGAGAGATATTTGGATTTTTAGGACCTAATGGTGCTGGAAAGACTACAACCATAAGGATGATAGTAGGACTCATAGCTCCTAATTCAGGAACTATCAAAATTATGGGCAAGGACATAAAGGAAAACAGAGAAGAGGCACTAAGTGCCCTTGGTGCTGTAGTAGAAAGTCCTGAGCTCTATGGCTACATGAGTGGAATGGAGAATTTAAAACAGATAATGAGAGTGGACCACCGCATTAAACAGGAAAACATCGATGAAGTAGTTAAGCTGGTGGGACTTGAGAACAGAATTAAGGATAAGGTAAAAAAATATTCCCTTGGAATGAAACAGAGACTTGGTATAGCTACTGCTCTGCTTTCAAATCCACAGATTTTGATATTAGATGAGCCCACTAATGGACTTGACCCTTCAGGTATAAAGGAATTTAGGGAGCTTATGAAAAAGCTCTCCAAAGAAAGACAGATGGCAGTTTTTGTATCCTCCCATCTTCTATCAGAGGTACAGCTACTATGTGATACTGTAGCCTTTTTAAACCATGGAGAGATTATATCTGTGGAGAGTGTGGATTCCTCTTTAGCAGCAGTAGGAGTAGAGGAAAATGAGGAAAAAATTATTCTAAAGGCAGAGAACATAGATAGCCTACAAGTTATACTTAAGGACCTTGATTATGTTAAGTCTGTTACAGTAAATGAAGAGCTTATCACTCTAGTAATAGTTAAGGATAGCACCCCTACCTTAATAAGAGATTTGGTAGGAAGAAACGTATCCATCCATGAGGTTTATAAGAAACACCAGGCCTTAGAAGATAGATATGTAGAAATTGTGGAAGGGGGGATACAATAATGTTTTCACTGATAAAGAATGAACTTATTAAGCTTAACCTAAGAAAGAAGCTTATTATCTGCTCAATTATATTATTTGCCATAGGAGCCCTAATGATAGGCGGAAGTGCTCTGGTTAATAAATTAAATAACACAGAGAATACCATTAAGATTCTAGAAAAGAACGTGGAGATGCAAAAGGAAGAACTTAATAAAGAGGGAAAATCTGAAAAGGAAAAGGCGGATATTCAAAGAAGTATTACACAGATAGAAATGAATATTCAGGAATTAAAAAATGAAAAGTTGATTAAGGAGGGTGACTGGAAGGCTCCCCTAGAACAAACTGTAAAAAGTCAGGAGGAGCAGCTAAATATCCTACCAAATGATGCAAAAAATGAAAAAGAGATGATCAGAACCTCGCTGATAACTAACAAATATTATCTGGAGCATAATATTAAACCATCAATGGGAATGGACCTTTCAGGCTTTAGCTTCCTAGATGGCTTTATCAGCACCATAGGTGGAATCCTACTAGCAATCATCGCAGCTATAATGGCAGGAGATGTTGTATCTGGAGAATATACTCCTCCTACCATGAAGGTACTACTTACCAAGCCTGTAAGCAGAATAAAGGTACTATTGTCAAAGTATTTTGCTGCAATTATAGGTACTGTATCCGTAGTGCTTATAATTGAATTCTTAATCTTCCTAATAGGAGGAATAATCTATGGCTTTGGAAGTGCGGCTGCACCAAGGGCTATGGGTACAGTGTATGAAAATTACAACAACCTTGTTACAGGGCAGAAGGAGATAGTGCCTGTATTTAACAGTACCTTCCTGGTACCAGCAATAGCCTACATAGGATGGGAGCTTTTATTCCAGATACTGTTTATTGTAGCAGCTCTAAGCTTCAGCTTTATGTTGTCTACTCTGCTTAAGACCAGCACAATCTCAACCACTTTAAGCTTTATAATTCCTATAGTGTTTACCATATTAAATGTTATACCTTATGTAAAGAAGGCAGCTCCTTTCTTGTACATGAGCTATGGCAATCCCTCTACTGTAGCCAGTGGAAGAATTGCTCAAGGTGTGGGTTATACCTTTGTTACACCAGGAGTGGCACTACTAATGCTGCTTCTATGGATAGGAATAACCTTAGCCATTTCACTTGTAAACTTCAAGAAAAAGGACCTTTTAATATAGCATATAGTGTGAGTTTACACTTTTATCAGCCTGTATGAAAACCATACAGGCTGATTTTTCTCGTCGATTCCAGTATAATTAGATAAGAGCCTATGAGTAAGTTAATTTTGCAGGGGTGATAATATGTTTGATGTGTGTATAATAGGTGCAGGAGTAGTAGGCAGTGCTATAGCTAGAGAGCTTAGTAAATATAAGCTTAAAATATGCTGGTTTGAGAAGGAAGAGGATGTAAGCTGTGGTGCATCAAAGGCTAACAGCGGAATAATACATGGCGGGTACTCTGCAAAGCATAAAACTTTAAAAGGTGAGCTTTGTATTACAGGAAATAGCATGTATGAAGACTTGAACAGAGAGCTGAACTTTGGGTATAGAAAGACTGGAGCCTTGGTGCTGGCATTTTCAAAGGAGGAAGAGGAAGCCTTAAGAGAACTCTATGACAATGGAATAAGGGTAGGAAGCAAGGACCTGCGTATACTTACTGGTACTGAGATTAGGGCTATGGAGCCTCATATAAGTAAAGAGGCTAGAGCAGCCTTATATGACCCATCTGTGGGAGTGGCTTCACCTTATGAATACTGCATAGCCTTAGCAGAAAACGCAGTGGAAAATGGTGTGGAGCTTAGACTAAACAACAAGGTTATAGGTGTAAAAAAGGAAGAGAATTTCTTTGAGGTTGTAACCGATAAGGCTATTATTAACTGCAGCTATGTGATAAATGCTGCAGGAGTACATAGTGATGAGGTATCTGACTTAGCAGGGGCTAAAGACTTTGCAATCCATCCCAGGAGAGGACAATATATTCTCTTAAATAAGGATCAGAGCTATTTTACAAATAGAGTTATATTTCAGGTCCCTACCAATAAGGGGAAGGGAATATTAGTTACTCCAACCTATCATGGAAATTTGATGATAGGACCTAATGCTGAAGAGCTGGAGGACAGGGCTGATGTGGGCACTTCCCTTAAGAGCTTAGAGCAGGTAGTTATAGCTGCTAGAAAATCCATTCCTGATTTTGATATAAGAAAAGCCATTACCACCTTTTCAGGTATAAGAGCCATGGGAGATAGGGGGGATTTCATTATAGAGGAGAGCTCTGTGAAGAACTTTATTAATGTTGCAGCTATTGATTCTCCGGGACTTACCTCTTCTCCTGCCATAGCCTTGAAGGTAGTAAAGCTCCTTTCTCAAGGGGGACTTTCACTACTTAAAAAGGATGATTTTAAAGCTTATAGGGCACCAATTTTTATAAAGAAATCTGCTGATTTTCACGGCTCCACAGAGGCTGAAAGCGCTGAGGAGCATATTATATGCCGCTGTGAGACTGTGACGGAAGCAGAGATAGTGGATGCACTGCACAGAGGGATTACTGTGAAAACCATAGATGGAGTAAAGAGGCGCACAAGAGCAGGCATGGGGCCTTGCCAGGGAAATTATTGCTGCTCTAGAGTTACAGCCATTATTGCCAGAGAGTATGGCATTGCAACAGAGGACATAACTAAGAGAGGGAAAAATGAAGCAGAGGCTCCAAAGAGAGTTGAACTAAAATTAATTAGAGCAATGAAAATATAATGTTTCTAATAATTTACAATTTGATATTGTAAAGCCATAAGCCATAATATATAATACAATTATGACTTTTTTAGAATTATAATTTCAGATTCTCTACCGAAGGATGGTGCAATAAATGAGCGGACTTAAAAAATTTATATACGACTGGGTATTTCCGGTGGCTGCAGCAATAGTAATTGCTCTTTTGATAAATAAATTTCTGTTTTACAAGATACATGTCCCTTCTCCATCCATGTATCCGGCTATAAAGCCAGGGGATAGGATTATAGTAACTAGAACATATAATCTAAGCAAGCTAAAGACAGGGGATATAGTGGTGTTTTACTCCGAGGAAAGAGGGGAAACCCTAATAAAGAGGCTAATAGGTCTCCCTGGACAACAGGTGGATATTGACGAAAAGGGCTATGTGTACATAAATGGTGTAAAGCTTGAGGAGCCTTATGTACAAAATAGAGACAATAAAACTGCCAGCTTTAAAGTGCCGGAAAATCACTATTTATTCTTAGGAGATAATAGGGCTGATTCCTTGGATGCTAGGTACTGGAAAAACCCTTATATTGACCAAAGTGAAATTAAAGGAAAAGCTCGTTTTATAATTTATCCCTTTAACAGGTTAGGTGGACTTAAATAATACTATAATAAAGCTCTAAAGCCATGCTTTTAGAGCTTTTAAGTTTCTTTTATGAGTTTTTTAAAAGATTTTTTAGCTTTTCTAGAAGTTTTATTTTGCGTTTGTATAGGGTACGGTAGCTCATATTTTTGTATAGTGCATAGGAGGTCAGACTCTTTTTATGAAAGTACAACCATGCTATAAGCTCTTTTTCCTCATGATTTAAAGCATTAAGGGCATTATACAGCTCCTCCTGGCATTCCTTTAGCAAATATTCACTTTCAAGATCCATGGCTGAGGATAGCTTATCCTCCAAGCATATTCCATCTTCAGTAGAGGATTGCAGGCTTATATAGGCGTTGTGACGGGCAGCCTTTCTTATTTCATAATTGTAATTTCCACTTATGGCTTTTAGAGCATAGGGTAAAAAATCCCTGCTACCATCGTAGCCTCTTACTGCTTTTACAAGGGAATAATATCCAAGCTGCAGTAAATCCTCACTGCTATAACCGCATAGGTAAATGTTTTTTGAGGATTTTTTGATGTATCCTTTAAAGCGTTCCATAAGCTCTGAAAAGGCTTCTTCATCCCCGGACTTTGCTCTTAATGCAAGTTCATTTAGTTCCATGATATTCTCCTTTCAAATAGGAGTACTCCTGCTTTAAGCATGCTTTTAAAATTTAGGCCTGAATAAAGCATAGCATTTAGATTTAATTATCTTAAAAACCCAGTTATGTAAAGCTGGAACAATAATTTTTCACTTTTAATTAAGACTGCATTTTTTATTGCGAATTTGGCTTATAATAAAAATAATCAGCCAAAAATAAATAAGTAAAAGGATGATGAATTTGGATAACAAAGAGTTAGAAACAAAAATTCAGCTAGAGCTTGCAAAAGAAAGAGAATGGGCTTATGAGGAGCAGAGGCTGAAGGATACCCTTTCTATTATAAATAGTGAAATCTTAAGTTACGTGGATAAGAGGAAGGACCTGGCTCAGTATATCCTG
This sequence comes from Clostridium sp. UBA701, assembly GCA_002298125.1. Lineage (GTDB taxonomy): Bacteria > Bacillota > Clostridia > Clostridiales > Clostridiaceae > UBA701. The sequence goes on along the minus strand of DBMJ01000020.1, from coordinate 37,384 downwards.
GATTACAGAAAAAATGTCATTGAGGAATATAGGGATGATGAGGATAAGCTTATGGAATATTTTGACCATGAGCGTTATGCTAAGGAAGAAGCTTTCAGAGCCATTGATAGGAAGCTAAAGGAGTATACCATTTTACTAACTAATCCTTATTTTGGAAGGGTGGACTTTAAGGAAGAGGGCTTTTTAGATATAGACAGCATCTATGTAGGACGCTTTGGTGTTATGCCTGAGAACAGCTCTATGCCTGTAGTGGTGGATTGGAGAGCTCCTGCAGCCTCCCTTTTCTACACAGGCTCTTTAGGAGCTATGCATTACAATGCTCCGCAAGGGAAAGTGGATGCAGAGGTGCTTCTAAAACGACAATACATCATTAAAAAGGGTATGCTAAAGGGCATGTTCGATTCTGCTTTAGATATTAAGGATGATATACTTCAGATGGTGCTAAGCAGCAGCAGTGGTGAAAAGCTTAAGGATATAATAATGACCATTCAGGAGGAGCAGGATAATATTATTAGGCAGCCTAGAGAAAAGACCCTAGTGGTAGATGGAGTGGCAGGTAGTGGAAAAACCACCATTGCCCTTCATAGGGTAGCCTATCTGCTATATAATTATAGGAATATTCTTCAAAATAAGGTGCTCATTTTAGGACCTAACAGCATTTTTATGGAGTATATTAGGAATGTACTTCCCTCCCTAGGAGAGATTGGGGTAAGACAGCAGACCTTTAATGAATATGCACAAGGCCTAACTGATGTTTATAATATCATGAGCTTTAAGGATTATATGGAAAGAGTACTTAGTAAGGATGAGGCTTTTATAGAGGAGGTTAGGTACAAAAATTCCATGCAATATTTGAAGGATTTACAAGGCCTTGTAGAAGATATAGAAAGAAGGCACAGTGTTGGACATGATGTAACCTATCTTGAAAAGCTAGTGGTATCAGCAGCAGAAATTGAAGAGCTCTTTAATAAGTATTATGTGGATATGCCTCTTCATAGAAGGAAGAAAAAAATAAAGAGGATTATATTTGCAAAGCTTAGAGATGTGAGAGATGAAGCTGTTAGGGACATAAATGAGGAATATAAAAAAGCAGTGGAGGCCCTTTCAAAGGATGAAAGACAGGTAGATGAGAACAATTTAAATTTTGTAAGGAAGCTAAAAATAAGAGGAGTAATTGAAGAGCTTATACAGTGTAAAAGTAAATTAGGCTGGCTAAAGCCTCAAAGGATTTCTGATATTTATAATGTATTTAACGGAGAAAAAACCTATACTCAAGATGATCTAGCTCCTATGCTGTATCTTATGATAAGGCTTGAAGGAATAAGGGATAAGGATGAAATAAAGCATCTTGTTATTGATGAAGCTCAAGACTATAGTGCCCTTCAGTTTATGGTGCTAAAGGAAATCACGGGCTGTAAATCCTTTACCATTGTGGGAGACAGCAATCAAAGGCTAGTACCTCTAGAGGAGGAGCCTGCAATGCTTAGGCTTAATGAACTGTTTAAGGAAGTTCAGGTGGAGCATTTTAAGCTTTCAAAGAGCTATCGTTCTACTGTAGAAATAATGGACTATGCCAATGGCTTTATTGCAGATAGTAGGGTAGTTCCTTTGGTAAGGAGGGGCAATCCTGTAAAGGAGGAGAAGCTATACTCCTTTGATGAGCTTCAGGAGAAGCTACCAGAGGCCATAGATAGACTACTTGACATGGGCTGTGAGAGCATTGCCATCATTGGTGATAATCTAAAGGATACAGAAAAAGCTGCCTCCTATGTAAAAAAGAAGAGCTATATTAAGTTTTTAGATAGTGAAAGCATTCACTATACAGGAGGAGTAGCAGCACTTCCTTCCTATTTTGCAAAAGGAATGGAGTTTGATGGAGTAATACTTATGCTGCCTGAGAGCAGTAGCAATAGGGAAAGACTAAATTATGTTATGTGCACAAGAGCCCTTCATGAATTAATGGTATTTAAATATTAAAAGCCGGCAAAATGCCGGCTTCTATTTTTTACTTAATTCACTTTCATAGGATAATAGCTTATTTAACATCTGTTCATAGTAACTATCTACCCTCTTGAAATCCATATTGGGTATATAGTACTGCTCTAGTTCATCATGAAGAGTCTTTGCAGAGGAAATGCTCTTTAATGCCCTTGACAAAAGGGCATAAAAATTGTCTATATCAATTCTCATTTGTTCTCTGCTATGGTTTAAATAGGACAGGTTCTGATAGTTCTCCATAAATATTAAGTTACCATCTAAATCTATATTATTTATCTCATTGGAGGACATAATGGCGATTTTAAGGTCAGGTAGTATTATGTGTTCAATAAGCTCCGGAATTAAGGGGCTATGGTATACTTCTACTCTGTAGCCTCTTCTAACTGCTTCATTAGCTAGGTACTGCATAAGCCTGCTTTTACCAGTACCTGGACCTCCCTTTAGCACATAAACCTGATTACACCTTTTGTTGTGTTCCTCTGCAAAGGTAACTATGCCGTTTGGAGTAAAGGCTGTAAGGAAAAGATGTCTTTCACTTCCTAGTGGGCCAAGCTTCACAGTAAAGATTTTTTTTACAAGCTCTTCATATAATAGATTTAGCTTACTAAAATCTAGTGCCTCCTCATTAATAGCAGCCCAGTCTTCTAGTATTAAACGAGCAGCACCCAGGTAACGATAAGCTCTTTTGAAGTTTTTTCCTATTTCTTTGTTTGTATCTAGTATGTTTTTTCTAAAAGGTATAAAGCCCTCCTCTCTCCAGCACTCTCCAAGATTTAACACTTCATCTACAGCCCCAGGGTTTTGAGGGTCCACAATATGGGGAGACGTGCCATCTATAATGGCCACCCTAAGCTTTTTGATTACTACACCATCTAGAGAATTATTATCTGAAGAACAGTGATGAAACTCTATTTCATAGCCTCTTTCACTGAAATAATTCCCAAGTTTTTTCATTAGAGAGGATTTTCCCGTGCCTGGTCCTCCTTTAATACAGATTATCCTTCTTGCCTCTTCTGAGCTTATAATATATTTATAAAAGGAATAGAAGCCCTGGGAGGTATTTCCGCCGGGAAAGTAGTTCAATATGCTGCCTTTCATCATTTCACTCTCCTAAAATCACATCAATATATAATATTCTTAATAAAAAAAAATGCCACAGTGGGAAAACTCCCTCTGAGCATTTTCACTCTATATAATTATATGTGAGAAAACTCCCTATCTATGGTAATTACTGTGTTATATTGAGGACGTTGTTCTTTTATCCTTGCAGTTATGTCCTCTTTTAAAGTCTCCTCCTCAGCCTCACTTAGATTTGTCTTGGAATCTATGACAATATCGAAGATAAGATTTTTAATCTCTCCAGCTCCAACCACTCTAAAGTCGTGAAAGGATTTTATAATATTAAAATCTAATAGTATTTTTTCTAGGTAATCCTTATCCTTAAGCACTGCTTTATCGTCTGTGCTGATGGGGTCCATATGAATTACCAAATATATGTCAAGCTTTCTAGAAAGCTCTCTTTCTGCCTCATCTATTACCTCATGAATCTTAAGTATGGATACATTGCTTGGCACCTCTGCATGAATAGAAGCCATAGTTCTTCCTGGTCCATAGTTATGAATTATAAGATCATGCACTCCAGTTATAGGCTCATAGGACTTTACACCTTCTATTATATCATTAACAAGCTCCTCATCAGGAGCCTCGCCTAGTAGAGGGTTTAGAGTTTCCTTTATAAGACTAAAGCCGGAATAAAGGATGAAGCAGGCAACTACTACTCCTATGTATCCATCTAGAGGGAAGGTGGTAAACTTAGAGGAAAGCAGGGATATGGCGACGCAGCTTGAGGTTACAACATCACTTAGGGCATCAAAGGAAGAGGCTTTTAGTGATGAAGAATTAATGGCTCGACCAACGTATTTGTTAAAGCTGCTGATCCAAACCTTTGCTCCAATGGATAATAAAATTAATATAAAGGATAGGAGATTAAAGGTAACCTCCTTTGGGTTAAGTATTCTTTCAATAGAGGCCTTAATAAATTGAAAGCCAACTAACATAACCATGAAGGATACTATAAGGCCTGAAATATACTCTAGCCTTCCATGTCCAAAGGGATGCTCTTTATCTGCAGGCTTTGATGCCAGCTTAAATCCTAAAATTGTAATTACAGAGGAGGCTACATCAGACAGATTATTAAAGGCATCTGCAGTTACAGCTATACTGTTTAGCAAAAGTCCTATTACAGCCTTTGTTATAAACAATATTAAGTTTATGATAATACCCACAACTCCACCAAGATAACCATAGCCTTCTCTTACCCTTTTATCCTTGGTGTTTTTATAGTCTTTAACAAATTTTCTAACTAATAAATTTGAAAACAAATTAAACACATCCTTATTCCATTTCACTTAATCGATTACTATATTATACCACAGAGTGAGTCAATAACAATATTTTGTCTCATTGTAGATAAATCTATGATAATAAGTTATACTTTATCATAGAAATATGTATGAAAGGTGGCACAATACATGAGTAAAGAGTTAGATTTTGCACGTAATTTAATTGATTTTATCTATGATAGTCCCACAGCTTTTCATGCTGTAGACAGCGTGGTAAAGGTACTTGCTGCAGAGGGCTTTGTAGAACTGAAAGAAAATGAAAAATGGAATTTGTCCCAAGGAGGAAAATATTATTCCATTAAAAATGGATCTGCCATAACCGCCTTTATTGTAGGAAGTGAGCTTCCATGTAAAGCTGGGTTTAGAATAATAGGAGCACATACGGATTCACCAAGCTTTAGAGTTAAGCCCTGTCCAGAGCTTACCAGTGAGAATACCTATGTTAAGCTAAATACAGAGGTTTATGGGGGACCTATTTTAAATACTTGGTTGGACAGGCCTCTTGCAGTTGCCGGAAGGGTAGTATTAAAAGGAGAAAATCCTCTTACACCCATTGAAAAGCATGTTAACCTGAATAGACCACTTCTTATTATTCCAAATTTAGCTATTCATATGAATAGAAATGTAAATGCTGGTATAGAGCTTAATAAGCAGAAAGACACTCTTCCACTTCTAGCTCTAGTTAATGAGGAACTGGAAAAGGATTGCTATTTGTTAAATCTTATTGCAGGAGAGCTTAAGGTAGATAAGGCTGAAATACTTGATTTTGACCTTTTCTTATATGAATATGAGAAGGGCAGTATTATAGGCTTAAATGAGGAATTTATATCTAGTGGAAGATTAGACGACCTAGCTATGGTACATGCAGGCTTACATGCCTTAATTACTGCAAAAGTTTCAAAAGCTACTGCAGTTTTAGTATGCTTTGATAACGAAGAGGTTGGAAGCAGTACAAAGCAGGGAGGAGATTCAGAGCTTTTATCTAACATACTTGAGAGAATAGTGCTTTGTACAGGTGGAAACAGGGAAGACTTCTTTAGAGCTGTAGCAAGCTCCTTTATGATTTCTGCTGACCTTGCCCATGCAGTACACCCAAACAGTGGTGAAAAGCATGATCCCATTAATAGACCTGTTATAAATAAGGGACCAGTTATTAAGATAAGTGCAAGTCAAAGCTATACCACGGACAGCTTCTCCTGCAGCATATATGAGGAAATCTGCAGGGCCTCTGAAGTGCCTTATCAAAAGTTTGTGAATCGTTCTGATGAAAGAGGTGGTTCAACTATTGGACCTATTTCCTCTACTCATCTTGGTATGATAAGTGTGGACATGGGTTCACCAATACTTGCAATGCACTCTGTTAGAGAGCTTGCAGGAGTAAGGGACCACAGCTATACCACAAAAACCTTTACTAAATTTTACAGCTTATAATAGTAAATAGCTCTGAGAAGCATCTCAGAGCTATTTTTTTATGCAATAAAAAACTGTAACCATAATATTTTACCGCAATATACTTTTAAAGAGGTGATAATTATGACAGTATTACTGCAGGCTTTTAGGGAGGAAATGGATTATGATGAAGCTCTAGAGGCTTTTTCAGCAATTTCAGACCATCACAGTGTAAGCCTTATTGAGCAGGCCAGCACCCAAGGCACAATATTAGAGATAAATGACATAAGTGTTCTTCCAAAAAAATATAAGGTTTCTGGAAAAAGAAATATCCATAAGCACGGAATTAGTGCTATTACCGTCACCGGGGATGAGGTAGCCGTAAAAATAGAAAGTGAAGGTTATTATTGTCAGAGAGAGTTAATTAGCAATATATTTTCAACCCTTTATGAAAGTAATATAAAGATAGATATAATTAATAAAAATGAACAGGGCTATGATAAGTTTGATGTTTTCTTTACCCTTTGCCGTGATAACTTTTCATCTTGCCTAGCAATTTTAATGGATTATGCCCCTTATATGGATTTTACAGTAAATCAGGATATAGTAAAGATATCCATAATAGGCTCTGGATTAAAATATGATATTGCCCTTGCATCTAAGATTAATAGGCTACTTTCTAAGGAAAAGATCAACGTGAAGCTATTAAGGACTAGTGGCATAAGAATGGATTTAATTCTTCCGGCAACTGAGGAAGAAAGGGCCGTGGAGCTGCTTAAAAAAGAATTTGAATTTTAAAAAGTCCCCTTAGGGACTTTTTTTAGAAATCATAGTCGGAGTTTTTATCCGTATAATCAAATTCATTGTAAGCTATATTATTAGATACTATGGGATCTACATTTGGGTCTGGGAGCAGAGTATAATCCTTTTCAGAACGAGAAATAACTTTTTTGGGAGTTACCTCATCTTGATCTCTCTCCTTTGGCAAATAAGGTATTTTTCTTTTCATTCTCACACATCCTCTCTAGCTTTTTATAGTAACTAAATTTAGTATGTGTAAACAAGTGTTGATTTAGTATTATTATAGCTTAAAAAAACCTTATTAATAACTTTTATTCAAAAAGAGACAGAATGTTTACAAGGTGTACAAGAGTAGTTTACAAAATAAACGAAATGTTAAGAAATTTTAGCAGGAATAATAATGTAAAAAAAGAATAATTAAATATATATAAATAAATAATAAATAATAAAGTTTTAGGAGGAATAAAATATGCCAGCTTTAAGAGACCTTTATAAGTGTGAGATTTGCGGGAACATTGTAGAAATAGTACACAGCGGAAAGGGAACCTTGGTTTGCTGTGGTCAGCCCATGAAGCATCTAGTAGAAAACACTGTGGATGCGGCAGTTGAGAAGCATGTACCAGTTGTAGAAAAAACTGAGAATGGAATACTTGTAAAGGTAGGCTCAGTGGAGCATCCAATGCTTGAGGAACATTATATAGAATGGATAGAGGTGCATACTGCAAACAAGGTTTACAGAAAATACTTAAAACCAGGTGAAAAGCCACAGGCAGTATTTAATATTGATGAAGAGATAGTGGCAGTAAGAGAATACTGTAATATCCACGGTCTATGGAAAGCATAGTAGTATTGACATAGGATGATAAATCTAATATTATGATATTAAGTAAATATTGATTCAGTGATAAGAAGCAAGTAAGCTTAGAAACAGACTTTCAGAGAGCTGTAGAGGGTGTAATTACAGTAGTTATGTTTAAGCTGAATGGGTCTTTGAGAATCAGGATGAATTTTAGTAGTCCGGGACGTTTTCCCTACGTTATAAGGGACAGAATATGGTTGTATTCTGATAAAGGAGGAGCATTTTGCTTCTTGAAATTAGGTGGTACCGCGTAATTACGCCCTATAGCATTGCTATAGGGCGTTTATTTTTAAATTAATTTTCAGAAAGGAGAGAAAATCATGGAAGAAAAGAAAAAGGTTATTTTTAGTGGAATAAAACCCTCAGGGGATCTAACCCTGGGAAATTATTTGGGGGCTATTAAAAACTGGGTGACCCTTCAGGAAAGCTATGATAGTTATTTCTGTGTAGTGGATCTTCATGCCATAACTGTAAGGCAGAATCCTGCTGAGCTTAGAAAGAGAACTTTAGAGATCCTTTCTATATACATGGCTTCAGGCTTAGACCCAGAAAAAAACACTCTATTCATTCAGTCTCATGTACCAGCCCATTGTGAGGCTTCATGGCTCTTAAACTGCTATACCTACATGGGTGAGCTTTCAAGGATGACTCAATATAAGGATAAGAGTCAAAAGTACGGAGAAGGTATAAGTGCGGGACTCTTTGACTATCCTGTACTAATGGCAGCAGATATACTTTTATACCAGGCAGACCTTGTACCTGTAGGAAGGGACCAGATGCAGCACCTGGAGCTTGCAAGAGACATAGCAGAGAGATTTAACAATGCCTACAGTCCTACCTTTGTAGTACCTGAAGGCTATGTAAACCCAAATGCAGAAAAGATCATGGATTTACAGGACCCCACTGTTAAAATGTCAAAGTCTGATGATGCAGGTAACGGATATATTCTTATTATGGATCCTCCTGAGGTAATAAGAAAAAAGATTTCAAGAGCAGTAACCGACAGCATTGGGGTAGTAAACTACAGCGACGAACAACCTGGAGTAAAGAACCTTATAAATATTCTCTCAGCAATCACAGGTAAAAAGAGAGAGCAGATTGTAAAAGAATTTGAAGGACGAGGTTATGCTGAATTTAAATCTGAGGTAGCAGAGGCAATAGTTCAGGAGCTTTCACCTATACAGAACAAGGTAAATGAACTTATGAAGAATAAGGATTATCTTGAGAGCATATATAAGAGGGGTGCTGAAAGAGCTAATTATGTGGCTACAAAAACTCTGAGAAAGATGCAAAAGAAGATAGGCTTTATACCTATGGCTAAGTAAAAAATCTTCTGAAACATTAAAAAGATGATTTCTGTATTGAGCAGGAGTCATTTTTTTTATTAAAAGTACTGTTAGAGTTTCCATTGAAGCGATGCATACTGAAAGCATGGAGAGTGGCTTAATTGTTTAAGAGAAAAGTCTCGTATATTGACCAGGGAAAAACATCTATTTATATTTGTAAACAAAATTGTAAATATTACGATAATTAAAAGGGTATGAGAATAAATAATACTTAGGGGGATTTTATATGGATAAAGAAAGCTTACAAAAAAGAAACGGTTTGATGGTAAAACTGATTTGGGGAGCTATGGGTTTAGGCCTATTAGTAGATGTGGCCAATAAGCTTCCTATGAAAACCATTTTAACTCTGCTAATTGGTGGGAGCATATTATGTCTAGGAATTACCGTACTTGTAATTACAAAGGTTTGGGTAGAGAAGATAATGTATCTTGTAGCGCTAGTTACTGGTGTGTTTTCCTTCCTTATTATGAGTGCATCTACAGGGTCTACATCCTTTGCTAATTTACTTATAGCATATTTTAGCATGGCATTAATATCTCTATATAACAACTATAAGCCTATTATTATAAGTGGTGTTATTGGACTATTTCTTACCAATTACTCCTTCTTTGCACTAAAGAGCTCTATGTATGCGGGAATTCCTGATAAGACAATTATTTCTTTAAATTTATATTTTATATTATTTACAGTTATAACTATAGCGCAAAATGTCATAGGTCAGAATATGAACAAGCAGATAAAAGAAAAACATTTAGAAGCGCAGCTGCATGGAGAAAAAAATGAAAAAATACTCCTTGAAGTTAAGGCTGCTGTAGGCAGTGCTGTGAGCTTTGGCAAAGAGCTTAAGGAAAATATTCATGCAGCAGAACAAATTTCTGAGGAAATAACCTCTGCCTTTGGGGAGATTTCAAAGGGTGCTGATTCAGAAGCTTCCAGTGCTTCTCACGTAAATGGAGCTGTAATGGAAATAGACAGAAGTATTGAGAAAATCTTAGAAGCCTTTAATAGAGTAAATGAAATATCCTCTGATAATTCTGGAATAGCAGTAGAAGGGAGAAAGGAAATTGAGACCCTTCTAGAAGAAATGAAAAGAGTAAAATACATAATAGAAAATACAGTGGCACTTATGGAGGAACTTAATGAGAGCAATAATCAGATTGGAAGTATTTTAAGCAGCATAACGGATATTACTGAGCAAACCAATCTATTGGCATTAAATGCCTCTATAGAGGCTGCTAGGGCAGGAGAAGCGGGCAGAGGCTTTGCTGTGGTAGCAGAAGAGGTAAGAAAGCTGGCAGAAAACTCTAAGTATTCTACAGACAGCATAGAAAAGATATTAAGTGAGGTACAGCAGAGGACTAAGGAGGTTTCTGCACAGATTGGACTTGGTCATGAAGCAGTATTAAACAGTGACAAAGTAAGAGAAAGAGTGGAGACCATGTTTGACAATATCGTAGGCAACAGTAATAGTGTGCTTTCTGAGGTATCAGACATGGGAAGTAAGCTTAATAATCTTAAGAAGGGTTCAGAGTACATATCTGAAGAGACACAAAATATTGCAGCTTTAACTGAAGAGAGCAGTGCTGCCATTGAAGAGGTTCTAGCCAGCGTTTCAGAGCAGCATAATAGAATTACAAACATTGTAGCAGGCTACAAGGATATGGATTATGCAACGCAAAAGCTCATTGAAATTGTTGATTAAGAATGGAGGGTAAATATGGAGTATAACATGCAGTTAACGGAGGAAGAACTTGAAATACTAGAGGGAAAAAAGGGGGATACCTTAAGCAAGGTAATGAAGTCTATAGTGTTATATGGTGAGGCCTTTGGAGCAAAAAGGCTTGTACCTATAACTGGTCCAGTGCATTTAGTGACCTCCTTTGGCATACCAATATTGGTGCCTGTATTTGAAATGATGGAGGAGCTTATCACATCTGGACTTACTGCCTTAGAGCCCTTTACCGTGGATCCAAGACCCTTAGACTATAAGAATGTTAAATGCAATATTGCAGAAAAAATAGTGTTTAAAATTATGTATGGCAAACAAAAGGAATATGAGGACCAGCTAAAAAAGGTGGGACTTAAGGACTCTAATGCCTTTAGCTGTACGTGCTATTTAAAGGAAGTAGGGAATATTCCTGAGAAAGGTGACATACTAGCTTGGGCAGAGTCCTCTGCAGTGGTTTATGCCAATTCGGTATTAGGGGCAAGAAGCAACAGAACCTCAGGAGTTCTTGAGCTGCTTTGTGGAATCCTAGGGAAGACCCCAGAATTTGGGCTCCTTACAGATGAGGGTAGAAAGGCAAGATGGCTAATTCAGGTCAAAACCTCCTCAAAGCCAAACCCACAGGTATTAGGCAGCGCCATTGGGATGAAGGTAATGGAGGATGTACCCTATATAACAGGAATGGATAAATTTCTAGGGGAAGAATTAACTTCTAGCGTAGCAGACTACTTAAAGGATATGGGAGCTGCCAGTGCTTCCAATGGGGCAGTGGGACTTTATCACGTTGAAAATCTAACTCTTGAGGCTAAAGAAAAGGGTAGAGACCTTCTTATAGAAGAGTATCAAACCTATGTAATAGATGATGAGGAGCTGGAAAGGGTAGTAAACTCCTATCCTGTGATGTGGAAAAACAAGGCTGCTGAACCAAAGCTATGCTTCATTGGCTGCCCACATTTGTCTCTAAATCAGCTTTATGAATGGGAGAGAAGGATATCTAAGGCTATGTCTGAAGGCGGTAAAAGGCATCTTGCTATTAAAACTGTGCTCTGTGCAGCACCAGATGTAGTTCTGGAGTACAAAAAAGAAGGGGAAAGCTATAATAGACTTATGTCCTATGGAGCAAAGCTAACATCTATATGTCCTCTTATGTATATGAATAATCCACTGTGCTCGAAAAAACCCATTATTACCAATTCCAACAAGCTGAGGACCTATACTACCTCTAGGTTTTATGTGGACGAGGATATACTAAATATAATTGTAACAGGCAGTGAGGTGTAGAGTATTATGAAGGAATTTAAAGGACGAGTTGTTCTAGGCGGAAAATGTGAAGGTGAGGCAATAGTAAGCAAAAAGGGGTTCAACCTGCTTGCTTCCTTTCAAAAAAGTGCGTTAAATAAGGATAAGGTTGCCATATGTAATGACCAAAATAATGGAGATTTGTTTGGTAAGATAATGACGGATAGAATATTGTGCTTACCTCAAACCATTGGCTCCACTACTGGGGGAATGGTACTTCAAACCAGCTGTCAAATGGGTATAGGGCCTAAGGCCATGTTGTTTTCAGAACATATAGATTCCCTTGCAGCTGCAGGAGTAATACTTTCTGAGGTATGGGTAGAAAAGAGGATAATTACCATCGATCAATTGGGAAAGGACTTTCTAGAGGCTGTGCAAACAGGAGATAAAATAGAGATATATGAGGATGGAACAGTAATAATTAAATAACTAATATTTAAGTTCTGGGGGGTATATAGAATGGATTATGATAAATTATTTGAACCTTGTTATATAGGAAAATGTAGGATTAAAAATAGAATTATTATGGCTCCTATGGGTAATATCAATATGTGTGACCCTATAGGACGACCGTCACAGAAGATGATAGATTATTTTGTGGAGAGAGCAAAGGGAGGAACTGGGCTGCTAACAACTGGACTCATACCTGTATCCTATGGAGTAGACCCTACAGTTTCTGAGGACAATGATACTACCTATTTTCCTAGGATAGATGGTTCTTCAAGAACTAGACTTTCAGGCTGGAGAGACATTGCAGCAGGGGTCCATGCTTATGATTCTAAAATTTTTATCCAGCTTACAGCAGGACTCGGCAGGGTTGGATCTCCCGAGCCGGCACTAAAGGGAAAGATGTTAAAGTCAGCCTCCATAAATAAAAACTTTTATGTTCCTCAACTGCCTCATCTACCTATGAGCGATAGAGGGATAAAGAAAATTGTAAAGAGCTTTGGCCAAAGTGCAGTAAATGCAAAGGTATGCGGTTTTGATGGAGTGCAGCTTCATGGACATGAAGGATATATGATGGACCAGCTGACCTCTGCACCTTGGAACAGAAGGAAATTTGGAAGATACAAAAATAAACACCAATTTGGCATTGATGTGGTAAGGGAAATAAAAAAGAGATGTGGTGAGGATTTTCCTGTAATCTATAGGATAGATCTCACTCAGGCTCTTAAAGAATGCTACGGTGAGGAAATATTTAAGAAGAACTTTAAAGGCATGGAAAGGTCCATTGAGGAAGGGCTAAGCTTCTGCAAGGCGCTGGTTGAAGCAGGAGTGAATGCCTTTGATGTGGACAAGGGCTGTTATGATAATTGGTTTTTACCACATCCTCCAGCATATTTTGAGGATATGCCCTATGTAGAAGAAATTGCTGGCAGGTTAAAAAAGTTTTTTGAAGAAGAAAATATTAATGTGCCTGTAATAGCCATAGGAAAGCTGGGAAAGCCTGAGGTAGCTCTAGAGGTTATAGAGAAGGGTCTGGCAGACTTTATTATGCTTGGCAGGCCTTTGCTAGCAGACCCTTACTGGCCACAGAAGGTTAGAGAAGGAAGAGTTAAAGAGATAAGGCACTGCATGGGAGATCAGGAAGGCTGTATTCAGTCCTTTATATTGGGTGGACATCCTTGCTGCACTGTTAATCCTTATACGGGCTTTGAGGACGTTAAGAAGCTTACTAAGGCAGAAAAGCCTTTGAAGGTTGCAGTGGTAGGTGGAGGACCAGGAGGCTGTGAAGCTGCAAGAACGGCTTTTTTAAGAGGCCATGAGGTAACTCTTTATGAAAAGAAAAACAGATTAGGCGGTCAGCTCATTGCTGGAAGCAACATGGAAATAAAGCACGACGTGGAAAGATATGTTTCAAATCTTCAATATCAAATGCAGCAGCTTGAAGGGGATGGCCTTAAGTTAATGCTAAACTGTGAAGTTACTGCAGAGGAGCTAAAAGATAAGTATGATGTAATTATCTGTGCTACAGGGCTATCACCAATAAAACCTAAAATTCCTGGCTTAGAGAATATTCCACATGTGGAAGCAAGGTCACTTTTAGAAAGACAAATGGAACTGCCACAGGAGGCTAAGAAAATAGCAGTTATTGGAGGAGGAGTAGTAGGCTGTGAGCTAGCTTATTCCTTGGCATACGAAAAAGATGCTGAGGTTACAGTGGTAGAAATGCTGCCAGAGCTTATGACAGGAACAGTTCATGCCAATCGTTCTATGCTGCTATGGCTTATGATGGGTAAGGGAGCTTTTAAAAATAGTGATAAAAGGCCTCTAAGGGTTCCAGTTAAAGCCTTTGTAGCTACAAAGGCTGAAAGTATTGAGCAAGGAATGCTGCATCTTAAAGCAAACCTTAAGAGAAAGAACCCCTACACCCCATGGAGTACATTGGTGCCAGAGAACATTCACAATCCCTTTGATAAAAAGCTAGATCCCAAGCAGGTTGAGGATATAAAAATACCAGTTGACCTTGTGGTGCTATCAACAGGGGGATATTCAGAGAATAAGCTATACAATGAGCTTATGGCAATAAAGGCTGCAAATAGAATTTATGCAGTTGGAGATGCAAGCTCCCCTGGCAGGGCATGGGAGGCTATAAATTCCGCCAATGAGGTGGCAAGATTTATATAAGATAAGGTTGAAAAAACCCTCGAGGATCATCGGGGGTTTTTACGTTATTAAAACAGATAAAATATCTCTCGTTGACAGAGACAGGGAATAAATATAAAATCATTGATGGAGAATAATTTTAAGGGACAAAAAAGATGAGAGAAAGAGGAGAGAAATTTGGTTGATTTTATAAAGGAAATTGAAAGGCGAAGAACCTTTGCGATAATATCCCACCCAGATGCTGGTAAAACCACCCTTACAGAAAAGCTGCTCTTATATGGAGGAGCTATTAGACTAGCAGGCTCTGTAAAGTCAAGAAAGGCTGCTAAGCATGCAGTATCTGACTGGATGGAAATAGAAAAGCAAAGAGGTATTTCTGTTACCTCTTCTGTAATGCAGTTTAACTATGAGGGCTACTGCATAAACATTTTAGATACCCCAGGACATCAGGACTTTAGTGAAGACACCTATAGAACACTAATGGCAGCAGATAGTGCTGTAATGGTTATTGACGGGGCTAAGGGTGTGGAGGAGCAGACTAAAAAGCTATTTCACGTATGCAGTATTAGAGAAATCCCTGTATTTACTTTTGTAAATAAAATGGACAGAGAAACCAGGGACCCCTTCGAACTCATGGAAGAGCTTGAGAATGTACTGGGCATAAAGACCTATCCAGTAAATTGGCCCATAGGCTCTGGCGTGGATTTTAAAGGAGTTTATGACAGGGTAAATCATAAGGTTCAATTGTTTAATGGTGGAAATCATGGCCAAACTGCAGTAGAGTCCGTGGAAGGAAAAGTAGAGGACAAGGTTTTTCATGATTTGCTTGGAGAGAATCTTCATAAGAAGCTTATGGATGATATTGAATTATTAGATATAGCTGGAGATGAATTTGATATAGAGGCTGTGAGAAGAGGGGAGCTTACTCCTGTATTTTTTGGAAGTGCCCTCACTAATTTTGGGGTAGAGCCCTTCCTAGAAGGATTTTTATCCAATACTACTTCTCCTATTCCAAGAAACTCTGATCAGGGAGAAATTGAAGTGTTCAACCCTGAATTCTCAGCTTTTGTATTTAAAATACAGGCTAACATGAATCCTGCCCACAGAGACAGAATTGCCTTTATGAGAATATGCTCAGGGAAATTCAGTAAGGGTATGGAGGTGAATCATGTTCAGGCAGGTAATAGAATAAAACTGACCCAGCCACAGCAATTCTTGGCTCAAGAAAGAGAAATAGTAGAGGAAGCCTATGCAGGAGATATTATAGGTGTGTTTGATCCGGGTATTTTCAGTATAGGAGATACACTGTGTGAAAGCAGCAATAAATTTAAGTTTGAAGGTATACCAACCTTTGCCCCAGAACATTTCGCCAGGGTAAGGACCATTGATACCATGAAGAGAAAGCAGTTTATAAAGGGAATAACTCAGATATCTCAAGAAGGCGCAATTCAAGTGTTTAAGGAATATAACATTGGAATTGAAGAGATAATTGTGGGAGTGGTAGGTGTATTACAGTTTGAAGTTTTAGAATATCGTCTAAAGCATGAGTATGGTGTGGACATAAAAATGGACAGATTAGCCTTTAGATATATACGCTGGATAGAAAATAAGGATTGTGATATAGATAAGTTAAATATCACCTCTGACACCAAAAAGGTTAAGGATCTTAAGGATAGAAATCTTTTAATATTCCAAAGTGATTGGGCTATAAACTGGGCATTAGACCATAATAAAGGCTTGGTACTTTCTGATGTAGGGAAAAGCGAAGAATAGTTTAATAAAGAAAAAAGCAGTCTAAAAACTGCTTTTTTTGTTAAATACGGTGTTTGTTCTTATTAGAAAATGTATCTACAATAAATACAATAGCAGCCACCAGTAAAAGAATGTTAATCATATATCCACCCAGTCTAAAAATTAAACCTAAGAGCCAAAATACAAGCACTATGGCACCCAGTATTTTTAGAAAAGTCATTGTAAAACCTCCTCTTATAGTAAGGGTAATAGTCATTTAAGCTTAGTATGTATCTGTAAGTGAATTATTATTACATTTTGCAATACAAAAAGTGTATCGATACATTTTACAAATTTAAAAATCTTCTTATAATGGAAATTAGAGAAGGAATTCTATAAACGGGGGATGACATTATGGAAAATAAGAAAACAATATCTAGCTTAATCACTATTACAGATCTAGTACAGGTTTCACTAATGGCGGCACTTACCTATGTTACACTTATAGCGTTTAATGTACCAATTGGAAGTAAAGCAGTGCTACATCTAGGAGATGGAATGGTATTTCTTGCTGCTGTGCTTTTAGGAAGGAAGAAGGCTTTCTTTTCTGCAGCTATAGGGTGTACCATTTTTGATATACTTTCACCATATATTATATGGGCACCCTTTACCTTTATTATAAAGGGAACAATGGGTTATATAGTTGGTCTTATTGCCTATAGAAATGGCAAAGAGGGTAATAGTGTTAAAAATAATATACTGGCCTTTATTGTAGGCGGACTATTTATGACAGCAGGTTACTTTGTAGCTGGCAGATTCATCTACGGAAGCTTTGCAGTAGCTATGGCAGATATTCCAGGAAATATACTACAGATAATTGGTGGCATGGCTGTAGCATTACCACTTAGCAAACCTCTTAAAAAAGCACTTCCATTATAAGAAAAGAGCTGTCCTAAACTAGGGCAGCTCTTCTATTTTTACTATCTGTTATCTCTATAATTGTTCTTAGCTACCTTTCTTGCTTTTCTGCATTCAGGGCATCTAACTGGAT
This sequence comes from Clostridium sp. UBA701, assembly GCA_002298125.1. GTDB lineage: Bacteria > Bacillota > Clostridia > Clostridiales > Clostridiaceae > UBA701. The sequence goes on along the minus strand of DBMJ01000020.1, from coordinate 20,175 downwards.
CATTTTCAAATCCTTTTTCTTTGTAAAATTCCTGTTCTCCCTCTGTGAATACAAATTCTTTTCCACAATCCTTGCACATAATGTTCTTGTCTGACATTTTTTTAACCTCCTTAAATCTTGGACTAATTTCTTCAGGAACACTTCTCTCCTAGACTTAAGGAGTATAAGTACCATGAAAAATTAATCATACATAAATAGAGCCTTGCTCTAAAATTATTATAGCATAAAATATGTAAATTTCAATATGGTTTAGTGGTGTTATATAACAAAAAAACTAGATGAAATAGAACTGTTTTTATTTTTTAACTTATAATTTATATGGAAATGTGGTATAATTTTTCCTGTAGTTTAAGTCACAGTCAAGGAGGAATATAAATGGCAAGTAATTATTCATTTGATGTAGTTTCAGAGGTTGATATGCAGGAGGTAGATAATGCTGTTAATCAGGCTCTTAAAGAGATAAGCCAGCGTTATGATTTTAAAGGAAGTAAGACTGAATTGGTACTAGGAGAGGATGAAATACGCATTTCCTCTGATGATGAATTTAAGCTTAATGCTGTAGTAGAGATATTAAGAAGTAAATTTGTAAAAAGAGGATTATCTGTAAAAGCTTTAGATTTAGGCAAAGTGGAAAAGGGAAGCCTAGGAACAGTTAGGCAGGTTGGAAAAATAGTAAAGGGTATTTCAAAGGAAAAAGCTAAGGAAATTGTAAGCGATATTAAAAATAGTAAAATAAAGGTGCAGGCTCAAATCATGGATAATCAAGTGAGGGTATCTGGAAAAGACAAGGATGACCTTCAAGCCGCCATAAACCTATTAAAGGGTAAAGACTATAATGTAGCTTTGCAGTTTACAAATTATAGGTAAAAAAGCATATTGGTTTTGGAAAAAATGCACCTCTTTTATTAAGTGGTGCATTTTTATACTATTTATGGCAAAATATAAGAGAAGGCTATGATGACTTTATTCCATTATAAAAGGGGGAGAATTATGGTATATCTATTAGGTGGGGGACAAGATATTTGTGAAGAGCTTAAAGAATCTATTTTGGAAAATTTTAAGGGCTTAAATAGCATATTGTTTATACCCTCAGATCCAGAGGATAAATTGAAAACAGAAAAATATTCAAGGGAAAATTTCAACATATTTAAAGAATTGGGAATAGAACTAAAGAGCATGGAGATTCTTGAGAGGTCAGATTCACAAGAGACTATTAAAGAGAAATTCTCTCGGGCTTCTTTTATATATATAATGGGTGGGGACACTGTAAAGCTATTAAGCTTTATAAAAGAAAAACAGCTAAAAGAACATTTGGAAGGTTATTATGGTAATATTGTGGGTATGAGTGCAGGAGCACTGGCACTGTGCCCAAGCTGTGTATTAACTACAGATAAGGACATTGAAAATGCCAGAGTTATAGAGGGCTTAGGTCTAGTTCCTATTAATGTTGAAGTGCACTATGACAAGGAAAATGAGAAGCAAAGAGGAGAATTGCTTAATTTAGTGAAGGAGCATGAAGTGGAAAATATTTATGCAATACCAGAAGAATGCTCAATATTGGTCGATTCTGATGATATAAGATTTTTAGGCAATAAGGAATTGTATAGATTTTACCCAGGTGGTTTTGAAAAGGTTTTTTAGTACAATATAAGGTAATTTTTGCAATATGGGTATAAATACTATTTTATATGATAGAATTATGATAAGATGAAAATAACACAGAAGAAATAATATATAAAGAGGGATATAGATGAATTCACAGGTATCAGATACAAGAACAAAGATTTTTGAGGCTGCATTGACTGTTGTGGGGATAAAAGGGGAAATCACCATAAGAGAAATCACCGAAAGAGCAGGAGTAAATGTAGCAGCCATCAATTACCATTTTGGCAGCAAGAACAATCTCTTAAAGGAGGTTGAAAACTACTATGCTGTGCAGCTTTATAATCTTCAACAGGAAATTCTAACCAAGGATTCTCTTCAACCTAAAGAAAAGCTTATAGAATGGACACAAGCACTTATGGATTTTATGCTGAAATACCCTGCACTCATCGGTATGATAGTAAATTTATCTACAGAGGAAAGAAGCTATAACCCTGGAATAATACAAAAGATATATTTAAATGAAGAGCTTCAAAAAGCCATTAAGAACATAATTTTTAAATGCAGAGCAAACGTAGATGAAAAAGCTATTGATTTTAAATACAACCTACTGTTTTCAAGTATCGTAGGCATAATAGTAAGCCAAGTGGTTAAAGAGATGTACACTCAGGGAGCAGAAACAAAGGAAATAATCAGCAAGGCAGAGAGAAGAATTTATGCAGAGCTGCTGGTAAATTCAATAATATTGGTATAATTTTATTTTTTATGCAAGGCATTCGGAAGGTATCCGAGTGCTTTTTTGCTGTAAAAAATCATTTTACAATTATTGACTAGAACACGGAACAGTGCTATGATAAATTTAAACAAGAATTTAAAACTATTGTTTTAATCATAAAATTAAAATATGTGTTTGGAGGGGGAAAAATGTGAAAAAAATAGTAACTTTTATTGTAAATCATAGGAAGAGTATTATAGTTTTCTATGCTGTTTTGATACTAATTTCCTTTATACTTTCAAATTTTGTTAGAGTTCAATATGATTTAAGCAGTTATCTTCCAAGGAAGCTTGATTCTGTAAAAGGTAAGGCAATTATGTCAGATAACTTTGATGTCCATGGTACGGCATCTCTACTAGTAAAGGGTATGAGCCTTAATGAAATTGCAGAGCTAAAGACTAATATTAAAGAGCTAGCTAGAGTAAAGGATGTTATCTGGCTAGATGATGCAGAAGATATAAACAAGCCCCTAGAGATGATAGATAAGAATATTGCAGATAGGTTTGTGAGAGGGGAGTTTAGTCTACTTCAAATTAAATTTACAACTGGAGATGATGCTAAGGAAACTCAGGCTGCCCTAGACAAAATTGATAAGATGATTATTGCAGAGCATTATATAGGCGGTAGAGCTGCTGTATGTAAGGATATTCAAGAAACCACCTCTAGAGAAATGCTTAATTACTCTTTGGTTGCATTTCTACTTATTACCATAATACTGCTTTTAACCTCCAATAACTATTTTGAGCCATTGCTATTCTTTGCTGCTATCGGTACCGCCATAATGTTAAATAAGGGCAGCAATTTGATATTTTCCTCTGTATCCTACACTACTCATTCTGTGGCAAGCATACTTCAGCTTGCAGTATCTATGGATTATTCTATATTCCTGCTGCATAGATACAAGGAGGAAAGAGAAAAGCATGAAAGTGTGCAGGCTATGACTATAGCACTTACTAAGACCATAAGTACTGTTTCCGCCAGTGCCCTGACTACACTTTTTGGATTTCTTGCGCTGCTATCCATGAACTATGGGCTAGGTAAAGACATGGGTCTTGTGATAGCCAAGGGAGTATTGCTCAGTCTTATATCAGTGCTCACACTTCTTCCCTGTTTGACCTTAGCTGTAGAGAAGTATCTTTCAAAATTTACACACAAGCCCATTCTTCCACAGTTTAAGTTTTTAAGCAAACACCTTTATAGTCTTAGATATGGTGCTGTAATACTGGCACTGCTTTTAGCTATACCAGTTTACCTTGCTCAAACTAAGGTGAGTTATTATTACTCTGATGAAAGGACTCTTTCTGAAAAGTCTTCCTCTAGGATAGCCAATGAAAAAATATTTCAAACCTTTGATGAAGGCAAGGAGTTAATTGTAATAATTCCTGAGGTGGAACCCTATAGTATGGTTGAAACCATGGGGCTCATTGAAAAAGTTTCAGGGGTAAGTAGTACAGAAGGCCTATATTCACTGGTAGATACAAGTATACCTAAGGAGTTCATTCCCAGTGAAGTGAGAAAAAACTTTGAAAGTGACAAATATGAATTCTTTACTGTGAAGTTAAATACAGCCCTAGAGGGAGTGGAAAGCTCAGAGGCTGTTAATTCCATAAGAACTATAGTAAAAGACAAATATAAGGAGGCTTATGTAACTGGAGAAGCTGCAGTGTATGAGGATTTAAAGGAGGTTACAGGAAGGGATTTTGACACAGTAACCATAATATCAGTACTGTTAATAGGTCTTGTTTTGGTTGTAACCTTTAGATCCATAATGCTTCCGCTAATATTACTTTTTGTAATAGAAATAGCAATTTGGATAAACTTGAGTATACCCTACTTTCAGGGCACGCCTCTTAATTTTATAAGCTTTATAGTTCTTGGAGCCATTCAGCTAGGGGCTACAGTAGACTATGCAATTTTGTTTACCTCCAGATACAAAGAGAATATTCAGCATCTTAGTATAAAAGAATCTGTTGGGAAGACCTTGAGAGATTGCGGAAGCTCTATATTGGTAAGTGCTTTAATACTCATGGCAGGTACCTTAAGTGTATCCTTTATAACCACCATTAAATCTGCCTCAGAGCTTACTTTACTCATAGGAAGAGGAGCGTTATTAAGTATGCTGCTAGTTTATATTCTGCTACCCTCCCTATTGGTGTTATTTCATCCTTTGATTAAGCTGACCACAATAAAATGGGTTGAGAAAAATCGGTGAAGGGAGTGTTAAAATGAAGAAGAGATTAGTATGTATTGCACTAGCTGCAGCTATGAGCTTAAGCTCAGTTACAGCCTTTGGTGAGGTAAAGAGAGATGAAACAGTATATGTAAATCTTAAAAATGATGGCACTACTGAGAGTATACAGTTAGTTAACAGATTATACGGGAGTACTACAGAGGATAGTGTTACAGATTACGGAAGCTACACCTCTGTAAAGAGCCTTATAGATAACACTCTACCAGAGGTGGAGGCCAATAAGCTAAAGTGGAAGAGCAGCCTGCTTCAAAAAAGGGACATCTACTATCAAGGAACAGTAGTAAAGGAGCTTCCTTTTTCCTTCTCCTTTAAATACTACCTAGATGGTGCAGAAATTCCTGCAGAGGCTTTGGCAGGCAAGAATGGGGATGTTAAAATTCTAATGGAAGTAGGTATAAATGGCAAGTATAAACAAAATGGTTTAAAGCCTTCAGAATTAATTGTTCAAATGCAGACCTCCATAAATATGGATAAATTTAAGAATATTGAGCTTGAAAACGGCTCAGGGGTAGTGGTAGGAAAGAAGCTAAATGCCACCTTTATAGCTTTGGGTAGAGGGAAAGAAACCTTTACTATAAAAATGAAGGGAAAGGATATAGAGTTAGAACCAATAACGCTTTCTATATTGCCTTCGGCCTCAATATTTCCATCAGGGATTGCAAAAAAACTTCAAGAGCTGCCAAAGGGACTTACTAAAATTGAGAATGGTATGAGTGAACTATATGACGGCTCGGGGAAGTTATCAGAGGGTTTAAGGGCTGCGAATAAGGGTATGACAGATATAGATAAAGCAGTTTTACCTCTTGGTGAAAACTCTGAAAGGCTTAAACAGGGTAGTGAGCAAGTCATTGCTGCACAGATGCAATTTGAACAGGGTTTAAATAGCTTTGCCTATGGCATGAACGAGCTTTATACAAGTCACAAACAGCTGGAAATCCTTGCTCAGCAGCTGTTATCAAGTGGGGATCCAAGCACCCGTGCACTTGCAGGAGCAGTACTTCAGGAAGGTCAGGCTCTAAAGATGCTAATAGCCCAAGAATCAGGACAAACAAGCAAAATTCAGGAGCTGCAGCAGGGCTTTGCTGGAGTGAAAGCTGGAGTCTCATCTACTTTGAATGGATATAATAGCTTAAATGATGGCTATAGAAAGGTTGCAGCTGGCTATAAAGAGGCAGCAATGGGGATTGGCACTCTTATTTCTGCCCAAGGACAGCTAAGCTACGGTATTTTAAAGCTGAGAGATGAAGGTGTTAAAACTATGAGATTGGAGCTTATGGATAATCTCTCAGGGTTAATGGGCAATGGAGATAAAAATGCCCCAGTTCCTTCGTTTATAGATGACTCAAATAAGAACAATTCCAGTCTGCAGATTATATTAAAGACTCCTGGAGTAAAAAAACCAGAGATAGTTAAAAGGGTTGAAGCTGCACAGAGTAAGGAGAGCTTCTGGCAGAAATTTCTCCACCTTTTTGTAAAGTAGTAAGCTTCATAAAATTAAGCTAAACAGCAAAGCCCTTCCATTTAATGGAGGGGCTTTGCTATGAGGATTTATGCTATAGGAGAAGTATACTCGGTTTCGTCAATTTCATTATTATCTCCTCTTAACTTTGGTACCACAGCACAGGTTCTCTTTTTTGAGAAATCCCCGTCAAAATCAAAGGCTTCAATACAAACCTCTAAGGGAGTGCTAGAGCTTAAACCGTGTTTACTCTTAGAAATAATATAGGAGGTTGCTTTTCTGTTTAGGGTAGTAATGTAATTGCCATTTACAAATAGATTGTACCCGGATAGGTCTACGTCCGGATTTTGACTCCAGCTAGCGTATATATTTGCTCTATCTGCAGTTGCTTTAAAGTTTCTAACATTTACAGGGGGTCTTAGGTAATCTATATTATTAGGTCCCCAGTTTAGGTCTACAGGCGGATCAACTCCATTAATGTTCCCTTTTTCAGTGTACTGCCATATTCTCCATCTAGTCCAACCTCCAATGTTTGGAGGGTAGGGAGGATTACCTGGTATTTCAACATACATGGCTATCCATAGAGGCATATCCTTCAATATGTGGCCTCGCCCTGGAATGAAGAAATCGTCATAAAGCTGTATGAAGAAGGTTCCTGTGTATAGCATTAGTTTTCTTCTGGTTTTAGCTTCAAATCTTCGCTTGAATCTGTTTACCCAGTTTAATAGCTGTTCTGTTGAAATAGATTTGTTTGTAGGAGCTTCTACATCTAATACAGGGAATAAATCCCCGTAATCTCCAGTACCAAAGCCCTGCTGAAGGGCACTTATAAAGCCATCGCACTGACTATCTGCTGTAGAAAGATCTGCAGAGGGAACTGAATAATGGTAAGCGCCTACTGGGATTTTGTACTGTCTGCTGCCTTTAGCAAAGGCTATAAATTTTTGATCTATTCTAAATTTACCAGAGGCAGAGCCAGAAGCTCTAAGATACAAGAAATCCACTGTTCTAGACAAGGTGTTAAAATTAACATTTTCCTTGTACTCATTAATATCCGCACCAAATAAGCTGTTTGGATTTTTGTTTTGCATTACATCCTCCAAATATGTTGCTTTCACTATTAAGTTATTTATATGGTGAGAATATGGTGACAATAAATTTAAAAATAATTGTGGAGCAGATAATAAGCTATAGACAGCTCGATAATAAGGATTAAAGGGAAGCCATACTTGAACTTAGCATGCTTTGTTTTATGGTGAAATAAGTTCATGCCCATGAGCCCTCCAATGGACCCACCTAAAACGGCAAGCAGCATAAGGGTATGCTCTGGTATTCGCCATTTATGTCTTATGGCACGCTGCTTGTCCACATACATAAAAATAAAAGTGATAAGATTAATTAATATTAAATAAACCACAACAATATCCTTCATTTTCAAACTCCTCATATATAGAATATAAACAGTATACCACAATATAATAAAGGTTTTTGAAATTTATATCCATATGAAGCTATGGGGTATAAAAGGATATTAATAATAAGAATTTTAATCAAATATTATTGATTACCAGTATCAATTGATAATAGATAACAATTAGATAGTGTTGACTTTTTGGCTATTCAAGCATATTATAATATTATTAATTGAGAATGGGGTGTAATTAATGGAAAAAGACTTCCGAGGATTGAGCACTAAGGAAGCACTAGAGCTTCAGGGAAAATATGGGCTAAATGAGCTGTCCAAAGCTAAAAAGCATAACCCATTTATAAAATTTCTTGGAGTGTTTACGGAGCCTATGTTTTTGCTCCTAGTTGGTGCTGCTGCAGTATATTTTATATTGGGTGAGCCTAGAGAAGGTTTAGTTATGCTAGTTTTTGTAATGTTCGTTGCAACAATAACCTTTATACAGGAGTGGAAGACTGAAAGGACTATGAATGCTTTAAAGGACTTAACCTCTCCACAGGTTTATGTTTTAAGAGATAATGAGAAAAAGCTAATTAAGAGCTCAGAGCTTGTGCCAGGGGATATTATATATTTAACAGAGGGAGAACGTATACCAGCAGACTGTGAAGTACTTGAAGTATCAAATTTTTCTGTAGATGAATCTATTTTAACTGGTGAATCTGAGCCAGTGTTTAAAAATGATATTTACGTTTCTGAAGAAAATGATGGTCACTGGAAAAATTATAGACTCTATGCAGGTACCCTTACCATCTTTGGGAAATGTACAGCGAGGGTAATATTTACTGGCTACAACACTGAGTACGGTAAAATAGGAAAGGCTATTAGTGAGGCTAAAGAGGAGCTTACTCCTCTACAGAAAAAAATAGGACAATTGGTAAAAAGCCTTGCTCTAGCTGGAGCTATACTTTGTGTATTGGTTATAGCCTGTTCCTATTTTTACAGTGGAAATATATTAAAGAGTATTTTAGCTGGTATAACACTTGCTATGGCAATAATACCTGAGGAATTTCCCGTGGTTTTAACGGTTTTTCTCTCCCTAGGAGCCTTTAGACTGGCTAAGAAAAATACACTAATGAGAAGGATATCTGCAGTAGAGACCTTGGGCTCTGCTACGGTTTTATGTGTAGATAAGACAGGAACTATAACTCAAAATAAGATGGCTGTAAAGTCGGTTTATGACAACAAGACATTAATAGGAGTAAAGGATTTTAAAGCTGTTAGCTTAAGTGAACTATTTATCCTATCCTGCGAGGAAAATCCTTATGATCCGATGGAAAAAGCCATAGTAGAAGCTGCTGCAGCTAATACGGATATAGCTAAGTTATACAACTATGCGCTAGTTAAGAAATTTGCCTTTGACTCTAAGACTAAGAGAATGGGAAATATTTATAATATTGACTCTAAATATTTCGTAGCTGCAAAAGGATCCCCAGAAACCATACTTCCACTGTGTAATTTAGATGGTGCTAAGAGAAAGAATATAGAAAGAATTATAGATGAAATGGCGGCAAAGGGTCTTAGAGTTCTTGCTTTTGCAGAGTGCTGTACTGAGGATTTGTTTGATGCTTTAGAGCGATATACCCTCTCCTTTAAAGGCCTTGTAGGACTTCAGGATCCACCCAAGGACGGTGTTCAGGACGCCATAGAACTATGCAAAAAGGCTGGTATATCAGTGGTGATGATAACCGGGGATTACAGTAGAACCGCCGTAGCTATTGGAGAAGAGATAGGATTAAAATTTGCAAATAAATCTATTACTGGTAATGATATAGATGCTATGTCTGAGGAGGAGCTTTGCGAAGCCGTTAAAACCTGTGACATATTCTCAAGAGTAATACCTGAGCATAAGATGAAGATAGTAAAGGCACTTAAGAAGAATGGTGAGATAGTAGCTATGACTGGTGATGGAGTAAATGATGCACCAGCACTTAAGAGTGCTGATATTGGAATTGCCATGGGTAAAAGAGGTACTGAGGTGGCTAAGGAAGCCGCCCATATGATTTTAATGGATGACAATTTTACTACCATAGTGCACTCTGTAGAGGATGGAAGAAAGATATATGACAATATCAGAAAAGCCATGGTATATATAATGATAATTCATATACCTATAGCTGCTTTGGCACTATTTGCCCCAATTTTCAACCTTCCTCAGATGCTGCTACCTATGCATATAATGCTCTTAGAACTAATCATTGACCCAACCTGCTCTATTGTATTTGAGGGGGAGCCAGCAGAACCATATATAATGAGTCAGCCACCACGATCTCCCAAGGAGCCTTTGCTTACAAAAGGTCTTACTATTAAGGTGGTACTGCAGGGTATAGTGATGTTCTTAGCCGCCTTTATCCCCTTCCATATACTAAATGATGCTGGTTACACAGAAAGCTATGCCAGGAGCTTTTCTCTTATCACTTTAATAGTAGCTAATGTGTTTTTGGTTTTGGTAAACAGATCCAATACTCAGTATCTGCTTCATATTTTCAAGGAAAAGGGAAACAAGGCAAGATTATATATCAATAGCTTGGCATTAGTTATGCTATTTTGTATAATCTATGTACCATTTTTACAGCCTTATTTTAAGACTACACCAGTAGATCTTAATATGCTGATTTTTGCCATAATGCTTGGCTTTGTGTCTTCAGCCTGGTGGGAAGTAGTTAAATTCATCCAAAACAGACGTAAATCATAATTGTAAATAATATGAGGCGGGGAGTAGTCCCTGCCTTTAAGTTTGTCCGTGAAATCATTCACAAATTATTAATATAAAAACATCAACTTATATTGCAAAAATTTTCTGAATATTATATAATCTATACATAAACATATACATACCGGAGGCTATATCCGAGAGTAATAAAAATTTTTAGGAGGGCGATGGTAAAATGATTCATGTATTTTGTGGCAAAAAAGGTAGCGGAAAGACTAAAGCCTTAATTGGCTTAGCTAATGAAAAGGTTTTGATGGCAAAGGGAAATTTAGTGTACATTGGAGATGACAGCAGACCAGCTTTTGACATTGACAGAAGAGTTAGATTTATTGATCCTTCAGATTACAATTTAAAAAACTATGAAAATTTTTATGGATATGTGTGCGGCATTCTTTCTCAGGACTATGATATTGAGACCATTTTTATTGATGGTTTAAATAATATTGTTCAGGGGAATATTGAAGATGCTGCACATTTGTTTTATAATTTAGAAAAACTTGCACACAAAAACCAGATTGAGATATATATGAGTTTAAATGCAGAGCAAGAACTTATACCAGAGTTCCTGCAAAAGTATGTAGCGTAAACATAAATTAGAAAATTAAGCCGGTGAACATACCGGCTTTTATTCATGGGCTTTTATCCATGGTGGATTTTTGCTTGAATGTAACCTTAAAAAAATATATACTATATATTAATGTATTTGCACGGAGGTAGTTAATGATGACAAATGTATATGATACGCTTTTAGAAAGAGGTTATATAAAGCAGCTCACTCATGAAGAGGAGGTTAGAGAGCTTCTCCAGAAGGAGAAGGTTACTTTTTACATAGGCTTTGACCCTACTGCTGACAGTTTGCATGTAGGTCATTTTCTTCAAATGATGGTTATGGCTCACATGCAGAGAGCAGGACATAGACCCATTGCCCTAATCGGGGGTGGAACTGCTATGATTGGAGACCCAAGCGGTAAATCAGATATGAGAAAGATGCTTACCAAAGAGGAGATTGCACACAACGCCAATGGTTTTAAGCAGCAAATGGAGGGCCTTGTTGATTTTGGAGAAGGCAAAGCCATAATGGTGAATAATGCTGATTGGCTGCTGCAGCTAAATTATGTGGAATTTATAAGAGAGATAGGAGTACATTTTTCTGTAAATAGAATGCTTACAGCGGAGTGCTTTAAGCAAAGGCTAGAGAAGGGATTATCCTTTTTAGAATTTAATTATATGCTTATGCAGGGGTACGACTTCTTGGAATTGAACAGGAGATATAATTGTGTAATAGAGCTGGGAGGAGACGATCAGTGGTCTAATATTCTAGCTGGAGTAGATTTAATTAGGAGAAAAGAAGCTAAGCCTGCCTTTGGCATGACCTTTACCTTACTTACCACTAGTGAAGGCAAAAAAATGGGTAAGACTGAAGGTGGTGCAGTTTGGTTAGATCCTGAAAAGACCTCTCCTTATGAGTTTTATCAGTATTGGAGAAATGTAAGTGACGCAGATGTGGAAAAATGTCTTTCATTACTCACCTTTGTTCCCATGGAGGAGGTACGTAGATTAGGAGCCTTAAAGGATTCACAAATAAATGAGGCTAAGAAGGTCTTAGCTTATGAGGTTACTAAGATTATTCACGGTGAGGAGGAAGCTAAAAAAGCTCAGGCAGCAGCAGAGGCTCTCTTTGGCGGCGGTGGAGACATGAGCAATGTGCCAACTGTTACTATAAGCAGAGATAGATTAGGCTCTTCTTTGTTAGATATTATGGTAGAAACCTCAATAATCCCATCTAAGGGAGAAGGAAAAAGGCTTATTCAACAGGGTGGTCTATCCTTAAATAACGAGAAGATAACTGAGCTTAATTATATCCTGGAAGAAAAGGATTTTAATGAGGGAAAGGCACTTATAAAAAGGGGAAAGAAAAACTATAACCAAATTCAATTACAATAGTTTTTAGGCCGGGTAAGCTCACTTATCCGGCTTTATTAAATTATTTACACAAAATACATGAAAATTGATTTAAAATACATGAAAATCTACGATAATATAGTATCAAGTGAGAGGAGGATGAGCATGTCTGAATTATGGCGTGTTGCCGCCGGTTATAGGCCAGAGCATAAAAGATTGACAGGGAAGCTAACCTTTGATTTAGGTCAAATATTCCTTGCCAGAATAGCAGGAGAAGGAGATTCACCTGAAGAACTACTGTTAAAGCTTCTAGATGGTTGGAAAATTCCTGCAAAGCTAGACAAACCAATGAAGGAATTCCCAACTGGCTTGTTAAAATTCCAGGTTGAAGGCTTTGAGGATGGTAAGCTCATCATAAAACTGCTTTCTAAGGAGATGGAGGAGCAGCTTCCGCAGAACTCCCTAGAGGCATTTTTAAAGGAACAGGATATGGGAATTGAAAAGAAGGATGTTAGTCTCCTCTTTCAGATGTTAAAGAATAATATGCCTCTCACCAGAGAAAACCTAACAAAGGTTAAAACACTATTGGATTTAAAAGAAAGGATTGAAAATCAACCAAACAGTGAAGAGGAGTTCATAGATAACTACCTAAGAAACAAGGGTGTTTATGAAGAGAAAGAAGCCTTAGAAATAATAGGTAACTTAAAGAGCTTTTTCAAGGAGCTAAAGGAGCTTTCTAGAGGCGAAATACTAACCTTAATGGAGAGCAATGTGGATATAACTACAGAGAATATGGTGAGCTTTAAAAGAGTTTTTAAAGAAACTCAAGGCTTAGAAAACACCCTAAGAGATATGATGGCTCTAGTTGAAAAAGATGAAATATCACCAAAGGAAATTGAATTTTTAAAAGCTAATGAACAATACAATGCTAAACCTGTTGACAATGCTAATAAGGATGGATATAAAATTGCTGCACCAGAAGTTGACAATAAAGAAACCTGGGATTTAATTGCACTGAAAGCTCAAGAAAGCTATGGAGAAGACAGCATTTTATTAAAGGGCATAAAAGAGGATACCTCTTTAAAGCATAGTGATATTGATGCAAAAGGCAATGAAGCAGCAACTGATAAATCAATTAAGTCAGCTGAAGAAAAACCTGCACAACAGCCTAATGCGGTGAGGGAGGATGCCTTAGCAAAGGAATTTGTAAGGAAAAGTGTCTCTGCCATAAAGATAATGCAGGGTAAGGTACTATCTGATGAGGGAATAAAAATCATAAAAGAGGAGATATTTTCAAGAGTAGAGGAAGTGAAAACTCTTATAAAGAATTTATCTGGAGAAAATTTCACTGGAAAGACTGAAGTTTTGGCTAAGGTGCTTGAAGGAATAAGGCAGTATGTCAATGATATCAAGGTATTTAATACCTTGTCTCAGCAGTATTACTATATGGACGTACCACTGCACCTCCCACAGGGGAAATATGACTGCAAGCTCATCATAAAGGATGAAAGAGGTAAGGGTAAAAGGATAGACAGCTCAAATGTAAAAATGGTGGTTAATGTTAAGACTATGAATATGGGAGTCGTGGATTCTTATATAAAAGTAATGGCTAACAATCTAAGCATAGATATCCGCTGTGAAGAGCCCTGGGTGAGATTAATTGATAGTAAAAAAGAAGATATTTTTAATTTGCTAAAGGGTGGAATCTATAATACCTATATAACTATAGGAAAGAAGAAACAGGAAGCAACCCTTGGAAATTTAAGTGATTTCTTCAATGACCCAGATATTAGTACTATTGATGTAAAGGTATAGTTATAATACCATCCAGGTACAGCAAGGGTACTACAAATAATCATGAATAAGTTGGGTGGTAAAATGAAAAAAATAAAAAAGGCAGCAGCACTAAAATATGATACCTCCTATACAGCGCCAGTTGTTACTGCAGCTGGCATGGGACACATTGCAGACAAAATAATTGAATGTGCCAATGAAGCTAGTGTACCCTTGGTGGTAAATAGTGAATTAGCAAATTTACTAAACAATATAGATATAGGACAAGAAATTCCAGAAGAATTATATGATGTTGTAGCAAAGATTATAGCTTTTGTTATGGACATCGATAACAAAGCAGCAAAGAGGTGACCAAAATGGCATTATACGCCATATCTGATCTGCATCTTGCATTAAATGGTGATAAACCCATGGATGTTTTCGGAGAGAAGTGGTATAAACACGAAGAAAAGATAGCAGAAAATTGGAGAGAAGTAATTAAAGAAACAGATACAGTATTAATAGCAGGAGATATATCCTGGTCTATTAAAATGGAAGAGGGAATGGCAGATTTGAACTATATTCATATGCTGCCAGGGAGAAAGATATTAGTAAAGGGTAACCACGACTATTGGTGGAGCAGTATTACTAAGTTAAACAAGCTTTTTGAAGATATGAACTTTATTCAAAACAATCACTTTTCCTATGGCGAATACGCAATATGCGGCACTAGAGGGTGGAATATAGCGGAGGAGGAAGGAGCCGATCCTCAGGATAAAAAGGTGTACTTAAGAGAACAGATAAGACTTAGGCTTTCTCTTGAAAGTGCAGTAAGAGCTGGCTTTAAGAAATTTATAGTTATGCTTCATTACCCTCCTATTTTAGATAATCAGGAGGATAATTCTATAACAAGGATTATTGAAGAATATAAGGTGGAGAAGGTTATTTATGGGCATCTTCATGGGCCCTCTGCAAATAAGATGCTTAAAGGCATGCACCATGGAGTAGAGTATATTATGACCTCTAGTGATTATCTTAACTTTAAACCCGTGAGAATTATTTGATAATTCCACGGGTTATTTATTGACAATTATATCACAATATCATAATATAGTGATATAATGATATAGAAAGATGACTTAAATTGAAGGTTATTAACAATACTAATGTTAGTAATCTTAAGAGAAGGGTGATGAATTTGGAAAAAAATCATGAGAAATTTAATCAGAAGGCTGAATTGCTTAAAAATTTGGCTCACCCCATAAGACTTTGTATAATTAAGGGACTATTAAACAAAGGTCAATGCAATGTAAGCTACATGCAAAATTGTCTTGAGATACCTCAATCCACTGTTTCTCAACACCTTCAAAAGCTTAAAAGTTCAGGAATTATAGAAGGTGAGAGAAAGGGGCTTGAGATTAACTATAGAGTTGTCAATGAGGAGGTAAAAAGGCTCATTGAGGTACTTTTTCCAGAGGCAAAAGAGGAGTAAACACTATAAAAAATGATTTTTATTATTAGGAGGTAAGGCTATGAGTAAGAAAGTGTTAATAGTGGGTGGAGTAGCAGGAGGAGCATCTGCTGCTGCAAGACTTAGAAGATTGGACGAGGAAGCAGAAATAATTTTATTTGAAAAGGATGAACACATTTCCTTTGCAAATTGTGGATTGCCTTATTATATAGGAGAAACCATACTTGAAAGAAGCAAGCTTCTTGTACAAACTCCAGAGGCTATGAAGAAAAGATTTAATATTGATGTAAGGGTTTTTAGTGAGGTTATTAAGGTAAGCCCTGAAAACAAGAGCGTAACTGTAAGAAGTGATAAGGGTGAGTATGAAGAGAACTACGACTATTTGGTGCTTTCACCAGGTGCTCATCCAATTAAGCCGCCATTTCCTGGACTTGAGGATAAAAGAATTTTTACTCTTAGGAATATAGCGGATACAGACAAGATAAAAGAGGCCGTAGATAATGCTAAGGGTACTTCTGCAGTGGTTATAGGTGGAGGCTATATTGGAGTAGAAATGGCTGAAAACCTTATTCATAGAGGGATGAAGGTGACCTTGGTAGAAGCAGCTCCTCACGTTTTGGCGCCACTTGACAGCGATATGTCAATTTTGGTAGAAAAGGAGCTTGAGGCAAATGGAGTTTCTCTAGTTCTAAATACACCTGTACAAGGCTTTAGAAGTGAAGAGGAGCATATTGTAACCATGCTTTCTGAGGGTATGGAGTTAAAATCTCAGCTTGTGATTATGGCCATAGGGGTCACACCAAGCACTGACTTCCTAAAGGACTCAGGCATAGTACTTGGACAGAGAGGACATATTTTGACCAACGGGAATATGGAAACCAATATCCCAGGCATATTTGCTGTGGGAGACGCAGTTGAAATAGTGGACTTTGTAAATGGTTCCTCCAGTGCCATACCTTTAGCTGGACCTGCAAACAAGCAGGGAAGAATTGCTGCAGACAATATTGCAGGCATACCTACCACCTATAAGGGTACTCAGGGTACCTCCATTATAAAGGTATTCAAGCTTACTGCTGCAGGCACAGGAAATAATGAAAGAACCTTGAAAAGGATGAATATACCATATAAAGCTATAACCATACATCCAATGTCTCATGCCAGCTATTATCCCGGTGCTATTCCAATGACCTTAAAGCTGCTTTTTAATGAGGAAGGAAGAATACTAGGAGCTCAAGGAGTAGGCAGTGATGGAGTAGATAAGAGAATAGATGTACTTGCTACAGTTATAAGGCTAAAGGGTACTGTAGAGGACTTAACTGAGCTGGAATTGGCCTATGCACCACCTTATGCCTCTGCTAAGGATCCTGTTAATATGCTAGGCTATGTAGCACAAAATGTACTTAAAAATGGTGAAGAGGTATTTACTGTAGAGGATTTAAAATTTAGAGATACTGAAAAAACTTTATTAGTAGACGTAAGAACCCCTGAAGAATATGAAAATGGAAAGATAGAAGGTGCAATTAATATTCCAGTTGATGATTTAAGACAAAGACTTGGTGAAATAAATAAGGATAAGGAAGTTTGGATCAACTGTCAGGTAGGACTTAGAGGGTATATTGCCTCAAGGATTCTAAAAGCTAATGGCTTTAAGGTTAAGAACATGACTGGAGGTTATAAGAGTTATGCTTCCTCTAGGTTTGTACCAAAGCCTGTAGATGAAAAGGCTGGCTCTGGAGATAATGATAAAGAGGGAGGTTCTGGGCAAAGACCTTGTGAAATGATGCCCTGCGGTTATGAAAAACCAATAGATAAGCCCACAAAAACTCTTGATGCCAGTGGATTATGCTGTCCTGGACCATTAATGTCTGTGAAAGGTGCACTAGAAACACTTAATGAAGGTGAGATTTTAGAGGTAAGAGCTACAGACCCAGGCTTTGTGGAGGATATCAAGGCCTGGTGCAGAAAGACAGGAAATGAGCTGTTATCTCTTGACAGCAGTAAAGCAGAGATAATAGCAACTATTAAAAAGGGTGGAGAAGTGTCTATTTCTAAAGCAGCTGATGAAGTTAAGGACAACAAAACCATGGTGGTTTTTAGCGGAGATTTAGATAAGGCTATTGCTTCCTTTATCATTGCCAACGGAGCTGCATCTATGGGTAAAAAGGTAACTATGTTCTTCACCTTTTGGGGACTTAATATTCTAAGAAGGGAAGAAAAGGTTTCTGTAAAGAAGGGCTTCATGGATAGGATGTTTGGAGCCATGATGCCAAGGGGCAGTAAAAAGCTTCAGCTATCTAAAATGAACATGATGGGTATGGGGCCTAAGATGATAAGGAAGGTAATGAAGGATAAAAACATAAGCTCCTTAGAGGATCTTATTAAGGCTGCTATTGCAAGCGGCATTGAGATTGTGGCCTGCCAGATGTCCATGGACGTAATGGGAATTGCAAAGGAAGAGCTTATCGATGGAGTGAAAATTGGAGGAGTAGGCTATTATCTTGGAGAGGCAGAGGACTCCAATGTAAATTTATTCATTTAAGACAACAAAGTATTTAAGCACATATAAAGGGAAGGAATGCTTACATTCCTTCCCTTAAAGTTTTTTACCTATTTAAATAGTTTAAAGAATTTATTGTCCTTCTTATTTTCTTCCTTAAGCTCCTCCATGCTTGCAACAGCCTGTGCTTTTAGTTCATCTTCTCTAAGCACCTCTTTTTGATCCCTAGCCAGCTGCTTAGCCTTTGCATTTGCTCCCGGAGTAGTAACCACCATGCTGAACCATTTTAAAGCTTCAGATTTCTTATCAAGTCTTCTATTTAATTCTCCAAGCAAATACATCAGGGTATATTTATCCATACCATAGATTGGGAAGTCCTCCTTCATATAAGCTTGGTTGAAGCTGTCTAAGGCCTGCTGCAGGTATGTTTTTTCATTGTTGCTGTCTTCCATCAGTCTATACATCCACGCGATTTTCAGGCATACCATAGCTTTTTTACTAGAGATTGATTCCATGGTAATATAATTTATAAGAGCCAGCTTAAATCTCTCAATGGAGCTCTCTAGACTGTAGGTCTCTCCATAATTTTTACTTTTAAAGCGAGGAGTAATAAGCTTTTCTATTAGCCCTTTTTGAGATACTTTAATGTGATCAAAGTCTGCCTTCATAGCAGTATAGCCACATTTATTGCATAGCCATACATCGTAGAAATATGGGTTTATCACAGAATAGTGTATTAAAAAATCTGTATCTTTTTTTATTATTCTGTAGGAAGAGGATTTTACAGCCTTAACTTTAAATACATTCCCACATACAGGGCAAACTATCTCTTTTTCATAGAGCATAGTTTTTTGTTTTTCTTCTGTTTCGTAAATTGCATTAGTATTAGTCACGTTTATCACCTCTATCTGGAAATATGTTTCTTCAATTTAATTTAAAATTGTATTATATTATATTCTCATTTAAGAAAGTTTACATAATAGCCTATATTCGACAAATCAAAATAAATTCCTTCTTGCATTTAGTATATTAATGTATTACAGATATAAAGTAATATATTTTGTTGATTATTTCCCACTGTTAGTAGAATGAAAATGATAATTCTGCTATTATTATAGTAGTAAGAGAGAATAAGTAAGAGGGAATAAGTAAGAGTTAAAAGTGAGAAGTGACAAGTTAAAAGTGACAAGTGACAAGTTAGGAAGTGACAAGTTAAAAGGGAAGAGGGAAGAGGGAAGAGGTAGGAGAGAATAGGTAAGAGGGAATAGTTGGTTAAAATTCAGCTTAGCTGAATTTTTACAGAAACTCTTAGTTCTTACTTCTTACTTCTTACTTTATGATAAATAACTGTTTACATTCCTCAATCTTAAACTAAGGTTAGAATGATTTATAGAGAAAACTTGTAATGAAGGGTGAATACTTATGGCATTAGTAGAATGGAAAAGCTTTCTCATACCTTACTATCAGGCTGTGGAGGAGCTTAAGGTAAAGTTTAGAAGCATCAGAACTGAATATAGAAATAAAAATGAATACTCACCAGTGGAATTTATCACAGGAAGAGTAAAGGAAGTATCCAGTATAATTGAAAAAGCTAATAAGTTTTCTATACCACTAGATAGAATTCAGTATGACATGGAGGATATTGCTGGCATAAGAATAATGTGCCAGTTTGTGGACGATATTGAAAAGGTGGTACAATTAGTTAGAGATCGTAAGGACATGCAAATTATGTACGAGAAGGACTATGTAACCAATGTTAAGGGCAGTGGATATAGAAGCTATCATATGATTATTAAATATCCTGTAAACATGGCAAGGGGACAGGTGGACATTTTAGCAGAGCTGCAGATTAGAACCTTGGCTATGAATTTTTGGGCTACTATAGAGCATTCATTAAATTATAAATATAAGCATGACATCCCTGAAAATATCAAGTATAAGCTTAAAAATGCAGCTGATGCGGCCTTCCAGCTTGATGAACAGATGCTTGAGATTAAGGATGAGATAAAGGATGCACAGAAGCTCTTTGAGGTAAAATCCAGCTTGGTATCTAATATAATGAACAATATATTGACACTTTCCTCCTTGGGTAAGTTTTCTGAGTCCACTAGGTTTCAGGCTCAGCTTAGCCGTCTTTTAGAGGAAGGGGAGGTATATGAGCTTAATAATCTGCTTATGGCAACTGAAAAGGCATTAGATAAATATAGATAAAAAATCCTGAGAGAAATTCTCTCAGGATTTTTTATTGAGAGTGTGAAAGTTTTTCTGTA
>DBMJ01000004.1:111299-168709 GCA_002298125.1 Clostridium sp. UBA701 | reverse complement strand
TACAGAAAAAATTTCACACTCTCAATAATAGAAACAGAAAAGGCTACAGACTGCTTAATTAACTCGCTATCCTTCATTGTTTACCTCAAATTATAGTGAATTTTCAATTATACTTCTTAACTATTCCCTCTTATCTATTACTTATTCATATCTATTACTTATTCATAAGTTTAAATTTATTTATACAGATTTTCACACATATGCTATACTATTATCAAAACAAATCCTTATTTACGTACAAGGAGAGAAAAATTATGTTTGGAAAAGAAATTATGTTTTTTAAGAATGTATCCTTAAGAAAAAAGGTAATAATATTTATTGTCCTAAGTGTAATAGGAATAGCCATTGTGGCTAAGGCAGGCTGGGACAATTATCAGACAAAAAAGGCCAATGAGGAAAAGCAGATTGCACTGCAAAAGCAAGAGGAAAAAAAGGCTAAAGAGGCTCAGGAAAAGGCTGCAGCAGAGGAAGCGAAAAAGGAAGAAAAGAAAAAAGAGCTTGAAAGTAGATATGATGAAGCCTACAAGGCTTTTCATAATAGTGAATATGAAAAGGCAATAAAGCTGTGTGATGACATAATAAAAGAGGATGACAGCTTTTATAGTGCACACAGCGTTAAAGGCATAGCTATCTGCTACAAATATAGAAATCAGTTTGTGGAGGGTATGGCAGAGATAGATAGAGCCCTAGAATTAAAGCCAGATTTTGCTTATGGAAGGTTTAATAAGGCATTAGCCTACGAGCTATTTGGCCATTATGAGGAGGCTCTTACATGGTATGACAAAGCCTTGGAGCTAGAGGACTATGTATGGAGCTATTACGGCAAGGCTTCTATCTATGGCAGAAAAGGTGATGTGGAAAACACTGTAAGGTTTTTAAAGAAGGCTATAGAATTAGATGCTAGTGTTAAAAGTGTGGCTGCAAAGGAAAATGATTTTGCAAACGTGAGGGAAGCTTTGGAATTTAAAGAATTATTAAAGTAAAATTTTAAAGTAGAGTAACTATTGATGCAGAAGTTCGTATTAATAGTTGAAAACCATAATAAAGAAATTATTCATCTTATATTTGAATGGGGTGTGGGGTATGGATGAAGATATAAAGCTTATACAAGAGGTGTTAAATGGAAATATAGACAGCTTTAACATCCTTCTTAATAAATATGAGCTTATGGTTCTTAAATTTGTATATAACATAATAAAGGATAGAGAAGCTGCAGAGGATATTGCCCAAGAGGTCTTTATAACTGTATATAATAAGCTTTATACCTATAACAAGGATTATAAGTTCTCCAATTGGCTGCTTCAAATATCCAGAAATAAATGTATTGATTACATAAGAAAATATAAAAGGGTATATGAATCCAATCTAGAGGACGTGGTGCTTGTCTCACGGGAGGTCTCACCAGAGGAGCATATGGAGTTTATGGAGACTAGAGGAATAGTAGAAGGCTTTTTGACAAATCTTAGTGATATAGATAGACACATAATAACCCTTAAATACTCAGAGGATTCCATGACCTTTTGCGATATAGCAGTGATAATGGATATGAGTGAATCCTCCGTAAAAAGAAGATATTATAAAATACGAGATCGCTTCAGAGATTACCTTATAGTTAAGGAAAAGAGGTGTAAATGATGAATTGCAATACTTTTCGCAGTAGAATGCAGGAGTACATGGAGGGTGGTATTTCCTATGATTTAAAATTAGCTATGGACAGACATCTTATGCAGTGTGAAAAGTGCAGTACTATTTATAAGCAGGAATGCAGTGGGGAGGATGCCTTTAGGGATTATTTTGAACTTGATGGTGTATCCTTAAACAGAATTTCAGATAGCGTTATGAAGAATATTGATAAAGCTAAATACAAAAACCCAGGTAAGAAAAAGCTATATTACAGCTTTAGAACAAATAGCGGAAGATACCTTACTGCAGCTTGTTTGTTTCTTGCTATAGTTGTTATTGCCCCTATAATACTACAGGATAGAGATTATTTTAAGCTAAATCCTAAAACTACAATAGTACAAAATCAAGATCAAAGTAAGGACAACGGGGTAAAATTTGCAGGTGCTCCTGAGGAAAACGCAAGTGCTGATGCAAAGGCGAAGGATAGCAGTGCTATAAACAATTTAATTGTGAATAAGAAACTTATAAAGACCAGTATGGATAAGGCACCAGATTTTCATACACCTTGGAAGTCATATTCGGACGGAACACTTTCTGCTTGTGTGGAAGGTAAATCGGAGGATGCTCAGGAGGAAGGCATAGGGTATATAGTGCTCTATGACAAAGCCACTAATAAATATGTAAGCTTCAAAGAGGATGCTGCAGAAAACAGCAAACAGTTTACTCCTATGAAGGTGGAATGGTGGGATGCTAAGAATCTCCTAGTGACATATGGCCTTGCCTATGGAACCTTAAGCTTTGGTGGAGACCTATATCTATTAAACATTGAGGATGGAAGCTTTATACCTGTCTATGAGCGCAACAATGATAAGCTGCAGGTCACAAATGTAGTTAAGAAGGATAATGAGCTGATGCTTAATATGTTGATTTATGACGATAACGCTTTCATGAAATCTCATGGGGAGAAGTGGAAGATAACTGGCTTTGATGCAAGCTTTAGCAAGCCTTACTATCTATATAATGAAAAGGGAGAAAAGCTTCAAGAGCTAAATTCTAAATAAGTATTTATGGCCTGTCTATGACAGGTCATTTTTTTTATGGCACCATAACTAAATGAAAATGTTTACGTATATAAATATATCAAAACTCTTAAGAGGATAGAATTCTATGGACAGAGGAGGTGAGAGCAGTATGAACTGTAAGGCTTTTAAAAAATATATATGGGATTATTTAACTAATGAACTGAGCTATAATAAGGGAGAAGAAATAAGTGAGCATCTTAACTGCTGCTCTCATTGTAATACCCTTTGTGAAAAGGAAAATGCTAGGGAAGAGCTACTTAAGGAATACTTCTTCAACACTCCAGTGAGCTTTCAAAGGCTTAGGACTCATGTCATGGAGAGAATTGATAAAGACAGATATAATAGCAGCCTAAGGAATAAGCTGAAATTTCACTTTAAAAGACACGGTGTCTTTTATAATACCACTGCTGCTTCGGTAATATTGCTGCTAGCTTTTGTGCTGGCTATAAATAACTATGTCAATATGAAGGATATTCTAAATTCACAGGGAAGAATAAGTCTAAGAAATATGATTTCCATGGAGGACACTAAGAGTGGGAATATAGCTGCTAAAAAGAGCAGCATTATCGACTCACCTATAAAATTTGCCAGGACCTCTATAAAGCCTGAGACAGATGTAACCTCAGCCTCCCCAGTGGAGGCTTCACTAGATGGAAGACTTTCTGCACATATTATAGGTAAAAAGGACAGTGGGAAATTAACAAACAGCGGTAAAATATTTGTGCAGGATTCCTTAGACAACAGTTCTTGGACTCTGGAGATACTCCAAAATCCAGATTATACTGTCAGGGATTTTGAATGGATAGCTGAGGACGTAATGCTGGTGGTAGTTGCACCTTCTAAGGCTTCAGACTATAGGGGCGGAGAGATATATGCAGTTCAGGCTTACAAGGGCTTGAGCTGGTTTTTCTACAGCAGCGGAAATGTGCTTGAAGAGGTTACAGAGATAAAGAGGTTAGACGAAGAACATTATGACATATCCTTTAATATTTTTGATGATAACAGCAAAAGTGAATATAGAAGCACCGTTAGAGCTGCACGACTTGATAAGAATGGAAGTGCAGTAAAATAAGCTGTTATGTATATTCATTATTTTATAGCACAAAGTTAGAATGACTAGATTATAATAGGAGATAATAATAAAAATGTAATAATAAAAATAAACAAAATGTAACTAATAGTCTCTAGCTATTGACAGTTTTTATTATTAATAATACAATAAATATAGACAGATACCCATGAGGGGTATGCAAGGAGGTATTATTATGGTGAAGGTAATAAATGATAATGATTTTAAAAATGAGGTATTGAGTGCTTCAGGAGTTTCTGTAGTAGATTTTTGGGCTAGCTGGTGCGGTCCTTGCAAGATGCTCGCTCCAGTTATAGAAGACCTAAGCGGCGAACTAGAGGGCAAGGTTAAATTCCTTAAGCTAAATGTAGATGAAAACCCAGTAACCTCACAGCAATATGGAATAGCAAGCATCCCAACCCTTATTGTTTTTAAGGATGGAAATGCTGTAGATACTCTAGTGGGCTTTAGACCTAAGAATGCAATAAAGGATGCTATTGTAAGGCATCTATAATACTATATCACCAATATTAAAGGAGGGGAGGTCGAGAGATTTTCCTTCCTTAATAAGCCTTAAGGAGAGATTTAAATTGGAGAGATATGATATAGCCATTGTGGGAAGCGGTCCTGCCGGTCTTGCTGCTGCGATAAATGCAGTGATAAGAAATAAGAAAATAATACTCTTTGGGAGTAAGGAACTAAGCTCAAAGGTTCAAAAAGCTCCGCTTGT
Organism: Clostridium sp. UBA701; assembly: GCA_002298125.1. Taxonomy (GTDB): domain Bacteria; phylum Bacillota; class Clostridia; order Clostridiales; family Clostridiaceae; genus UBA701. Next base: position 164,205 of record DBMJ01000004.1, on the reverse strand, counting down.
GAACAATTATCTCGGACTATATGAGAGCACTGGCATGGAGCTTAAGGCAAAATTTGAAGAGCATATTAACAGGATGAATATAGAAATTGTAGAAGACAGGATAAACAATGTCTATGCCATGGGAGATTATTTTGCTTTAATGAGCAAGGACAATAGCTATGAGGCTTCCTCTGTGATAATCGCCACTGGAATGGAGTATACCAAGCCGCTGCCAGGAGAAGAAAAGTATCTGGGCAAGGGTGTGGGTTATTGCGCCACCTGTGATGCACCTTTATATAAGGGCAAGACTGTAGTCATTGTATCCTATGGAAAGGGCTTTGAGGAAGAAGCAAACTTTGTAAGTGAGCTTGCTTCAAAGGTGTATTATGTGCCAGTGTATAAGGAGCCCTATGAGCTTAATCCTGCAATTGAGGTAGTGAAGGGAAGACCTAGAGCTGTTGAAGGCGTGGATAAGGCCCAAAAGCTAGTACTAGACTCTCAGGAAATATCTGCTGATGGAATTTTCATATTAAAAGAGAGTGTACCACCTTCTCAACTAGTGCCAGGACTTGAAGAGGAGGGTGGACATATCAAGGTAAATCGAGATATGAGTACAAACCTTCAGGGCTGCTTTGCTGCAGGAGACTGTACTGGAAAGCCTTATCAATATATGAAATCTGCTGGAGAGGGTCAAGTGGCAGCATTAAATGCAGTAGCATATTTAGATAGTAGAAAGAAATAAATATTATAAAAAGAAAAAGAGAGGAAAGTAACCTAAGCATATACTTTTCTCTCTTTATTATTTTGTATGCCTTTATTAACGCTTAACTGCAAAAAAGGTGTGATTTCCTATCTGATTTATGTTGGTCTTTGCTACATCCTTCATCCACTGACTCTTTGCAATCTTAGGATTATAGAAAAACAGAGCATTGTTGGTGGGATCACTTCCCTTTAATGCCTCTAATACAGCTTTAAAACAGCTTTCATCGGGGGTTACGGATATTTCGCCGTTTTTTAGACAAGAGAAAGCTCCTTTCTGCTTTATAACACCTTCAATAGTCTTTGGGAAGCCTGGGTCTCTTACCCTGTTTAAAATTACAGAGGCCACTGCCACCTTTCCTGTATAGGGTTCGCTTCTGCTCTCTGCATAAACTATTTGAGCCATTAAATTAATATCTTCCTCTGATACATACACATAGTTGCCGCTGGAATCAAATACTGTTACGGAAGCAAGCTCCTCCCTGTAGAGACTTTTCACATCTCCCTCTATAGAGTAGGCCTTTGCATAAAGTCCAGGCATTGCAGCATACATCATTAAACTGAGAATAATAACACATATTTTTTTCATGTGCATTCGCTCCTTTTACCTACGGGGTTAGCTGACGGGTTCGGTAAAGGCACAACCTACGCATATGCGATTCACCCCAAAAAAACGTGGTTTCCCCGTGTTATACATAACTTAGGTTATTGATATTATTCCCAGAATAAAAGAAATAATGTATACTGAAAGAAAAAATTTCATAATTATTATTATTTTCTGGAAGTAAGGGCAGAGTTAAATTCATCAAAAAGCTTGCTGAAGCTGTCATAGTCCTTGTTAAAGCTCTGATATTTTTCATCTACAGCTCCATAGAGCTCCTGAAGCTCTGAGGCTGTCATTGCACCACTTACAGATTTTAATTTTTCAATATCCAGATTATATATAAAGCTTTGCAGGTAGCTGTCATAATCCTCAAGCACTGCTTGAAGAGAGGTTTGCAGCTTAATTGGTTCAGTTATATTTTTCTTAAAGTCCTCTGGTTTTCCTGGTACAGTAAGGGCAAGTAACTTGTCCTTTAAAGAAGAAAGCTCCTTTTTCTGCTTATTTAGCTCAGACAATACACTATCATAGCCTGAAAAGCGAGCCCTTGAGGCTGTAGAAGACCAATCCACCTTTAAGGCTAAAAAATCACTAAGGATTTTATCCAAAGAGGTCTTATAATCAGAATAAAGGTTGATTACTAAATCATCCTTCTTCTTGTCCTGAAGATATGCGGTAAGATAGTTGTAGCTGCTTGTTACATACTTGTCTGCAGCCTTAGAAAAAGATATAGTAACTTTAGATGTAGATGCCTTTTTATAGTAGGATAAAGTTTCTTCCCTATACTTTAACAGTTCCTCCAGGGCCTTATCTGCATCCTTAGCATTAGGATTGTTTAGAACCACCTGAAGCTGTTTATATATGTACACATTGCTATTAATACCATTTACAAAATTATCCTGAGAAGCTCGGTATTTATCTCCAGGAATTAAGGCAGAAGCCTTTGCCTTTGCTGCAAGTAAATCTTCAATAATCTTATTAAGCTGAGTCTTTGAAGCTTCAACCTCTATACTATCGCCCTTCATGAGCAGAGAGGTAGTATCATTGGCCTTGTTTATATCAGTAGAGAGTGTCTTTAAGGACTTTTCATAGGCACCATAAGAATTCCCGCTCATAACATAATATGCCCCGAAGAATATCAAAGCACAAGAAGCTATTATGGCAGCAGTTATGCCTACATTTATCCATATTTTTTTCTTTTTATTTTTCACATTCACATTCACTTCTTTATCCACTGCATTTTCTCGTACTGCATAAATTCTGCAGCACGAAAGCTCACCTACCTTTCTTAGTATTACTTGGCATATAATATTAATACTATAATATAATGAAAGATTATGACTGACAAATTAAGAATAATTAATACCTGTGGTGATATATTACCATAATGTAGAAAAAATATAAAGTATAAAAAATATAACGCAAAAAAAGAGCCTGGATATTATTCCAGACTCCAATCCCTTATATCTAAATTATTTATGACCTTATGCACTCCATCTATTTCCTCAACTATAGCCTTTAGAGTTCTGCCCTCAGCTGAGTTGTTTACGTAGCCTTGAAGTCGTACTATACCATCCTGTACTACGGACGAGACATCCTGTACATCGATAAAGGAGTCGATAAAATAACGATTGATTTCATTAGCTATTTCCACATCATTGCTTGAGGAGCCTATATCCATTGTATTTACCACATTTACAACACCCTCTGCCTTTGAAGCCAGCTCTAAAGCTTGTTTTCTTAGACTTTCAGTGTCTAAAGTGCCGTTTAATACCGCAGTTCCTGCTTCTACATGGGCAGTAACTCCATTAAAATCCTCTCTGGAGTTTGAGGTTCTAAGTTTTTTATTAATGTCCTCCTCCATGTCCTTGTCACTTTTGCTACCTGTGTAGGAAAGAGTTATATGGTTTTCCACCTTATGATGCACTAATAGATTTTCTGCTATTTTTTCTGCTTTATTTTTATTATAAAGCACATCTACAAAGCCAGAGAGCTCTACTACCTGTGGAGTCACTCGTATATTTATATCCTTTGCATCCTCTAAAAGCCCATTCTCTAAGGCAGCCTTTAGTGAATTTTCAATTTTATTTTCAGTGTGGCCCATAAACACACCTCCTTTTAAATATTTTGTGTAATTTTTTTATTAATATTTTATAAAAATTTGCCCATATATACTATAAAAATATATAATGGTGTATAATTGTTAATAGGTACATTCGTAAAGGGAGTGAGTTAATTTGGCATTACTTCAGATGCTTCTTAATACTATCCAAAATATAAGCGTATGGGCTATATTAGATATTTTGGTAGTATCTTACATATTTTATAAGGGTTATATGCTTATAAAGGAGACCAGAGCAGAACAGCTTTTAAAGGGAATCCTGCTCATAGTAATACTAATTCCTATAAGTAAGCTTTTAAATCTTACCTTATTCTATTGGATTTTAAACAACACCATAACCATAGGTGTTTTATCTATTGTAATCATTTTTCAGCCGGAGATTAGAAGAGCCCTGGAGCACCTTGGAAGGTCTGCCTTTAATGATATGTCTTTGTTAGAAGATGAGGAAGCTGCAGTAGAGGTAATCACAGAGATAGTAAATGCTGTGGAAAGACTTTCCAAAACTAAAACAGGAGCTCTTATTATAATAGAGCAAAAAACTGGTCTTGGAGAAGTCATTAGTACTGGTACAAAGCTTGATGCAGCTGTAAGTGCTGCACTTTTAGAAAACATTTTTGTAATAAACACTCCTCTCCACGATGGTGCTACAGTTATAAGGAATGACCGTATTGTAGCTGCAGGCTGTTTTTTACCGCTAACTAGCAGCAATGAACTTAGCAAGGAGCTGGGAACAAGGCACCGAGCAGCCATTGGTATTTCAGAAAACTCTGATGCTATGACCATTGTGGTATCTGAAGAGACTGGAGTGATATCCCTAGCAGTAAACGGAAGGCTTACAAGAAATTATGACAAGGATAAATTGAAGGATATCCTAATGAGGATAATCAAGAATCGTTCAAATAGAAAGAGGTCTCTCAGAGAGAAGGTGAAGGCATGGGAATCAAAAATTCACAACAGATAATAATAAAGATAACCTGTGTTATCGTAGCCTTTGGATTATGGTTATATGTTTCAAACCTAGAAAACACTAGAATTAACAGAAAGATCAAAAATGTCAAGGTAGAGCTTGTTAATATGGATGCTGTAACCCAAGCAAAGCTTGCTGAGGTATCTGAAGGTGATTATACAATCACTATATCAGTAGAGGGCCAGACCTCTGAGGTAAATGCAGTATCTTCAAGTGACTTTAAGGTAGTGGCTGATATGGGTACCTATGCCTTAAAGAAGGGAGATAATTTGATACCAGTAGAGATAAAGGCGCAGCCTGAAAAGGTAAAGGTGCTGGCTACAGGAGATATGGCTGTTAAGGTAGTACTAGATGATCTTACAGAGAAGACTGTACCTGTAGAACTAGAGATGGAGGGTGTGCCAAAATCTGGATATGCTACACTTCAGCCTGAAATAAAGCCCTCTGAGGTTACTGTAAAGGGTGCAGCTAAATATATAAGCAGGGTAGTAAAAGCAGTGGCAAAGGGCAGCGTAAAAAATGCTGACAAGGATGTTAACTTTGCATTGCCTCTGGTGGCTGTAGATTCTGCCGATAAACCAGTAGAGCACGTAATTGTTACAAAGAATTTTGCAGATATTGTAGTACCAGTAAAGAAGATTAAAACTGTAGGTATAAACGTAAAGGTAAAAGGTAATCTGCCAACTAATGGCACTTATACCATAGCCTATGCAAACCCAGAAAAAATAGATATTGCAGGTGCTGAGGAAATAACCTCCAAGATACAGGTTTTAGATACTGAGCCTATAGACCTCTCCACCTTTACAGAAAGTGCAACCGTAGAGGTTAAGCTTGTGGTACCGAAAAACGTAAGGGTTATAGGAAGCTCTGAACAAGTTAAGGTAAGGCTTGATTTATCCCCTAAGCTTACGGAGAGAACCTTATCACTAAATGTAGCCTATAAAAATGCAGATAGTTTTTCAGTTACACCTGCAGCAAATAAGGTGGAGGTAAAGGTATCTGGAGAGGACCTAATAATTAAAGCTTTAAACCAAGACAGCTTTGAATGTTATCTAGATTTTTCTGGAGCTTCGGAGGGAAAGAATACCTATACAGTGGTGGTAAAGCCTAAGGATCCAGCAGTAAAGCTAATATTAACCACACCGGATAAGATTGAAGTTAACCTGACAAAAAAATAAGCATTCTGGAGGTGTACTTATGGCTATAAGAATAAACAATCTTCTTCTTAGACTGGAGGAGGATGAAAATATACTAAAACTAAAGGCAATAAAAAAAGTGGGCCTTAAGGAAAAAAATGTAAAAAACTTTAAAATTGTAAAGCAATCCATTGATGCTAGAAATAAGAGTGATATACGTTTTAACTATTCCGTGGAGTTTGAATGTGATGAGGAAGCAAGATTAGTTACTAAGATCAATGATAGTGATGTTAAATTTGAAGAAAATAAATATGAGGCAAGCTTTACCCTTGGACAGAAGAAGCCTCTACATAGACCTGTGATTATAGGAATGGGACCGGCAGGATTATTTGCCGGTCTTTTGATGGCTGAAAAAGGCTATAACCCCATTATTTTTGAGAGAGGACGCAGTGTGGAGGAAAGGACAAAGCTTGTGGATGACTTCTGGAGCGGTGGTGCTCTTGATACAGATTGTAACGTTCAGTTTGGGGAGGGAGGAGCAGGCACCTTCTCTGATGGAAAGTTGACTACAAGAAGTAAGGATAGCCGCTGTGACTTTATTACAGAGGAGCTAGTGAAGTCAGGTGCACCAGAGGAGATTAAATATATGGGAAAGCCCCATGTGGGCACAGACATCCTAAAGACTGTTATAGTCAATATAAGAAAAAGGATAATAGAGCTTGGAGGAGAGGTACACTTTAATTCAAAGCTTACAGATTTAATTATCTCTCAGGGAAAACTACAGGGCATAGTGGTTAATTCTCATGAGATTCCCTGCGAAAGCCTTATCCTTGCCATAGGTCACAGCTCAAGAGATACCTACGAAATGCTTTATAATAAAAACCTAGCTATGGAGTGCAAGCCCTTTGCCATTGGGGTGAGAATAGAACACCCTCAGGCTATGATAAATGAAAGTCAATATGGTCCCATGGCAACGCATCCTAAGCTTAGAGGGGCAGACTATAGACTTACCTACACCAGTAAAACCTATGATAGGTCAGTGTACAGCTTTTGTATGTGCCCTGGCGGCAAGGTGGTAGCAGCAGCTTCTGAGGAGGGCAATCTTGTGACAAATGGCATGAGCTATCACAGTAGAGATGAGAAAAATGCAAACTCTGCCTTAGTGGTAACAGTGGGGCCTAAGGATTTTATGAGCTCAAAGCCTCTAGCTGGAATGGAATTTCAAAGGCATTATGAAAAACTAGCTTACCTTGAGGGTGGAGAAAACTATTATGCACCTCTTCAGCTTTTAGGAGATTTTTATGAGGATAAGGTAACTAAAAGACTGGGAGATGTGGAACCAAGCTACGCCCCAGGATGGAGCTATGCAAAGCTGTCAAAGGTACTTCCTTCTTATGTGGTAGACACCCTCAAGGAAGGAATTTTAGTCTTTGACAGGCGAATAAAGGGCTTTGGGAGAAATGATGCAGTACTAACAGGCATCGAAACCAGAACCTCTGCACCTCTCAGGTTGATAAGGAAGGAAAACTTGCAAAGTTTATCTGTAGAAGGATTATATCCTGCAGGAGAAGGGGCTGGATATGCTGGTGGGATTATATCCGCCGCAGTAGATGGATTAAAGTGTGCAGAAGCTATTATGAGCCTTTATTCACCAAAATAATAAATATTCTGAAAACTTGTAATTTACACTATTTATTTGATAAAATGTAATTGAGTTAGTGAAATTTTAATAAAAAAGTTGCACGGAGGAAGCGCAAATGAATAAAAAAGGTTATATATTAGCAATAAACCCTGGTTCAACCTCCACCAAATTAGCTCTTTTTAAGGAGCAGGAGGTAGTAGCTCAAGCTAACTTATCTCATAGCAGCGAGGAAATAAAAAAGTTCGAAAAGATATATGACCAGAAGGACATGAGGACAGAAGTTATCCTGCAGTGGTTAAAAGAGCAGAAACTTGAGCCTAATGAACTTGACGCAGTTGTTGGAAGAGGAGGTCTACTAAGACCTATGCCAGGAGGAACCTACAGTGTAACACAAAAGATGCTGGAGGATTTAAAGACTGGTTATCAAGGAGAGCATGCCTCTAACTTAGGCGGTATAATCGCCCATGAAATTGCTTTAAAGGCTGACATTCCTGCCTATATAGTAGATCCTGTAGCAGTGGATGAATTTGAACCAGAGGCAAGAATATCTGGACTCCCAGAGCTTCCAAGACGTTCCTTGGTGCATGCTTTAAATATAAAGGCAGTGACAAGAAGAGTTTGCAGCAAGAGAGAGCTGGAATTTGATAAAAGCTCTTTTGTAGTAGCTCATTTAGGCGGCGGCATTTCCATAGCTCCTATGAGAAATGGAAGAATAATAGATGTAAACAATGCCAACGAAGAAGGACCCTTCTCACCTGAAAGAAGCGGTGGTCTTCCAGCTGGAGATATGGTGAAGCTTGCATATAGCGGTAAGCACAGCTATAAAGAGCTTAAGAAGAAAATGGTTGGACAAGGAGGTCTTGTAGGCTATCTTGGCACCAACGACGGCAGAGAGGTTGACAGCAGAATTGATGCTGGGGATGAAAAGGCAGAGCTTATTTTAAAAGCCATGGCTTATCAGATAAGCAAGGAAATAGGTGCTATGGCTGCAGTACTATCAGGAAAAGTGGATGCTGTAATACTTACAGGGGGACTGGCCCATAATAAAAGACTTACAACCTGGATTTTAGAGCAGGTTTCCTTTATAGCTCCTGTGGAGATTGTACCAGGAGAGGATGAAATGCTTGCCCTAGCAGAGGGAGCTTTAAGAGTTGTAAAGGGTGAAGAGGCTCCTAAGATTTACGAATTAGAGGTATAAGACGCAAAAATTGGAGGTAGTTATCGTGATTAAAACCTTTGAAGAGGTACTTTGCAAGGTAAAGAGTAGTGAAATGAAGACTATAGCAGTAGCTGTAGCTCAGGATGAGCCAGTACTTGAGGCAGTAAGAGATGCAAGAAAAGAAGGTCTAGCAAAGGCTATCCTAGTTGGAAACAAAGAGATGATTGAGAACACAGCAAAAAAAATAGGCATGGACATTTCAGATTTTGAAATAATACATGAGCCTAATGACAAAAAAGCAGCAGTAAAGGCAGTGGAGCTTGTATCCTCCGGGAAAGCGGATATGGTGATGAAGGGTCTTATAGACACTGCAAACTTCTTAAGAGCAGTTCTTAATAAAGAGGTTGGTCTAAGAACAGGTAATTTGATGTCTCACGTTGGGGTTTTTGAAATTCCTAAGTACGATAGATTGATATTTCTAACAGATGCAGCCTTTAACATGTATCCAGACTTAAAGGCTAAAATAGATATACTAAACAATGCTGTAAAGGTGGCTAAGGCTGTAGGAATAGATACTCCAAAGGCAGCAGCTATATGTGCTGTAGAGGTAGTAAATCCTGATATGCCAGCTACTGTGGATGCATCCATACTTTCTAAAATGAATGAGAGAGGACAGATTAAGGGCTGTATTGTAGATGGACCTCTTGCTCTTGACAATGCTCTTTCAGAAGAGGCTGCAGCTCACAAGAAAATCAGCGGACCTGTGGCAGGAAAGGCAGACATAATGCTGCTTCCAAACATTGAAGCAGGAAATGTAATGTACAAGACCCTAACCTACACCACAGATTCAAAGAGTGGTGGAATACTAGTAGGTACCTCTGCTCCAGTAATACTTACCTCAAGAGCAGATAGTCACGAGACAAAACTAAACTCCATTGCTCTTGCAGCATTGGTGGCAGCTAGTAAACAGAATTCTTAGCTTTAGGTGGAGTTTTAAACTCCAGCGGAAGCTTAGAAGTCGTTATCCAGGGTCGTAACGCCACTTATCCCCAAATTAAGAAGTTGGGTATTAGTGGCGGAAGACATCGGATAAATAAACTCAACATAGGGAGGAAAATCATGGCTTACAGATTACTAATAATAAATCCAGGTTCTACCTCCACTAAGATAGGGGTTTATGAGGATGAAAACCCTATATTGGTGGAAACCTTAAGACATTCCTCAGAGGAAATTGCAAAATATGACACTATTGTGGATCAGTTTAGCTTCAGAAAGGAAGTAATCCTAAAGGTACTCTCTGATAAGAAATTTGACATAAATACCCTAAATGCTGTTGTTGGAAGAGGCGGACTCTTAAAGCCTATAGAAGGCGGTACTTACGCTGTTAACGATATCATGCTTGAGGATCTAAAAATTGGAGTTTCCGGACAGCATGCTTCTAATCTTGGAGGAATAATAGCAAATGAGATAGCAACATCTCTTAACATACCATCCTATATAGTAGATCCTGTAGTAGTAGATGAGATGGATGAGGTAGCAAGGATATCAGGTATGCCTGAAATTGAAAGAAAGAGTATATTCCATGCACTAAATCAGAAGGCTGTAGCAAAGAGATATGCTAAAGAGAACAACAGAAAATATGAGGATTTAAACCTTATAGTAGCTCACATGGGTGGAGGGATATCTGTAGGAGCTCATAAAAATGGCAGAGTAGTAGATGTAAACAATGCTCTAGATGGTGAAGGTCCTTTCTCTCCAGAGAGAAGCGGCGGTCTTCCTATAGGAGACCTAGTAAAGCTATGCTACAGTGGAAAGTATACACTAGAGGAATTAAAGAAGCTCATCACTGGAAAAGGCGGCTATGTAGCCTATATGAATACAAATGATGCTAAGAGCATAGAAGAGAGATCACTAGCAGGAGATGAAAAGGCTAAGCTCATTCACAATGCCATGGGCTATCAAGTAGCTAAGGAAATAGGAAAGTGTGCAGCAGCACTCTCTGGTAAGGTTGATGCCATAATATTAACAGGCGGAATAGCCTATGGAAAATATATGGTTCAATATATTAAGGAAAGAGTAGAATTCATTGCTCCTCTAGTAGTTTATGCTGGAGAGGATGAGCTTTTAGCTCTTGCTCAGGGAGGACTTAGAGTATTAAAGGGAGAAGAAGCTGCTAAGGAATACAAATAGGTCTAACTACATTAAAAGGAGAATGCTATGAGCAGATTAAAGGTTTTTGCAGGTCATTTTGGCAGTGGCAAAACGGAAATATCCATAAACTATGCTCTTATGCTCGCAAAGCAGCATGAAAAGGTAGCCATTGTGGATATTGATATAGTAAATCCTTACTTCTGTGTAAGAGATGTTAGTGATATGCTTAAAGAGGCTGGGGTGAAGGTAATATCCTCAAATCCTCATCTCTCTAATGCTGAGCTTGCAGTAGTACCCTCAGAGGTGTTTTCTGTGTTCAATGATAAGTCCTACACTGTAGTCATAGATGTGGGAGGAGACGATGCAGGAGCTGTGGTTCTTGGACAATATAATCGTTACTTTAAGGAAGAACCCTACGATATGTATTTTGTTATAAACAACAGTCGTCCCTTTACCAAGGATGAAAAGGATACAGAGGAATACATTAAAGAGATAGAGAGAGCCTCAAGGTTAAAGGTTACAAAGCTTATCTCCAACACAAATTTATCCTATGAAACCTCTTTAGAGGATATTTTAAGAGGAGACAGGGTCACAGAAGCCATATCTCAAAGGATAGGCATACCATATAGCTATTTGGTATGCAGAAGAGACTTTGAAGAGCAGCTCAAAGGCAAGGTAAAGGGAGAAATTTTCCCTATTGACATATATATGAAGCCGCCCTGGAGATAGGGCGCAATCCAATATGCATGTAAAGGTTATCATGAATATGAAAACAAGGAGGAATCTAAATGCCAAGAGTAAGTTTTAGGGAAGACCGATGTAAGGGATGTGGCAATTGTATCGCTGTTTGCCCAAAGAAAATCATAACTTTTTCTGAGGGATTAAACGTTAAAGGCTATCATCCTGCTACAGTTACTGAAGACAAGATGAAGGACTGTATTGGCTGTGCATCTTGTGGCAGAGTGTGTCCTGATGTAGTTATTAAGGTTGAAAAATAAGGAGGTAAAACCATGGCTGAAAAGGTATTAATGAAAGGTAATGAAGCTATAGGAGAAGCAGCTATTAGAAGTGGTTGTCAGTGTTTCTTTGGTTATCCTATTACACCACAAACTGAAGTTGCTGCCTATATGTCCAGAAAGATGCCAAAGATAGGAAGAGTTTTCCTTCAGGCGGAAAGTGAAGTGGCTGCCATTAACATGGTATACGGTGCCGCAGGTACCGGAACAAGATGTATGACTTCCTCCTCCTCACCAGGAATAAGCTTAAAGGCAGAGGGAATATCATATATCGCTGGAGCAGAACTGCCCTGCGTTATAATCAATATAGTTAGAGGAGGTCCAGGACTAGGCGGAATTCAACCTGCACAGTCTGATTACTTCCAAGCTACAAAGGGAGGAGCTCACGGAGACTTTAACATGCCTGTATATGCACCAGCTTCCATTCAGGAAATGGTTGATTTAGTACAGGAGGCCTTTGACGTAGCTGATCTTTACAGAACACCATGTATGGTTATGGGAGACGGTATGCTAGGTCAGATGATGGAGCCTGTTGAGTTCAAGGAGAGACCAGCAAAAGAGTTACCAGTTAAGGACTGGGCTGCAAATGGTCTTAATGGAAGAGAAAAGCACAATGTAATAAACTCTCTTTACTTAAAGCCAGAGGACTTAGAAAATCACAACTTAAAGCTTCAAGCTAAGTATAATGTTATAAAGGAAAAGGAAGTTAAATATGAGCTGCACAACTGTGATGGAGAATGTGATTTAATCATCGTGGCTTATGGAACAACTTCAAGAATATGCAAGAACGTAATAAAGATGGCAGAAAAGAAGGGTGTAAAGCTTGGATTAATAAGACCTATTACTCTATGGCCTTTCCCAGTAAAAGCCTTCGAAGAAACCATAAACAACACTAAGCTTGGCTATATTTCTGTAGAGATGAGCTGTGGACAGATGGTTGAGGATGTAAGACTTTCAGTTAATGGCAGAAAGCCTGTACATTTCTATGGAAGAGTGGGCGGTATGGTGCCAACTCCAGAAGAAATTCTTGAAAATATAATGAAAATCGTGAAGAAATAGGAGGGGTAGAAGAATGGCTGTAGTATTTGATAGACCAAAGGCATTACTTGATGTTCCTACGCACTACTGTCCCGGATGTACCCATGGAGTTATCCACAGATTGGTGGCAGAAGTAATAGATGAACTTGGAATACTGGATAAAACCATAGGTGTTGCACCTGTTGGATGTTCCGTATTGGCATATGACTACTTTGCCTGTGACATGTTTGAAGCTGCTCATGGTAGAGCACCAGCAGTAGCTACAGGAATAAAGAGATCAAATCCTGATAAGATAGTATTTACCTATCAGGGAGATGGAGACTTAGCAGCTATTGGTACAGCAGAAATTGTACATGCTGCTACTCGTGGAGAAAACATTACTTCAATATTTGTAAACAACTGTATCTATGGTATGACAGGGGGTCAGATGGCTCCAACTACATTACCAGGACAAGTTACAGAGACCTCTCCTTATGGAAGAGATACAAAGCTTGCAGGCTTCCCTATAAGAGTGGCAGAGATGATATCCACACTTGAGGGTGCTGTATACGTAGAGAGAGTATCAGTAGACACAGTTCCAAATATAATTAAAGCAAAGGCTGCTATAAAGAAGGCCTTCCAATTTAACTTAGAAGGTAAAGGCTTCACCATGGTTGAAGTACTATCCATATGTCCTACAAACTGGGGACTTTCTCCAAAGGAATCCTTCCAGTGGTTAAAGGATAACATGATTCCCTTCTATACCCTAGGAGTTAAAAAAGACTCTACTCAGGAGGTGAAATAACATGGCTAATCAAGAGATAGTATTTGCAGGTTTTGGTGGACAGGGAATATTGTCCATGGCTAAGTTTTTAGCCTATGCAGGTATGGATGCTAATTTAAATGTATCCTGGCTGCCCTCCTATGGTCCAGAAATGAGAGGAGGTACTGCTAACTGCTCTGTAATACTTACAGATGAAGCTATCGGTTCACCTATAGTTACTAGGGCTACTTCAGTAGTAGTTATGAACAGACCTTCCTTAGATAAGTTTGAAAAAGCCATTGTAGCTGGAGGACTTTTAATTCTAGATAGTGATCTAGTAAATAGAGTACCTGACAGAAGAGATATTGAGGTAATAAGCATTCCTGCACAGACCATAGCAGAGGAGCTTGGAACTAAAACTATAGCCAACATGGTGCTTTTAGGAGCATTGGTTAAGAAGACAGGCATAGTTACTATGGAAACTCTTTTACAGTCCTTAAAGGATCATGGAAAAGAGAAGTTCTATGAAATGAACAAACTGGCTCTTGAAAAAGGAGCATCCTACGTTAAATAAATAAAATATTAATTGCTTTTACAATAGTGATACCCATCCCAGCTAAGCCATGATATATGGTGCAATTGGGGTGGGTTTTGCTTTGCAGTAAAGTCTTCCTTGTAAGAATACAGAAATTGTAATATAATTATTAGTGGATTTGCTTAGAATATGAATAGTATATATAAAGGATGGTAATTAAGATGAGTAGAATGTTTGGTACAGATGGAGTAAGAGGAATAGCAAATAAAGAATTGACTTCACATACAGCATATAATCTTGGGAAAGCAGGAGCATACATACTCACAGAGGGAACTCACAAGCCAAGAATACTTGTGGGCAAGGATACTAGAATTTCTGGAGACATGCTTGAATCTGCTTTAGTGGCAGGAATATTGTCTGTTGGAGCTGAAGCCATTATTGTGGGAGTAGTTCCAACACCAGCAGTGGCTTATCTTACAAGAAAGTATAAGGCAGATGCAGGGGTAGTGATTTCTGCTTCTCACAATCCTGTAGAGTATAATGGAATAAAGTTCTTCAACTCATTAGGCTACAAGCTTTCAGATGAGCTAGAGGATAAAATTCAATCAATAATTGAGAGTGATTTTGCTTGCGTACCCGCACCAGTGGGTGGACAAATAGGGAGAAAGACTATAGAAAAGACAGCTCTTGAGGAATATGTGGAATTTTTAAAATCCACCATAGATGGGGATTTATCAGGCTTAAAAATTGCCTTAGACTGTGCTAATGGTGCAGCCTATAAAGCTGCAGTAGAGACCTTTAGGGATCTTGGAGCAGAGGTTGTGGTTATAAATAATGACCCTGATGGAATAAATATAAATGATAACTGCGGCTCCACTCATCCGGAGGAGCTTATGGACTATGTAGTTAGAAAGAACTGTGACTTAGGTCTTGCCTTTGACGGTGATGCAGACAGATGCCTCGCAGTGGATGAAAAGGGAAAGCTAGTTACTGGAGACTTTATTATGGCTATCTGCGGAAAGGACTTAAAGGAGCAGGGTAAGTTAGTTGACAATGTAATGGTAGTTACAGTTATGAGTAATTTGGGACTTGACATTGCCATGGAAAAGGAAAATATTAAAACCGTAAAGACTAAGGTAGGAGACAGATACGTATTAGAGGAAATGGTAAAGGGAAATTACAAGCTGGGCGGAGAACAGTCCGGTCATGTAATATTCTTAGATTACAATACCACTGGAGACGGAGTACTTACCGGTCTTAAGCTGGCACAGGTAGTTAAACATAGCGGTAAAAAGATGTCTGAGCTTGCAGCAATGATGACAGAGCTTCCTCAGATACTTGCCAATGCAACAGTTCCAAACCACATGAAGAACATCTATAAAGAGGATAAGGATATAATTGAAGCAATAAAGTCCATTGAGGAAAGGCTTCATGGAAAGGGTCGTGTTCTAATAAGACCTTCTGGAACAGAACCTTTGGTAAGGGTAATGCTGGAGGGCGAAAACCAAGCAGAGCTTGATGAAATGGCACACTCCTTAGCAAGACTTATAGAAGAAAAGTGTAAATAGCTATAAAACCTGCAGAAATTTTCTGCAGGTTTTTTGACAAATAATAATACTTGACCTAGTTTATGGTTAAAACATATAATATACAAGAGGCTTTAAAGTAATAATAAAGGAGGTTACATTAAACACAGTCAAGCGCCAGAACAAAGCAGGAATAAATCAGCTTTGTTGACGAGGATGGGGAGTATCGATTCTTCGGCGGGTGCCCCACGGTATCGCACTACCGTTAGCGGTTGATAAAACCGGAAAGTGATTTCCGGCACAACATCAATCCGGTGTAAAAGCCTTTTTATCTCAGAATTTTTATCAAAATAGGGGCCTACAGGGCTTTTGTACCTGTGCCCAAAAATGAAAGGAAGAAGATTATGTGCGGAATAGTAGGCTATATTGGAAAAAGAGAGGCATCACCTCTACTCATTGAAGGGTTATCTAAGCTGGAATACAGAGGCTATGACTCAGCAGGAGTATCCATTATTAAGGATGGTATGTTAAATGTAAGCAAATGCAAGGGCAGACTTGTAAATCTAGAAAATAAGCTCTCTAAAAACCCCATAGGCGGCTCTTTAGGAATTGGGCACACCAGATGGGCAACTCATGGAGAGCCTTCAGATGTGAACTCACATCCACATACCAATGAGGGTGCAACTATCAGTGTGGTGCATAACGGCATCATAGAAAACTATATACACCTTAGAGAATGGTTAATATCAAAGGGATATAACTTCTGCTCAGAAACAGATACAGAGGTTATACCTCACCTTATAGATTATTTTTACAATGGAGATCTAGTTGAAGCAGTGATGAAGGCTGTGGCAAAGATGGAGGGAAGCTATGCTCTAGGCGTGGTTTCTACCTATGAGCCAGATAAGCTAGTGGCAGTAAGAAAGGATAGTCCTCTTATAGTTGGGCTTGGACAGGGGGAGTATTTCATTGCCTCAGACATTCCTGCCATACTAAACGAAACTAGAGATGTATACCTTTTAAATGACAATGAATTTGTAGTGCTTACCTCAACTGGAGCATTGCTTTTAACCCCTGAGGGTGAAGAGATTAAGAGAGAGGTTTACCATGTTACCTGGAATGCTGATGCAGCAGAAAAGGGTGGCTATGAGCACTTTATGCTAAAGGAAATTCATGAGCAGCCAAAGGCTATTAGAGACACCTTGACCTCTAGAATTATGCCTAATGAGCCTGTAACCTTAGATAAGATAAATCTGAGCAAGGAGCTCATAGAAAAGCTAGATAGGATTTATATTGTGGCCTGTGGTACTGCCTATCATGCGGGAATGGTAGGAAAGTATGTAATTGAAAAACTTGCAAGAATTCCTGTGGAGGTGGACGTAGCCTCAGAATTTAGATATAGGGATCCAATTATAAATGACAGAACTCTTATGATAGTGGTAAGTCAGTCTGGAGAAACAGCAGACACCTTGGCTGCCTTAAGAGAGGCAAAGGCTCAGGGAGCAAGAGTTATTGCAGTGACTAATGTGGTGGGAAGCTCAGTATCAAGAGAAGCCAATGACGTGCTATATACCTGGGCTGGTCCGGAAATAGCAGTAGCCTCCACCAAGGCGTATACCACACAGCTTATTGCCATGTATATTCTGGCCCTCTTCTTTGCAGAGCAGAAGGGGACTATTAGTGGGGAGGAGCTTAAGAATATTAAGACAGAGCTTCTAACCCTTCCAGAAAAAGTGGAGGAGGTACTAGAGCACAAAGAGGTACTTCAGAAGTTTACCTCTAGAACCTATATGCATAAGGACATGTTCTTCTTAGGAAGAGGCCTGGATTATGCTGTAGCTATGGAGGGCTCCTTAAAGCTAAAGGAGATATCCTATATTCACTCTGATGCCTATGCAGCAGGAGAACTAAAGCATGGAACCATAGCTCTTATTGAAGAGGGAACCATAGTAATAGCTATGGCAACACAAAACAACCTCTTTGAAAAGATGGTAAGCAATATTAAAGAGGTTAAGACCAGAGGAGCCAAGGTGTTGGCCTTTGCACTAAAGGGTAATGAGCATATAGAAAAGACTGTGGATACCACACTGTATCTGCCAAACACTCTGCCTATACTGGCACCGGTAATTTCTGTAGTTCCCCTGCAGCTTCTAGCTTACTATATGGCAACACAAAAGGGCTGCGATGTTGATAAGCCAAGGAACCTAGCCAAGTCAGTTACGGTTGAGTAAGTGACAAGTGACAAGTGACAAGTGACAAGTGACAAGTGACAAGGGGCAAGTGACAAGTTGCAAGTGACAAGTGACAAGTTACAAGTGAGAAGTGACAAGGGACAAGTGACAAGTGACAAGTGGCAAGGGACAAGTGGCAAGGGAGAAGTGACAAGTTGCAAGTGGCAAGTGACAAGTGGCAAGGGACAAGTGGCAAGTTAGAAGTTACAAGTTACAAGTTACAAGTTACAAGTTACAAGTTACAAGTTACAAGTTACAAGTTACAAAATAAAGTTTGGTGATAATCCGTGGGGTGTATGTAGGAGTAATCTTGTATACCTTCACGGGTTTTATTTTGTTCATCCTCAGATTAACAAAAGTGAGTTAGGTACAAACAAAGAAAACTTGATGAAACTCTTGAGTAAATCCTTTCTTTAAAAAATTAATAAACTGGCACCCTCTTATTGAGTAAATCTTTTCTTTGAAAAAGTCATAAACTGTGCACCCTCCTATGCTTATAATTTATTATTTAAACGTAAATAATGTTTGTATCGGGAATAGCTTTTAGCTGCTATGGATAGAATTCCTAATAAATTTGTATAGTTAGGAGTTTTTATATGGGCGAAAGTATAATTGCTGATAAAAGTTTTCAGTTTGCTAAGAGCATTGTTTACTTATATATTAAATTAACAAATCAAAATAAAGAATACATAATTTCCAAACAAGTTTTAAGGTCGGGAACCAGTATCGGTGCTAACATTAAGGAAGCATTACGAGGACAATCTCAAAGAGATTTTTTAGCTAAGATGTATATTTCCATGAAAGAAACAGATGAAACGGAATATTGGATTAAACTACTTACAGATACTGGATTTGTTGACGAAGAGGAGGGTAATAAGCTGCTTAGTGATTGTCAAGAAATATCCAAAATTCTAAATGCAATAATTAAAACCACAAAAGGTAATATGAATACTAAGTAATTATATTTATATTTAATATTCACACCAAGTTCTCTCAAGCTACAATTGACCATTTCCTTAAAGCAATGCCTCAGTAAACAGAACTTATTTTCCCAGCTGAAAATAACTCTTGATTTTATTGAAAACATTAACATAAAATTAGAAGTGAGTAGTAAATAAATTTTAGAAGTTGCTAAATTAGGAGAAAAAAGATGAGTGATTTAAAAAAAATAGATATTAGAAATGCTGTTCGCAACAGTTATAAGAAAATAGCCATAGGAAATTCTAGCCAGGGTAATTGTTATGGTGATACTATAAGTCTAAAAAAGTCTTCATTAGAGATATCACGTAAAATAGGATATTCTGAGGAAGAAGTTTTAAATGCTCCAGAAGGAGCAAATATGGGATTAGGATGTGGGAACCCGCAGCTGATAGCTAACATTAATGAAGGTGAAATCGTTATAGACCTTGGAAGTGGAGGCGGATTTGATTGCTTTTTAGCTTCAAAAAAGGTTGGCCACAGAGGATATATTATAGGGGTAGACGTGACTCCCGAGATGATTCATAAATCTAGAGTTATAGCAAAGGAAAATAGATATAGAAATGTAGATTTTAGATTAGGTGAAATTGAAAACCTTCCTGTAGCAGATAATACTGCTGATGTTATAATATCAAATTGTGTTATAAACTTATCTCCCAAAAAACAAAGGGTATATAATGAAGCATATCGTGTGTTAAAAAAAGGTGGCAGAATTGCTATATCTGACATAGTTCTTATTAGAGAATTGACGGATGAAATGAAGCAAGATGAAAAACTTTATTGTGGATGAGTTACTGGGGCTTCTTCAGTTGAAGAATTGAGAATATATCTAGAAAAGGCTAGGTTTAAAAATATCATTATTGAAACTAAAGAGGTTTCAAAGGAATATGCAGAAAAATGGGCGCATAATTTAAATGTTGGAGAATATATTATGTCTGCATCTATTACGGCGATTAAAGAATAAAAAATTACCTTATTGTTTAAGCAAGAAAATATTTGTTGTTTATTATTTTCATAGTAGGGAACTTGCTCTAATTTCGAGGGAATGTTATAGAGTATGAAAAAAGGAATTCAGAGCAAAAAAACTTTTGAAGTGCACCCAAATGCTAGTAAAAACCAAATTACTAACATTTGAGGGTGTATTTTTTTGTATTTTAATTTAGTAGCTTCTTCATTATTAAATATTATGACTCACTTGTAATATAGATAAGATAAATTCAATGTCATGCAAATTAAACAGAGAAAATAGCAAATATATTGATATGCTTTATAAACATTGACAGTATTTTGATAGCAATGATATTATATGAATGTATAATTTTGTAGTATTTGAAATAATTATAGCAAAACATGTTGTTTTATAAGTTATGCTATTGATAAAATTATACTCAAGGTCAAAAGATTATCCTGTGTTTTCCATAGGTTTTCTTTTTATAGTGTATTATTTGCAGGAAGGAGGGAAATGGGTACTAAATTTTGCAGAATGTAATTGCATAAGGGAAAGTGAGAGAAATTATTATGAAATGGTTTAACAATTTAAAAATGGCTCAAAAATTGATAGCAGCTTTTATTTTAGTAGCATCCCTAATTGGTATAGTAGGATACATAGGCATTTCAGATATGAAACAAATAAACAATAATGCTGAAAGCATGTACAATCTTGATTTGAAGGGTATACGAAATATTGAAGAAATAAAAAGCAATTTATTCGATATACGTTCAAATTTACTTATTATGCTGTATGAAAAGGATCAAAACAATATAAAGATTGCAGAAAATAATATAAATAAATTGGCAGATGAAAACAATAAGAATATCGAGGAATATAAAAAAACCCTAACCAAAGAGGAAGATAAGAATCTTTTTTCTGATTTTGAAAAGGAATTAAATGATTATCGTATAGCTCGTGAAGAGTTTTTCAAGTATGTCAATGAGAGCAACTATGAGAAGGCTTCTGAAGCATTTAAAAAAGTAACCGAAATTAGAATTAATGTCACTTCAACATTGGATAAATTAGTGGGATTAAACATGAATTTAGCTAACAGCAACCATGATACAAGTGTTAGTTTATATACGGCTTCTTTAAAAATGATAATTTTCATTGTAATAGGGGGGTTAATCTTAGCAATCCTTCTTGGTTTCATAATATCAAGAATAATATCAAAGCAGCTTAATAAAGTCCTGGTTTTTGCAGAAGCAATCGGAGATGGAGATTTAAGCAAGTCTATAGATATTAACAGCAGGGATGAAATCGGAGGACTTGCAAAGGCATTGAACAAGGCAGCACATAATGTTAAATCACTTATTTCAGAAATAATAAGCAGCTCAAGTGATATTAGTTCTTCCAGCGAAGAATTATCTGCCACTACAGAGGAGTTTGCATCACAAATGGAGTCCATTGACAATACCGTGGAACAACTTGCAAAAGGAGCACAGGATTTAAGTGCCACTACTGAAGAAGTTAGTGCCTCTGCAGAGGAAATTGGATCAACAAGCCATGAAATGGCTAAGAAAGCAGAGTATGCGAGTGATTCTTCTAAGGAAATTAAGCAGCGTGCTATTAATATCAAAGAATTAAGTGACCAAGCTCTTAAAAAAGCAGTTTCTATATATGAAGAAAAGCAGGCTAATATTTTTAAGGCTATTGAAGATGGCAAGGTAGTAGAACAAGTTAAAATTATGGCTGATTCCATTGGAAACATAGCAGCACAAACAAATTTATTAGCTTTAAATGCCGCCATAGAAGCTGCTAGAGCAGGAGAGCAGGGAAGAGGCTTTGCAGTAGTAGCTGAAGAAGTAAGGACACTAGCTGAGCAATCTTCCCAAGCAGTATCACAAATACAAAGCATTGTATCACAAGTTCAATCAGCCTTCGGTAATTTATCTAAGAATGCCGATGATGTTATTAACTTTATTGGCAAAGACATTAGAGCTGATTATGACAAGTTTGTAGATGCAGGAATACAATATGAAAAGGATGCAGAGCTTATAAGCGGTATAGCTGATGAAATATCCATTGCTTCTCAAGCGATTTCCGAGGCAATAGAGCAAGTAAACAGTGCTATTCAAACTGTTTCTGCCACTGCAGAAGAATCTGCAGCAGGGTCAGAAGAAATGTCTAGCAGTATAAATGAGACAACTCTAGCCATTTCTGATATTGCAAAATCTGCTCAAAGCCAAGCAGAGCAGGCTGAAAACTTAAATTTGATTGTTCAAAAATTTAGGCTATAAGAGTAATCTAATAGAGGTTTTATGGGCTGTAATAGGACATGTTCTTATTACGGCCTTTTTGGTTTATATAAGTTTGAAGCTATAATTATTTAATAGGGACAAAGTTTGAAACCTTCATATTTTTCACCATTCTATTTTTCAATCCATATTGACTTAGAATATTCACAATAGTATTATGGTAATATGTTTAATTGCATACAATTTAATATATTACCAAGCTAAAAGAAAGAAGTAATAAGAATGAAAAATGATGATTTAAAGGTTGAAAGTCAATTTAGTTTTGTTATGTATGCCTGTGCTAAGGAAGCTATAAAATACTATAAGCCTTATCTTGATGAAATAGGTTTAACTTATACACAGTATATTACTATGCTTGTATTATGGAATGAAGATAATATTACGGTAAATGATATAGGTAACCGTATATACCTTGACTCAGGAACCGTGACTCCACTGCTTAAAAAGCTTGAAAGTAAGGGCTTTGTTGAAAGAATTCGTGATGTTAACGATCAAAGAAATGTTTTAGTTAAGGTAACTTCAAAAGGCTATGAGCTTAAAAAACACATAGGGACTATTTTAACTGACATTAGACGGGATACAGGAATTCCTGCAGATGAAGCAAATCATATAAGAGAGCATCTATTATCTGTTCTTCATAGACTTAGTCCTAGTAATTACAAGGAAAGATAGATGCATATAATTAGAATAAAAGATAGAGGTATTAAATTAGAATAAAAGATAGGGGCACATAATTACAAGGGAAGATAGAGGTGTTATTGACATATAGTTTAGATTAATTTACAATATGGTTTAAAATGTGTTGGTAAAGGATTCAATGATGAGGGAAAAGTATCCATTAACACTTCTTACAGCGAGCAGGAACAGAGTGGAAGTCCTGCAAGAGGGGAATGGTGAAACGGGCCTCTAAGAAACTGCCTGAGCAATTTGTAAGGGTAAGTCGTTAACTGCGTTAAAGTTTTGAGTGGACTATTTATAGTCAATTTGAGTGGTACCGCGGAGCTACACCCGTCTCTTTTTAGGAGATGGTTTTTTTTATTTTACATAAAATAATACTATTAGCATTAAATAGGAGGGATAGCCATGGAAAAAATCATTGAAAAGTTAAGTAGTATAGTTCAAGAGAAATTTGAAAAATTGGGATATGACAGAGAATACGGTATGGTCACTGTATCAAATCGTCCTGATATTTGTCAGTTTCAGTGCAATGGTGCTTTAGCAGCTGCTAAAAAGTACAAGAAGGCACCTATACAAATAGCAAACCTAATAGTAGCCGAGTTAAAGAATATTGATACATTTAAAGCTGTTGAAGCTGTAAATCCTGGATTTATAAACATTACCTTAAGGGATAGCTTTATAGTAGATTATTTAAATGCTATGTATAATGATAAAAAGCTGGGCTGTACTGAGGCGTCAAAACCTATGACCATAGTTGTAGATTATGGTGGGGCAAATGTGGCAAAGCCACTGCATATAGGTCATCTTAGAGCCGCAATCATTGGTGAGAGTATAAAGAGAATTTCACGTTTTTTAGGACATAACGTAATAGGTGACGTGCACTTAGGAGATTGGGGATTGCAAATAGGTATGGTGATCTCTGAGCTTAAGAGACGCAAGCCGGAGCTTCCTTATTTTGATGTAAGCTTTCAGGGGGAATATCCAAAGGAAGCACCCTTTACAATAGATGAACTTGAAGAAATATATCCAGCAGCTAATAAGCTTGCTAAGAGTGATGAAGGTGCAATGGAGGAAGCAAGAAAAGCAACCTTTGAGCTACAAAATGGGAGAGTGGGCTATCTTGCTCTTTGGAGACATATACTCCAGGTTTCTGTAGCTGATCTAAAAAAGAACTATAGCATGTTAAATGTGGAATTCGATCTCTGGAAGGGAGAAAGTGACAGCCAAAAATATATCGGTGAGCTGGTAGATTACCTTAAAGAAAACAACTACACCTATGAAAGTGAAGGTGCAACAGTTATAGATGTTTCAAGGGAAGAGGATACCTATACAATTCCTCCCTTTATCCTTTTGAAATCTGATGGTGCAACACTATACAGTACAACGGATCTAGCTACCATTTGGGAGAGAATTAAAGAGTATGACCCTGATGAAATAATATATGTTGTAGATAAAAGACAAGGATTGCACTTTGAACAGGTCTTTAGATGTGCTTTTAAGACCAAAATTGCTAAACAAAAACTAAAGTTAAATTTCATTGGTTTTGGAACTATGAATGGTAAGGATGGTAAGCCCTTCAAGACAAGAGAGGGCGGTGTTATGAGACTCCAGGACTTAATAAAAATGATTAAGGACAATGTGAGGGGAAAATTAAAGGAAGGTAAGTCTATTCAGGAGTGTGAAATGGATGAAATTGCAAGAAAGGTTGGATTAGCAGCACTTAAATACGGTGATTTATCGAACCAGATTACAAAGGACTACGTTTTTGATTTGGATAGATTCTCATCCTTTGAAGGAAACACAGGTCCATATATACTTTATACAGTTGTTAGAATTAAATCTATTTTAAATAAAAGTAAGGATGAAATATGTAAAGATGAGTTAAAGCTACTTGAACCCTTTAGCCAGGCAGAAAGAGACTTAATGCTAAAGCTCACAGCATTCAATGAGGTAGTAGATAGGGCTTTTTGTGATAAAGCACCCAATAGAATTTGTGAATATATCTATGAAGTAGCAAACCTATTTAATAAGTTCTACAACGAAAACAGGATTATATCTGAGGAAAACTTAGAGAAAAAGATGTCTTGGATTGTTTTTATAACCATTATTAAGAATGTCTTGGAAACAGGGTTAGAACTGCTCGGGTTAGAGGCACCTGAGAAAATGTAATCAGTATTCTTTAAAATCAGTTTTTATGATGTTCACTAAAGGTATAAAACTATGCTATTATTGTTGTAGATTTTGTTGTAGAAAGGTGACTGATATTATGGACCCAATAGCCTTTTCAATTTTCGGACTTGGTATTAGATGGTATGGATTATGTATCTCTTTAGGCATAATTTTAGGATTGATAGTTGGAATATACAATTGTAAATGGAGAGAGGTAGAAGAGGATCACCTATTAGATGTGGTGCTTATTTCACTGCCACTAAGTATAATTGGGGCAAGACTTTATTATGTCATTTTTGAATTTGAAAGCTACAGAAACAGTATGGCAGAGATTTTTAATATAAGGCATGGAGGGCTTGCTATTCATGGAGCACTTATCTTTGCAATCATATCAGCCTTAATATATACAAAGTATAAGAAAATTAGTTTTCTTAAGCTGGCTGATGTGGCTGCGCCTTCAATCATACTGGCACAGGCCATAGGCAGATGGGGTAACTTTTTTAATCAAGAGGCTCATGGGGGACCTGTCAGTTATGAATTTATAAAACATTTCCCTGAATTTATACAAAGGGGAATGAATATAGGAGGAGCCTACTATCATCCAACTTTTCTATATGAGTCTTTATGGAATTTAATTGTGTTTGTTATACTTTATAACATATTAAAGGGAAGCAAGAAAACAGGCATTGTATTTTATACCTATATAGGCTTGTATTCAACAGGAAGATTTTTCATTGAAGGGTTAAGAACAGACAGCTTAATGCTGGGGCCTATTAGAGTTGCTCAGCTAATAAGCTTATCTGGTATTATAATTTGGATATTATTCATGATTATAAGCTGGATGAGAAAAAGGAAAGCTTAGTGGAGGGTTATTGGTGATAGTTAAAAAGTTCAAGGAAAATATTAGAAAATTAAAGGTAAGAACAAAGGAATTAAAGAAAAATCTGCACGTCTTATATTTGGCATATAAACATCCTAAGACACCTTGGTATGCAAAGGCATTGACTGCCCTGGTGGTAGCCTATGCACTAAGTCCCATTGATTTAATTCCAGATTTTATACCTGTTTTAGGTTATCTTGACGATTTAATTTTAGTGCCTGCTGGGATAACATTGTCATTAAAATTAATTCCTAAGGATATAATAGAAGAATGCAGGCAAAGAGAAGAAAATGAAGCAGCTTTCAAGAAGCAGGGCATTGCTGCTAGTGTTATAATAGTAATTCTTTGGCTTTTCATTATTTATAAAGCTGCTGTCCATTTTCTGAAATAGCTGCTTTAATGTAGAGTCGTTATGCTATAATGAAGATGGAGGCGATTAAAATGAAAATAGCTATGCCAAAAGATGGTATCATGTTAAACCAACACTTTGGGAAGAGTAAAAGCTTTGCTGTCATTATCATAGAAAATGATAAGGTGGTAGAAATAAAAGAAATTTCTGCTGAGAGCCTGCAGCATAACCATGGTGGGCTTTCAGAGCTGCTTGTAAGTGAAGGAGTATCCTTGGTTATAACAGGAGGCATTGGTCAGGGTGCCATTGATGCATTAAAGGAAAAGGGATTATGTGTCATAAGAGGTGCTTCGGGTAAAATTGAAGAAGTAATTAATGAGTACTTAGCAGGAAATTTAAAAGATAGAGAAGTTACATGTAACCATCATGGAGAACATCATCATTAGAATTACAGTACAGATAATTTTAACTTAAAAAACTCATGGCTTAACAGGTCATGAGTTTTATAATTTTATCTTCATTTATACCATTTCGTTATCCTTATCAAGTTTAGCATACATTTTTTCCTGTTGCTTTGTGGTAAATTGAAAATAGATTTCTGTATTAGATACAGCTTTATGGCCAAGCCACCATTGCAGTTCTTTTATATCCATGTTTGATTCCGCTAAGTGAACCGCAGTGCTATGTTTAAGTGTATGAAAATGATGCTTTTTAATATCGTCTATTTTAGCAAGTTTACAATACTTCTTCATTAAGTAGTCAAGGGTGAATCTTGATATAGGTGAGTTTTTTTGACTTTTAAATAAAAAATCAGAGCTTGACGTTATGTTGTTTTGAGTAATATGTTTATCTAATATATTTTTTGTTTTAATATCAAGTCGTATTGTATTATTGTTACTACCTTTCAGTCTTTTGCAATACAACTCTCCTTTCGGCTGATTATAATCCTCTAGTCTAATCATAGCAACCTCAGATGCTCTTAAACCACATCTATAGGCAACTCTAAAAATTGCCATATTTCTTACTGAATGAACACTTTCAGAAACCTCAATTGCATTAAAGAGACTTATTGCCTCCTGCTGAGTTAAATATTTTATTTTGTTGGTGGTACTATTTGTCATATAAGTCCTCCTTTCAATTAACTCAACAAAATAAATATTTTGTTGAGTTAATTATAGCATAAAATAGGTAAAAAACCAAATTATATATAAAATATTTGTATTATCATGTAATAATAGGATTAATTAGGGCGAAATAAATAGAATATTATAACGTAATTAATATATTACAACATTAAATTGGTATTTAATGGAGTGATTTGTGTTAAAATTTAGTCAAAATATTTATTTTGTTTTAAACAATGATACTGCATATAATACGTTATGTCAAAAATGAATACTTTTTAAAATAACTGCATAAAAAAGGCAGTATATATATATAAAATATAAAAGCAATGGGTTTTTTATATTAATGAAAAAGTAAATGGCTGGGAGGTGGCATTTAATTAATTATATAGATAAATTTCTCAATAATCATGTAATATTCTTTGAGATTAATATGGTAGCATTTTAACGTAGGGGGAGTAGACAATGAAGTGGTTTAAAAATTTAAAAATGGCACAAAAGCTAGTATCATCATTTATTATTGTAGCACTATTTATTGGAATTGTAGGGTTTATTGGAGTAAACAATATGCATAAAATAAATTCTAACAGTAGTTCAATGCATGACTATAACTTAGAATCTATAAAAGACCTAATGGACATAAGACAAAATTTTACTGAAATACGTGCGGATTTATTAAGATTAGTCTATCAAGATATAGAAAAGAATCAAAAGGAAGAGATAATAAAGGAAATCAATCAATTAGGCGATGAAAATACTTCGTTTCTTAATGTGTATGAGAAATCACTATTATCTAAAGAAGAAGAACACATTTTTCTACAATTAAAAAAAGATATGAATGATTTTGAAAATATATATAAAACTGTTATAAAATTTGTCAATGAAAATGATTACAAACAGGCTGATGCAAATATTAAGAAGGCTGCCGACATTAGAATTAAAGTATATGATAGCTTAAATGTATTGATTGGTGATAATGTTAAGCAGGCAGATGAGTCCAATAAGGAGAACAATTCTACTTTTAAGGCTTCTTTAAATATTACAATTTTAATAATTGTATTAGGTTTATTAATTGCAATTGCACTTGGAATATCAATATCAATTATGATTTCAAGGCAAGTAAGGCAAGTTTTGGTGTTTGCAGAAGCAATGGGGGCTGGAGATTTAACTAAAACAATAAACATAAATACAAAAGATGAAATAGGTAATCTAGCACAAGCATTAAATCAAGCAGTGTCAAATGTAAAAAAATTAGTTGCAGAAATAATAGAGGACGTTGGAGATATAAGTGCAGCCAGCGAGGAGTTATACGCTACTAGTGAAGAGATCTCATCAATGATGGAAGCAGTAAATGAATCAACTGAGCAAATATCAAAGGGTGTTCAGGATCTAAGTGCTATCGCTGAAGAGGTAAGTGCTTCAACGCAAGAGATTGGAGCAACTGCAAATGCACTTTCCAACAAGGCAAGTGATGCAACAATATCTGCTAAAGAAATAAACAAGCGTGCAGTTGAAATAAAAATTAAGGCTACAAAAAGCATAGAAGTTGGGGAATCAGTATATGAAGAAAAACAAACGAATATTTTAAAAGCCATTGAAGATGGAGAGGTAGTTAATAAGGTTAAAATGATGGCTGAATCCATTGGTAATATTGCAGAACAAACCAATCTTCTTGCACTAAATGCTGCCATAGAGGCTGCAAGAGCTGGAGAGCAAGGAAGAGGATTTGCAGTAGTGGCTGATGAAGTGAGAAAACTTGCTGAGCAGTCATCAGAAGCTGTTATAAATATTCAGGGCATGGTAGTACAAGTGCAATCTGCTTTTACTAAATTATCAAAAAGTGGACAAGATGTATTAGATTTTATGATAAACAACGTAAAGCCCAATTATGAGCTTCTACTGGATACTGGCATTCATTATGAACAGGATGCCGAATTTGTGGAGAATATGTCTGAAGAAATTTCTATATCGTCTAAGCAAATGGATGAGGTAGTGGAGCAAGTAGGAAGTGCTATTCAAAATGTATCTGCTACAGCAGAAGAATCTGCAGCAAGTTCTGAAGAAATATTAAGTAGTGTTAATGAGGTAGCTAGGGCAGTTAATGAAGTCTCAAAATCTGCCCAGAGTCAGGCAGAGCTTGCACAGAAACTTAATAATCTGGTTCAGAAATTTAAGATATAGACAGCTTCTAGCAGACAATATAAAAAACATAAGTTGCATGTAACCATCATGGAGAACACTATCATTAAAATGAATAAATAATTTTACTCACCTTTTGCTGGTATGTATTGCCAGGAAAGGTGAGTTTATTTATACAAAAATAATGTTAAATATAATCTCTATAATTACATATTATAATAATATATGGTATAATGTGGTAAATACTTTTATAGGGGGTTAAAAATGTGTAATGAATCAAAGGTAATAGTATTTAAAGATACACTTGACTGTACAAAGTGTGGCGAAAACGCAAATATTATTTCTCTTGATATTAAATGCAGAAGGATTACCTATAAATGCTCACACTGCGATGAGGAATTTTCCTTAGATTTTGAAGAGGCTAAAGGCGAAGAAAAAATGAATTGTACCTTTACTTTGAATGAACTGGGGGAGCTTACCTATAGCTGTGGGAGCTGCAGCTTTGAATGTGATTATGTAATAGCAGAGGATTCTAAGGAAAATAGACTGCTCCTTGATGGTGCCTATGAAGGAATGTGTCCTAGATGTCATAAGAAATATAATCTATTTGAATTCTACTCTGATCAAAATGAGGATCCTATTGAAGGGGAGCACTATTATAGTGAGGAGGAGGAATTTAGGCCCTCCTTAAAGAAAATATATGAAGGCTACTATGAAATAGACATGGAAAATTAGCTAAACAAAAAAAGTTCGCTTTAGGCGGACTTTTTTCTATTTAATCAATTTTAAAGTTCTCATGGCGTTAGTCAGTGAGCCTATATCGAAGGGCTTAGTCAAATAGTACTCATTTCCTGTAGCATAACCATGAAAAACATCAGGAGATTCACTGAGGGCAGTAGTCATTATAATAGGAACAGCAGTTTCGTAGGGTGTATTGCCTTGCCTTTCATTTTTCCTTATGATTTCAAAGGCCCTTATACCATCTAGCTTAGGCATCATTATATCAAGACAGATAAGCTCATAGGGATGATTTTCCTCCAAGGCTAAAAAATATGCATCTACTGCCTCAATGCCGTTTGATGTGAGGTCACATTCCCCATAAGACTGCAGTAGTCTATGAAGGTATTTTCTACTAATTAGGTCATCCTCTGCAATTAAAATTCTCATATATTCCCTCCTACCAAAGTTATTTTCATAGTAATTTAATAAATTCTTCAAAGGAAGATACAAGGGCCTGCTTTAAGGGAACACTACGGCCGTTGATCCTCCAGTAAAAGATTATGGATTTGATAGTTCCTAAGATATTATGTGATATGGTAGAGCTACTTATGTCAGGAATTATCTCACCATTTTTTTGCCCTTCCTCTACTAATTTCTTTAAGAATTCAAATCTTCCATTGTTTATCTGCCTTATCGTTTCCGCAATCTTTTCTTCATAGCTTAAAACATCATGTATAAAAAATATTGAGGTGATGGCAGGGTAGTTCTCATAATACTCCGCGTAGGCCTTTACGTATAGCATTATACCCTCTTTGCAGGAGAGTTTACTATCTTCTACTGTCCTAAAAATATCCATATCAAATTGAGAATACAAATCAAAAACTCCAAGTACTATATCCCTTTTACTATTAAAATGCCTATATATGGCAGCTTCGCTAATTTGTTGTCTTTTTGCAATTTCTCTGGTGGACAATGCTTCAAGTCCCAACTCATCGATTATGTCTATGGCACAGGTGACAATACTTTCTTTTCTAGACAAATACGGTCTATGCATGGCTCCTCCTTTTTTAAAAAGTTAGTTAATATTTATTTTATTGTAAATGTTAGTGAACGTCAACTAAGTATGTTAAATTTGTATTATTATACAATGAGTTCCCCTAAACAATTACTAATGATGTTAAATTTCGACAATTAAGACTATTATAATTATTTTTTCGAGATTAATTGACAAAATATAGTATTATAAATATAATTAAAGTAAGTTAACAGTTACTAACATACATTGTTATTTATTCATAATAACTGTATTAAAATACATAAAACCCATTAGCTTTGAGAGAAGGTGAGGTTATGAAAAGAGTATTAATTGTTGATGATTCCCAGTTTATGAGATTGTCCATGAAGGCAATGCTTGAAAGAAATGGCTTTGAGGTAGTAGGGGAAGCACAAAACGGAAAAATAGCAGTGCAAAAATACCAAGAACTGTGCCCGGAGCTTGTCACCATGGATATTACTATGCCAGAAATGGATGGACTAGAAGCGTTAAGTGCAATAAGGAAGCTGGACCCTTCCTGTAAGATACTTATGATATCTGCAGTAGGTCAGGAAACAAATGTGAGAAGAGCAATACTTGAGGGTGCAAAAAACTTTATTGTAAAGCCCTACAAGGAAGAAAAGGTAATAGATATTTTAAATAAACTATAGGGCTACATTTTATAGAAAGAGAGGTGATAAGATGTCTGAAAAAAATATAAGTAGAGAACCTATGCTGGAAATGTTTATTTTTGAGACTAATCAGCTCATAGAGCAGCTAGAAGAAATTATAATAGCCTGCGAGAAGCATAAAAGGTTTGCAGAGGAAGATATAAATGAAATTTTTAGGATAATGCATACCATAAAGGGCTCCTCAGCCATGATGATGTTTAACAATATCTCAGCACTGGCTCATTCGCTAGAGGATTTATTTTTCACAATTCGGGAGAACAAAGAGGTCTCCTTTGAATTTGGAAAGCTATGTGACTTGATCTTCTCCGGCATTGACTTTGTAAAAGGAGAAATGAATAAAATTGAAAACCTTCAAGAGTCAGATGGGGTGTCAGATTCATTGGTTTCTATCATTAAAGCCTATCTTGGTGAGATGAATTGTAATGAAAAAGCTTGTAAAGAAGCCCCCATACCTATAAATGATGAAGCAGCAAAACAGATGTATTATATAAGCAGCTATAAAAGCCCCTCCCCCAAGGGTGAAGATTCAAAATACTGTGTGCGCATTTTCTTTGAAGAAGACTGTCAGATGGAAAATGTAAGAGCCTATATGGTATTTCATAATCTAAAGGATATCGCCACTGAAATAAGCTATTCTCCAGAGGATATTACAGATAATAATGAAAGCTCAGATATTATTAGAAAAGATGGCTTTTTAATCTGCTTTGAAACAGACAAGCCAAGGGCAGTGGTGGAAGAGGTTTTAAATCAAGCTGCCTTTGTAAGAACAATGGAGCTAAGTTTAGTGGAGGACTATCCTAAAGAGATCAAAGACATAATAGAGGCAAGGGATAATTTATTATCTGGGGATGAAAAATGTGAAAGCTTATCTGAAATGGATTTAGTGGATAAAGAGTGTGAACACATAGCAAAAATAGCAAAGCAGCAAAATATAATCAGCGTTAATGTTTCTAAGCTGGACATGCTTATGGATTTGGTAGGTGAAATAGTGATTTCTGAAGCCATGGTAACTAGAAATCCTGAGATAGAAGGGCTTCAATTGGAGGGCTTTAACAAGGCTGCAAGACAGCTGAGGAAGCTTACAAATGAGCTGCAGGATATTGTGATGTCCATAAGAATGGTACCTGTTTCCATGACCTTTCAAAAGATGAACAGAATTGTAAGGGATATGAGTAAGAAGCTTAACAAGGAAGTGGAGCTAGAAATTATTGGTGAGGAAACAGAGGTGGATAAGAATATTATAGACCATCTTTCAGATCCTCTTATGCATCTTATTAGAAATGCAGTAGATCATGGGCTCGAAAGTGCTGAGGAAAGGCAAAGGGCTAATAAACCTGAAGTAGGCAAAATTACACTAGAAGCAAGAAATGCTGGTGGAGATGTTTGGATTATAGTTAAGGATGATGGAAAGGGACTAAGTAGAGAAAAGATATTAATCAAGGCAAGAGAAAATGGGCTTTTAACCAGAAACGAAAGTGAACTTTCAGACAAAGAGGTTTTTTCCTACATATTATTACCAGGGTTTTCCACAAAAGAAAAGGTAACTGAATTCTCAGGTCGTGGAGTGGGAATGGATGTGGTGAAAAAAAACATCGACAGCATAGGAGGGAACATAGTAATAGAAAGCAATCCAGGGGAAGGAACAGCCATAGTAATTAAAATTCCTTTAACTCTTGCCATTATAGATGGTATGGAGATAGCAGTTGGAAAGACAAAGTACACCATACCAACCACCTCCATAAGAGAGTCCTTTAAAGCCTCAGAAAAGGATATAATTGCAGATTCTGATGGAAATGAAATGATTATGATAAGAGGACAGTGCTATCCAATTCTTAGAATACATAGAGCCTTTAATATTAAAACAAGCGTTTCCTCAATAGGAGATGGAATATTGATAATGGTGGAGGGAGATGGGAAATCAGCCTGCCTCTTTGCAGATAGCTTACTGGGAGAACAGCAGGTGGTGGTGAAGGCACTTCCAAACTATATCAAAAAGATAAAGGGCATTGCAGGCTGTACCATACTAGGAGATGGAAGCATAAGCCTTATCATTGATGTAAATAGCATTTTAGAAAAACTATAACCAAAAATAATGGTAAAGGAAGGTGGCATTTGTGGCAGAAATAATTGACGACACAATGGAGCTTGCTGAGGATACTCAAAAGGGAAAGTTCTTAACCTTTTCTGTTGGCAAGGAAGACTATGGCATTGAGATCAAGCATGTAACAGAAATTATAGGAATTCAGGAGATAACAGAGATACCTGAGCTGCCAGGCTATGTTAAGGGCATAATAAATCTCAGAGGCAAGATAATTCCAGTAATGGATGTAAGGCTGAGGTTTAAAAAGGAGCCAAGAGAATATAATGACAGGACATGTATAATCGTTATAGATATTAGAGACATTTCCATAGGCTTAATAGTAGATAATGTTTCTGAGGTATTAAGTATAGTGGACGAAAATGTGGTTCCACCGCCAGATATAAGGACAGGCTTCCACAACCGATATGTAAGAGGCATCGGAAAGGTGGGCAGTGAGGTAAAGCTGCTGCTAGATTGTGACAAGCTGCTAAATGATGAGGAGATAGATGCACTAAGTGAATCCATGTAAATAGATTAATTACGAAGGAAGGTATTATTATGAAGTGGTTTTATAATATGAAAATTTCTGTAAAAATGATAATTAGTTTTCTTATAGTTGCACTTATAGCAGGAATAGTTGGAGCCATTGGTATATTGAACCTTAAAAAAACTGATGATGCTTATAGTACATTATGGACAGACTATGGATTATCCATTGGAGAGTTTTCTGAAGCAGAGACCTATTTTGAAATGAATAAAACTGAAACTAGAAATCTCATTTTAGACCCAAATCAAAGCAATAATAAAAAGTACATAGATTTAATAGAGGAAGACACTAAAGCATATACAGATAGATTGGAACATTTTTCTAAAACTATTAAAACTGATGCAACCCGTAAAATGTATGATAAACTAATGAATGATTTGGCAGCCTATAAAAATAAAAGGCAGGAAGTGCTTGACCTTGCTGTAGCAGGCAAAAAAGATGAGGCATATATAAAGCTTTCTAAGGAGTTAGTGCCTTTATCTACACCTGTAAAGGATGAATTTAACAATATTAGAAGCAATAAAGTCAATAATGGAAACACAAAATCTGATGATTTGTCAGTAAGCTCCCATACAACCATTAATATGCTTTTGTTAATTGTAGCTGTTGCCATAATTCTAGCCATTGCCCTTGGCTTATTTATATCTTGGGTTATTTCAAAGCCTATAAAGAAAGTGGTGGAGGCTGCAAATAAACTGGCAGAGGGAGATACCAATATAGATTTAAACATTAATACAAAGGATGAGCTAGGAATTCTTGCAGGCTCCTTTGCTAAAATTATTCAAGCTCTTCGCAAATTAATAACAGATGCGGATATGCTATGTCAGGCTGCTGTGGAAGGTAAGCTTTCTACTAGGGCAGATGCCACAGCACATAATGGAGATTATCGCAGGGTAGTTGAAGGGGTAAATAAAACTTTAGATGCAGTAATTGAGCCTGTACAGGAAGCTTCCTTGGTACTGCAGGAGATGTCAAATGGAAACCTTCAGAAAAGGGTTATAGGTAACTATAAAGGGGATCATGCTGATATTAAGAATGCTCTAAATGATACTATTGATACATTATCCTCCTATGTAAGTGAAATATCAGAGGTATTAGGTCAAATGGCAAATTCCAACCTAGAAGTGGGAATAAATAATGACTACAAGGGAGATTTTGCACAGATTAAGGATGCATTAAACCTAATTATCTCATCCTTTAACGATGTATTTGGGGAAATAAACAATGCAGCTGATCAAGTAGCTTCAGGTTCAAGGCAGGTATCTGATGGAAGTCAGGCACTTTCTCAAGGAGCCACAGAACAGGCAAGCTCCATAGAGGAACTCACAGCCTCTATAACCGAGGTAGCTTCTCAGACCAAGGAAAACGCAGTAAATGCAAATCAGGCCAATGAGCTTGGACTAAAGGCTAAAATTAATGCAGAGCAGGGAAATGAGCATATGAAGGAAATGCTTAAATCCATGGAAGAAATAAATGAATCCTCCTCAAACATTTCCAAGATTATTAAGGTAATAGATGAAATAGCCTTCCAGACTAATATACTCGCACTAAATGCAGCAGTGGAAGCAGCAAGAGCAGGGCAGCATGGGAAGGGCTTTGCAGTAGTGGCAGAGGAAGTAAGAAATTTGGCAGCAAGAAGTGCTAATGCTGCAAAGGAGACTACGGCTCTTATTGAGGGCTCCATTAAAAAGGTTGAAATAGGTACAGAAATAGCAAATGATACAGCAAAGGCTCTAGACGAAATTGTTGGAGGCGTGGCAAAGGCTGCAATTCTTGTGGGAGAAATAGCCTCAGCCTCTAATGAACAGGCCACAGCTATTGCTCAGATTAATAAGGGCATAGAGCAGGTATCACAGGTTGTACAGACCAATTCAGCTACTGCAGAGGAAAGTGCAGCAGCCAGTGAAGAGCTTTCAAGCCAAGCAGAAATACTTAAGGAAATGGTAGGAAAGTTTAGGCTAAGAAGAGAGACAGGCTCAGCAAGGTTTGAGCAGGCTGAATATAGAAGACCAGAAAGAACTAAAAATCCAGTATATTCTCAAGCTGCTGAAAGCAAAAGAAAACCTAGAATAGCTCTTAGCGATATGGAATTTGGCAAGTACTAAACTTATAGAAAGGCAGCACAAGCTGTAGTATTCTAGATACACTGGATTACTATGGCTTTTGCTAAACTTGCAGGTGTGATTGTGATTAAAATAATGGATGATGACTTTAAGAGATTAACAGAGTATTTAAAGCATGATTATGGAATAAACCTTATTCATAAAAAAAGCCTTATAGAGGGAAGACTTACCAACATGCTTACAGAAAAGGGCTTCAATAACTTCAGAGAATACTTAGACCATGTTTTTAATGATATGACGAAGACTGAACTTACAGAGCTTATTAATAAGCTTACAACTAACCATACCTTTTTTATGAGAGAGGCCAATCATTTTGAATATTTTAAGAAAAATATACTGCCTTATCTTGAAGCAAATGTGAAGGAAAAGGACTTAAGAATATGGAGTGCTGGATGCTCTACAGGAGAGGAACCCTACACTTTGGCAATGATAATGGAAGACTACTTTCAAGGCTTAGGAAATACTTGGGACAAGAAAATATTAGCCACAGATATATCTGTAAATGTTTTAGAAGCTGCTGAGAGAGGAATCTATCCCGCACAGGCACTAGATAATATACCTCCAACATGGAAGCTCAACTACTTTAGTAAGCAAAACAGTGAAAGCTTTAGGGTTTCAGAAAAGATAAAAGATGAAGTGATTTTTAGGATGTTTAATCTTATGGATGAGGTGTTTCCCTTTAAGAAAAGATTTCACGTCATATTTTGCAGAAATGTTATGATTTATTTTGATCATAGAACAAAAATGGAGCTAATAAATAAGTTCTTTAGCATCACTGAACCCGGTGGATATCTTTTTATAGGTCACTCAGAATCTATAAGCAGAGAGGAGAATCCCTACAGATATATAATGCCTGCAGTATACAGGAAAGGATAAACAAAATGCGTATTTCAAGAAAGATTAAGGTACTAGTTGTTGATGATTCATTCATATTTAGAGAAACTGTTGCCAGAGGCATTGGAGGAGACCTTGGGATAGAGGTGGTAGGAACAGCCTCAGATCCCTTTGAAGCAAGAGATAAAATAATTGAACTAGAGCCTGATGTGCTTACACTAGATGTGGAAATGCCAAAGATGAATGGCATAGAGTTTTTGAAAAAACTTATGCCTCAATATCCGCTTCCAGTAGTGGTGGTAAGTGCTGTCAGTGATAATGTGTTTGATGCTTTAAATGCAGGGGCAGTGGATTTTGTAACAAAGCCTGATGGAGGAGTGGTAAATAATTTAGAGGGCTTTATCAATGAACTAATAATTAAGATAAAAATAGCCTCTATGGCTAAAGTCAGTCATATGAAGAAGGATTATACCAACAATCAAATCTCCTCTAGAGCAGATATGAACACTTCAAACAGAATCATTGCCATAGGAGCTTCCACAGGAGGCACTGAGGCTATATTTGAGGTGATACAGGCCTTTCCTAGGGAAATGCCAGGAATTGTGGTGGTACAGCATATGCCGCCGGTGTTCACCAGAATGTATGCAGAAAGGTTGAACAATACATGTAAAATGGAGGTTAAGGAAGCAGAGCATGGGGATGTCATTGTACCGGGAAGAGTACTAATCGCTCCTGGGGATAAGCATATGAGAATAAACAAAAGAGGAAACTCATTTATTGTAGAATGCTTTCAAGGAGAAAAGGTCAATGGACATTGTCCCTCTGTAGATGTGCTTTTTAACTCGGTAGCTGATAAGGCAGCTGATAAAGCTATTGGAATAATTCTCACAGGCATGGGCTATGATGGAGCAAAGGGGCTTCTTAGGATGAAGAAGAATGGAGCGATTACTATAGGGCAAGATGAGGAGTCTAGTGTAGTTTATGGTATGCCAAAGGTAGCTTATGATATAGGTGCTGTAGATAAACAAGTGTCCCTAAAAGATATTCCACGCCTCATACATTCCATCTTGTCCAAAAGATAATAAACAATCATTCTTATTCCAGGGGGGATTTTTTATGGATACTAATCATATGCAAACATATCATGCCGATGGGGAGAGATTAGAAGGGGAACTTTTAGAAAAACAGCTAGGGTATTTTAAAGAGAAGCTTTTGCTTACACAAATCTTTGATGCCTCTAATGTCATGATGCTTATTCTAAATAAGTATAGGCAATGCGTCTTTGCCAATAAAGCTTTTTTAAAAATATTTAATCTAGAATACGATACTGAAGTTTTAGGTAGAAGGCCTGGAGAGATATTAAACTGCATCCATGCTTCAACAAATATTTCAGGCTGCGGTACCTCTTTAGCATGCAGAAATTGCAAGGCTGTAAATATAATGCTGCAATCCATGACTGTGAATGAGGAAGCATCTGGTGAAGCATCTATTACTAGAAATTTTGAGGGCTTTTACAAAGCAATAAATATTATGGAGAGAGTGGCCCCATTAGTTGTGCAGGGAGAAACCTTTTATGTTGCCTCCTTTATAGATGCCAGTGATACAGTAAGAAGAAGGGCCTTGGAGAGGATATTTTTTCATGATGTTATCAATACTGCTGGAGCCTTAAAGGGTGTTCTAGGACTTATAAGGGAGGAAGCTCCAAACAGCATTAAAGATGATATTATGCTAGTGGACTATTTAGCAGAAAATTTACTAGAGGAGATTCTGTCTCAAAAACAACTCTTAGCGGCAGAAAATGATGAGCTGGCTGTGGATATAAAGTGCATAAATTCCATAGAGACATTAAACTCCGTAGCAAATCTATACAAAAGACATGAGGAAGCAATAAATAAGGTTATTATAATTGATGATCAAAGCCTTAATATTGACATCCATAATGATGAGGTACTATTAAAAAGAGTTCTAGGAAATATGATAAAAAACGCTCTAGAAGCTTCAAAAGAACATGAAGCTGTTATGCTGGGGTGTAAAAGAGTGGACAACAAACTAGAGTTCTGGGTAAATAACAGCAGTACAATTCCAAATGAGATTCAATACCACATATTTCAAAATTCCTTTTCCTCTAAAGGAGTGGGAAGGGGAATAGGAACCTACAGTATGAAATTAATAGGTGAGAAATACTTAAAGGGTTTTGTAGGCTTTACTTCCAACGAAGAGCAGGGTACAACCTTTTATCTTGAACTTCCTTTAGGTATGGAATAAAAATATTATAGTTATAAATGAGGGGGTATTACAATGAGAATTCTAATTGCTGAAGACGATTATGCCAGCAAGGTGTTTATGCAGAGATTTTTAAGAAGCTATGGAGAATGCGATTTAGCTTCAGATGGCTTTGAAGCTGTAGATGCCTATTTAACTGCTCTTAAGGAGAAAAAACCCTATGATCTTATTTGTCTGGATATTATGATGCCAAAGCTTGATGGCTTAAAGGTATTAAAGGCTATTAGGGATATTGAGATTGAGCGTAAGCTTCAGGAAAATGAGAAGGCAAAGATTATTATGACTACAGCATTAAATGATAAGGAGTCTGTAATGAAGGCCTATGAGATAGGCTGTGAGGCATATGCCTGGAAGCCTATTGAAACCGATAAATTTGTTGAGGTTATGAAAAAGCTTGAGCTTATAAAGTAAGCTAAATTTTGTATAAAGGCTAGGGGTATTTATGAAGGGAAAAAAGGGAAAGACTGCAAAAGATAAATTAACCGAGGCAGCAGTTCAGGGGATAAGAAGAGAGTTTCTGGCTAGAATTAGTCACGAATTGCGTACCCCCCTTAATGGGATAATAGGTATGACTGAACTCACATTATTGACCAATTTGGACTACGAACAAAAAGAAAATTTAAACATAGTTAAAACCTCAGCTAATACATTGCTAAAGACAATAAATGATATTTTAGATTTTTCACAAATTGAAGCGGGAAAAATTACCATAGAGTTCTCAAGGTTTGATATTAGGGAGTTACTTGAAAAAACCATATGTAATAATTTATCTAAAGCAGCAGAGAAGGGGCTGGCCTTAAGCTGTAAGCTAGATAAAGCAGTACCAGAATTCATCTATGGAGATAAAGATAGCCTTCTCAAGGTGTTAAATTATCTCATGGAGAATGCTATTAAGTTTACAGAAAGTGGAGGAGTAGAACTTTTTGTAAGCTATAGAGTATACAAAAACTATGAAGTAGAAGTGGAATTTCTCATTCGTGATACAGGTATAGGTATTGCTCCGAAGAAAATGAGCAGGCTTTTTAAAAGCTTTAGTCAGGTAGATGGCTCCTTCACAAGAAAGCATGGGGGCATGGGGCTGGGGCTTTATATATCTAAGGAGTTAGTAGAGCAAATGGGTGGAAGGATATGGGTGAAAAGTAAAGAGGGAAGGGGCAGTAAATTTTATTTTTCTCTTCCTCAAGGAAGGACAAAGAAATGAAAAAGGAATTTCAATCACCTATAATAAATCTGAATAAGTCTCAAGGAATAAGTGAGACCCAGGAGGAGCTAAGCTTAATCGTTGAAAGATATAACCTGGCTGTGGAAGGTTCTGGAGGAAGTATCTGGGACTGGGATATTGCCTCCAATAAGATGTATATGTCTTCTTCAACCATAGAAAAGCCTGTTGAAAAAATAGTAAATATTATTGCTGACTATGAAACCTGGCGCGGTTTAGTTCATCCAATGGATTTAAAACAGGCTGAGAAGGTAATTAACGCCTATCTTGATAAGAAAGCTAAGTATTACAGAAATGAATACCGTATGAAGCTGGATAATGGTGAATACAGATGGATTTCAAGCATAGGAAAGGCAATTTGGGATTCTCAAGGTAGACCCATCAGAATGGCAGGCATACATACAGATATTACAGAGGCAAAAAAACTAGAGGAGAAGATTAGTCACCTTGCATATTATGATGCTTTAACTGGATTACCTAATAGAACTCTTTTTGAATACAAGCTAAAAATTGCCTTAACAAATGCCAAATTAAACAGGAAAAATGAATTTATATGTGTTATTTGTATGGATATAGACAATCTTAAGGTAATAAATGACGTAAGAGGTCATACTTTTGGAGATGAGCTATTAAAGGCAGTGGGGAATATGCTGCGGAAAAATGCCTCAGCCAATGATGTAGTAGCTCGACTAGGTGGTGACGAATTCATAATTTTTGCTAAGCATATACCTTCTTTAGAAGGAGTAAAAGATAAGGTTGAGTCAATAAAAAACTTATTTTGCAATGCAGTAATTGTGCAGGATATTGAAATAAACATAAACCTTACTATAGGGGTATCTGTACATAAAAATGATGCAGATGACGTGAATAGCTTGATTAAGAACGCAGATACTGCTCTTTATTACGCAAAAAAAGAGAAGCACAGATGTATGCTTTATACCCCCCAAATGAACGTGAAAATCCTAGAGAAGCTTAAGCTTGAAAAGGAGCTAAAGAGTGCAATAGTAAAGGGTGAGCTTAGAGTATTCTACCAGCCTCAGGTGAAAATAGACACAGGAGAAATCATTGGCACTGAGGCACTGGTGAGATGGCTGCACCCTACAGAAGGGATGATTTTACCGAATAATTTTATTCCTCTTGCAGAAGAAACTGGGCTTATAGTATCCATAGGGGAGATTGTGCTTCGCACAGCCTGCAGTCAGAATAAGCTTTGGCAGGATAGCGGTCATGCCCCTAGAAAGGTGTCAGTAAATCTTTCCTCAAGGCAGTTTGCAGAACAAAGCCTGGTTAGTACCATTGATTGCGTTTTAAAGGAAACGGGGCTGGATGGAAAATGGTTAGAATTAGAAATAACAGAAAGTATTCTTATGAATAACTTGGAATCAACTATAGACATTTTGATGAAGCTAAAAGCCATGGGGGTATCTATTGCACTAGACGATTTTGGGACAGGATTTTCCTCGTTAAATTATCTAAAAAAACTTCCCATTGATATTATCAAAATAGATAAGGCCTTTATAGACGATATCAATGAAAATAATAACGATGATGCTATTGCCAGAACCATCATCTATCTTGCACACTCACTACAGCTTGAGATTGTGGCTGAAGGGGTTGAAAGAGAGGAACAATTAAACTTTTTAAGGAAGCAATATTGTAATATTGTTCAGGGATATATATTCAGTAAGCCAGTACCAGCAGAAGAATTATATAAAAACCTAATTACATAAGAAAAGCACACTCCTCCTTACACTAGATAAAAGGAGGAGTGTGCTTATTATTTACTAAAGTGCTTTTCCAAGGGCACTTTAATCATAAACCTCACTGCAGCCATAAAAAAGGGTGACAGGGCTATGAGAAGCAGTGCAAACAGTATATAGTTTATATCCACCTTATATATTATGAAGAAGCTCTTTGAAAAAGGTATAAAAAAGGTTATGCCAGATATAAAAGCTACAACTACTAAGAGCAAAGCTCTAAGCTTGGTAAGTGGAATGCAAATCTTAAGCAATATGATAAGGCTTATTCCATAGATAACTATAAAGGTCAAGGTTCTTATCTCATAAATACGCAGCTTGTTGTGATGGGTTAGCAGCACCATAACAACGGTGCATAGGGTAACGGTGGCTCCATTGGGTATGGTTTCTAGCAGTAATCTTTTAAGAAAGCCTTCCTTTACCATGTCCTCGTTTGCCTCCATGGCAAGAAAGAAGGAAGGCATACCGATGGCTATAGTACCAATCCAGGAAAGTTGTATAGGCATTATAGGGTAAGGCAGCAGCAGCAGGCAAAATATTACGGACAGCATCATGGAATATATGGTTTTAGAAAGGTACAGTTTGGATACATTTTCGATGTTGTTTATTGTACGTCTTCCCTCTGCAACTACATAAGGCAGGGCATTGAAATTGGAATCTAATAATACAAGCTGAGCCACTGCCTTAGAAGCATCACTGCCAGAAGCCATGGCAATACCGCAATCTGATGCCTTAAGGGCTAATACATCGTTAACCCCGTCTCCGGTCATGGCAACAGTTTTTTTTCGCCTTTGAAGGGCCTCAACAATGGCCTTCTTTTGGTGGGGAGTAGTTCTGCCAAACACCGTTGTACTTTCAATTATATTATGAAGCTCCTCCTCATCCTCCGGCAAATACCTTCCATCTACGTACTTTTCTGCATTCTTTACTCCTGCCTTCTTAGCTACAGCAGATACCGTAATAGGATTATCCCCAGAGATAATCTTTATATCCACCTTCTGCTTATCGAAAAATCTCAAGGTTTCTGCTGCATCCTCTCTTACCATATCCTCAAAGTATATAAGAGCAGCCCCTTCTATATTTTCTGGCAAGTCCTCACTAAGCTTCTCACTAAGCTCCTCACTTAACAATTTTGCCAGCACCAAGCCTCTTCTACAGTTTCTTGCTTCCTTTTCAATGCTTTCTTTTACCTCTTCATAAGAGCTTCCAAGCACCACCTCTGGAGCACCCATAATCCACTTTTCACCATTTGAAAATTCTGCTGCACTCCATTTTTTATCTGAAGAAAAGGGAATGGTTTTAATTGCCTCCATTTTGTGCATGGAGCCGTATTTTTCCCCTATTGCAATTAAGGTAGCATTTGAGCTTATAAAGGCACTAGATAAAGAGCCAAGAACCTCACCAATTTTCTCCTCACTGTATTTATTTAGTGGCACTATAGCTGTAAGACTTAGCTTTCCCTCTGTTATGGTACCTGTTTTGTCTAGGCAAAGGGTATCTACTCTAGCCAGTATTTCTGTAGCAGGAAGCTCCTGTACTAGGGTTTTTAGCTTAAACAGCCTTATTACAGATACTATAGAGGCGGCAGTGATAAGTAATACAAGTCCCTCGGGAATCATACCTACTATTCCTGAAATAGCACTTATATAAGCACGTCTCTTATCTCTATCAGTATATAAAACCTGAGTGACAATTAAGAGTATACCTATGGGAAGAATAAACTTTATGGTAAGCTTTAAAACCTTATCTACTATACGCTGAAGCTCTGATTTGGCAAGCTTAAACTTTTTAGCCTCCTTAGCAAGCTTTGCAGCATAGGTATCAGCACCTACCATTTTTGCTCTAATATAACCAGCTCCTCCAAGTACTAAGCTTCCGGCATAAAGCAAGTCACCACTGCATTTGTTTATTGAGCGGGATTCACCTGTTAGAAGAGATTCATCTATTTCTAAAGGCTCCTCAGTTAAAAGCTCAGAATCCACCACCACCTGCTCACCCTCACTTATTAAGATAACATCATCCACCACTATCTCATCAACATGTAATTGCTTGATGTGGCCATTTCTAATAACCTTTACAAGGGCAGCCTTTAGTACGGATATTTTTTCAACTATCCTCTTAGCTCTAAACTCTTGAATTATTCCAACCACAGAATTTGTTACGATAACTCCTGCAAACATTCCGTTTTTAGGAGAGCCTGCTGCAAGCACCATTATAAATAAAACAAGATTAATGGCATTAAACAGCGTAAATAAATTGCTGCGCACTATATTCCAGGGGGTTTTAGAGGAGGTGGCCTTATATTTATTAACCTTACCTAGCCTTATTCGCTCTTTAACCTCTGCATCACTGAGACCTAAATATTCATTCTCCATTATATTCCTCCCATACCAAAACCCATTGAAATTCATATCAAATATTACAAAATAGCCATAAATATTACAATATAATTATATCTGTGAAAATTCTATAATGCAATTTTCAATAGCTTACAGC
The DNA here is from genome assembly GCA_002298125.1 of Clostridium sp. UBA701. Classification (GTDB taxonomy): domain Bacteria; phylum Bacillota; class Clostridia; order Clostridiales; family Clostridiaceae; genus UBA701. The sequence goes on along the minus strand of DBMJ01000004.1, from coordinate 119,251 downwards.
TTCAATTTTAATCTTACATTTTCGTAAGAAAGCATAGTGCTGTGCAACCTAATTATTTTTTTCACGTGTAATAGTATGAAATAACTAAATTAAAGGAGGTAAACAAACTGATTGTGGTATTATCTTAATAGATACCAATTAGTAACTTTAAAGTAAAGGGTGGTGACATATGGAGGATAATAAACTTATTTTAAGATGCCAGCATGGAGATAAACAGGCCTTTCAAGAGCTTATAGAAAAATATCATCCATATGTTTATAAGTTTTTAATTAAGACTACGGATAATAAGCAGTTATCTGAGGATCTTACACAGGAGGTATTTATTAAGGTAATAAGAAGCATAGATAAATTTGACCTAAAGGGTAAAGCCAAGTTCTCTACTTATATTATTACCTTATCTAGAAATTGTTATATAGATTATTATAGGAAGAACAAGAAATCCATAAAGGACATTCCTATGGATGAAAACTTAACCCTTCAGTGTAACAGCGTGGAAGAAGTGGTCATTGATGAGATTTATACCAAGGGTGTGATCCAAGGCTTGGAGGAGCTTCCGGAGGAGCAGAGACTTGTGATAAAGTTGAAATATCTTGAAGGCCTAACCCTTAAGGAAATCAGTGAAAGGCTAGAGCTTGAAGAAAAGACTATTAAGAGCAGAATTCATAACGGCATAGTGAAGCTAAGAAAAATGTTTGAAGGAGGAGATCCCAATGGCGGAGGTAGATAAGAGAGCTACAGCAATATTGCTTGCAGACCTAGAACAAGAAATTGAAATGAAATGTATAGAGTTAAAGGAAAAGCAGCAGATTTTAAAGCAAAAAAATATATTTTTTATAAGCTGCACCATGGTGGTGGTAATCTTCCTTTTACAGATGTTCTTTAGTATTTTCAATGTAAATCTAATAATTATTTTGCTTATTTATCAGGTAGCAGCATTGCTACTAGTGACACCATTAATATTAAATATCAAGAGTATCAGGAGGTAACCTTGAAGTGAAAAAGTTTGAAGAGATATTAAACAAGATTAATTTTAAAAAAGCCATAAAGCTTTATATAACTATTTCAATTATCCTAGTGCTTATATGCAGTTTTACCATGGCTTACCTAAGCAGAAGCAGCATATCCATGGCTATAGGCTATAATAAGGCTGCAGAGAGCTTTGAAAAGACAGGCTTAACTGAAAGTGTAAAGTCCACCCTGAGCAAATTAGCTGCTGATTCAAAGGATGTTGTAAACATTATTGCGGTGGATAAGGACAATAATATTTTGTTCAAAGCCAATTCAAACCTTATAAATAGTGATAATAAATTTATACTTACACCCTATGAGGCCAATAAAAAATACCTAAAGGATGAAAAGGGTACCCTATACAAGGTGGTAAAAAGTGATAATATTGTACTAAACAAAAATTACTTAAAGAATCACGAAAAGGAAGTATCGGACATAAATGAAGAATCCTACTACGAACGTGATATGAAGGCAGAAAAGATAAACATGGTAAATTATTTGGTTAAGAAAGACACGAAGGACAAGGTCTTTATTGTAAGAAATGCTACCCCAATACCTTATATGAAGGGTGCAATGGAGGCATTTGGTATTATTCTAGGATTAATATTCATGGTTTACTGGGTAGGACTTGCCCTTTGGGTATATAAAGATGCAAATAAAAAGAAGATGAATCCAGCACTGTGGGGACTTGTTGCACTGCTTACTAACCTTGTGGGACTAATCATATACAGCATGTATAAGCAAAACAACAAGCTATGCCATCAATGTGGCTCCTTACAGAGTAAGGAAAACATTTTCTGCACTCTTTGTGGCGAAAAGCTCAATGAAAGCTGTGAAAAATGCGGCAACATTGTAGGCAAGAACGACAGCTATTGCAGTAAGTGCGGTAACAAGCTATAAAATATAGGAACTAAAATAAAAATTTTCTCTCCCAATATTAATAAAAGATGGGCTTCCCTTATAAAATAGACCCTATAAAATAGACCGAATAAAATAGACCCTATAAAATAGCCAGTTAAAAAAGACGTACAAGTCAATTTAATTAACTGGCTCTGTTTTAAAGGGCCTTTTTTATTCTAAACTACACTTCTCTGCAGATTCTGAAAGCTGCTCTCTGATCGCAGAGGCATGTCTTTCGTCTGTAAGGGCAATAAGATAATCTCCAGCATTTATTAGGGTATCACCCCTTGGGATGATTTCCACATCTCCTCTCTTAATACCTACAAGCAAGCATTTAGAGGGCCAAGCTACCTCCTTTATTGCCTTACCTTCCAAACAGGAACCAAGGCAGACAGCTGTTTCTATAATCACCTTAACTTTACTTTCCCCTTGAAATTCCTTACCACCATTACTTAAAAGCCTCTCCAGTAAAGACTCATATATGGGTTTAGAATGTGCAATCTCTGCTATTACATAGGCGGTTAGACATACTGTAGAAATTGAAAGCAGATGACTAAAGGAGCCTGTCATTTCAGTGATAAGAATACAGCCTGTTATAGGTGCCTTAACTATGGAGGAAAAGTAACCCGCCATGGCTAAAATCATTAAATTTATGATAAACTGCTTGTCAAAACCAAAAAAGCTGTGAATAAGGTCTCCATATAAAACTCCAATCAAGGCTCCTATTACCAGCATGGGAAGAAAGATTCCGCCAGGGGCGGAGGAGCCGAAGCTTATCATGGTAAAGAAGAATTTAACCACCAGCACAATTAGCAAGAGCTTAATGCTTAAGGGAGTTTCTGAAATTAAGGAGATTAGCTCGTGTCCGCCTCCCAACACCTGGGGCAGTAGCAGTCCTAAAACTCCTGCCATCAAAAATGGGATTATGGGTCTTGCTATAGGAGAAAGCCAAGCTTGCTTTTTATATAGTGCCTGTGTACCTAATAGGGTTTTATTAAATATTACCCCTAGAATCCCAACAATAATGCCAAGTGCAAGGATATATCCGTATTTATCTAGAGGAATGGGGGTAATGTGTTGAAAATTAAACATTGGCTTTAAGCCAAAAAAATGCTTTGAAATAAAGTCTGCTGTAATGGAAGCTGCAAGGGCAGAGGTCATAACTATAGGTGAAAAATTTTTATGAACCTCCTCTAAGGCAAAAATAACTCCAGCAAAGGGAGCATTAAAGGCAGCAGAAAGCCCTGCACTGGCTCCACTGGTTATAAGAAATTTCTCCTCCATTTTTGCTCTCTTAAAAATCCTACTCATTCCTTCACCAGCAGCAGCTCCTATTTGTATAGAAGGACCTTCTCGTCCAAGGGATAGACCTGCTCCTATACAAATGACTCCTCCCACAAATTTACCCACTATTACCTTCCACCAATTCATGTCAAGCTTTCTAAGGAGAACTCCTTCCACCTGGGGTATGCCGCTTCCAGAGATCATGGGGTTACGATATACCAAAAGTCCCACCAAAAGTGCTGCCATAACTAGTATTATAAGCCATATGGGGATAAACCAGAGATGAGCAATTTGAAACCTATAAAGGTATTTAGAAAAGCTTAGGGCCTTTTCTAAGGCATATCTATAAAACACTACTATTAAGGCTGAACATGCCCCTACCACTATTGATTCAAATATAATCTTCAATCTAAAATTATGCCAATTTGACAAGGTGTTTCTTGTATTATTTTTATCCTTCGTGTTGTTCATTATCAAGTATGCTCCTTTAACTAATATGGTTGCTACCTATTTAAGTTGCTACCTATTTTATTTTAATACAATGCTTTAAAAATTTCAAAAAGCAGATGATAATTCGTTGCAGAAGTGTGGAGGGAGATTGTCTTATGCTTAAATATATATTAAACTATACCTAAAGTTAAAATCGGAAGCTTATGTAAATATATGGAGGGATTAATATGGAGAAAAAATATGTGGTAGGTATTGATCTTGGAGGTACAAAAATAAGTGGTGCCTTGGCTGATTTAAGTGGAAGCATAATCACGCAGCACACTGTGGCTACCAATGCCTCTCAGGGTGAACAGGCTGTACTTGGAAGAATAATTGAGGTGATTGAAAAGGTCATTATAGATGCAAACAGCAGGGTGGAGGAAGTAAAAGCCATAGGCATCGGTTCACCAGGACCGCTAGATTGTGAGAAGGGTATAATCATTACTACCCCTAATCTGCCCTTTGAAAACTTTAATTTAGTTAAGCCTATAGTTGATAAATTTAATATACCTACTTATCTTGACAATGATGCTAATGTAGCTGCAATTGGAGAATACTTAATGGGTGCGGGCAAGGGCACTAAAAATATGGTTTATATTACTGTAAGCACTGGAGTAGGTGGAGGAGCAATCCTTGGGGGCAAGATATACAGGGGAAGCACCTCTAATGCACTGGAAATAGGACATACTACTATCGTTCCGGATGGTCCAAGATGTAATTGTGGAAATTATGGCTGTGTAGAGGCTGTAGCTTCAGGAACTGCCATAGCAAAGCGAGCTAAGGAAGCGGTGGAAAGCGGTATTAGCACCACTCTTATTAATTATAAAAATGTAACAGCTGTTGAGGTGTTTAAAGAAGCAGAAAGAGGAGATGAAACTTCTATAGATATACTAAATAAAAGTCTTAACTACCTTGGGATAGCTGTAGCAAACATTGTAACTAGCTTTGACCCTGAGATGGTGGTTATAGGTGGAGGGGTATCAAAGGGAGGACAGATAGTTTTTGACAGGGTACAGCAGGTTGTAAATAAGAGATGCTTTAAATCCATGGCAGAATTTTGCAAAATTGTACCAGCCACCTTGGGTAGTGATGCAGGGGTTGTTGGTGCAGTAGCTTTAGCAATATTAGAATAAATGGCAGCCACATGAGTTATAACTTATGTGGCTGCCTAACTTTTTAAATCAAATAACAGTAAAGAGACTTTACTGTTATAAAAATTTGGTATATAATAAAAAAGTATATAATACACACAATTATATATTATATTACATAATAATTCTATCATAAAACAGCTTTGTATGTCAATAGTATTTTAAAAAATATTTTAGGAGGGTGATAAAATGGACAGCTATCATGAGAATAGAGAAGAGGAACAGTGCTATCTAGAAAAAACGCTAACCTTTATCAAGCACCAGCTAGAGAAAGAGGAGGAGGAATTGCAGGGGAAGAGAGATAAGGTAGTAGCCTCTCGAAGGGAGATGTGGGAAGAGTCTGTCCACTTTTCAAATGATATAGATAGGGTTCCTGAGATGATTCAATATCTCTCTGAGGTTAACACGCTTACACGGGATTACAGTAGTACAGTTAAAAGGATTGAAAGATATAATAACCTTTTAAAGTCTCCTTATTTTGGAAGATTTGATTTTGTGGAGGATGCTATAGGCGATACCGAAAAAATTTATATTGGTCTAAGCAGTCTCATGGATCCAAATACAGCCTCAGTTCTAGTGTATGACTGGCGAGCTCCAATTTCTAGCATATTTTATCGCTCTGAGCTAGGCAGAGCAGTTTATAAATCACCCATGGGCTTAATATCTGGGGAAGTGCTTCTAAAGAGACAGTATAAAATTCAAGCTTCGAAGCTAAAATATTTTTTTGACAGCAGCATAAGAGTAAATGATGAAATTTTACAAGAGGTTTTAAGTCATAACTCCTCCCCTAGGATGAGAAACATAGTAGAAACCATTCAAAAGGAACAGGATGTAATAATTAGAGATACAATAAGTGAACTTCTTATAGTACAAGGTGTGGCAGGCAGTGGTAAAACCTCTATAGCTCTGCACAGAATTGCATATTTACTTTACATTGGACTTCAATCTAAGCTTAACACCAGCAACATTATTATAGTTTCGCCAAACTCAATCTTTAGTAAATATATCTCAAACGTCCTCCCAGAGCTTGGTGAAGACAATGTGAAGCAGATTACCTTTGATGATATAGCAGTAGGGCACCTAGGCAAGAGGTTTAGAGTTCAAAGTAGAAATGAGCAGCTGGAATACTTAATATGCAAGGAGAATAGTGAGGAAGGCCATGTAGCAATGGGTAGTATGGAGTTTAAGGGCTCAGAAACCTTTCTAACAATACTCAAAAGATTAATAAAGCATTATGAATATAGAGCCATACCCTTCAAAGACGTGTACTATGATGGCAAAGTAATTGAAACAAGGCAGCAGCTTAAAAATATGTTTTTGAATAACAAAATAGGTATGCCTATTACGAAGAGATTAAAAAGAATGGAAAACATGATGCTTAACAGAGTTTATCCCATGAGAAAGGCGCGGCTTGAAAAAATAGAGAAGCTGGTGCAAAAATATGATGATCATATATTTGAAATTAAATCCTTTAGCAGGCTGCTCTCCATTAAGGAGACTAAGGTATTTATGGAGAAGCTCCACAGCTTTACAGAGGTAGACTATATGGAGCTATATAAGAAGCTCTTTAATGAAAAGGGGCTATTGCTAAGACTCTCTAAGGGTCTTCGGCTTCCTGACAATATCAATAAAATAATTGAAGATACAGCTAAGCGACTAGATAAGGGGCTTGTATTATATGAAGATTGTGCTCCACTTTTATATATAAAGCTTGCAATTGGGGGTAATGAGGACTCTGACGAAATTAAACAGGTAGTTATTGATGAGGCACAGGATTATTACCCACTTCAGTTTGAGGTGTTTAAGCAATTATATGGCAGGGCAAAGTATACAGTACTTGGAGACTATAATCAGACCCTTGAAAGACTTGGGGATAGCTCACTCTATGATGTTATTGAGGCTATTATTAACAAAAGCAAGTCAACAAAGCTTTTTTTAAACAAGAGCTACAGATCCTCTATTGAGATAAATTCCTTTAACAGGAAGCTGCTCAGGGAGGATATAAATATAATACCCTTTGAGAGACATGAGGATGAGCCTAGGGTAATTGCAGTAAATTCTGTTGAAGAATTGGATAAGTGCATAGTAAAAAAGCTGGAGCAATATTTTGAGCAGGGCTATGAATCTGCTGCAATCCTCTGTAAAACCGCTGAGGAAGGGGAAAAAATTGCAGAAAGGCTAAAAAAGCTCACTATGCTTAAGGTGTTAAATATAGAGGAGGAGGTAACAAGCGGGGGAATAATTGTGATTCCCTCTTATATGTCAAAGGGATTGGAATTTGATGTAGTAATAGTATATGATGCATCAGCAAGGAACTACTATAGTGATTTTGACAGAAAATTATTATATATTGCCTGCACAAGGGCACTCCATAGGCTGGTTATTTACCATGTAGGAGAAAAGTGTAAGTTTTTAGAATAAAGAATAAATGGCAGCCACATGAGTTATAACTTATGTGGCTGCCATTACCTTACTATACCATTTCATTTTTCTCAGCCAGCTTTGCATACATTTTTTCCTGCTGCTTTGTGGTAAATTGAAAATACACCTCTGTGTTTGATACAGCTTTATGACCAAGCCACCATTGCAGCTCCTTAATGTCCATATCAGACTCTGCTAAATGAACAGCTGTAGTATGCTTTAGGGCATGAAAGTGATATTTGGATTTATCGGCTATTCCTGCCATGGCACAATATTTCTTCATTAAATAATCTAGAGTTTGTCTAGAAATAGGCCTATTTTTCTGACTGGTAAACAATACTTCAGTATTGCTCCTAATATTGTTAAGTGCTATGTATTCATCTAAAATAGCTTTTGTTTCGCTGTCAAGTCTTATGGTGTTGTTATTACTCCCCTTCAATCTCTTACAATATAGCTCTCCTCTATCCGCATTATAGTTTTCTAAGGTTATTATAGAAATCTCTGATGCTCTCAAACCACATCTATATGCAACTCTAAACAGAGCTAAATCCCTAATTGAGTGGGAACTCTCAGAGTTTTTTATTACGTTAAATAACATGATTGCTTCTTGCTGAGTAAAATACTTTATCCTATTTGTAGAATTTCTTACCATAAATATGCTCCTTTATAAGATAATTGGTCATTATAGATATTTTGTCC
>DBMJ01000004.1:0-111210 GCA_002298125.1 Clostridium sp. UBA701 | reverse complement strand
GGACAAAATATCTATTTTGTTTCATAAATAATACTGTGAAATTTGGAGCATGTCAAATGTTTGTATAAAAGTAAACATGTTAACAAATTTAGAACTAGGGTATTTAAGAAATATAGCACAATTATTTTTAGATAGGGGGTGCACTATTTAACAGATTATAGGTGCTATAAAGATAAATACCTAGAAAACAATAATACAAGCTTGGGGGAGATTTTATGAGCTTTTTTAAGAATTTTAAGATTAAGACCAAATTATTTATTGCATTTGCAATTGTCTTGGTTTTAATCGGAGCAGTAGGCTATATAGGGATTACGGACTTGAATAATAGCAATGCTAACACAGAGGACATGTATAAGAACAAACTAAAGTCAGTGGAATTAATTGGCGAAATAAATAAGAACCTGTCACAAATTAGGGCAGAGACAACATCCCTTCTATATGATAAAAGTGTAGATAAGGATACGGTAAGTTCAACCATTGATACCTATACCGAAACAAATAATAAAAGATTAGAGGAATATAAGAAGCTTCCAATGACAGAGGAAGAAAAAAAGTTAAGTACTGATCTTGATGTTATATTTGCAGAGTACAGAAATGAAAGAAGTATCATAATAAAGCTAATAAAAGATGACAAATATGAAGAAGCATACAGCCGTTTATCAAATCTTACTGAAAAGAGGGGAACTGCAGAGAAGGCACTAAGTAATCTAGCAAAGGTAAACATACAAGCAGCAGAAACATTACATATTGAAAATGCCGCAAGGTTTATTAAAGCAAGAAACATAATACTGTCTTTAACCTTTGCAGCTTTAGTAATATCACTTTTATTAGCCTTCATCTTAAATGTTAATATTGCTAAACCAATTTCATCTGCAGTAAAAATTCTTAATGTCATTGCCAATAAGGATTTTACTCATCCAGTACCAAACTTTTTCTTAAAGCGAAAAGATGAAATAGGAACCCTTTCGAATTCAATTGATAAAATGCAGAAAGATTTATCAGCCCTAATAAAAGAAGTTATTGAGGACTCACAAAGCGTAAGTGCTTCTTCAGAAGAGTTATTTGCTACAGTAGAGGAAATGACTGCTAAGCTTAAAAGTATTAATAAGGCAACCAATGAAATAACAGGAGGAGTTCAGGAATTAAGTGCCGCCTCCCAGGAGATTACAGCCTCTGTAGAGGAAATCAATTCAAGTGTTTATGAAATGTCTGATAAGGCCCTTGAAGGGAACAATAACGCAAATAGATTTAAAGAAAGAGCCCTTAAGGTAAAAGAAAATAGTAATACTGCTGTGTCCAACACGGAAAGAGTATACGAAGAAAAAGAAAAGATGATACTTAAGTCCATTGAAGAAGGACAAGTAGTGCAGCAGATAAAGGTAATGGCAGACACAATTTCTGATATAGCTCAGCAGACAAATCTTTTGGCATTAAATGCAGCTATTGAGGCTGCAAGAGCAGGAGAACAGGGGAGAGGCTTTGCAGTAGTAGCAGAAGAGGTAAGGCAACTAGCTGAACAATCTTCAGAAGCAGTAGCTAATGTACAGACCATTATTGATAAGGTTCATATGGCATTTGATAATCTATCTCAGGATTCAAAAACAATTTTAGAGTTTATGGCAGCTAGTGTTAAACCACAGTTCGAAGAATTTGTTAATAATGGTAATGGCTTTTATGAGGATGCTGAATTTTTAAATAGGATGTCAGAGGATTTGGCTTCAACCTCGGAAGAGCTAGCAGCTACAATCAATCAAGTAAATGGGGCGGTTCAGAATATGTCAGTAACTGCACAGAAGTCTTCAGAAAGTACCACAGAAATACTCTATAGTATAGAGGAAGCAAACCAAGGCATGGAACAGATAGCTCAAACTGCTCAAAATCAAGCAGATATTGCTCAGGCGTTAAATGAAATGGTAAATGAGTTTAAACTATAATAAATGGCAGCCACATAAGTTATAACTCATGTGGCTGCCATTATCTTATCTTACCTTGTTCTTTCCCTCTCGCTTTGCCCTGTAGAGTGACTTGTCAGCTAAATCAATCACTTCCTCAGGTGTTAGCTTATTTCCATGGGTAGTGTGTATTCCAAAGGAGCTTGAGATTTTAAGTTTTATTCCTCTTACTTCAAAAACATGCTCCTCCAATGCTTTCCTCAAATTATCCACTATTTCGTAGGCCGTATTATTGTCTGTATCATTTAGGCAGATCAGAAATTCGTCTCCACCAAACCTAGCAGCCCAGTCCCTATCAGTTCTTAGACTTTTAAGAATTATGCTGCCAAATTCTCTTATAATTGAATCTCCAAATATATGTCCATAGGTATCATTAACTGCCTTTAAATTATCAAGGTCTGCCATAACCACTGATAGTGGTTTATCCTCAATTACCCCCCTTATTATATCAACGGGTAGCCTTTCATCTATGTATTTTCTGTTATAGAGCTCAGTTAATACATCCTTTACAATGATTAAATTCATTTCGGAAATAATATTTCTAAGCTCATCGCCTTTTTCATACTCCCCACAGCCAACCATCATGCTGTTAGTTACATCTTTAAGCAGCTCCAATACAACCTTATGCTCAAGGGCCTCTACGGGGATAGCAGTAATCATATACAATTTATCATTAGTATGCTCTAGCTTCATAAAGGTGTCATTTTCAATAAAAGCTCTCATGGAGATGCAGTTATCACATATTTTAGTGTCATTCCAAAAGGAATAACATATCATCTTTGTTTCATCCAATTTATTCTCTGAATAGTCTATTACCTTCTTTTTTTCAGGATCTACAATTCGTACTAGGTCGTACATCTTTTTAAAAAACCCAAGGTTTTCTTCAAGATTTTTTATTGTTATCTGGTTCTTCATTATCATGGTCTCCTTTCCTAGGATATACCTAAGGCTAACCTTTACTTTATATTATCGTCATTTTTAAAATAATATTAATTAAAATTATTATAAAAATGAAATATACCTATAATTATCTATTTTATAAAACAATCATATGAATTTCAACATTTTGCAAATTGTCAGCTTTAAATGGATAGGAGCAGCATTAAAGATGTATAAATAGATATTATGTGTCAAGCATATAAGATGAATTTTACCTTTAAGGAGTGAATTATTATTGAGAAAACTAAGTATAAATAAATTGTTGATTTTTATAATCATAGCTCTAATAACAGGCTTTGTCATTCATAGCTTGAGAAATTATAAAATTGATGAGAACTTTACCTCATTACCACTAAACTTTAATCCAGTTGACTCTAGTTGTAGCTACGATTGGAAGGGTACAGCTGTTAAGGTTAAAGGAGGCTTCGTCAAGGGAAAATACGAAGGCCTATCTCACGGGGAAAGTCTGGTTATAAGGTCTTTGTGTCCCACACCGGAGATAACTATAAAGGGCAGCTCAAAGGGTACCTATTTACTTAGAATAGAGAATATAAACCCTATTAGTACAGATATTAACGTGGAAAGTTCTGCCCAAAGGATTATAGATTCCCACACTATTGAGGTAACTACATCAGTAATGCCAAATGAGGAGAAAAAAATATTGATAACTCCTAAGGACAATTCAAATTATTTTGAATTTGTCATGCTGGGTGACAATAGAGATGGATATCAGACCTTTTCAAATATTTTAGATAAAATCAATGCCATAAACCCTGTTTTCACAGTGGATGACGGGGATTTGGTATTTGGAGGTCAGGCTCATAAATACAGGCTGTTTTATGAAACCGTGGCTAAATTAAGGACCCCTCTATATACAACTTTGGGTAACCATGATATCAGAGTAAATGGAAGAGAAAACTACACAAAATTATTTGGACCGCCCTATTACTCCTTTGACTATAAAAACACTCATTTTGTTTTTCTAGACAGCTCTAGAGGGTGGGCAGAAAAGGAAGCAATACCCAAGGAGCAGTATGAATGGCTGGAAGGAGATCTTAAAAATGCTCAGGGTAAGCGTATCCTTGTATTTTCTCATATTCCTCCCGTAGATCCAAGAACCTATAAGGATAAAAATAATATTCCTGATATTCCAGAGGAAGAAAAACCGGGTATATTTGAGAGGCTTATGAATGATTATAGTCAGTATAAGAGCTTAAACCATGGGTTTCCAGATCCAGAGGAGGGGGCTAAATTTGAAAAATTAATGACTAAATATAAGGTGGATACAGTTTTCTTATCTCATATTCACAGCTACTTTAGTTATGTTAAGGATGATGTGAGGTATGTGATAAGTGGAGGAGGAGGAGCTGAACTTCTAACCACAGATAGCTATTACCACTTCCTCAGGGTTAAGGTAACTGACAGGGATACCTACCTTGAGGCAGTAGAAATGCCCTCTCCTACTAATAAGATTCAGGATAGGTATCTCTCTGCAATTAGCTTGTTTTCTAGAGCCATTTATAAGGAGTATAAGACAGTAGTTTTATCCATAACCTTTTTTGTGCTGGCTTCATTAGGCTATATTATATGGAATAGAAGATATAGAGTAAAGCTTAAGCTGATATATATAGGCACCCTGGTAAGAGATGTGATAAAATTCTATGTAAATAAGCGTAGAGAGCTAAGAGAAAGGCTGTTAAAGACAAGTGACAAGTGACAAGGGACAAGTGACAAGTGACAAGTGAGAAGGGAGAAGTGAAGAAGTGAAGAAGTGAAGAGGGAGAAGGGACAAGTGACAAGTGACAAGTAAAAAGTGACAAGGGACAAGGGACAAGGGACAAGGGACAAGTGACAAGTGAGAAGTGACAAGTTAAAAGTGACAAGGGAGAAGGGACAAGGGACAAGGGGCAAGTGACAAGGGAGAAGTGACAAGTGACAAGTTAAAAGTGACAAGGGACAAGTGACAAGGGACAAGTGACAAGTGAAGAAGTGACAAGTGGCAAGGGACAAGTGAGAAGTGACAAGTGACAAGTTAAAAGTGACAAGGGACAAGTGAGAAGGGGCAAGTGACAAGTTAAAAGGGGCAAGTGACAAGTTAAAAGTGACAAGAGAAGAAGTGAAGAGGGAAGAGGGAAGAGAGAAGAGGTAATAGAGAAAAGATAATAATTTATTTTCTTCACGTTGCAGGAATAAATTGATACAATAGGATTAAAACAAATAGCTATAAAAGGAGAGATACTATGATAAGCAATGAAATTTTAGAAAACATAAAGAATAGAAGAAGCATAAGATCCTTTAAGGCAGAACAGATAAAGGATGAGGAGTTAGAAGCAATACTTGAAGCTTCAATATATGCTGCCACAGGACATAACGATCAGCCATGGCATTTTACAGTTATTCAGAATGCTGAATTCATAGATTACATGAGCAATAAGACCAAGGAGGAGATGAAAAAGTCTAATATAAGCTGGATAGCTAAGATGGGACAGTCTGACAGACATATTTTTTACAACACGCCAACTCTTATAGTGGTATCTGGAAGACAGGATAGCTATTCACCTCTTACAGATTGCTCTGCAGCCATTCAAAACATGCTGCTGGCAGCAGAGAGCCTTAATATTGGCTCTGTTTGGATTGGACTTATAGATTTTTTCTTTGCCCTAGAGGAGGAAGTAAAAAAATTAAAGCTGCCCCAGGGCTACAAACCATATTATGGGGTATGCTTAGGGTATAAGGCAAGCTCCAAGGTGCCCACAGCTCCTGAGAGAAATAAAGAGGTTATAAGCTATATAAAGTAGAGCTAAACTTGTACTTTGCTTTGAACATGGGCTGGTAAGATTTAAGTTATAAGTTATATAAAGTAAAACTAAGCTTCAGGCGAGTTTTTTCGTCTGAAGCTTATAATATAAATTGAAGCTTATAATATAAATTGAAGTTTATAATATAAATTGAAACTTATAATATAAATTGAAACTTATAATATAAATTGAAGTTTATAATATAAATTAGAGTATATATCTTAACATGAGCCAAAAGTGACAAAAGCTTCCTATTAGGATAAAGATATGAAAAATCTCATGAAAGCCAAAATATTTAAAATTGATTTTTGGCCATTTTAGTGCATAGATTATCCCTCCAAGGGTATAGGAGATACCTCCTGCAAAGAGCCAAAGCATGCCAGCTTGGGGCAGCACCTTTGAAAGGGGAAAAAGAGCTATGGCTATAAGCCAACCCATTATTATATAAAATGAGGTATAAAGCATTCTTGGAGCATTAAACCATAGGTTTTTAACCAAAATACCAACTAATGCAAGACCCCAAATTACACCAAAAATACTCCAGCCCCAAGGTCCTCTTAGGGGCCCTAAGCATATAGGAGTGTAGGTTCCAGCTATTAAAACGTAGATCATGGAGTGATCAATTCTCCTAAGTACCCTTATAGATTTTTCTGAGGTGGTGACCAAGTGATACACTGAGCTTGCTGTGTATAGCAAAATCAAGCTCACTCCAAAAACTGAGAAGGATACAATGTTATAGGTGTTGCTATAAAGTGAGGCTAGTACCACGAGGATTACAAGAGCGGCAATAGATGCCACTACTCCAAAGGCATGGGTTAACCCACTGATGGGTTCACGAAGTCTGCTAAACATATATATCACCCTTTCAATACCATATATCAATATAACATATCAATTTAATATATCAATATAATATATAGTAGTTTTAAAAACTATGTATTGCCATATAAAAATATTAAATCATACATAGCAATATTACAATGGTAAAAAACAATAAAATCTACCCTTTAAATTGGATTAAAACCCATTAGCTCACTATTGGTATGATTATCGCTAGTTCTTATTATGATGTTATATTATATTGATGTATAGACTGGGGGTTTTAGATACTATATAATTATTGTGAGGTGATTATTGTGGAGTATAAGGAGACAAAAATAGAAGAACTTTTAAGTGAAATTGTGGAGGGGGAGGATATTACCCTTTCGGATATTCCAGATATGGACTTATATATGGATCAAGTAATTACTCTATTTGAAAAAAAGCTTAAGCATCAAAAGAGAGTAGAAGAAGATAAAATAATGACAAAGACTATGATCAATAATTATGCTAAGGCAAAAATTCTCCCACCAGTTAAAAGTAAGAAATATAACAGGCAGCAGTTAATTTTACTAACTTTAATATACAATTTGAAGCAGCAGCTCTCTCTTACAGACATAAGCAACCTGTTTCAGCCTACCTTAAAGGACATACAGGGAGAGGATAACCGTCTTCCATCAATAGAGGAGTTATATGACACCTACCTAGAGCTTAAAAGGGGAGAAAAATTAGCCTTTAAGGAAGATTATATAAAGCTCTCTGAAAATATAAGGGAAAAATCCAAGAAGTTTAATGCATCAGAGCCAGAGCTTACAGAACTCTTGCTGCAGGTATCAATGCTCATTTCTCGAGCCAACCTGGAGAAGAAAATGGCAGAAAAAATTATAGATGAATATTTTTTAACAAGTGCTTCTAATTCCCATAAGGATCCATCGGTTTAAAGGCTGATGGGTTTATTTTTTTGCCTAGGAATAATTTTCACTGCAGTGCTAAACATAATATTGGGTGAATTTTACTCCAAAGAGAGAGTGGTGATAGCTTGGGAAAAAATAATCTTCATAACATTGCAGATATGATAAAAGAGAATCTGGGAGCAGACATAACTGTTATAGAAAAATACTTTAACATAGGTGCTGCAGAGACATTAAATACTCTACTTATATATATAAATGGGCTAGTTGACAAGAAGATTATTGATAGTGATGTAATAAAGCCATTAATGCACTGGGTTCATGAGGACCTAAGTAATAAGGAAAATATAGATGAGTATCTTTTACGAAACTGCATATCTCTTAGTGCTGTGTATATTGAGAAGGACATAAATAGAGTGATTTTTGCAGTTAGGAGAGGTAAGACACTTCTCTATACTGAATATAGCAAGGGCTACATCATTCTTGATACCACAGGAGGAAATTTTAGAGCTGTTACAGAGCCCCTTAATGAAACTTCCATAAGGGGTCCTAGAGATGCTTTTGTGGAAAATTTGGAAAGCAATGTGAGTAACATTAGACGAAGAATAAGGGATAAAAATATGGAAATAGAAATGTTTACTGTGGGGAGACGGTCCCAAACAGATGTAGCTATGGTCTATATTAAGGACATTGCAGATGACAATCTGGTAAAAATGGTAAGAGAGCATATCCAAAAGGTGGATGTGGACAGAGTAACAGCCTCTGGGGTACTTCAGCAGTATATAGAAAGGTATAGCTTTTCAGTGTTCCCACAGATGCTAGGCACAGAGAGACCAGATAAAGCAGCGGCCTATCTAATGGATGGGAAGGCTGTAATTTTAGTTGATGGTACTCCTACAGTTATAGTAGCTCCTAGCAGCTTTATTGACTTCTTTCAGGCTGTAGAGGACTATTATGAGAGAACCATAGTCACTAATTTTGTAAGGGTGCTCAGGATTATAGCAATATTCTTAGTTATTACTAGCTCCTCCATCTATCTATCCCTGCTAAAGTTTAATGTAGAGCTTATCCCTGTAAAGTTTATTTCACCAATTATTCAATCCAGAACAGGCATAGCATTAACCCCCTTTATGGAAATTCTGTCCATGGAAATCATAGTGGAATTCTTAAGAGAGGGTGGCCTAAGACTGCCTACAAAAATAGGTCAGACCTTAAGTGTGGTAGGAGGTATTATCATAGGAGATACTGCCATAAGGTCCAAAATAGTAAGTCCCACAACTTTGCTTATAGTTGGGGTAACTGTCATAGCCACCTTTTTAATTCCCAACTATGATATGTCACTGACAATTAGATTTTTAAGATTCCCTATACTGATACTTGCCAACTTTCTTGGAATATTTGGCATAGGCATTGGGTGGTTTTTTATTATAGTGCACCTTTGCAGCATCGACAGCTTTGGGGTGCCTTATTTTACCTTGAAGCTTAAGGACATGAAGGATATCTTTATTCGCGCTCCCCTATATGACATGAAAACCCGACCTGAAATGGTGCCTCATAAGGACAATGTGAGACAAACAGCCTATAGAAAAAAGTTTAGAAGAAAGGAAGCAAAATGACCATGAATGCCAATGCAGCTAAGTATCTCACTAAGTGGCAAATATTTTTTATACTGACAGGGGTTGTTATAGATATAGGAATCCTGTCTGTTCCAAATGATGTGGTAGAGATAGCTAATCAGGATGGTTGGATCTCTGTGGCAATTGGTATGCTTTATCCCCTTTATATAACCTTTGCAGCTGCGGCCATCAGCAAGCTTAGGCCCAAGGAGGATATACTTGATATCACTAAAAGCTGCTTTGGAAAACTGCTTGGAACCATACTTTATCTTATTATGGCTCTGGTATTTTTAGGCTATTTAATATTTACTATTTCTGGGGTGGTTAACTTTCTTCGAGCATATATAGTAGATTTCATATCCCCACTGCGATTTTTCAGTATTTTTTTACTGCTTTCAGGTTATTGCGCTGTTAAGGAGGAGCGGATTTTAAGCGAGGTATCTAAAATAGTGTTATTTATTGCAGGAGGTATTTTAATAATACCCTTATATGCAGCAAGATATGGGAGCATAACAAATATACAGCCAGTTTTTGAGGCGGGCCTTTATAAAATTGGTCTCGCTTCTACAAAGACCATATATTCATATACCGGTATAGAGGTATTGTTTTTAATTCTCCCCCTTGCTAAAAGCTATAAAGATATTAAAAGTGCAGGGATAATGACATCGCTATGCTGCTGCTTTTTTTATCTTTATATCACAGCTGCGGGGATATGCTATCTGAGCCCGGAAATACTAAAGAAAACCATGTGGTCTACGGTGTACATTGTGGAAAGTATAAGACTGCCTATAATAAACAGCTTTAGATTGGTAGTGCTTGTAATTTGGAACCTAGTAGTGCTTAAAGCAGCTGCTATAAACTACCATTACTGTGCACAGGTTATAGTAAAGGCTTTTAACATTAAGAACAGCTTTAAGATATTTGTACTCATATATCCCATTGCCATAATACTGTCTATGTTTTTAGATAACGAAACCATAAGGAGAAGCATAGTTAATATGCTTGTTCCATATATCACAGGCTATGGTGTGCTTTATGTAACCCTAGTATTAATTGCTATAGGTTTAAAGAGGGGTAGAACTAATGAATAAGAATAAATTTTTGTTAGCTTATATATTATTACTGTCAATTATTACCTTGGCAACGAAAATTGATAAGGTCCCCATAGAAGAGCTATCTATATCCTCAGCTGTAGGCTATGACATTGTAAGATATGGAGATGAGGTGGAATATATCGTTCCCATTTCCATGTATATATTTCAAGAGAATAAAGAAACCTTAAGTAAAATTTTTACAGGTAAGGCTTCGAGTATAGCCATGACAAGACAGGATAGGCAGCTAACCCAAAATACGAAATTCTTACTTGGGGTAGAAAAGGTATATATAATTGGGGAGGAGGCAGCTCACTATGGCATAAGAGATATAATACAAATCCTTTTTAAAAATCCCTATGTCAACGATATTGGATATGTAACAGTGTGCAGCGGAAAGGCAATAGATATGTTAAAGCATAAGATAACAGGATATCCTTCCATTGGTGATTACGTGGAAGGCATAATAAGGAGTCTTGACAGGGATAATTTTTTCCCAAACGATTTTAAGCTCTTTGACGAATATTCAAAGCTTGAGGGAGTGGGGAGAAGTGCTATATTACCCTTTCTTGAAATGGGAGAAAAAGGTCCAGTGGTAACAGGGGTGGCTATTTTTAATAAAGACAAGATGATAGATAAGCTTGACATGAAGGACACTAGAATTATAAACCTTATGAGACCTAAGCCAGGAAAGGGAACCTTTGTATTTCAGGCTTCCACCAGTGAATATGCAGATTATAACTGTTCAGTAAAGCGCAAGGTGGATTGTTCTAAAGAAGGAGATAAATTAAACTTTGTAATCAACCTAAAGTTTAATGGCGACATTGTCTCTGACGAATACAAGCATGACCTTAGAAAGAACCCTGAGAGCAAAAAGAAGCTGGAGGAGGATTTGGCACTAAAAATAGAAAAACAGTGCATGGACTTTATATGGAAAATGCAAAATGACTATAAGGTAGATTGTATCGAGCTAGGTAGTGTGGCAGCTTCAAAATACGGAAGAATTAATAAGGCGGATTGGAATAATGAAGTGGTAAATTCCAATATAACAGTTAAGGTTCAAGTGAGCATAGATATGCAGGGGCGGGGTGATTATTAATGGAGCTTGGTAATAAAAATTCACTAACTGTCAGCGAAACAACCTATATCCTAGTAGGTACCATGGTAGGCGTCGGAATATTAGGGTTACCAGGTGTCCTAGCACAAAAGGTATATCAAGATGCCTGGATTGCTGCAGGGCTAGGAGCTTTTTTGCCCCTCTATTATGCGGTGTTAGGCTATTATCTATGCAAATGGCAGGGTGACAAGGATGTTCTTGTGCTTTGCACGAACTACTTTGGTCCTATTTTTGGAGGATTATTAAATCTGGGCTTTCTTGGTTTTTTTATGCTAAACCTTATTGCTGTACTATCGGGGTTTAGCAATTTATTTAGGCTATATGCTACTCCCTTCTTACCTTCAATAAAGGTAATACTGCTCACCTGTACCATTTCAGCCTATACAGCAACCAGAGGCTTAAAGACCTTGGGTAAGATAAACCAGATAGCCTTCTTTTTAAGCATCCTAATGTTTGTCCTATGCTTGGAAGCCTTTAGAAAGGGAAGCTACTACAATGTAATGCCCATAATGCAGGCACCCATAATAGAAATTGTAAAAAGCACCAAAGACTCCTTGTTTTCTTATTGCGGCATGGAACTGTTCTTTATATTATACCCCTTTATGGAAAGCAGAAAAAATGTGGGCAGTGTACTTATAAAAGCCATTGCCATAACCTTTGGCTTGTACACTATTGTAACCTTTTTAACCATATATTATATGGGATCAGAAACTGCTATAAAAAGCTCTTGGCCAGTAGTCTCTGTGTTTGAGAGTATCCAAATTCCAATTATAAATTCCTTCAGATTTATCTTTACCATGCTTTGGGTTACTATTGCACTTAAGTCTATAAGTAATTATCACTTCGCAAGCTTATTTACACTGTCAAATATAATTGGTAAGAATAAAGTAAATACTATTAATATAGCAGTTTATTCTTTAAGTGTAATACTAGCAATGCAGCTTACCAACGAGACAGTGAGGAGAGCTTTTCTAGATAAGATTATGCCTATATACACATTATGCATATGCCTATACTTTACTATAATTTTTATATTTTCTTGGTTTAAAAGGGGTGAGGGTGTTGCTAAAGCCTCAAAAAAATAAGTGGTTATATGTGTTGTTTGGCATAGTGTTTATTATACTTCTTTTTCCAAAGTTCCCTGAGCAGCCCTTAGAAAACAGAGCTATATCAGTAGGAGAGGGCTACGATGTAAAAATTCAGGGAGAGATAAACCTAAAAGAAATCACTAAAAATATCTATGATTTCAGTCCAGAGGGTGTAAGAAGTGACAGCTACACCAATGAGGGAAGTACTATTGGAAAAGCTCAGCAGGAGGAAGAGGCTGTTACTGATAAGAAAATCTTAAATGGTTTGCAGAGAATATTTATTGTAGGTGAGGACCAGGCAAAGCTCGGTATACATTATATTATACAGACTCTTTACCGTAATTCAGATAGAAATGATGGGGGTAATATGGTGATATGTAAGAACAGTGCTAGGTCTGTATTGGAAAAGAAGCTTATTGAAAACAAGTCCCCCAGTGACTTTGTAGAAAATATGATAAAGGATTCCCACAACTACAATTTTTTTAGCAGTGACTACAGCTTAAATCGCATATATAATGAAATGGAATCAGAGGGAAGAACCACAGTGCTGCCCTATATAACCACCTATGAGGAAGGAATAAAAACCATTGGAGTGGCTTGCTTTAAAGGTGATAAGCTAAATCTAATTTTAGACATGGCTGAGGCAAGAAATTTAAACATGCTAAGCGAGAATAAAAGCAAGGGGATTTTTGCCATTAAGGACCATAGTGGAAAGGCTGTAGAATTTGACGCGGTAGTGAAAAAAAAGGTGAAATGCAGCAGGGAGAAGGATAAGTATAAATTTATAATAAGCCTGGATGTTAAAGGAGATATAGTATCAAACAACTTGCAGCTTGATATGATATCTAATAAAAACGCAATGAATGCCTTTGAAAAAGCTATGGAAGACAACATAAAGAAGGATTGTGAAGGCTTTGTGGAAAAAATGCAGAAGGAATACAGTGAAGATCTTTTAGGCTTGGGGTATTATGCTGCTGCCAGGTATGGAAGAAGAAGCGGTGTAGATTGGGATGATATAATATGCAATTCCACTATAGAGATAAAGGTAAAGGTTAAGGTAGATAAGCAGGGCAGAGGGTCCTTTTAACAATCCTATGAAGGTTTACAGAAGGACAAAAATGACTTATAATCTATTTGTGGCGATCACGAAGGTCTCCATAAATATACTATAACTAAAAAACCATAATAAAAATGTATAACCACGAAGGTTGATAGCTGCATTTAAGCATCAGCTTTTATGGTTTTTTTATTTACAAAAAAGGGGGATAATTCTATGCATATACCTGATAATTATTTAAGCCCATCAACCTGCGCTGCTATGGGGGCAGTGATGCTTCCCATATGGACTAAGGTGGTAAATAGAGTAAAGAACACCATTACTCGCAAAAAAATGCCTCTCATGGGCATAGGTGCGGCTTTTTCCTTTTTAATCATGATGTTTAACATTCCACTGCCAGGGGGAACTACAGGACATGCAGTTGGAGGAACACTTCTTGCCATATTATTAGGACCTGAGGCTGCTTGCATTTCCATCTCTATCGCACTACTGCTTCAGGCACTGCTCTTTGGAGACGGAGGAATTTTAGCCATTGGAGCTAATTGCTTTAATATAGCCTTTGTTATACCCTTTGCAGGCTACTTTATCTATAGATTCTTAAAAAAGGTAATAAAGTCATCAAAAGGTGAATATGCTTCAATCTTTATAGCGGCCTATATAGCACTAAATCTTGGGGCTCTTTTTACCGCGGTGGAATTTGGACTGCAGCCTATGCTGTTTAAGGATGCTCAAGGACTACCTATGTACTGTCCCTATCCACTGTCCATAGCAGTTCCAGCAATGCTGCTGCCACATCTATTGGTAGCAGGAGTTGTAGAAGGAGTAGTTACTGCAGCAGTTTACGGCTTTGTGAAAAAGGTGTCTCCTGGAACCCTGGTGGAAGGGCTGGAAATAAGGTTAAAGCCTCTATATATACTACTTATATCAATGATATTACTTACCCCTCTTGGACTTTTAGCAACAGGCACTGCCTGGGGAGAATGGGGCAATGAGGAGATAAGCAATGTAGTAAGCGGGGGAAAGGCACTAGGCTATGTTCCAAAGGGCATGAGTGAAGGCTTTAGTTTTAACGCTCTTATACCAGATTATGCTGTAGAAGCAGTACCAGAAGCTGTAGGATATATTCTAGCTGCTATTGCAGGAGTGGCCATTCTTCTGATAATATTTAAGTTGTTGTCTAGCAGAAAAACTAAAAGGGTTTAGTCACCTTTACGGAGGAAGTTATAAATGCCAGAATGGCTGTTAAAAAGTGATAATTATATATCTAAAGATTACAAGGATGGCTTTATCGATAAAAGCATCTCAGCTATGCTAAAGGTTCTAGGAAAGCTTAGCCTTCATAGAGAAATGAAGGGAGGAAGCATTAAGTTTAGTTCTATAATAATGCTGCCCTCCACACTGCTTATGATTATTTTAGTGGCCATAAGCAGAAGCGTAATTTTCCTATACTCTGGGGGAGTTGCTATGCTGCTAATTTTAAGCCTGCTTAAAAGTGATGAAATATTACTTGTATTAAAAAGATGTCTAGGTGCTGCAGCATTTGCTATTATCATCTTGCTGCCATCAATCTATTTTGGAAATGTAAATAACAGCTTTTTAATACTACTTAAGATACTGATATCTGTGGCAGCTGTAAATATTTCCTCCTGCTTTATGAAATGGAATGAAATTACGGCAGCATTGAAGGTATTTTTTGTACCAGACATTTTTATATTTGTTATAGATGTGACTATAAAATACATATTTATACTGGGTGAGCTTTCTCTTAACCTGCTTTATGCACTTAAGCTTAGGTCAGTAGGAAGAGGAAGAGATAAAAATGCCTCCCTGTCAGGGATAATAGGTACAGTATTTATTAAATCCGTGGATATGGCAGAGGATATGCAGGGTGCCATGGAATGCAGAGGCTTTACAGGCCATTATAAAACACCTAAGGGCTTTAAATTAAAAGCAATGGATTTACTGGTGCTAGCTGTAGATGTACTTTTCATATTACTATTTTTGAAAGACGTGATTAAATGATTGAACTAAAGGATTTATCCTTTTCTTATAATGAGGACCTTGAAGCCTTAAAAAATATAAGCCTTACCATTTACCAGGGTGAGGCTGTAGCCTTGATTGGTCCTAACGGCAGTGGAAAATCTACCTTGCTTAAGCTAATAAATGGACTGATATTTGCCCAAGAAGGCAGGTATTTATATAAGAATACGGAAATAACTCAAAGCTTTCTGCAAAAGCCTTCAAATTCAAAAAAGTTTCATAAGAGCATAGGCTTTGTATTTCAAAATTCAGAGACTCAGCTTTTTTGTACTACGGTTTACGATGAAATTGCCTTTGGACCTAGACAGATGGATATGACAGAGGACAAGGTTCATGAAAGAGTGACAGACATTTTAAAGCTTATGCAAATTGAACACCTCGCCCATAGAGTGCCTTACCACTTAAGCGGAGGGGAGAAAAAAAAGGTAGCCATAGCCTCAGTTTTGGTATTAAACCCAGAGGTCATAGTCTTTGATGAGCCTATGAATGGACTAGACCCTAAGACCAAGAGGTTTTTAAGAGAGCTTATGACCACACTTAATAATTCAGGGAAGACCATAATCTGCTCCACTCATGACTTTGACTATGTACAGGGCATTTTTAAGAGGGCTATAGTTTTTTCAAAGGACCACAGCATAATAAGAGATGGAAGCTATGAAGAGATTTTAAAGGATGAGGAATTTTTAAGAGAAAACAATATTATATGAGTTTACAAAACTGCTTTTATTTTAGGCAGTTTTTTATTTTAGGCAGTTTTTTTATTTTGGTGATTATAATCACCGATAGGTTATAAATTAAGCAATACAATAAAGACATAAGATATAAACATTTAGGAGGTAAAAATTATGAAGAGAAAATTTGGAGCTAACAATACTATTGGAGAAATTGCTGGAATATTCCCAGAAGCTATGAATATATTTTTACATTACAACATTGATTTTTGCTGTGGAGGAGGAAGACTCTTAAGCCAGGCTATAAAAGAAGAGCGGCTTGATGAACAGAGGATTATAGATGAAATAAACGACAGCTATGATGAAAGTCTTGAAAAGGTGAAAGTGGAAAAGGACTTCTTAAAATATACAGAGGAAGAGCTTATGGACTACATTGTAAAAACACATCATAGTTACCTTAGAGAGGAGCTTCCCCACATAAAAATGCTCACAGATAAAATACTAAGAGTACACGGAGAAAACCATCCTGAGCTTATAAAAGTGAATGAGTTATTTACAGCTCTAAAAAATGAACTGGAGCAGCACTTAGACAAGGAGGAGCAGGTGGTATTTCCACTTATTACAAAGTACTCTATGACAAAAGACAATACTGAAAGAGAAGTAATGCTAGTGAAGATAATGGAAATAGAGGATGAACACCAGGGAGCAGGAAAGGTTCTAAAGGAGCTAAGACATATAACAAAAGATTATATAATACCTGCAGATGTGTGCCAGAGTTTTGTTCTAACCTATAATAAGCTGCAGGAGCTGGAGCTTGATTTATTTAATCACATTCATCTTGAAAACAATATATTATTTGAGAAGCTTTAATAGCGATAAAAGGAGGAGAGGAAATGAGTGGAGAAATAAATAACAGAGAGTATAGACAGAAGGTCTTAAAGGAGCTTATTATGGAGCTTCACAATGGGAAGAGTGTTGAAGAGGTAAGAGAGAGATTTCAAGAGCTTATAAAGGATATATCCACCTTTGAAATTTCTCAGCTGGAGCAGAAGCTTATAAGAGAAGGCATGGCTGTAGAAGAGGTTCAGAGATTATGTGATGTTCATGCAGCAGTTTTTAAGGGTTCCATTGAGGAGATACACTCCCCAAAATCCTTTATAGAAACACCAGGACACCCGCTTAATACCTTTACTTTAGAAAATGAGGCAGTGGAAAAATATATAGAAGAAAGTGTGGAGCCTCATCTTAATGAGTATGGGAAGGATGCTTCAGAAGGGATTATAAATAAGCTTTTAGAGGATTTTAATCTACTCTGGGATTTGGATAGGCATTATAGCAGGAAAGAAAATTTGTTGTTTCCCTTCCTTGAGAAATATGGAATTACAGCTCCTCCAAAGGTCATGTGGGGAGTGGATGACGAGATAAGAGGGCAGTTAAAAGACATCAGAGGTAAGCTTATAAAGAGAGAAAACAAAGAAACATTGTCCCTTCAAATCAGTGAAACACTAAAGAAGATAAAGGAAATGATCTTTAAGGAGAAGAGTATACTATTTCCTATGGCTGCAGAAACCCTTATGGAGGACGAATGGATAGCCATAGAAAGAGAAAGTGATGATATAGGTTACTGTATAACTGGTCCTTCAGGAAAATGGATTCTTGAAAGAGTGAACCTTGAGAAAAAGGAAGAACAACTTGAGGATAATCATAAGGGCTATGTAAAGTTTGGCACAGGACTGCTTTCCTTCAAAGAGCTAAATGCAATTTTAAATATGCTGCCTGTAGACATTACCTTTATAGACGGTGACGATATAGTGAAATATTTTTCTCAGTCAAAGGAACGAATTTTCCCAAGGACAAAGGCAGTGCTTGGACGAAACGTGCAAAACTGCCATCCACCAGCCAGTGTGCATATAGTAAACAAGATGCTAGAGGACTTCAAGTCAGGAGAAAAGGACAGTGAGGACTTTTGGATTAAGATGGGGGGAGCCTATGTATATATACGCTACTTTGCAGTAAGAGATGAGAAGGGCAGCTATATTGGAACCATGGAGGTCACTCAAAATATTAAGCCCATTCAAGAGATATCCGGAGAAAAGAGACTTCTAGAAGTATAACTAATAAGCCTATGTAGAAAACTAAGCTTTCTACATAGGCTTAAAGCATATCCTTAAGAGCCTCTAGATTCACAACTACTATTTTATTGCTTCCTACCTTAATAAGATTTTCGCTCTGCAGATAGGACAATCTTCTGCTGACGGTTTCCCTTGTAACTCCCAAAAGGTTAGCCATGTCCTCTCTCCCCATATAGAAGGATATCTCTATGCCCTCACTGGTAGGAACACCAAAGGATTTTGTAAGGTTTATAAGCAGTGAGGCAAGCCTAGCATCTATGTCCTTGGTGGTGAGGGTTTTTACAAGGCTTTCCAGGCTTTTTATCCTATTGTAGCTATATTCAAGAATTTTACTGCTTAT
Source organism: Clostridium sp. UBA701 (assembly GCA_002298125.1). Classification (GTDB taxonomy): domain Bacteria; phylum Bacillota; class Clostridia; order Clostridiales; family Clostridiaceae; genus UBA701. The sequence continues at coordinate 92,639 of DBMJ01000004.1, read as the reverse complement.
ATCTGGATGCTCACTCATAACCTTGTTGAAGTCCTCTCTGCTCAGTACGCAAAGATAGGTATCCTCTAGGGCGGCGGCACTAAAGTGAAAGACCTCTTTTTTCAAAAGATTCATATCTCCTAGAAAATCTCCTGAGGTAAGAAGGTATAGTATTTGTTCCTTACCCTCCCGTGTATAGGTGTATACCTTAAGACTGCCTCGGTTTACCACAAATAAGCTATCACATACAGCTCCTTCATTAAATATTATATCTCCCTTTTTATAGCTTTTGTGAGTGATATAATTAGCTATTTTACCCATTTCCTCTGAGGAAAGAGCAGAAAATATAGGAACTTTTTTTAAACAATACTGCTCTGAACAACCACAATGCTTACAGCAATGCTCACATTTGCCACTTTTCATTTTTACCCTCCATATCCAAAACATCCATCATTATACACTATTATAAGCTAGAAGTTATTATTATGAAATAAAATCCATATAATTAAATAACTTATGTAATAAAAGTGTAGGTGAAATAATATGGATAAGGATTTTCACACCTTTAGTGAGTATATGAAAAAAGAAGATAACTCTCTAACAGCATCTATGGAGGATTATCTTGAGATGATATATAGGCTCTCTTTAGAAACTCATTTTACTAGGATTAACGAATTATCAGAAGCCCTTAACGTGCAGCCCCCTTCAGCTACTAACATGGTGCAAAGATTAGCTAAGCTTGGTTTTTTAAACTATGAGCGTTATGGATATATAATGCTTAAGGAGGAGGGAAGAAAATTAGGAGAGATATTACTAAGGCGCCACAATATTCTGGAGAGCTTTTTAAGAATTATTGGGGTAGAGGAAAAGGAGATATTAATGGAAACTGAAAAAATGGAGCACACCATAAGCGATAATACTGTTAAAAAATTTGAGGATTTTGTAAGGTTTTTTAATGAAAATCCAGAAATCCATGAGTTGTTTAAAAAAACGGGGCAGTCATAATGGCTGCCATATTAATTAGATAAAAAGCTCGTAAACACCCAGGGCTATAACTATAACAGCGGACAAAATGGGTGCATATCTACCTAGATATTTTGAAAGATAATTTTTACCAATGGTATATCCTAGGGGTATGAAAATCACACTGAAGAAGAAGGTAAAGCACAGGGTGGCAAGCATATTAATACCTGTGATGGTAGCACCAATGCCCATACCAAGGTTATTTAAGCTTAGGGCAACAGCCAGAGATATTGCCTCCTTAATATCTATATCACCAGAATTGTCTGTGTCTGCTTTTTCTGGGCTGGCTAAAAGATACTTATAGCATGAGCTTTTAGTATCTATTGCAGAAGCTAATGAAGCTTTAGACTTTCTTTCTTTTAGGATAAAGTCTAATATGAACCACAAGCCTAAGAAGATAAGTAAAAAACAGCCTAATAGATTAGCTATATATAGAGGTATAAATTTATTGATCACAAGTCCTATGGACATGGATATGAGAGTTCCTAAAGAGGAAATTGCAGCAATAAGCAGATTACTATAAATATTTATATTGATTTTCTTGTTGCCATAGGCCATGGCTATGATTAAATTATCTATATTTGCTGATACAGCAAACATAATTACCGATATAAAATGCATCATACTCCTCCTGATTATCCGTACTGTACTTTTAATATATTGTGGAGGAGCCTAGATGGTTATAGTTTTAATAAATTTTTATCTCGCAGCTTACCCTGTTGTTAGTTGTTTATAAATATTATATAATTATAATTAAATATAAAAACTTCCAATAGAAGGTGAGATACAAAGTGGAAAAGGATAAATTGGAATTTATAGCGATAAGCATGTTATCACTAGTTCCTATGCTAAAGAAGAAGGTAATAAAGCCCTGCTGCTCCGAAGAGTGCAGAGGACTTACCCATACTCATATACAGATTTTAGTTATGCTAGAGGAAATAGGAACGCTTCCTGTTTCAGACATAGGACGTAGAATGTCCATATCAAAGCCCAACATGACTCCATTGATAGACAGGCTTATAAGCGAAAATATGGTGGAAAGACTTCCACACCCAAGTGACAGGAGGGTAATAAACATAGCCCTTACCACTGAGGGTAAGGAATTTTTAAAGATTCAAAAACATAAGATAGTAAGGTCTTTAAAGGACAACCTATCTTCGCTGCCAGAGGAGGATATAGAGCTGCTTCACAGCTCCTTAGAAAATGTAATTAAAATTATGTCAAAGGTAAGCGATAAAGAGTAAATAAATGAAATGCACCACAAATGTCAGATACATCTAATATTTGTGGTGCATTTTTATATACTATATTGTACCATATTTATAGGAAATGCTTGCAGCCTACGATCCCAAGCTAAAGCTAGAGGAGGCTGATGAGGGATATAAAATTACTGGACCATATATCACTATTACCAGAGATATGGTGGAAAAGACCTGCTTTCCTCAAGGAGCAAAGTATAGCAAATCTATAGACAGAATACTCTATGGTTTAGCATTGACTAGAAAAGGAAAGCTCATTACTCAGAGTGAGAACAAAGTGGTCATTGGTGATGATGGAGAACGGGCTATGAACATAAGGCTAAGAGTGGATCATCAGCAAGAGATAGCAAAGTATTCAGAGAAATTAGGTATTAGTAAAAATCAATTTGTCTTAGAGGCCATAGAACACTTTACTAGGTTTTTAAAGGATGCTGGACAATTAATCGAAGGAGAAGAATAAGGTGATAAGAGTAGAAGCAATAATTAATTCCTGCCAATGTCAGTGTAAACATTGTTTGGTATGTGGCAGCAAGGGGAAATATATTGTACACCTATAATGATGTAACTAAGTACCTTTGGCCCTTTAGATACATAAAGATGCTCAATAGTTAAGAGGTGAAAGAAGTGAAACCAAAAATTCTTATAGGGGAGATGGCAAAGCTGCACAATGTCTCAGCTCAAGCCCTAAGATATTATGATAAAATAGGACTTTTTAAACCAGCTTACATAGATGAAGAAAACAATTACCGCTACTATGGTGTGGAACAGTTTGCACTGTTAGATTCCATTTTGTTCTTAAGAAAACTGGGGATGTCCATAGAAAGCATTCAGCTTTACTTTAGGAGGAGAAATTTAAATTCCATGGTAGGGCTTCTAGGAGAACAACTGCAGTTAATCGATGCAGAAATAACTATGCTTTCAATGCGAAGGTCTATTATCGAAAATAAGATAAAGCTGCTTACTCATTATAGTAAGGAGAAAGTATTTCATAGCTGCAGTATAAAGAAACTTCTAACTAGAAAAATACTTAAACTAAATTTTCATAAAAGCGGTGACCTTGTGGAGTTTGAATATGGATTAAAGGCTCTTAGTAACATTTCAGGTGATGAGCTATCCTTATTTAGTGGTCTTATAGGAATTACTCTTTCACAAACTGATATTATAAATAAGCTTTATGACAAATGGCTGGGGGTAGCCTTGATATTTGATGAAGACATAGAAGGAATAGAGGCGTTATCTGTGCTTGAAGGTGGAGAATATGCCTGTATAGTATTTCAAGGTCCTTATGAAAGAGGAGAAGAGGACTACATAAGCTTACTTAATTGGATTGATGGAAATGGATATCAGGCTTGCGGAGATGGAATATTATTAACTATATCAGATAATGCTTTTTCGGGAATGGAGGAAGAATATATCACAGAAATACAAATTCCTATAGTAAAAAAAACTTGACCTTATAGTTACTATAACCTTTAGAATAATTTTAGCATTAAGGAGGTTATAGCATGGCACAAAAGGTTGATTTTTTAAAGGATGAAGTATACAAGATATTTTTTGGATATTTAATTCCAAGTATAGTGGCATCTATTACTGTATCTATGTATATCCTATTTGATACAATTTTTATTGGTCGAGGAGTAGGTAGTGAAGGATTGGCTGCACTAAATATTGCGATACCTATTTACAATGTGTTATTTGCAGTAGGGCTGCTCTTAGGCATTGGAGGTGCCACAGCAGTTTCTATAAGTATTGGACGAAAAAAATTAAATAAGGTAGATGAAATTTTTACTAATTCTATTATTGTTGCTATAATATGCAGCATTACCTTCACAATACTTGGGAGTATATTCGTTAAGGATATATGCTACTTTTTAGGAGCCAATGAGAATAATATTGTACTTGTTAAAGACTATTTAAGTATTGTAATTATGTTTAGTTTCTCATTTTTAATGGTGAATACTCTTTCAGCGTTTATTAGAAATGATAAAGCTCCAAAGCTTGTTATGTACAGTACTGCTATTGGGGCCATAACCAACATAATTTTTGACGGATTATTTGTTCTAGTATTTCATTGGGGAATGAGAGGTGCAGCGATTGCTACTGTGGGTTCCTCCCTTCTAAGCTTATTTACTTTGATATATTTTCATTTTATTAGGGGAAACAGCTCATTAAAGCTTATAAGGATAAAGGTTAAATATAAGGTGTTGAAAAGAGTAGTTCGCAATGGTACTCCTAGCTTTATTATTGAGATTTCTTCGGGAATAGTTATTTTCGCCTTTAATACCGTATTAAATAGAATAGTTGGAACCATTGGTGTATCTGCATACAGTATTATTGCCAATATTTCACTAATATGTGTTGCCATATTTTCTGGCATAACACAAGCAAGCCAGCCTATTATAAGCATTAATTATGGTGCAAAAGAGTTAGTCAGAGTTAACAAGGTGTTAAAAATGGGTGTAATAACAGCTACAATATTTGGAGCTGTTTTCTTTATGATAGGTATGTTATTCCCAGAGTATATTGTGTTGCTATTTAACAGGGATAGTGCTGAGCTTATATCAATTACAGTAACAGGCATTAAACTTTACTTTATAGGATTTTTATTTATGGGTATAAATATTATCCTGGGAGCCTATTTTCAGGCTATAGAATTCTCTACTTTATCTACAGTTATATCTATGTCAAGAGGAATAGGCTTTACCCTATTAGGACTTATAATCCTTCCTAATATTTTATCTCTTAATGGAGTTTGGTTAACAGTTCCCTTTGCAGAAATTCTAACCCTGGTAACTGCAACTATGTTTTTTATTAAATTAAAAATAGCTTTATCCATAGGAAATAAACATAGATCCATATCACGCTAAAAAGCAGTTTTTACTTAAAAATGAGCAGTTTTTACTTTTGAAAAACAATTTACGTCTTAAAATCCACCACTTTTTACATAGCTATTGCATTTAGAAAAATCACAGTTATACTAAACTTAAACAAAATGCATATGGGAGGGGAAAGAGTGAAGCTGCAATCTAAGACCAATCTAACTACCTTTTCTATAGTATTCTTAATAGTGATCCTCATCTATGAAGTATATAGTGGAGGGTTTTCTCAAAATGCCCTTTTAGGAAGAGTAGAAAATAAGAAGGGCTATAGCATAAGCTGCAAAGGTAGCTCAGAGGAAGTTATTATGCTGTTACAGCCAGTATGGTATAAAAGGGAGAATAAAGAATTAATTAATATCAATCTTCCTGTGTATAGGGATGAGAACACTGTAATTTTCCTAAAATCCCTACACAACTATGATGTCTTCACAGTCTCAGCAGAATTTGAGATAGTGCCAGTATATGCTTCCAAGGAAGGATGCTATTTAAGTCTTTGCACGGATTCAACACTACAGAGCTGTGAAAATAAACGTAAGGTAAGGTTCATAGATAAGGACGGAGAAGAGCTTAATAACCTAGGAAGCTACCAGGGAGATTGCAATGGCTCAAGCTTCTTTGTAAATTTTGACCGCAAAACCCTATATCATATAAGCACTCCCATAACTATGATAATTAGTCCCATAAGTGAAATGGAGTATAAGAAGTCATAATATATAGTTCCCCTTTTTAAAAGCAGGCTTACAGCTAGAAGTAAGCCTGCTTTTAAAGGTTAAAGTTGCTTATATAGGAAGTACTACCGTATAATTAAATTAATACAATATGTTACATTTGAATTAACAATACATGACTTTTATAATTTGTCATAAATTAATAACGATAATTATATATGGAGGTGTGCAATTATGAATAGTTCCTATGAAAGCATTTTAAGCCTTATACTTCAGCACTGCAAAGAAGAGAATATGGAGCCTGAGAGCATAAGAGAAATGATGAGGACCCTTGAGCTGGATGTGATGAAAAAAGTACTTGTGGAAAAGGGATTAGTCTATGTGCTAAAGAAGGATAACACCCTGGAGCCCTTTAACATAAGCAAGATTAAAAAAAGCATAATAGGAGCAGCAGAGGACATAAATTGGTCTCTCACAGAGGGTGATATTCAGACCATTTCAAGGGCTATACATGATAGAATACTAAAGCTTAAGGACTTGATAATACCCTCCTACAGCATTGCTCTTGAGGTAATGCTGGTGTTGGAGGAGCTTTCCTTTAAGGATCTATATATAAGCTATAGAGACTTTGAAAAGTCTAAAAGAAGGTAGGACAGAGTAATTACTTGGAGGTGCATCTTATGAATAGAATTTTTGTAACTGGGGGAGAGGGCTTTTTTTCCTCAAGATTTAGTGAATACTATAGAGATAAATATGAAATCACAGCTCCTGGAAGAAGAGAGCTTGATATAAGAGATAAGACTGCAGTAAGAAAGGCTATAGCGGACTTTAACCCAGATATGGTAATTCACACTGCAGCAATGGCTGACACTAAAGAGTGTGAAAACAATAGAGAGAGCTCCTATGAAATAAATGTCATAGGAAGCAGAAACCTTGCTAAGGTCTGTGGGGAAAGAGACTGTAAGCTAATATACTTAAGCACAGAGCAGCTCTATAACGGCAATGTGGAGCCAGGACCCTATAGTGAAGAGCATGTTCCGTGTCCAAACACCGTATATGGAAAACATAAGCTTGAAGCTGAAGATATAATAAAAAACCTTGCACCTAAATCCACAATATTAAGGTTAACCTGGCAGTTTGGAATGCCAGAGAAAAATAAGAAAATCAACGTTAATATAATGTGGAAGGTTATAAAAGCAGCACTAAAATCCCAGCAGATATCTCTTCCAGCAAATGAGTACAGAGGTATGAGCTATGTCTATGAGCTCATTTATAAGCTTCCGGAAATTATGGAGCTGCCCTATGACACTTATAATACCGGCAGTGAAAACAATCTATCCACATATGATACAGGCAGCTTTATACTTAAGTGCATGGGGTTAGAGCATAGAATTCCTGAGCTTTTAATAAGGGATAGTGAAAGCTATAGTGAAAGACCAAGAGATATCAGAATATCCAATGAAAAGCTTAAAGGCTTTGGGATTAACTTCTCTACTACAGAGGAGGCTGTACTAAAATGCATTGAGGATTATAATCTTCATATTTAAGCTTAGGTAAATTGTTTAATTTTGTTGAATGTTCTATAATTATATTGATAGAAAATTCTAAATAAATTGCATTAGGAGTGAAGAAGATGAATATCAAGGAATTAAATATTATTAAACAGGCTATTTTAAATGAAGTAGAAGGCTATGAGTTTTATAAAATGGCAGCAGCCCATAGTACAGAGGGTGAGACCAGAGATGCATTTTTGGAATTGGCAGAGGAAGAGAAAAAGCATATAGATTGGATCAAGGGATTTTTTGAAAAGGTTCAAAGCGGTAAGGAAGATGAATTTACTCTAAGATTAATAGGAAATGTAGATTCTCCAAGAATTTTTAGATGGGAAGCCTTAGATCGCGATAGTGCAGAAAAAGCCATCTCTGTATTTGGAATAGCACTTCAAATGGAGAAGGCCTCTAAGGAATACTACGAAGCTGCAGCTATGAATACTGAGCTTAAGGTGGCAAGGGATCTGTACAAGCAGTTAGCCTATTGGGAAAACAAACACTATGATGACTTCTATAACCAATATGAAAAGTTAAAGGAACAGTGGTGGGCTGACCAAGAATATGCACCCTTCTAAGATGAGCTTACTCGGAGTTGATTTGTAATGAAACGTAAAAATATAACCTTAATAACTGGTACGGAGGGTACCAGAAGAAGTCTAGTAGAGCAGCTGGAACCCTATGTAGTGGACTTTGCGCACCTTGAAAGCTGTACCATAGATGAGGGAATAGATAAAACCATCAAGGCTGACTTGGTGGTTATTTCTACTGAGCTAATATATGATGATGCCATTGTACATATAGAGGACAAGTGTCCTATTATTGTTGCCAGAAGGGTTTTAAATTACAGTGAAATAGAGAAGCTCCTATCCATACCAAGCGGAGAAGAGGTGCTCTTTGTAAATGATTGTGAGGAAACCACCTCTGAGTGCATAGATTGGCTTAAAAAGTTGGGTATAGATAACTATAGGTATATACCCTTCTATCCTGGCTATACACCAAAGGAAAAGCCTAAAATCGCTATAACTCCAGGGGAGGTATCTCTGGTACCCTCCTTTGTGGATGAGGTAATAGACATAGGACCAAGATTAATTGATATAACTACCCTTACAGAGATTTTAAAGGAGCTAAACTTATTTGAAGAGAAGTGGGACCAAATATCCACCATCTACCTCAATAAAATCATCGATATGGGTAAGGCCTTAACAGAGATAAACAAGGAAAAATCAGAGAACTTCAATCATGTGGTAAAGGTTATAGATAGCTTAAATGAAGGTATTTTGGTTTTTAATGAGTCACAGGTAATTACCGTTTTTAATGAGAATTTAAAATATCTGCTGGGACTAAGAAGACCTCATCTTATGGGAAGAAGACTTAAGGAGGTTATTACAAATAAAGAGCTTCAAGCCTTCATTCTAAAGCAGGGTAAAGAGGAGACGGATATTATTGTAATCAAAGGGGAGGAGGTTGCCGTTACAAGGTTCTCCCTTAAGGAAGACAACAGCACTGTGGTAATCTTTAAAAAAGCTGCTGGTGTGGAAGGTGAGGACAATGAAAGACAAGAGCTATATAAAAAGGGGTTCATTGCCAAGTATGCTTTTTCTGACATAATAGGCTTGAGCACTTCTATGGTTCAGACTAAATCCATAGCTAGAAAGCTTGCAGCAACTGATTTAACAGTACTTATTGAGGGAGAAAGCGGCACTGGAAAGGAGCTCTTTGCCTCTGCCATTCATAATGCCTCAGCAAGAAAAAATAAGCCCTTTGTAGCAGTTAATTTTTCTTCCCTTTCTGAAACTCTTGTAGAAAGTGAGCTCTTTGGCTACGAGGAGGGGGCTTTTACAGGAGCAATAAAGGGAGGAAAGCCAGGACTATTTCAACAGGCAGAAGGTGGAACCATTTTCTTAGATGAGATAGGAGACATATCCCCTAGGGTGCAGTCCAGATTACTAAGGGTTCTTCAAGAAAAGGAAATCATGCCTGTGGGAGGGAACAAGATAATACCTGTAGATGTTAGAGTTATTGCTGCCACCAATCAAAGCCTTTATGAAATGGTGGAAAAAAAGTCTTTTAGAGCAGATTTATATCATCGTTTAAAGGTACTGTATCTTAGACTTCCCTCTTTAAGACAGAGAAAAGAGGACATTTTACCTCTAGTGGAGGAATTTCTAAGGGAAAAGAACAAGGAACACCTCATAATAGAGGAGGCTGTTAAGAAGAAGCTCATCTCCTATGATTGGATGGGTAACGTTAGGGAATTAAAAAACACCATAGACTATATGACAGCAGTATGCCAGGGAAATACAATAAGCCTTGAGGATTTGCCGCAGGAAAGCTTTTTTCACCTGGAGGATAAGGCAGAGGATAAGCACTTTGAAATTGAAGCTTGCGGTGACTTAATGTTTATTTTAAGAGCTCTCTACCATATGAATGAAAGAGGAGAAAGAGGAAGCCGGGCAAGGCTATTAAATGAGGCAAGACAGCAGGGAATGGCACTTACGGAACAGATGATAAGAAACAGGTTAGAGCAGTTGGAGACTTTTGGATACGTTTCAAAGAATCTGGGAAGGGGCGGTACTTCCCTTACAGCTGAAGGTCTTAAAAAAATTAGAGGCATAATATAGATAAGTGGTTGTTATTGGTTATATACAATGAACCAATAACAACCAATTTTTAGCTATTTATGTTTTTTTTACTGGAAAGCAGCTATAATCTCCTTGGCATGGTAATTGCTATTATAATATTCTGTAAAAACAAAAAAAGGGGGAGTAAAAATGACAGAGGTTAATACTAGCAAAAAAGCTCAAAAGAAACCGAGAACAGAAGCCATGAGAATGCCTCATACTTACATTATTATATTTGGCGTGGTTTTATTCTGTTATCTATTAACATTCTTAGTTCCAGTGGGAAAGTTTGATACCACAAAGGTGAAGTACACCGATGCCAACGGAAAAGAAAAGACAAAGACTGTACTTAAGCCAGAAACCTTTAGATATCAGTACAACCTTGACAAGGCAAAGCTTAAAACAAATTTGGAGCAGTTGATTGCAAACGATGCCAAGCTCAAGGAAGCAGGACTTGAAAAGGACAAGGTTGAAGCTATAGCAAAAAGCGATGTAGCAAAAATAGACGATAAGTCCCTTGAAGAAGCAGGTCTTACTGAATCAGTTATTTACGGACTATATAAAGATAGTGTGTATGATACCTCAAGCAAGATTAAAAACAGTCCAAAGCTTTGGGGAACTGAGGATTTTGGAGGAGTGGGAGTATTAAACTATGTCTTTGAAGGCTTAGTTACAGGAGATAAATGGGGATCAGCCGTAGGAATTGTGGCCTTCATATTAGTAATAGGCGGTGCCTTTGGTATCATAATGAAGACCGGTGCTGTGGATACAGGTATTTATGCCTTCATTTCTAAGACAAAGGGAATGGAGAGAATAGCAATACCTGCACTATTTATACTATTCTCCTTAGGCGGAGCAGTATTTGGAATGTCGGAGGAAACCATACCCTTTGCTATGATTGTAATACCCTTTGTCATAGCCATGGGCTATGACTCTCTAGTTGGTATAGCAGTTACCTTTGTAGCAAGCCAGATAGGTAATGCTACCTCCTGGATGAATCCCTTTGGAGTAGCTGTAGCACAGGGTATAGCAGGGGTTCAGGTGCTCTCAGGTGCTACCTTTAGAATAATCATGTGGGTTATTACTACAGGACTCGCTGTGGCATATTTGGAATTCTACTGCAGAAAGATTAGAAAAAATCCAAAGGCTTCTATAGTATACGATTCAGACGAATACTTTAGAAAACATATGGAGAACAACCAGGAAGAGAAAAAACAATTTGGTCTTGGACACGCACTGGTACTGCTAACAGTATTAGCAGGCATCATTTGGATAATATGGGGCGTTGTAGAGAAGGGCTTCTATATTCCAGAGATAGCTTCCCAATTCTTTGTAATGGGTCTTGTAGCTGGAATAATTGCAGTAATATTTAAGCTTAACAATATGAGACTAAATGATGTAGCTTCTTCCTTCCAAAGTGGTGCTGCAGATTTAGTTGGTGCTGCTATAGTGGTTGGTATGGCAAAGGGAATACTTTTGGTACTAGGAGGAGCAAATCCAAATATGCCAACAGTTTTAAACACTGTACTTCACGGTATTGGAAATGCACTAGAAGGCTTACCAGCTGTAGTATCAGGTATATTTATGTACTTATTCCAGACTGTATTTAACTTCTTTGTTACCTCTAATTCTGGTCAGGCAGCCTTAACTATGCCAATACTGGCACCGCTTTCTGACATAGTAGGAGTAACAAGACAAACAGCAACTTTAGCATATCAGCTGGGTTCAGGCTTTGCTGATGCCATAGTTCCAACCTCCGCAAGCTTAATGGGAGTTCTTGGTGTGGCAAGAATAGACTGGACAAAGTGGGCTAAATGGCAGATAAAGATGCAGGCCTTCCTATTTGGAATAGGATGTATCTTTATGATAGTTGCAGTGGCAATCAGCTTCTAACAATATTTATAGCGGGCAGGATAATTACCTGCCCCGTAAAATTAATCTGATAAATGACAACTGTGGAAAGGGGTGATAAGCATGATTAAACTTATTAAAAAGGCTGAAGTCTATGCTCCTTCCTATATGGGAAAAAAGGATGTACTTATTATAGGAGATAGAATAGCAGCAGTGGAGGACAGCATTGAGCTTTCCGAAAATCCTGTGCTGGAAATAGAGATAATAGAAGGACAAGGCAAGATATTAACTCCAGGTTTTATAGATTCTCATGTGCATATTTTAGGCGGTGGAGGAGAAGGTGGCTTTAAGACTCGTACTCCAGAGATAACTCTAACAGACATCACTAGAGGAGGAGTAACCACCGTAGTAGGATGTCTAGGCACTGACGGAGTTTCAAGAAACATGATGTCACTTCATGCCAAGGCAAGGGGACTAGAGGAAGAGGGAATAACTACCTATATATATTCAGGTTCCTACAGAATACCTGTAAGCACCATAACCGGAGAGGTGATGAAGGACATAATGGCCATTGATAAGGTCATTGGAGTGGGAGAAATAGCAATTTCAGACCACCGTTCATCCCAGCCTAAGGTGGAGGAGCTGGTTAAGCTTGCTGCAGATGCAAGGGTGGGGGGAATACTCTCTGGAAAGGCTGGAATTGTAAATCTTCACCTGGGTGATGGAAAGAGGACTATAGGCTATTTAAGGGATATAGTAGAGAATACTGAAATACCTTACACTCAATTCATACCAACCCATATGAATAGAAACCCCTACCTCTTTGAGGAGGCCGTAGAGTACGCTAAAAACGGCGGCTATATAGATTTTACAACCAGTACAGACCCTGTTTTCTGGGATGAAGGTGAGGTAAAAGCAAGTAAAGCTCTCAAGCTATGCTTAGACAGAGGAGTTGAAGATAGTCATATCACCTTCACCTCTGATGGGCAGGGTAGCCTTCCTGTATTTAATGAAAAGAAAGAATGTATAGGTGTAGGCATAGGAAGGGTTACCTCTCTCTTTGATCAGGTTAAAGACGCTGTAAAAGAGGATGGTGTACCGCTAGAAAAGGCACTTAAGGTTATAACCTCAAATCCTGCAGAGCTTTTAAAGCTTAAGAACAAGGGCAGGATATTAAAGGGTTATGATGCAGATTTGGTGCTGCTAGATAAGGACACTTTGGAAATAGACACTGTAATTGCAAAGGGAAGACTTATGCTTCAAGGTAAAAGAGTGTTAGTTTATGGGACCTTTGAGCAGGTATAGTAAAAGTAGAATTTATTAGGGAATAAAAAGGGTCTGTAGCAAGATGATCTTTCTAATCATTTTGACACAGGCCCTTAAGCTTTAATTACCAGTAGTGGGTTTTATATCTTCAAAGATATAATTATAAAGCTGCTTTATAGTAGTATCTTTTTGCCAGATAAGGTATGAGGTACCCTTTATAGTCTTGGCTTCTAAGGCTGAATCCACAGGGAATCTCTCCTGCTCAAGCTTTGAAAAGCCAGTGGCAGCAGCCTTGGAGGCTAGAGATAATATCTCTGTCTTAGTAAGGTTTGTTTCTACCAAAGGAAGAAGCTTTGATATCATAGCAGGATAGGAGGTGACGTTCATGGTCTTAACCTTGCTAAAGATGGCCATAAGCACCGTTCTCTGACGCTCTGTTCTTTCAAAGTCATCGTTGCCTACATAACGAGTACGAGCATAGGCTAGGGCTTGTCTACCATTTAAGGTCTGAACACCCGCATTCTTTAAATGAGGAGGGGTATACTTACCTAAATAGGCCAGCTCATTCATCATGTCATTGACAGGCTTAACTTCCTTTTGCTTAATATCAATTTCAACACCGCCTACAGAATCTATTATCTCCTGCATGCTATAAAAATTAACTGTAGCATATTTTTTTATGTTTAAGTTAAAGTTTTGATTTATGGTCTTTATAGCTAACTCTGGACCACCATAGGCGTAGGCATGGTTTAATTTATCCTTTCCATGCTTATCTATATCTACATAAGAATCTCTCATAATAGAGGTGAGCTTAATTTTATCTTTCTTGGTATCTAAGGATAAAATCATCATGGCATCGGAACGACCAGGTTCATCAGGGGTACGCTGATCCAGTCCAAATAAAAGTATATTTATCACACCCTTATCAGCAAGCTTATTTGCAACTTCCGGGTCGATTCCAAGCTGCTTGTCATCCTGAGTGATATTTTTATAATTTACTTTTGCAAGGAGGTTGTTTATAAGAAAATAGGACAATAAACCTACCATAAGCAGCAGGCAGATTACAAAAAACCTAGGTTTAACCTTGTACTTCTTTTTTTTCTTGGAGCGTTTCCTTGAAACAGGCTCTGTTCTACTCAATATAATCCACCCTTCCTTGAAGCTAATCTTATTATTTTACTATTAAATTATACTATAGGAGCACTGTAAGGTGTCAATGTAAATTATGAACATTGTTTTATTTAACTTTTATAAGGAAAATCAAGGAGGTTGAAAACAACAACCCAAATAATATATAATAATTTAGTATACAACCTTGGCATATATGAATTAGACATATTATTAGGTATAAAGTATAATAATAATGGTTCCTATCAACTAAGAGTATTGGAGGAATGTACATGAAAGGTATTATTTTGGCTGGAGGCTCAGGTACAAGACTTTATCCTGTAACAAAGGCAATGTCAAAGCAAATGGTTCCCATATATGATAAACCCATGATTTACTACCCTATGTCAGTGCTTATGCTCTCAGGCATAAGAGATATCTTAATTATTTCAACAGAAAGAGACCTTCCAGGTTTTAAAGAGCTGTTCGGTAACGGAAATGACATTGGTTTAAATATAGAATATGCAGTTCAACATGCTCCTAACGGACTTGCAGAGGCCTTTATTATAGGAGAAGAATTCATAGGAGATGACTCTGTAGCCATGGTGCTTGGAGATAACATCTTCTGGGGACATAACCTGTCTAAATATCTTAAGGAATCAGCCTCATTAAAGGAGGGTGCAGTGGTATTTGGCTATTATGTAAAAAACCCACAGGCCTTTGGAGTAGTGGAATTTGATACTGAGGGGAATGTAGTATCTCTTGAAGAAAAGCCAGATAAGCCAAAGTCTAATTACGCAGTCCCTGGGTTATACTACTACGATAATACCGTGGCAAGAAGGGCAAAGGCTCTAAAACCTTCTAAGCGAGGAGAACTAGAAATTACAGATTTAAATAGAGAATATATGGAAGAGGGAAAATTAAAGGTTCAGCTCTTTGGAAGAGGCATGGCATGGCTTGATACAGGTACGCACAGTTCTATGCTGGAGGCTTCCAACTTCGTTGAAACCATTCAAAATGTTCAGGGCACCTATATAGCATGTCTTGAAGAAATAGCCTATAGGAACAGATGGATAAGCAAGGAACAGGTAATAGCACTTGCTCAGCCACTGCTAAAAACTGGTTATGGTAAGTACTTAATAGATATAGTTGAGAACAATAAATAATTTATTATATGGAGGTACGACATGAAGACATATTTAGTAACTGGGGGAGCTGGATTTATAGGTTCCAATTTCCTGCATTACATGTTCAATAAGTACAATGATATAAAAATAGTAAATTTGGATAAACTTACATATGCAGGGAATTTAGAAAATTTAAGAGGTATTGAAAACAATACTAATTATGTATTTGTACAAGGTGACATCTGTGACAAGGAGCTAGTTGAAAGGCTCTTTCAGGAATATGACTTTGATTACGTTGTAAACTTTGCTGCAGAATCTCATGTGGATAGAAGCATAAAGGAACCTGAGATATTTGCTAAAACTAATGTGCTTGGTACAGTAAATCTATTAAATGCAGCAAAAAATGCTTGGGAGACTGCAGATGGCTTTAAAACAGGAGTGAAGTACCTACAGGTTTCTACAGATGAGGTATATGGCTCACTAGGTGATACAGGTTACTTCACTGAGACTACACCACTAGACCCACATAGTCCTTATTCTTCAAGTAAAACAGGGGCGGATTTAATGGTTAAGGCCTATGGAGATACCTTTAAGATGCCTATAAACATCACAAGGTGTTCAAATAACTATGGTCCATATCAGTTTCCAGAAAAGCTTATACCACTTCTTATTAACAACTGCTTAAACCATAAGACATTACCTGTATACGGTGATGGAATGAATATTAGAGATTGGCTTTATGTTGATGATCATTGTAAAGCCATAGACATGGTTATTAACAATGGCAGACTTGGAGAAGTGTATAATGTTGGCGGACATAATGAAAGAACTAATATTCACATAGTTAAGACTGTAATTGACTATTTAAATAAAAATGTGGATAAAAACATAACTGAAGCCTTGATAAAGCATGTAGAGGATAGAAAAGGGCATGATAGAAGATATGGTATTGATCCTACAAAGATAAAGGATGAGCTGGGGTGGTATCCTGAAACCTCCTTTGAGGAGGGCATTGTAAGGACCATAAAGTGGTATCTTGAAAATGAAGAATGGATGAAGCATATAACCTCTGGCGAGTATCAGAGCTATTATGAAAATATGTACGAAGGGAAGTAGTATATACCATGGGTCAATTCAAGTTTATCAACACTCCCATCCAGGGATTATATATTATAGAACCAAAGGTCTTTGGAGATTATAGAGGATACTTCATGGAAACTTATAATTATGAGGATTTTAAGGCTGCTGGACTGGAGATGATATTTGTTCAGGACAACCAGTCAAAATCTAAGAAGGGTGTTTTACGAGGACTTCACTTTCAGACAAAACATCAACAGGGGAAGCTTGTAAGGGTTATTAAGGGTGAGGTTTTTGATGTAGCAGTAGATCTTAGAAAAGGCTCAAGTACCTATGGCAAATGGCATGGGGTGCTTTTAAGTGAAGAAAATAAAAGACAGTTCTATGTTCCAGAAGGCTTTGCTCATGGATTTTTAGTGACCTCTGAGGAGGCAGAATTTGTATATAAATGTACGGATTACTATCACCCTGAATTTGAAGGAGCTATAACATGGAATGATGAAGAGATTGCTATTGAATGGCCTATAGCAAACTTACATGAAATTCTGCTATCTGAAAAAGATAAGTCAGCACTAATGCTTAGGGAACTTAAAATTGAACTGTAAATTAATTAAAATTTCAACTGAGAGGAAATTATTATGGATTTATCAATAGTTATCGTAAGTTATAATACTGTAGATTTGTTAAGGAGTTGCTTGGAATCCATATATAATAATACATCAAATATCAGCTATGATGTTTGGGTTGTTGACAATCAATCTAAGGATGGCAGTCCAGATATGGTAGACAAGGAATTCCCACAAGTGAAGCTCATAAGGAACACCATAAATGGAGGGTTTTCACAAGCAAACAATCTTGCTCTAAAACAGATAAAAAGTAGGTATTCCTTGTTATTAAACCCAGACACCATAGTGTTGAAGGATACATTAGAGGAATGTGTTAAGTTTATGGACAACAATATTGAAATTGGGTGCTTAGGCTGTAAGGTTGAGAAACCAGATGGAACTTTAGATAAAGCATGCAAAAGAGGATTTCCATCTCCAGAAAATTCCTTGGCTTATTTTTTAAAGCTTGACAAGATTTTTCCCAATTCAAAAGTTTTTGGAGGCTATAATGCAACCTATATAGGAGAAAATGAAGAAACTGAAATAGATTCACTGGTTGGTGCATTTATGATGCTTCGAAAAGAAACCTTAGAAGAAGTAGGGTTACTAGATGATACTTTTTTTATGTATGGTGAGGATATAGACTTATGCTATAGAATCAAACAAGCTGGGTGGGAAAATTATTATTATCCAAGAGTTAAAATAATTCATTACAAGGGAGAAAGCAGTAAAAAACAAAGCACTAGGATGATAGGTGTATTTCACAAATCTATGTTAATATTTTACAACAAACATTATAGAAAAAAATACAACATTGTTGTTACAGCTATGACTTATGCTGGTGTTTATACAAAATGGGGGCTTTCCTTACTAATAAATTTTTTCAAAAAGGAGAAAAGAGTAAGGTAGAGAGGAGTTACTATGATTGAGAAAATCACATCAAAAAAAGTTGTTAATGTTCTATTACTTTTAAGCATTATTTTAATACCATTTATGAATATGCCGTATTTAAATTCTATTTTAAAGGAATTGTCTTATAATGCAGCATCATATCCAATATTGATAATGATGTTCTTAATATTCCTTAAAATAGTAAGTAAAAAAGATTTTCTGCCACAGAGCAACTTTAGCTTTAAATGCTTTATTGCACTAATAGCCTGGAGCATAATAAGTTTTATTTTTAATTTTAAGACCATAATAAATACAAGCTTTAAAAATAGAATTGGCATTGAAAAATTTGTTTTTCAATTTCCTTTATTGATTTTTGTCTTTATACTTACTTACACAATATATTATATTTTGTATAAGTATGAGTTCGATAAAGAAAAGATAAGAAAGTTTATAATTTACTCTATGGTGATTACAGGAGCCTATGCTTTTATTGAAGTATTATTCATAATGGGAATAACAAATGTGGGAAGCATCTTAATAAACGTATCCCATTATATTCAATTGTATAGCAGAGATAGAATATATTTGCGAGGGGTAAGATCAGTTGCGGGAGAGGCCTCCCATTTCGCAATGTATTTAGCCTATGCACTTCCTTGGCTTATATCATATTTTTTTACACAAAAAAAATCAAAGTTTCTTGTTTCTCTAATACCAATAAGTTATTTTATTGTATTAATATTTTTATCAAAGTCAAGAGCTGGATATTTTATATTGATGTTTGAGTTATTCCTATATTTATTGTCTATAATAATTGTAAAGAATAGAGAATTTACAATAAAAGTGTGTTTATTATTTGTAGTAGCCATAGGTGTTGGTTTATTTACTAATAAAATTTTCTATAATGAGCAAGTTTATGAAAACACATCGCAGAGCTTAAAAGTGAAGGATGTTGTTGAATCTGCAACCAGTGATGAAAATCTTTCTAATGTGGCAAGGCTTGGCATGTCTGAAGGAGCTATATATATGGCGCTAGACCATCCTATTTTTGGGGTAGGTATAGGTCAGTATGGATTTCATGCAAAAAAATATATTCCTCAAAGTGCGTTTAAATCATTAGAAGTAAAGAGTTGGCTAGACGAGACAAGAACTGATTTGTGGCCTACAGTATTTGCTATTCACCCTAGAATTTTAGCGGAATTGGGTTTTGTAGGATTTTTTATTTGGATTACCATGTGGTGTTCACTTTTATATCAATTAATGATGCGAACATATAAAAATAAAGATATTTGGTCACTTACGCTCATGGTTAGTATTGCAGGAACATTATTTTCAGGTTTTACGCTAGATACGTATATTTTTTATCCATACTGGATACTATTTGGGTTAGCTTTATTTTATTTGAAAAATAACAGAGTGGAGAGAGCTAAGCATGTATAATACTTTTAGTCTTATTCTGGCCACTAAAAATAGAGTTACTGAAGTTGCGGAATTTCTTGAAAGCATAAAAGCTTTAAATTATGATAAAGAGATGATAAACATTATTATTGTTGATCAAAATAAAAATAATGAATTGGACAACATAGTGTCCAAATATTCAGATTTGAATATCCAGCACATTAAGTCAAATATTGAGGGGCTTTCACAAAACAGAAATATAGGCCTAAAATATGCGAATGGTGATATAGTCGCATTTCCTGATGATGACTGCGAATATTTATCAAGCACCTTAGAAACTGTTAACCATATTTTCAATTCCCATAATGACATAGGTGTTGTTATGGGAAGAATTGTGGAAAGAGATGACAGTGACTCTTTAAGAAAATGGCCTAAAGAAGAAATAAATATAACAACTAGAAATTTCTATACTAAATGTTCCTCCATTACAATTTTTTCTAGAAATGATGCAGCTGCCCATGGATTTGATGAAAAGTTAGGCGTAGGAAATATTTTTGGATCTTGCGAAGATTCAGATTACCTATATAGGAAATTAAAAGCTGGTATAAAGATAAGGTATTTCCCGGAAATAAAGGTTTTTCATCCTCATTATGATGCAAAAGGTAATATGAGCTTATCAAAAGTGTACAACTATGGTTTGGGTTTTGGTGCTTTTGCAAGAAAAAACCTAGATTTAGACACTTTTGTTTTATTTTTAAAAGCCAACACCTATCATTTGTTAAAGATGTTGTTAAGCATATTAACTTTTAATAAGAAATTAGCAATAAAAAGCTTATATGCTTTTAAAGGAAGAATTGTAGGATTTTATAAATACAAAAAATAATCCTTGGAGGATTTACCCGTTTAATATGTTCTAATGTGAATTGGGAAAGTTCTAGTAAGTTAAGTAGAGGAGAATTGCACATGGATAAATTAGTCTCAGTTATAATGAGCACCTATAACGAAAGATTGGATTGGTTGTCAAAAGCAGTTGAATCAATACTAAATCAAAGTTATTATAATTTGCAATTTCTAGTTGTAATTGATAATCCCCAAAATGCAGATTTAATAAATCTATTAAAAAAGTATGCAGAAGAGGACAAGAGAATTACTCTGATATTTAATGATGTAAACGTTGGTCTTGTAAAAAGTCTTAATAAGGCATTAAAGCATGTAAAGGGTGAATATGTTGCAAGGATGGATGCAGATGATATATCTCTTCCTGACAGGCTTGAAAAACAAGTTGCTTTTTTAGAAAATAATACATGCTATGATTTGGTAGGAGGAAATGTTTCTTGGATTAATGAGAATGATGAAGTTATTCTAGAAAAGAATAATATAATTACTTCTCCTAAGAAATTAAAAATGGTTATAAAGTATAGAAATGCCTTACACCATCCATCCTGGATGTTTAGGAGCTCTATACTTAATGACTCAAGAGTAAAGGAATACAGAAATGTACCTTTAGCAGAAGATTACGATTTTACAACTAGGTTAGTAAGTTATGGATATAACATTACCAACATTGAAGATGTAGTTCTAAAATATAGATTAAGAGAAAATGGTATTTCTATAAGTAATACCTTTAATCAAATTAAAATGTCAGAATACGTAAGAAAAATGTATATTCGAAGAATTAAAGGCTTAGAAGATCAATATGATGAAGATGAAATGAGAGATATATTAAAGGATTGTAAAGGTAAAGAATTATTTGAACACTTCGAGAATAATAAGAGGGGGTGGATGAGCAAAAATATAATATATGGGCGGCTGTATGAAATGATTAGCTCTATTTTTTCCAAGTATCATAGGATGGTGTTTATTAATTGTACCATATATAAGATAAAATTATTATTTATTAAAGGATAATAAATAGGAGGGTGAAAATGAAAAAAATTAACAAAGTGGGTAGTTGGGTCGTTTTTTTATTGATGGCCTTCTTTGTAAGCATGTCGTTAACTACCCTAAAAATTAATGCTGCACCTATACTGCAAGCTCCAACAATAAAAGCAGATATATCATTTTCAAATACAGAATTGAGACAGAATCAGCAAATAACTGTAAAAATAAATTCTAACGGTGGTAAAGATTTACGTTATAAGTATGCTATCTATGATGGACAAGCTTGGAAGGTAGTTCAAGACTATTCGCCCAATAATTATTATAATTGGACACCACAAAAAGCAGGAACGTATAGGATATGGGTAGATATAAAGGAAGCAAATTCTAATAATGATTATGATACATATGTAAATACATATGTAACATTATCATATTTAGATATTAAAAATATGACAACAAGCGTACCATCACCGCAAATATCAGGAACACAGATAAAAATTACTACTAATGATGGTATTGAAATGCCAAATGTATTATATAAATATAGTATTTTCGATGGCACAAGCTGGAAAACTATAAGAGATTATTCTCAAGATAAAAATTGCAACTGGGTACCTGAAAAAGGTGGTAATCACAGAATATGGGTTGATGCAAAAAATACCACAACAGGTGAGGTTATTAGTGCATCCATTCTTTATGATGTTATACAAAAGCCTATAGTAAGTAAAATTAGTTTTGATAATAATATGGCTGCAGCGGGAGAAAAAACAAGGATAAAGGTAGATGCTAAGGGAGATGGCAAGCTTCTTTACAAATTTGCAATTGATGATGGTTCTGGTTGGAAGGTAGTTAAAGACTATACAAATGACAATTATTATGATTGGACTCCCAGTAAAGCAGGATCCTATAGAATATGGGTAGATATAAAGGATGAAAGATCAGCTAATTCTTATGATTCATATATAAACACCTATTATAATGTTTTATCACCATTAGTTATAAATAATATAACTAATACCCCTGCTTCACCGCAAGTATCAGGGTCACAAATTAAATTTACCACTAATGAGGGCTTTAATACCTTAGGTATACAATATCAGTATTCAATTTATGATGGTGTATCTTGGAAAATACTAAGAAGCTACTCAGATGATCCCACAGTGGTTTGGGCACCAGAAAAGGGTGGAAATTATAGAGTATGGGTAGATGCTAAGGATAAAATCTCTGGAAGGGTTATTAGTGCATCCATACTATATGATATTATTCAAAGACCAATATTGAACAGTATTACTTTTAGTACCCCTTCACCTGGAGAAATGAATAAGGAAATCAGAATTACTGCTAATGCAAACAGAAGTACTAATGTACTTTACAAGTACGCCATTGATGATGGCTCAGGCTGGAAAGTAGTTCAAGATTATACTACCAGTAATTCTATTAAGTGGGTACCAACTAGTTCTGGAACCTATAGAATATGGATAGACATAAAAGATAAGTTGTCACCTAATGATTATGATTCATATTGCAATACTTATTATAATATCAGCAGCACACCTTTTTTAACAAATATAAAAACAGATAATGAAGCACCTCAGATTATTGGAAACAAGATAAAAATTACAGCTAATAAAGATGTGGCATTAAAGGATGTGCTTTATAAATTTACTATATTCAATGGTTTACAATGGAAGGTTATTAGGGAATATGGTGAAAGCAACACCTGCGATTGGATTCCAGATAGAGTAGGCTCTAATAGGATTTGGGTTGATATAAAGGATAAGTTTTCATCAAATTTCATCAGTGGATCTATACTTTATAATATAGTAAATGAACCTAAGTTAAACTCAGTCACAACTAGTAAACCGTCTCCAGCTATTTTTGGTGATACTATTAATATAAAAGCTGATGCTGCTGGGGGATTAAGTAGATTATACAGATATTCTATAAAGGACGGTAATGGGTGGAAGGTTATACAGGATCAGACCCCATTAAATTCAATAAGCTGGACACCTGAATTACCAGGAAAATATGATATTAAAGTAGAGCTTATTGAAGGAACCTTGTCAAAAGTTTATGACACTAAGATAATATCTCAATATGCTGTAGGAGCGAATATCAATATTAAGTCTATCACCACTAATCTTACTTCACCGCGTTTTATTGGACAAGATATTCTTATCTCCGTTAATGAAAACATAAGCATTTTAGGTGCAGAATATAAGCTAAGTGTTCATGATGGAACACAATGGACAACCATTAAGGATTACTCTGACGCTCAAACAGCAAAATGGACGCCATCCAAGGCTGCAAACCATAAAATTTTGGCAGAAGTAAGAGATAAAATCACAGGAAAAGTAATAAGTTCTTCTATAATGTTTGAAGTGGTTACTAAGCCTGTTTTTACTGGGATAACCTTTAGCCAACCTCAACCTGGTATGAGAGGTAAAAATATTACAATATCAGCTAACGCCATAGGCGGAAAGAATTTATTATACAAATTTGCTATTTTTGATGGGGAAGCATGGACTGTAGTACAAGATTATTCTCCCAATAAAACCTATAGCTGGACTCCAGACAGAGTTAAAAACTATAGAGTTTGGATTGATGTAAAGGATTCAAATTCACCCAATGATTATGACGATTATGGGAACCAATATTTTAATATTATAAGTGAGATAAAACTAACGTCTATATCATCAAATATTGTTGAACCACAAAGAATTGGTAATAATATTACCTTGTATGCCAATTCCACAGGTGGTAATAAGGTTCTTTATAGATTTAAGATTTTTGATGGAGTCTCCTGGAATGTGGTTAAAGATTTCTCAGAATCGAACACATTTTTATGGATTCCAACTAAAGAACTAAACTATACTATTGAGGTAGACGCAAGAGATATTAACTCTAAAGATGAGGTTGATGTAAGTATTAGGAGATTCTTCCAAGTGTGGAAGTTTGGAGTCGTGAATTATTATAATGTTAGTGCTACATTAGATAATTATTCAACGATTCAAATGGGTAAAAGCCCTATTATTGACTCAAGTGCTGGGTGGACAACCCCTACTTTTGACCAGCTAAAATACTACGTTAATCCAGACAGCTTCTATTATAATGAAAGATATATGTATATGTTTATGAATCTAAATTATGCTGATGGTATTAGTATAGATGACCTAAATCTTGTGTTAAAGGGTCAGGGTGTTTTAGATAATAAAGGAGAGGTGTTCTTAAGAGCTGGTCGAGAAGCCAATGTAAATCCTGTGTACTTAGTGGCTCATGCTCTCCTAGAAACAGGAAACGGTACTTCAAGATTAGCATCTGGTATAAATGTCACTACAGCGGACGGGATTAAAACTGTATATAACATGTATGGCATAGGTGCTTATGATTCAGACCCCATTGGTGGTGGCTCAACCTTTGCTTTAAATAAACAATGGTTTAGTGTAGATGCTGCTATCATTGGAGGAGCGAAATGGATTTCTGACAATTATATTACCAGCAGCACGTATAAGCAGAATACATTATATAAAATGAAGTGGAATCCTGTTATAGATAACATTTGGCATCAATATGCTACAGATGTAGCCTGGGCATATAATCAAACCTACAAAATTAAACAACTAGTAGACAAAATGAAATCTTCAGTATTCTATTTTGACATACCAGTATATTTGAAATAATTGTTTTGCAAGAGATAATTTCTGATAGAAATTATCTCTTGTTTTACGCATATGAAATAAATTTGACAAAAAAATTAAATAATAATACAATTTATGGATAGATTAATTTAAGGAGTATGTTATGAAGAAGAAGGTACTATTTATTATTTGGACATTAACTGGTGGTGGTGGCTCAGAAAGAATCCTTGCCAATATTGTTAATAATCTAGATATAGAAAAATATGAAATAAGCATATTAGAATACATGCATATGGGATTAAGAAATGAAAGTATAAGAGAGGAAGTAAAGATTCTAAAACCAGTATTAAAAGATTTAAGCATACATAATAATGGAAGCAGCATGAGAGTTATGATAAATAAAGTGCATATTTGCACAGTGAAATTCATGGCATATGTTTTTCCAGCACTGTTGAGAAAATGCTTAATAAAGGACCATTACGATGTTGAAATTGCATTTAATCATTTATTCCCATCATTTCTCATATCAAAAAATGACAGGGTAAAGAAATTTTTATGGTATCATGGCTCTGTAGAAAACTTAGATTATACACAAGAAAGCAATTTTGTGAAAAGGATAAAGACCTGGAAGGATTTTTATTTTCAAAACAAGGCAAATAAGAAATTCAACAGAATTATTGCTATTTCTAATCGTACCTATGATTCAGTTGTAGATATATTTGAAGATACTAATGAAAAGTTAATTAAAATATATAATGGATTTAATTTCAAAGATATATTATATAAGAGTATGGAACCTCTGGGATGGCCATATAAGGATCCTGTTATAATAGGGGTAGGGAGATTAGATGCTAATAAAAACTTTTCACTTTTAATTGATGCAGCTAAAATAATTAAGGATAGTGGAAAAAACTTTAAGGTAATTATATTAGGTGAAGGTGAAGAGATGACTAGCCTACAATCACAAATAAATAACCTTGGATTAGAAGATTACGTTATTCTAAATGGTTATTCTAGCAATCCATTTCCTTATATAAAAAATGCTAAGGTCCTCTGTGTAACATCAAAGTTAGAAGGTTTCCCTACAGTTATAGCAGAAGGAATGGCTTTAGGGTGTCCTTTTATTTCTACAAAAGTAGCTGGCGCCGATGAACTAAGTAACGAAGGTAATTGCGGATTCTTGGTAGATTATAATGTTAAGGAGCTGTCGGAAAAGCTCATTACATTGATAGATAACAAAGACAATTTTAGAGATAGACTGTCAACTAATTGTGTTGAACATATTCAAAAATATTCTTTAAGCGATCAAATTAAAAATATAGAAAACATATTAGATATGTAAAAAAGAAAGCTAAGTTATTTAGCTTTCTTTTATCTGGATTTTATCTCAGATATCTTTCCCCTGCTGCTCTAGTGCGTATCCTCTTAGCAGGTGTGCCAATTACAAATGAATTATCCCTTATGTCATGTAAAACAACGGAACCAGCACCAATTAAACTGTTACTTCCAATAAAGGTTTTTTCTCTAACTATTACCCCAGGACCTACTACGGAGCACTCCTTGATATTTACTGAACCACATAGAGTAGCACCAGGAGCTATGTTAACAAAATCACCTAAAATGCAATCATGATCTATGGAAGAGTTAGTACCTATATTACAATGATTACCAATATATGAACCAGGATTAACAACAACACCTGCATTAATTAAGACACCCTTACCCAGTTTCGCTCTTGGTGAAACAATGCTTTTTGGATGTATTGCATTAATATATGTTATTTTCAGTTCCCTCCAGCTGTAGGATAGCTGTTGTCTAAAATAATTATCTCCAATGGAAATTATTATCTCATCAATTTGCAAATCTTGATGCAAATCAGGAAATTCTTCAATGCTACATAATACAGGATAACCATTGATAACACTTCCATTAGGCTCACAAGAAACATAGCCTTTAATTTTTATGTCGCTAAGTTCAAATATTTCTGTAATTACCTTAGCTTGACCACCAGCTCCTATAATGGCAACGGATCTAGAATCTGACATATTATTCACCTAACTCCTCATTAACAATAGAGCAAATTTTATATACTTCTTCTCTAGTTAAAGCATCATACATTGGAAGACATAAAATTCTAGATGAAATATCATTGGATATAAGCATATGTTGATTACCTTTTATATAAAACAATGAGTCTAATGATGGGTAGAAATATCTTCTAGGGTAAATTTCATTGGCGTTTAGTGCCTTTCTAACCTTTAAAAGATCCTTTTCAGATGGGAATAGCACTGGGAAGTAGGCATAATTTCTAGTACTATCCGTATTCTTTTTCTGCATAAATATTTTATTGTTATTACCTATATATTCCATATAAGTTTCATAAACTTTCTCCCTTTTACTAATTAAATCATTTACATCATCTAGAACACATAACCCCATTGCTGCTTGGAATTCATTCATTTTAGTATTAATGCCAATATCAACTATGCTATCAGGACCATTAATGCCAAAATTAATTAAGAGTTTAGCTCTCTCATAGTCCTCCTTGTTTTTAAATACCATAGCACCACCTTCAATGGTGTGATATAGTTTTGTGCTATGTAATGAGAGGATAGATATATCACCATAGTTTAGTATATTTTTATCCTTATATTTAACAGCAAATGCATGAGCAGCATCGTAAATAACCTTTAAATTATGCTTATCCGCAATTTTTTGTATTTCCTCTATGTTGCAAGAGTTACCAAAGACATGTACTGGTACTATAGCAGAGGTATTCTCTGTTATGCTCTCTTCAATTTTTCTATAATCCATAGTATATGTGTTTGGATCTATGTCTACAAATACAGGATTTAATCCCTCCCACACTTGTGATGATGTGGTAGCTACGAAGGAGAAAGGTGTGGTTAAAATGTCACCCTTTAAATTGAGAACCTTATATGCTATCTGAAGGGCTAAGGTTCCATTTGAAACTAGTAAAATGTTTTCTATACCCAGGTACTCTTTAAGTCTTAATTCAAGCTCTTGTAATAAAGGACCATTGTTAGTAAGCCAATTACTCTCATATATTTTATCAATACAAGATATTAGTTTTTCTTTATTTGGAAGATAAGTTTTTGTAACATTAATCATAATAACCCTCCCTATTAATTTGGTTCATTATATAAAACCTTCTTTTTTGTCAGGTAATAAAATACATACATTATAAAAGTAGTGAATATAGTGATGACAGTAGCTATTGCTGCACCATTGCTATAATAAGTTGGTATTAATAAAGAATTTAATAATACGTTCAATGCGGTATTAATTACATTTATTAATAAAGTAACCTTCTGTTTATTTTTTGCACTTAGTAAAGAACCAAAATAAGCATTAAGAAAGATTATAGGAAATGCTATAGAAAATGTTCTTAATATCTTGTATGCATATATGAATTCTTTACCAAATAATAATAATATTATATACTTTGCAAGTATAAAGGTAAATAAACTCACAGTGACACCTAATAAAAATATTATACTGATAATTTTTTTATTGTTCTTTTGATTAATAGAGCCATTACTAAGCCTTGGAAGAAGTAAGGTGCATATTATTCCTGGAATAACTAGCACAATGTCAATTAGTTTTTTTGCAGTTGCATAATAAGCAGTTTGAATATCTCCCATATAACTATTTATCATTTGTATATCAATTTGCATGGCTAGAACATTAACTATATTATTCATAAAAAATGGTAGGCTAAACTTAATTAGGTTTAACTGCTGTTCTAGTGCTGTAGGTAAAAGTTTAACTTTAAATTTACTAAACATAATAAGATAGCTTATCAAAAATGAAATTAATGTACTTAGAAAATATGAAAATGCTAACCCAGTTAACCCTAAATCTAATTTCATAAAAATAACAAACAAAATTATGAGTAAAAGGGTTCTAGTTAATTCAATATAAGCGATATATTTCATTTCTTCTTTTGCTTGATAGAAACCATCAGCAACGGTTCTAAAGGAATCAAAAATATAAGAAAAATACAGTAATAATATAACTATATTGAAATCTAATATTTTGAAATTTTTGTTTAATAGGATAATTACTATAGTAGTAATAAGAATAAGACCTATACGATTAATTATGTTTTCTGTTATATAAGTATTAGCTTTCTTTGGTTTCACAGAAATTTGAATAACAATAAACATATCAGCACCAAAAGTGAAAAACAAAGAAATAATTGCAAGTCTAGACATATAGTAGGATAATGCACCATAGTTACTGGTTCCTAAATATCTACTACTCATTATGGTAAATAAAAGCATTAAAAAATATCTGCTGAACCTTGAAAATGTTATATAGACACTATTTGTTAATAGTTTTTCATCCAAGTTTGCTTTACTAATAATTTTCTTAATCATGCTATCTATCATTCCTACTTTTTAAGATATTTATTGGTTTAATAACTAAATTACCTAAATAAGTATATAAATTGGCTTTAATGAAATCTTTAATACTCATAAGATTATTGTCTTTAATATAAGTACAATTTTTTAGATACTCTTTGGCTTTAATTTTATTACCTTTTTTTGCATTAATAATAGAAAGCTGGCAATATAAATAAGAAAGCTTTTTATTAATGCTATCAGAATATTTATAATCAAGATACGAATCCATAAATTCATATATTTTTTTCAGTTCTAAAAACCATTTTTCACTTGGAGCATGAGAGACACCGCCTTGGTGAATCCTATAAGCTGCCATCGCCTGGTCTATAAAGCCAACGTTACCCAATTTAGCTCTTGTTAAGTGCATAGTTAAATCGCCTATAGTACTAATTTCATTGAAGATAGGTGGTAACTCTGACATAGGATAGTTCTTAGCCATTACTGTCACATGAGGTATAATATTATTTTCAATTATTTGCTTTGCTGAAATAACTTGATTACCATCTATTAAAGGGAACTCATCACAGGGTATTTGTAGAGATTCATATACTCTTTCTACTTTACAAAAACACATAGAAAAATCGGGATGGTCTTGCAGATAATCAAATTGCGTTTGAAGCTTTATAGGAGACGTCCAGTAATCATCACCTTCTATAAATGCAATATAGTCCCCTGTACACATACTGTAAGTTGTTAAGAAATTCTTCATTATGCCAACATTTTTTTCAGGGAAAAATAGCTTTATTTTATTTGGCAATTTATTATAGTATTCCATGATGATTTCACGAGTGTTGTCAGTGGAACAATCTTCCCCAATTACTATTTCGTAATCGAAGTCTGTCTTCTGCATCAAAATACTATCTAACGCCTGTCTAATAAATTTCTCATGATTATATGTAATCATCATAACGCTTACTTTAGCCATATGTTAATTATCCATCCCTTGCTATTCTTAATTATAAAACTTATTATAAGCTTTTTATAAATATCTGTCTACTTATAGTTCTTAGTGGTGTTAGCTATTGAACAATATATTGATTGTATAAATAAAATCCATATAATATTCTATTTATATATAATTACAGTAAATTGTAATAATTATACATTATTGTAAATGTGTAAATAGAATTATCATTAGATATATTTCAGAAATAAACTTTCGGGGGATAATAGCTGATAAAAGAAATTAATAGGGACCTTTTTCAGTAAGTTAATGAAGAAACGAAACACCAGTATAGCTTTATAAGTGATATTAGTCATTTCTTTAACGAGCGATTTATACATAAGTGAAAAAAGCATTTACAAACGTATTGATAATGTAGAGGCTGACTCCATACAAGAGGCCTTTATAACGGTAAAAAGCTTAGAAAACTATCATGGCAAAAGAGTATACATAATAATGATAACAATTATATTTGGGCGCAGAGCCAATTGCTAGCTGGTGAGCTCTATGAATATTTATATACTTCCAATGGAGGACTATCAGGCTTTATTACCGATAAGGACAAAAAATTCATGCATATTGCAGCATAGGACAGTGCGTCAATGGAGCTCATTAATAAATACGGGCTCACCATCTTATGCGAAGACAGCAATAATTACATATTAATAAAACCATAAACTATAGAGCAGCATAAAATCGCTGCTCTATAGTCTATTATTAAAGAATTTACTCCTTTACTGACAAAAAGAAGCACCCCAAAGGTTGAAGTAAGCTATAATATTGGGTAAAATAGAATATAGATATGTGATTAAGTAAAACACATATTTGACAATATCATTAGTGATGAGGAGACTTTAGATTATGATTAAGAAGAATCAAACTATTCTTAATACTTTTATGGTAATAATTGATGCATTGGTATTATTTATATCTTTTTATATTGCGTGGTATATGAGAATGTATGGTAAAACCTTTAAGTTTGAGGGTGGGTTTTTATCCCTTAGACAGTATTTATTGCCATTAATCGTAGTTATCCCAGTTTATCTTATACTTTATGGGTATTTAAGGCTATATGATACCCAGAGAAATAAAGATATTTACGGAGAAATATCAAAGTTGATTAAGGCTCATGTTTTAGGCATAATTTTTTTTACTATGTTTTTGTTTGGAATTAAAGAAATAGATTATTCAAGGGTTCTTTTATTAATTTTCATAGTTGTGTCCATGACACTTAGCATCGCAGAAAGACTTATTATAAGGGCAGTGCTTAGAGCATTTCGCAAGAGTGGATTTAATTTAAAATATATAGTTATTGTAGGCCATACTGATTTAGCCGAGCAATTTATTGATTTGCTAAAGGAAAACAAACATTGGGGATATAGCATTTTAGGAGTTTTAGATGATAATATAGAAAACTTAGAAAATGGAATATCTTATCTTGGCAAAACTGAAGAATTGGAAAATGTACTTACCAACTTTAATGTTGATGAGGTATATATTACACTTTCACTAAAGGAATACAGTAAATTAAAGAAAATAATATATGTTTGTGAAAAAATGGGAGTTAGAACTCAGATTATCCCTGACTATTATAAATATATACCCGCAAAGCCCTACGTAGAGGAAATTGGTGGATTGCCTATTATCAACATAAGATATGTGCCACTAGATAATATTCTAAATAAGATTATTAAGAGAACCTTTGACATTATTTTATCTTCAATTGCTATTATAATTGCGTCACCAATAATGCTTCTTACAGCCTTGATAATAAAATTAACCTCCCCTGGTCCTATTATTTTCACTCAGGAGAGGGTGGGGTTAAACGGGAATACCTTTAAAATGTATAAATTTAGATCTATGCACGTTCAAAAGGATGAAGAGGAAAAAACTCAATGGACCACTGAAAAAGACCCTCGTAAGACTAAGTTTGGGGCATTGATTAGAAAGACAAGTATAGATGAACTGCCTCAATTTTTCAATGTGCTTAATGGAAGCATGAGTATCATAGGCCCAAGACCTGAGAGACCTTATTTTGTAGACAAGTTTAAAGAGGAAATTCCAAAGTACATGGTTAAGCATCAGGTAAGACCTGGAATTACTGGGTGGGCTCAGGTTAATGGATGGAGAGGAAATACCTCTATAGAGAAAAGAATTGAATACGATATTTACTATATTGAAAATTGGAATTTAGTGTTAGACTTAAAGATAATGCTATTGACGGTTTTTAGTGGCTTTGTTAACAAGAATGCATATTAATAACTAATAAAAAGGAGGGCTTGTATAAATGTACAAACCCTCTTATTTTAATCTTGATTTAAGGAGCTGTCAGGCTTTATATCCTCAAATATATATTTGTCTAGATAATCTCTTGTGGTTTCTATATTGGTTACATAGTACCATATTCCATTAATTATTTTACCTTCAGAGTGTTTTTTTAATGGGAAGCGTTCCTGCTCTAAGTTCCCAATTCCCATATTAAAGGTTTCAGCACCAAGAGATAAAATGTCCGTCTTTGAGATACTGGTTTCTGTGTAAGGCAATATGGTGGAGGCTATAGAGGCAAATTTGGCAGGGCCTGCACTCTTAACCTTTTCAAAGATAGCATTTAAAACTCTTCTTTGACGCTCTGTCCTTTCAAAGTCACCATCGCCTACATATCTTATTCTGCTGTAGGCTACAGCCTGCATTCCATTTAGGTTTTGCTTCCCAGCTCGAGTAACTGGCACTTTTTTCTTTCCCTCAAGCCTTGAGGTTTCTTCCATATAACTATTAACTAGGGCAAGCTCACTCTTCTTAACATCGATTTCCACTCCGCCTAGAGAGTCAATTATCTTTTCAAAGGAGTAAAAGTCCACTGCCACATAGTCTGTTATATCAAGGTTGAAGTTCTTATTTAATGTTTTGATGGCAAGCTGTGGACCTCCAAAGGCATAGGCATGATTTAGCTTGTCCTTACCATGACCGTCAATATTCACATAGGTGTCTCTTGTAATAGAGGTAAGTTTAAGCTTTTTATGGGTTTTATCTATTGTGGCTATCATTATGGCATCAGATCGGCTGGCTTCATTTTTAGTTCTTCTATCAAGACCAAAGAAGGCAATGTTAATAATGTCCTTTTCTTTTTTAGCTTCTCTGGATATGCCTAGATCCTCTCTGCTTTTAGATATAGGCGTTATCTTTATCTTGTTTAACTGTGAGGCTACAAAGCCAATTCCTAAGCCTATACCTAGCAGTATTATTACAAGAAAGCTCAACAGAAACACTGTCACAGCTTTTTTCTTTTTCTTTTTTCTCTTTTTACTGGCAGTAGGTGCAGACACAGGGCGTTTTACATTTCTGCTCAACAATATCCCTTCTTTCTTTAGTTATGGTTACCACTTTATTATAAGTTGCTTTACTGAACCTGTAAACATGCTCAGTAAAGGTATGTATGAGTTAGTTTGAACCAACGGGTGGAGGATTAACATCATCGTAGATATAGCTATGAAGATACTTTGTTATTTTATCAAGGTCAGCTACAAAGTACCAAATTCCATCAATCATTTCACCGCTGCCATCCTCTTCTCTTGGGAATTGCTCCTGCTCTACAGCTGCAATACCAGAAGAGAATATATCAGTTCCTAAGGACAGGATGTTGGTAGAGGTTAAGCTGGTTTCAACAAAGGGAAGTGCTGAATTAACTATAGAGGTATAGGAGGTTACCCCCTTTTCCTTTATGCTCTGAAAGATTTTAGTGAGCACTCTTCGCTGTCTGCTGGTTCTCTCGTAGTCTCCATTTCCTACACTCCTAATCCTTGAAAAAGCCACTGCCTGCATACCGTTTAACCTTTGCTCTCCTCCTGAGGTCAAAAGTGTAGGTGGTTTTTTTTCAAGCTCAGCCACTTCGATTATATATTTATTAATGTTGTCCACTTCTTTATCCTTTACCTCTATTGTAATTCCACCTAGGTCGTCAATTATCTTCTCCATGCCATAAAAGTCTACTGAAATATAATCTCTTATGTTCATATCAAAATTTTCATTGATGGTTTTTATGGCTAGCTGTGGGCCACCAATATTGTAGGCATGGTTAATTTTATCCATACCTCTATTATCTATATTTACATAGGTATCTCGAAGTATTGAGGACAATTTGATCTTTTTCTTGCTATAATCAATGGTAGCTATAATAATGCTGTCAGAATGAGGCTTTTCCTTGCCACGTCTGTCTAAGCCAAATAGGGCGATGTTTACTATATCCTTTCTCTCGGGGGTGTTAGTCACATTTTCCTTAATGCCTAAATCCTCATTGCTTTTTGACAAAGGCTGAGTATTAATTTTCCCCAGGGCATTATAAACATAGGCAATGGAGGCGCTAGTAAGCGCTAAAACTACTGCAAGTGTACCAATAATAATCTTTAGTACAAGCTTTTTCTTGCTCATATTACAGTCCTTCCTTCCCAATGAAGTAGTGTAAAACAGCCTACGATTAATATACGCGGCTGATAGCTAAAAGTATGCCTGTATGAAGATTTTTTATACACCTATTTCTAATTTTAATCCATATAAGTGAAACTTTAAATAAATGTAACCATATTGTAAGTAATTATTCCAGTTATGTAAGAGGTTATGCAGATTTTCTTTAATTTAAAATTATACTGTGATATAATATGTGAAGCTGAAAAAACTGGTTTTATTATTGAATGATATTGAGGAGATGAGAAATATGAAAGTTGCCATAACTGGTGGTGCAGGCTTTATAGGCTCCCACATAGCAGATGAGCTCATAAAAGCTCACCATGAAGTAATTATTATAGATAACTTAACTCATGGCAGGGTGGAGAATATACCTGAAGGGGCGGCCTTTTATGAAGTGGATATTAGGGATAAACAAATAGAGGAAATATTTAAAAAAGAAAGACCTGAGGTGCTTATACATGAGGCAGCCCAGATAAAGGTTCCAAACTCTGTAAAAGACCCCATATATGATGCAGAGGTAAATATTATTGGTTCAATTAATCTACTTCAGGCCTGTGCTAAAGCTGGGGTTAAAAAGGTGATATATCCAGCTTCTGCAGCCATCTTTGGAGAACCTAAATACCTTCCTATAGACGAGGAGCATCCACTTAATATGATTTCTGGCTATGGAGTTTCAAAGCATACCGTAGAGCATTACCTTGCAGTGTACAAAGCACTATACAATCTGGACTATGTGGCACTGCGCTATTCTAATGTCTATGGGCCAAGACAGGACTCCACAGGAGAAGGCGGAGTGGTAGCTATCTTTTCAGAGCAGCTTTTAAGGGGAGAAATACCTACTATTTTTGGAGACGGAAAGCAGATAAGGGATTTTGTATATGTAAAGGATGTAGCAGCCGCTAATATTGCAGCCATTAACAGTAATGCCTGTGGTATTTATAATGTTTGTACAGGAGAACAGGTAAGTGTGCTCGATTTACTCTCTACCTTTAATTCCTTGATGAACTGTGATACAAAGCCTAACTTTGCACCTCCTAGAGAAGGAGACATACTAAAGAGCTATATGACCTATGAGAAAATAAAGAAAGAGCTTAATTGGACTCCAAAATTCTCCTTAGAGCAGGGCCTAAGGGAGACCATAGCCTATTATAAGAGCTTAGAATAAAAAGGCTTTAAGAAACTTTAATTTATTTATGAGCCATTCCCTATTAATATTAACCTCCATTAGTGGCATAATTATAGATAAGGTGATTATCATAACTATTGATGAGCATAGGAATATTTAACGGGGAGTGAGAAGGTTTGGTTTTTTGGATTATTTTTACGGACACAAGAAGACTAATTCGCAGAATTATAGACGATGAAGTCTTTGCACTAGGTTCTCAGCTTGCCTATAGCCTTTTACTTTCTTTTTTCCCCTTTCTTATATTCCTGTTTACACTAATAGGCTTTAGTCCTATTAAGGGAAACTCCTTGGTGCTTGCCTTAAAGGATGTTTTACCTGCAGATGCCTATAATCTAATTTCTAGAACGGTATATGAGATAGTAGAGAAAAGAAGCGGAGAGCTTTTATCCTTAAGTATTATATTTACCATATGGTCTGCTTCCAACGGCTTTGGTGCAGTAATTCGTGGGGTGAACAAGGCCTATGATGTAGAGGAAACAAGAAATTTTGTGAAGCTTAAGCTTATTTCCATAGTGTGCACACTTGCTCTGGCAGTGACTATACTAGCTTCACTTGTACTGTGGGTATTTGGAGATTACATAGGAGAATTTCTAAGGGTCTATATATTTCACAGCTATGCCTTTATGAAGGCATGGAATATCATAAGATTTATCGTTGTGATGCTGATTACTGTTACGGTTTTTGCAGCACTATATAGATATACACCATGTAAGAGACTAAAATGGATGGAGGTTATGCCAGGAGCTTTGTTTACAACCTTGGGATGGATTTTATCCTCTGCAGGCTTTACCTTCTATGTAAATAACTTTTCTAACTATACTAGAATCTATGGCAGTCTAGGAGCAGTGATAATTCTTATGACTTGGTTATTTCTAACCTCTGTTATAATTCTTATAGGAGGAGAGCTTAATGCCACCCTGGCCTTTGATAAGGAAGGCAGAGAAAAACCTCAGTGTAAAAAATATTAATAATGTAAAATAGACGTCTACTAGGAGGCGTTTATTTTTTTGCCTTCATAATTACATTTTATGTATATTTGAATAATTAATGGATATATATTATGGTATAAACCCATGTCCATGCATATTATTACACTGAGGTGAAGAAATTGAGAAAAATAGCGAGTAAAATAATAAACATATTTCTAATTGCCATTATAATTATTCTACTTGGGTTTTTTGGGATAAATTTATTTAACAGCCTGTCAGGAAGTGATAATACTTCTGCACCAAGGCTGCTGAACGTTTTAACTGGAAGCATGAGCCCAGTAGTTAAGGCAGGAGATATGATTGTTATTAAAAAGGTGCCATTTGACAGCTTAAAGCCAAAGGATATAGTGACCTACAGAAGGGGAAATATCCTTATAACTCACAGGGTAATGAGTATAGATGACAAAACAGTAATTACTAGAGGAGACGCAAACAATGTAGATGATGAACCAATTTATAAAGTGGATATAGTGGGGAAATATTTATTTAAAATACCCTATGGGGGATACTTAAGCAATGCTTTGAAAAGGCCCTATGTACTTATACCAATTCTTTCACTGCTGTTTATTTATATAATATATGGATATATAGAGGATAAGGCAAAAAAATTACCTAAGGATAGCTAAGCTATAATTAAAGAGTTAACTTTCTTCCAAAGCTTTGTTTATAAATTAAAAATATGGATACAATTATAGAAAAAAAGTTTTGGAGGCATTTGTATGAACAGGATTGTTTTAGTTGGACGTTTAGTAAAGGATCCAGAGAGAAAGGATATTACTGAACAGGAGAAGACACTGGCAAAGTTTGTGCTGGCAGTAGAAAGACCATTTAGAAATAGCGAGGGAGAAAGAATTGCTGACTTTATTCCAGTGGTGGTTTGGGGAAGAAAAGCAGAGGTAGCCTGTGATTACTTAAAAAAGGGCATGTTGATTAGCCTCACGGGAAGATTGCACACCAGTGCCTACGAAGACAAGGAAGGCAATAAGAAGTATAGATTTGAAGTAATTGCAGATGAGTTTCAGTTTGTTGAAAGAAAACCAGAGGATAAGGTAGTATAAAAAACGCCTATAGAATAAAAAATAGCACCGGTATTTTAGGCATCCCTTCCCTAAAATTAACCGGTGCTTTAGTTTTTTGAAGCTTACACCTTCAAATACTTCCATTTACCAGCCTTCATTCTAAAACCATACATGGCTGCTCGTACAACAAAATCCAAACATACCCCTATCATCACTCCATATATACCGAGGTTTGTTATTCTTACTAGGGTATAGGCAGTAAATATCCTAAAGAGCCAAAGTCCTACAATAGCAGAAACCATGATGTACATTATGTCTCCTGCAGCTCTAAGCACTCCTGCACAGACGTTCATGAGACCTAAAAAGGGCTCAAGTACTGCAAAAATTCTTATTACATTTATACTAAGCTCTATTACATCACTTTCCTTGCTATATAGCATTGCTAGTGGACGAGCAAAAATGAACATAAGCACTCCAGTAAGGGTAATTATCACAATAGCGATATTGTTGGTTTCCTTAGCATAGATTTCTGCACTGTCATAATTCTTGCTGCCAAGAGCTTGCCCCACCATGGTGGTGGCAGAAATTGCAAAGCCAAAGATGGGCATAAAGGCAATAGAATTAACATTTACTCCTATTTGATACACAGCAGCGGAGGTGGTTCCAAGAGACATCACCAGCACCTGCATGATTAAAAAGCCACCCTGCATTACAAACTGTTCCATAAAGGCAGGAGTTCCTATCTTTAATATTCTGGTCATGGTTTCCTTCTCTATGCTAAACTTGTCCTTAAGTGAAAGAGACAGCTTTCCGCGACCGGAATAGAGTACCAATAGCCTAATGACACCACCACACACTCTGGCTGTGGTTACAGCTATGGCCACTCCTGTTGCTCCAAGAGCTGGAATTATAGTATGACCATTATTTACAAATCCGTTCACTAAAATTATGCTTAGCACTATGTTAATAATGTTAACCACGCCTGTTACATACATGGGAGTCTTTGTGTCTCCAGCACCTCTCATGGAGCCTGCAATTACCATGTCCACTACCATAAAGGGCAGTCCTATTAATACAATGCTGAAATAGTGGAGCCCTATGTTTAACACTTCAACATTTGCACTGCCAAGGAATAGAGAAAGTAGAGGAGAGGCTAACAAGTAACCCAAAATAGTAATGGAGGCACCTGCAACTAAGCTCATTATAAGAGATTGCACCATGGCAATGCGGGCGCCTTTTTTATTACCCTCTCCAATAATTCTTGCAATAACAACAGTAGAGCCAGTAGCTAATCCAGTAAATACAGCCTGAAAAAAGAAGATAAGCATGTTTACCATTCCAACGGCTGCAATGTAGTCCTTACCAATTCTACCCACAAAAATGGTGGACACCATGCCCACCATCATCATAAGCAATTGTTCTGTTATTGAAGGCCAAGCCAATGTGAAAATTTCCTTATAGACCATTTTTCTTGAGTAATTCTTTTGCATCAGTTATCCACCTTTTTGCATATGTTTTAATTATACTTTTATTACTATTCTATATTTGTACTTAAAACCCTTCTAGATGTTGCAAAATTTTTTACTTCGCCTCCATCTTTGTGCTGGTGGAATAAATATGCCACCAAGTTTTTCCTGGAGCTAGAGGAACCTTATTTCCCTTTTCATCAAAAAGCTCTGTAGGAGAATTTAAATCAGCTCTTTTCCATCTTATGTTAACTAACTTCCCACAGCTTATTACCACACCCTTACCCTCTCCAATCAGTGTGATATTAAGACGGCCATCTTCACGCTGTACAATACTAGTATACTGAACCACTAGATTTGTAACCTTTAGACTCAAACTGTCCTCTTTGTTTAAGGCGGGTTTATTATCCATATATTTTACATAGCTACCATTTTCATATTTGTAGCTAGTACTGTAGGAGCTGTTTACCTTAAAAACAATGTCATTAGCTGCTGAAAGGGAAGCATTATCCCAATAGCTTTTATCGAAGCTAAGTTTATTTTCAGGGGTTTTGATATAATTCTTTGACTTTACAAGAGCCCTTAGCTTTTCTGAGGAGGTATAAAGGTTATGGGGCGCTATTCTCTCCTTGTCCCTCCAAAAAAAGCTGCCGTTATAGAATTCATTCATGCCCATGAGCTTATCACGATTTATAGCCTGAAGTGCCTCTTCACTTCCGCCGCAGTGAGCAAAGGGAAGGTTATACTCTCTAGTAATATCTATAAAATAGGGTCTAGCACTACGAATGGGTCCTATCTTTTGAGAATCCTCACTTTGATAAAGAGCAATAAATCTAGGTATACCGCCCTCAGCTAGAGTTTCAAACACCATATCCGCTGCATATAGGCCAGACTGCGGCCTTGCAGCCTGTGAGTTCTCAATAATGGCCATGTAGGGTATCTTATCTAATACCTCCTTGGCTACCTCTACGCCAGTATAGGGGGCATAATATTTCTTAGGCTCTACCTTGGTGTTGGTCTCTTTTACCTCCGGGGTAAGTCCTGAGGTGTTATTTAAATTGAACTTGCTGCAGCCAGAGAGAGTAAGAGCCGTAAGCAGCATAAGTATAGTTATTTTTCTAAGCTTCATAAATTTCACTCCTCATGTTTATCTTATTTTAATTATGACCAATAAATTTGTCTATGACAACTTTTCTATTATTTTATTTCTATGCATTACGATAATAAGAATATGATTTTTCTTTAGGGCAGGTAAAAAACCATAAGAGAAAAAATGCAAATTCCTAAAAAGGCTAAAATTAGCTGCTAAGTTTACTAGCTTCAAAAAATCTATTATTTTCACCACCAGAGAGCAATTATTATATTTGCCATAAAGTTTTCTCTGGTTTATACTTATTAAGGTTAAAACTATATATTGTGTCTGGGGGTATTGAAGAATGCTACATGTTGTGAAAAGGGATGGCAGGGTAGTGGATTTTAACTCAATTAAGATCACTAACGCCATAAAAAAAGCCGCGGAGGAAATAGCATATCAATTTAAGGAAAGTGAAGCCATTGATTTGACCCAGAAGGTTATTAAGGCTCTGGAGTCTCTTGAAAAAGAGAATATCACTGTAGAGGAAGTACAAAATGTAGTGATAAAGACCCTTATGGAAAGTGACTATGAAATTATCGGAGGAATCTACTCAAATTATAGACAAGAGAGAACCAAGGTAAGGGAGATTAAGTCTGACCTGATGAAGGCCATTGAACAAATAGGAGTTGAAACTGACAGGGACAATGCCAATGTAGGCAATAACTTCAGCTCCAAGCTTCTTAGAATAGCCAGTGAGTCCAACAAATGGCACAATCTGGCAATGATGCCTAAGCATCTATCAAAGGCCCATGAAAATGGAGACATATACTATCATGATTTAGACAGCTACAATTTGACTACAAATTGTTTACATATTCCCACCAGAGAGGTGCTGGAGAATGGATTTAATACTGGATATGGCACTATCAACAAGCCAAGGAGAATAGAATCTGCAGCAGAGCTATCCTGCATACTACTACAGTCTAGCCAAAATGACATGTTTGGGGGACAATCCCACCCTGATTTTGATAACGACATGGGGATATTTGTGGAGCCCACTCGTGTGGAAATCAGGAAGGAGCTTACGGAATTAGGGGTAGAAAAGGATAGAATGGAGAAGCTCATAGAGGTGAGACTTCTAAAGGATATAGGGCAGGCAATGCAGGGTATAGTATACAATTTAAATACCATGCATTCTAGGGCAGGCTCTCAGGTACCCTTCAGTTCTATAAACATAGGAATACCAGAGTCAAAGGATGCTGCCTTAGTATGTGAAATCTTCCTTAAGGAATATGAAAAGGGACTTGGAAAGGGAGAACAGCCAATATTCCCAAACATAATCTTTAGAGTTAAGGCCGGGGTAAATAGGGAACCTAATGATCCATACTACTATCTCTTTAAGCTCGCCTGTAATGTAGCAGCAAAGAGGATGAACCCCACCTTTATGAATCTAGATGCAGATTTTAACAAGAAGTATTACGATGAGGGAATTGTACCTGCTACCATGGGATGCAGAACCTACATAATGTCAAATATAAATGGAGAGCCTGGTACCAAGGGAAGAGGAAACATTGCTCCAACCACAGTTAACCTTCCTAGAATAGGGCTGCTCTCAAAGGGTAATGAAAACAAGTTTTTTGAGCTGCTAGATGAAAAGCTAGAGCTGGCCAGGGAATCCCTAATGCACAGATACTCAGTGCTTAAGAAGCTTAAAATAAAGGATCTGCCCTTTGTAGCAGGTCAGGGCTTGATGAAGGGCTCAGAAAACTTATCCCCAGAGGATACCATTGAACCAATTTTAAAGCAGGGTACCTGGTCCATAGGCTTTATTGGTCTGGCAGAAACTCTAATAGCACTAACGGGAAAGCATCATGGAGAGAGTGAAGAAGCAAGAGAGCTTGGGCTTAGAATTGTGTCCCATATAAGAGCAGTTACAGATAGGTACACAGCCCAGGACAGACTAAACTGGAGCACCTATGCAACTCCTGCAGAGGGCTTAAGTGGAAGGTTTATACTTCAGGATCAGAAGATATTTGGTAAGATAAAAGGGGTTACAGACAAGGAGTACTACACCAACAGCTACCATGTACCTGTAGGCTTTCCCATATCCATAAAGGATAAGATAGATATAGAAGCCCCTTATCATAAGCTATGTAATGCTGGCCATATAAGCTATATAGAACTGGATGATTATCCAGATCCTCAGGTTATAGAGGATATTTTAAGCTATGCCTACAAGGAAACTAATATAAGCTATATTGGAATAAACTTTCATATAAGATATTGCAGACCTTGTGGGACATATCTTCATGCAGGAGAGAAGAAGTGCCCTACCTGCGGCAACTATGATATCCAGGGAATTTCAAGGGTAACAGGTTACTTAAGCTTAGATGAAAGATTTGGAGCAGGAAAGCAGGCGGAAAGAACGGATAGAGTATCCCATGTAACACAGAACCAGATCTATAAGCTATAAGGGGGAATTTTAATGAAGCTTCAGTTGGCGGGAATGCTGCCAGATTCCCTTGTAAACGGTGAAGGACTTAGAACTGTGGTGTTTGTTTCAGGCTGCAGCCATAACTGCAGGGGATGCCACAACAAGGATATGCAAAGCAAAAGCTATGGTGACAGCGTAGAGGTGAGCAAGGTCTATTATGTTATAGAAAAAAATAGTATAGCTCGGGGAGTGACCTTTTCAGGAGGGGAGCCCTTTGATCAGGCAGAAGCCTTGTGTGAGCTGGCTTCCCTGGTAAAAGCAAATGGCAAAAGCTTGTGGTGCTATACTGGATATGTACTTGAGGAACTTAAAAAAAGCTCAAATCCTCATGTGCATAAGCTGCTAAGCTATGTGGATGTACTGGTGGATGGACCATTTTTAGAGGAGCTCATGGAGGGTGCACCAAGATATGCAGGCTCTAGCAATCAAAGAGTACTCAAATTAAAATAATATAATATAAGCCTTAAGCAGGAAGAGAAAACTAAGCTTTCTCTTCCTGCTATTTTTTTGCATAATTTAAGACATAAAAATGAA
Source organism: Clostridium sp. UBA701 (assembly GCA_002298125.1). Taxonomy (GTDB): domain Bacteria; phylum Bacillota; class Clostridia; order Clostridiales; family Clostridiaceae; genus UBA701. The sequence continues at coordinate 49,225 of DBMJ01000004.1, read as the reverse complement.
ACATAATATAAGGATTAAGTGATGGTGGTGAGAAAATGCAGCTTACTTCACTAAAGGTATACCAGGGCTACAATATAACAGAGGAGGAACAAATAATAACTGTAAACATTGTAGAAGGCAGTGAGAAGGAAATTGTGCAATATCTAAAGCTGTACTTTAGAATATGCTCTATATATGGTTACCAAGAACAGCTTATAGCACTAGTGCAGGATAAGGACTGCTTTGAGGTAAATGTTACCTATCATAATGCTGAGCTTAGCATATATCTATTAAGATATTTAGCAGTGGATAGAGAAAAAGTAAAGGAGCTAGTTGATAAGGGGGCAGTCTTTTTAAGAGGAGGGCTGCTAAAGGATATAATAGAGGAGCTTGAAAGAAGGAATGTCCCTGTAATAGAGCTTGCTAGAGACTTATATCAAGTGGGATATGGCTGCAATTTAGTCATCCTTGGAGAGGAATATCAAAGCATTGAAAATATGTCAAACGTTATGCTTAGCAGAGATCTTAATGCAGTTATGGATAAGCTTAAGGGAAGCTTAGTTCCCCTTACAGAGGGTAGATTGCTATTTCATGAAAAGGAGCTTGAAACTTACTTTAATCCTAAGGAAGCGCTATGCTTTATACCTGTGGACAAATCCATGGATTTAAGACTTTGCTCTACAGAGGAAGCTTGTGCTAAGAAGCTTCTCCATAATATGCTAAAGCTTTATGCAGGAGTTTATGTGTTTAGGGGCAAGGATATTATAAGAGTATACTGTGTTCATGGAAAAGTCATTAATCAGAAGAAGGATATGGAGCTATATAAGCTCTGCAAGGATATATATAGTTACTTTCCTATAGAATTTTGCTATATGGATTTTATATATGAGGGGGAGTACAGGCTCCTTAACATAGGGTCTATCTTTCACATTGAGGTAAAGGAGTCTTTTTTACGAGAAGCCTTGGCGTCTGCTTGTGCAGACTATCTTGTAGGTGTTGCGAAGACTATACCCATGGTGGCAGTAAGCGGAACCAATGGAAAGACCACCACAGCCCGAATTACTGAAAGACTGCTCAGAGCTGCGGGATATAACACAGGCCTTACAAGCACAGGGGGGATATACTTAAAGGGTGAGAAAATAAGAAGCGGAGACACCACAGGGTATATTAGTGCAAGGGAGCTTCTTAAAAACCCTAAGGTGGAGGCAGCAGTATTTGAGACCGCAAGAGGAGGAATACTTAATAGGGGCTTAGCCTTTCAAAGCATTGATGCTGCAATAGTAACCTCCCTGTCTGAGGATCACATAGGTATGGGAGGAATAAGAGACTTAGAGGATTTAGCTAAAATAAAGGCAGTGCTCTTTAAAGCTGTGGGTGAGGGTGGAGTAATTATAATTAAGGCTCAGGAGCTTTTACTAAGAGAAGCTCTAAAGTATAAGAAGGTAGAGGATATTATACTAATAGACATAGAAAAAAATGAAATGTTAAAGGGGCATGAAGAAAAGGGAGGAGCTATACTGTACTTAAGGGATGGGTATGTGGTACACTGCAAAGATAAAAAAGAGGAGAGGTTAATTAAGATAGAGGAGATACCCTTTACCCATGGAGGACTGTCTAAAGGAAATACCATGAATATAATGTATGCGCTTATGGCAGCACTAAAGCTTGCCCCAGAGAAAAAGGAGTTAATGCTAGGGGAGCTAAGAAGCTTAAGCTGTGATCTTGACACAAATCCAGGGCGTCAAAACATATTGGATTTTGGGGAATACAAGGTAATACTAGATTATGGACACAACAGCGAGGCCTTTCATGAGGTACTAAATATTGCCCGGGAAATGAAAAAAACTGCGCTCACTTCAATAATTGCCGCTGCTGGAGATAGAATGGATAGATATATTCTGGAGCTGGGCAGCATTAGTGCTCAGTATTGTGATGAAATAATAATACGGGAGCAGGCAGATCTTAGAGGAAGAAGTGTTGGTGAAAGTGCAGCCCTGCTTATGAGAGGAGCAATTGAAGAAGGCTTTCCAAAGGAAAGGCTCAGTATTATATATAAGGAGGAGGAGGCTATTATTACTGCCATGAAGAAAGCTAAGGAAGGAGAGGTCATAGTACTATTTACCCAGTGTCTGGATGTAATAATACCTGCTATAAATGAATATCTAAGAAGTGAAGGTAAGCCACCTATAGGAAAAGGGGTAGACTTTAGCCACTAAAGCAAATTGCAAACAATATGCATTTGTTGTATAATCTTTCTAAGGTCATCCATTTTCGGCGAAGGAGGCATACCATGAAAACTGAAAGCAATATAGAATTATGCAGCTGCAAAGAGATACATAATGACTGTGTAGACTGTGTAAGGGATAATATGCTAAGTGAAACTGAATTTACTGAGCTCTCCGAATTTTTTAAGGTCTTTGGGGACCCCACTAGATTAAAGATAATCTATGCTCTTTTTAAGGCAGAGCTATGTGTTTGTGATATAGCTGAGGTGCTTTCCATGACTCAATCCTCCATATCTCATCAGCTTAGGGTATTAAAATCCTCTAGGCTAGTTAAGTTTAGAAGAGAGGGTAAGGTAGTATACTACTCCCTAGACGATGAGCATATAAAGGACATATTTGCCACAGGGCTTATACATATAGGGGAAAAATAGAAACAAGAGTGCAGGGAAAGAATATCCCTGCACTCTTGTTTTATAGTGGTTTTAAAATTTTTACAGTAAAACCTGTAAGAATACCTTCTATATCTATATAGGAGCTTTCAAGCTTTTCACCCTGCTTCATATAGATTAAAAAATCCTCCACTCCCGAAAGTGGAAAGCTTAACCTAGAAGTTTTGTAGTGCATAGGAAGCACAACATGTGGGGCTAAGGCCTGAGCCTCTTTTGCGGCGGTCTTTCCATCTATGGTAAAGTTCCCACCAACAGGTATCATAAGCACATCTATAGTACCTATAAGGTCTCTAACACTATCCTCAAGCTCATGTCCCAGGTCCCCTAGGTGGCAGAGTCTGTAGTTATCACACTCCACCACAAAGATTATATTATTTCCCCTTTTAGCACCCTTTACATCGTCATGATAGGAGGGGATGCCAAGGATTTTAAACCCTCCGTATTCATAATGCCCTGGTTCTGAAATAACATTATAGCACCCCAAGAGCCCTTCAGTGTAGTTGTGGTCATAATGCTGATGACTCTCCGTAACCAGATTAACAGGTACTGAGCAGCTCTTATAGCCCACCTCTGGAGCCGCAGGATCCATGAGAAGTTTTTCTCCCCTAGCATTTTCTATTAAAAAAGTTGCATGACCAATCCAGGTTATTCTCATAATTATACCTCCCAAAACTATATGGATAAGATAATTATTGACACAGGAGCAAAATATTATGTGTCTATACCAGTGGATAGAATATGGAAAGTGCAAGTATGCTGTCCATAGTTATGCCCCCAAGGAATAAAAGCAGAGGCATATTATCCATATCATCTAGATACTTTTGGTAGGACCACACAGTAGATATAGTAGTAATTACTAAAAGTACTAAAATTCCCACCCATATAGAGGAAAGAGGTCCTGCCATATAAGGGGTTCCATTTTTATATACTGAGGTTAGTATATAGTAGAATTTCACCAGATTTACAAGGGAATATAGTACTATAAAGGACACTTTTTTCTTTATAGGTGATATGGAGAAGCAAACAAAGCTGAAGATTGAAAACAATACAAGCCCTGTAAGTATCCAACTAATACCTAAAATAAAGAGTGAAGCAACACTTTTTCCCATATAGTCTAAGGTCTCATAGAAGGCTGTTTTCTTATCCTGAGCAGTGATATGATTATTTGCTGCCTTAAACTCGCTATCTGTGGAGCTCATTAATAGATCATATTGATTTAGCTGGTCAAAGCCCATATAAAGAGTCGTGTCTGCTACAGGAGAAGGGGCAAAGGCACCTGTGGTGCTGCAGCTTATGTAATCAGCACTCTTAATCTCTCCATCCGCAACGGTAAACTTAACAACGTCCCTCTGTTCAGAATTTCTTGAGAATAATCTCTCAGTATTTGCCATAAAGTCCATAGAACCATTTGTGTTTGGAACTGCTGAAATGGCGCTTATATCATAAAGAGGACCAAGCTTTAACTGTCCTGTTTTTGGCTTTCCATCCTTTAATGAGAAGGAAAGGTATAGGGCCTTGGAGTCAGTATTGTTATTACCCCTCATCTGGTAAAGTATTGTACAATTGTCACCGTCACTGTTTACTGTATAGCATAAGTATCTGGTCTTATCCTTAAAACCACCTATGTCTGTGGTGGTAACCTTTGAAGGTACATCGTTTACCACCATAAAGTGGGAATACTTTTCATCTGCATTTACAAAAACCCCTACATAACCCTTTGGTGAGGGCACAGCATGGAAGTAGGAGGTATCTTTAGCAGCAATAGAAAAGCGTTTTCCGTTACCGTAGTTTATACCTTCAATTCTATCCTTATAGGTTAGAAAGAGGTAGTTCTCGTCGGCTTGAGTGCTGGCAGTTATTCCAGAGTATTGAAGCTTCTCTACTTCCTTAAGTGAAGCATCCAGCTTATAGCCTTCAAGATAAAGCTCTCCATCTCTAGTTATTCTCCACAGTATATAAAAGTTATTTTCTGAAGTAAAGAGATGTACAGCCTCTACCAGGCTACTGCCGGTTTCAAGCTCTTTTTTATCTTTAACATTACCAAGCTTATCTACATTAAGTAATACAACCTTCGAGCCATCATCATGGGCAATGACATAGCCGTCCTTAGTTTTAACTCCAGAAGGTGAAGCCACTATGTTTCCTGAGGAAAGCTTTACAGGCTTACTCCAGGTTTCAGAAGGTGGCATAGCACGAAGATGTCTGTAGCTGCTATAGTATAGAAGCTGTGTGGCTATAAATATGATCCCCATGGCCCATATTAGCGCAGTAGTTAGTTTTAGTTTTTTCATTAATAACCCTCCCCCAAGGTGATGATCTTATTTTGCGATATAGTAATTATAACACAGGAATTATACTACAACAGTAATTTATTCCAATTATTTATAAGTTTATGGTTTTTAATAGATGAAATTATGAAATTGACTAATTATATAGAGTTGATATAATTAGACTGCAGGCTGAAATTAAAAAATAAAGGATGTTATAAATTCAATTTAGCAGTAGTATTTATCCGACATGGGGGGGTTAATTTGGAAAAGAGAAGTATGAAAAGAAAAAATTTGAAAAAAAGAAAATTGAAGATATTTTTGTGCATTGCTATACCCATAGTATTATTCATAGGTGGCTTGTTAGGTACAAGCTGTTACCACTTGAATAGAATAAAAAGAAATAATTTACCTAATTCATCCAATGAGCTTGGAATAAATGAGGATAAGGTTAAAGAAATAAAAAATAGATATAATAATGGCTCCGTGACGAATATTCTTATATTAGGTGTGGATAAGGAAGAAGAGGCTTCGGACGTTATAATGGTATTGTCACTAGACAAGTATAATAAGCAGATAAAGCTGACCTCTATACTTAGAGACACTTATATTCAGCTTGGAGAGAACAAGATAAATAAGATAAATTATGCCTATCATTACGGTGGCCCTACTCTTTCTGTAAAGACTATAAACGAAACCTTTGATTTGGATATAAAGGATTATGTGCTTTTAAACTTTGATGCAGTGGAGAAAATTGTGGATGAGCTAGGTGGGGTAGACATTACCATAAAGGACTATGAGGTGGGTGCATTAAGCCCTGATGGGATTGTCAAAGCTGGGAAACAGCATCTAGATGGGAAAAAAGCCCTAGCCTATGCAAGAATGAGAAAGTCTGGGGATGGTGACCCTGAGAGAACGGATAGACAGAGAAGGGTAATTGAGGCACTTTTTACAAAGCTAAATTCCAATGGAAAGCTTGGTTATGCTAACATTGTAATGAAGCTTATCCCCTATGTTGAGACCAGTATGACCAATGGAGAAATAATATCCACAGGCTCATCGGTAATATCCTGGGGAGGACCTATAAAGCAGCTTAGGCTTCCAGCAGATGAGGATAAAAATAATACCTTAATAAAAAGCATCTTTTATTGGCAATGGGATAAGGACAAGACTGTAAAAAAACTTCAAGATTTTATTTATGGCAATAATTAACCATGGAAATTGCAGAAAAATATAAATTCCTAAACATTTATGTAATTTTAAATAGAACTATGTATATATTTGCAAGAGTTGTACTTTTTATGGTACAACTCTTTTTTTATAATAGATTATAGTTATATTTAAATTTTCATTCTGCATGTTATTAATTTTTTATAAACAAAAATAAAACTGTCATTTAGGGGGAGGAAATGTATACAAAATGTAGAATAATAAACGTATATGAATTTAATAAGTAAATTATTTTTTGATTATATATAAAAGAAAAATAAAAATTATTACAAATGATGTTTAAGTTACAAGCATTTTCTTGAAGCGTGTAAGGAGTTGTTTTCCAAAATATATTTAGTAGTTTCATTTGATATGACTGTTAACCCAAAAAAGTTAAGAGCATTTTTTTATGGGAGGGGTAAACTTGAAGAGGTTTAGACAACTAATACTTATGCTGGTAGATTGTCTATTAATAAGTACGGCTTTTATTTTCTCTGAACTCTTGGTAAGGCCAGGCTATACAGTGTTTAATGGCAAGCAGTATCTACAAAACGACTTAATTATTTGTGCAGTGTATATAACATGTTTTTACATATTTAGGCTATACGATAGCCTTTGGGAATATGCAGGTACAGAAGAATTTTTATTAGGGATATTTGCTAATATGTCTGCGGGCAGCATTGGGTATTTTCTATTAAAGCATTGGTCTGCACCAATTCCTTTTAATATCATGGTGGTGTCTATTATCCTATCCTGTCTTTTGGTTTTAGGGCTTAGGATAAGTTATAGGGTTTATAGAAGGATATTATTTCTTACTGTAAAGAAGGGCAAATACAAAAATATAAACAGCAGGGTTATGATTATTGGAGCAGGGGAAGCAGCGGCTCTTATTATCAAGGAAATGGTAAGTAAGGCTGAGATGAAATATGCTCCAGTGGCACTTATTGATGATAATCCAGATAAGCTAGGAAAGCGCATACATGGCATAAAGGTCATGGGAAACAGAACAATGATTACTAAAATTTGCAATGTTATGAGTGTAGATACAATTATTATAGCCATACCTTCTATTGATGTAGTAAATATGAATGAAATACTAAGTATTTGTAAAAGGACAGGCTGTAAAATAAAACACGTTCCAGGCATGAAGGAGATAATAAACGGTGATGTAAGCTTAAAGAAGGTAAAGGATGTAGAAATAGAGGATCTGCTTGGAAGAGACCCAATAAGCTTAGATACCAAGGGAATAAGGGAATACATAAGTAATAAGGTAGTAATGGTAACAGGGGGAGGGGGCTCCATAGGGTCGGAGCTCTGCAGGCAAATTGCAAGATACGCGCCAAGCAGGCTTATAATACTAGATTTCTATGAGAATAATGCCTATGAGCTTCAACAGGAACTACTTTATAGCTATCCCGAGCTTAATTTGAAGGTGGCAATGGCATCAGTAAGGGACAGAAAGCGCTTAGAGCAGGTGTTTAACGACAATAGGCCACAGGTGGTATTTCATGCAGCAGCACACAAGCATGTGCCTCTCATGGAGGATTGTCCTTCAGAAGCAGTAAAAAACAATGTGTTTGGAACCTTAAACGCAGCAGAATGTGCAGATAAATATGGAGTGGAGAGGTTTGTTATGATTTCCACAGATAAGGCAGTTAACCCTACAAATATCATGGGGGCTACCAAGAGAATTTGTGAAATGATAGTACAAGCTATGGATAAGAAGAGTAAAACACATTTTGTGGCAGTGCGCTTTGGAAATGTGCTGGGCAGTAACGGCTCTGTCATTCCACTATTTAAGAAGCAGATAGCAAAGGGAGGACCAGTAACTGTAACTCATAAGAATGTGACCAGATATTTTATGACCATTCCTGAGGCCTCACAGCTGGTGCTGCAGGCAGCAGCCTTTGCAAGAGGCGGAGAGATATTTGTTCTGGATATGGGCAAGCCCATAAAAATATATGACCTAGCCTGTGATTTAATAAGACTATCAGGCTACAAGCCAAATGTAGATATAAAAATTGAGGTTACAGGACTAAGACCTGGAGAAAAACTCTATGAGGAGCTGCTTATGGATGAGGAAGGGCTACAGGATACAGAGCATGATAAGATATTTGTAGGACGTCCAACCTTTAGTGATATGACAGTGCTGAAGAAGAAGCTTGAAGAGATGCGCTTTACAATTGAAAATTGCAGCAAAGAGCAGGTTATAAAGATGGTAGAGGAAATGGTACCAACCTATAGGAGAGATAGACATGTAATAGAGGAAGTGGCAGCTGCAAAGGAAGATGCAAAGCAGTCTATAGGGTAAGGAGAGTAGCTATTTATGAAACCATATATTACTGTGAAGAGAATATTAGACTTTATTTTTGCATTTATTCTTATTGTGATTACATCTCCTCTCATGATGATAGTAGCTATTGCTATCAAATTAGAATCCAAAGGACCAGTATTATTTATACAGAAACGTCCAGGAAAAAATGCAAAAATATTTATTGTCAATAAATTTAGAACTATGAAAGTTGAAGTAGAAACGAATGGAAGACAACTTTCTGATATGGAGAGAATGACAAAGGTGGGTTCATTCTTAAGAAAGACAAGTATTGATGAACTTCCACAGCTCTTTAATATATTGCGTGGTGAGATGAGTTTTATAGGACCCAGACCATTATTGGTTCAATATTTAGACCATTATTCGCCAGAACAAATGAGAAGACACGAGCTAACACCTGGAATATCAGGGTGGGCACAAGTGAATGGAAGAAATACAATAGATTGGGAAGACAAGTTTAAATATGATGTTTGGTATGTGGATCATATAAATTTTGGATTGGATTTTAAAATATTTTGTATGACAATTTTTAATGTAATAAATAGAAAAGGTATTAATAATTCTAAAGGAGATACGATGCCGTATTTTACTGGCTGTGCAAACAAATCTACTCAGAGTTAGTGGTGATTAGAATGGCAAAATTAATGATATTAGGTGCAGGTGGCCATGGGAAAGTGGTTGCAGAGATAGCAGCTTTGATGAGTAAGTGGGATGAAATTGTTTTTCTTGATGATAATAAGAACCTTAAGGAAGTAAATGGGTATAAGGTTCTTGGTGGTCTAAGAGATTACATATTTTACAAAGCTGAATTTGAGTGTGCTTTTGTAGCAATAGGTAATAACAAGTTTAGAGCAGAGTTAATTGACGATTTGTTGAAAAATGGATTGACTATTCCAACACTTATTCATCCATTTACATCCATAAGTAATAATACGTTGATTGACATAGGAACTGTTGTTATGGCTGGAGTAGTAATCAATTCAAACACAATTATTGGAAGAGGATGTATTATAAATACTTCTTCAAGTATCGATCATGATTGTATTTTAAAGGACGGTGTACACATATCACCTGGAGTGCATATTGGAGGGTTTGTAACTATAGATAACTGTAGCTGGGTATGCATTGGTTCAAGTATTGTAAACAAGATATTAATAGGAAAGAATGCAATTGTTGCGGCAGGAGCAACGGTTACTAAAAATGTGCCTGACAATGTTATGATTGCAGGAGTTCCAGCAATTATAAAAAGTAGCTTGGAGTGATTGAAAATGAATAATAAAATTATACCTCTTTCCGTACCAAATCTGTCATTAGATATCTTAAAAAATGTGAAAGAAACCATAGAAACAGGATGGGTATCCACTGGAGGTAGATTTATTTCGGATTTTGAAGATAAAATAGCAAAACATGTAAAAGTAGGTAGGGCCATATCCTGTCAGAGCGGTACTGCAGGATTACACCTTGCTTTAATGGTTTTAGGTATTGGGGCGGGAGATGAAGTAATAGTTCCAACATTGACTTTTATAGCAGCCGTTAATCCAGTAAGATATGTGGGAGCAGAACCAATATTTATGGATTGTGATGATACTCTCAATATGGACACAGATAAGCTTGAAGAATTCATAGAAAAAGAATGTAATTATATAGATGGAAAAGTTATCAACAAAAGAACTAATAAAACTATAAAAGGGATTATAGTTGTTCATGTTTTTGGTAATCCAGTTAATATGGAAAAACTGACGATTATCAAAGAAAAATATAATTTGAAGCTTATAGAGGATGCTACTGAAGCACTAGGATCTTATTATCTTAAGGGAAAATATGCTGGCAGACATTGTGGAACCATTGGAGATATAGGCGTATATTCTTTCAATGCAAATAAAATTATTACAACAGGTGGTGGTGGGATGGTTGTATCAAATAAACAGGAGTTACTCGATAGAGTAGCATTCCTTAGTATACAAGCCAAAACAGATCCACTTTATTTTATTCATGATGAAGTTGGATATAACTATAGAATGACAAATATACAGGCATCATTTGGCACAGACCAGATAGATAGACTTGAGGGTTTTATTGAAACTAAGATTAAAAACTATAATCTTTATAAAGAAGCTTTAGATAACATAGAAGGACTTACATTATTGCCATTTAGAACAGATACAAGGGCAAACCATTGGTTCTATTCTATTATCGTAGATAAAGAGAAGTATGGCATGAATAGGGACGAATTACTAAGGAAGCTTAATGATAATAATATCCAAACAAGACCATTATGGGGATTGGTGCATAAACAGAAACCTTATTTGGATAATCAAGGGTATAGAATTACTAAGGCACAGTTCTACGAGAAAAATCTTATTAATGTACCATGTAGTAGTAATTTGAGTGAAGAAGAGGTTAGGATAGTTATTAAACAGTTAGAAACAAACAAAAAACTTTTTTAATAATAAAGGAGCTCTTTTATAATGGATAAGATATGGATTATAGCGCCTTTTTCTGAGATAGAAAAAAGTGGAACCAGAAACAGGTTTCAATATTTGGCTAATAGGCTTCATGATGAAGGTATGGATGTAACTCTTTTTACTAGTAATTTTAGCCATAGAGAAAAAATACATGTATCAAGCAAAATATCAAATGAATATCCTTTTAAAGTTAAACTAATTCATGAGCCAGGTTATAATAAAAATGTGTCAGTAAGAAGAGCATTGAGCCATATAAAGTTTGCGATTAATCTTAATAAAGAAATTAAAAAAACAGAAAAGCCGGATGTGATTTATGCTGCATATCCCACAATGAGTGCTTCATATGTTGCAGGGAATTATGCTAAAGATAATAGCATTCCATTTATAATTGATGTACAAGACACATGGCCCGAGTCAGTATCATCAGCTATTGATACTGAAAATATCATGACTAAATTACTAATGTGGCCTTTTACTAAATTTGCCAATGGGATATATAAGATGGCTGATGTGGTTTTTGGTGTTTCTGAAACTTACGTTCAAAGAGCTAATATTAAAGGAACCAAGTGTAAAGAATTCATACCAGTTTATATTGGAGCTCAATTAGGGAAATTTAATGATTATTGCTGCATTACAAGCGAAATGAAGGAAAAAAATGATGACATTTGGATTACTTATATAGGGACTTTGAGCCATAGTTATGATATACAGACTGCAGTAAAAGCATTTGCACAGTTACGACAATACGATAATATCAAGCTAAATATTTTAGGAACAGGACCTGATGAAGAAAGTTTAATTAGATTATCAAAAGAACTAGGTACATATGGTGTGAATGTGTTTTTTTATGGATTTATTGAGTATGAAAAAATGATGGCTATTTTAAATGAGTCTGATATTGCATTAAATGCTATTAAGGGAACTGCAAAACAGACCATAACCAATAAATTAGGAGATTATTTATCAGCCGCTTTACCAATATTAAATTCATGTCAAGAAAAAGAAGTTATCGATTTAGTTAACAACAAAGACCTTGGGATTAATTACGTATCTGGGGATGTTACCTCATTGATAAATGCAATTATTTATATGATAAGTAATAAGAATCTAATGAAAAAGTATTCAAAAAATGCTAGATTTCTTGCTGAAAAATATTTTGACAGAGAAGAAAGCTACAAAGTGATAATAAATATGATAAAAAATATGTGCTGAAATCGATTATTATGAGTCGTAAAAAGGATGGTATTAAGGATGATTATAAAAATGATACTAACAAATTCCTTTGATCCTGATCCTAGGGTGTATAAGGAAGCAAAAACGTTGGTAGATAATGGACATGATGTGGAAATAATATGTTGGGATCGTGAAAGCAAATATCTAGAAAGACAAGAGGAGGAAATAGATGGTATAAAAGTTAAGAGGATTTTCTCCAAGGGGAAATATGGCGGAGGTTATAAACAAATATTAGGATATTTGAGGTTTATAAAAGAAGTTAAAATATATTTAAGCAATAAAACAATCCATGCTCTCCATTGCCATGATTTTGATGGATTGTTTACTGGATATATGGTTAAAAAAAATAATAAAGCTATTAAATTAGTATATGATGAACACGACTTATTTTATTTATACTATAAAAACAGAAATGGAATTATTAATAAAATTTTATATAATGCTATAATTTTGAAAGAAAGAAAGCTATTACATAAAGTGGACAATCATATTGTTGTTACACCTAATATGAAAAAAATCTATAATGACAAGAACAATATAAGTATTGTAAATAATGCACCTTTAAAGAATGCTATAACTAATATTAACAAAGTTGAGAGACAGAATATTGTAATAGGATTTATAGGTTCAGTAAGGTATTATGAAGAGTTGAAAGTATTAATAGATGAGGCAAATAACTTTAAAAATATAAGTATTTTGATTGCAGGAAAAGGGTTGAAATTAACCAAACTTAAAGAGTATATAAGTAATAAGGGATATTCAAAGGTAGAGCTTATAGGAGAATATAAACTCGAACATTTAGAGGAATTATATAGAAGAATCGATATTACTTATTTAATTTATCCATTGAAGGATTCAATGGTTTCACTTCCAAATAAATTTTTTGAAAGCGTTATTACTGAAACACCAATAATTGCAGATGAAATATCTGAATATGGAGAAATTACAAAGATAGAAAAATTAGGATGGGTAATAGATTCTAATGATTTAAATAATAGTATTAGAAAGATATTACAGGAAGTTAATAGTAACTCTAGTATTATTGATTATTATAAAAACAATATGAAAGAAGTGAAACAGAAATATTACTGGGAAAATAATGTGGAAATATTATGTAAGATATATAAATAGTAAAATAGAATATTAGAAAGACTATTACTTTCTATACTTTGCTAAGTAAAATACAGATAGATGATTAATTATGATACATTTTATGACAGTTGTGGTACTTCAATTTATAAAGCAAGTTATTATATAAATGAAAAAAAGAAACAAACGATCGTTTAATGAAATTATTTGTGTTAATTTAAAGAGGAGATGGGTATATGGATTATAAAATATGTAATAGATGTGTAATGGATAATTATTCAGACAATACAATTGTTTTTGATGAAATGGGCAATTGCAATTATTGCAATGAAGTAATTATTGCTAAACCTAAAACATATTTCCCAAATAAAGAAGGTAAAAAACGCCTAGAAAGCACTATATCAATGCTTAAGACAGAAGGAAAAGGTAAAAAGTATGATTGTATTATGGGTTTATCAGGGGGACTTGATTCATCATATCTTGCATATTTGGGTTACGAATATGGACTTAGAATTTTAGCGGTTCATATTGATGATGGATTTGATTCACCAATTGCAATTGATAACATTAACAAATTATCAAAGGCATGTAACATAGATGTAATAATGGAAAAACCTGATAAGGAACAGTTTTATGATTTGACTGCTGCATTTATTCGAGCAGGGGTTCCTAATATAGCAATACCGCAAGACAATCTTATTATAGGATACTTATATAAGCATGCTAGGGAGAACAACACAAAGTATTGGCTTTCTGGAGGAAACTTCCCATTAGAGTCAATTTTACAGAGGGGAAATACTCATGATGCTTTAGACAAAGTTCATATTATTGATATTAATAAAAAATTTGGCAGAAAACCAATAGATAAATTACAGATCATTTCTAGCTTTGAAAGAAGAATAAGTAATAGATTATTATTTAAAATAAGCGAAATTAAGCCTCTTAATTTTATTGACTATGATAAAAGCAGAGCTATATCAGAGTTAAATAAATTTTGTGGTTACAATTATTATGATGGAAAACATTATGAATCAATTTTGACAAGGTTTGTACAAGTGTATTACTTACCTAGAAAGTTTAATGTGGACAAAAGGAAATCTCATTTGTCAAGCTTAATTATATCTGGTCAAATTACTAGGGATCAAGCATTAGAAGAGTTAAAGAAACCACTTTATAACGATGATCAGATTCAAAAGGATATCAACTATATTTTAAAATGTATAGATATGTCAAGAGATGAATTTGAAAAGATTATGATGCAACCCCAACATAAGCATGAAGATTATAAGGTTTCTAATTGGGGATTTATTAATAGACTATTAAGAAAAGTCAGAGGTTACTAAAGCAAGCTTTATTTTATACGGAAGGGAATGTACTATGTTTGTATTGGTTATTTCAAATGGATATCCAACAGAAAAATATAAAGGATTAGGAATATTTGAACTAGATCAGGCTAAGGCATTGGTAAATGCAGGCTGTAGAGTGATTTTTGCTGCTGTTGATGTTCGTTCAATCAGACGGTGGCGTAAATGGGGGTTAGAACATCATGAAAATGAAGGTGTTCATGCTTATGTGTTGAATATTCCTTTGGGCAGGATACCAAGTGCTTTGTTGAAAGAAATTACCAGTCTGGGTCTAAATATTCTTTGTAAAACTATATTTAAAGAACACGGTAAACCTGATATATTGCATGCACATTTTACTGATATGGGTTATGCAGCTGCTAAATTAAAAAAAGTAGCTAATGTGCCTCTTGTGATTACAGAACATTCTTCATTGATTAATAGACCGAAGATAGAGAAGAAACTCTTTAATATTGCATCATATGCATACAAACAAGCTGATACGGTAATTGCAGTTAGTCCAGCATTATCAAATGTTATTGAGAAAAATTTCCATATTAAACCTATATACGTCCCCAACATTTTTGACATAAATCTATTTTCATTTAATCCAAAAGTAATAGAAGGCAAATTCAATTTTATATCGACTGGAAATTTGATTTATGGAAAAAGAATGGATCTTACTATAGAAGCTTTTTACAAGGCTTTCCGAGATTGCACAAATGTTACACTTACAATTTTTGGAGACGGTATAGAAAAGAAAAGATTAGAAGCACAAATTGTAAATTATAAATTACAAAACAGAGTTTTTTTAAAAGGAATGTGTAAAAGAGAAACTATTGCCGAAAAGTTTAAGGATAGTGATTGTTTTGTTTTGGCATCACAATCAGAGACATTTGGAGTTGCTTATATTGAAGCTTTAGCATGTGGAATCCCAGTAATAGCTACTAAATGTGGTGGTCCAGAAGAATTTGTGCATGAGAATAATGGACGATTGGTAGCTATTGATGATTTAGAAGAATTAGCAGATGCTATGAGTTTTATGTACAAGTTCAATAGCAAATACAATAGACAAAGAATAGCTGAAGAAACGAAAGAATTATTTTCTCCTAAAACTGTTTCAAAGCAGTTAATAGAGATTTATAAAACCATTACTAACGTAGAATCGAGGTATTTATGAAAAGGATTATTTTATTGATGATTGCGGCGGCATTTTTCAGTGTGCAGATTTTTGCCTTTGATATAGGCTTATTTAAATTATCATTGTATAGAATATTTGTTATTATTGTACCATTTTTAATGATTTTTAATTTAAAAATGAATAAAAATAGAGCAAAGTTGAATGAGAGTAAAAATTACTATTCCTACTTGTTTATGGCATTTTGGGTAGTATACGCGGCAATATCTCTTATTTTTGTAAAGGATGTAAATGGTTGGTTTAGGGCGTTCTCATTTATTGCTTCAGGTGTTGTTAGTATATGGTGCATTGGTTTATATTTAAATGAGAAGAAAGATTTTTATAAAGTATTTATTATAATTGATTTGTTTATAGTTGTCTATAGTTTATTAGGATACTATGAAATATATACAGGTAATTATAGATATATTAGTGCAAAGAATCAATTATATTATAGTATTGTTCACGGAAGTACTGGATTTAGGATACCAATAGGCGTATTTGGAAACCCTAATGATTTTGCTCTATTTTGTTTAATGAGTTTTTATGTATCATTAATATGCAGCAAAATAATAAGTAACAAAATTGGGAAGCTATTTAGTATACTTTTGATGCTATCATCTGTTTTTTTATTAATAGCAACACAATCTCGAGCTAATTTTATTGGCTTTGTTTTATCTATACTATTTCTTTGCGTTTCATTATTTAAGAATGCAAGCTTATTTAAGAATGCAAGTTCATTTAAAAAAGCAAGTATAATAATTGTTACAACAATTATTATTTTTATTAGTGGGTTTTCGTTCTTAAAAGCTAATAGTAATGTTATTTCACAATTAACTAGTATTGATCTAACTAGCCAAGATGGAAAATCTGATTATGTTAGGATTAATTTAATGAAAAACGGTATCATATTTTTGAAACAATCTTTCTTCTTAGGAGTAGGCGTTGGGAATATAGAATATCATATGGCTTTGCATCCTAAATATTATGTAAGGAATATTACTAATATACATAACTGGTGGATGGAGATTCTAGTTTCATCAGGAATTATAGTTTTTATAGGCTATATTTTTATGTATATTAAGAATATAAAACTATTGAGTAGGATCGTAAAAAACAGTAGAGATAAGGACAATGTTTTTATTGCGCAAGCTTTTATTGCATTCATGCTAGCATTTGTTGTTGCTTCAATGAGTTCAAGTTCTAACATTATCCGAGAATGGTTATGGGTATTTTGGGGTATAATTTTTGCTTTTATAAATTATGCTTCTACAGATTTAGGCTAAGGTTTCAATTAACTATATTTATAATGAAGTATAGAATAATATTTTTAATCTATCAAAGGCATATACTAACAAAGATTTAAATATATAGAAATGTAATGGAATAGGAGTTAAAACATGAAAAATATCATTTTTTTATCTTACCTAAATATATGGTCAATGGAAAAAGAAAAAGGCGCTCCTTCTTTCTATAAAACAATTGAAGCATATATAAAAGATGGATGGGATGTAACACTAATTAATCCTGAATATAATCTTGGGGTAACACCTGAATTAGAAGGACTAAAAAATATAACATTTAAGCCGGTATTTTATCCATTCGTTAAAATTAAAAAAATTAGTTTTTTTGGAAGAATTCTTCATGTATTTCAGGGTAATTATATGCTCTGGCAACTAGGGAAAAAAGCATTAAAAAAATATAATAATCAAGCTGTTATATATGCTTATGAAGTTGATGGAGTAAAAGCCGGGGTTAAGTTGAAAGATAAGTTTAATCTCCCATTTGTTACACGATTTCAGGGAACTGTATTAGCCCCCATAAAGAATAATCAGCTTAATAGACTTAAAAGATACCCCCATTTTCAAGCATTAAAAACAGAGGCAGATATTACTATTATGACTGATGATGGTACCCAAGGGGACAAAGTATTAAGAAATTTAAATAATAGATCTAAACAAATTAAATTTTGGAAAAATGGAGTGGATATAGATATAGATGAAGTAGAAAATAAAATAAAAGTAAAGAAGCTAAGAAAAGACTTGGGACTAACTCAATCTGATGAAGTATTAATGACAGTATGTAGATTAGCATCATGGAAAAAGGTAAATCGGGCGATTGAAGCGCTTTCATATGTTACTAAAGAAAGGTCAGCATGTAAACTAGTTATTGTTGGTGATGGAGAAGAAAAGCAAACCCTTATGGAACTAACTAAGAAATTAAATTTAACTTCAAATGTAATTTTTGTGGGATCTGTACCACAAAGTGAAGTTAGAAATTATTTGGACTTAGCTGATATATTTTTGTCTTTGTACGATTTGAGTAATGTTGGGAATCCATTATTGGAGGCAATGTCCTGTGGCAAACCAATAATTACCTTAAATGTTGGGGATACAGCATCCATTATTAAAAATGAAGAAAATGGTATTCTATTAAGTGTAGAAAATTTAGACAAAATACCTGAATATATTAATAAAATATTAGATGATAGAAATTATGCCAATAAATTAGGAGACAATGCAAAACAATATGCTAAAAAACACTTTTGGAGTTGGAACGAGAGAATGAATGCAGAACTTGAAGTTGTTAATGAACTGAGGATAAAATGGAATTTATAATTACTGTATCAAAAATTGTTAAATTTATTATAGAATCACTAATATCTTAATGTTAATTAAAAATAAGTTTGCTTTATTAATCAATCTTTACCATAATTCTCATTAACTAGATTATTTAATGTCATATTTCTTATAAGAAATATAAATTTTATTTGAACTATTCGGAGGTTTGTAATTGAACAACTCAATTGGAAAAGAGGCTTTAAAACTAACCATAATGAAAATAGTTACCTTAATAATAGGTATGCTATCTACAATGTTATTATCACATTTTCGGTCATTGGGTGAATATGGCACATATTCTCAAATCGTTATGGTGGTAACATTAGCAA
Source organism: Clostridium sp. UBA701 (assembly GCA_002298125.1). Lineage (GTDB taxonomy): Bacteria > Bacillota > Clostridia > Clostridiales > Clostridiaceae > UBA701. Next base: position 30,507 of record DBMJ01000004.1, on the reverse strand, counting down.
TTTCTATATTTGCTATGGGTTTTCCAAATAGCATTAATTATTTTTTGGCTTCAGCAGATACAAAAGGTGAAAAGGCTAAATTTTTATCAACGTATTTTACATTTAATACAATAGTAAGTTTTGCAGCCGGAATTATATTAATAATTGCGGCACCACTTATATCTATGTATTTTAATAACACCTTAATAACAAATTTTATATTTGTTCTATTTCTATTGCCATGGATTAATATTATTAATTCAAGCTTTGATAATTTTTTGATAGTGGAAAAAAGAACAAGCTTATTAATGACTTATCGTGTTATCCGTGGAACTGTAACACTTTTATTGATAATTATTGCATATGAGTTTAAGTGGGATTTTATGTTATATATGAAATGGTTTATATATAGTGAAGTCATATTTACAATAATTATTTACTTGATCGTTACTAAACAATCCAATACAAAACTAATCGGTATTGATTATAGTCTAATAAAGAAAATTTTAGTTTTTTCTCTACCGTTAGGATTATCTGCTATAGTTGGTACATTAAATATTCAAGCTGATAAACTGATGGTAGGTTACTTTTACGATACGAAAACCCTTGCTATATATACCAATGCAGCAAATGAAATGCCAGTGACAATAATTTCGGCATCAATAACTGCTGTATTGATGCCTCAGATGGTTAGATTATTAAAGTCAAAAAAAGAAAACAATGCAATTAGTTTATGGGGAAGTGCAACGTATCTATCATATATTTTTATATGTTTTTTTTCTACTTCACTTATTGTATTTGCACCTCAGGTTATGTCTTTTTTATATTCAAATAAGTATTTACCTGGTGTCCAAGTTTTTAGAATATATTCACTATTATTACTACTACGTACAACATATTTTGGTATGGTTTTAAATTGCTTAGGTGAAACAAAATTTATTTTCTACTCTTCAATTTTAACTTTAGCATTGAATGTGGTATTGAACTTAACATTGCATTACTTCATTGGAATTAATGGTTTTGCAATAGCCTCAATAATAAGCATCGGTTTTGTAAACATGTTGCAATTAAGAATTACTTCTAACAAATTAAATGTTAGATTTAAAAGTATTATGCCATGGCGAAAACTTTTAAATGTTTCGATTGTAAACTTATTACTTGGAATATTATTCTATTTCATAATAAAAAAAATCGATCTAGACTATTTTGTTGGAAATATTATAGAGGCAATGATTTTTGGTGCTATATGGTTATTATTATATTTATTTTTGTTGCACAAACCGATAAAAGAGACATGGAATATATTAAATAGTTAAATTAATGTTAGTAAAAAGTTGGATAGGTATGAACTCTGTTTTATTACCTGCTGTTGTTTTAAGACCCCATACTACGTTTGGCACTGGTTCAGTAGTGACAAAAAGTTTTATAGAAGTCTAATGTGTTATTGCTGGAAATCCAGCAAGGATAATTAAGTATATCGATAAAAACAATTAAATAGTTTTAGGAGGATAAACATGACTGAATTGAAAGACGAACTAATTGAAAAATTACAGAACAAAACAGCCAAGCTTGGAGTTGTTGGTCTAGGCTATGTAGGACTTCCTTTAGCAGTCGAAAAAGCTAAAGCAGGCTATGAAGTTATAGGATTTGATGTACAAGCTTCAAAGGTAGAGCTAATTAATCAAGGCCATAACTATATTGGAGATATAGTGGATTCAGACTTAAAGGAGCTTGTTGAAAGTGGTAAGCTAAAGGCAACTATAGATTTTAGTTTTGTAAAAGATGTAGATGCTTTAGCCATAGCAGTTCCAACTCCTTTAGATTTGTACAAGCAACCTGATTTATCCTATGTGGTAAATTCTACTAAGAGCGTTGCAAAATATTTGCACAAAGGAATGTTGGTAGTATTAGAGAGTACCACTTATCCTGGCACCACAGAAGAGGTATGTAAGCCTATTTTAGAAGAAAGCGGTTTAAAATGTGGAGAAGATTTCTTTCTTGCCTTCTCACCAGAGAGAGTAGACCCAGGTAATAAGCAATTTAACACGAAAAATACTCCTAAGGTTGTAGGTGGTTGTACTAAAGGATGCACAGAGGTAGCTGCTATGCTATATAGAAGTATTTTAGAGGGAGATGTTATGGAAGTATCATCACCGGCTGTTGCGGAAATGGAAAAAATCTTAGAAAATACCTTTAGAAATGTAAATATAGCCCTAGCAAATGAAATGGCAGTACTGTGTAAAAGAATGGGGATAGATGTATGGGAGGTTATAGATGCTGCTAAAACAAAGCCTTATGGGTTTATGCCCTTCTATCCAGGGCCAGGTCTTGGCGGACACTGTATTCCACTTGATCCCTTCTATTTAGAGTGGAAGGCTAAGGAATATGACTATCATACAAAATTAATAGAAACCTCAGGAATAATAAATGACTATATGCCAGAATTTGTAGTAGAAAGTGTCATGAAGCTACTTAATGAAAAGAGAAAGCCTTTAAACGGTTCTAAAGTACTTTTAATGGGGGCAGCATATAAAAATGATATTGATGATATGAGAGAATCACCTGTTCTAAAGGTAATTGAGCACTTAGAGAAAAATGGAGCAGTTGTTTCCTATAATGATCCTTACATACCGTCCTTTAAGCATTTAAAAAAAGAATATAAATCAGTTAATTGGGAAGAGGAAATAAAGGAAGCAGATATAGTTATCATAACAACTAACCATTCTTGTTATGATTATCAGAACATAGTAGACGAGGCTAAAATACTCTATGATACAAGAAATGCAACTAAGGCTGTTAAAAATAATAGAGAAAAGATTAATAAGCTATAAGAGGTGCTATACATGAGTAAATTAAGATTTGCAATTATAGGCTGTGGAAGAATATCCTATAAGCATATAGAAGCCATAGTTAGTAATTTTGAAGAGATTGAGCTGGTTTCTCTATGTGATGTAGAAAAAGAAAAGGCTGAGGTAAGAAAGAAAGAATATACTGAAAAAATAGGGAAAGAAGTTAGCATTTCAGTATATGAAGACTATAAAAAAATGTTAGATAATGAAGAAATAGATGTAGTTTCCATAGCAACAGAAAGTGGTTATCACCCTGAAATTGCTATAGATACTATGAATAAAGGGAAGCATGTAATTGTTGAAAAACCAATGGCTCTTTCAATTGTTGATGCTGATAGAATGATAAAGGCAGCTAAAGATAACAATGTTAAGCTATGCGTGAGCCACCAGAATAGATTTAATAAATCAATTCAAATGCTAAGAGAAGCTGTGGAAAAAGATAGATTTGGTAGAATAATTAATGGAACTGCCAGAATTCTATGGAATAGAAACATGGGCTACTATACTCAAGCACCCTGGAGAGGAACTTGGAAATTAGATGGTGGAACCTTAATGAATCAATGTATCCATAATATAGACCTCCTTCAGTGGATGTTGGGAGGAGAAGTAGATACAGTTTACAGTCAGTGTGATACTTTTTTAAGAGACATAGAAGCAGAGGACTTTGGAGCAGTATTATTAAGGTTTAAAAATGGAGCCATAGGAATAATAGAAGGTTCTGCCTGTATTTATCCCCAAAATTTGGAGGAGACTCTATCTATATTTGGGGAAAAGGGAACAGTATGTATAGGAGGAATTGCCGTCAACAAAATAGAAAATTGGAGATTTGGTGATGATTTAGACAGTGAAGAGGATATAATAAAATCTCAAGAAGGAGATCCAGATTCAGTATATGGCTTTGGACATATTCCATTATATAAGGATATGATAGACGCAATAAATGAAAACAGAGAGCCTCTTATAAATGGAGAAGAGGGAAAGAAAGGAATGTCAATAATTCTTGCAGCTTATAAATCAAGAAAGACAGGGCTTCCTGTAAAATTGCCGCTTGAAAGCTTCTCTACCTTGGAAATGGAAGGAATTAAAGATGGAGTATAATTATATATCAGACAAGGCAGTTGTAGGTGACAATGTTAAAGTAGGAAGGTTCTCCGTAATAGAAGATGGGGTAGTAATAGGGGATAACTCTATTATAGGAAATGGAGTTATTATACATGAAGGCTCCATCATAGGAGAAAATGTTAGAATAGATGATAACACCGTTATTGGCAAGCTACCAATGAGATCAGTAAACAGCATATTTAAGGATGAGGATAAGCTAGCCCCTCCTGTTATTTCTGAAGGAGCACTAATAGGAGCAGGGGTAATAATTTATGCTGGCTGTACTATAGGAAGCAAAACCTTAGTAGCTGATCTATCCACCATTAGAGAAAATGTAATAATAGGTGATAAAACAATAATAGGCAGAGGCGTTGCCATTGAGAATTTCTGTAAAGTTGGTTCCTATTGTAAGCTTGAGACAAATGTTTACTTAACTGCTTATTCAGAAGTTGAAGACTATGTATTTATTGCTCCTGGTGTAGTTACTTCTAATGATAACTATGCAGCAAGATCTAAAGAAAGATACAAACATTTTAAAGGGATAACAGTGAAAAAGGGCGGCAGAATAGGTGCTCAGGCTACAATTCTTCCTGGAAAAATAATAGAAGAAGATGGTTTCGTGGCAGCTGGAAGTGTGGTAACAAAGGATGTAAAAAAAGAAACCATAGTAAAAGGAAACCCTGCTAAATTTCACAAGGAGGTCCCAAAAGATCAGATATTAGAAAATCAGTAATTAATAATAAATTGAATAGGGTGATGGAATTTGAAAATAGATTTTTACACATCAAAACGTGAGTATGATGAAAAAAGAGTAGAATTTGACAAGGTAATAAGCAATATAATCCAAAAGGGAAATTTTATACTTGGAGAAGAAGTAAAAGCTTTTGAAAGTGATATTGAAAAATACACAGGCGCAAAATATGCCATAGGAGTAGCTTCAGGCACTGATGCTTTGGTAATCACCTCAGACATTTTAGGCTTTAAGGATGGGAATGAAGTAATAACATCACCTTTTACTTTTTTAGCATCAGCTTCCTGTATAGCAAGACACAATGGGAAGCTTGTTTTTGTAGATATTGATGAAGAAACCTTTAGCATAGATGTTAGTAAAATCGAAGAGAAAATTAACCATAAGACTGTGGGAATCCTTCCAATACATCTTTTTAATCAGATGGCTGATATGGATAAGATTATGGAGCTTTCAAATAGATATAATATAAGAGTGTTAGAAGATGCAGCAGAAGCCTTTGGCATGGGTTGGAAGGGAAATTCAGATACTTATAAACACTCAGGAACCATTGGACATTATGGGGTATTCTCATTTTTCCCAACAAAAACCTTAGGTGGCTATGGTGATGGCGGAATGATAGTTACAAATGATGAAAAGTTAGCTGAACTAGCTAAGAGCTATAGAGTTCATGGAGCTTCAAAGAAATATCATTACGATCATATCGGGTACAATTCAAGACTAGATACCCTTCAAGCAGCTGTTTTATCAGTTAAGCTTAAATATATAGATGAGGCAATAATAAAGAGAGAAGAAATAGCAAAATTATATATTGAAAGACTTAGTGATTGTGAATATATTAAGATACCTAAAATACGGGGTGAACAGCAGGGGGTATACTATGTATTTAACATTTTAGCTAAGGATAGAGATGGACTTGCTGACCATCTAAAGAAAAACCAAATTGGCTATAGTATATATTACCCAATGCCTCTTCATATGCAAAAATGTTTTAACTATTTAGGTTATAAGGAAGGGGATTTTCCTATAGCCGAAAAGGTGTCAAAAGAAGTTATAGCACTTCCTATATACCCTGAAATAAAAAAGGATGAAGTAGAGTATGTTTGCGAAACCATTTTACAGTATTACAAAAAATAATTATAAATAAATTTGTTGCTTATAATTTCAATTTTATGTTTATGGGTTATGTTAAAGGTACAGTAAAATAAGCAACAGCTATAGAGAATTGGAGGTCTATAATGAAAATAATAACAGTAGTTGGAGCAAGACCACAGTTTATAAAAGCTGCAGCAGTTTCAAATGTTATAAGAAAAAAACATACAGAGATTCTTATTCACACGGGACAGCATTATGATGAAAATATGTCAAAAGTGTTTTTTGAAGAGCTTAATATTCCTAAACCCCATTATAATCTTGAGGTAGGCTCAGGGAACCATGGGCTGCAAACAGGTACCATGCTTATTAAGCTTGAAGAAATATATTTAAAAGAAAAGCCAGATATGGTTTTAGTATATGGTGATACAAATTCGACTTTGGCTGGTGCTTTAACAGCAAGTAAATTGTTAATACCAGTAGCACATGTAGAAGCTGGGCTTAGAAGCTTCAATATGGCTATGCCTGAAGAACAAAATAGAATACTTACAGACCACATATCAAATAAATTGTTTGCACCTACTGAAACTGCAGTTAATAACCTTCATAATGAAGGAATTAATAAAGAGGTATATAACGTTGGTGATGTTATGTATGATGCAGTTCTATATTTCAGAAAAGTTGCTAAAGAAAAATCAACTATAATAAATAAGCTTAATTTAAAAGAAAACCAGTATATATTAACTACGATACATAGAGCAGAAAATACTAATGATATTAATAGACTGAAAAATATTATAGAAGCTCTTAATGAAAGCAAAGCAAAGATTGTATTACCAATGCATCCACGTACAAAAAAATATATTGAAAGCTATGGACTAAGCATAGGTGAAAATGTTTCAGTAATAGATCCAATTGGATATCTTGATATGATAAATTTAGAAATGCATGCTGAAAAGATAGTAACTGATAGTGGTGGAGTTCAAAAAGAAGCCTTCTTCATGAAGAAGCCTTGTATTACTATGAGGGATCAAACAGAATGGGTTGAAACTGTTGAAAATGGCTGGAATGTAATAGTTGGAACAGACACAGATAAAATAGTTCAAAGTATTAAAAATTTCAAGCCACAAAGAGAACAGGAAAATATTTTTGGGGATGGCAACGCAGCAGATAAAATACTTTCTATTTTGACAGATAGTATATAATTTTTAAACTTAGGTTTTTTATGGTCATGATTCTTGAGAAGATTGTAAATTATTGAAATTATTAATAATAGGTGTTGATTTACAATTAATATTGACTCCCTTTTTACATTGAAAATTGACCCCTTCACTATAAGATAATATCCTTTATGTGTGGCTTAAATGTTTTGCATAAGGTGGAGTAAAACGAAGGTGAAGGACTTGAGAGACTGGCATACGGTTAAGAATATGTACAATTGAATTTAATGAAAATAAAAAGGTATCTGACATTGTGATTGACAGTGGAGAAGGATATATAATGTCAGTGGTTTCATATTGGAGCAAAAAGGATAATCTTAAAAATGTGAATGTGCATATAAATAAGATAAAGGGTGATGACTGGTTCGAAATAGATTCCCTTGAGGATTTAAGGGTTCTTGAAGAGTTTTTGGGAAAAGAATAACTTTTAATAAGTAAAAAATGTGTCCAAAACTTGCTTTTGGACACATTTTTCTTATCTGCTGGATATTGAATTTGGTTTTACATTCCAAAGGTTGCCCTTGGCATACTGCTTTCCAAACATCATATCGTACTGCACTGTCTTCAGACTGGCTAATAGCTGCGGTACGTTTCCATTTGAAGGCTCTCCTATCTTTATAAGGTTGTTATTGTTGTCTAGTGTGAAATATGGATTGTACCCCTTTATTTCTTGTGAAGCAGAATACAGCATTTTGAAGTAATCCGGCACCTCTATACCTGCATATTTAAGCACATAGGAAGAGAGAAAGCTGCTGCCTATTATATCCTTGTGTTCAAAGCTTACGCTGTAGTTGGTCCATATGCAATAAGGAGTAGAATACCTGTCTATGAGGGCTTTATTGGCATCACTACATTGATCAGGAGCACTTAAGCTTGGCTGGTGATCTCCATACATTACTATTATTGTAGGGTCCTCTTTATCATTGAAGTATTCAATGAGGGACTTCAACATTAAATTAGCGTCTTTTACTCCCTGAGTATGATTTTTTAGCTCTAGAAGTTGTTCGTTAGTGAGTACCTTATCTCCTGTATTCAGCTTATAATCAATATTTCGATCATCATAGGGCTTGTGGTTTTCCATTGTTACAGCAAAGCAGAAAAGGGGTTTATCCTGACTTTTTTCTTCATATTGCTGAACTATCTTCTTATACACATCATCATCTGATATATAATGCTTTTTTACCTCTGGGTTATCAAAGCTCTCCATAGAGTAAAATTTATCAAAGCCCAAAAGTGGATATACCTTGTCTCTGTTCCAAAAGCTTCTTTCAAAGGGGTGAAGGGCTATACACTCATAGTTATTGTCCTTTAATAAGCTTACCATGCTGTCTGTTTCTCTATAAACATATTGCTGATAGGCATTAGAACTCAAGGGAAGGTTTGCCATATTAAAGCCAGTTAAAAATTCAAATTCTGTATTAGAGGTACCTCCTCCATACACTGAAACAATCAAGTTCCCTCTGTCCATATTGCCACCTAGGTTATTAAGCACCTTAAAGGGGTCATCCTCAAAGTTAACATAGTCATGGGTTAACCTTGTGTCCGCATAGCTCTCATTCATAATAACTATTATATTTGGATTCTTATTAACACTTTCAGTTTCAAAGCTACAGTTTAAACTAGAAGCAATACTCCCTATTAGGGATTGTGAATAGTAAGCAGGTTTTTTTATCTTCATAGATTTTATGTTGAAATCCGTAGCTAATAATAATCCATTTTCATTGTAGTTAGTGTTTTGATCCCAGCTATATTCTGTAATTTTTAGCTTCTGTTGAAAATTACCATTCATAAGCTTACCACAAAAAAGCAGTAGCACTAAAAGGAAAACTGCCGCTGCGGGTAATCTAAAGACAATCTTTATCTTTATTGGTTTAATCTTCATAAGAGCAACGACAACAAGCATGAGGACAACTATAGCAAGGGCTAAAATCAACCTGCGTTTTATGGTGAGCCCCATATTGGGCAATATGGAAATAGCAGCCTTTGCACTAAAGTAATCCCAAGGAAGAAGTGGTTCTCCCTTTAGCATAAGCTTAAAGTGGTTGATAACCCCTATTACAAATAGCAAGCTGCTGTATATTAATGTGGTCAAAAAAACTCTATTCGATAACAACAGTATTATTATGTATATAAGCATGTACAATAATAGGCTCACCAAAACCTGTGGTATGGAATTCTTAAACCAGAGTAATGTGTCAAAAGCAGAATTTTTATTTAGAAGTTCTACTATAATTAAAGTAAAAAGCGGCACTATTATGGTTGAAAGTACTACCACTACTAGATTTTTTTTATCCTTCATGTTTACACCTCCATGGACATAGGGCATTTAATCCCATTGAAAGTATAACAAAGTGAAAACTGCCAATCAATTAACAATAATTAAAATATTTTTTTAACAGTTGAATTTTTAAAAGGAAAAAGAGGAAATATATAGAATAGAATAAAATAAGGAACGTTGGAGAGGAGTGTTGTCAATGAAGAAGAGTAAGAAGTCTCCCTTCAGGCTAGCTGGAGCCGTTGCACTTATAGGCAGCTTGATCTATGTGTTGGTGAAGGATAAAAAAGGGGAGAAATAGCACAAAAACATAGGCGCAGGGTGACAAGCCCTGCGTTATTTGTTAGCTATTGTCCAAAGTGTGATAAAAAGTATATAATAGAAGTAGCTGTTATTTACTTTCAAAACAAAGGGGGTTATTAAATGTTTAATGGAAGAGAATTTTATAGAGAGGAAAATCTACCCTATATAGATATGTACAGGGAAGATTTAATTAAAATTTCTGACATAGTTTCGGAAACTGAAGGCTGCACCTGCTGCAAGGACAAGGTGGAACTGGCTAAGTTCTTTAATCACACAGGAAAATGGATTCTTAAGATGGCAAGTCTTGAGGAGAAGCTAAATAAAGAGTATTTTACAGCTAAGAGCTTTGAGGAGCTTCGTGAGGAAAATGCTGAGCTATATAGGGAAATACAGCCAGAGCATTATGAAAGGAGCTATGCCAATCCATGCTATGCAGTAAAGGTTTTTGGCAATGAAATAGGAGCACTTTTATCTGCTGTCTATGTAAAATACAGAGAGTACATAGGCCTAAGCTTTAAGCATAAAATCTATAGGATGGCAGAATACAATGGGCTTTTTGTTGATATGTTCAGTGCTATAAGAGGCAAGGCAGTAGACTATAATGCTTTAAAAGCTCTTTTAGTAGAGCTTGAGACTAAAAATGTTAAGAGAGATTATATTGTAAAGCTTAAAGAAGGCTACTGTAGGGATTATGACTTCTATAGCGAGGTTTTTAGCACAGGTGATTTGACAGATTTAAGATACCTATTCTCCTTTGGAGAACCCATTTCTGACAATGAGATTAAAACAGCAAGGTTTTTAAATAGCTATGATGAAGAAAAGCTAAGCATACTTGCAGAGTCCATTGCAGCTGCTTATGAGTCTGGCTTTATAAGAGATAATAAGGACATGAGTAAGCGTTCTGTAGTAAGGCTTATATATAGTCTTGGACAAGAAAGGCTGCTTAAGTTCATAGATTTGGCATTACAAAAGAGAAAGCTCAATTCCTTTGTGTGCATGGTAGAGTCTACAGAGGTAAATAAGCAGTATAGCTATGATCACCGCTTTGACAACGCTCTATATTTAGATGAAGCCTATGCAAAGCTTGTGGAAGTAAGCTACAAGGCTGCTGCAGAGAGCTCAAAACACTTCCTGAAGGATTATTCAGGAATACTGCTGGTAGAAAAGTTTGGGGAAGCACCTTACTCACCTCTTAGCAAAAAAGAATGCTTAAAGCTGTCAGAGACACAAAATGCTCTTCATATGAAGATAAGAAGCATGTCCAGGCAGCTTATAGAAAGCTATACTCCAGAGACTGAGACCAGCTTCTGCATAGTGGCCTTCCCGTCACCAGAGATAGGAGAGCACTTTGAAGAGATATTTGCAGACATTTGCAGAATTAATATGTTAGACAGCAAGCATTATGAGGCAATTCAGCAGAGTATTATAGATGCACTTGACCTTGGAGATTATGTCCATGTAAAGGGCTGTGGCAATAATAAGACAGACATTAAGGTAAAGCTTCATGAGCTTAAAAACCCTGCAGGGGAAACCAACTTTGAAAATTGTGTTGCAGATGTAAATATTCCAGTAGGTGAGGTGTTTACCTCTCCAGTGCTTAAGGGTACAAACGGAGTGCTTCATATTGAAGAAACCTATCTTGGATTAAAGTATAAGAATCTTATGTTGAAATTTGAGGATGGCTTTATTTCAGATTACAGCTGTACTAATTTTGACTCTGAAGAGGAAAATAAGAAGTATATAGAAGAAAATCTTATATTCCCTCATAAGACTCTGCCCCTTGGAGAGTTCGCCATAGGCACCAACACCTTAGCCTATGTCATAGCAAGAAAGTATGATATAGTGGAGAAGCTTCCAGTGCTTATCATAGAGAAGATGGGACCTCATTTTGCCATAGGAGATACCTGCTTTAGTTTTGCAGAGGATACTCCAGTGTATAATCCTACTGACAAGAAGGAGATAATAGCAAGGGATAATGAAAAATCCATACTTAGAAAGACTGATATAAATAAGGCCTATACCAATGTTCACACTGATATTACACTGCCCTATGATGGACTGGAGTTTATCACAGTGGTGACAAAGACAGGGGAGAAGCTAGACCTTATAAGAGATGGAAGATTTGTACTTGCTGGCACTGAGGAGCTTAACAAACCCTTTGAGGAATAGCTTCTATTGTATTGACAATGTAGTATTACTGTAATATAATACAATTTAATGATAATGGCAGTGAACAGGAGAGTATTTATGTCCTAGGCTTTCAGAGAGTGGGTAGTGGTGTGAGCCTGCAGCTAAGATATAAGGAAAATCACCTGGGAGCCGGGGGCTGAAATCATAGTAAGCACCTCCGTATTCCTGCGTTAAGGGATAGAGTATGTTTGTACTTGAAGCTAAAAGGTGGTATAACGAAGATGACTTCGTCCTATTTAGGGCGAGGTCTTTTATTTGCGCTAATATATTTTAGAGAGGAGTAAGTATTATGTACAAAAAAGTTGATCCCTCCAGAGGCTTTGTGGATATGGAAAAGGATATCCTAAAGTTTTGGGAAGATAAGGACATAGTTCAAAAGAATTTTGATTTAAACCCTGAAGGAGAATATTTCACCTTCTATGATGGTCCCCCAACAGCCAATGGAAAGCCTCATATAGGCCACGTAATTACTAGGGTTATGAAGGATATAATCCCACGCTTTAAGGTTATGAAGGGCTATAAGGTTTTAAGAAAAGCAGGCTGGGACACCCATGGTCTTCCTGTGGAGCTGGAGGTGGAGAAATCTCTAGGCATCTCTGGCAAGCCTCAAATTGAGGAGTATGGTGTAGAGGACTTTGTAAAGAAGTGTAAGGAAAGTGTATTTACCTATGTAGAACAGTGGGAGGATATGTCCAAGAAAATTGGCTACTGGGTAGACATGGATAACCCTTATGTGACCTACCACAATGACTATATAGAATCTGAATGGTGGGCATTAAAAAAGATTTGGGAAAAGGATCTGATATATAAGGGACATAAGATAGTGCCCTACTGCCCAAGATGCGGAACTGCACTGTCCTCTCATGAAGTGGCTCAGGGCTACAAGGATGTAAAGGACAGCTCTGCCTTTGTAAAGTTTAAGCTGGTTAATGAGGATAAATATATACTAGTTTGGACCACAACTCCTTGGACTCTTCCAAGCAATGTAGCACTAGCTGTGAATAAGAAATACGACTATGTGGAGGTGCTTCACAAGGAGGAGCATTTAATCTTAGCTAAGGAACTCTTACACCGCTTAGAGGGAGAATACGAGATAATCTCTGAGTTTAAGGGTGAGGAGCTCCTAGGTCGTCATTATGAACAGATGTTCAAGTTTGAGGTACCAGAGAAGAAGGCCTTCTATATAGTTCATGGAGACTTCGTAACTTTAACAGATGGTACTGGAATAGTTCATATAGCACCTGCCTATGGTGAGGATGACAATTTAATAGGAAAAAAATATGACCTTCCTCTTATAAACCTAGTAGACGGAGAGGGAAAGTTTGTTCCTTGTGTAGAGCCTTGGAAGGGTATGTTCGTAAAGAATGCGGATGCTAAGATACTTGAGTATATGGCAGAGAACAATATTCTCTATAAATCTGAGAAGTTCCTGCACTCCTATCCCTTCTGCTGGAGATGCGACACACCGCTTTTATACTATCCTAGAGCCTCCTGGTTCATTGCTATGTCTACTATGAGAGATAAGCTCATGACTAACAACAACAAGATTAACTGGTATCCAGATAACGTTAGAACTGGGCGTTTTGGAAACTTCCTAGAAAATGTTATAGATTGGGGTATTTCAAGAGAAAGATATTGGGGAACTCCTATTCCTATATGGGAATGTGAATGTGGTCATAGAGAGTGTATAGGAAGCAGGGAGGAGCTTAAAGAGAAGGGTATTAATGTTCCAGAGAATATTGAGCTTCATAAGCCCTATATAGATGAGGTTCACCTTACATGTCCTCACTGCGGCAAGGAGATGAAGAGGGTACCTGAGGTTATTGACTGCTGGTTTGACAGTGGTTCTATGCCCTTTGCTCAATATCATTACCCCTTTGAAAACAAAGAGCTCTTTGAGGAGAACTTCCCTGCACAGTTTATATCTGAAGCTGTGGACCAGACAAGAGGCTGGTTCTATACTCTGCTTGCTATTTCTACTGTGCTCTTTGACAAGAACCCCTTTGAAAATTGTGTGGTTTTAGGCCATGTGTTAGATAAGCAGGGCCTTAAGATGTCTAAGCATAAGGGTAATGTACTTAGCCCCTTTGTAGTACTTGAGAATGAAGGTGCAGATGCTACAAGATGGTATTTCTACACTGGAAGTGCTCCCTGGCTGCCTTCAAGATTTTATGAGGATGCAGTTATAGAGGCTCAGAGAAAGTTTATAAGCACTCTATGGAATGTTTATTCCTTCTACGTGCTATATGCTGATATAGATCAGTTTGACCCAACTAAGTATTCAGATTTTGTATCAGAAAATGTTATGGATAAGTGGGTTATGTCTAGGCTAAACTCCCTGGTTAAGACTGTGGAAGAGGACCTAGACAGCTACAGAATAACTCAGGCTGCTCTTGCTATAGAGGAGTTTACTGATGAGCTTTCTAACTGGTATGTGAGAAGAAACAGAGCTAGATATTGGAGTGAGGAGCTTACAGAGGATAAGATAGGTGCCTATGTTACTCTATATAGAGTAATCACCACCTTGGTTCAGATTGCTGCACCTTTTGTGCCCTTTATCACAGAGGAAATATATCAGAACCTAGTTACAAGCTTGGATAGCAATGCTCCTCTAAGTGTTCACTTAACAACTTGGCCAAAGTATAGAAAAGAGCTGGTAGACCTAGAGCTGGAAAATGAGATGGAATTAGCCTATAGCATTGTAAAGCTTGGTAGAAGTGCAAGAAATGGTGCTAATATAAAGAACAGACAGCCTCTTTCAAAAATGCTTCTAAGCACAAGGTCACTGCCAGAGTATTATGGAGACATCATAAAGGATGAGCTAAATATAAAGGAAGTAGATTTTGGTGCTGATTTATCTAAGTTTGTAAACTTTGAAATCAAGCCTAACCTGCCAGTTTTGGGCAAGGCCTATGGAAAGCTAATCCCTGCAATTAAGAAAGAGATAGCTTCAAGGGATCAGATGGAGCTTGCTCAGACTATAAAAGGCGGAAAAACTGTGACCATAGAGGCTAGTGGAACCGATCTTCAACTAAATAGTGAGAACCTGTTAGTTACTATGCAGGGTCTAGAGGGCTATGCCTTTGCTGGAGAAGGTGAAATAGGGGTAGTGCTAGACACTCACATTACGGAGGAGCTTAAGGAGGAAGGACACTTAAGAGAAATCATAAGTAAGGTCCAGAACCTGAGAAAGGAAAGTGGCTTTGAGGTAGCAGATAAGATTAATCTCTATGTTGCAGGAAATACTATGCTGGAGAAGGTGGTTTCAAAATTTGAAGACCATATAAAGAGGGAAACCTTGGCTTTAGAGGTTCATTATAATAGAGCTATGGAGTATAATGAATACAGCATCAATGGAGAGAGCTTTAAGATAGCTGTGGAAAAGAAATAGAATATTTAGGCCCATTTTATGATAAAATGGTATTGTGTATAGAGGGTAAAAATATTTTTGGGAGTTGATGATAATGACTGCTTCAATTAAAGACGTGGCAAAAGAGGCGGGAGTTTCTATTGCTACGGTATCTCGTGTATTAAATGATATAGACGTAGTAAATGAGGACACTAAAAAGAAGGTACTTGAAGCTATAGATAAGCTTGGCTATAGACCAAACATTGTAGCAAGAAGCTTAAAGACACAGAAGACGGGAACCATTGGTATAATAATACCTGATATATCCAGCCAGTTTTATCCTGAAATAGTACGTGGGGCAGAGGATGTGGCAAATATTTATGACTGCAATATCATTCTCTGTAATACAGATTTAGACCCACAGAAGGAAATGGAATATCTCAATATATTAAGGGAAAAGATGGTGGATGGAGTTCTTTATATGAGTAACTCCTTAGAGAGAAACACCTTAGCTTTACTTAAAAAGCTTCAGATGCCTGCGGTGCTGGTGGAAACTACAGACATAGAGGAGTCCTTTCCAAGCGTAACTATAGATAATGAGGAGGCTGCCTTTGAGGCAGTAGAATACCTTATTAAAAAAGGACGAAGAAAAATTGCCTATATAGGTATTCACGAGGACATGATAAATGCTGCAGCTAAGCGCTTTACAGGCTATAAGAAAGCCCTTTTAAAGCACAATATTCCCTTTGATGAGGATTTGGTGTACTTTAGAGGACTAAAGGCAGCTACAGGCTATGATGGAATGAAAGAAATACTAAAAAAAGGCAGCATGCCAGACAGTCTATTTTGCGCCAGTGATGAGATTGCCATGGGAGCCATAAATGCCCTTAGGGATGAGGAGATATTAGTGCCAGAGGAGGTAGATGTAATTGGCTTTGATGACAGTTACTTTGCAGCCTTATTTTATCCAAGACTCACCTCTGTAGCTCAGCCTACCTATGATATGGGCTCTGTGGCCATGAGACTTTTGATAAAGCTAATTCAAAAATCAGAGCTTGCACAGGAGCATTTTATACTTCCTCATAAGCTAGTTATTAGAGATTCAGTTAAATAATAAAAATCCAGCAGTGATGCTGGATTTTTTATTCTCTTATTATTATAGTAAAAGGGTAGTTGGTTATGCCGTTTTCTGTTGACCAAAGCTGAGATTTTAATTCTGCATTGCTAAAGTCTTCAACTCTTTTAAAGTGGAGAACACACTCCATGCTGCTTCCTGGCTCTAAGGAGGAGAAGAAGTTTTTACTGCCAGATAGAATTAACTCATATACATTTCCTCTAGCATCAGTAAGAGTAGTTTTAGAAGTATCTGTAAGATTCACTGCATGCTTTCCATGGTTATCTATCTTTAGCTTTATGTAGGTTCCCTCTGAGCTTTGCTCTATTTCCTCTGCAGATATTATTAGTTGCTTGTTATCTAACTCCAGCTTGCTATTTGTAAGCTTTGAAAGGGTTGAGTTCTTATCAGCAGATACATTTTTCCCTGCAGAGCCGCTCTTTGTCTGGGCATCCTTGCTTGGACTAAAGTAACTGGTGGTAATAGGACCAAGGGATAAAAATATCACCACTGAAATACCTACAGTAATTATTCCTGCAAGAGAATTCTTTTTAAGTATTTTTAGTATAAGCTCTAAGGGCTTTTCTGATTTATTCTTTCTTATAAAATCCCTTATGGATTCTTTATTATCCTTATCCTTTTCTGCTGCCTCCATATTTTCTCTAGCGGAGTTTTTAAAGCTTTTTCCCGTAATAATATCATATAGTCCTACTATAATTAAAAGCACTCCCATATATTTTATTACTCTAAAGCCCTTTAAGTTGAAGGTGAGCTCCATACCTATGAGAAACCAAAATACTCCAAGCAGCCTATAATAGGTTAAAAACCTCATAATATACACCTCTTTTAAATCCATAACTCTTCATTTTAACTATGTATTTATATTATGTATATTTTTTACAGTTTTTAATCACAATTTTAAAAATAAAGTAAATTTAAAGGCTACTCCATCTAGGAATAGCCTTTTATAACAGCATAATTAGCTTGTTAAGCGCCTTCTTTTTTAGTGGCAGCAGCCTCAGAAGGACGGGTAAGGGTGATTATCTTTTTCTCAGTGGAGCAGTGTCTTCTCTCATTGTTCATGGTTATGCACTTTTTTGGACACACTGCAGCACATTCACCACAGATTATACACCTGTAGGCATTGAGCTCCCAAGTGGAATTAGTTCTATCCACAGTTATAGCATCTGCAGGACACTTTTTTGCACAGAGACTGCAGTAAATGCAACTGGTTTCATCACAATATATACGTCCCCTAGTCCTCTCATAGGGCTCTCTCTCAACCGTTGGGTAGAGGCGGGTAGCAGGGGAGGAGAAGAGATTTTTTAAAATTACTTTCAACATCTTTGCCATAAATACACCTTCTTTACATAGCAAGTTATTAAAACATCATTTCATATTATATGCATCAACATACAGAAGGTTATCTCTCTGTACAGCTTATGCAAGGGTCTATGGTGAGTATTAGCACTGGGATGTCAGGAAGAAGACTTCCAGGAGCCATTTTTAACAGTGCAGGTAAATTTGCAAAGGTAGGGGTTCTGATTTTAAGTCTTGATAAGGTCTTAGTTCCATTGGCCTTAATATAATAAACTGCCTCTCCTCTGGGCTGTTCTATTCTAGAGATTATCTCACCCTTAGGAAAGCCCTTTACAGGTACTGCAATTTCTCCCTGAGGAAGCTTTGCTATAGCCTGCCTTATGAGGTCAATGGACTGATGCAAATCATCTATTCTTATGACAGTTCTTCCATAGCAATCTCCATCAGTTCTTACTATGGGTTCAAAATCAAGATGCTTATAGGCACTGTAACCGCTCTTTCTTATATCAAAGGCCACACCACTTGCTCTTGCCACAGGTCCTACTGTGCCAAAAGCTGCAGCATCCTCCTTTGAGAGTACGCCTACACCAACCATTCTCTGCTTTACTGTGTAGTCCTGCAAAAATACCTTATCTACTTCCTTAAGCTTTTCTTCAAGGCCTTTTAATACCTGAAGTATAAAGTCAATATGTTCTGCATTTAAGTCCTTTGTAACTCCTCCCACCTTGTTGGCGGAGATTATTATTCTATTTCCTGTGGTCATTTCCATGATATCTAATATCTTTTCTCGGTGCTTCCAAACCTCCATAAATAAGCTTTCAAAACCAAAGCTGTCTGCAATAAGTCCAAGCCACAGCAGATGACTCTGAATTCTTCCTATCTCTGCCCAAATTACTCTAAGATACTCTGCTCTGTCAGGTATTTCTATTTGCATTATTGCCTCTAGGCCTCTTACGTAGGCCATGGAATGCATAAAGCTGCATATGCCGCAAACTCTTTCTACTACATAGGTGGTTTGATTAAAATCCTTAATCTCAGCCAGCTTTTCTAAGCCTCTGTGTACATAGCCTATGGCTGGAAGAGCTTCCACAACGAGATCATCCTCTAGCACCAGCTTAAGCTGTATTGGCTCTGGAAGTACTGGATGTTGAGGTCCAAAGGGTATTGTAGTTATTGCCATGATTTTTTTCTCCTTTCTCCTGCCATTACTTAATTAGTGGGGTCTTTGGGCCGTTTTCAGCCAGATATAGACGCCCCTTGTAGTCTACAGTAAGGTCTGTAAAGCTCAGGCCAAAGAGATCCTGATATTCGTTTTCTATTAAAAAGGCTGAAGGGAAAAGTGGAGAAATACTTGGCAGAGTCCCTTTAAGGGGAAGCTCCAGCCTAAGATGAATCATCTCATAATCCACATCAAAGTGATAGGTAAGCTCTACCAGTTCCCCTACCTGCTCACAGGTAAGTGCTGCAAAACGGCAGCCTTGCTCCTTAAGCTTTGAAGCCTCTTCTATTAGGCTTTCCACTGTTATACTCTTTAAGTTAGTAAATAAATCTATCATTATCCATTCACCGCCTTTTTCTGCTTGTGCTTTTTTTCTTCTAGTATTTCAGCAGCCTTTAATATGCCATCTAAAATGGATTCTGGCCTTGGACAGCAGCCTGGCACATATACATCTACTGGAATTGCCTTGTCAGCTCCTCCAATTACGTTGTAGCAGTCATGAAATACTCCGCCAGTACAGGCACAGGCTCCAATTGCAACCACTGCCTTAGGCTCAGGCATTTGATCATATATATTTTTTACTACATCTATGTTTTTATAGTTTACAGAGCCTGTTACTACCATTACATCTGCTTGCTTTGGAGTACCGATATTTAAAACCCCAAAGCGTTCTGCGTCATAAAGCGGTGTAAGACAGGCTAAAAGCTCTATATCACAGCCGTTACAGCTGTTGCAGTTAACATGAACTATCCAGGGCGATTTGCTTATAGATTTAGAGAATATGTTACCCATAGATGAAAACCTCCTATACTATTTTGATGTTCATAAAGTACACTACAAGCAAGTTTATTAAGGAAAGTGCAATGAGCACAGACCAAGAAAACTTGAATAGCCACTGCCAGTTCAGCCTTGCAGTGATGTTATCTAAGAGCAGGATAAAGATGAACACAAAGAGCACTATTAATAAGCCAATTACTACGTTGTTCTTCCAAAATAAGAACATGAGCCCAAACAAGAATACATATTCATACCAATGGGTTAACTCCACCAATGCCATGGAAGGACCTGAGAAATCTGTAAAGAGACCCTTAACCAGCTCCTGATGAGCATGGTGAGAGGTTGAGAAGTCAAAGGGTGACTTCTTAAACTTTACAGCAATTATTATAAGCATTGATATAAATACCAGTGGCAAATACGGAAGCAGGGGCTTTGAGGCCACATCTAAAAGTGATACATTAAAGGAATCTGTAAGCATATAAATTCCAATGATGTAGAATATTAGTATGGGCTCATAGGCAAGCATTACCATGGTTTCTCTTGCTCCTCCTATCTTGCTGTAAGGAGAGCCTGTTCCCATGGCTCCAACTATTAGTGCCACGTTAGCTATGGTATATACAAATATGATCATCAGTAAGTCTGTTTCAAACACCAGCATTACAAGAGAGGCAATGACAAAGGTGAAATATATAAATATATATACGTTTTGGTAACGATTTACTACTAAATTTTCCTTCTGCATCAGCTTGAAGAAATCATAGAAGGGTTGAAGTAGTGGAGGACCAACCCTATGCTGAAGTCTTGCTGTAAGCTTTCTATCCATACCTGCAATAAGTCCTCCTAGTATTGGTGCAGCAATAATAACAAGTAATATTTTAACTATTTCCATATTAACCCTCCTATCAACGTCAGCAGCAGTATTGCTATGGAGACTATATAACCTACGGTGATAAGGCTACTCTCATCAATAATTTTGTAAAGATATATATTAGCAACAGAGGCTCTCTTTATGCTTCCATCTACACATCTAAAGCTATAATCACCATTCTCAGAGTTATTCTCACCACACATATAGGGCTTCACCACTCTGGCTTTTTTGCCATAGATACCCTTTAGAGCAAGGAATATCAGTATGGAAAGTATGATTATAATAAACACTATGGTGTCGTTAAAGGAGCCTAGCTGAGATATTACCATTCCATTTTTCATGGCTAACTCGTTCTTAACATTTAGAAGAGCAGAAACCTCTGGGTCTACAAAATGGTTAAAAATACGAGACATAAAAACACTGGTTAAGACTACTAAGGAGCTTAATATTAGCAGTGGTATGGATATTATTGGCTTCATAGAGGTCTTAACCACATTATCGTCATTTGGATAGGATAAGATTGTACCAAGCCATTTTACCCAAAATACCGTAGTAAAGGCACTGCCTAAAATCAAGAATACGGATATAAAGGGATTATGAGCAGAGGCTTCTATAGCCATCCACTTTGTAATTAAAACTCCAAAGGGTGGTAGTATCATAGAAGCCATGGCAAAGGCAGCTATAATAGCAAGCAGTGGAGCCTTATGAACAAGACCAGACATTTCCTCTATGTCTCTACTGCCTATGGTATGCTCTATCTCTCCAGCACATAAGAAAAGCAGTGCTTTTGATATGGCATGGAAGATTATAAGTATTAGTGCTGCTGAGATTGCAAGACTTGAACCCATGCCGGCACTACTGATAATAAGTCCTAAATTAGCTATGGTGGAGTAAGCAAGTACTCTTTTTGCATTTCTCTGAGAGATTGCAAGGGCAGAGCATATTAAGAAGCTGAAAGCTCCAAGTATTGCGATTACAACCCCTAAGGGTGTTCCAGCATAGGCTGGTGATAGCTTAACAATTAAATATACTCCTGCTTTAACCATGGTACTAGAATGAAGCAGTGCAGATATTGGAGTAGGAGCTACCATGGCTCCAAGCAGCCAGCTTTGGAAGGGCAGCTGTGCTGACTTTGTAAAACCTGCAATACATAGGAGGAAAATTGGTATAAAGTAGAGCCCTCCTCCCTTTGAAGACTGAAGTATGCCTGTAAAGCTATCTATATTGTAGTAGGAGGACAATATTATATTGCCAAGGGCAAAGGCTGCTCCTCCTATAAGATTTAAAAACAGTGCTCTAAAACCACTGTTGTAGGCTTCCTCATCACGGTTATAGGAGATTAAGAGGAAGGAACAGAGAGTGGTTATTTCCCAAAAGAGAAACATAAGAGAAAGAGAATCACAGATAACTAGTCCATTCATAGCTGATAAAAATATTCCGATGATTCCATAATAAAGCCTTTGTTTATTCTTAAGATTACGGTGCTCCTCATAGTGGCCTATGTAACCGTTTGAAAAAACCACGATAAGGGTACCCACCACGTTAATTATAAATAACATCACAATGGATAGATTGTCTACATTAAAGCTATAGGCTGCTTCAGGAGAAGCTGCAAATTCTTTATATAGAAAAAAAGCAGTAGAAAGAATAGTAAGTGCAAGCACTTTCCATCTCTTGTGTTTAATGCTGACAAAATATAAAAATCCAAGGATTAAAATCTCTAATATCAAAACCATGGGCTCAAACACGTGGTAGGAGTCAGAGGGCGTTTGGTATAAGAATGGACCTTTAAATATTAATAGTAATGAAAAAAAAGCACCTGCTACAGCCATAAGTATGGATAATACCTTGTAGTATACCTTGTTGTTCCATACCAGGAAGAGCAGGGTAAAAATTAATGGAAAAATAATAAGTGATAAAATCAAAGTATTCAATAGAATACACCCCCAGTTATGCCAAAAACTCTGGGTTAGCATAAAGTTAACCCTTCTTCACAATCATTATAGTACCAAATATTATAAATTACAATAAATGATGGGAGTTTTTGGTGGTAATACCACTCATGTAAAATTGTTAAAGATTTGATAAACTTCTCTCAAATCGGCTTGTACAAACATTTAGAAGGTTCTGAACATTCCTAAATAATCTGAATAAATAAGGACAGAATTTTAAGAAAAATTAAAACACCGAGTTAGTTTATTAACAAACTAACCCGGTGTTATTAAAAAAACTTGATTTTATGTCGTTTTTTGTAAGAAAATATTTTTTATCTTATTTTTTCCCAAGAACAAAATTTAAAACTATTACCATAACTAATATGTACACTAGATTTCTAAGAATTTGGGATGGAAAAGCAAGGCTTACAAAGTTAAGACCAACTAGCAGGGCTACTAAAGCTGCAGTTCTATAGTTTTTAGTAAGCTTATCCCTTGCAATTAGGCTTATAAGTGCAAGGATAAGAAACACTGAGGAGATTATGATGGTTAGAACCCTATGGGTTAATAGAGAGCCATCTAGCAGATAGTAATAGACAAAGTCTCCTGCAATGAGGAGCAGTACCAGGGTAGTTAGAGGTACAAGCCACACTTTTTTAGATTTCATATCGATATTTAACTTTTGAGGAGTTGGTTTTGGACACAAAATTAACACCTGCCTTACATTTGAATAACTTCCATAATTTTATCATACTTTGAAAAAAATATGTAGTTATTTTCTTATATTTAATTGACAGTAAAGGCCTAGTGGGTTACGCTAAAATGGACGATAATAAACACATGGGGGATACGTGATATGGAGGTTTTAAATCAAGAATTTTCAAGGCTTTTAAGGAAGAATATGGCTATATCTATTATCTATTTTTTATACACTGCTGTGGTGGCAGGAATAATGGCCTATTTTCAAAGCGGAGCACCCTACAACAATGTTAGGAGTTATTTTAATAATACCTTTATATTTTTGGCAATAGTGATTGTTCAGCTTTATATTATCCTTTCTGAGGTATACAGTAGAAAAAAAGGTGAAGCTCAAAGCAGAAACACCCTCACATTTTTAGCCAATGTCCTCTATGGTGCAGCTTTTTCAGCCTTAGGCTCACTAATATCCGTTTGGAGTTATTCTGCCTGCTTAAAGCATTTTAGCGGGGAAAATATATCCAGGCTCTTTCGAGGAGAGGCCTATTACTATGGCATGGAATTAAACAGCCTTCATTTTAATGAGCTCTTTAAGCTTTGGAGCTATGGCTTCATGTTTATTCTCTCTCTGCTTGCAATTTTGTATTTGGTTTCATCACTTAAGTTTGCAGCAAGGCTTGGAATATTTATAATTTTTTCTGCAGCCCCCTTTTACTACATGTTTAACAAAAGCAAGGGCGTTGCTATAATGAGCAAATTTTTTACCACCTACGGCTATAAGAATATTCTCTATGCTGTGCTTGGAGGTTGCATTATACTATTCTTTGGAGCAGCCTTTTACCTTCAGCTAAGGAGCTTAAAGGAAAGGGCATTAACTAAATAATAAGCTGTTTTAAGAGGGAGGTCTGCACCTTCCTTTTTATTATGTCATATTATAACATGTAATATTAGTTGGGGTGATAATGTGATCTACAGCTTAATACTGGCAGGGGGGAAGGGTACCAGGCTCTACCCGCTATCCAGAGAGAAAAACCCTAAGCAATTTTTAAAGGTTATAAACGACAAAAGCTTTCTTAGAGCAACTATAGATAGAATTAAACCCATAGTACCAAAGGAAAATATATATGTGGTAACCAATGAAGACTATTTGGAGAAAATCTATGAGGAGCTGCCGGAGCTTAAAGAGGAAAATATCTTTGCAGAGCCCTGCAATAAGGAGACCGCTACCTGTATCGGGCTTTCAGCAGTAAAGCTTCTTAAACAGGATAAGGATGCTGTTATGGTGGTTCTGCCCTCTGACCATTATATTGAAAATGAAGGGATTTTTCGTGATACCATAAAGCAAGCTATAGAGATAGCAGAAAAAAGAAGAGGCTTGGTAACTATAGGGGTAAACCCTACAAGACCTGAAACAGGCTACGGATATATTGAGATGGGAGAGCGAATTGCATCTGATATGCTAACCTACAAGGTGGAGAGGTTTACAGAGAAGCCTAATGTAGAGGTAGCCAAGGACTTTATACTAAAGGGCACCTACCTATGGAATAGCGGCATGTTTATCTGGAGAGCAGACGTGTTTTTAAGGGAGATGGAGAAATATCTTCCCAAGCTATATAAGACTATGATGGCTATATATCAACAGGTGGGCACGGAGCTGGAGGAAGACACTGTTAAGGAACAATATGAGCTAATAGACGGCATTTCAGTAGATTTTGGAATTATGCAGCGCACTCGGAAGGCCTATGTAATAAAATGCGAGTTCCTATGGGATGATATAGGCACCTTTGCTGCCTTAGGAAGATTTCTATCCTCAAACCGAGGTAATAACGTAAGTGGTTCTACCTTTATGGAGCAGAGTGAAAACTGCTATGTCTTTGGAGGAAATAGGCTTATAATTGGGTTTGGTATAAAGGACTTGGTGATAGTGGACAGTGGGGAGGTGGTGCTTATAATGGATAAAAATAAGGACCAGGAGATAAAGCACCTGGTAAACGAGCTTAAAAAGCAGGATAACATAGAGGAATACATTTAAAATAATGAGAAATGGGAAGCAGCAGCTTCCCATTTTTTAAGTGATAGTAAGCTATAACTTTAAACCAGCTTCTTTAATTATGTACTTATTACTTTGCTTAATTTTTATAACTGCGAATAGTATTCAGAAATGATTTTTTTACATTTCCTATAATGGGCAAGGAATCTAAAAAAATTAATTGCACCAACTATGATTCCTCCAGTCCAAATAACATAACTTCCACCATTATCTACGGCATTATTATAGGAAATTATAGATATAATTGAAGCAATGATAGCTATGGCTAACCATACGTACATTTTTATTTTGCTTTTCTCCATAATGGCCTCCACATCGTATAAATTCATAATCTTACCTCCTTTCCTCAGAAGTTAATATAAAATTACTATACTCTAGTTAAAAAGCAATTCGCGTATATCCATATTATAACATAAATGTATAATATACAACTAATTTGTTTAATTTTACTGATTATTATGTTTTTTAAGTGATATTTATTTAAAAATTCTATATCACAAAGCAGATAAATAGAAAATATCTATATCAATTTACAGGTATTTAGATAAATGGTATCATGCACTAGGTTGAATAATTTGTGATAATAGGAGGACTATTGGTATGAAGAAGGAAGTTAGTATTAAAAAGATTAGACAGGATGCAGAGGAGCTATTTAGAAAGGGTGACTACTTTTGCTCTGAGGCAATAGTAAGCTCTATTAAAAATAATTTTGAAGTGGACATGCCTGATGAGATGATTGCTATGGCTTCAGGATTTCCTGTGGGAATAGGAAGATCAAAATGTGTTTGTGGAGCAGTATCTGGTGGAGTAATGTGTATTGGCTATTTCTTTGGAAGAACTAAGGGTGGAGATCCTAAGGTTCAAAAGACTCTTGAGCTTGCCAATGAATTACAGCAAAGCTTTAAGGACAATCACAAGGTGCTGTGCTGCAAAATTCTAACTAATGGAATGGATATGGGCTCTGGAGAGCATAAGGCTCAATGTATTTCCTTTACTGGAGAAATAGCAGAAAAAGCTGCACAAATTATAGTTAGAGAGCTTGGCCTTGTAAATATTGATGAGTAAGGGGTGATATAGTGGAAAGGATTATTAAAAGAGTTCCCGTGCCAATTGCAGGCTTGATGCTAGCTCTAGCAGCCACTGGAAATTTGGTTTTGTCCTATGGCGCTTTCTATAGAAATATCTTTGGAGTGTTATCTGCCTTCTTATTGATACTCATTACAGCAAAGCTTTTTATAGATTCAAAAGATGTAGGTGAAAGCTTAAAAAATCCAGTGATAGCCAGCGTGTTCCCCACTTTAACTATGGGAACAATGCTCCTGTCAACTTATATAAAGCCATATTTGCCATCTACAGCAATGGCTGTTTGGGGTTTAAGCATAATACTTCATTGTGGTCTAATAATTATTTTTACAAAGAATTTTATTTTTAAATTTGATATAAAAAAGGTGTTTCCAAGTTATTTTGTAGTCTATGTAGGAATTGTAGCAGCAAGCATTACTGCCCCTGCATATAACTTGGCTAATGTAGGTAAATATATATTCTATTTTGGCTTAATAGCTTATCTATGCTTATTGCCAATAGTGATATACAGAGTGTTTGTTGTAAAGGCAATTCCAGAACCAGCCTTGCCTACTATTACAATAATGGCTGCTCCTGCAAGCCTTTTACTAGCTGGATATTTAGGGTGCTTTCAAAATAAAAACATGGCTATGATAGGCTTTTTAGGCTGTTTATCACTAGTGATGTTTATAGGGGTTGTTTTATACCTGCCAAAGCTTATAATGCTGAGGTTTTACCCAAGCTACTCTGCTTTTACCTTTCCACTGGTGATAAGTGCCATTGCCATGAAGCAGACAAATGCATTTCTTATAAAGCTAAAGGAGCCTATAGCTGTGCTTAATTACCTGGTTAAATTTCAAGAGGTACTAGCTGTGTTAATTGTACTATACGTTTTAATTAGGTATATGGAGTTTTTGTTTATAAAAGATAATACCGCTAAGATAAATAAAGCTATGTAAATAAAAAAAGTTTTAAAAACCACTTGACAGCTTGTTCTATTTTTATTATTATAATTTTAATAAACAATTCAATTTATCACTACACAGTGTTAAATTGAATCGAAAACTAAATATTAGGTTGAACTTATTAAGAGTGGTGGAGGGACTGGCCCTATGAAACCCGGCAACCGGTACATTGTACATCGGTGCCAAATCCTGCAACGAAATGTTGAGAAATGAGGATGCTATGCTTATTAAGCCTGAGGATTACCTCGGGCTTTATTTTTTTTAAAATGGGGTGATATATTGTTAACTTTAAAGCAAGTATGTAAGAGCTACGGGAAAACTGAGGTACTAAGAGATGTGAGTCTTGATATTAAGGAGGGTGAGATATTTGGCATAGTAGGAGAAAGTGGTGTTGGTAAGTCCACGTTACTTAGATGTTTAAATGGCCTTGAGCCCTATGATAGTGGAAGCACTACTGTTTTTGGAAAGGAAGTAAGTAACCTTAGGGGGGAGGAGCTTAGGCAATTTCGAAGGAGCATTGGCATGATATTTCAGCAGTTTGCTCTGCTTGAAAGAAGGGATGTCTTTGGGAATATTGCGCTTCCCATGGAGTGCTGGGGCTATTCTAAGGAGTATATAGAAAATAAGGTACTAGAAAGTGCTAAAATTGTAGGGATTTTTGAAAAATTAAAGAACCGTCCCCTAGAACTTAGCGGCGGGCAGAGGCAGAGGGTGGCTATTGCAAGGGCGCTGGCGCTAAGTCCTAAGGTGCTTTTATGTGACGAGGCTACCTCGGCCTTGGATCCTAATACAACCAGGGCCATCCTGGAGCTTATAAAAAAGATAAATGATGAGTTAAAGATAACTGTAGTGATGGTTACACATGAGATGGGAGTTGTTAAAAATCTATGTCACAGAGCTGCTCTCATGGAAGGTGGCAGAATTGTTGAGACTGGCTTGGTTGAGGATTTATTCTTAAGACCCTCAGCAGCTTTAAACAAGCTTCTTGGGGATGAGGAGGTATTGCCCACTAGAGGTGTAAATATAAGATTGTTTTTTGATAAAGAACATTCCAATCAATGCTTTATAACTTCTATGAGCAGAGAACTGGGTATGGATTTTTCAATAGTGTGGGGTAAGCTTGAAAAATTCAGAGGTGATGTACTGGGAAGTCTGGTGATAAATGTGGAAGAGGTTAATCTGGAGATAGTCACCCGTTATTTAAAAAATAAAAGCTTAAGCTGGGAGGTAATATCGTATGGGATATAGCTTTATAGATTTATTAACACAGGTATTGCTGCCAGGTCTTTTGGAATCACTTTATATGATAGTGTTATCTACCTTTTTTTCAGTAATGTTAGGTTTTATATTGGCACTTATTCTGGCGGTTACTAGAAGGGAAGGCTTAAAGCCTAATGCTGTGTTGTATAACCTTCTAGATGGCATTATCAATATGCTTAGATCCTTTCCTTTTATAATACTAATAATTGCATGTTTACCATTAACTCGTGCTATTACTGGAGCTATCATTGGAATGAATGCAGCTCTTGTACCTTTAACACTAGGAGCAACGCCCTTTGTGGCAAGGGTACTTGAAAGTGCTTTAAAGGAGGTAGACCCTACCTTAATAGAGGCTGCTCAGGCCTTTGGAGCTAGTAATATACAGATTATCTTTAAGGTCATGGTGAAGGAGTCACTTCCATCACTAATATCAGGTATCACTCTTACAGCTATTACGCTGCTTGGTTATTCTGCTATGGCAGGAGCTGTAGGAGCTGGAGGATTGGGGGCGGTTGCCATTTTATATGGCTACAACATGTTTGACACCAAGGTCACTGTGTATACCATTTTACTTCTCATAATACTGGTTCAGGCAATTCAGTCTATGGGAAGCATAGCTTATAAAAAAACAAAATAAAGAGGGGGAATAATTATGAAAAAAATTATAGCAGGAGTCTTATCAGCAGTGATGGTTTTAAATTTTACAGGCTGCATAGGAAATTCTAAAGCTGCGACAGGTAACAAAAAGAAGGTAATTAATATAGGTGCAACTCCTTCGCCTCATGCAGAAATATTAGAGGTTGTAAAGCCTTTATTAGAAAAGGAGGGCTATGAGCTGAAGGTAAAGGTGTTTTCCGACTACAAGCTTCCAAATCGTGCTGTGGAAAGTGGGGAGTTAGATGCTAATTATTTTCAGCATGTGCCATATCTTGAAGAGTTCAATAAGACAGAGGGGACTCATCTTGCATGGACTGTTAAGGTTCACGTAGAGCCCATGGGCATATATTCAAAAAAATATAAGAAGGTTACTGACATAGGAGATAAAGCCGTGGTTACTGTGCCAAATGACCCAACTAATGGCTCTAGAGCCTTGAAGCTGCTTGCTTCTACTGGTGTAATAAAGCTTAACGATAAGGAGCTTGTCTCAAAGCTTGACATAATTGAAAACAAGAAAAATATAAAGATTGTGGAAATGGATGCTCCTCAATTACCAAGAAGTCTCGAGGATGCTGACCTTTCTATTATAAACACCAACTATGCCTTTCAAGGAGGCCTCACACCTGTTAAGGATGCACTTATTACTGAGCCCAAGGACTCACCCTATGCCAATGTAATAGCTGTTAAAAAAGGCAATGAGAATACTGAATGGGCAAAGGCTTTAAATAAGGTTATGACCTCACAAGAGGTGAAGAAGTTTATTGAAGATAAATATAAGGGAGCTATAGTACCTTCCTTCTAAGAAAGCACTGCTGCTGTGGAATAATGTTTAATAATTGTTAATACTTTATTATATAATAAAGTATACCATTTATAAAAAATGTGTTATAATACATCTATAGCACAAAAGCAGTATAGAAAGAAGTGAAATAAATTGGCATCTATTGAAAATCTAAATGTATTTGGTATACTCATATTGGCTGGATTAACCATAGCCGCATTATTTTTGTTTACGGTAGCACTACCCTATATCTTAATAGGAGCTCTACTGATATACCTCTATGTGAAGGTTAAAAAATGGATTAGTACAATAAAGGAAAGAAGAGGCTCTAGTACTGGGGCAGAGAAGGTAAACATGGCTATGAATGAGGATGAGATTTTCGATCTTACAAACAAGACTATTATAGATGTAGAATATGAAGAATTGTAAAAAATGGGCTTTAGCTCATTTTTTTTGGGAAACAATCTTATTGTACTGCCATAATGTATTTAATACAATTTTGGTGACGCAGGAAGTTAAAAAATTAAAGAGAATATTGAATAAATTGTAGAAATTAGAAGCAGTCCTGTAAATGAGACTGCTTTTTTGTATTAATAAGGCCAATTATGTTGTATAGAATTAATTGTAAAATAGACCTTTTAATGTATAATTATTGGTGAATATGTATTTAAGGGGTGGATTGCGGTGGAAAAGTGATA
>DBMJ01000014.1 GCA_002298125.1 Clostridium sp. UBA701 | reverse complement strand
TTGCCATTTTTCTTTTCCTCCTTTTATACTAAAAAAGTAATTTTTTATTATTTTTGAGCTACAACCTGTTCTTGTATGCTCTTTGGAACTTCTTCGTAGTGGTCGAATTCCATAACATAAACGCCTCTACCTTGAGTTCTTGATCTTAATACAGTAGCGTATCCAAACATCTCAGAAAGTGGTACGAAAGATCTTATAACCTGAGCACCTGCTCTTAGTTCCATACCTTCGATTCTACCTCTCCTTGAGTTGATGTCTCCCATTACGTCTCCCATGTACTCTTCAGGTACAGTAACTTCAACCTTCATCATAGGTTCAAGCAACACTGGGTCTGCCTTTGCCATGGCATTTTTAAAGGCCATAGAACCTGCAATTTTGAAGGCCATTTCTGAGGAGTCAACATCATGGTAAGAACCATCAAATAGTTTAACCTTGAAATTAAGAACTGGGTATCCAGCAATTACACCACTCTTTGATGCTTCTTGAATACCTGCATCGATAGGAGAAATGTATTCCTTAGGAATTGCTCCACCTACGATGGCATTTTCAAATATATAAGCTCCTTCATTAGGTATAAGTTCTATCCAGCAGTGACCGTATTGTCCACGTCCACCAGACTGTCTAACAAACTTACCTTCAGCCTTAACAGCTTTTCTGATGGTTTCTTTGTAAGCAACCTGTGGTTTACCTACATTACATTCAACCTTGAACTCTCTTTGAAGTCTATCAACGATGATTTCAAGGTGAAGCTCACCCATACCTGCTATAATAACCTGACCAGTTTCCTGATCTGTCCAAGTCTTTAAGGTTGGATCTTCTTCAGTAAGCTTAGAAAGAGCTATACCCATCTTTTCCTGTCCAGCCTTAGTCTTAGGCTCTATAGCTACATTTATAACTGGTTCTGGGAATTCCATACTTTCAAGGATAATTGATTTGTTCTCATCGCATAGAGTTTCTCCAGTGGTGGTGTCCTTAAGACCAACCACAGCACCGATGTCTCCTGCTCTTAATTCCTCAACCTCTTGTCTGTGATTAGCATGCATTTTTACAAGTCTTCCGATTCTTTCTCTCTTACCCTTGTTGGAATTGTACACGTAAGTACCACTCTGCATTATACCAGAGTATACTCTGGTGAAAGCAAGCCTACCAACGAAAGGATCTGTAGCGATCTTGAAGGCCAATGCTGCCATAGGCTCATTATCATCAGTCTGTCTTTCCTCTTCCTCTCCATTATCAGGGTTAGTACCCTTTACTGCAGGGATATCGATTGGTGATGGAAGATATTCAACAACAGAATCTATCATATGCTGAACACCCTTGTTTTTATAAGAGGAACCACAAACAACAGGAACTATCTGATTAGCTATAACACCCTGTCTTAGTGCTTTACGAAGTTCTTCTTCAGTAAGCTCTTCTCCCTCTAAATACTTCATCATCAATTCTTCATCTAATTCTGCTATGGATTCAATCATAGCATTTCTATATTCTTGAGCTAATTCCTTCATGTCCTCAGGAATTTCTCTTGATTCTTCTACCTTGCCTAGATCATCAGTATATATAACGGCTTCGTTTTTAATAAGATCGATAAGTCCTAGGAAGGCCTCCTCTTTTCCTATAGGCAACTGAATAGGTACTGCATTTGCATGAAGTCTATCCCTTAGCATACCTACTACTCTGAAAAAGTCAGCACCCATTATATCCATTTTGTTTACATAAGCTATTCTTGGTACACCGTATTTGTCTGCCTGTCTCCAAACAGTTTCAGATTGGGGCTCAACCCCGCCCTTTGCACAAAATACAGCAACAGCTCCGTCCAGTACTCTTAGTGATCTTTCAACTTCTACAGTGAAATCTACGTGTCCTGGTGTGTCTATAATGTTTATACTATGACCTTTCCATTGACAAGTTGTCGCAGCAGAAGTAATAGTGATACCTCTCTCCTGCTCTTGCTCCATCCAATCCATTGTAGCAGCGCCTTCATGAACTTCTCCGATTTTATGAGTCTTGCCTGTATAGAATAATATACGCTCAGTAGTTGTAGTCTTACCAGCATCTATATGGGCCATTATTCCGATATTACGAAACTTTTCTAATGGAAACTGTCTTGCCAATTTTTTTCCTCCTCTCAGCTAGCATGTTTCAATCAGCAAATTAAAAATACCATAAAACTGTTTTGGCAGAGCCAAAACAGTTTTAATATTAATATCTGTAATGTGCGAAAGCTTTGTTTGCTTCTGCCATTTTGTGGGTGTCTTCTCTCTTTTTAACAGCTGCACCCGTGTTGTTAGCTGCATCCATAAGTTCTCCAGCTAGTCTTAACATCATGTACTTTTCTCCTCTTTTTCTTGAAGCATCGAGGAGCCATCTGATACCTAATGTCTGTCTTCTTTCTGGTCGAACTTCCATTGGCACCTGGTAGGTAGCACCACCTATTCTTCTAGCTTTAACCTCTAGTAAAGGCATTATGTTATTCATTGCTGTCTCGAATACCTCTAAAGGTTCCTTTCCGGTTTTTTCGGAAATAACATCGAAAGCATCATAACAAATTTTCTGTGCTACACCTTTTTTTCCACTTTCCATAATGCTGTTTATTAACTTTGTAACTACCTTGCTGTTGTACATTGGATCTGGTAATACATCTCTTTTTGCAATATGTCCTTTTCTTGGCACTTTTCTTCCCTCCTTAACAATTAGATTTAAGTTCATCGGTACTCGGCTTTTAACGCCGCAAAGCGCTCTAAGCTTCAATATATATTAATGATTACATTTACTTAATCTATATAATAGAAGTCATAGCACGCTTACTTAAGTCAACCTTACTTCTGCTTTGGTCTCTTAGCACCGTACTTGGATCTTCCCTGTTGTCTGTTAGCAACTCCGGCAGAGTCTAACGCACCTCTTACGATATGGTATCTTACACCAGGAAGGTCCTTTACTCTTCCACCCCTTATAAGAACAACACTGTGCTCCTGTAAGTTGTGGCCTACTCCAGGAATGTACGCAGATACTTCAAATCCGTTAGTGAGTCTAACTCTTGCGATTTTTCTTAAAGCGGAGTTAGGCTTCTTTGGAGTTGTAGTCTTAACTACTGTACATACTCCTCTCTTTTGAGGACACTCAGCTAATGCTGGCGCAGTTGACTTGTGAGCTACTGTCTTTCTGCCTTTTCTTACTAATTGGTTAATTGTTGGCATGCTTGCACCTCCTTTAAATAATTAGATTGATCTATTAATATTTTTGTGGAAAGCTTATTCTTTGAGGATTACTGCTGTAGCAGCACCCACTTCTATGCCGCATAACCTTCCTAATTCCTTCATGGTATCCACTTCGAATATTTCAAGGTTATGAGTCTTAGCTGAGGCAACTACATTATCGATTAACTTATTGTCCGCATCTTTAGCTATATATAAAGCTTTGCCTTGGTCATTGTTAATAACTCTTAAGGATTGCTTTACTCCAACTACCTTTGGTCCTATAAGTCTCTCGACCATGACACATCCTCCTCACCTTTGTAAAACATAAAGAGAAAGAGTGACCTTTCCCTTTATGTTACAAAATCACACAAATTCTATTTTAACACCATATTTATAACCTGTCAATAATTATACTAGGGACTCCTCTATGGGATTTTCCACCTCTTCAACAGGCTTCTCTGTATTAATTCTAATAGATCTATATCTAGTCATACCTGTGCCCGCAGGAATAAGTTTTCCGATGATAACATTTTCCTTTAATCCCACTAGTGGATCAATTTTTCCTTTGATTGCCGCATCAGTAAGTACTCTTGTTGTCTCTTGGAAGGATGCAGCTGAAAGGAAGGAATCTGTAGCAAGAGCAGCCTTGGTAATTCCGAGAAGAGCTATTTTACCCTCTGCAGGAACTCCTCCTCTTGCCAGTGTTCTTTCGTTTTCCTCATCAAAGTCAAAAATGTCTATCATTGTGCCTGGCAGAAGCTCTGTATCTCCAGAATCCTCTACCTTAACCTTGCGGGTCATCTGTTTTACTACTACTTCAAGATGCTTATCATTTATATCAACACCCTGAAGTCTATAAACCTTCTGTACTTCAGAAAGAAGATAGTTCTTAACTCCCTGTACACCCTTTATTCTAAGGACATCATGAGGATTTACGGAACCTTCAGTAATTTCATCACCAGCACTAATAATATCACCATTTGATACCTTTAATCTGGATCCAAAAGGAATGTCATAAGTCTGTTCTACGCCATCTTCTCTTACAACAATTACCGTTCTCTTCTTCTTGGTCTCTTCTATCTTAACTGTGCCACCTTCTTCACTTACAATGGCAAGACCCTTTGGCTTTCTTGCTTCAAAGAGTTCTTCAACTCTAGGAAGACCTTGGGTTATATCAGCACCAGCAACACCTCCGGTATGGAAGGTTCTCATGGTAAGCTGTGTACCAGGTTCACCTATACTTTGAGCTGCAATAATGCCTACTGCTTCACCAATATTTATTTTCTGTGCCGTAGCCATGTTCATGCCATAGCACTTTGCACATACACCAAACTTGGATTTACAGGTAAACACTGATCTGATTTTTACCTTCTTAACTCCAGCATTTTCAACCTTTTCTGCAGTACGAATGTCCATATAGCCATCCCTTGGAACTAATAGCTCTCCTGTCTTAGGATCAATTATATCCTCTGCAGAATATCTTCCTGTAAGTCTTTCTCTTAAAGGCTCAATGATCTCTGGTCCTTCTTTAATCTCAGAAACTTCAAAGCCCTCTTGAGCTCCACAGTCCTCGTACCTTACAATAACATCCTGACTAACATCAACAAGTCTACGAGTCAAATATCCTGAGTCAGCAGTCTTAAGAGCTGTATCTGCATTACCCTTTCTAGCACCGTGAGTGGATATGAAGTACTGTAATACGTCAAGTCCTTCTCTAAAGGATGCCTTTATAGGAAGCTCTATAATCTTACCTGATGGATTGGCCATAAGACCTCTCATACCAGCAAGCTGCTTTATCTGACTCTTAGAACCTCTCGCACCGGAATCTGCCATCATGTTGATAGGATTAAACTTATCAAGGGTATTCATTAGAGCATCTGCTACCTTTTCAGTAGTTTCTGTCCAAGTCTTTATTATCTTATCATAGCGTTCTTCTTCTGCGATAAGTCCCCTTCTAAAGCTCTTTTCCAAGTTTTCAACAATGGCATCTGCCTCTGCAAGCAGGGTCTTCTTCTCTTCTGGAACCACCATATCAGAAGTAGCTACTGTTATAGCTCCTACGGTGGAATAGTGGTATCCCTTGGCCTTGATGTTATCTAGCATGATGGAAGTAGCAGAAGGTCCATGGCTCATGTAGCACTTATCTATTATTTTTCCAAGACTCTTCTTATTAACAAGGAATTCTACCTCATATTTGAATTCATTCCCTGGAATAGACCTATCAACAAATCCAAGGCTTTGTGGAATGGACTCATTGAATATGATTATTCCTGGGGTGGTATTTATTATACCTGTTCTCTTCTCTCCATCTATTTCTATGGTTCTCTTCACCTTTATCTTTGCATGAAGGTCAATTTCACCAACCTCATAGGCCATTATGGCTTCCTCAGGGTTTGAGAACATTCTTCCCTCACCTGATGCGCCATCTTTATCAATGGTAAGGTAATAGGATCCAAGTACCATATCCTGAGTAGGTACGCATACAGGCTTACCATCTGAAGGCTTTAAAATGTTGTTTGCTGCAAGCATTAAAAACCTTGCTTCAGCCTGAGCTTCTACAGATAGTGGTACGTGAACTGCCATCTGGTCACCGTCAAAGTCGGCATTATAAGCAGTACATACCAGCGGATGAAGCTTAATAGCTCTGCCTTCTACAAGTATTGGCTGGAAGGCTTGAATTCCAAGTCTATGCAGAGTAGGAGCACGGTTTAGTAATACTGGATGATCTGAAATAACCTCTTCTAGTACATCCCATACCTCAGGCATAACTCTCTCTACCATTCTCTTGGCACTCTTGATGTTATGTGCTACACCATCTTGAACCAGCTTCTTCATAACGAAGGGCTTAAACAGCTCTAATGCCATTTCCTTTGGCAGACCGCACTGATACATCTTAAGCTCAGGTCCAACAACTATAACAGAACGTCCTGAATAGTCAACACGCTTTCCAAGAAGGTTCTGTCTGAATCTTCCCTGTTTTCCCTTTAGCATATCGGAAAGAGACTTTAGTGGCCTGTTTCCAGGACCAGTTACAGGTCTTCCTCTTCTGCCATTATCTATTAGGGCATCCACAGCTTCCTGGAGCATTCTCTTCTCATTTCTCACTATGATATCTGGTGCACCCAGATCTAATAGCTTCTTAAGTCTGTTATTTCTGTTTATAACTCTCCTATATAGGTCATTTAGATCAGAGGTAGCAAATCTCCCTCCATCTAGCTGCACCATAGGTCTTAAATCTGGTGGTATAACTGGAATTACGTCAATAACCATCCAATCAGGTCTGTTTTCAGACTTTCTAAAGGATTCTACAACCTCAAGTCGTCTAATTATTCTTATCTTTTTCTGGCTTGAGCTATTGTCTCTTAGTTCCTGCTTTAATTCCTCTGAAAGTCTTTCCAGATTAATTTCATGCAGCAGCACCTTTATTGCTTCTGCTCCCATGCCAGCTGAGAAGCTCTCTTCACCATATTTATCAATAGCTTCTCTATATTCCTTCTCGTTTAAAAGCTGTTTCTTGAGAAGCGGAGTTTCTTTTGGATCCAATACTATATAGGAAGCAAAGTACAGTACTTTTTCCAGTGCCCTTGGAGACATATCTAGGATAAGTCCCATTCTGGAGGGTATACCTTTAAAGTACCATATATGAGACACTGGAGCTGCTAACTCAATATGCCCCATTCTCTCACGTCTAACCTTAGCCTTGGTAACTTCTACTCCGCAGCGGTCACATACAATACCCTTATAACGAACTCTCTTATACTTACCACAGTGACATTCCCAATCCTTGATAGGTCCAAAGATCCTTTCACAGAAAAGTCCGTCTCTTTCTGGTTTTAATGTTCTATAGTTAATTGTTTCCGGTTTTTTTACTTCACCTCTAGACCATTCTCTTATCTGCTCAGGTGAAGCCAACCCGATTTGAATTGCATCAAAATTATTTAATTCAAACAAGGGTAAATCCTCCCTTCCTATTAGTGTTCATCGTTGAAATCATCAAGCTCCAGCTCACCACTGAAATCATCTAGATTTAAGTCATATTCCCCTTCTTCTTCGTATTCATCGGCTTCTTCGCCTTCCACATACTCTTCTGTTGGGGTGGCAGGAACAATGTCCTCAGTGCCTTCAATATTAACCTCTAAATCTTCCATATCTTCTTCTACTGATTCCTTCAGTCTGATTTCCTCATTCTCATCGTTGAGAACCTTAACGTTTAAGCATAGGGCTTGAAGCTCTTTAATAAGAACTTTGAAGGATTCTGGCACTCCAGGTTCTGGAATGTTTTCCCCTTTAACAATAGATTCGTAGGTTTTCACTCTACCAACAACATCGTCTGACTTAACAGTTAAAATTTCCTGTAAGGTATGTGCGGAACCATAGGCTTCAAGTGCCCAAACTTCCATTTCTCCAAATCTTTGTCCCCCAAACTGTGCTTTACCACCAAGAGGCTGTTGTGTAACCAATGAGTAAGGACCGGTGGAACGTGCATGTATTTTATCATCAACTAAGTGGGCAAGCTTTAAGATGTACATATATCCAACAGTAACCCTGCTGTCAAACTCATCTCCAGTTCTACCATCATAGAGTTTTGTTTTTCCGTCTTCATCGTAGCCTGCTTTACTTAGACATTCCACTATATCAGCTTCCTGAGCACCGTCAAATACAGGAGTGGCTACATGCCATCCAAGGCTGCTTGCAGCCCATCCAAGATGAACTTCGAGTACCTGACCTATATTCATACGGGAAGGAACTCCTAAAGGATTTAAGCATATCTGTAGTGGACGTCCGTCTGGTAGGAAAGGCATATCCTCTTCAGGCATAACTCTTGATATAACACCCTTATTACCATGTCTTCCTGCCATCTTATCTCCAACAGATATCTTTCTCTTTTGAGCAATATAGCATCTAACTAGCTTATTAACTCCAGGAGGCAATTCGTCTCCATTTTCTCTAGTAAAGATCTTTACATCAACGATAATTCCTGCTTCACCATGTGGTACGCGCAAGGAAGTATCTCTTACCTCTCGAGCTTTCTCTCCAAATATAGCCCTAAGTAGACGTTCTTCTGCAGTTAGTTCTGTTTCTCCCTTTGGAGTAACCTTACCTACTAGAATGTCTCCTGACCTTACCTCGGCACCAATTCTAATGATGCCTCTTTCATCTATGTCCTTTAATGCATCCTCGCCTACGTTTGGTATATCTCTTGTGATTTCCTCAGGCCCTAGCTTTGTATCTCTCGCTTCTGCTTCATATTCCTCAATGTGAATGGAGGTAAATACATCATCTCTTACCAGCTGCTCAGAAATTAGCATAGCATCCTCGTAGTTGTATCCTTCCCAGGTTATAAAGCCTATAAGGATATTCTTTCCAAGAGCTATTTCACCCATGTCTGTAGATGGTCCGTCTGCCAGTACAGTTCCTTCTGACACCTTCTCACCCTTATTTACAATTGGTCTTTGATTTATGCAGGTACCTTGGTTGGAGCGCTTAAACTTAAGAAGCTTGTAGTGATCTATACCGCCATCTAGCTCTCTCTTTACCTTTATTTCACTGGCACTTACATATACTACTTCTCCAGCATTTCTTGCCTTAGGAAGTACTCCAGAATCTACTGCTGCCTTATACTCAATTCCAGTTCCTACTATAGGAGCATTGGCTTGAAGTAATGGAACTGCCTGACGTTGCATGTTTGAACCCATCAGGGCACGGCTGGCGTCATCGTTCTCTAGGAAGGGGATCATTGCTGTAGCTACAGAAACTATCTGCCTTGGTGATATATCCATGGCATCAACTTCACTTGCAGGTACTACCAATACTTCTTCCAAGTAACGAACTGTTATTCTCTTATCCACAAACTTGCCATTCTCGTCAATAGGCTCATTGGCCTGTGCAATAAGGTATTCGTCCTCTTCATCAGCAGTCATATATACTATTTTATCAGTAACTATTCCATTTTTCTTATCTACAATTCTATATGGACTTTCAATAAAGCCATACTCATTCACTCTGGCATAGGTAGCTAGAGAGTTGATAAGTCCTATGTTTGGTCCTTCCGGAGTCTCAATAGGACACATTCTACCATAATGAGAATGGTGAACGTCTCTAACCTCAAAGCCGGCTCTTTCTCTAGAAAGTCCTCCAGGTCCTAATGCAGATAACCTTCTCTTGTGAGTAAGCTCTGACAATGGGTTAGTCTGATCCATAAACTGTGAAAGCTGTGAGCTTCCAAAGAATTCTTTAATGGCAGCAGCAACAGGACGAATATTAATGAGAACCTGAGGAGTTATTACCTCCTGATCCTGAATATTCATTCTTTCCTTAACTACTCTTTCCATTCTAGAAAGACCAATTCTAAATTGGTTTTGCAGCAGCTCTCCAACAGATCTTAGTCGTCTATTACCTAAATGGTCTATATCATCTACATGGCCAATATTATAAGGTAGTCCAAGCTCATAGCTGATAGTAGCATACATATCATCTTTGATAATGTGCTTTGGAATGAGTCGATGTATATTCTTTTTAATTTGATCTTTTATTACATCTTCCTCAGTGCTTCCATTAAGTATTTCCATAAGAGTTGGGTAATGTACATACTCTCTTATATTTAAATCATCTATGTTGAAGTTCACATGCTTATGTATATCAACAAAATGGTTACCTATAACTCGTACTACCCTATCTTCAACCTGTATATCTACGGCATTGATTCCAGCAGTCTGAATATCAACAGCCTTTTCTCTATCTATCTTTTCACCCTTTTGAACAAGGATTTCTCCTGTTGCAGGATTAACCACATCCATGGCAGCTATTTGATTAGCTATTCTCAGATGCAGAGCAAGCTTCTTATTGAATTTATAGCGTCCTACCCTTGAAAGATCATACCTCTTTGCATCAAAAAATAGAGAATCTATAAGAGACATAGCACTGTCCACTGTTGGTGGCTCGCCTGGTCTTAATCTCTTATATATTTCAAGCAATGCTTCTTCCTTAGTTTTGGTATTATCCTTTTCTATGGTGGCCTTTAGCCTTTCATCTTCACCAAAAAAAGCAGTAAGCTCGCTGTCACTACCATAACCCATTGCCCTAGCTAAAATGGTAATAGGTAGCTTTCTAGTTTTATCTATTCTAACATAGATTACATCATTGGAGTCAGTTTCATATTCCAACCACGCACCTCTGTTAGGTATAACTGTGGATGAAAACAGTTTTTTACCTGTTTTATCCATGGTATAGCTGTAGTATACACCCGGGGATCTTACTAACTGACTTACAATAACTCTTTCGGCTCCATTTATTATGAAAGTTCCCTGCTCAGTCATAAGCGGGAAGTCTCCCATAAATACCTGCTGCTCTTTAACTTCTCCTGTTTCCTTGTTGAGAAGTCTGACATTTACTTTTAATGGTGCAGCATAGGTTGAATCTCTTTCTTTGCATTCTTCTACAGAGTATTTGATATTGGCCTTGTCTAGCTCATATCCCACAAACTCCAGCACGAGATTTCCGGTATAATCTCCTATGGGATTAATGTCATCGAAAACTTCTTGCAGACCCTCATCTAAAAACCACTTGTAGGAGTCTAGTTGAACTTCGATAAGGTTCGGCATATCTGCCACTTCTTTTACCTTAGAGAAGCTCATTCTTGTTCTTTTTCCAACCTGGACAGGATGTACCATTGACTCTCTCACCCCTTGCATAAACATAAAATATCCAAATACACACACTATCCCTAAGGACTTGTGAATTTGGTAATAACTCACCTATCTTTTTATTATAACCTATTTTGTAAAAATAATTCAGTACTGTACTTCGCATTTTATAGCTTACTTCAATAATCAATGCAATTAATTATGTTACCATATTAAACTATGAATGTCAATAAGATAAGTGGAGGATTTTAAAAAGTTATATATTTTTTTCATTACATATATAATATTATCCATTAATGTCATATTTCTTACTTCCTAAGGATTTTAATTTCCTATGAAGTAAAAAAGAAAGCGTCTTTTGGCAAGACGCTTTCTGTAAGTAAACCTTAAAGAAATTACTTTATTTCTACAGTAGCTCCTACTTCAGCTAATTTAGCCTTAATAGTTTCAGCTTCTTCCTTAGATACTGCTTCCTTTAAAGTCTTAGGAGCTCCATCAACTACTTCTTTAGCTTCCTTTAAGCCAAGACCAGTTAACTCTCTAACTACCTTTATAACCTTAATCTTTTCAGCACCAGCGCTAGCTAATACTACATCGAACTCAGTTTTTTCTTCAACTGGTGCAGCTGCAGCAGCTCCACCTGCAACTGCTACTGGCGCAGCTGCACTTACTCCGAATTCCTCTTCGCAAGCTTTAACTAATTCGTTTAATTCTAAAACACTCATTTCTTTTATAGCTTGAATAATTTCTTCTCTTGTCATTTTTGAGCACCTCCAAATTTTCTTCAATATTTTCAGCTTCTAGATTATTGAGCTGATTCCTTCTTTTCTTTAACAGCATTAAGTAAATATGCTAGATTTGATAATGGAGCCTTGAAGCTTCCAAGTAACTTTGCAAGTAATACTTCTCTTGGTGGTATGGATGCAAGTTGAACAACCATCTTAGCATCGTATACTTCACCCTGAACTATACCAGCAACAAGCTCTAACTTCTTGTGAGTCTTTGCAAAATCATTAAGGATTCTTGCTGGGGCAGTTGGATCTTCATAACCCATTGCTACGGATAATGGTCCAACTAAATGCTGGGATATTCCATCCATTCCAAGCTCTATAGCAGCTAGATTAGTTAAGGTATTCTTGTATACCTTGTATTCAACACCAGCTTCTCTAAGCTTCTTTCTAAGCTCTGTATCTTCCTCAACAGTTAAGCCCTGATACTTAGCAAATATAATTCCCTGAGCCTTGCCTAACTTTTCCCTAATTTCTGCAACCTTTGCTTCTTTGATTTCTCTATTCTTGCCCATTACTGTGTGTCCACCTCCTCACAGTCTTAAACTGTTTATTATAAAACTAAAGGTCTCTTCCCGAGACGTGAAGAGACCAATAAAATCTTATATTGGAATCCTCGGTAGGTTTTACTGTTATGCTTTCGCACCTACTGTCTACGGAATTATTACCTTATTAACTTATTGTAGTTTATCAAATGTGGAACTTACTGTCAAGCTTAGTCCAAAACTTTAGTTGGATTGATCTTAACTCCAGGTCCCATTGTGCTTGATACAGATACTGACTTCACGTACTGTCCCTTTGCTGCTGCAGGCTTAGCCTTTATTACTGCTTCCATTAAAGTCTGGAAGTTAGTTAATAGCTTCTCTGCACCGAAGGATTTCTTTCCGATTGGAACGTGTACAATGGCAGTTTTGTCTACTCTGTATTCAACCTTACCAGCCTTGATATCTGCAATAGCTCTTGCTACTTCAAATGTAACAGTACCGGATTTTGGGTTAGGCATTAATCCCTTAGGTCCTAAAACTCTACCCAATCTTCCAACTACGCCCATCATGTCTGGAGTAGCTACAACTACGTCAAAACCAAACCAGTTTTCCTTTTGAATCTTATCAACTAGGTCCTCAGCTCCTACAAAGTCAGCTCCAGCAGCTTCTGCTTCCTTAGCCTTTTCACCCTTTGCAAAAACTAAAACCTTAACAGTTTTACCTGTTCCATGAGGAAGTACTACTGCTCCTCTAACCTGTTGATCAGCGTGTCTTGGATCTACACCAAGTCTAACTGCTAGCTCTATAGTCTCATCAAATTTAGCTTTGGAAGTCTTAACTGCAAGTTCCATAGCTTCCTGTGGAGTATATAGAGCGCTCTTGTCAACAAGCTTAGCACTTTCTACATAATTCTTTCCCATATGCTAATCCTCCTTTGTGGTATTAACGGTTTTTACCTCCCACCGATTTAGATAATATCTTATACATTTAGTATAAAACTTGAGAATTTAAGTATTTACTACTATTCTTCTACAGTTATTCCCATGCTTCTAGCTGTTCCAGCTATCATGCTCATAGCAGCTTCTACAGATGCTGCGTTTAAGTCTGGCATTTTAGTCTCAGCAATTTCTCTAAGCTTAGCTTTTGAAATCTTAGCAACCTTAGTCTTGTTTGGAACACCAGAACCACTTTCAATACCAACAGCTTTCTTAAGTAATACTGCAGCTGGAGGAGTCTTCAGTATAAAGCTGAAGGATCTGTCCTGATATACAGTAATTACAACTGGGATTATCAATCCTGCTTGACTCGCAGTTTTAGCATTGAATTCCTTACAGAATCCCATAATGTTTACACCATGCTGTCCAAGTGCTGGTCCAACTGGTGGTGCTGGAGTTGCTTTTCCTGCAGGAAGTTGAAGCTTAATCATTCCTACTACTTTCTTAGCCATGAGTTTACACCTCCTATAATGTGGTTATACGGACTATAGTCCTCCCACTTGATTAAGACTTTCGTCTTTTTCATTCACTTTAATCCAGTTTTTCAATCTGGTTAAAATCAAGTTCAACAGGGGTTTCCCTGCCAAACATGTTAACTAATGCTTTAATCTTGTGTTTATCAGTATTGATCTCCTGAATAAGAGCCACAAAGTTTTCAAGAGGTCCAGAGATTACCCTAACATTTTCTCCTACCTCGATGTCTACTACCACAGGTTTTTCTGCAATACCCATGGATTCAACCTCTTCATCG
Source organism: Clostridium sp. UBA701 (assembly GCA_002298125.1). Taxonomy (GTDB): domain Bacteria; phylum Bacillota; class Clostridia; order Clostridiales; family Clostridiaceae; genus UBA701. The sequence goes on along the minus strand of DBMJ01000014.1, from coordinate 967 downwards.
GTAAGAGCTACAGGCTTAGATCCAGGACCAACAAATCCTGTCACTCCTCTGGTATTTCTGACAACGTACCATGACTCGTCATTCATTATCATCTTTACCAATACATATCCAGGAAAAATCTTTTTAAGGGTTACCTTTTTCTTACCGTCTTTTACTTCTACCTGTTCCTCCATGGGAACCTGTATGTCTTGAATAAGATTATGAAGATCTCTGTTTTCAACGGTCTTCTCTAAAGTAGCTTTAACCTTATTTTCATATCCAGAATATGTATGTACTACATACCATCGAGCTCTTTCTGCCATAATTCAAGGGACGAGTATTACTCCCTTCCCTACCTCCTTTTACCTTTATTTAACTCCTGTTATAATTCTATAAAGGCTATCAAAACCATAGTCCAAAAATAAAACGTAGATACCATAGATAACACAGAAAGTAAGAACTGCCGCTGTTGCTTTTTTGAAGTCTTTCTTTGAAGGCCAGGTTATTCTCTTAAATTCAGCTTTTAAATCCTTGAAAAAACCCACAATTCCCCTCTTGCTTCTTTTGCTTTCAGGTGTATTTGCTTTTTTTGCATCCCCTTTAACAGCCATTTAATTCACATCCTTACGAATTTATAATTCCATGTTATTTTGTTTCTCTATGAAGTGTATGTTTGTGGCAGAATCTGCAATACTTCTTCATTTCCAGTCTGTCTGGGTCATTCTTCTTATTTTTCATTGTGTTATAGTTTCTTTGCTTACATTCGGTACAAGCCATAGTTATCTTTACTCTCACAATCTACACCTCCCAAATTTAAGTATATAACAACGCTTTAACGTATGTCACCAAATTTTGTGCATTACTTTAATAATTTATCACAACTTCATTTAGCTGTCAATAAATTTATCATTTGTATTAAACAGAAAATTATCCTTTATAAAAGGACTAGGTCCTGAACCCAGTCCTTTTTATTAATTACTCAATTATA
>DBMJ01000023.1:248-161320 GCA_002298125.1 Clostridium sp. UBA701 | reverse complement strand
CGAAGATTTAGAGCGTCACTTAATTTCCAATTTATCGTTAAGTTAATTTACAATCTCTTATATTGTTAACAAAGCCAAGAAGAGCTGAGGGGTATAATCAACGGATAATTTAAATTGGCTTATAAATTATTAATGGGGTGAAGAAAATGATATTTGAAAAGTTAAGTGAAAAGTATTTAGAGGATGCAGTTAGACTGGCACAAGCTCAATATAATATGGAGCAAAAATGTATAGAAGCTCTGTATAAGAAGGATTATAAAGAGGTACTGACTGGTTCACTGAATGAAATCTTTAAGAATAAACTTGGAGCAGTGGCAGTTGAAAAAGGAAAAGTATTAGGATATTTAAGCTTTTGGGGAGAATTTAGTGGCCACTTTGGCAATGTAAAGGGTGCATTTTCTCCATTGTTTGCAAATGCATTTGGCGGAGAAGACAGAGGTAAAACAGCATCACTTCTATTTCAACATGCATCACAGGAAATGATTAAGAAAGAGATTTTAAGTTATGCGGTTTGTGTATATAGCCATGATACTGAGGTCATGACATCTTTTATAATGAACGGATTCGGCATCAGATGTAGTGATGCAATAAGAAATGTTGACAAGCTACTCAATATTAAAATTAACACAGAATATTCTTATGAGGAAATACAGTATAATGATGCAGGTGGTTTATTGTCATTAAAGAACGGGTTGGTAAGGCATTTAAGGAAGAGTCCTACATATTTTCCTAATCAAGAATTTTCAGAAGAGAATTTTATTGCAATGTGCCAGAGGCGACAATCACGTTTCTTTATTGCCAAGAATGATTCAGAAATAATAGGATATATAGAAATTATGAATGATGGAGAAACCTTTATTACTGAGGAGCAGGATATGTTAAATATTTGTGGAGCATATCTGAAAGAAAACTATCGTGGGAAAAATATACTTCAGAGTCTGCTTTCATTTGTTCTTGAAACCTTAAAGAATGAAGGTGTAAAACGGGTAGGGGTGGATTGTGAAACTATTAATCCGAATGCATTAAGATTTTGGGGGAAGTATTTTGACAGTTATACGTATAGCTTTGTTAGAAGAATTGATGAAAGAATTATAACATGATTTGGATTTTCAAAAATCGCGGCTTAATGGTAATAGACTTCGACTAACGAAATGTTCAAGTTCTCTTTGTATGAAAAGACTGCAAAGCACACCTGCGAGCCTAAGATAAGAGCTATCTAAGGCTCGCAGGTGTCTTGAACACGAAACGCAATTCCTAAGTGAGTTTTCAATATAGTTGTAGAATATAAAGTAATAAATTTGGAGGATAGTTATGAAAGATAAATTTCTATGTGTTATGGCACAATATGATAAAGAAACTGAACTAAAATTACAGAAAATTCAAAAGATATTATTAGATAATGGGTTTGTAGGTCAACAGACACCTAACCTACCAAATCATATTACTCTTGGGAGTTTTGATGTATCACAAGAAAAATTCATTGAAGAAAAAGTAAAAATTGTATCAAAACAATTTAAGAGTTTTGATATTAAATTGAATAATATTGGATTGTTTGGACTTAATGTTTTGTTTATAGCCCCATCGGTAAATCATGAACTTTTAAATTTACAACAATATTTTAATAGCAATGATACTGATGGTTTAAGTTGGACGGCACATACAACAATACTTATTGACGAACCAAAAACAATTCAAAAAGCATTGCCTTATGTGGCAGATAATTTTAAAAGTTTCACTGCTAAAATAGAATCCATTAGTTTATATGAATTTTGGCCAACTCGTTTCATTTTAGAGGAGAAATTGTTGTAGATAAATTGGAATTTTATAAATTATAGAAACTAAATATTGATAATCAATGTGTGTAGTGATAAATCATAACATTGTGGAGACGGAACTGCAACTAACAAGGTATGCCCATTCGTGCTGGTTGGGTCATATCTCTGGGGCATTCCAGCACATACCCTTTCGCTTTAAAGGCTCAAGGGCGTCGGGCATACAACAACGTTATATGAAATCCTTTCGAAGGTGAGGGTAAATTAAAAGTAATTTTTTAGTTGAAGTGGATATGGAATATAGCTGTATTCTATAGCTAAACAACATTTTTATCTTAAAGAGGAGAACTTATATGAAAAATTTAGGAACGAAAAAGATAGAAACTAAAAGACTTATATTGCGTCAGTTTGAATTATCAGATGCTGATGATATGTACAAAAATTGGGCTAGTGATGATGAGGTAACAAAATTTTTAACTTGGCCAACTCATTCAGATGCAGAAATAAGCCGTAGAGTAATTGAAACATGGATAAAAGGATATTCGGATGATAAAAACTACCAGTGGTGTATTGAACTCAAAAGTACAGAAGAAGCCATTGGAAGTATTGGTGTAGTTGACTATAAAGAAAATATTGAAGCAGTGGAAATAGGTTATTGCATAGGCGGTAAATATTGGAATAATGGTATCACTACTGAAGCTTTTAAAGCTTTAATACAATTCTTCTTTCATGAAGTAGGGGTTAATCGTATAGAGGCAAGGCATGATCCACTTAATCCAAACTCGGGAAAGGTAATGCAGAAATGTGGTTTAAAATACGAGGGAACAAGAATAAAAGCGGATAGAAACAATAAAGGAATTTGTGATGTGGCAATGTATGGGATATTAAACCCAAGAGGATGAGAATAATCCTTAGTACTATTTGTATAGAACTTTTCTAGTCAAACGTTTGAGTTTTACAATATATATGGTGAGGCAGATAATTATAGCTTATAAGGAAAGGAGGGGGAGAATGAAACTTAATAAAAAGGTATTTGAAATAATAGATTCTGCAGAAAACTTAGATGATAGGTATGAAGATATATTAAAGTTATCCATCAATTGCAAATTTAATAACTGCACTCATACGACTGAGCTTAACTGCGCAGTTAAAAAAGCCATTTCTGAAGGCATTCTTTCACAGGAAAGATATAATAGCTATTATAGAGCTAAAAAAGAAGCGGAATATATTAGTAATCAAAAAAATAAAACTAAGGCTATTGATTATATGAAACAGAAAAAACTTTTTCAAAGGCCTTAATTAAGATAATCTACAATTAATTACACGATAGAATTCTAATAGTCCTCGCAGAGAGAATTTTTTATAGTAGTAATTTCGATTGTAGCGCTGCAGAACTTCAGTTAACAATGCATTCAAGCTCGCTATGAACATCCTCCAGCCTTACCGAGACAGAGTAGTTCAAATACTAAGATAAGAGCTATCTAAGAATTTGAGCGACTCCTGTAAAGCTGGAGGACGTCGGCAGTACGGAACGTTATGCGCAATAGCGCTAATATTAACGTTCGAGGAAACTAATTAGTTAAAGGATTAAAAAATGGGGGGATATGTAGTGGAAAAACCATTAAATTTGAAATTCAAATATACAGAAAAAGAATATGTAGAAGCGGTAAAATGGTATTATTCAAAATCATTAAATATAAAAATTGATATTATAGTTTCAGTAGTTTTCATATTTATAGGAAGTTTCTTTTGGCTAACAGGCGATGAATCATTTCTAAATAAAATGCTTGTTTTATTAGGAAGTATTCTATTACTTATGACGATATTTGTTTTATATGTAAACCCGAAAAGAATTTTTAAACAGGAACCAAAATTTCAAGATGAATATAAACTTGGATTTAAAGATGAAGGAATTTTATTTGAGACAGAACATATAAATTCAACTATTGCTTGGAATCATTATTCAAAGGTTAAAGAAAATAAAAGTTTTTTTTATCTTATTTATGGTAAATTCATGTTTACTATAATTCCTAAAAGAGCTTTCCAGAATACTGAAGAGGAAGATTTATTGAGAAAATTGGTTCAAGAAAAATTAGAAAAGAAATAGTGTTAATAAAAATATGTAGCTGTATATTCGCTACTGCGCATAACAATATACTTGAGTGCGCTTTGCATAAGAAGACTTGAAAGCACATTCCTTCACCAAGCCAGGTCTGGCTAGGTGAAGGAGCATCTTGAATGCGAGACGTTATACGCTACTTTGTTAATAGAAAGTAGTTACATAAAGATTTTTTATTTAGCATTATTAATATAAAGTTATAAAATTTAGCGAAGTAAAAATTACTAGTATAAAGGACGGTGAATTAATTTGGAAAAAATGATCTTTGAAACAAGAGCCGATTTTAGAAATTGGCTAAATGACAATTGTACCACAAGTAGTGGAATCTGGTTAGTATTAAGCAAGCATACAAGTATTAAAACTCTTAAGGCGAGTGAAGCGCTGGAAGAAGCGTTGTGTTTTGGGTGGATTGATGGCCAAATGCAAAGTATAGATGAGACGAAGTATTTAAAATATTTTTCATCGAGAAGAAAAGGAAGCAAGTGGTCAGAGAAAAATAAAAATCTTGTAAAAGAACTTGAAGCTACTGGAGTAATGACTGATTTTGGACTAGCTAAAATTGAAGAAGCAAAGAAAAACGGAATGTGGGATGCACCTAAACCTGAACCTATAACGGATGAGCAAGTGCAAATGCTAGCGGAATTAATAAAAGATATTGAACCAGCTTATTCAAATTTCAATTCAATGTCCACTTCTATTAGAAAAAATTATACAGGACTATATTTTGATGCTAAATCTGATGATGCAAAAAAGAGAAGACTTGAAAAAATAATAGACAGACTCAATTTAAATTTAAAGCCAATGTAGGAGGAAAACTGATGAAATACCTGTCAGCATGGGCACACATCCTGCTCAGGCGGTTTGTATCTGAACAAGAGATTATGTATTAGTTTTATTTGCTATATTAATTTAATTTTTAAATTGGGAAATGGAGGTTTAATTAATGGCAACATGGGATAAATTGTTTTTGGATGAAAAGTTCATTGCTGCTTTGCCACAGCCAGAAGTATATAAGTTTGTAAAGGTTCTTGAGGGCATATTTCCTGATAGTCCCCTATTAATATGGGATTTTTGCTGTGGTGCAGGAAGGCATACTGTACTAATGTCCCAGATGGGGCACAATGTATATGGAACCGATATTTCTGAAAATGGGATTAACCATACACAGAAATGGCTGGAAAGCAATGGTTTAAAGGCAACTCTTAAAGTAGCTGACATGACTGATAACTTGTTTAAAGATATGAATTTTCATGGTGCTGTATCCTGGGATGCCTTGCACCATAATACTATTGATAATATCAACAAAGCTGTAGAAAATGTATATGAAAGCCTTTGTGAAGGTGGTATGTTCATGGTATCATTGCTTTCTACAAAATCAGGTAAAGCAGACCTTAGGGGAAAAGAAATTGAAAAGAACACTTTTGTGAGGGAAGCTGGTCCTGAAGCAGGAGTACCACACCATTATTTTGATGAACAGGGAACAAGAGAGCTATTCAAAAAATGGCAAATTATCAGCTTGGCAGATATTGATGTCACCTACATAGAGGAGAATATTCATTATTTATCCAATCCTTTTCCATATACAAAGTGGAATGTTATTGTAAAAAAGTAGTATGTTTAAAAGATTATTCTCTGATTAATAATTTATTGTAAAATATTGATATGGTGGTGTAGAAATGAATAAACCCAAAATGGTGATTTTTGATTACGGACAAACTCTTGTTAATGAAAAAATATTTGATCCTTTAAAGGGCACAAAGTCAGTATTAAGTGAAGCTACTAATAATCCTAACAAGGTTTCAGCAGAGGAAGTGTAAGCATTAGCAAATTTACTAAATAAAGAAATAGGCCGATATGGAGTAGACTTTCAAAAACAAACATTTTTAGAAGTACATAATCATCTTTTTCAAAATTACCTTTATGAATATTTTGGTATTCAATTTACAAAATCAGCATTAGAGATTGAACGTATATTTGAAAGTGCGGCTTGTATTGCGGAACCAACAAGAAACATAGCAAATTTTTTACGGTTTTTAGAAAGTACAAATATACGAACAAGTGTAATAAGCAATATATCTTTTAGTGGAAATTTATTGAAAGAGCGCATCAACTGCTTTATACCATCACATAAATTTGAATTTATTATTGCAAGTAGTGAATATGTATTCAGGAAACCTCATAAGCGAATATTTGAACTTGCTCTTCGTAAAGCAAATCTTAATGCCTGTGATGTTTGGTATTGTGGTGATAATGCAGTTTTTGATGTTGATGGTGCAGCAGATTGTGGAATATTTCCCGTTTGGTATAAAGGAGCAATTGAGAAATCAAATAAGCATATTCCAAAGAATAAATGCTTAATAATAGATGATTGGAATGAGCTTAGTGACAAATTAAAAACACTTTAATTGTAAGCATTGATTATAGTTATATTAAAGGTTAATAAGATAATCATGAGACTATGCTTGAGTTTGTAATATAGAGTTTGATAAATATTGCGTTAGTTTGGTATAAAAGGCACAGCTGATAACAATGCACTTAAGTTCGCTTTGATGGCCTAGGGTTAAATCTTCGAAGATTCCTTCATTAGTGCAAGCACACCAAGAAGCATTTCTTTATGGTTCAGTTCAGGAATGTCTTCCATGCGTAACGTAATGTGTAATTCTTATAAACAGAGTAACAGCTCAAAAGTTTTAAATTGTTTTGGTGAAACACAATTGTAACAATGTTTGAAGAATATTTATATTTATAGGAGAAACGTAATTATGAATAAAAAAAGTACACTCAATATTTTAAATGGTCAGGAAATGTATGAGTACTTTAAGAGGTCTGGTTTTGATAAAAACGGTACATTTATACCATTTAATGAGGCAATGTGTGTAGGCGAAGCTACAGTTGACATATTCTCTAGTCAATTCAATAAATGTCGATGTAATGCCCACCGTGTAACAATTGAGCAGTATAATGAAATAACTTTAAAGCCCTTGGAAGTATTATTTAAAAATCAGTTTTCACATATTGTTCTATGGTTTGATGATGATATGTTTTGTCAAATTAACCTTCTTACACTACTTGCATATCTGGATGAAACTAATTATAAGAAGAATATAACTTTCAATTTAACAAATCGAGAATTTAAGGTAGTGGACAGCTTTGAATTAGACGTACATGGATATAGTAAATTGTATAAGAAAGTCATGATTAATAAATGCATGCCTGAAAATGTAAATATATCCTTAATGGAAAATGGAATTAGACTTTATTTGGAATATTTAAAAGAAGAAAATGAAATTACAGCATATATAAGACAACGTGATAATTTAGAAAGTGATATCTTAGTATCAGAGTTGTTAAAGGCATTCCCCAAATATGGTTTAGGAGATACTCAATATATTCAATTAATTGAAAGATGCAAAAAAAATAATTAGATAAAGAATGATACTGAATTGTAAAATATTTAGTTTAGGTTATATGCTTTAATTATTTATATTTTCACAAGACATAAAGGAGCTAAAAACAATGAATGAAAAGAATTTTGAGTTAGCAAAAAAATTACGTCATGAATTACATCAGCATCCTGAACTTTCAAATCAAGAGGTTTGGACAAAAAAACATTTAATAAAATTTCTCAAAAAGCATACTAAGCTTGAAATTGTTGATAATGGGCTTTGGTTCTATGCCATTTATAGAGCTGGTGTGGGTAAATCAAACATTGCATTCAGGGCCGATATTGATGCTATTCCTTTCCAAGAAAATGACACTCTTCCCTATGCTTCAAAGATACTAGGAGTAGCTCATAAATGTGGTCATGACGGACATGCTGCTGGGTTATGCGCGTTAGCACTTGCAGTAGATCAGAATGGTGCTGATAAAAATGTGTTTTTCTTGTTTCAGCATGCAGAAGAAACTGGAGATGGAGCTGCTCAATGTAAATCCTTTATTATTTTGAATAATATCGAAGAGATTTTTGCAATACATAGTATGAGTGACCTGGAATACAATTCTATTAATGTTATTTATGGTACAACTCAATGCGCATCAAAGGGGATGATAATCCAAATGGAAGGTTCGCCAACCCATGCGAGTCAGCCTGAGCATGGGAAAAATCCTGCATATGCTATTGCTAAAGTGGTCAACTCTATTCCAGAGGTTATTTCCGCAGATAAGAACAAAGGTATTGTTCTATGTACTGTTGTTCAGATAGATGTTGGTGAAAGAGCTTTCGGCATGGCTGCAAGTAAGGGAGACTTGCTACTGACTATCCGTGCTCTTTATGAAGATGAAATGGATGCTCTGCAGAAAAAACTGGAAGGTATTGCTAAGGCAGAGGCAGAAAAGTACGGCTTAAAAGTAAACTTCTCATATCAGGATTACTTCCCAGAAACTAAAAACCATAGTGAGAGCAATGATAAAATTCGTAAAGTTTGCCATGACAAGGGCATACAAATAATTGAACTGAAGGAAGCGTACAGGCCTTCTGAAGATTTCGGACATTATACTAAATTGACAAAGGGTGCAATGTGTTATATTGGGAATGGTAAGGGATATCCGCATATTCATACACTAGACTTTGATTATAGAGATGAACTTATTAAAACAACAGTTGAGCTATTCAAAGGACTTATTGAATTATAAGCTTCTCGATGTTTGCAATCAGGAACGTTATAATTTTATAAGATTGAAGAGAGGTAGATAAAATATGAGCGATATAAAATTTACCAATTTGGAAACTGAGAGGTTAATATTAAGGAAGTTTAAAGAAGCTGACGTAGATACTTTCTTTAATTATAGAACTAATCCTCAGGTAATGTTGTATCAGGATGAGGGATGGGTAAATTATAAATATGAACAAGCAGTCGAATTTGTAAAAAAACAAATGAATTTTGAACCTGGAATATGCGGTACTTGGTTTCAAATTGCAATTGAATTAAAGAATACTGGAAATCTGATAGGAGATATAGCGATACATACTTTACCAGAAGACATAAATCAAGTAGAAGTTGGGTTTTCATTAAACCCAATATATCAGAATAAAGGGTTTGGAATAGAGGCAGTTATATGTCTTTTAGGATATATATTCAATGTACTAAATATGCATAGAGTTGTTGCTATAACTGATGTAAGAAATAAACCTTCCATTAAATTACTTGAAAAGGCTGGGATGAGAAAAGAAGGTCATTTTATAAAAAATATATGGTACAAAGGTGAATACGCTGATGAATATTTATTTGCGCTGCTAAATGAAGAATGGCAAACTCCTTTACCATAGCTGCGTTACAATTAGTATATTTTTTAATGTTTCTTGGCAATGGCGTTGGGAAAATTAATATGCTTATAAATGATTTAGGATATATTGTTTTTTAGTTTTAATTGGGGGTAATCACAGATGTTAATTGAAGACAAACCAGAATTAAAAAATAGTTTAGCAGGGAAAATTATACTGTTGACGGGTGCTGGTGGAGGAATAGGATTAGAAACAGCTAAGGCTCTTGCATATTTGGGCGCTAAGATCATAATTGCAGAGATTATTAATGATAAGGGTATCTTGGCAGAAAAGATAATTAATGAATTGTATGATAATAATCAGGCTGAGTTTTATCAAATTGATTTAGCAGTTGAAAAGCAAGTAATTGAAATGACAGATTACATTATGAAAAAATATGGATGCCCGGATGTTATTTTTAACAATGCTACAATTACCAAAATGGGAGCTTTGGACGAGGTGGACATCGCATTTTGGGATAAGAGTTATGCGGTTAATTTGAAAGCACCATTATTACTCACACAAAAATTTCTACCGTTTATGAAAGAACGTAATAGCGGTGTTATCGTATTTGTTTCATCTTCTGGAGCAACACCATATATGGGAGCCTATGAGGTGTTTAAATCGGCTCAGGTTGAGTTGTGCAATACCTTATCCATGGAACTTAAGGATACAAATGTTCACTCCTATACAATAGGACCGGGATTAGTAAAGACAGAAACGGCAATTAATGCTATTCAAATTGTTGCTGCAAAAATGGATATGAGTTTAGAAGAATTTTATTCTATGAATAGTCAACATATCTTAGATGTTGAAAGTGCTGGAGTTGGCTTTGCTTTGTCTGTTAGGAATTCAGATTCTTATAATGGTCAGGAAATTGGTTCCATACAGGTATTGATGGATTATAATTTGGTAGAAAATGAAAGTGAACAAGCAAATAGCACTATGAGGAGTGAAGAGGCTTGCAAAGAAATCCAAGGATACGTAAAAAAAATATATATGACTTATGAAGAGCAGTATAATGGTTGGAAGTCAATGAATGTTTTTGAAAAGCAATGGGTTTTGAGAGATTTTAAAAAATTTATGGGGTTATCTTCTGAACAAGCACATGACAGGTTGAAGGTAATAAACAGTAACATTCAATGTGGAGATTATAAAGCTTTATCAAGCGAGAGAATGTTTTTTGAACATCTTAAAGAATATTGGAAGCATCAACTGAAATTATTACAGGGTTATGAAAAGAATAAAAACAAATTACAAGAAAACACCCAGATTATTAGTGGATGGATTTTGGATATAGAAAAAGTATTGGTACTTTAACTTCAAAAAATGGTGAAACATCAAAGGGGAATAAAATGGAGAATAATTTTAGTGTTGAATACGTAAGAGTTAGTAGAGAAAATCCAAATAGTTGTACAGATTTTATGAATTTAGGTTATGAATATATGAAAGAAGTAGCACCAGATAAGGACTTGGAAGAAAGTTATATGGTTTCATAAAGCAAGAGTTTATTAATCGTGGAATAAAGGATATTTGGCTAACTGCTGATAAAGTAAATGGTGAGCCATTTTGGTTTTCAATAGGGTTTGTAGATACTGGAGAAACAGAAAATGAATTGAAAATATTAGAAGCTTCAATTTAGTAATTGCGTTGCAACATTACGATACATTGCCATCACTGTTCTATTTAGCATTTGTTGAAAAGTAGTAAAAAGTAGTGGTGTTTTGGAACATTAATTATTTTTGTTTTGATTGGGGGTAAAGGGTTATATGAAAAAGATAAGCATTGTTACAAATGACTTAAAGAAAAGAATATTAGAATTCTTGTATTGTGATGAAATTTATAATGCTATATTGATTGAACTAATTCAAAATAATTCGGATAATTTAGGTGAATTATATGTGAATGAAACTGGAGAAAGTATAACTGAAATTTTACATATAAAAAATGATGGGAATTCTGATTTAACCAATTTTCTTTATTCATCAGAAGATGGATTAAAGAAAATTGCATGTAAAATTAATGAGCTTAACTGCAAGAAAATTTTATTAGCAGGAAAACTAGAAGACGTAAATAATTTATTGAAAATATTAGGTCGTGAAAATTCAATATCTCCTAACATTTTTTATAAATTAAACAAAGAAAAATATAAAAACATATCCATGAAATTCAAAAGTAAAATTAGGCTTGCAGGTTTGGGTAATGAAGATTTTGAAAAAGTTAAACAGTTTACAGCACATTTTCTAGAGGCGGAAACAGAAGAAGAAGTTAAAGCTATTACTAACACTGAAAAGATATTAGCAAAAATAAAAACTGGAGTTTATCTATTGGAATATAAAAATAGCCTTATAGGAATGGCACGGTTTATTGGGAAAACTAATCATTTTGCTGAAATTACAAGTGTTTATATTGATGAAGCTTTTAGAAATAAGGGATTTGGGAAAGAGCTAATTGGACATATGATAGAGATTGCCATTCAACAGCAAAGAACTCCAGTGTTAGCAACAGCAGTATTAAATGTTGCTGCAATAAAAACATATGAATCTATGGGCTTTGAACGACAAGAAGAATATGCATTTGAGTTTCTTGGTTAAAGTAATTATATAAAGTTTTCACCATACGAAGAAGAATTGCCGATACACTAAAGGAAAATGCCAAAGGAGAACAATATGTTTGGCCATTTAGGTTTGGAGGTAAGACAAAAGCTGCCTCTATTTTAGAAAAGAGGAAAACATTATGCATGAAAAAGAAGTAAAAGGTATCTTATCAGCTCAAAATGGAATAAATATATACCGCGGCTGTACTCATGGCTGCATTTATTGTGATTCGAGAAGTAAATGCTATCAGATGCATCATGATTTTGAAGATATAGAGATAAAGGTTAATGCACCAATAGTATTAGAGGATGCCCTGCAAAGAAAAAGGAAGAAATGCATGATAGGAACTGGTGCAATGAGTGATCCATACATTCATTTGGAGGAAAAGCTAGGGAATACCAGAAAGTGTATTGAACTTATTCATTCCTATGGATTTGGACTAGCCATACAGACTAAGTCTGCGAGAATTCTAAGGGATCTGGATTTGCTTAAAAAAATAAATGAGAAGACAAAATGCGTAGTTCAGATGACTCTTACCACCTATGATGAAGGCTTATGTAAAATTATAGAACCAAATGTCAGCACTACAAGGGAAAGATTTGAGGCGCTAAAGATAATGCGGGATAATGGAATTCCTACGGTAGTTTGGCTGAGCCCTATTTTACCATTTATCAATGATACAGAGGAAAATATCCGGGGAATTCTTAATTATTGTATAGAGGCAAAGGTACATGGAATCATCTGTTTTGGCATGGGCTTAACCTTAAGAGAAGGAAACAGAGAGTACTTCTATAAAAAACTGGATGAGCATTTTCCAGGAATGAAGGATAGATATATAGAAAGATATAACTATGCTTACCAGATCCCAAGTCCTAACAATGACAGGCTGATGGATATGATTAAAAGAGCCTGTAAATCTCATGGTATATTGTATGATGCCGACGAATGCTTCAACTATCTTCATAAGTTTGAGGAGAGAAACGAGCATGAGCAGTTAATGCTGCCTGGATTAGATAAGCTGGGGCTTTAATAGAGCGTAGCTAATCAATATGAAAAACTGAATAACAGTGATATTAAATTATGTATTTAACGTAATAATATGGAATGCGTGTTACAATGTTTATATCATTAAATCGGATACGTGTCAGTAAGATCATTTGGTGAGGCTAAAAAATTATATAAATCGTTAGGATTTAAGATTTATTAATTATTACTTCAATATTTTAGGTAAGAGAGTGCTTATAATATTATGTGCCGTATGGTACAGCATAATTGAGTGCAAAGAATTATGAAGTAAAGACTATTTATATTTGATGGGAAGTGGGAGCCTTGAAACAGGAAGATATTTTTTTCAAAACAGAAGAAAACATTTTTAGTTATAGAGTGGCAGGAATATTGATAAGAGATGGAATGATTTTACTTCAGCGACCAGCAAATGATACTGGATATGCTTTCCCAGGTGGGCATGTTAGTTTTGGCGAAACCAACGAAGAAACTCTTATAAGAGAATTCAAAGAAGAAATTTCAGTAGATATATGTGTTGATGGATTGCAGTGGGTAGCAGAAATATTTTTTACTTGGGGTGATAAACAATGCCATCAAATATGCTTATTTTATCGTGTTTCGCTTTGCGATGAGAGTCAATTAGAGTTAAGTGGTACTTTCCATGCCATTGATGAATTAGATAAGATCAATGTTGATTTGGAGTTTTCCTGGATACCATTGTCAGTGGTTAAGGAGATAGAATTATATCCAATAAATGCCAAAGAAAAATTATCTGAGCAATCAAATCAAATCGAACATTTTATATATAGGGAATAAAAAATAAAACTGTGCATAACAAAGTACATTTTATTTATCTGAAATACATAATGTTAACTAATCTAATGGTATAAGATAAAATTAACATATCTGGTTTGAAAGAGCGGCCCATTCTCCTATTTTTGAGGAACCGGAGAAATTCTGCGAGACATTAGTGAGAATTAAAAAAGAAATAGAGGCAGACAATTAATAAAACATGGGCTAATACTTTGTATTGATTATTTTTATGGGAGTGATAATTATGATACGGCTTGAATCTTTACAAAAAGAGGATTTCAAAAAGATAGTGGAATGGAATGAGAGTCATTCTGCTGAGTTTTTACTTCAATGGGCTGGACCTGTATATGAATATCCACTAACAGAGGAACAGCTTGAAAGATATTTTGATAACTATGTTATTAAAGAAAAGGATACCCTTTTTGTCTATAAAATAATTAACGTTGAAACCAGTGAGATAGTAGGTACCATTGAGCTTAATGAAAAAGACAGAACAAACAAAATTGGACGTATAGGAAGGTTTTTAATTGGAGAGGAAAGCTATAGAGGAAAAGGAACAGGGAAAGAAGCTTTAAAGGAAGCCATTAGGATTGGTTTTGAAAAATTGAAGCTGAATAAGATAACTCTGGGAGTTTTTGACTTTAACATTAGTGCTATTAGATGTTATGAAAGTGTTGGATTTGTAATAGAAGAATATAAAGAAAATTATAGGAAAATAGGAAATGACTATTGGAATCTATATGAGATGGGAATAACTAAAGAGCGATGGGAAGCCAATTTAACTCTAAGTAATAAAGAAATGAAAATTCTAAATGCAATTGGAGGTTATATAATGCAGCAAGATGATATTAAAGTAATAAAATATGATCCAGTATATGCCGAAGACACAGTAAGAATGTGGAGGGAAAGCAAAGAAAGAGCCCTAGGCAAAAAGGATATACATCCTTTTGAAGATCACGTATTTTTCCTAAACCATGTATTGAATAAGGAGAACGAAATATATATTGCTGTTGACGGCAATAAAGTTGCCGGTATCGTAGCTTTTAATGAAAGTGAAGTAAACCAGTTATATATTCATATTGATTATCAGGGAAGGGGATTAGGGAAAAAGCTTCTAGAACTTGCAAAAGCAAATTCTATAGGCAGATTGACACTATATACCTTTGAGGTTAACAAGAAAGCACAGAGATTTTACGAGAAAAATGGATTTAAGATTATTGGCAGGGGATATGAGAATGAAGAAAATCTTGATGATATTAAGTATGAATGGGTTCAGATTAGCAGGAACAAATGATTGAAATACAAAGAAATGAGGACAAATATGAAGGGGTTTAAAAGATTATTACAGCCATATAAAAATTTACCTATGAGTGTCTATGTCATATTTTTTGCATCAATAATTAATAATTTAGGTAACTTTGTAACACCATTTTTGACTTTATTTTTAACATATTCTATAGGCATGAATGTAGAGGTGGTAGGAATAATTGTTGCAGTTAACAGCTTTGTTGGACTTCTTGCTTCAGCCCATGGGGGAAAGCTTATTGATGTTATAGGAAGAAAAAAGATATTTATTATTTTTAGAACTACCTCAGCCATAGCTATACTATTATGCGCTTTTACAAGAAATCCATTTATTTTAACAGTGCTGCTTATTTTATCAAATTTTCTTGGTGGATACTCCCTGCCTGTTTATAGCACCATAATCACTGATATCACAGAGGGAGAGCAAAGAAACACGGCCTTTTCCCTGCAGTATATGGCCTTAAATATTGGCTTCTCTGTAGGACCCCTTTTAGCAGCATTTTTATATAATAACTTTTTAACTTGGCTTTTCTTAGGAGATTGCATCACTACGTTCATTTCGGTTATATTAGTAGGCATTTTTATTCCGGAGACTATGCCTGATAAGCAAGAAATATCAAGCCTAAAGCACAATGAACTGGAAAAAGCAGAAGAAGGAACCTTAATCCAGGCCTTATTTAAAAGACCTACCTTACTTTTATTTTCATTTATAATAATTATATACTTTATAGTATTTTCTCAGTTCAATTTTGGTCTATCTTTACAAATTGGAGAAATATTTGAGAAAAAATCAGCGCCCATATTTGGAAGCCTTATGACAGTGAATGCAGTAATGTGCAGCATAATTCCAATGTTTCTTACTGCATTAACAGGAAAAGTTAAGGCGTCTTTAAGCATAGCTATTGGGGGGATACTATATGCTGTGGGGTTTGGAATGATATTTTTCATCCATAGCTATGCTTCATTTGTTCTTTCAGCTATGATTTGGACTATGGGAGAAATTCTAATCGCCACTAGTACTAATGTCTATATTGCAGATCACACACCGGCTTCACACAGGGGAAGGTTTAACTCCATATTTCCAATAATAAGAAAGCTAGGCTTTATGGTTGGGCCACTAATTGCAGGAGTGTATGTAAAATACACAAGCATAAGAAATCTATGGCTTTTCATAGGTGGACTTTCTATTATAGGAGCTATCATGATGTACAAGCTGTATTTAATAGATAACAAAATACAGGAGATTTCTAGTATGGAAAGCATTTAAATTATTTCCTACAAATCTTATTATTAATGTTTATGAAGAGATAAGAAATAAATAATTATTTAAATAAAAGGGGGTTATTACAAATGGCAGAAATTATTAAAATCTATAGGGAAAGTCTTCCCTCCCTTCGGCTAATCGGGAAGCGATATACGGATAGAGACAGAGGACCAGAAGGCAGCTTTAGCAGCAAATGGGGTGAATGGTTTCAGAAGGGCTATTTCGAAACACTAGAGGAGTTAGGAAGCCTGCCTGAAAATGAGGGAGCGTATCTTGGCTGTATGAGGTGCGCTGATGAGTTCGAGTACTGGATTGGAATGTTTTTTCTACAAAACACACCGGTTCCAGAGGGTTATGAGTATGTGGATATTCCAGAGGGCAACATAGCCGCTTGTTGGGTTTATGGTCGTGAGGATAATGGTGAGATTTATGGTGAGAAACCACATAATATGTGTTTGTCTAAAATCAAAGAATCAGGATGGCAGCTTGCAGAGGAGACTTGGTTTTTTGAACGATATAATTGTCCACGTTTTACCACACCTGATGAAAATGGAAAGGTGATTTTAGATTACTGTGTATATTTAAAAGATTAAAAATCACTTTAGACTATGAGACTAAGCTAAAAGTCTTTAATTTACATGAGGAGGTAGAAAATTGACAACTAGAATATCTTTTAAAAAATACCTTTCAGAGGATGACTTTCAATATTTTTTAAAATTAGCTTCAAATGAAAAAGTTATGGTAATGAATTATGGAAGAGTGTTTCTATTAGAAGAAGCAAATAACTGCTATAAGCGTATGCTAGAAAATAATAAAAGACATAAGGATTTTGGACACTTTAAGGTTTTTGAAAGGGCTACAAATACTTTTATTGGCTCCTGCGCACTCTCAATAAACGATGATTTTACTGAGGCAGAGGTTGAATAATGGTTTTGTTTCCTGCAAGGTATATAAAATTGATGATGGTTCTGTAGCGGAAATGTTCAGCAAAGAAATTGGAAATTGTAACTCAATCTTATAATTATAATCAATTAGGGAGGGATTTTATTATGTCAAGAAAAGCTTTTAGCGCGGCAGGAGCTGTTGCAGTTGGACCATATTCACATGCAGTTGAATCAGGAGCTTTGGTGTTTTTATCTGGACAAACTCCTATAGATTCTGAAACAGGAAAACTTGTAGAAGGTGGTATTGCTCGACAAACAGAACAATGCTTTAAGAATCTTTTCAATGTGTTGGAGGCAACAGGCTTGACACCTGATGATGTGGAAAAAGTGAATGTATTTTTAACTGATATGAGTAATTTTGCAGCAATGAATGAAGTTTATTTGAAACAGTTTTCTTCACCATACCCTGCCCGGACAACTATAGGAGTAGCAGCATTGCCCTTAGGTGCTCAGGTTGAAATCGAAATGATTGCTAGTAGAAAATAATATGTACTCAAATTACGGCACTGTAAATCCCATTTTTACTCACAGAACCTTGCTGTATATGCTGGATTTTTTCCGTTATGGGCAGAACTTTATTCTGAAATAAAATAATAGGAGATTTTTCTATGGAGACAAAATACACAGTAAAACTAAAAAAGCAAGAAGTAAATACAAGTGAATGATGATTTATTTAATAAATTTAAAGTGAAGCCTGACTATATCATAGAAGATGTAACACAGTTGCCAGATTTATAATTTGGTCAAAAAAAGTAACCTGAGGATAAAAAGATGTTGTTTGATGGAGGGGTATGATGATTAAATCAAAGGAATGGAATTGGGCGGAAGTAACAGATGATATTTGGAATGAGCCAAGTGAAGATATTTATTATTATGTGAACCGATGGAAAAGGAAGAATTATACCTGTTTTTTAGATTTGGGATGTGGACTTGGGAGGCATTCCATTTTATTTGCTGAGAATGGTTTTAATACATATAGCTATGATTTATCTCAGTATGGAATAGATGTTCTGGATAAAAAGGCTAGAGAATTGGGACTAAGTATAAAAACAACTGTAGGTGATATTAATAAACTACCTTTTGATGATAGCATGTTTGATTGTTTGTTAGCTTATCACGTAATATCTCATACGGATACCAGCGGAATTAAAATTATTATAAGTGAAATTAACCGAGTATTAAAAAGTCATGGGGAATTTTTTATTACTTTATGCTCAAAAAATAGTCCATCATTTACTGAAAAAGGTTATCCAAGGATTGATGAAAATACTATTGTTAAAACTGAAGAGCCAGAATTGAATGTTCCACATTATTATTCAGACCTAGACGATGTTAGAGACTTATTTAAAGATTTTGAATTAATTAGAATTAGACATATAGAAGATATTTTTAAGGATACAAGCGGTTGGCATTATTTTATTCATGGAATAAAGAAGTGTACTTAATGTCTAGTATTAAGACATAGATGGGAGTTGAAAACATGTTTCCTAAAATCAGATTATTGCTTACCTTTTGCGCAATCAAATAAGGGGCTGGAGCATAGCTTTCAATTATGACCAAGACAATTTATATATTGCAAATACGAGGTGAATGAATATGGTATACCCACATGGAGATAGGTATGATATAGAACTATCTGAAAAGTACATGGATTCAGCATCCTTTTCTGACACTAATCTCAGCAACCTGAGAATTGATTGCGAAAAATGTTTCGGATTATGCTGTGTTGCACTCTACTTTTCTGCTTCAGAAGGTTTCCCAACGGACAAAGATGCGGGTAAGCCTTGCATAAACCTGCAATCGGACTTTAGCTGCACTGTTCACAAAAATCTTAGGAGGCAGGGGCTTAAAGGCTGTACTGCTTATGATTGCTTTGGCGCAGGACAAAAGGTTGCTCAAGTTAGCTATGGTGGACATGACTGGAGACAAGTTCAGGAATCCGCAAAGCAAATGTTTGAGGTCTTCCTGATTATGAGGCAGCTTCATGAAATGCTCTGGTATTTGACAGAGGCACTTACATTAAAACCGGTCAGTAATATCCAAGCTCAGCTCAGTTCCATACTTAAAGAGACGGAATGCCTTACTCGTCTTAGTCCAGATTCTCTTATAGGGCTTGATGTGGAAGCACACAGAACCAAGGTTAATTCTCTGCTTTTACAGACCAGCGAATTACTGCGAGCTAAAGTCGGAATCGGGCATAAAACTCCCTCAAGGAGTCGCAAGACCATTGGGGGACGATTAGATTTCATTGGTGCAGACCTTAGAAAAACTAATCTTAGAGGTGCAAACCTTAGAGGAGCATGCCTTATTGCGGCAGACCTTAGGGGAGTCGACTTGAGTAGAGCTGACCTCATTGGGGCTGATTTGCGTGATACTGACCTTAGAGGAGCTAATCTCAGAGATAGTATATTTCTTACCCAAGCCCAGATTAACACAGCCAAGGGTGACAGTGATACAAAGTTACCGATATTACTAACTCGCCCGAGATATTGGGAAAAAAGGGAGGAAAATAAAACATGAAAATCAGAAGGTTCCGGATGCTATATTAGAAATTACAAACAAATACTTTTATTTTCTATTTGATGTGAAATCTATACTTACAAAGGCATTTCCCACAGCAAAGGAAAGAGTTATTTCATTAAAGAAAAATGGGTATATTCCACTAGATAAGAAGTTCGTGATATATGACAACTATTATGTAAGGACAAAAACAGGTTAGGTAATGGCTTAGTAAATAGTTCAACTATTTTTAATTTTTTTTATGAAAGGTTATTCCCAAAGATGAAAGAGATAATTTTTGTTACAAGTAATAAAGGTAAAATTGCGACAGCTCAAAAGGATTTGAAAAACATTAAAGTATTGCCGTATAATGCTCAATTAATAGAACCAAGAAGTGATGATATCAAAGAAATAGCAAAGCAGAAGGTATTACAAGCCTATGAAATAGTTAAGAAACCATGTATATCTTTGGATTCAGGTTTTTTTATAGAGGGATTGAATGGATTTCCAAGAGCCTATGTAAATCACGCGTTAGATACCATAGGAATAGGAGGAATACTTAAGCTTATGAAAGATGTGCCTAACCGATGCTGTGAATTTAGGTCTTATTTAGCATATTATGATGGTAAAAAAGTGCAATTCTTTGAGA
The DNA here is from genome assembly GCA_002298125.1 of Clostridium sp. UBA701. Lineage (GTDB taxonomy): Bacteria > Bacillota > Clostridia > Clostridiales > Clostridiaceae > UBA701. The sequence continues at coordinate 141,093 of DBMJ01000023.1, read as the reverse complement.
GTAAGTCACCAGGAATAATTGCAGAGAATATTAGAGGTTGTGAAAATGAAAATAAGTGGTCTGACTTATGGTTCATATTTATTCCAGATAAATTCACAAAAACACTAGCAGAGTTTGATGAGCATGATATTGAAATATATAACAAAACAAAAGAAGATTCGTGTATTACAAAGTTTGGCACATGGTATGAAGCGCAGTAAAGTAATTGTGCTGTGAAAATAACGATATAATAGGGATGATACTTGAATCACGAGTACTTTTATTTACACAAAATCCAAGAAGTGATATAATAGAGAAAAATCCTGAAGGAGGGAAGTAAGTTATGGCACCAGCTAATTGCTAATATTAATTTTAAATTAATATGTATTTTATAATGAGTTTAACCTGCCTAATTATATTAGGTTTTGTTATTATGCTCTTTATGGAACAAGGCATTTAGAAGGTAACTTACTTTACTGAAATTCAAGATTATAATTTATAGAGTATTTCAAATGTTATTTTGAGATATTGAGCTAGAGTTTTATAAAAATTCTGGTATAGGGTGTATAAGCATAGTGGATGACTTTATTAGTATGCATAATTATTTGTTTATATCTGACTTAAATAAATTATAGTGGTAATAGAGTATTTTCAGACTGTAAGAAGAGGTGATCTTCTTATGGTCTTTTTATTTTTAAATTACTAAAAAAATTATAGTAGTGAAGATCTTTTTCGGCCTGCCCATAAAATGCTTAATTCAAAATCGAGTGGAAGGAGAAAATTTTTATGTTTGAATTATCGTTAAATGGTATAAAAAAATATATGGATGCCACCCTTGTGCTTAAGAATATAACCTTTCAAGTGTATTCAGGAGAAAAGGTTGGTATAGTAGGTGTAAATGGGAGTGGAAAGAGTACTATTCTTAAATTAATAGCTGGAATAGAACCCATGAATTATTGGCAGGGGTACCCTCAAACCTCAAGCCCTGGATATGATGAAGGTCTTATTAACCTGCCAAGAGAAGCCACCTGTGCTTACCTTGAACAAATACCAGAGTATCCAGACAGTGTAAAGGTTATTGATGTTTTAAACCTAGCTTTTGAAGAAATTCACAGTGTTGAAAAGGAAATGCGTGAATTAGAAGAAAAAATGAAAGCTTTAGAGGATACTGCATTGGAAAAAGCATTAAAGCAGTACAGTGATTTGGTCCAATTATATGAAGTTAAGGGCGGTTACGATATAGAAGAAAAATTAAGTAAGGTTTGCAAAGGGTTGAAGCTTGATGACAGCTTTTTAAACAAAGATTTTAGCTTATTAAGCGGCGGCGAAAAAACTACGGTAGTGCTTGGGAAGCTCTTAATTGATAATCCGGATATACTACTATTAGATGAACCTACAAATCATTTGGATATGGATTCTATTGAATGGCTTGAAGATTATCTTAAGAGTTACAAAGGAATTGTAATTGTGGTATCTCATGATAGGTATTTTCTAGATAATGTAGTAACAAAGATTGTAGAAGTAGAGGACATGGAATCTATAACCTACAAAGGCAATTATACTGCTTATATTAATCAAAAAGAAGAAAATATGCGTATTCAATATGAGAATTATAGAGAACAGCAAAAGAAGATAAATTCCATGGAAAAAAACGTAAAGGACTTGAGAGACTGGGCTATGAGGGCTGATAATAACAAATTCTTTAGAAGAGCCACAAGTATACAAATAAAGCTTGATAAAATGGATAGAATAGAGAAACCAGTTTTTGAAAAACAGAATATGAAGCTAAAATTGAAAGCTGCACAGAGGTCAGGCAATGAGACAATTAAGGCCATAGGGCTCTCAAAAAGCTTTGAAGACAAAATTATTTTTAAGGATGCAGATTTATTGGTTAATTTCGGAGAAAGAGCAGCGCTAATAGGCCCGAATGGCAGTGGGAAAACTACCCTCTTAAAACTGCTATTAGGTGAAGAGTGCCCAGATGCTGGGCTAATACAATTAGGTGCTAATGTAATGACAGCATATTTACCACAGAAAATTACTTTTATAAATGAGGAACTCACAGTGCTGGATTGTTTCAGGGAAGCGATTTCTATACTTGAAGGTAAAGCAAGGGAATACTTGTCCAAATTCATGTTTTATGGTAATAGTGTATTTAAAAAAGTTAAGCACCTATCTGGAGGAGAGAAAATCAGGCTAAAGCTTGGCATGCTGTTATATGAAGATGTTAATTTACTAATACTGGATGAACCCACTAACCATCTTGATATTGCTTCCATAGAAACCTTTGAGGAGGCTCTGGAGGAGTTTAGAGGAACTATATTCTTCATCTCTCACGATAGATACTTTATCAATAAAGTTGGAGAAAGAGTAATTGCTGTTGAGGACAATGCCTTTAAAAGCTATCCTGGTAATTATGATTCTTATAAAAGTGTAAAAGATGAGTTGAGCCATAGGGTCCTTAAAGAGCCTATGGTAAAGAGTGAAAAAGTTAAGAAGCCAAACAATATAGATGAAAGTAAAAAGAAGCAAGAAGAAAAGGTTAAAGTAGAAACCAGGGTTGAAAATCTTGAAAATGAAATAAGAGAGATTGATTCAGCTATGGCTGCTTCTATGTTAGATTATGAGGAGCTTAATAAACTATACTGCAGGAAAGAGGCTTTAAATAAAGAGTTGGATGAGGCTATGGAATTGTGGCTCAAGTTTTAACGATTTAAACCTTATAAATGTACCGGTTGAGGTGAATTTTACCTTGACCGGGTTTTATTTATATACAGAATTATCTGTTTTCTTTATAATGGAATTAGATTGAAATTGCATAAGATTGCAATGGGCTTGGGGCAGTCATAAAATGGCTACAGGCTTTCAATGTAAAGCCCTACCTTTTAAAAAGGTTTTGAAGGAGGAAATCATGGTTTATATTGAGACAAGCAATGAAAAATTTAAACTTAGATTTGCTGAGAAAAAAGATACAGCATTGGTATTATGGTTTATTAGGGAATTGGCTGCTTATGAAGGAGAATTAAATGACGTAACCGCTACAGAAAGTGTATTAATGAATTCGCTATTTGAGCGTAAGGGAGCTGAAGTAATAATTGGAGAATATGAGGGTAAACCGGTAGGCTTTGCACTATTCCATCATAATTTCTCAACATTTTTAGGCAAACTAGGCATACACTTAGTAGACCTATATATAATACCTGAAATGAGAGGGAAAGGTTTTGGAAAAATAATACTCTCATATCTTGCTGCACTAACTGTTGAAAGAGATTGCGGAAGACTAGAATGGTGGTGTCATAACTGGAACGACCCAGCAATTAAGTTCTATAAAAAATTAGGGGCTTTTCCATTAGAACAATTGAAAATATATAGATTGTGTGGAGATGCATTAGATAATTTTTCAAAACAATACAAGGATAAATAGAAAATGATTTTTGGTGAGAGAATATGGAGTTAGTAGATTGTATTTTAAAAGAAGGAGTATTAGAAATATAAAATTGGGGGGATTGAAATGATAATGCCAACACACATAGTAGCAGTAGGCGGAATTACAGAAGATAAAGAAGGAAATATTCTTCTAGTTAAAACTTATCATGGCGGATGGGTTTTCCCAGGCGGGCAAGTTGAAGAAGGAGAAAATCTAATAGATGCTTTGATTCGAGAGATTAAAGAAGAAAGTGGGATTGATGTAGAGGTATCCCATCTCATAGGGATATACTCAAATACTGGAAAACATAAAGGCTATAATGGTGTAAAAATAGTTCCTACGAAAGTAATGCTGGATTATGTATGTAAGCCAGTAGGAGGGGAACTCTGTACGTCAGAAGAGACATCTGAATGCTGCTGGGTATCAAAGGATAAAGTACTTGACATGATTGAAACTCCAGCTATACGGGAAAGGTACCAAGCATATTTATCTTTTAATGGTAATGTGAATTATATGGAATATGTAACTCAACCTGAGTTTAAATTAAAGCTGAGAAGATATGTTTAGGGTTTGAAAAGAATCTTTAAATTTAACAATTGTATTGGGGGATGAACTATGGGGTTTGATAGACCATTTGCATTTATAATAGGAATTCCTATATTAATTGCTATAGAAATAAGTAGGTATAGAAAGTCTAAACAATTTAATTATAAGTTTTTCAGTTATAGAGAAATACTCATAATTATTCTCTCTATTTACATAATGGGACTAATTGCAATTACACTATTGCCATTTTATTCATTTAGATATATTAAGCCAAGAGCAAACTTAATACCTGTGTTTAATACAATAAAGGATATTTCAGCAATTCCAGTAAACATGAAAGGTTTTATGATTAAGTTTTGGATAGTAAATATATTTGGTAATTTATTTCTTTTAGCACCCTTAGCAGCAATGCTTCCTATAATTTTGAAAAGATTTAGAAGTATAAAATCAGTAGTTGTACTATGCTTATTTGTGTCTATATCAATAGAGTTTCTTCAGTATTTATCAATGCTTTGTGGTAATTTCAGATCAGTTGATATAGATGATATTATTTTAAATACCTTAGGTTCAATAATAGGTTTTGGAATTTATAGTCTATTTGCTAAGAAGTTTAAAATAAAGGGGAAATAGAGTTTAGAGTCAAATAAGTAAGGTGAATATTGGAGGAAATGCTACTGATAGAGTATAAAAAAATTCGAGCAACAGTAAGACCTGAAAATACAAACTCCCAAAGATGTTTAGAGAAACTCAGATTTGAATTAAGCGGAAGGTTCATGAAGAGTGAAATTATAGATGATAAGAAAATTGAAAGTGAAAGACTTTTCTATATTAGGAGTTTATAATTAGTTCACTGCAGAAGTAATGACAAAGTAGTGGTGCAACAAGCCTACTTTATTTTACTTAGCATTGATTTGTCCATAAGCTTTTTTTCCATTAATGCTTAATTCATAAAATATAGTATTTTTATGTTTGTCAAAAATTACTCTATCTTCGTTGCTCAACTTTTCAGGATTTTTTATAGATTGAATAGACGAAAAACGCTTTATATCTTCTTAATTGATTTTTTGAAGAGCAAGCATAGGAATTAGGCACCTACTTCCTAAAAATCACTTGTTGGGAAACACCCAAACCCTTGGACTATTTTGTAAATGTCAACCTATATGGTTTTAAAAATGATGTTGAAAGAAAATTCGGGAGTATGTTATTATTTTCGCATCAAAATGAAAGTAGATATATAAATTTATATTTTCTTCATACTGCAGCCTCTTGACTCTGCCGTTGGGGAAGGGATTATATTAATAATTATAATCAGTGGTAAGGAGGGTTTATTTATGTACAAGCTAATTAAAATTCGAGATGTATCAACTAAATACGATGTATCAGCCCGTACACTTCGTTATTATGAGGATATGGGCTTGATAAGTAGCACTCGCAATGATGATTATGCTTACAGAATGTATGATGAAGGAGCAGTTAAACGCCTGGAGCAAATATTGATATTACGTAAACTGAATATCAGCATTAAAGATATAGGGCGTATTTTTAGCAAATCCGGCTCTGAGGTTGTATTAGAGGTGCTTGGCAAAAAGGTTGATGATATAGATGATGAAGTCGCTCTTTTATATGAATTGAAAAATATTGTTATAGAGTTTATACATCAGATTGAAAATGCTGACTTCGCCAAGGATTCTGATGTGAAGTTGCTGTATGAAAAAGCAAAGGAAATTGAAACCCAGCTAGTTAATGTAGATTACAACGGAAATCCATCAAATGTCAACCGCTTGATTTATGTAACAGAAAAAATTAAGAAAGCGCCAGAGGTTAGGGTTATTAAATTACCTAAATTTAGAGTAGTTACCTCTGGCTATAGAACATTTGATGACCTTTTCAGCGAAAACGGTTTTAATAAATGGCAAGTAGCGCATTCCCATCTAATCCGTGACCTTTTATATGCTCCCCCCGATTTTATGTGGCATGAGGATGGTAAGGCTGTTTGGATATGGGCAATAAAGGATTGGGTAACCGAAAAAGATACGGCTCCGTATGAAATTATTGAATTTGAAGGGGGATTATATGCAGCGGCTATATCGGTCGATGGCGATGATGATATTAATGGAAGAGTTTATACTGGTATTAAGAACTGGATAGAAACAAGTGGGTTTGAATTAGATGAATATCCGGAGCATCAAACGCTGTGTCATATGCTTAATCCGACAGATGAAATTAAAAAGGGTCTCGGATATCATCAACTGGATATTTTCGTACCGATTAAGTTAAGGGAGGGATAATACATGGCGAAGGTTTATGGAATTAAGAAAAGGTTGGCTGAACAAAACATAGATGAAGACTTAGTAAAAGAAATAATTGGCAATGGTGACCTTGTAGATATTATTGCAAGGATGGAAAAACTGCTTCATCCTGAAATCGTATATCAAATTTTAGATACAAGCGCTTGCGGTACATCACATAAAGAACTGAATGGAATCAAGAAAATTGAAGCTGAAACATTACAAAAAAAGATTGAAAAAGTTGCCTATTTAGGAGATTTCCATTCGGATTGGAATATTAGCCTAAGTAAAGACAATACACTAACAGCGGGATGGATTATTAAGGAGAAAGATGACTTTGCTTGTGTATGTTCAGCTGTTGTTAATAAAAAACTGAAAGTCAGCGACCTCTCGTATGAAGACCGCAAAATGCCACTTACTTATTGTTTTTGCTGTGCCGGTCATTGCCGACGTCACTTAGAAAAGCTACTTGATATACAGCTTAAAACAAAGGAAATTGTTTCGTCGCCGATTAACAGCAAAGGTAAAAAACCTTGTGAGTTTATATTTGAGATTATTTGAATAAACAGCCCACTAATAAGCATAATCTTCGTATTGAGTAGCAGAGCCAACCGTCATCGTTAAAATGAAGGCTACGCTGTCGTTGACAAATTTGCATGTCCATGCTTTGCGGCAATCAAAATGTGGTTATAAAAATGGGAGAAAAGATGGAACTATTTTTAATTTTAATAAGAGGTGAAACATGCAAATTATTACTGATAGGTTGTGTTTGAGAGAGGTTATTGAAAGTGATTATAAGTTTATTCACGAATGACATAAATTGAAATGGGGGAGTTAAACATGTTTAAAGAATTATCTAAGATTCTTACATGTCCAGAGTGCATGAGAGAATTGACATTATCCATTATTAAAGAAGAGAATGATGAGATTATAGAGGGAAAATTAAGTTGTTGTAACAATCATCATTGGATAATCAAAGAAGGAGTTATTAACTTTGGGCCAAAAGAACAGGAGCTATCAAATAATTGGGAAGAGATGTATAAATATGCTGATTATGAAGAATTAGATGAAAAAATATTAAATAGCACACCTGAAAATATGAAGCTAATAAATAATAAGGCAAAAGATATTATTATAAACAAACTTAATAATATGGAAATTAAAACAGTACTTGACATAGCAACAGGAAGGGGAATGTTACTAAGTGAACTAGCTAAGAAATTAACATTAGATGCTCAGGTAATATGTGCAGACTTGAGCTTTGAGGTATTAAAATATGACAGACTAAAGATTAAGAAGCTTAATCCAAATATGAAGGTTAATTACATAGCATGCGATGCTACAAAATTACCAATAAAAGAAAATTCAATTGATTTAGCTGTATCATTTTATGGCATTGAAAATATGTTAGATAAAGTGCCTTATGGAATTGCAGAAGTAAAAAGAGTTTTAAAACAGGACAAGTTTTTATTAAATAGCGGAATTTTAATTAAAGAGCACTCCCAAGGTTATAAAGAAGTCAAAGGGTGGTTAAATTCTCAAGGAATTTATGAAGTAGAGAAGTTATTCACGGAAGAAGGCTTTATGGATGTACATCAAGCTGCTGAATTTAGAAGAGTTGATATGATAACAGCAGCAGAAGACATTGCACAAAAATGTGATACTGACCTTATACCGTTTGAAGGGGAATGGTTTTCAGTTGTAGTTGCAGAATGTGAGAAATAATTTATGCTTAACAAAAAATACTGGAGGCAAAATATCATGAAAAAATTATCAAACACTCTTTTTAATCAAATAAATATTTATATGGATACAGGGGCTAGACCATTAGAAAGAGCTATATTCAATTACTATTTTAATGGTTCAAGCGGTGATGATATATTGGATTCATTAGAAGCATTTCAAAATGTAGATGGAGGCTTTGGAAGAGGCATAGAGCCAGATTTTAAGCTTATACAGTCTTCACCCATGGCAACATCCATTGGCTTAAGATATTTGAGTAAGATAGATAATAGTAATCGTGCACAAAACATGATAGCTAAAGCTGTTAAATATCTAGAAACCGCCTATGACAGCAATAGAAATGGCTGGTATAGTGTTCCAAGTAATGTCAACAACTATCCTCATGCACCTTGGTGGGAATTTAGAAACGATATAAATATGACTGTTATTGATTATTCATGGGGGAATCCTACTGCTGAATTGATAGGGTATCTTTATAAATATAAAACATATCTTAAGGAAATAGATATTTATTCATTATTAAGTTATGCTATAGCTAATTTGAATAAACGTACAGAATTTAGCTCTGAACATGAAATATTATGCTATATTCATATGTATAATACCATTGATGAAGAATACTCTAGCCAAATTGAAGATAAAATAAAGTTGGCCGTTTCTCAATTGGTCAACATAAACCAAGCGGAATGGACAAATTATGTACCCACTCCATTAAAATTTATAGAGATAGGTTCTAAGAACTTTTTTGAAATTGAGGCTAAATACATAGATCAGAACTTAGATTATTTAATAGATAGATTTGAAGAACATGGTAATATTTTGCCTACATGGCAATGGGACAACTATTTAGAGCAATGGGAAATTGCTAAAAAGGAATGGACAGGAATCCTAACACTGGAAGCTTTATTAGCCTTATTGAAGTTTAATAGGATATAGACAAGGGCTTTGGGGATACAAAACATAGAAATCAATTTTATTTTGGGGGTAATTGTATGAATGAAAAAGGGTTAAGCAAACTGTATTGGGGATTTCTATTTATTATGCTCAGCTTTAAGATTCAAGGCTTTGATATTTTGCCTGATATAGTGGGTTATTTACTCTTCGCTTTTGGCTTTCGCGATCTTGCCTCAAGGAGTGATTATTTTAGTACAGCTGCAAAATATAATATTCCTATGATAGTGTTGTCCATATTTTCAATTTATGAAAGACCTGCTGAAGGCGCAGGTATTCATTTAGGCCAGTTTGGAATATTGGGTATACCTATAGCAATCGCTTCCTTTGTGGTTAACTTACTAGTTGTATATAATTTATTTATGGGTATTGCGGATATGGCGGAGAAACGAGGAAGATCTGATTTGGCAGAAGAATCTCATGATAAATGGAAGAAATACATGATGCTGCAGATAGCAGTTATATTATCATTCATCATGATTATCATACCGCCATTAGCTATAGTTTACATTGTTGTCCTTTTCATAATAACAGTTATACTAGCAATAAGTATATTAGGCTTTATAAAAAGATGTAATATACTTTGAAGGTAGTTATGGATAAAATAAAAGTGGAATTAATCGCTGAACAAATGGAGGAAACTTATGAAGTTAGATAGTATTATTTTTGATTTGGATGGTACCCTATGGGATTCAACAGATAGCATTATAGATTCATGGAATGATGTTCTAAGTAATTATAGTGAGGTAAAAAACAAACTTACCATTGAGGATATGAAGGGTGCAATGGGCTTAACAGTAAAAGATATTGCCCCCAAATTTTTCCCCTATTTAGATGAGGAAAAGAGCCTTAAAATAGTTAATCACTGCTGCGAAGAAGAATGTAAATATTTAGAAAAACATGGTGCGGTTTTATATGATAGGTTAGAGGAAACCCTGAAGGAATTGGCTAAGTCCTATAAGTTATTTATAGTTAGCAACTGTCAGTGCGGATATATAGAATCCTTTTTCAAAGCCCATAAACTGGACAAATATTTCACAGACTATGAAAATCCAGGAAGAACAGGATTAACTAAAGGAGAAAATATAAAACTAGTAATAGAAAGAAACAATTTAGTAAATCCGATATATGTTGGAGATACTGAGGGAGATTTAAAGGCAGCAAGATTTGCTGGGATACCTTTTGTTTATGCAAGGCATGGGTTTGGAGAGGTTAAGGAATACGATTATTCCATTGATAGCATTCATGAGCTTTTAAAGTTGTTTTAGGGAGATGTGCTTTAAGGAACACAACGTGAGGAGAATTATGAGCAGTTATAAAATGATAAGTGAATATAAAGTATCTAAATCTTTAAAAGAAAGGCAAGAGGATACGTTGTTTGTAAGGTCTAATAATACCTTGTTTAATGAGGTGCTTTTTCCAATGACTTCCCATACATAAAGTTCAACTAACCTCCATTTCTATGGAATAACTATTTCGTTGGGAATTGGTTTGTTAAAGCTTATTACCCCTTCAATGGAAGCTCTAAATTATATCTATAATAAAAATATTACATGATTCTACTAATAATTAGAGGAATTTTATGTAATCAATAGAATATATTTATAAATGTTATAGATATAATGAGAAGGTATTTGGGGGGAGGCACTATGTTAAAAGACAAAGTGCAATCAATAGTGGTCAACATGAAAAAAAATAAAAGGGTAATTTGGATGACTACAGTAAGCTCACTATTGATATTGGGAGCATTATTAACCTACGATTATGAAGGTGCAAGGCAAGGGGGAGTGTTTGCATATAATCATAATAAACACATAGTACTAGCTTGCAAGGTAGAAGTGGAAGAGCCTATTACCGATGTAAATATTGAAAAAAAGGCAGGCAGGATAAAAATAGTTAAGATGAGCAGCAGCTCCTCCACCACAGATGAAATATATAAAAAGAACGGTGTAAAGATTGCCTATTTAACCTTTGATGATGGGCCCTCCACCTCAGTGACTCCTGAAATATTAAGGGTTCTAAAAAGTGAGAGGGTATGTGCCACATTTTTTGTAATGGGCTGCTTGGCAGAGAAGCATCCAGAGACAATAAAGGAGATGTTTGACAGCGGGCACAGCATAGGCAACCATACCTATAGCCATGACTATAAGGAGGTTTATGACCCGGATAACTTTGCCTGGGAGATTGAGCATACTAATAAAATTTTAAGTGATATATTGGGAGAGGACTACCACTGCAAATTGTTTCGCTTCCCTGGAGGTTCCTTTGAAAGATATAAAAATACTTTTAAGGAATATCTTAAGGAAAAGGATATGAGCTATATAGATTGGAACATAGATAGCGAAGACTCCAAAGGGCAAAATATACCTCCAGAAAAGATATTGGAAAATATCATAAACCAGATAGAGGACAAGGAGCACCTGGTGATTTTAATGCATGATGCTGGAGCTAAGAGAACTACCGCAGAAGGCCTTCCAGCAATAATTGAGGAGCTTAGAAATAGGGGCTATGAGTTTGGAATAATACGTTAATTTAAGACATAAAAAATGACATTTTCCTCTTTTGTTTTAATGAAAGCCTACGATAATTAAGTAAGCTTTAGGAAGGGGGAGAGTGCATGAAAAAGAGAAGAATGGTCCTTGCTATGTTTGCAATATTGCTGCTGATTTCTATTAACTACAGACATATCTTACATTCATTATTTTTTGAAAGCCCAGAAAAGGTCAATAGCAAAACCATTAAAGTTATGTATTTGTGCGAAACTAGCCCCCAGAGAACTGCCCAAATAGCCTATAAGAATACAAAGATAGATATGCCCCTTCCGGAGAATTCCCATGTAATGGACAAGGAGGCTTCTTATTTAACACTTACCACTGGGGTGGGGAAGTATGTAAATGAGGCCTTTACCCCCTTTGGCTGGAAGGTAGATAAGAAAGATAACGGACTGCTTTTAACAGGGGAATATACTGTGCTTGTGGAAATTACCCCCTATACGGAGTTATATTCTTTGATAAAGTTTAAAGTGTTGGACTAATCTCCCTTTTATAAAGAAGGGGAGTTTTTATTTTGTACTATATGTGTAAAATAAAGTTATTAAGTATTTTAGAGTAATAATGATTTGTGTAAATAATTTTTAAGGAGGAGAAAGAAATTGTTAAATTCTTTTAGTATTAACGCCTTTGCAGTGATTGAATCCGTAGTTAGAATGTTGATGTACATATCAATAATTGGGGTTGCCTTTAAAGGGGTTCAAGCACTTAATCTATATATAAACAAACACTCTAGATGAGATAAGTCTAAATAATAAAAACGCCCATGAGGCGTTTTTATTATTAATGCTCCTCTAGTTCTTCCGGTTGAACAATTTCCACATCTTCAAGTATTTCCACATCTTCCTTGTGGGATTCCTTTGATTTTTCTATATTTTTATTAATGGGGGGCATTTTCAAATCAGTTAATATAAAGGGTCTTCCTTCAGTTACTATTACAGTGTGCTCATATTGGGCCACAAAGCTTTTATCTTGAGTATAGTAGGTCCAACCGTTGTTTCCCTTTACAACATTTCTGGCACCTGAGGATATAAAAGTCTCTACCGCCAGCACCATGCCCTTTTCCATTACAGCTCTATTTTCTTTATCTGGATAGGTCAAGATATTCTCAGGGTATTCATGAAGTTTTCTCCCTGTGCCGTGACCAGAGAGATTCCTTATAACAGAAAAATGCTCCTGCCGGGCCTCCTCATATATTCTCTTTCCTATATTGTTTAATCTTCTTCCTGCCTGTACCTCCTCCAGGGCCTTTGATAGAGCTCTTTCAGCAGTACTGCAGAGCCTTTCCTTTAGTTTATCCCTAGCAACTACCACACTGGCACCTGTATCTGCATAATACCCTTCTAGCTCTCCAGATACATCTATATTAACCAAGTCCCCTGGTTTAATTATTCTGCTGCCGGGTATACCATGAGCAGCTTCTTCATTGACACTTATACAGCTATATGCAGGAAAGCCGTAATCCTTCATAGGAGCAGAATGGGCATTAAAATACTCTAGGACATATTTTGCTATGTTGTCTAGTTCTTTTGTGGTTATTCCTGGTTTAAGGGCTTTTATCATCTGATCTCTTGCTAAGGCAACTATTTTTCCTATTTTAAACAGTCCAAGCAAATCTTTTTCACTGCGCACTATCATAAATAAAACTCCTTCCAGCTTGACATAATTATCACCTTGTCCTGCGTATGCATTTAGACAAAGCTTTCTTTTGTAAATAGTAGAAGGTTACACTATTATTATAGATAGCTGGAAGTAAAAATGTGAATATGAAAATGGCAGCCACATGAGTTATAACTTTTATGCTATAAGTATTTCTTGATTTCCTCTGAAGAGACTACTCTTCCCATTACCTTAACCTTTTCATCTACTACAAGAGCAGGTGTTTTCATAACTCCGTATGAAAGGATATCCTTAAAGTCAGCAACCTTTACTATAGTGGCATCTAGACCTAATTCTTCAACTGCCTTTCTGGTATTTTCCTCTAGTTTTTTACAGTTTGTACAGCCAGAACCTAAAATTTTAATTATCATAATTTTCCTCCTTATTTATATAAAAATATATGAAAATGCATTAAAAACATATCCTATAATCATAATACCTATTGCTACAATAGATACAAATATTACTAAGAGCTTAGGCTTTACAACTTTACTCAACATAATGATGGAGGGCAGAGAAAGTGCAGTTACAGCCATCATAAAAGACAGCACTGTTCCCACTCCTACGCCTTTGCCAAAGAGTGCTTCTGCTATGGGAATAGTACCAAAAATATCAGCGTACATTGGTATGCCCACCACAGTAGCCAGTAAAACAGCAAAGGGATTGTTTTTACCAACAACTGTCGCTACAACAGATTGTGGAATCCAGTTGTGAATTGCAGCACCTATACCAACACCGATTAATATATAAATCCAAACTCTTTGTACTATGTCTAAAACTTGATTTTTTGAATAGGAGATTCTCTCTTGCCTAGTCATCTCAATAAATTCAGCATCAGTATTTTTGATATCCAGCACATAGCCTTCGATGTATTTTTCCATCTTTAATTTATCTATAATAGTTCCACCAGCTACTGCTAAAATCAAACCAACCACCACATAGGCTATTGCGATTTTTGCGCCAAAAAAGGACATAAGTATGAGAAGGGAGGCTAAATCTACAAGGGGAGAGGAGATGAGAAAAGAGAAGGTAACTCCTAAGGGTAAACCAGCAGATGTAAACCCTATAAATATGGGTATACTAGAGCAGCTGCAAAAGGGTGTGATAGTCCCTAGGAGAGCTCCTAGAATATTACCCTTAATTCCTCTAATTCTACCAAGAATTTTTTTTGTTCTTTCCGGTGGAAAGTAGCTTTGAATATAAGAAATTAGAAAAATTAAAACAGACAACAGTATGAAGATCTTTATGGTGTCATAAATAAAGAAATGTATACTGCCTCCTAATCTTTCTTTAATAGAAATTCCAAAAACCTTTTCTACTAGCAGACGTACTAGTTCTGACAGCCAAGTCATTTTTAGTATTTGATCATTGAGCCAGCTAAACAATAAAGATATAAAGTTCATAGTAAACATCCTCCTGCTATTTTTTGCATGTAAGTAGATATTTCTCTGCAGTAGAGCACTTTTCTATATCATTTTTAATTACTGGATAATTATCCTTGTTCTCCACTATTTGTTGAAGAACAGCTTTATACAAAGCGTCCTCAATATTTAAGGCGTAAAAAATAAACTGTTCCTGCCGTTCATCCTTTACAAGGCCCATATCTCGAAGCTTCCCAAGATGCTTAGAAATTTTTGGCTGGGATTCCTCCATTATGCCACAGATCTCACAGACGCATAGTTTTTTGTGGTATAGCAAAATCAGTATTCTAAGCCTTGTATCATCAGATACTATCTTAAAAAAGTCAGTAAGCTTATCCATGCATTTCCTCCATTATATATACGTATATACCCATATAGGTATATATAAATTATAATTTTTATAATTAAACTTGTCAATATTTAAAGAGATAGAAGGTTGACTTTTTTTCTAAAATACCATATATTTATGTTAGAACATATGAGCAATCATTCATATGATGTATCATATAAACTGTCTTCTAATAGAAAATACATAATAGCACATAATAAAAATTGCAGGATTATTTTAAATTTCATAGGGTGGAGGGTTTGATATGTCAGATATAGCTAAGAGGGAATTGGTGTTGGAGGGACTAGACTGTGCTAATTGTGCTGCTAAGATTGAAAGAAAGGTACAAGAACTACAGGATGTATCCTCGGCAAATATGAATTTTATAACTAAGACCTTAAGTATAGAATGTGAGGACGAGAAACTAGTAGCTGGAGTTATTGCAAGCACTGTGGAAATAGTTAAAAAAATGGAGCCTCATGTGGTGGTAAGAGAAAAACTGCAGGAAAAAGGTTCAGCAGCAAAAGATGTAAACGCAGAAGAGGGAAATAAAAAGCAAATAATAAAGCTAGTCATAGCAGCCACATTATTTTTAGTTTCAGCGGTATTTAGCCTGCCTAAAGAAGTTGAATTATCCATATATCTAATAAGTTATTTGCTGGTAGGAGGAGAGATAATCCTGCGAGCATTGAAAAATATTTTAAAGGGTCAGGTCTTTGATGAAAATTTCCTGATGAGCATTGCAACCATTGGGGCCTTTGCCATAGGACAATTCCCAGAGGGGGTTGCAGTTATGCTTTTCTATCAGGTAGGGGAATTGTTTCAGGATATGGCAGTTAATCGTTCAAGAAGGTCTATTACAGCACTGATGGATATAAGACCAGATTATGCAAACCTAAAAAGTGGAAATGATACCATAAGGGTATCACCTGAGAAGGTGAAAATTGGAGATATTATAATAGTTAAACCAGGAGAGCGGGTTCCTCTAGATGGCAAGGTCATAGAAGGCTCCTCCATGGTAGACACCTCTGCACTCACAGGAGAGTCTGTGCCTAGAGAGGTAGGACAAGACAGTGAGGTACTCAGCGGATTTATAAATAAAAATGGCTTGCTAACCATTGAGGTTGCTAAGGAATTTGATGAATCTACAGTTTCTAAGATACTTGACCTAGTGCAAAATGCCAGCAGTAAAAAGGCACCTACTGAGAACTTCATCACTAAATTTGCCAGATACTATACCCCAGCAGTTGTTATCACTGCCCTTTTAATAGCCATTATTCCACCCCTTGCCATAGAAGGTGCAGTTTTTTCACAGTGGCTTTATAGGGGGCTCATATTCCTTGTAATATCCTGCCCCTGTGCGCTGGTGGTATCCATACCTCTGGGATTTTTTGGAGGCATAGGTGGAGCTTCTAAAAAAGGAATACTCATAAAGGGAAGCAACTATTTAGAAGCATTAAACGACGTAGAAATAGTGGTATTTGATAAAACCGGCACCCTTACCAAGGGAGTTTTTAAGGTTACTGAGATAAAACCTAAAGGTGAGGTATCTAGGGAGGAGCTGCTTCAATATGCGGCTTACGCTGAGAGCTTTTCTAATCATCCCATTGCCACTTCTATTTTAAAGGCCTATGAAAAGGAAGTAATTAAAGGTGAAATAGAAAATTATGAGGAGATGTCTGGTCAGGGCATAAGCGTTATAGTCAGTGGTAAGAGGATTCTAGCAGGAAATACAAAGCTTATGACTAATGAAAAAATAGATTATGATGATGCAAATATCACAGGAACTGTAGTGCATGTGGCTGTGGAGGATAAATATGCCGGGTACATTGTCATAGCAGATGAAATAAAAGAAGATGCTCCTGAAGCTATAAGAAAATTAAAGGAGCTTGGCATAACAAAAAGCATAATGCTTACGGGGGATACAAAAAGTGTAGGGGAAGAGGTAGCAAGAAAACTTAAGCTTAACGGTGTATATTCGGAGCTGCTGCCTCATGAGAAGGTTGAAAAGCTGGAAGAGATATACTCACATAAGACTGGCAAGGGCAAGCTAGCTTTTGTAGGGGATGGAATCAATGATGCCCCAGTGCTTGCCAGAGCAGATGTAGGCATAGCCATGGGAGGCTTGGGTTCAGATGCCGCCATAGAAGCAGCAGATGTAGTGATAATGACTGATGAGCCTTCTAAAATTGCCACCGCCATTAAGATTGCAAAACGCACGAGAAGAATTGTAGTGCAAAACATTGTATTTGCACTTGGAGTTAAGCTTATAGTGCTTGCACTAGGAGCCTTTGGATTTGCAACCATGTGGGAAGCGGTGTTTGCGGATGTGGGAGTGTCAGTAATAGCAGTATTAAACTCTATAAGAGCACTGAGAGTGGGAAAAATATAAACAAAAGCCCTCTAGTTTGGTTAAGCTAGAGGGCTTTTACGTTAGCTTATAACTACCACTGCCCCTCTCTGCCATATATTGAGGGTTTCTCCTAACCTATTGTTATAGTACAATGGTTACTAAGTCATAAAGAGAGGAGTGCTGCATTTGAATTATAGAACTAGATTTGCGCAAACTGCATTTTTGTTTGTTTTTCTTCTAATGTGTACTTACTTGTTTTCCCTATATAAATACAAATTAGAAGAAAAAAAGCTTCAAACTATAAATAACAACATATCATACTCAGAGGGGGAGGCTCCTCAAGAGCTGTCAGATAACATAAGTGAAAATTTAATTCAATATAAAACTGGACAAGCATCTTCCTCAGAGGTTAAAGTTGCCGAAGCTGAAGATGCCGCGAGTAAATCATCAATTCTCGGTATTAAATCTTCATCTCGTGGTGGACAAGCAATAACTAAAAAAACCACTGAGAAGCCTGTGCAGGGAAGTGTGGCTATGGATTGGTGGAGTGAGGCTAGATATGTTTTCCCTATTGGTGCAGTAGCAAAAGTTACAGAGGTTAATTCAGGAAGAAGCTTTATGATAAAGAGAACTTTTGGAACAAATCATGCTGACTGTGAAGCACTAACAATTAATGATACTAATATCATAAAATCCATATGGGGTGGATGGAGCTGGGATAGAAAGTCTGTGGTAATAGAGGTCAATGGAAAGAGAATAGCAGCCTCTATTGCAGCCATGCCCCATGCAGGACTGGACAATTATCCTTCTGGAGCTACTGTAAGTAACAGGTCTGGAGGCTATGGAACAGGAGATAACCTGGATGAAGTAAAGGGTAATGGTATGGATGGAGTAATAGATGTACACTTTAAAAACAGCAAGACCCATGGTACTGACAAGGTGGACCCACAGCATCAGGCAGCTATAGCGCAGGCTGTAGGCAAATAGCAGTAGCTTAAAAGCTCATTCTTCATATATTGAAAGTATAAATAATGAAGGGTGAGATACTCATGCAGATAGATATTTTAGGAGAGGGAGAAAACTTAGAAAGACTTAAGAAAAATGTGAAAAAAGCCTTGGAGAAGCTGCCCTATATAGATTATAAGCTATCGATTATAAAAAACAGCGCTACTATTGATTCCTATGGTATCCCAAGGACTCCAGCCCTAGTAATAAACGGCAGGGTAGTTTACTTTGGATACGTACTTAATATAAAGGAGTTGAAAACCTTGCTCCATGTAGAATATTATAAAAGTCTTAAACAAAAAACTGACTGCTAGAGAATGGCAGTCGGTTTTTTGTTTGAAAAATGCTACCTTTAGATTTATTATGTAATTAGACTATAAATAAGGAGTGATAATATGTCTAATTGTAGTACTTGTCCTTCAAAGGATGGATGTAAGAATGAAGGAAGCTGCAGTATTGAAAATAACCCATACAACAAAGTGAAGAAGATAGTTGCAGTGATGAGCGGCAAGGGTGGAGTAGGAAAATCCACGGTGTCTGTGCTTCTTGCTAGAGACCTTAGGAAGAAGGGATATAGTGTTGGTATATTGGATGCGGACATCACAGGACCGAGCATTCCAAGGCTTTTAAACATAAGTGAAAAGCGTGCTCAGGGTGTTGGTGAAGGGATAGAGCCTGTGGAGACCAAAGAGGGCATAAAGGCTATGTCTTTGAACTTTCTTATTGATGAGGAGGATCAGCCAGTAATATGGAGAGGCCCAATGATTACTGGTGCAGTAAAGCAGTTTTGGACAGATGTGCTCTGGGGAGAGCTTGATTATCTTATAATAGACATGCCTCCAGGAACGGGAGATGTTACACTAACTGTTATGCAGTCTATACCTATCAGTGGAGTGGTAATGGTATCTCTTCCTCAGGACATGGTTTCCATGATAGTTACTAAGGCTGTTAATATGGCAAGGAAGCTTGAGGTAAAGCTTCTTGGTGTGGTAGAAAATATGAGCTACATAATATGTCCTGACTGCAGCAAAAAAATCCGAATATACCCTGAAGGAATAATAAATGAATTTGTTTCAAAGACAGGACTTCCGCTTTTGGCTGAGCTGCCTATGTGTGCTGACATCACAGCCTTGACAGAAGGCGGAGAAAAAATAATTAATGATGAAATAAAGGATAGCATAGACACCATGACAAGCATTATAATTAAAAGCCTATCTTAGAGGAAGCTCTATGCAGGTTAAATATAAGATCTGGCTAGAAAATAACGGCAAGGTATTTGGCAAAGGGCCCTATGAGCTTTTAAAGGGAGTTGTGAAAACTGGGTCTCTTTCTGAGGCTGCTAAGGCAATGAATATGTCTTACAATAAAGCCTATAACCTTATGAAGAGCATTGAAGAAAACTTAGGCTATAAGCTCATAGAAAGCAAGAGTGGGGGAGCTAGGGGTGGAGGCTCTACACTTACTAAGAATGCACAAATTCTTATGGAAACCTATGAGAAATTCAACGAAGAATGTGAAGAAGAGCTAAAGAGAATATTTAATAAATATTTCACTAATGACTAAATTTGTAGATTTAATAAATAAATTCAAAAATTTAGAAACAAAGTTATTTACATGTATATTTTAATTCGTTATACTTTAATTAGTATAACGAATTTTTTCCATGGGAGGAAATGCAATGAAAAAAGCTTCACTTTTTCTAACAGCTATTCTTTTGACCACATCATTGGCAGGATGCACTAAAGCTGCCAAAACAAATGATAACCTGCCCTCAAAGGATAACACTCCCAAAGCTATCACAATAAGTGCTGCAGCTAGCTTAAAGGAAGCACTTAGTGAAATTCAACCCATATTTGAAAAGGAAAAAAATATCAAGCTTACCTTCAATCTTGGAGCCTCAGGAACATTACAGAAGCAGATTGAGGAGGGGGCGCCTTCAGATTTGTTTATTTCTGCAGGAAAAAAGCAGATGGATGAACTGGAGAGTAAAAACTTAATTGAGAAGAGCAGCAGAGTAGATTTGTTAAAGAATCAGCTTGTACTTGTAGTATCAAAGGAACAGAAGGACTCCATAAAGAGCGTGCAGGACCTTAATAAAAAGGACATAAAGATATCTATTGGAGAAGTAGAGACAGTGCCTGCAGGTCAGTATGCAAAGGATAGTCTTACATATTTAAAGCTATGGGATTTAGTTAAAGACAAGCTTGTATATGCAAAGGATGTTAAGCAGGTGCTTACCTATGTAGAGAGAGGTGAAGTGGCTGCAGGATTTGTTTATAAATCTGATGCAACCAACCTTAAGGATAGTGTTATTGCTGAGGTGGTGGATGAAAAGAGTCACAAGAGTATAGTTTATCCAGCTGCCCTTATCTCCGCAAGCAAAGAAAAGGATTCTGCTAAGGCATTTCTGGATTTCTTAAAAGAGGATAAAGCTAAGGCTATATTTATAAAATACGGCTTTGAAATATAAAAATATAAAAAAACAAGTCCACTGAGAAAGCTTTCCCAGTGGACTTGTTTTATTTAAATAGTTTTTTAACCTCTTTAATAACCTCAGAAATTATTCTTATGTATTCTAATGCATATTCAGTGGTCTCGCTTACAGATTCTACAGTATCTGTAATGCTTGTCCCAACTGTATTAACAGTACTAGATACAGCATGGACTCCTGCTTTTACATCAACCACTATGTCATTTACGTTTTCAGCAACCACTGGTAACGTGGTGGTAAGCTCACTTATGTCCTTTGTTACCTTAGGAAGCAGGTTAAGCGTGGCGTTGATATTTTGTGTGTTTTTATCAAGGATCACATTAACCTTTTTAACAGTTTTATTTACATTTATCAAGGTAATAATCAGATAGATAGCAAGTCCAACTCCCAGCAAGCCCAAAACCACTAGCAGCAAATCTCCCACTGATATCATGGTATTCATACAATCACCTTCTAAGCCTTTAGTATTTTAAAGCTGCACTAGGAGAAGGTGATAATCCTTCTCCTAGTGAAATTTATGTGTTTATTTTTCAAGGTCCTCGCTAATCTCTTCAGCTTCTTCCTTTATGTCCTCAGAGGCTTCTTTAGCCGCAGCTCTTAAATCCATTTCAATCTTTTCTTTCTTTTCCTTTAAATTTTGAATATTGGAGTTAAGCTCTTTCTTCTTTGCCTCGATTTTTTCAGACAATTCATCCTTTAAAACTTCCTTGGTGGACATAACATCAAACTTGATATCATTAAGCTTTTCCTTAGTCTCTGCATACTTTACCTTTGCAGTTTCCACAGTGTCCTTAGCTGTAACCTTTATGTCCTCTCTAAGCTCCTTACCGCTCTTTGGGGTGAGTAGAGCTGCTGCAACAGAGCCAACCACTGCACCTGCACCTATTAGAGTAACAGTTTTTGCTGCCTCTTTTCTCTTAGTTATTTTCTTCTGTTTTTTTGATAGTGCTATTAATTCCTTAAGCATAGTTTATTCCTCCTTCATATAAGTTCCACTTTGCGTTCCGAAAAATGGTATATTAATTAGCTTATTCTTATTATATAGATTTTGTACCAATATTTTCAACTAAATTAGAGCAATTTTACAATGCGTTTACATACTTTTAATGGTTATAGTATAATTATAAATATATCGCTATTGAGAAACCCATAAAATTAGAGTAAAATAATGTATTAAATATATTTTACATATTTGCATAAGAATTAAGGAGGATTGAGCACATGGCAAACAATATTGTAAAACCTAGCACTCTGCCAGGATTTCTAGAGCTTCTTCCAGCAGATCAAATAGCATTTAATCATATGCTTGATATAATAAGGAAGAATTATGAAAGATGTGGCTTTATACCTGTTGACACGCCTGTTATAGAAAAGTCTGAGGTTCTTCTGGCTAAAGGTGGCGGAGATACTGAAAAGCAGATTTACAGGTTTAACAAGGGAGACACAGACATGTCGCTGAGATTTGACCTTACAGTGCCGCTGGCAAGATATGTGGCTCAGCATTTTTCTGAGCTGAATTTCCCCTTTAGAAGATATCACATTGGAAAAGTATACAGAGGAGAGAGAAATCAGAGAGGACGCTTCCGTGAATTTTATCAGTGTGACATTGACATTATTGGCAATGGGAAACTAAGTATAATGAACGATGCTGAAATTCCAAGCATTATCTATTCTACCTTCAAGGACTTAGGCTTTAGTGCCTTTACCATCCATATCAACAACAGAAAGGTATTAAACGGCTTTTTTAAGGCTCTTGGTATAGAGAATAAGGTAGAGGTATTAAGAATTGTAGATAAACTTGATAAAATAGGAGAGGAAGTAGTTAGGGGTGAGCTTATAAAGCTTTTAGACTCTCAGGAGCTTGTAGATCAAGTGATGAAATTTATTAGCTTTAGCGGAAATAACGAAGAAACTCTTGACTATCTTAAGGAGCTTAAGCTTAAGGAAGAGGAGTTTGTAACTGGAGTTTCAGAGCTATCCTCAGTAATAGAGACCATTGAGTATTTTGGAGTACCGGAGAAGAACTACAAGATAGACTTAAAAATAGCAAGAGGATTGGATTACTATACAGGTACTATTTATGAAACTACCTTGGATAATTACCCCTCCATTGGCAGCGTGTGCTCTGGAGGAAGATATGACAACTTAGCGGAATACTACACCAATCAGAAGCTCCCAGGAGTAGGTATATCTATAGGACTCAGCAGATTGTTCTATCAGCTTAAGGAGGCAAATCTAATACACTTTAATACCTCCTCCACCCTATCTAAGGTGCTCTTAATTCCCATGGAGGGAACTCTTGGCTATACTGTAACCATGGCCAATATGCTAAGAGATGAAGGAATTGTTTGTGAGGTATATTACGAGGATGGTAAGATGGGTAAGAAATTTGGATATGCTGATAAGCTCCAGATTCCCTATACCATAGTAATAGGTGAAGATGAGATGAATAAGGGTGTCCTTACCTTAAAGGATATGAAGGAAGGAAGTCAGTGTACTCTCTCCTTAGAGGAAGTAATAGATAAAATCAAAACTAAAAATCAATAATAAAATAGCCCCTAGGAGTTTTAAGAACAAACCCCATAGGGGCTGTTTTTCTTTAAATTATGTGATGTTAAAGTTAATGAAAAGATATATAATTAGGTTGTATGCTATTTTAGTAGCTTAGGTATAAAGGGGGAATAAAAATGAAGGGTGTACATAATAAGCCCTTTTCGTGGACACTTATTTTTGCAGGCATAATAGTGACTGTTTATAGTGCTTTTACTCTAGCCTACAATTTGTCCTTTGGCAAGGTGTTAATAGCTGGAGGAGTGTTTCTTTCCATGCTGGGAGTGGTAAAGCTGTATCTCTTAAGACATAGAGAAGGCAAGACCATTAAGGTTATAAATAAAGTGTTAAATCTAGTTATAATAATACCTTTGATTATATTTGTAATAGCTGAAGCTGTTATAATACCCTATTCCTTTAAAAGTGATAGGTCTCCTTCACCTTATGTGCTGGTGCTCGGTGCTGGGCTTAGGGGGGAAACCCCTTCTCTTACTCTGGTACAGAGGCTTGAGGCTGCTGAAAAGCTTGCTAAGGAGAACACCAATTGTATATTGATATTGTCTGGTGGACAAGGTCCAGGAGAAAGTGTAACCGAGGCCTATGCTATGAAGAAGTTTTTGATGAGTAGAGGAGTCTCTGAAGACAGATTATTAATTGAAGATAAGTCTACCAATACTAAGGAAAATGTAAACAATTCTGCAGCACTCATAGCTTCAAAGGATGGCAATAAGAGTGCTAAGGTCACTATAATAACCAATGGCTTTCATATATATCGCTCCATGCTGCTAGGAAAAAGAGCAGGACTAAACTGCACTGCCTATAGTGCTGAAACCTTGGTGTATCTTATTCCTGCCTATTATATGAGAGAAAGTGCGGCACTTATAAAATCATTTATTTTTGACAGATAAGGAGAGGGTAATTTATGTTTGACAAGCTTAAGATGCGAAATTTAGAAATGGGAGACTTTTTTACCATGACCTTTCAGGTTTATAAAAACATGTTTATTAGTATAGCCATTGTCTCCGTGCTCTTTAGTCTACCAACGATGATTGTAAATAATTGTATACAGAATAATATAGACAATATACCGCCGATTATTATTGTAGGTAATCTCTTGCTATCACTTGTTTTGGCTGTGATGATTAATTCCTGTATTATAATGGCTTCTGCTAGATTTATAGAAAATGGTGAAAAGCTGAAATGGAATGAATTGATAAATGAGGCCACAAAGCTTTTGCTTAAAACACTGCCTGCCTTTTTATTGTTTATTATCGGAATGACTTTAGGTATAGTGCTTCTTATAATACCTGGAGTAATAATTGCAGTTTATTATGGCTTCTATTTGCATGCTATTGCAATAAGAAAAAAAGGATTTATGGCAGCGTTTAAATATAGCTCCTCCCTAGCCAAGGGTAATTTTTGGAAGATACTAGGGTTTGCGCTAGTTACCAACATACTGGTGTTCTTTGCTTTAAGTGCAGCTAGTACGCCTATTTCTTTTTTCTTAACCCTACAAATCCTTCAGACTGGCAAGGTGGTAATACCCATGTATGTAAGCGTTTTAGAAGCCTTCTTTACAGTTATAACTGCTTTTGCACAGGTAGGAATGACTGTAATGTTTTTAAATTTGGAAAATGTGAAAAGATATAAAGAGAATGAAGAGAGAAATGATTGCCTATAAAGATAGGGTTTGAGTTGAAAAATGTCAAAAAATCAAAAGAGGAAGGAAGTAAAATGCAAACTCAGGATATTTGCACTTTTACTATTCACCTTCCTCAGAAGTTTCCTCGAGACATTCCTCAAGACATTCGTTGATTATATCAACAGTAAATTCAAAATTTGTTTCAATCATTAATATTTCACCTCCTCCATATCATTATTTTATATTTGGTAAACTTTCACAGGAATCATAGGATCAATGACCGAAGGAGAAGCTCTATATCAAATATAACATTTGTTTGTTAAGGTAACTTTATAATTATATTATAGTTTTGTTAAATTTGCAAGTATTATTTTGAAAAAAGGTGCGTACATATGAAAAGATATTTTATAAGAGTGCAAGGTATTGTTCAAGGAGTAGGCTTTCGACCTTTTGTTTACAAGCAGGCAAGAGCACACAACCTCTTTGGCTGGGTGAACAATAATTCCTCAGGAGTATATATTGATGTACAGGGTGAGGAACAGGATTTACAAGACTTTCTGAAGGAGTTTGAGAAGGCGCCTCCCCTTTCTAAAATTGAAAATATAGCTATAGAGCTGCGTCCTTTGGAGCGCTATACTGAGTTTAATATAGTTGAAAGTGAAGAGATTTTGGGGGATATTACCCTTGTTTCTCCTGATATGTCTGTGTGTGAGGATTGTATTCGGGATATAACCACTGAGGGAAATCCAAGATATGGCTACGCCTTCACAAATTGTACCAATTGTGGACCTAGGTTTTCCATAATTGAAAGGCTGCCCTATGATAGAGATAAGACTACCATGGAGAGCTTTAAAATGTGTGAAAGCTGTGCAGAAGAATATAAGAACCCTGAGGACAGGAGATTTCATGCTCAGCCCAATGCTTGCCCCTCCTGCGGACCTAGACTTTGGGTTACAGACAGCAGAGGAAATGAAATAAACACTGGGGATTCACTGAAGTTTACCCGTGAAAAATTAAAGGGAGGAGCAATTTTTGCTATAAAGGGACTTGGAGGCTTTCATTTTGTCTGTGACGGGGAAAATGAAGAGGCAGTAAGTATTTTAAGACAGAGAAAGCTGCGTCCCCATAAACCCTTTGCATTGATGATGGCGAACCTAGAGACCATTAGAAGGCATTGTGTTGTAACACCTTTAGAAGAGAAGCTTCTCTGTGGTACAAGAAAGCCCATAGTGATTTTAAAGAGAGGTAAGGATAGTACCCTGCCTTATAACATAGCACCTAAACAGAGCACCCTTGGGGTAATGCTACCCTATACTCCTCTGCATTACCTGCTTTTTGATGAGGAGCTTAAGGTGCTTATAATGACTAGTGCCAATAGGAGCGGCTTTCCCTTGGAATACACCAATGAGAGAGCACTTAATAATCTAAGCTCTGTGGTGGACTTTTTCCTTCTGCATAACAGGGAAATTCATGTGCCTGTAGATGATTCAGTGGTAAGGGTTATAGGTGAAGAGGAGTTTATCATTAGAAGAGCAAGAGGCTATGCACCTGAGGATATTATATGCAAGGGCTATCAGGGAATACTAGCCTGTGGCTCCCATATGAAAAACACCTTTGCCCTGGGAAAGAGTGAACAGGTCTTTGTAAGTCAGCATATAGGGGATCTTTACAATATAGAAAGCTACAGACATTTTATAAAAAATGTAGAACACTTTAAGTCTCTCTTTGATATAAAACCCTCTATTATTGCTGTGGATATGCACCCTGACTATTACAGCAGTAAATATGGAAGAGATGAGGGACTGCCGGTGGTAGAAGTACAGCATCATCATGCCCATGCTTTAAGTGTTATGGCTGAGCATAATATTGATGAGAGAGTAATTGGGGTTATTTATGATGGCACGGGTTTTGGCACAGATGGCTGCATTTGGGGAGGAGAGGTGCTTGTCTGCAGCAGAAAAGATTTTAAGCGTTTTGCTCATCTTAGATATACCCCTATGCCAGGAGGAGAAAAAGCAGTTTTAGAGCCCTATCGAATGACTCTTGCATACCTTTGGGATACCTATGGTGTCTGCGATGAGACAAAGGAATTTATAAGCAGACAATATGGAAAGGAGGCAGTGCTTATATGGCAGCTTTTAGATAAAAGTACACTTCCTTATCCAAAGACCTCTAGTATGGGCAGACTGCTTGATGGATTATACAGCCTTATAAGTGGAGATAAGAAGATAAGCTATGAGGCTCAGGCAGCCATAGAGCTGGAGGAGCTGCTTCAGGAGGGGGCAAAGTCTGAAATAAATAGCAGTGGCGAGCTTGAGCCCTGCTATGAATACAAGCTAGAGCAATTAAGCACTAATATTGGGGAAATTATTGTAGATTACCGCCCCATTATAAAAGCTGTTATGGCTGATATTAACAGAGGTACCTCTAATAATATAATTTCACAAAAGATACACAATACCGTTGTAAACTTCACCTTCAGGCTATGTATTTTAGGAAGACAGCGTGAAGGTATAAACAAGGTGGTTTTAGGAGGAGGAGTATTTCAAAATAAATATATCTTCACCTCTATAAAAACACTGCTTGAAGATAAGGCCTTTATGGTATATTATAACAGAGTACTGCCTGTTAATGATGGCGGATTATGCCTAGGTCAGATGTTGGCCGCATCAAGTCAGAGAAATAGATAAGAGATTTTAGAGGTATATATGAATCGCAAATTTGAAAACGAAAGATTAAAAAGACTAAGTAAATTAAACGATATAAAAAATTTAAAAAGAAATTTTATTCCTTGGAGAGTGTCGATAAAACTTTGCAGTATCTATGTGGTGCTTTCTATAGTTTGTATGCTTGCCACAGATAAACTGATCCTCTTCATTACCAATACAAATACTCAGTTTTTAAGATTGCAACTTGTTAAGGGCCTAATCTATATCATTTTAACAGGAGCTCTTCTTTACATTCTTATGTATAAGCAATTTGTAACAAACAAGAGATGGGCTTATAAGCTGCTTGAAAGCTATGAGCAGCTAGAGGAGACCTATGGGGAGCTTGAAAACACCTATAAGGAGCTGGAGGTCACTGAAGAGGAGCTTAAGCTGCAGTATGAAGAGGTAAGAAAAAGAGAGGAAGATATAAAGAAAAGTCAGCAGAGCTATCACCTTGCAGTGGAAGGCTCCAATGATGGCTTATGGGAGATGGATTTTTGTGACAATAGTCTTTATTATCATCGTACCAAGGAGCTTTTAGGATATAGTGAGGAGGACCTCACAGATAAAATAGAGACCTTCACAGCACTTATACATCCAGAGGATTATAAGCTTTATGAAGAGACCTTCAAGGACTATTTACACGGGAAGTCTCCCTATTATATTAATGAGTTCAGAATGAAAACCAAGTATGGAAATTACAAGTGGATTATGAGCAGAGGCAAGGCGATTTTTAGTGAAGATGGAAAGCCTCTTCGCATGGCAGGTTCTCATAGCGATATAAGCTCTAGAAAATATTCGGAGGAGCTTATATATAAGATGGCCTATTATGATGGCCTTACAGGTTTACCAAACAGAAGCTATTTCAACCGCAGCCTCCAGGAGGCTATATACTTCTGCAGGAAAAATAATGAGAAGATGGCACTTTTGTTTTTAGACTTGGACAATTTTAAGCTTATCAATGACAGCCAGGGACATAATGAGGGTGACGAGGTGTTAAAGGCTGCAGGAGAGATGATAAATGGTATATTTACGGTTAAGGACAGGGTATTTAGAATAGGTGGAGATGAATTTGTAATATTGCTGCCCTCTATAGAAAATGAAGAAGAACCAGTGTTTTGGGCAGAAAAGATTATACAAGCCTTTAAAGACCCCATAGTGCTGGAAAACCATCAGCATTATTTATGTGCCAGCATAGGAATTGCCATATATCCTGGACATGGAGACAATGGAAATACACTTTTGAAGAATGCAGATGCTGCTATGTATAGGGCAAAGGAAATGGGAAAAAACCAGTATTACATATATTCAAAAGAGATAAATGAGATGGTTATGGAGAAGGCGGAAATGGAGCATAGCCTTAGACGTGCCTTAAACAATAAGGAGTTTTTCTTAATGTATCAGCCCCAATTGGACCTAGAAACAGGAAGGATGGTTGGAGTTGAAGCATTGCTTAGATGGAGAAAATCAGATGGTACTATAGTACCGCCTTTAAAATTTATACCCTTAGCTGAGGAGACAGGCCTAATAAGGCAAATAGGATTATGGGTCCTTGAAGAGGCCTGTGTTCAAAATAAGCTGTGGCAGGAGAAAAGTTGTGAACCTTTCAAGGTAGCAGTAAATATATCTGCTAGAGAATTTGAGGAAACAGATTTTATTAATAAGGTGCATGAGATATTAATAAAAACGGGGCTTGATCCACAGTATCTTGAGCTTGAGGTTACAGAAGGTACACTAGTAAAGCGAATGGACTACACCACTGAGATTTTAAATAAATTAAAGTCCATGGGTATTTCTATATCTCTAGATGACTTTGGCACAGGATATTCCTCTATGAACTACCTTAAGGATTTTCCCATAGACACCTTAAAGATTGATAAGAGCTTTATAGATAACCTAGAAACAGATTCCAAGGAGCAGCTTTTGACAAAGATGGTGATAAAGCTGGCACGGGATATGAATCTAACAGTAATTGCAGAAGGTGTGGAATCCTTTTCCCAAAAGGATTTCCTTATTCATCAGGGCTGTCATCGTGCACAGGGTTATTATTTTAGCAAACCCCTGCCTGTGGAAGACATAGAGAATATGATAGTAAAAAGTAATTAGCAAAAATAAAGTGAAGTCAGGAGCTTACGTGCTGCCTAGACTTCACTTTTTATATGTACCTAATTTTCTACTATACAGTCAATAACTATATTTGGATACTTAACTAAATTTATTTCAAAGGGTTGAATGGTTTTTTTGCTATAGGGGTCATAGATAACCCTTACCACTGGTCTATCTGCAAAGCCTTTATTTTGTCTTACCACATATCCTTCTATTTCATTAGAAAGTCTTACACAGCAGCCTAATGGATATATGGAGAAACATTCCTTGAATCTTTCTACCACTGGGCAGTCAAAGCTTGTACCAGCACTTGATAGAATTAACTCATAGGCCTCGTTGGGGTTAAATCTGTTTCTGTAGCTTCTATTGGCACTAACAGCGGTAAATACATCTGCCACAGTGATAATCCTAGCATACATATTGATTGCACTTGAACTCAATCCAAAGGGATAGCCAGTACCATCTATCTTTTCATGATGATGAAGAACACCAAGCACTATATTCTCGCTAAGCAAGGAGCATGGACTAAGGATATCTGCTCCATATATGGGGTGCTTTTTCATCTCTTCAAATTCTTCATTACTTAGAGCGCCATTCTTATTTATAATTTGAGGTGCAATTTTAGTTTTCCCAATATCATGCAGCATGGCAGAGGTAGTAAGCTCCTTTAAGGATTTTCTGCTAAAGCCCATGTGGGCTCCTAAGTATGCAGACATAATAGCAGTATCCACAGAGTGGATATAGGTATAATTATCAAAGCTTTTTACTTCATAAAGATTGGTATTGATAAAGGTTAATTCAGCTATATAATCCACAAGATCATTTATAAGGAATAAGGAATGTTCAATTTCTCTTATGTTGCCAGAGGTAAAGCTATCAAACATCCTTGGAACAGAGGTAAGGGATTCTTCCTTAAGCTCAGACAAAAAAGTATCCTCTGTAACATCCTCTAGGTTTTCATCCTCAATATATACAAAGTACAGACCATGAGTCTTAAAGGAATTTATATAGTCACGAGTAATCCTATTTCCGGCCTTTAGCAATACTTTTCCATCATCCCCATAGAGAGTCTTTGCAAGGGTTTCTGTTCCTTCCAAATTTCTAATAAAAGCCAGCTTCATAACTCACCTCAGTTTTAATATTTTTTATGCGAGATATTACCATTAATACTATTATATTAACATAACATACATGATAAGGAAAGTATTTAATACACTTTTTTACAGTATTCAATTAAATATTACATAAATTACAAATAAATAAGTAGAACAAATAGAAATATGGACAGTGTATATAAGGTAAAAAATAGAATAACTGCATAGTTACCTTATGAAAGGAGTTGATACTATGGCAGTAACAACCACAAAGGTACAGAGTACACTGGCAATAAAGTATAAGGTTGGCATGGATGCTAAAGGTAATGATCAGTTCAAAACTCAAAGGTTCTCAAAGGTTAAAGCTAATGCTCCTGATGAGAAGCTCTTTGAGATAGGAACAGCACTGGGAACCCTACTTAAATATCCAGTGAACGAAGTGCTTAGAGAAGATGATCAGCTTATAGTTAACGCATAGCAGCACAGAGCTTTTCATGGGGAGCACCTCTCCCCATAGTTTAAATGAAAATATAAAGGAGGAAGAAAAATGGCAGATAAGACTTTGATGATGAGCTTTATGAATGAGCAGGGCAAAAAGGTTTCTCTTAGGCTTACAGGAATAAGAGAAGACATAACCTCTGCTGAGGTCCAGACTGTGATGAACACAATATTATCAGGAAATGTATTTAACAGTGCTGGCGGGAACCTTAAGGTAATAGATTCAGCTATCATAGTGGAGAAGAACTCTCAGGAGCTAAGTGTAAAATAGAGCTTAG
The DNA here is from genome assembly GCA_002298125.1 of Clostridium sp. UBA701. Lineage (GTDB taxonomy): Bacteria > Bacillota > Clostridia > Clostridiales > Clostridiaceae > UBA701. The sequence continues at coordinate 109,477 of DBMJ01000023.1, read as the reverse complement.
TATTCCAAAGGTGCATCTTTGATCACAATAAAGGAGCATGTGTAGAAAGGTTATTTCCTACACATGCTCCAATTATTTTTTATATAATGAGCAAATGGCATTGGAGGCTATTCCTTCACCAGAGCCTGTAAAACCAAGGCCTTCCTCAGTAGTGGCCTTCACATTTACCTGGTCGGTTTTAAGGCCTAAAACTAAAGCTATATTCTTTACCATTTCTTCAATGTGAGGAGCCATCTTTGGTCTTTGGGCTATGATGGTAGCATCAATATTTTCAATAGCATAGCCATTATTTTTTATAAGAGCACCTACATGCTCCAAAAGCTTTAGGCTGGATATTCCCTTGTAGGCAGCCTCTGTATCTGGAAAATGCTTACCAATATCTCCTAGGGCGGCAGCTCCAAGTAAAGCATCCATCACTGCGTGCAGCAGCACATCTGCATCAGAGTGCCCAAGAAGCCCTTTTTCATAGGGAATTTGCACTCCTCCAAGTATAAGTGCTCTTCCCTCTACAAGTCTATGAACGTCGTATCCCAAACCCACTCTCATGAAATTCTACTCTCCTCTATAGTATTACTTTTTTATAGGTATTGTCTTTGGGCATATTCTTCTTTCTTCGAAATTTAATAATAAAACGAAGTCTTGCAATTAGTAATCTTACATAGTTTTGTCTCCACCAATTATTCCTTTGTACTGCAGAGAAGTCCACGTAGATAACTTTACCACTCATATATCCCCAACCTTTCTTTACTAACACCTTTTAAATATTATAGCATAGCCTATTGCCATTGTTAACATTATTACAGAGTACTGTGAAAGTATTTACCATATATATACAAAAATATTTTACTCTATAAATTGTATAGGTGTAATATAATAATATAGTATAATATTTATAAATACTTATAAAATTACTGGAAATTGCAAGCGATATATGGCAAAATTTACATAGAGCTTCAATTTATAAAAGTGGGGTGGGAATATGAAAAGAAAATATATAGGCATTGCTCTCATAGTGATTGGCTTAACTGTAATAGGAACGGCTCTCTTTATGAGATTTAGCGGAAAACAAAAACAAGATTCCTTAATAAAAGATTTTCAAGCTAGAGCGGAGGAATTTCAAAAGATGGGGCAGGGAGCTGTATCAGATAAGAGCCCAGATTTGAAACCACCCTCTCAGGAAATATCTGGGGCCATCGGACTTATGATAATACCTAAAATAAATTTAAAGGTGGCCATAGGTGAAGGAGTAGATAACGAGACCTTAAAGTATGCAGTAGGTCACTTTAGCGGCACAGCCCTTCCAGGACAAAAGGGTAATTTCTGTGTGGCAGGTCACAGAAGCTATACCTATAATGACTATTTTAATAGATTAGATGAACTCCAAAATGGAGATGAGATTATAGTTAAAACCATTGAGGGTGAATATAAGTATAAGGTGGTAGGAAAAAAGGTGGTGGAGCCCACAGAGGTTTCAGTACTAGATACCACTAAAGAAGCCACTATGACTCTAGTAACTTGTACTCCAGTGCGAGTAGCCACTCACAGACTTATAATTAGCGGAGAATTAATTAAGTAAAATACTATTGTCCACAGGTTATCCACAAATCTGTGGACAATGTGCATATATTCCTTCAACAGACAAATAAAAAGATGAAATAATTACATCTTTTTTGTAGAATGAAATTGCTGTTTTGGGTAAAACTATGATATATTATGTAAAACGAAGTAAATCACAGAAATTCAACAACTTATGCACAGACAAAATGTGGACAATGTTAATAAGTACAAAAGTTGTCCTATTTAAAACTGCAATTTTTCCAGCAAAACGGAATTAATAATAATTATTAAGTAAAAATAACACATTATACACACAGGTACCTGTGGATAATGTGGATAAAATCAATATAGAAAGGATGACTTGAGACATGAAAATTTATAAACCAAAGTTTTTCGCTATTTTATGTGTAATTTTTTTGTGTATAACAGGTACAATCCTCATAGGTTGTTCTGTGGATAAAAAATCAATTAATACTAATGCAAGTAAACCTAGCCCCATGGGTAACGATAAGGTAGAAGAAAGTGAGCCTGTTATTCCAGTGGTGCCAGAAGTTCATAAGCCCTTGAGCAGAAATTTTACTGAGGGAAAGCTTAAGTACAATGATAAAGCTGTCACTATACTTATGTATCACTCCATAGACTATGAAAAGGGCAATGACCTTAGAGTTCCCAAGGAGAAGTTTAGGGAGCAGATGAAATATCTGAAGGATAATAACTTCACTACCTTAAGCCTCCAAGAGGTCTATGACTTCTTAGAAAACAATAAACCCATCCCTGAAAAATCTGTAGCAATAACCCTAGATGATGGATATATGGATAATTATAATAATGCCTTCCCTGTATTAAAGGAATTTGGTCAAACTGCTGCCATCTTCGCTATAATTGAAGCTATAGATAATGACCCCCATGTCATCACCTTAGCTCAAGCAAAGGAGATGGAGGAAAATGGCATAGATATAGAATCTCATTGCATAAGCCATGACCATTTAGAGAAGATGAGCTATGAGCTTCAATTGGATACGTTAAAGAAGTCTAAGGCATTTTTAGAGGAAAAGCTTAATAAAGAAGCATATTTTATTGCCTATCCCTATGGAACCTATAATGAAAATACGCTAAAGGCAGCCAAGGAGGCAGGCTATAAGCTAGGAGTAACTATAAATAGTGGAATGACTCACAAGAAGGACGGCATCCTCACACTAAGAAGAGTATATGTGGGAGCTAAATATGACATGAATACCTTTATAAATCTTGTAAATAGACAATAAAAAATCGGGCTGTTGACATACATAAAATGTAAACAGCCTTATTTTTTATTATAATATCATTGCTTTTGGATTGGTTAAGTTAGAACTATTTATGGTTGTTAATTTGTTACATGTTATACAAATTTATTTATGCGGTTGAATTAGAACTGAGTCTAGATAATAATATATAGGCATAGTTGTAAATGAGGCAATGTGTTTACATGTAAACATAGATACCTATATTTGATTTGAGGAGATGATAGTTTCATGAAATCAAAAGTGTTATTTCTCTTAACTTTTGTCGCAACAGTTATTTTTTCAGGGTGTAACTCTTCAGAAAAGGTGTCATCTAATGCTTTAAGTATTACAAAAAATGACGAAAAGATGATACTAGAATATTTAGATACTAAAACAGATGATATAGTAAGTTCAAAAAATGGTAAGATGTATAGTTCTTTTAAACTTTTAGGCACAAGTGATAATAAAATATATATTTGGATGTCAAAGGTGGAATATTTTTATGTGGACGGCAAGGTTACACGAAAAGATGGTGATGCTGTATCACTTCCTGTCGTATTAGATGCTAAAACAACTAATAATCGCCTTTCTATTGCTAACCATAAGTATCCTGAAGAAGGTAAAAACTATGGGAAGAGTTTAAAAAAGTTATTTCCTCCATATATAAAGTTCCCAGAAGGTTATGAAAGGATGCAGCTTGACGAAGCTACTAAGGTTCGGGCTGAAGAAGAGTTTAAAAAAAGCTGAACAAAAAATTGGATGTGGGATAAATTTCACATCCAATTAAGTATATACTAGAAAGATATAAATTCAACTCCTGCATAGCTTTTTATTGCAGTAAGTAATGGGTATACTTGTCTATTATTTGAATGCCCTGAGAGTAGAAAATCTAGATTTGTAGTGTCATATCTGGATATAATCATACAATGTGTCGGCCATGTTACCCAATTAGAAACACCTTTATGAAATATTACAGCGTCTCCTTTTTGATTGGGCTAGAATATATTGTGCTATGATTAGTTAGATAATATGACATGTCATATTATCTAGCAGTAGTTCTAGCAGACCAGAAAGTTTCATACTCTCCCTGCTTATCCTTTGCGTATACATAAAAAGTAATTTCATACTGTCTTTCTATTGAAAAGGCCACTTACGCCAACACAAAGTTCCTCAGCTATTGCTTTGACCTCATAGTCTAATACAACTCTTTTACCATATTCGATCTTAGATATAGATGTATAGTTGGAGTCTATATGTTGTTGATATTTTTTGCATAACATAATTATACAACATTTGCGGTGCCTCTTGGCACCGCATTTTATTCCTCATCCTCCTCTATGGTATGGGGAAGGAAGTTCTTTGAGGAACATGAAATCAAGGCATTTAGCTCCTTAAGCTCCTCCCTGCTTAAATATCTCCATTTTCCTAGAGGAAGCTTTTCAAGCTTTATATTCATAATTCTTATCCTCTCAAGCTTTACAACCTTATAATCCAAGTATTCACACATTCTCCTTATCTGTCTGTTTAACCCCTGGGTGAGGATTATCTTAAAGGTATCCTTACTTAGCTTCCATATCTTACATGGGCGAGTGACGGTATCAAGTATAGGGACTCCGCTGCTCATGGCTTGGATAAATTCCTTAGTTACGGGTTTATTGACGGTGACAATGTATTCTTTTTCATGAAAATTTCCTGAACGGAGAATCTTGTTTACTATATCTCCATCATTAGTCATTAGTAGAAGACCCTGGGAGTCCTTATCCAGCCGACCTATATGAAAGATTCGGAGGGGATAGTTCATAAAGTCTACAATATTACCTTTTACTCTTCTATCAGTGGTACAAGTAATGCCCCTGGGCTTATTAAGAGCAATATAAACAAGCTCCTCCCTCTTTCCTATTACCTTGCCATTAACTGTAACCACGTCATTAGCATGAACCTTTGTACCTTTCTCTGCCAATATTCCATTTATCCTTACTCTACCCTCATCAATTAGCTTATCTGCCTCTCTACGAGAGCAAAGTCCGCTCTCCCCGATATACTTATTTAGTCTAAGCTCATCTGTACGTTCTTTATGTTCAATGGGATTTTTAGTCATTTGCATCGTCCTTTCTTAAGTGGCAGCCATATGAGTTATAACTTATATGGCTGCACATGCTGCTGTAAAATAAAAGCAGGTTCCAGTTGCTTCATCGCTTTGAACTCCATATAGAAAGCCATGCTGAACTAATATCTCTTTGCATATGGCAAGGCCTAAGCCTATTCCACCAGAGGTGCTGCCTTTATAATATCTTTCCCATATATGGGGAAGCAAATCAGCTTCTATGACACTGCCCTCGTTACATATGGATAGGGTGGCACTTTGTGATTTTACCTCAAGGCTAGCTTTTATAGTGCCTCCCTCTGGTGTGAACTTTAGTGCGTTTTCTAATAGATTATAGATAACCCTGCTAATATAGTCTTCATCTCCAATGATATTACAGTTATCACAGTGAAGCTCTAGGATTATACCGCGCTCCTTAGCTTTAAGCATAAAGGCCTCTACTGATCTTGTGAAGGTGTCACTTAGAGAAAAGGTGGCAAAATTAAGCTTGATGCTTCCCTCTCTTAGCTTAGAGAGCTGCAAAAGCTCCATTACCATATGATTTAATCTATCAGCTTCACTTACAATATTGTTTCCGTAGGTCACAATATTTTCTTCTGCAAGCCCATCTCTTATTACCTCTCCATAACCGCGAATTACGCTTATGGGAGTCTTAAAGTCATGAGACACATTGGCTATAAAGCTCTTTTGTAATGCATCCTTCTCTTTTAAGCTCTTTGCCATGATATTTATACTGCGGGAAGCTTCCTCAAGCTCATCTCCAGTGATACAGTCAAGCACTACATCATAGTTTCCCTGAGATATGCTAAGAGCTGCATCCTTTAGCTTAAGAGCTGGAGAGGTAAGCTTTTTACCAAGAAATATGAAAATGGGGATACATATTAATAGACCTAAAATAAATACCAACAGCAAGATAAGATTAATAATATTTAAAATATCTCCAGTGGACTTCTTATCTTCAAAAACCACTATATTGCCAAGGTCTGTGGTCATATTGTAATATAGAAACACCTCTCCCTTGGGATTTTTAAATTCTCCTCTTTCCTTAAGGTGGTCAATATCTGTATTTTTTATAAAAGCCATGGACCCCATCTTACGGCCAAAATAGCTTATCACACCATTTTTTATTATAAGAGCTTGAGACAAGCCTGAGGTATCACCTTCTAATATAGCAGCATAGGTTGCCTCTGCTCGACTCTTTAGATTTGAATACTGCTTTTCCATATAGTATTTAGATATAAAGAGTGCACAGAGCAGTACACAGAGCAGAATTACTAGTGCCATGGCAGTGGTGAAGTATCTTATTAGTTTTTTTGTTATCTTTCCCATTTTAGCCCTCCAGCTTATAGCCAACACCCCAAAGGGTTTTTATATGGTTAGAACAGTAAGCTAGCTTTTCTCTGAGATTCTTTACATGGGTGTCTACAGTACGAGTATCTCCTGCAAATTCATAGCCCCATACCTTATCTAATAGCTGTTCCCTGGTAAACACCAAATTGATGTTTTTTGCAAGAAATAACAGTAGATCAAACTCTCTAGGAGTTAAGCTTATGATTACATTATTTTCTCTCACCTCTCTGGTGGCTTCATCAATAGTCATATTGCTAAGATTTATTGTGGGCTCAGCTTTTATCATCTTGCACCTTATACGAAGGCTGCACCTAAGCACCAGCTCCCTCATGCTAATTGGCTTTACCATATAATCCTCTGCTCCAAGCTCAAGACCAAAAATTCTATCCTCTTCTTCGCCTCTAGCAGTAGTGAGAATTACGGGGGTCTCTCCATGGGCCTTAATTTTTCGAAGCAGTGACCAGCCATCCTTCTTTGGAAGCATAACATCTAAAATAATTAGATCAAAGTCCTGCTGCCCTATGTAATCCTCTGCTAAGCTTCCATCAGAGACAGTGGTCACTTCATAGCCTTCCTTTTCAAGATAAAGTCTCATAATATCTAAAAGCTTTAATTCATCCTCTACTATAAGTATTCTTCCCTTCAAGCTATCACCTCCTTAAGTGGCAGCCATATAAGTTATAACTTATTTTAATTCATATATTTTATATTGTAAATTAAGTCCATCACTAATGTAGCTTACAAAAACTGTATTATCATAAATATCAATTATATTAGCACAGGATGACTTCTCTAAGGGAGGTATCTCATAGAGGGTGTTTTCCGATAGCTTATAGACATAGATAGGAGAGTTTACCTTCGTGGTGTTAAAAACTACATAATCACCGCTTACAAGGTAGCAAGCTATATAATCTGAAGGATTTCCAGGGCTTTCTGGTACCATATATATGGTATTCCATAGCTTTCTCTCAAGGTCATATTTTACAAGCCCCCTTGCATTAACTTCATCTTTATTGCAGTACTCTGCAATAATGCGGCTGCCTGATATCCTTGGATACATAATTTTTAAATCTCGGCTTAAGGGTTCCTTTTTATTTGTAGCTATATCATAGATATAGGATACACCAGAGACAGGCATGTTGTCTTTAGTCTTTGTAAGAGTCCACACTACCTTATCTTCACTTATAAAGGCAGGGGAGTATCTAAGATTTAAGGTATCCTCTATAGAATCTATAACAGATGACTTACCTGTAGTAAAATCATAGAGCATTAATTGAGAACGCAGGTTGTTATTATCTCCCTTTTCCTGGCTGTTATAGACTAATTTGTCTTTGCTTGCGTCAAACCTGGTGGGAACATCCCAATAAACCTCTTGACTTTGTTGCAAGGTGATGGTTTTATCCTCTATTATAAACTCCTTATTATCCTGTTTTTTTGCCTTTACAGTCCAGTGAGCTGTGTAATTACCATCCTTTATAACATCATTATTAATTAGGCAGCCTATATAATAGTCTTTTAAGGCATTAGTATAGTTGTAGCTGTTTTCTGAACGTTTAAAAACACGGAATTTTTCTGTTGTCTTTCCGCTCTTTATATCATACAGGTATATATAGTCATTACTCAAGCTTTCAATGTAAAGATGATTCTTATCTGCAAGCTTGGTATAAGCATTACCCTCAGGAAGGTCTATGGAGCTTTTAACTATATTGTCCTTTGATAAAATAAGTCCAGGAAGCATCTGAGGAGTGTTATTCTCTGATGTCTGATCTTTTGCAGGGGGGGTTCCTGTATTTAACCCTGTGTTAATCCCCTGTGGTTTGCCAGTGCCTCTAAATGGATTTTTATAGAGTAAAAATCCTGCTATGCAGCACACCAATAGAATTGTTATTATAATTATTACCTTTTTTCTCATATGAACCCTGCCTTATCACTTTAATTTTGTAAGCACTGTTATAGGAAGATTTTCACTAATGTAAGTACTGAGAATATAGCCACGCTGAGTCTGCAACAAATATGCATCTACAGTAGTCTTATTTTCCATAAGGGAGCAATAGGTATTGCTTTTCTCATCTACCACAAATAAATGATTTACATCCCAGGAGGTGTTATATACAACCTTAGAATTGTAGGCATACATCTGGCCTACTCTTTTCATATCTTGTTTATATGCATCAGGTATTTCAAAGGAGAAAATTGTATTCCAGCTCTTTTTTGTTAAGTCACAGCTTACTATACCTCTTATGCCGTATTTTTTCTCTGGGTACAGATAATAGGCATAGACCTTATTACCAGAAATTGTGGGATTGATCATGAAGGTATCCTTTGACAGTACTTCTTTTTTATTCTCCGTTAAGTCGTATAAATACATGATTCCATTATAGTCATTTTCTACATTTCCCCTAAATAAGGACCATACCACCTTATTTCCGCTAATATCCGGTTGGCTGTACATTAGATCCTGGTAATTTTGTATACTATCGATTACCTTTAATTTACCGGTCTTACAGTCATAAAGCTTTATTGCAAGGGCTAAAGTGTCTGAGTCCATATTTAAGCAGGTGTATAATAGCTTCTCCTCTTTAAGAATAAATTGCTGAGGGTTGTATAGCGCAATTTTTTGCAGGGGAGTTTCCTGTGTATCTTTTATAGGGTCAACTGTCTCAGCATGGTCAACTAGTCTTACCTCTCCGGTGGAAAGGTTCTTTACATATATATACCAAGAATAGCTACTGCCCTGCCCTAGCTTAAACATACTGCTCTGCCCTAGTCTAAACATACTGGTTTCAGACCAGTATAAATAATTGCCGTCTATAGCTGCGTAAGTTAAAAACATGCCATCATGAACTGTTCTTACATATTCTTTAATGTTTCCAGTCCGTATATCATAGGAATAGAGGGTATAGGCACTTGTACTCTCCAAAGCCTGAGTTTCATATTTTACAAGCAGGGTGTTATCGTCCTTTATACCAAGAACGAATAACCCGGGAGGAAGCTTAAACTCCTTACTGAACAAAATCTCATTTGATACATTTCCATAAGAAAGAGAAAGTGCTTGCGGAATAGTATCCTTAACAGGCTCCTCTTGGGTAGTTTGCTCATTAGCCACAGGTTTTGAAGGCTTTACTGTGTCCTTAGTCTTATACTTATTATTGAAGTAAAACCCAGCAGCGATTAAGACAGCTGCAGCAATAGACACTAAGATTATATAGAATCTTTTCATTAAATTACACTCCCCATGAAACTATTTTAAAGTAGTGATGACATATCTATGTATATGCTTGCTATCCTTATACTCCCAAACTAAATAGTTCTTATCTAAGAAATCAATGGCTACCTCTGAGTACTCCTTGGCTGGCGCAATTTCATATAATTTGTTAGTGTCTAAATCCACACAGCAAAGCGGGTGGTTATTAGCAGAGAGAGAGTACAGAGCATAGTTTTTGTACACAGTTAGGCTTGTAAAAAGATTGGCATTTATATTATCCTCCCTGGGAGAGGACTTAAGAGTTCTCCAGTTCTTTGAAGCCTCATCATAGAACACTACACCCCTAAAGAGCTCCTCCTTTGGGTAGCGGTATAGTGCTGCCACCTTATTTGCTGATAAGGTAGGGAACACCATGAGAGGATCCCTTGATAGCTGCTCCCTCTGTCCTGTGGACAAATTATATCTGTAAATGTAGCTGGAAGATCCAACAGCTGTAGGCCTCCCCATGGTCCAGGTAACGAAGTCACCGCTAACCTTTGCATTTTCGCAGAAGATATTTGCTACGTCTTGAAAGGAGTATATGGTAGTGGATTTTTTTGCAGCCATATCATAGACCTTAATTTCTCCCATAGGATTATTTATATCTTCAGAATAAGTTACATAGGAAATTTTACTGCCCTTTCCTCCTCTAAAAAAAGGAATGTTAAATGCAATTTTATTCTTTACTTCATCAAGCTTTATATCAGGAGTTATATCAGTAACCCTGCTATCTATTTTAACCACTTCTCCACTTGCTATATCCTTTAAATATATGTACCACTCATATTTATCTACAGCCTTACCCTCTAAGTTATTGGTAACCTCACACCATATTGCGTATTTATCATAAAATGCTGAGCAAATTATAGAAAGGTTCCTGTGAACTGCAGTAATGAAGGGCTTCTTCTCACTGGTTTTAATGTTATAGCTATATATATTAGAGGCTGCTGGTCCTGAAGACATTGCGCCTTGAAGATATATATTGTTTTCATCCTTAACTCCCACCACAAAACATTCCTTAGGTAGGTTATACTCCTGTTGAGAGAGTACAATTTGAGATGATTCACCCTCAGTAAGGGTTATAGAGGCAGGAATTTTATCCTCATTATCAGCAGTACTTGCTGCATTTTCAGAGGTTTTTTGTGAGGTCTCTGGTGTTTTAGGAGGGTTATCGGCCTTTGGAGCCTTATTTCTGTAGACTAAAATTACACCCAATATTATAACAAGAATAAGTGCTATAGACCAATTAATGAGTTTTCTCTTCATGATTTTCCCCCTATATCATATAATTAATTAAATATACGTAAACTATTTGTAAAAGTGTGCATATTTAGTTGAAATCACAGAACTTATTCTCTAGGTTGTGCTATAATTTTAAAACAAAAATAATTATGGTTATAGAGGGGAGGAAGGTGTTAAAACACCGACATTTTATGAAAAAAGGCGTAAAACTCGCAATTGTACTTGTACTGCTCCTTGGAGTGGCAGGGGTATATTATGGTAAAAATGTTTTCTTCAAGTCACCGGCTCAAAAAGAAACAAGGCTCTATGAAACCAATATAGATAATATCAACAAGCCTGTGCTTATAGAGCTTAGTACAGAGAGCTGACCTTACTGTAGACAGATGGAATCTGTCTTAGAGGAAGCAGCAATAAAATACAAGGATAAGGCTGCAGTTAAGATAATAGATGTAAACAAGAATCCTGAATATGCAAAGAAATATCAGATTCAAGGAGTACCTACTCTGGTATTTTTAGATGAGAACAATAATCTGCATTATATTCAAGCTGGGAAGATGACTTTAGAACAGATAGAAAATATCTTTAATGAGATGGGAGTGAAATAATGGCATCCTGGTTAACTAATTTTACACAGCTTTTGTCAAATAACATATGGCTGGCTCTTTTAGGGGCATTAGTAGGGGGACTTATTTCTTCCTTCAGCCCCTGTGTGCTGTCCTCGCTGCCCCTAGTGCTTGGATATGTAGGCGGCTATGCAGGGAAGGATAAAAAGCTGGCCTTTAAGTATTCTCTGATTTTTAGTACAGGGCTCATAGTTACCTTAACTGCAGTGGGAGCAGCCTCTGCACTACTTGGGAAGCTGCTTACTGGTACAGGCACCTGGTGGTATCTGCTGCTAGCCTTGGTGATGTTTTTGGTAGGGCTTCAGCTTATAGGGGTTATAAACTATGGAAATAACATCTGCAAGGTGCCAAATAAGAGAAAGGGTCTCATAGGAGCCTTCTTTCTTGGGATTCTAGGAGGAGTATTCTGCTCACCCTGCTCTACCCCAGTGTTGGTGGCTATATTAGCCTTTGTAGCAGGCAGCGGGAACCTGGTGTTAGGAGTGCTGATGCTACTCTTATACTCCATTGGACATTGTGCACTGATAATTTTAGCAGGAACCTCTGTAGGGCTGGTGGAAGCCTTAAGCTCTTCAGAAAGAACTATGAAAATAGGAAATATATTAAAGCTAGTATTGGCACTGCTGGTATTTGCAGCAGGCCTCTACCTTGTATATCTTGCAGTTTAGAAAATGGGCTGTTGTACAACTAACGAAATAGTTAGCTGTACAACAGCTATTTTTTTCTTATAAAAATAATCGATACGAATTAAACATAAATACGTATATATGGTATAATATATACAATAATACACAAAAAGGGAGTGGGGTTTTGAAAAATAACACTGGGTATAAGAAGACCGCCTTTGATAAATTTATGTTGGTCTTTGTCATAGCTGCAGTGGTTTTTGCAATAGGCTTTTATATCTACCAAATTAAATATAATAGTGGAAGATATTACTTCACCCTTGCCACCACTGTGTTTGAAGAAAAGGATACTGAACAGATACAGTTATATAAAGAGAAGGGTAAAAGGTACATTGTGAAAATTCAGGATGGGGATTTAGACCTTGCCGGGATATTAGTAAAATGCACAGCTGAGCAGTATAGTAAGCTTGTACCTGGAGAAGATTATTATTTCAAGGTTGAGGATAAGGAGTTCTTAGAAAACGGAAAAACCTATGGAGGAATACTAAAGGAGATATATAAGGAAGACCCCATAAATAGGTAGTTATCAGATAATTAGGACCGCCGGCTTAGCAGGCAGTTTACTCTTGCTTTGTAAGGTCATATTACTGCCAGGGCTAAAAGCCCTCGGAATAGCCTGCTAATCGCAATTTGCAATAATATTCTTTTATTAAGCAACTATCATATACAAGCAGATACTTGATAGAGTATATATGAATACTAGAAACTATTTTATATATTTACTTAATAATATTACACTTTATAATGAAACGTTCGCTATTAAAAATAAGTACAAGTTGTATTAAAGGCTAGGAGTTGAAGCAATGAAAGTTGTGAAAATAAATGGTGACAAGGTTTTAAAAATTGTACTCTTATTACTCCTTATATTTTTTATTTCATCATATTTATATATGTGTATGAAGCCTATTATTCAAGGCAACTTTAGGTCATATATTAGCGAAGTACACTTACTAGGTAGTTCAAATACTGAGGAAATAGAAAATTACAGAAAACGTTATGAGACCTATGGTTTTAAAATTAAGGATAGTAATGGGCAGTACTTTATAAAAATATACAATGCTAAAATGAATAATGCTAAAAGCTATGATTATTCTGAGGAGATGGTTGAATGCACTATAAAGCAATTTGATTCTATCAGTGAGGACAACACTTATTGGTTGAAAATCAATGAATTTATTTCAGGAAAATCCAGCAAGTTAGAAAGCATCTACACAGAAGATCCAAATAGATAATAATAACTTTATTGGAGGTCAAATTATGTATAAATATACTCCTGCATGGTTTACATATTATGTTGGGAATCCAACATATTGGACTACAGAACTTAACCCTCCAGGATGGTCTATAACTGGATGGAATTAATAGAGATGAGAAAACATAATAAATAATTCATTTAGTTGATTTATTTAAAATCACGTTGGTAATCTGTATACTTTAATAGGTCATATGCGTTATGATATGAGTAACTATGTAAACAGTTTCCTTCTTCATCTTAAATAGGTAGTTATCAGATAAAAAAGCTGGTATCACAAAAGTTTTTGTGATACCAGCTTGAATTTTACTGATTATTTAATGTGCAATTACCGCCGTTTCCACCGCCGCCGTTTCTGCCTTTACCCATACCCTGACCCTTTCCAGAGCCTTTTTTATCGAAGTTTTTGCCTAAATTGCCATCGCAGTTGTTCATTCTTTCTTGAATCTTTGCCTTCAAGCTGTCACCCTCAGCCTTAGTTATCTTTCCATCTGTAACAGCCTTATCGATAGCCTTAAACTTCTCATCTAGCAAAGCCTTCTTTAAATCCTCTTTAGAGACACCCTTTGCTTGGGCTATATCGAAGATGTTTTTCTTCTGAGCTCTGGCTTCTGCAATTTCCGTATCACTCATGGAAAGCTTCTCTTTAAGCACCTTATCCATGATGTCTTTTCCCTTAATTCCTATCATTCTACCCATCTTCACGGGTACTGATGTAACTGCAGCTTTATCCTCAGCCTTGGCAGTAAAGGAAAATATCCCGCCAGCTAATAATGCACCTGCTAAAAGTAATGAAGCTATGTGTTTTGCTTTCATTATAATTCACCTCCTGAATTTGTTTTACAATCTAAGTATAAGGAGGAAGTTTGATTATTATTTGTGTTATTTGTGATGGAATTGTGAAAATTATAAAATTCCCTCTTGTTTAAGCAAATGTTCAAGCTCCGTCATCTTATTGGACAGATATAAAAACTTTTCCTTTAAGGCGTTCTTTGAAAAATTATCCTTATCCATGGTTTCTTCAAGGGCTTCAATGGTTTCTAGAGCTTCATCAATGTCCTGCTGTGCCAGCTTTAAACTAGTTTCCTTCATAAGTGTAGTTCTCCTTTAATTTAGATTTTTCTTGAGTTTCTTTGAGGTCTTCAGCTCTATAAAAGGAGCGTGGAACTCAAATATCTTTTCATGACCACAATTTGAACATATACAGCTGCATACATCATAGGGTATATCGTCAACAATGGACAGCTTCAGCTCATCGGCAAAAAACTCACCGCCGCATACCTCACAGGGCGTCTCATTTATTACCGTATATTCACTTTCTATATACTTCATCATATCTTTAATTGTCATTTAATTCCTCCAAAATAGTATTTCATTTTAAATATTAACACTGAAGACTTCCACTTTCAATATTATTATCTGCGGAAGTTGCACTTATTATTAAGGAGGAGCTGTAAATTATTTTTACCAAATATAATACAAAGCATTATTTATTTCGTATATATTCTTAGAACAAAACAAAGGAGAATTTTTATGAATAGAAAAAAAGCAATTTACATAGTTTTAATCATATTTTTATCAGCAGCTATGGCCCTTGTGTTGTTTTTATTAACAAAATCATATGCAGCCATTTCTTCTGGAAGATCTTATAGAGGTAATCTTATTTTTGATGGAATGAAAAAAGTAGAGGAGAGTAAAGGAAAAGAAGTAGCTCTTCAAAAAAGCTGGAGCTATGAGAATAATTCACTATTAAATGAGTTTTTTAGCACTAAGGACCAGGTAGTACTGATTTCTCCCAAAGGAATAACTGTTCTAAGTAAGGATTCAGGAAAAGAGCTATGGAGAACGGTGGCCAAGCCAGAAGTGTATGAAAAGCATTATGAGGATTATTATGATTCTCAGTTCGGAATTGTCTACAAGGATAGGGTTTTTTACAACTATGATGATAATATAACTGTAATGAAGCTAAAGGATGGAAAAGAAGTGCAAAGAATAAAGGCTCCTGACAGCTCAAGGTATAAATTTCTTGCAGTTTCAAACAATGTGATGTACGTATATTGTGCTAACACCTGTATTTATGCCATAAATTTAGATAATGAGAGTATAAGGTGGAAGCTATCAACAGGAAGCGGACAGCTGATAGAAATGCACCTAGACAAGAAAATACTATATTACTGCAGTGGAGAGGAGCTTTCTGCAGTATATACCTCCAGCAGTCAAAAAAAATGGAGTACAGAGATAAAGGTGAAGGGCTATTATCCTACAAAGATGATCAGTGACGAAGAGAGGATATATATCTTTTACAACTCTAGTGAAGTACGTGGAGGAATGGTTCGTGTATTTTCAAAGGATAAGGGAAAGGAGCTTTGGGAAACAGCCTATGAGGATTGGATTTATAACCAAGCTGCAGCAAATGGAAAGTTATATCTCCTAGCTGCTGTAAATAATAGCGATATGGGTAAGCTCATAATATTAAATGCTGAAAGCGGAAAAGCTGTAGTTACCAAAGAGCTGAAAAATGAAGTCTATAATCAGATAGCTTTAACAAAAGATTATATCTATGTGGTAAACAATTTGGGACACATTTTACTTTTAGATTCCAGCACTGGGGAAATTAAAAAACAGATAACCTTCCAAGATGAAATTATTACTACCTCTATGCTAATAGAAGATGACAGCATGATAATTGGTGGAATGTCTATGTCCTCTAGTGAGGATGAAAAAGAGATAAAATCTAACTTAAAAATTATAAGATTAAAATAGAGATAGCCATATGGGATGTAAACAATGACATAATAAAATACAAGGTGGTGTTTATTTCTTATATATTCATGAAACGAAGAAAAGGGGAATTTTATGAGTAGAAGAAAAACAGTATACAGTGTGTTAATAATATTATTATTTGCAGCATCTATTACCATTGTACTGCTATTTTTAAGAAGAGCACCAGCAGCTATTTCTTCTGGAAGACTCGGTAAAGGTAATTTAATTTTTGAAGGCATGAAAAAAGTAGAGGAGAGCAAGGAGGAAAAGGTATATCTTGAAAAAAGCTGGAGTTATGAGAAGGATTCATTGTATAATGAGCTTTTTTGCACTAAGGAACAGATGGTACTAGCTTCTCCAAGAGGAGTAGTTGCTCTAAATAAGAACTCTGGTAAAGAGTTATGGAAAACAGAGAGTAAACCAGAAGTATACGAAAAACATTTTGAGAATTATTATGATACTCAATACGGTAGTTTATACAATGATAGAGTTTTCTATAATTATGAGGATAGCATAGCTGTAATGAGGGTAGAGGATGGAAAAGAATTAAAAAGGATAAAGGCTCCAGGTAACTCAAAATATCAGTTTTTTGGAGTTCAAAACAATGTATTGTATGCATACTGCGTTAATACCTGTATTTATGCCATAGATCTAAATAATGAAGGCATAAGATGGAGGCTGTCACTGTCCAGTGGCAAAATGGTAGATATGAAAATTGACAAGCAAATCCTTTACTACTGCAGTGAGGAGCATATTTCCGCTGTATATGCCTCCAGCGGTAAAGAAAAGTGGAAAGTGGATATAAAGGTGCAGGACTATTATCCTACAAGGATGATCAGTGACGAAGAGAGAATATATATTTTTTACAACTCCACGAAAGGACTTGGAGGAATGGTTCGTGTATTTTCAAAGGATAAGGGAAAGGACCTTTGGAAAACAGCCTATGAGGATTGGATTTATAACCAAGCCGCAGCAAATGGAAAGTTATATCTTTTAGGTAATAAAAATGATGTCAATTTAGGTAAGCTAATCATAATGGATGCAGAAAGTGGAAAGACTGAAGCTACTAAAGAATTGGAAAACGATGCCTATTATCAGATAGCTTTAACAAAAAATTATGTCTACGTAGTAAACAATTTGGGTCACATTTTACTTTTAGACTCCAGCACTGGGGAAATTAAAAAGCAGATAATCTTCCAAGGAGAAAATAAAACATCTGCCATTCTAATAGAAAACGATAGCATAATAATTACAGGCATAAATATTTCCGCCAGTATAGATGAAAAAGAGATAAAATCTAACTTAAAAATTATAAGATTAAAGTAAGGAGTTGAAATTATGTCCAGGAAAAAGGTCATTATTCTTTCAGCTATTGCCTTAGCTTTAATAGGCTGTTCTCTATTTTACTTTATAGGAAGGAGTAGACCTGCCTCCAAGGGGGCAAATAACAGTAACCATGTTTACGAGAAGAGCTCCTTGGAGGATAAGGCAACAGCCATGGGAGAGGGAGACAGCAGTAAAGCAGTATCACAAAAGGAAAATGGAGATGACAGTAAAGCAGTATCACAGAAAGAGAAGGAGCTAAAAAGCTGGACCAGCAATGTAGTGGGTGACAATGTAATAGATATTATTACTGGCAAGGATTATGTGCTCTACTACACCTTTGATAAAATTACGTTATTAAATAAGAGTGATGGAGCAGAGAAATGGACGCTTCCGGTAAAATGGAATGGAGAAGCAGCTCTTAGGATGGGAGCTGTACATGGAAAGACTCTAGATGTATATGATGGAGTAGTGTATTACTCAAATAAAGACAAAGTTGTGGGAGTTGATTTAAATACCGGGAAGGAAGTATGGAGCTATAAGGATCCCTATAGCTTTGAATTTATGGGCATTAAGGTTAGCAGCGGCATATTATATGCAAGTTCCTCAGACTCTAACCTCTATGCAATAAATATTAAAGAAGGTAAAAGTCTTTGGAAGTACAATATGGAAAGCCCTTCCACTGATTTTATTGATGTGCAGGATAACCTTGTCTATTGCTGCAGCTATAAAAAAATTGATGCCATATACTCTGCCAGTGGAAGATGCAAGTGGAGTATGCGTAAAAGTGATGATATCGTAAACTCCATGATAACTGTAACCTCCCTGATATCTGATAAGGATAGGATATATATTTCCTATACAGATTATATGAAGATGACAAGCATATTGAAGGTTTACGACAAAAAAGACGGGAAAGAAATATTTACCTTCAAGGATTTAGGCATGGTTTCAAATCTTATAATTTCTGAAGATAAAGTGCTCTTTGCAAATGTAACCTATGAAAAAAATATAAATAACCCTGCAATAGAGTTTTCTGTATATGATAAGACCCATTACAATAAGCTATATGCTATAAAGAGCAACAATGAATATGGCGGCTTTTCAATAGCAGGAGACGTGATTTACGTGACCTGTAAGGGAGGAATTAAACTTTTAGATATTAGCAATGGAAAGGAAAAGAGCATGTTTAAGCTTGATATAGACAGCGGTCTTTCTCCCATTGTGGATAAGGATAGCATAACCCTCCTTGGTATAAAACAAAAAAAGGAAAGCTCAGAGGGCTTTAACTATTATATTTATCATCTAGAATAGTTTTTGTTCCTATCTATATTTATCCCTTCAAATTCATATCTATTATTAGATTAAGTTAATTTGGAGGGACTATGATTAATTATATTTGGTTTTTTATCCTCCTTGGAGGCATTATCCTTGGTATCTTTACCGGAGGGGGAGAGGCAATTTCTAAGGCTGTGGTAGATTCAGCACAAAATACCACTGCCTTTGTCATTAAGCTTACAGGTCTGCTCTGCCTATGGTGCGGAGTTTTAAAAATTGCAGAAAAAAGCGGACTTACATCCAAGCTAACCTCGCTATTAAGGCCAGTATTAAAGCTTTTGTTTAGAGAGGCCTCCAGGGACGAAAAGGCTCTAGAGGCCATCACCATGAACCTTACTGCCAATATGATGGGGTTGTCCAATGCTGCCACTCCTGCAGGTATAAAGGCCATGGAGGAGATGGATAGAGTAAATATAGAAAAGGGAAGAGCTACAGACGATATGGCGCTTTTTCTGGTTTTAAACGGAGCCTGTATACAGCTCCTCCCCACCACCGTAATGTCCATAAGAGCCGCAGCAGGCTCTGCAAATCCTGCTGCCATGCTGATTCCAGCCATAGTCTCCACCACTGTTGCTGCGGTGGTAGGTATAATATGCTGCAAGATACTGCAGCGTTATTTTTAGGAGGGGCGCTATGGCATATATTATGAAGGCATTAATTCCCATAATCATTGGAATTATAGTTTGCTACGGAATGTTAAAGGGTGTAAAGGTATATGAGTGCTTTGTAGAGGGAGCTAAGGAAGGCTTAAAGATTGCCCTTAGGATATTTCCATATCTACTAGCCATGCTATTAGCAGTGACAATTTTTAGAGAGGCAAAGGCATTAGATTATCTTTTAAGGCTCATCACTCCTATAGTGAGACTCATAGGTCTGCCGCCGGAGGTAGCTCCTCTTGTATTTATGAAGCCCCTCTCCGGTAGCGGGGCTCTTGGGATTTTTACAGAAATAATCCAAAAATACGGTGCAGACAGCTTTATAGGGTTAACAGCATCTATAATCATGGGTACTACAGAAACAATATTTTATACCATCTCAGTTTACTATGGCTCCGTTGGTATAAAAAAGATAAGACATACACTCTGGGCTGCTATTATGGCAGACTTAACTGCAGTAATTTTAGCAGTAACCATGGCTTCATTATTTTTCAGGTGAAAAACAGTGCAAAAATGAGCAAAGCTGTGCTTTATTAACAAAAGATTAATAATATGCTAAAAAGGAGTATTAATTAACCTTTTTAAAGGTTAATTTAATTTGATAAAGTGATACGCATTAATTATAATAAGTTTGTAGGGTGAAATAATTCAAGGAGGATAAAAGGGTAATGGAAGAGAATATTAAAGAGAAGGACAAGGTCAAAAAGGATGATAATGCCTCTGTGGGACTAGGCATATGCTTTGGCTCTGGCATAGGCATAGTGCTTGGAGCAATCCTTGGTAATGTTGCTCTTTGGCTCTCTGTAGGGGCAGCAATGGGGGTAGTTCTAGGCTCAAGCTACGATCTTATTAAGAAAAAAAAGCAATAATATGAATTATGGAGGAAGATATGGATATGATTGAGATTACTAACCTTAACAAAAGCTATAATGGGAAAACCAAGGCGGTGGATGACATAAACCTAACCATAAGAGAGGGAGAAATCTTTGGGTTTTTAGGACCTAATGGTGCAGGGAAGACCACTACTATAAAGATGATTACAGGAATTTTAAAACCTGACAGCGGGGATATAAAAATCAACGGTATCAGCATAGGTAAGGAACCCCTTAAGGCAAAGATGCAGTTTGGCTTCGTTCCAGACAGCCCAGATATGTTTTTAAAGCTTAAGGGCATTGAATACTTAAACTTTATGGGAGACATGTATGAAGTTCCAAAGAATACAAGAAAAGAACTCATTGAGAAGATGGCAGAGGAATTTGAAATGAAGGCTGCCCTATCTGACCCAATTCAGAGCTATTCTCACGGTATGAGACAAAAGATTGTATTAATGGGGGCCATACTTCACAATCCTGCCCTATGGATATTAGATGAACCTATGACTGGACTTGACCCAAAATCTGCCTTTTCCTTAAAGACCATGATGAGAGAGCATACAAATGCAGGCAAGACAGTATTCTTTTCCACCCACGTACTGGAAGTAGCAGAGAAGATATGTGACCGAGTTGCTATTATTAATAAAGGGAAAATCCTATTCTGCGGAACCCTTGAGGAAATGAGAGAGCACTTTAAATCCAATGAGTCCTTAGAGCAGATGTTCCTGGAGTTGACAGAAAATGAGTAAGTTTATTGCATTAACTAAAGCACTTTTAAAAAACGGTCAAGGGTCGCTATTTTCAGGAAAAAAACATAAAACTCTAAAGACTGTGGGCTTTATTCTCCTCCTTGTTATAGGATTTGCACCCTCAGCAGCTCTCATTATAAGTGGTATAGTAAAATCCTATGATGCCTTGGCATTAATAGGTCAGCAGGGCATAATACTAAGCCTTGGAATTGCACTAACCTGCATAGTAATTCTTATTTTTGGATTATTCTACGTTATTAGCACCTTCTTTATGTCCAAGGATGTGGACTTTTTACTTCCACTTCCACTAAGATCTTCACAGATTTTAGGAGCTAAATTTACCATAGTACTTATGTATGAATACCTTACAGAGCTTATTATAATTCTTCCCTTTTTAATTACCTATGGAGTGAAATCCGCTGCAGGACCATTATACTACATATATGGGGTTATATTATTTCTCCTGCTTCCAATAATTCCTCTGGTGGTAGACTCTATAATCTCAGTAATACTTATGCGCTTTACAAATGTAGGAGCACACAAGGAGAGATTTAAAACCATAGCAGGAATAGTAACCATGCTCCTCATACTGGGACTTAATATGTTTATACAAAGCATGGGACAAAACCTTGGAAATGTAGATAAAATGGTGGAAATGATAATGAAGGGCAATAACTCCTTAGTTGCTGTAACCTCAAAGATGTTTCCAGGTTCAAGCTTTGCTACTGAAGCTCTGTTATATAGCAATAGTACCAGGGGGCTGCTTAATCTATTAGTTTTCCTAGTAATTGCGGTAGCTCTTACTATAATTCTTATGGTGCTTGCTGAGGCTTTCTACTTTAAGGGAGTTGTAGGGGTATCGGAGGCTCCATCAAAGAGAAGAGTTCTCTCTAAGGAGGAGATGGATAAGAATGTAGTACAGAGCTCTGGTTTAAAGGCCTATGTTATGAAGGAATTTAGGAGCCTTTTTAGAACCTCAATTTTCTTTATGAATTGTGTACTTATGGATCTTATATGGCCTATATTCTTTGTTCCTGTTTTCGTGCAAAGGGATGCACTTAAGGCCTTTCAGGCTGTAGGTGCCTTCACAAGAGGGGGAAACCTTAACCCTATAATACTATACTTTGTAACTGGAATTACCCTGTTCATTGCTGTATCTAATGCTACAACACCAACTGCTATATCTAGAGAGGGGAAGAATTTATTTGTTTGCAAATACCTGCCCCTATCCTATAAAAAGCAAATAATAGGTAAGGTAATTCCGGGAATAATTCTAAATGCTGTGGGGGCTTCACTGCTTATAATACCAGCCTCCATATTATTCAAGCCCTCGCCAATAGCTGTGCTATGTGCAGTGATAATTAGTGCTCTAATAGTAGTTTATGTATCCTTCCAAGGCATAATTATAGACCTATATATGCCAAAGCTAAACTGGGATAATGAGCAAAAGGCTGTAAAGCAGAATATGAATGTGCTGCTGCACATGCTGCTTGGAAGCATTGCGGGTGTGGCTGTAATAGTTCCCTTAGTTTATATTTCCGTAAGCTTTTCCACTGCCTTTATGGTAATTAGTGCAGAGCTTTTAGTACTTTGTATAATTACCTACGCCATAGCTGTTAAAAAGGGAGTAGCCCTTTTTGATAGAATAGAGTAAAAATATTGATTTTATTGGGGGTTAATGATGAAACATTTCAACCTAATCTTTTGGGGAATGATCTTCATGTTCAGTCCAAGAATACAGGGCTTTGATGTGCTTCCTGACGCTATAGGGTTTATATTAATTGCTGTAGGACTAAGTGGTCTTACTCATCTAAACCCTAGGTTTGAAAAGGCTGGCAGATTATCTCTTGTGCTTTTACCCTTATCCTTGCTCACTCTATATCAAAGGCCTAATGAAGAGAATTTATATAACATCACAACCTGGTATGGCATAATTTCTGTGCTATCAATATTCATACTAATTCTCTATTTACTTCTCTATTACTATATCTGTACCGGAATAGCCGAAGCTGCAGAGGCTCAAAATAAGAGAGAGCTTGTAGAAGATGCTTACGGTGCATGGAAGAGATACTTTAGCTTTAACTTAGCTCTGATCTTTTCTATAGTGCTTTTACTCTTCTCATATGTTTTGTACATTATTGCATTTTTAATTGCCGGAATAGGGGCAGTAATTACAACCATTGGAGTACTGATACTTGTGAGAAGAGCAGGAAAACAGTTAAAGGAAGAGTGGGCCTAGACCCACTCTTTTTTTAGCTGATTATTAATTTAAAGATGAGATAGGTCAACATGAAAAGACCAAAACCAAAGTTAAGATAGCCCATCATATTGTTTTTTGCAGCTATGTATCTTATCCCTAGGAGAAAGAAGAGCAAAACAACAAAAATCTGACCAATGACTGTAAATATAGAAAACAGCATGCCACTTACAAGTCCCATAAGAGGCAGGGTATTAAATATCAACACTCCAAGGGAAAGTACTATGAGGCTTATTACATAAAATTTTGAGTTTTCATCCTTTAAATTCATCTATTTCACTCCTTGTGCTAAGCTTTGTATTTAATTATATTGCTATGCACCATAGGGAGCAATAGATTATTTAAAATCATTATTGACAAGAAATAAAAATAAAGGTATTATAAAAATATAAGTGGTAATTACCACAATACCTGTTTGGAGGTTGCCATGTTAGATAAGGATAGCAGGATGCCATTGTATTCACAGTTAATGGACAAATTGATATATGACATTGAAAATAATATGAAAGAAAATGACAAGCTACCCTCCGAAAGAGAAATCTGTGAAATATACAATGTGAGTAGAACAACTGTAAGACAAGCTATTTCAGAATTGGAGACGGAAGGCTATATATATAAGGAACAGGGAAAGGGAACCTTTGTTGCTGGTAAAAAGTTTGACCAACAGCTAGTAGGGTTCTACAGCTTTACCGAGGAGATGAAAAAGCTTGGGAAAAAACCTACCTCCAAGGTGTTAAGATTTGAAATAGTAGCATCTAGTAATGAGATTGCAAAGAAGATGAAGCTTCAGAACAAACAGCTGGTATATAAGTTCACTAGACTTAGATTAGCAGATGGTGAACCTATGATGATAGAGACCACCTATGTTCCCTACGATGCTTTTCCGGGGATAACCAAGGATGATCTAAATAAAATTGCACTCTATGAAATTTTAAGAGACCGTTTTAACGAAAGGATTGAATATGCTGAAGAGGTATTTCTTCCTGTTTTAACCAATGAAGATGAAGCCAAGAAAATAAATGTGGCAGTGGGGTCCCCCAGTCTTAAAATAACCAGATATACTTATAATAAGAACAATAGAATTATAGAGTATACTGTAAGCATTGCCAGAGGAGATAAATTTAAGTATAGTCTTAAGCTGCTTAGAAATTAACAAGGTCATAGCAGCTTTATAAATAAACTAACTGGTAATAACAACATTACATCATGTTGACCTTCCCATATTGCAAAAGCTGCCAAAGAAATGGAGGAAGAAAATGAACAAAATTATTTCCACAAAGGATATTTTATTAGACGCCGTAAAGAATAGATATGCTGTTCCAGCTTTTAATATTCACAATCTGGAGACCATACAGGTGGTGGTAGAAACTGCAGCAGAAATGCGTTCACCAGTGATTTTGGCTGGTACACCAAGCACTATAGCTTATGCTGGGGGAGAGTACATTGTAGCAATAGCAGAGGCTGCAGCAGCAATGTATGACATTCCAATAGCAATTCATTTAGATCACTTTGAAAAGCCGGAAGAGATAAAAAAGTACTTAGATATGGGCTTTAAATCCTGTATGATAGATGCTTCCCACCATGTATTTGAAGAAAACATTTCCATAACAAAGGGTGTTGTTGATTATGCTCATAAGCTTGGGGGTACAGTGGAAGCAGAACTAGGGCGTTTAGGCGGACAGGAAGATGACCTGGTGGTAGATGAAAAAAATGCTGCTTATACAGATCCTGAAAGTGCTGTAGAATTTGTAAAGCAAACAGGGATAGATTCTCTAGCAGTGGCCATAGGCACAGCTCATGGCTTGTACAAGGGAGAATTAAAGCTGGATTTTGAAAGACTTAAAAGAATAAGAGAATTGGTTGATATACCATTAGTGCTTCATGGTGCCTCAGATGTTCCTGATGATATGGTAAGAAGAGCTATAGAATATGGTATAAACAAGGTTAACGTAGCTACCGATTTGAAAATACCCTTTGCAGCAGCAGTTAAAAAGTATTTTATAGAAAACCCAGAGGCCAATGACCCAAGAAAGTATATGACTCCTGGTAAGGCTGCCATGAAAGAGGTTGTAAAGCATAAAATTCAAGTTTGCGGCAGTGCCAATAGGGTGTAGCAATGATCACAACCATTACCTTTAATGCTGCCATTGACAAGAGGTATTATGTAAAAAGCTTTACAAAGGGTGAGGTTCAAAGGGTAATAGAGGTAGAAAACACTGCTGGGGGAAAGGGCCTTAATGTTACCAGGGTGGCATCCATACTTGGTGAAAAAATAACCGCCACGGGTTTTCTTGGAGGAGCTAATGGAAGCTTTATAAGAAAAAAACTCATAGAAATGGATGTAATAGATAAATTCCAGGAAGTTAAAGGAGAGACAAGAAATTGTCTTGCCATTATGGATGAGGATGGAAACCAGACAGAGTTTCTTGAGCCAGGACCTCATATAGAAGAGAATGAATTTGAAAATTGGCTTGATATATATAAGGAGCTATTAGAAAAGTCCAGCATAATTATAGCCTCAGGAAGCCTGCCTAATGGTTTAAATATAAACACCTATGGCAGCCTGATAAAAGAAGCAAGAAAAAGGGGAATAAAATTCTTCTTAGATACCAGTGGAGAAGCATTACTGCAGGGAATTTATGAGAAACCCTTTTTTATAAAGCCAAATGCAGATGAATTAAAGCTTATAACTAAAAAAGCTAGCAATACCAAGGCTGACATTGTGGCTGCTATTTTAGAGCTGCAGCATAGGGGCATAGAGCTAATAACTGTCTCTTTGGGGGCAGGAGGCTCCATTACAGGTTATAAGGACAAGCTCTATGAGGTTGTGCTGCCCAAGGTAGAGATACTAAACCCAGTGGGTTCAGGAGATTCTTTTGTGGCAGGTATGGCAGTTGCCTTTAAGAGAGGCATGGACATAGAGCAAGCTATAGCATTTGCTTCTGCCTGCGGAACAGCCAATGCTATGGAAAAAAGTACAGGCTATTTAACCATTCCTAATGTAGAATTAATAATGAAAAATATAGTTGTAAAGCCAATTATTTAAGTTACTGTGTGACTTTTAAAAAAGTGGCATTGAGAAAGGATGATAAAGTTGAATAATATTTTTGGCTATAATGAGGAAGCAGCACAAAAGATTAATGCCAGTTATACCATAAATGAAATTTTTCGTCAAAAGCTAGTATGGAAATCCATATATGAAAAGATAATAAACAGAAGAGGAGAAATTCAGAGCTTTCTTAAAAACTTTGATGCTGATACCAGAATAATTTTCACAGGGGCTGGAAGTTCAGGCTTTGTGGGAGATTCATTAGCTCCAATCATAAGAAAGGAGCTGCCATACAAGTCTGTGGATTCCATTCACACCACTGACATAGTAGCAAGCCCAGAGCAGTATTTGATAAAGGATGTAAAGACCCTTTTAGTATCCTTTGCTAGATCAGGTAACAGTCCAGAAAGCATAGCAGCAGTGGAAATTGCAGAAAAAGCAGTAGACAATATATACCATCTTATAATAACCTGCAATCCCAAGGGTGCACTGGCAAGCTTCAACAATGAAAGAACCTTAAATTTGGTATTTGGCGAGGTAGAGGATCAAGGCTTTGCCATGACCAGCAGTGTTACAGGTATGATGCTGGCAGCATACTGCACACTAAACATTGATATAGACCTTACAGAAAACGTAAACATTATATCTTCCTATGCAGAGGAGATATTAAATAATAAATTCCAAATGATTTCCGAAGCCTTTGACCCAACAGTAGACAGATTAGTAGTACTTGGGGCTGGTAATCTCTATGGAATGGCAAGAGAAGCTGCTCTAAAGATTGTGGAGCTCACAGCAGGTAAAATAATTTCTAGATATGATACTCCAATGGGTTTTAGACATGGTCCTAAGTCTATGCTGACAGAAAATACCGTAATACTATACTTTGTTTCAAACAATGACTACACCAGAGAGTATGACTTTGATATGCTAAGTGAGCTTTCAAACTCATTTAAGCACAAGTTAGTTGTGGTTTCAGATAAATATTATGCTAAGGCTGAGGAATATGCAGATATATACATCTACAACTCCATGGATAAAAAGCTTAAAGAAGCCTTTACATCCTATACTGCAGTGCTTACTGCACAGATATTTGCTCTATTTTCATCAATTAAATTAGGTTGTACTCCTGACAACCCATTTCCAAGCGGAGAGGTAAACAGAGTTGTAAAGGGTGTAACAATTCATAAATTCTAGGAGGGATATATATGCCAAATATTTTATTAACAAGAATCGACAACAGGTTGATACACGGTCAGGTAGGAGTTACTTGGGTTAATCATCTTGGTGCAAATCTTATCTTAGTTGCCAACGATGAAGTGTCAGAGGATGAAGTACAACAGAGCTTAATGGAGATGGTTGTACCAGATTCTATAGGCACAAGATTCTTTTCTCTACAAAAGACCATTGATGTAATTCACTTAGCTTCTGACGAGCAAAATATTTTTATAGTTTGTAGAAATCCTCAGGATGTTTTGAAGCTAGTAGAGGGTGGAGTTCCAATAAAGAAGGTTAATATAGGTAATATGCATTTTGCTCCAGGAAAAACACAAATTTCAAGCACTGTTTCCTTAGATGAAAAGGATAAAGCTGCATTTAGAAGATTACATGAGCTTGGTGTTGAGCTTGAGGTAAGAAGAGTTCCAACAGAAGCAGTAGATGTAGACATTTTAAAACACATTTAATTTTGTAGTAGATTTTTGAAAGGTACCGTTCAAAAATTTATATAATAAATAATAAGGAGGAGAAATTATGTTTATTTCAGCATTATTAATTGCTATATGGGCTGGTATAGCAGGAGTAGACATGTTTGATGGTCTTACTCATATCCATAGACCAATCGTAACAGGTTTAGTAGTAGGACTTATTTTAGGAGATGTTAAAACAGGATTAATAGTTGGTGGTACTCTTGAACTGGTTTGGATGGGTATGGTTCCTCTAGCAGGTGCACAACCTCCAAATGTTGTTATAGGAGGTATTGTAGGAGTTGCCTTTGCAATACTTGGAAAATTAGAGCCAAGTGCTGCAGTAGGAATTGCAGTTCCATTTGCAGTAGCAGTACAACAGGGAATCGTTCTTATATTTACAATATTCTCACCTATAATGCACAAGGCTGATAAATTAGCAGAAGCAGCAGACACTAAAGGCATTGAGAAAATTAACTACATGGGTATGGCAGTACTATTTGCTTTCTACTTTGTAATCGCTTTCTTACCAATATACCTTGGAGGAGAATCCGCAACTGCCATAGTACAAGCTATACCAGCATGGGTAATAGCAGGCTTAAAAATTGCTGGAGGCATGATGCCAGCTATCGGATTTGCAATGTTATTAAAAATTATGCTTAAGAAGGAATATGTTGCTTTCTTGATAATAGGCTTCTTATTAGTAACTTATGGTCATTTGCCAATATTAGCTCTTGCTTTAGCAGGAACAGCATTTGCATTATATGACTTCTTTGCAAACAAAGACAAGGGACAAGCAGTTCAAAAGAAGGGGGTTACATCTAATGGAATCTAGTGTAGTTTACCAAGACAAAAGCAATGAAAAAGTTATAACTAAAAAAGATTTAAATAAAATGGTATGGCGTTCATTGTTTCTACAGGCATCCTTTAACTATGAAAGAATGCAGGCTTGCGGATGGTTATACAGTTTAATTCCTGGCCTTAAGAAAATTCATAAAAATAAGGAAGACCTTTCAAACTCAATGAAGGATCATATGGAATTCTTTAATACTCACCCATTTTTAGTAACCTTCATCATGGGTCTAGTACTAGCAATGGAAGAAAACAAAGAAGACAGAAACACTATTAGAGGTATAAAGGTTGCTACCATGGGACCACTAGGAGGAATAGGAGATGCATTGTTCTGGCTTACAGCATTGCCAATTTGTGTTGGTATAGGTGCTTCTCTAGCATTAGACGGCAATATTGCTGGTCCAATAGTATTCCTATTAATGTTTAATGTTCTTCACTTTGGCTTAAGATTTGGACTAATGAACTATGGTTATAATACTGGTGTAAAGGCAATAGCAACCTTAAAGGAAAGTACAAAAAAGGTTGCACATGCGGCTTCAATGGTGGGTTTAACAGTAGTTGGTGGTCTTATAGCTTCCTATATAGCATTATCAACACCAATTGTTATTAATGCTGGAAAAGCAAAGGTTGCTCTTCAAGCAGATGTATTTGACAAGGTTATGCCTAACATGCTTCCTCTAGGATATACCTTCTTAATGTACTATCTATTAAAGAAGGGTGTATCTCCAGTAAAATTGATATTATTAACTGTAGTTGTTGGAGTAGGCGGAAAAGCAATAGGATTATTATAATATAAAGATTGTGGGTCAAGGCAAATATTACAAATTATTTGCCTTGATTCTCCAATTATAAAGATACTTATATTAAATGACTTACAAAGGTTGCAAAGGAGAATAAGAATGGTTGGATTTATAATAACAGGACATGGCAATTTTGCTTCAGGACTTTTAAGCTCTATTGAACTCATCATAGGAAAGCAAGAATATGTGGAGGCAATAGACTTTGAAAAAGAGGCTTCTGTAGAAGACCTTACTAAAAAGCTAGAAAACAAAATCAAAGAATTTGAAAGCTGTGAAGGTATTATTTTCTTTACAGATTTAATCGGAGGCTCTCCCTTTAAGTGCAGTGCACTGCTGTCAAAAGAGGTAGAGGAGAGCAGAGTAATATCAGGAACTAATCTTCCCATGCTTTTAGAAGTGATAATGGATAGGGAAAACAAAGCTGTTGAGGACATAAAAAGTGCAGCATTAAGTGCAGGGAAGGACTCTATTAAATGTTACAGTGATGAACTTAGAGCTGCTAAAAAAAGCACTGTTCAAAATGGAATATAAACGCATTGCTCTGATGCTTTTTAAATAAAAATAATTTGATAAATTAAATAAGATTGTAACCCTTTTACTCCTTCTTTAATATAATTTAGTGAGGATACTCCTCAGTACTTACTAATAAGAAATGACAGAATTAAAGTCCAAATAAAGGAGGAGTATATATGGGACATCATAAACACGATGACTGCTGTTGCAACTACGAACAAAGCTATTGCTGCTATCCAACCAATCCTTGCGGAGGTTATCCAGGATATGGTATGTACGGCGGAAATTGCGGATGTGGGGGATTTGGGGGGTACGGCGGAGGCTGTGGCTGTGGCACTGGAACCGGAGGTTTCGGAGGCTATGGACTAGGTTTAATAGTACTACTCATTATCATATTCGTCTGCGGCCGTGATAGAAGATAAAACTTAAAACATTCCCCGGTAGAAATACCGGGGTTTCACTATTTACTTGACAAAGATATTTCAATTGTACTATTATGTTAATATCAATAAGTAAATGCAGTGATGAGAAGAGTAATGGGTTGTGAGGGTCTAAAAGAGAGTCGGAATAGGTGAAAGCCGACGACAGGAACATCCATGAACATGGCCTCAGAGCTTTCTGTTTGAAATTAAGTAGAACAGGACGGATTCCACCGTTACAGGGTATAGTGATGATAGTCACTTAGAAAGTTTTCCTTCGTGAGAGGGGAATAAATTAGAGTGGTAACACGTGTAAATACGTCTCTATGTGGAATAATTCCATATAGGGACTTTTTTTAATTATAAATAGTAAATTAACCTTTTGGAGGCGATAAAATGTGTAAAAAAAACTATTATATTACAACACCAATTTATTATCCTTCTGCTAAGCTTCATATTGGTAACACATATACCACTGTAGCAGCGGATGCCCTGGCAAGATTTAAGAGACTTACAGGCTTTGATGTAATGTTTTTGACTGGAACTGATGAGCATGGACAAAAAATTCAGAGAGTTGCTGAGGAAAAGGGCGTTACACCTAAGGCCTATGTGGACGAAATTGTAGCAGGTATTAAAGAGCTGTGGAGTATTATGGACATAAGCTATGACAAGTTTATAAGAACTACAGATGACTATCATGAGAAAACCGTACAGAAGATTTTTAAAACTCTCTATGACAAGGGTGATATCTATAAGAGCTCCTATGAGGGCTGGTACTGTACACCCTGTGAATCTTTTTGGACAGAAACCCAGCTTGTGGATAACAAGTGCCCAGATTGTGGGAGACCTGTAGAGAAGGCTAAGGAAGAAGCTTACTTCTTTAAGATGTCCAAATATGCAGATAAGCTAATAGAATATATTGAGAACAATCCCCAGTTTATTCAACCAGAATCCAGGAAGAATGAGATGTTAAACAATTTCCTAAGACCAGGGCTTCAGGACCTATGCGTCTCTAGAACCTCCTTCTCCTGGGGAGTGCCAGTGGAGTTTGATCCTGGACACGTAATTTATGTATGGATAGATGCATTGTCTAACTACATTACAGCAATGGGCTATGGACAGGAGAATACTGAGCTCTATGAAAAATATTGGCCTGCGGATGTTCATCTTATCGGTAAGGATATTTTGAGGTTTCATACCATTTACTGGCCTATTATGCTCATGGCTTTAGACCTTCCTCTTCCAAAGCAGATTTTTGGTCACGGCTGGCTTTTAGTGGATGGAGGAAAGATGTCTAAATCCAAGGGTAATGTGGTAGACCCAGAGATTCTTGTAAAGCATTTTGGAGTAGATGCTGTAAGATATTATCTTCTAAGAGAGATACCCTTTGGCTCTGATGGCTTATTCAACAATGAGCTATTCATAAAGAAAATCAATTCAGATTTAGCCAATGACCTAGGCAATTTGGTTTCTAGAACTGTAGCCATGGTGGATAAATATTTTGCAGGAGTGATTCCTGCACCACTTCATAAGGAGGAGCTGGATAATGAGCTTATAAACCTCACTCTAAGTACTCCTATAAAGGTGGAGGAGCATATAAACAAACTGAGAATTCCAGAGGCCTTAGATGAAGTATGGACACTGATCGGAAGGGCAAATAAATATATTGATGAAACCACTCCTTGGATTTTGGCCAAGGATGAAGAAAAGAGAGATAGGCTAGGTACAGTATTATACAACCTGGTGGAGAGCTTGAGATTTGTCTCTGTTATTCTTTCTGCCTTCTTGCCCGCCACTAGTAACAAGATAAATACACAGCTTTCTGTAGATTTGACCTCCTGGGATACCTTAGCATCCTTTGATGGTACCAAAGCAGGCACAAAGGTTAAGAAGGGAGAGGTTATTTTCCCAAGGATAGATGTAGAGGCAAAGCTTGTAGAGCTTAGTGCCCTAAACACTGAAGAGCCAGCTAAACCAGCTATGGCCCCACTAAAAGAGGAGATAACCATTGAGGACTTTGAAAAGATTGATCTAAGAATAGTAAAGGTTACAGCCTGTGAGCCTATTAAGGGAGCCAAAAAGCTTTTAAAGCTGAAGGTGGACTTAGGAGGAGAGGAAAGGCAGGTAGTATCTGGCATAGCTCAATATTACAAGCCAGAAGAAATGGTAGGCAAATATGTAGTGTTAGTGGCAAATTTAAAGCCTGTAAAGCTTAGAGGAGAACTCTCTCAAGGAATGATTCTTGCAGCCTCCGATACTTGCGAAACGCTGCTTTCATTAGTTACTACCCCAACTGTGCTGCCCACAGGCAGTGAAGTAAGATAAGTTTGTTTAAAATAACTCATAGGGCTTTTGCTTTATGAGTTATTTTTGTTTACTTATTGCCTTATTATGGATTATCATTATATTAGGTATAATTTATGAGGAGTGATTTATATGGTTAATAATTTATCTATGGTATTTATAGCTATTACTATAGCCATAGCAATACTTTTACCCGCTGCACTTATAATTTATTTTGCTAAAAATTATAAGATCAGCTTTAGAACTGTACTAGGTGGAGTAATTACCTTTATTGTTTTTGTGCTGGTATTGGAGAAGCTAGTACATTTCTATGTGCTTATTTTAAATAAGTCCACGGCCTCTGTTATGAATAATCCTTGGGTGTTTATGCTATATGCTGGGCTTATGGCAGGTATTTTTGAAGAGGTAGGACGGTTTATAATTTTCAAGATTTTTTTAAAGAAGGACAGGCAGTGGAAGGATGCAGTGGGCTTTGGTATAGGTCATGGGGGCATAGAGGCAATTCTCTTGGTAGCATTGAGCAATATAAACCTGCTAGTCTATGCCACCCTTATAAATGAGAATGCCTTTCAGACTATGGTGGATAAATTAGGGCCCTCAGCACAACCTCTTTTAGCCATAAAGGAGCAGCTAATTACTCAACCTCCCTATACCTGGTTATTAAGCGGTTTTGAAAGAATTTTTGCCATGGCCATACAAATAGCTCTTTCCATACTAGTACTTTACGCTGTAAAAGAGAGAAGGACAATATTTTTATTTTTAGCTGTCTTAATTCATGCTGTAATAGATTTTCCCGCAGCTCTATACCAGAAGGGTGTAATTACTAATGTTCTTATACTAGAGGGAGTGTATCTTGTGTTTGGAATTATAGCTGTGGCATTTATAATCAAAGCTAAGAGGCTATTTAATAGTGAGCAGCAAAATTTTGCTGGGTAATAATCCATAACAGTTAAAAAAAGAACTAGGATAAGCTAACTATCCTAGTTCTTCTTATTTTTTATTATAGGGGAGACCTCTTGTTTATTATTTTTGTCATTGTGTTTGGAAGGATTCTCTTTCTCCTTTTCCTTATAAGAGCCAGAAGAGCTGCCATTATCCCTTGAGGAATTATCTTTATTATCAGCCTTTTTTCCCTCCTTAGGCTCTTCCTTGTCTTTACTCTTTTCCTCCTTAGTGGAATCCTTGCCTTGAACGGTTTTTTTAGAATTATTCTCTGGTATAGCAGCGGGATTATCCTTTTCTATAGTGCTTTTTGTCTCTCTTTTGGGTTTTACAACCCTTACTTCACCCCGTTCCTCCACCTTTAGAGTATACGCTGTATTTGAAATATATTGCTCTAGAGGAGCTATGTCCTTTAACGTCTTCTCATTTTGCACTATGAGGTTTATAGTATGCTCTTTGCTGTTGTCTATAATATGGTCTGTTTCACATTCTTTTATTAAGCTTGTAAGGCCATCACCAAGAGTCTTATACTTTACGTCTACCTTTTCTAGGAGCTTTTCTCCATCAGTATTTAAGGCCTTTACCTCCACAATCTTGTTAAAGCGATTAGTTCCTATGGAAAGGGAGGGATTAACCTCAAGTATTACATGCTGAGTTGGAGTATAGTAGGCGTAGGCAGTACTGCCAGATAATAACAGCATAAAAAGCACTGCAGCAGCAGCGATATATTTCATAGGAGAGGACTTTACTATAAGCTCCCCACTATATTCTTCACCAATGGCAGGTTTTTTGCCCCTTATTTTTAGATGGAGAAACTCTCCCTGAGCTGACATTATAGTAACAGAGTCCCTTTTAATCTCTAACACCAAACCGGATTTAGTCATTATTTTCACCTACCTTAATATCCAAATAGGATTTTATGTACGGATATTCTTCAGAGGAGAACAGTATAATTAATGCTAAAATGTACTTTCTCCATTTTTCTATAAGCTTTGTATTACTTCCTGTAAGAAGAGAGAGCTCTTTTATAGGAAGCCTTTTCTTATCTCTTATGGTTGCTATAATCTTTGAAGAGCTGCTGCCGATATATGCAATATTTAATAGAGTGTTTCTAGTATCTCTGTGACTTGGACAGCTTTCTGCTAGAGTTGAAAAGGAAAGCTTATATTTTCTTAGCTCCTCATTAAACAGTGCTATTTCTTCAGCTCTACTGTGGTTTTCTCTTACTATTTCATACTCCTTTAGGGAGTTTTTATAATCCATATATTGAAGCTCATTGGAGCCTTCATCAAAGGTTAAATAAGGCCTTTGCCCCTCTTTTCGAAAAAAGTCTATCAATGCATTTCTTATAATAACACTGCTAAAGCTATAAAAATCTCCTTTTTCTGACAGGTAGCTATCACAGGCTTTATTAAAAGCCAAGAGAGCTATGCTGAGCTCGTCATCGTTATTCCAGCTTAGGGATCTTTTACATATTCTAAGAGCAGTAGAATAGATGAAGCTTTTATTCTCTTCTATAAAAGAGTCTCTATTTTCTATTAAAAGTTTGCACTCCTCCAAGTTTCACACCTCTTCCCTGCATTTTCTAATACGTAATATATCGTAACATTTTGATGGTATTTTAGCAAAATACTTTAAATGCATTACCCTCCAAAAAATAGAGAAGACTTCCGTATAATAAAATAGTGAACACAATTTAACTAAGAGGTGAAGAATATGAAAAAAAGTATATTTTCCATGGCACTTATTATGACTATAGCCCTAGGTGGTATAACTGCTAAGGCAGAGGGAACAGATGCTGCTAAAAACACTGCAGGAATGACTCCAGACAGTCCCTTTTATTTTCTTGATAAGGCCTATGACAGTGTTAGAGTAGCATTTACCTTCTCTGAGAATAAAAAAGTTTCTCTGCTTACTGAAATAGCCGAGGAAAGGCTAGAAGAGAGCAAGGTAATGACAGAAAAAAATAAGGTAGATAAGGCTAAGGAGGCACTTCAAAGCTTTCAGGAGTATATGGACAAGTCTAGAGACAGGCTTATAAAGTACCTGGATAATAATACTGATATCACTGATGAGAAAAAGGCTGAAAAGGTTGCTGCATTAGAAAAGCTCTTTACTGAAAGAGAAGAGAAGTTAACTAAGCTTGTAGATGAGTACGAGAAGGAAGCACCTGAAAAGACAAAGGAAGTCTTGCAGGCCGTGAAGGAAATGCAGGAAGCCAAGAAACAAGCAGTAAAAGATATGGTAGAGAAAAGACATGAATTAAACACTGCTTCTAAGGACTATAGGGAAATATCCAAAGAGCTTGAAAAAGCAAAAAAGGCTGGTAATGAAGAAGAAATTGCTAAGCTTGAACAACAATTAGCAGAAAAGAAAACGGCACTAGCTTCTGCAAAGGAAGAGTTTAAAAAGGCCTTTGAGGAAAAACAAAAAGTAGTTAAGGGTGGAGTAGAAAAAATTAAAGAATTAGAACAAGGAAATAAAGATAAATTAACTGAAATTAAAAAGGAAGCTGAACAGGGCAAAAAGGATTTAAAAAATGAGGTTAACAAAACTGTAAAGGAAGAGAAAAAGTCAGCTAAGCAGGATGATAAGGATGTTAAAGAGAAAAAAGATAACAATGTAAAAAATCAGGACAAAACCAAAGAAAACGAGAAAAAAGATAATGGAAACAAAGATAATGGAAACAAAGAGCAAAAAGAAATAAAGGAAAAGAAAAACAATTAGTCTATAAGGGGCTTGTATCTAAAACATACAAGCTCTTTTATTTTCTCTACACTAAGTAGTATTATAGGATATAATAGGAATATATTAACATACACAGTGGGAGGAGCTTTTATGAGGTTTAGTGATGGAATATATGGTAGAAGAAGGCTGCATTATGAAAGGTTAATTGCAGCACAAAAGAAAAATATAGCCCTTATAGTTTGGTTTAGGCTGCTAAGTTTTATACTGGGCTTTGGTACAGCTATTTATCTATTTATTTTTGGACACTATATTTATACTGGAGTAGTTTTTATAACCACCCTAGTCATATTTATATATCTTATAAGAAAACATGATCATATGAGAAAAAGGCTTAGATATTGTAGCAATCTTAAAGGGATTAATGAAAGAGGAGAGCTTAGAATTCAAGGGGAATGGAAGGACTTCCCTCATAATGGGGAGGATTTTATTGAGGAGTCTCATCCCTATTGCTATGATTTAGACCTATTCGGAAGAAATTCTCTTTATCAATACATAAATACTGCCCATACCAAAGAGGGCTTAAATATACTTAGAACCATGCTAGAAAAACCACTAGACAAGGATAAGCTCCTTTTAGAAAGACAGGAAGCTGTGGCAGAGCTTGCAAAAAAGCTTACCTTCAGACAGCACTTTGAGGCTTCAGCAGAAGATATAGAGGATGATAGAAGCTCAAGGATGCTTTTAAAACCCTATGAAGCCGTGGTGGAGGAAAAATTTTTACCAAGATTATTAAGCTTCTTACTTCCCCTTTTTACCTTGGGTACAGGGGCATATTACTTATTAACCTTTTCCATAAGCTATAAAATTCCCCTTGCATTTATTGCTATCAATATATGTGCATTGCTCTTAGGAGCAAGGAGACGGGAAGCTCTTATAGGTGAGATTTATGTCTTAAAGAAGGTTATCTACTCCTATGAAAATATGCTTTTAGCCTTTGAAAAGGAAAAATTTAATGGGGAGCTATTAAAAAAATATCAGAAGAGCTTAAGAAACAGTGAGGAGGAGCGGGTTTCAAAGCAGTTTAAAGAACTGTCAGATATAGCAGATAGGATTTCCGACAGACGTAATATGCTATTTATGGTGTTTAACATTTTAACCCTATGGGATTATCATATTGTATATTCGCTTTCAAGGTGGAAGAAAAAATCCTATGCTTCATTTTCCAAGGCGCTTGAGATACTTGGAGAGATAGAAGCGTTAAACAGCTTAGCTCAATTGTCCTTTGAACATCCAAACTGGTGCTTCCCAGAGTTTTTAGAGGGAGCTTATATAGAGGGTAAGGAGCTTGGACACCCACTACTTGGGAAGAATAGAGTATGCAATGATTTTTCTATAAAGGCGCCTCAGTCTGCAGTACTTATAACAGGCTCTAACATGTCAGGCAAGAGTACTTTTTTAAGAACCATTGGAATAAATCTTGTACTTGCTTATTGTGGAGCACCTGTTTGTGCAGAATATTTCAAATGCGGCATTTTTAAATTATATAGCTGTATGAGAATAAGTGATAACCTGGAGAAAAACATATCCTCCTTCTATGCAGAGCTTTTAAGGATTAAGAGCATAGTAGAGGCAGTAAAAAGAGGAGAGAGGGTATTTTTCTTATTAGATGAGATATTTAAGGGCACCAATTCCTTTGACAGACATTATGGAGCAGTGGCACTTATTAAGGAGCTTATAGATTGTGGAGCAGTGGGTATGGTGTCCACTCATGATTTAGAGCTTGGGGAGCTGGAGAAAAAAAGTGGAGGAACAGTGACAAATTATCACTTTAGGGAATATTATATGGATGAAAAGATAAGCTTTGATTACAAGCTAAGAAAGGGAATTTCTACCACGCGAAATGCTTTGTATTTGATGAAGCTTACAGGAATAGATTTAAAGAATGAAATGCAAATAAAAAATGAGACATAGAGATTGTATCTTTATGTCTCGTTTTTATTCCTATATTATAAGGGATTAAAGCTTTGAAACGTTGATTGCCTGCTCTCCCTTTTGTCCTGTGGTTAAATCAAATGCCACAGCATCTCCTTCTTCTAATGACTTGAAGCCATCTCCGGAAATGCCGGTGTAATGTACAAATACATCCTTACCTTCCTCTGTGGTGATAAAACCAAAGCCCTTTTGAGAATTGAACCATTTTACTTTTCCTTGCATAAATAAACCTCCTAAAAATAAACACTGCAAGCCTTACTGACTTGATAATTGTATTATTCCATTTATTAGATGTAATATACATTGCAGTAAGAACAAATCACAAAAATTATAGAATTTTATATTTAATATTGTGATACAAGTAACATTATAATACTCTTCGCCCAAATATGAAAGTGAGATTAATGGAAATTCAAAGTTTATTTATATTTATTCTATTCTATCTTAAAGTTGTGAATGTTATAATTAACTCATGTGTAAAATAGAAAGGGGAGAAGGTCATGGATAAATCAAAGGTATATTTTACTGATCTGCATACTAAGCCAGGAGTAAATCTCCTTGATAAGTTAGAGAAGCTTGTTAAGACTGCAGGAATAGAGGGAATTGATTTTAAGAATAAGTTTACAGCCATAAAAATTCATTTTGGTGAACCAGGAAATCTTGCCTACATAAGACCTAATTATGCTGCCGCTATGGTGAGAATGATAAAAGCTATGGGTGGGAAGGTGTTTTTAACAGACTCTAACACTCTATATACAGGAAGAAGAGCAAATGCCATAGATCACCTGGAGGCAGCTATGGAAAATGGCTTCAATCCTATGTCAGTAGGCTGCCAGGTTATTATAGCAGATGGATTAAAGGGTACGGATTATACGGAAATCCCATTAAATCTAAAGAGATGTAAAACTGCAAAGATAGGCACTGCCATAGCAGATGCGGACATAATCATATCTATGAATCACTTTAAGGGTCATGAAATGACAGGCTTTGGCGGAGCCCTAAAGAATCTTGGTATGGGAGCAGGCTCTCGTGGAGGAAAGCTGGAGATGCATTCAGCCTCTCAGCCTAAAATAAAACAGGAGAATTGCGTGGGCTGCGGGCAGTGTGTTAAGAGCTGTGCCCATGAGGCTGTTTCCTTAAACGGGGAGAGAAAAGCTGTAATAAATTATGAGCATTGTGTAGGCTGCGGGCAGTGTGTAGCAGTATGTAGATTTAATTCTGCTGTGGTAATTTGGAATGAATCTGCAGACATAGCAAATGAAAAGATAGCTGAGTATGCCTATGCCGTAGTGAAGGATAAACCTGCTTTTCATATAAACTTTATAATGAATGTATCACCAGACTGTGATTGCTGGTCTAGTAACGATGTAGCCATAGTATCAGATGTAGGTATTGCAGCTTCCTTTGACCCTGTAGCCCTTGATATGGCTTCAGTGGACTTGGTGAATAAGGCTCCAGTAATTTCAGGTAGTGTACTGGCAAAGAAGCTTGAGAAGGAAAATCATCAGCATCAGCATGACATGGATGTATTTTCCACCATACACCCAGATACACTTTGGAAAGCCGGCATAGAGCATGGTGAGGCCATAGGGCTCGGTACAAAAAATTATGAGCTGGTAGTTGTAAAGTAATATTGTGTATAAATTATGGTAAAAAAGTCAAAGATTATATACAAGTGAGGGATATCTATGATATTTGATTCACACAGTCATTATGATGATGAAGCCTTCAATGAAGATAGAGAGCAGGTTATATTAAGGCAGAAGGAAAATGGCATTGTAGGAATATTAAACTGTGGCTCCTCTCTTCATGGAGCTAAAATGTCTGTAGAGTTAAGTGAAAAATATGACTTCATCTATGCTGCAGTTGGAATACACCCAGAATTTGCCTCAGAGTTTAATGAGGAGGTTCTAGAGGAGATAAAAGCTCTTGCAGCAAGGCCAAGGGTGAAGGCCATAGGTGAAATAGGCTTGGATTATTACTGGGAGGAAAATCCCCCAAAAGAAGTACAGCAAAGGGTCTTTAGAGCTCAGATGAAGCTGGCGGAGGAACTTCAGCTACCAGTTATTATTCATGATAGAGAAGCTCATGAGGATACCTTAAGCATTCTAAAGGAATATCCAAAGGTAAAGGGAGTGGTGCACTGCTTTTCAGGCAGTGCAGAATTTGCTGTGCAGTGTCTAGCCTTAGGCTATTACATTGGTATTACTGGAGTAGTCACTTTTAAAAATGCACGAAAGATTATTGAGGTGGCTAAGGTGGTTCCTATGGATCGCTTATTAATCGAAACAGATTGTCCTTATATGGCTCCTGTACCTCATAGAGGGCAGAGAAATGAATCCGTATATCTTAATGAAGTAATTATAAAGCTTGCAGAAATAAAGGGGATTTCTCCACATGAAATAAGTACTGCCAGCATAGATAATATTAAAAGGTTGATAAAGTTACCAAAATAGTGTAGAATAAATTATGTATTTTTATATTTGAATTATAATTTACGGAAAACTGTAAGTAACTTACAAATACCAACTAATTTGTTGTACTGTTTTCTACATAAGAATTTCGCAGAAAATTAAACTTCTTTGACAGTTTTATAGGTGTTGTAAAGATTTTGAACCTCTCCAAAAGTAAGCATAAGGTTATTGGAATCATAATTTATTATTTTTATTATAAATTTACTTATGCATATAGATGCATTTGTGTGATCGAAACTTACATGCAGGAGCATAATTTGACTTTGATGGATAATAAAGCTATAATGAAAAAGTCGCTCTTGCCCTAGGGGAGGTAGTTACTATGAAGGAAAAGATGAAGTTATACTTCACAAAGTATTTTTCCAACAGTCCCAAAATAATTTTTATTGTAGTTCTCCTTATAATGGGAGTAGCAGTAGGAGTTTATAGTACAAGAAAGACAGTAGTTGTTTCCATAGATGGAAAAGAAACGAGCATTGTGACATTTAATAATACTTTTGGAAAAGCATTAAGCTCAAATAAAATTATTGTGGGACCTAAGGACAAAACAACACCAAATCTGGACAGTAGAGTAAATGACGGGGATAAAATCTATATAAAAAGAGCCGTAAATGTGGAAGTGGCAGTAGACGGCAAGCAGCTTAAATTACTTTCTGCAGAGGATAACATTACAAATATGTTTGAAGCAGAGAATCTAGTAGTAGATGATTTTGATAAGGTTGCGCCGGCAAGAGAGACACCACTTACAGACGGTTTGAAGGTTTTGGTAACGCGAGTTAAAACTGAAATTGTGAAAGAGAGCAAGGTACTTGATTTCACAAGTATTCAAAAGCAGGATGACAACATGGAAAAGGGACAGGTAAAAATCCTGCAGGAAGGTCAACAGGGACAGGAAGATATTACCACGAAAATAGTATATGAAGATGGCAAGGTTGTGGCAAAACAGGTTGTAAGCCAGATTGTTGTAAAACAACCCGTTCAAAAGATTACAGCAGTAGGCATTCTAGGAGCTGTACCAAATCTCTCTAGAGGAGGAAATAAGGTACTGTATAAAAAATCTATAAGAATGGTAGCTACTGCATACTCACCAGAAGAGGTGGGAGGTCAAAGAACAGCCACAGGCACCACACCAAAGAGAAATAAAAGTGGTTATAGTACTATTGCTGTGGATCCCCGTGTCATACCTCTTGGAACGAGGGTATATGTTGATGGCTATGGCTATGCTATTGCCGAGGATACGGGCGGAGGCATCAATGGTAATAAAATTGACGTATTTGTAAACTCTTTAAGTGAATGTTATAGCTGGGGAGTTAGAAATGTGACCGTCTATATTTTGAAATAGGAGCCTTTTGGCTCCTATTTTTTTCACTGATGATAATAAAAAGCACATAGAGTATAATAAGTTATGAGACAATTTGAAGAAAGTGGAGATGTCAGATGATTAAAGAGGTTATTGTAGTAGAAGGAAGAGACGACATTACGGCGGTAAAGGCTGCTGTGGAAGCAGAGGTTATAGCTGTAGGGGGCTTTGGAATTAATAAAAAGGTTATAGATAAAATCAAAGAAGCTCAAGCAAGAAAGGGTGTAATTGTGCTAACAGATCCTGATTTTGCTGGAGAGAAGATAAGAAGCATAATTGCTAAAAGGGTTCCCAATGTGAAGCATGCTTACATAGACAGAGCAGAAGGCACAAAGAATGGGGATATTGGTGTAGAAAATGCCTGCCCAGAGTGTATAAGAGAGGCTCTAGAAAAAGCAAAGTGTCATATTGAGGAGAAGCGAGAGGTTTTTGATTCTCAGTTGCTTTTTTACTATGGATTAATGGCAGGCCCAAAGGCAAAAAAGAGAAGGGAAGCTCTTGGTAAGGCTCTGCGTATAGGATATGCCAATAGTGCTCAGCTAATAAGCAGATTAAACAGCTTTAACATATCCGAGGAGGAATTTATTAACGCTGTAAAGGTCCTTGATGAGGAAATAGGCAGGTAAGGGGAGGAAACAAATGAGTAGTTTAAATACCACAGATATAGTAAAAAAATATGGCTTCAAGTTTACAAAGAGCCTAGGGCAGAATTTTCTAGTAGATAGAGGTGTACTTCAAGATATAGTGCTGGGTTCAGATATTTCACTTGAAGACTGGGTAATTGAAATAGGACCTGGAGTGGGTACTCTTACAAGAGAGCTTTTGTCAGCGGCTAAAAGAGTCACTGCCATAGAGCTAGACAATGAGCTGCTTCCAATCCTTACTGAGGAGCTTAAGGACTTTGATAATTTTGAGTTAATTCATAAGGATGCTCTTAAGGTGAATTTTCATGAGCTTATAGGAGAGGAGCAGCATGTAAAGGTAGTGGCAAACCTTCCCTATTATGTTACTACGCCGGTTATCTCCATGCTTTTAAAATCTGAAATTAAATTTGATGCCATAACTATTATGATTCAAAAAGAGGTGGCAGAAAGAATTGCAGCTTCACCTAATACAAAGGAATATGGAGCCTTTTCGCTGCTTACACAATATTACTGTGACAGCAAGATAATAAGAAGAGTACCACCCACTGCTTTTGTTCCAAAGCCAAAGGTGGATTCCATAGTAATTAAGCTTATGCCCCTTCAAGAAAAAAGAGTAAGAGTACAAGATGAGGGACTCTTCTTTAAGGTCATTAGAGAGGCCTTTAATATGAGAAGAAAAACCCTATGGAATGCACTAAAAGGGCTTCATGAGGACAGTGAAGTGAGAAGAGCTGCCTTTGAAGCAGCAGGAATAGATAGTCAGAGAAGGGGAGAGACACTTTCAATAGAAGAATTTGCACTGTTGTCAGATAGCTTTTACAATAGAATAAAATAATTAAATAAAAAATGAGGAAGCTCATTTTTTATTTTTTTCTGCCTTTATGTTCACTTTTAGAGAAATGCTTCATATATTATAATGAATAAATTTAATGGAGGTTCTAGAAGTTGGCACAAAAAAAGAGTTATAGTAGATATTTTATTATATTGCAGGAAGACGAAAAAGGTTATTCTTTAGCGGCAGACAAACTTCCTTCCGGATATACCAAGTTGGAAATGAAAAATGAAAAATGCAAAATCTCTTATTATGTGCAGAATCTGAAAAAGGAGAAGGGCCCTTTTTACCTGCTTTTAATCTGCAGCAAGAAAGAGATAAACAAGCTTATTAAGCTTGGAGAATTGAACATAGACGACCATGGGAGAGCAGAGGTGTTTTATGAGTA
The DNA here is from genome assembly GCA_002298125.1 of Clostridium sp. UBA701. GTDB lineage: Bacteria > Bacillota > Clostridia > Clostridiales > Clostridiaceae > UBA701. Next base: position 65,260 of record DBMJ01000023.1, on the reverse strand, counting down.
TTCTGTAGAGGATATCTGCAGCACAGGTATTGCCATGGATAAAATCACTGGCGCAGCTATAGTAAAGACCAGCGGGAAATCCATTGTTCCAGTGATGAGCGGCTTTTCCAGCACTGATATCCCAAATTGGAGAAATTATGAAATGGTTGAGGCTGGTGAAATAAAGGAAGTAAAAGAAATTAAAGAGGAAGAGGCTGTGGTTAAAAGCATCTTCGATGAGTATGAGGCTTCCATTGTGACTCCTGTAGCTGCAAGGGAAGAGCTGAGAGTGGAAGAGGTAAAGGAAGAGGTAAGGGAAGAAATAATAGAGGTAAAAGAAGAAATAGAGGAAATAAAGAAAGACCTAGAGGACATAAGGGAGACAAAGGAGGAATTAAGAGCAGAGGTAGAGGAGAAGATAGAAGAGCCAGTGGAGGAACCAGAGAAGGAAATGCAAGCTGAGGAGCCTCCTTTAGAGGAGGATTTTAGGCATAAGCATGAGCATAAATATGAAGACATGCCTATAGGCCCCATGGGAAGCTTTTTCAAGGAATTAGTAGGGGATTATGAGGAATTAAAGGGCATAGGCAAGGAAATCAAAAATTGCAGGTGGTTTAAAATACCTGTTACCAGCATGGAGGACATGGCCTCTGCAACGGATTATGACAGATATACAGTACTATATTATCCCATGCTTGCTTATTATCCCTATATAAGAAGACATAAGCATTTCCTAATGGGATATAAATGTGATAAAGAGGGCATGCTTAAGTATTTGGTATACAGCATACCAGGTTGTAAGAGCAAGGCAGAGCAGCCCTATGGCGGCAAATCAGGCTTTGTGACTTGGATACCGCTAAGAGAAGGAGAAGAATCAGAGAACTCCATGGGTTACTGGATGATGTTCTATGATTTTAAGAATTCTACCATTGTAATTCCAATGAAATAAAACCCTTTATAAAGGTCTGCAGGATTTCAAAGTCCATGCAGACCTTTATAAATAAACCACAGGAAGATATCATATAATTTATTATCACTTAATGTGGAGGGTAATATGAAGGTAATAGTTATAAATAAAAAGCGCCTTGGGGTATCACTAATAATTATTGGACTAATGTTTTTAATGGTGTTTTTCGAGCTCAACATTCAAAAATCTCTGAGACTTACAGCTCTAATACAAAATAATCAGGGCAGCTTAAAAAGCTATGCTGCAATGAAGGGAGGTCTGTCCTTTAAGCTCCCAGAGGACTGGACGCTTAGAGAAAAGTCTAAGTGGGGTGAGGAAATACTATATAGAGGAGATTTTACCTCAAAGGATAGTGTTATCAGCGGTTCTCTTGAGGTAATAGCAAATCGAAGCAATTTATCTGACTATATGACAAGGACAAGGCAGGTTTTAAAGGAAAACAATGAGCTTTTAAACTATAAAACTGCCAATATAAAGCTTAATGAAAGAAATGGCTGTAGGGTAAGCTATACCTTTCACAATGCTTCAGGACTATCCTATATAGCTGAAGAGTATCTTATAGAGGCAGGGCCTAAAATATTAAGGGTAAGCTTTCATGTAAGGGAGGATAACTACAGAGAGAGCTTAGAAGCAATATATAACATTGTTTGGGAAAGCTGTACATTTAATTAAATTGCAAAGGGAGCATAGGTGTATTATAATTTATATAATACAAAACTAACAAAAAGCTTCTGGAGGTTTGATTTATGAGACCAGTTTTATTTGAATTTTTCAATATAAAGATATACGGATATGGAACTATGATTTCCTTAGGGATTATAGCAGCAGTAATACTTTTGATGTACAAGGCTCGTTTGAAAAACTATGATGAAGATAAAATTTTAAACATGACAATTTTTGCTGTTATTGCAGGAGTAATAGGAGGAAAGCTTTTCTTTATACTATCGGATATAAAGGAGATAATAGCACAGCCTGAGATTTTGAAGGACTTTGGTGCTGGCTTTGTGGTATATGGCTCCATAATAGGAGGAGCACTGGCTGTATATATTTATGCAAAGAAAAAACAATGGAATATTCTTGAAGTGTTTGATCTTGGGATAATACCTGTGGCATTAGCTCAGGGCTTTGGAAGAATTGGATGCTTTCTTGCAGGCTGCTGTTATGGGGTGGAAACTCACCTGCCCATAGGAGTTACCTTTTGGGATAAGGATTGTTTAGCACCTACTGGGGTATCCTTAATACCTACTCAGCTTTTTTCTTCTATTTTTGACTTTGCACTGGCTGGGTTCTTGTTATGGTATGACAGGAAGGAGCACAAAAAAGGCAGGGTATTTGCGCTTTACATGATTATTTACAGTGTGGGAAGAATAATTATAGAATTTTTTAGAAATGACCCCAGAGGAAATGTTGGAGTACTTAGCACCTCACAGTTTATAGGTATTTTTATACTTGTGGCTGGAATAATAGCATTTAATTTGGAAGCTATAAAATCCCGTTTTTTTAAGCCAAAGGAAGGAAGAGAAAATGGTGAAATATAGAAAGCTGGTTTCAATCCTACTTATCTTTATGTTTAGCATTAGCTTAACAGGCTGTGACAGATGGGATGCTTTACAGGTGAAGATGGGATGGAAAAACCAGGACTTCGAATATATAAAGCAGGGCAAAATAGAAAAGATAGTAATTCAAAACACTAGAGACAAGGGCTTTAGATTTGTGGTGACAGATCAGAAGGCTATTAAGGATCTATACGATATCCTATCTACAGCTAAAGAGGTTAAAGAAAAGAGCACCTTATCTCCTGACTACATCTTTGAAATGCAGGAAGGACCAAATCAGGTTCATAAATTCAGCTATATAGCTGGCAGTGATAAAAAGGATGCAGGAAACCTCTATAGTGATGACAAGGTATATCTAGTGTCTAAGCGTATAGATAATGATATAATCAAAAACTTTGACAGTGTTAAGAAGCCTAAGAATTTCGAAACTATTTATTACAATTCTATTTTAAAGGTAGTGGATGATTACCTTAAGTCCTCTAATAAACAGGGAAAGACTGTGGGAATAAACCTTAAGGATGATGTGGAATCAGCGAAATTTATCATGTCAACCGACCTAGAGCTTTTTAAGGATAAGCTTCAGGATAAGGGGAGAAATGCATCAATTACGGAAAAGGATAAGAGCTATGACCTTGCCTTTACTGTAAAGACTGTGGGATATAAGCTTACGGTGTTTAAGGCAACGGTAACAATATGGGACAAAAATGAGAAGAGTGAAGTTAAATACTACATAAATGATCAATACCTAAATGGTTCTTGGAATACTGATATCTTTACTGATAAGGATAAAGAAAAGGTAAGAGATTTTTAGTATGAATAACCTTTTAGCTTAAGGTTAAAATATAGGTATATATTATGGAGGTGTTTAGTTATGAAGGCTTTAGTTGATAAGGAAACCTGTATTGGCTGTGGATTATGTCCATCTATATGCAGTGAGGTTTTTGAGATGCAAGATGATGGAAAGGCTGGAGTTATAGCAGATCCAGTTCCACAGGGAAGCGAGGATTCTGCAAAGGAAGCAGAAGTAAGCTGTCCTGTAAATGCTATTTCCATAGAATAACATAATAAAGCCCTCAGCTTTAAGTACCTAAAGCTGAGGGCTTTGTTTTACATTTTTTCTGGTGATATGGCAGATATTATTCTATTTATTGGCAGCACTCCAATTATCACAAGACAGATAAGTCCTTCTACTGCCAGGAAGCTTCCATTGTATACGAGAGAATATATATAAGGAGAGGTATCTCCTGCAAACTCTGCAAAGAAAACTATACCTGAAATGTAATGACAGATAAATCTTCCCAGCACACATACTACTGTAGCAATATATTTATTCTTTCTTAAGAAACCACTGCAGCCTAGTGCCATGAAGGCAAGAGGATAATCAAAGAGCACCTGTACAGGGTGAACTATGAAGGGCCCTATAATGAGATTTATTATACCAAATAGCAATCCAGTCAAAAGTCCAATTTCAGGTCCATATACAAGACCCATAAAAATGATTGGAGCCATGCTTCCAAGGGTAACGCTGCCACCTTGAGGTAGCTCAGTTATCTTAAACATATGAAGTATAGTAGCCAAGGCAAGAGCAAGTCCAATATGTGTTATCATCCTGGTGGTGATTTTCACCTTACTTACCTTTACTAACACCAGAATGAGTATTAGTACCCCACCCACTGCCGCTAAAGACACGGGATTTGAAATAAGGGTTAACCAATTTTTGTACAGTGATATTTTTTCCATGAAAAAGACCTCCTTTTGTGCCAAGAAGCATGCCTATGTAATAAAAAAGCTCTATTCCCGTAAGAATAGAGCTTTAAATTATCATAATTATAGCTTTCCTACGCTGGTATTATCCAGATCAGGTATGAGGGTTAATGAAAATAGGAAAATGTAATTTTCATCTCTCAGCCTTGTAAGGCACCCCTAGCACCGTATTTATTTTACCCACTCATTATAATACATCTGGGTTTATTTATCAATAAAAACTCATAATATTTTCAATTTTACTACAGTATGGAATTTTTAAACCTATCCTCATATACATCTCTTGAGGGAATACTGTATAGTGAATTTAAATCAATGGCATCACCTAGACAAACCTTTGAAGGAAGGCTTCCTAAAGTAATGTTTTTTATGGTTCCATCTGGCATGAGCACATAGGCTTCAGCAGCATTAATATCTACAATAGTTCCTAACATAGCTACATCTCTCCTTTAAAGATATATTTTAGTTATTACCATTGCAGGTAGAGGTTATACATCCTTCAAAAAATCATAAAAAATATACGAGTACCCCAAAATACTAATCCAATTCAGTTGTAAAAGCCGCACAAAGACTTTATAATTTAAAGTATAAATTACAAAAATTATGCCATGTAAAATTTATGGTATTGGAGTGTTAGGGTTGAGTGGTTTAAATAGTATTAATTATTGGATGCTTTTATATGGCCTTGCTGTAACCTTAGGTCTTGTCTTTTCCCTTTACACTTTAAGCAGTGTAAAAGAGAAAATGAAGAGGATGCAGCACATAAAAGAAATACTATATGCCATGGGAGACAAGGTCAGCAAGACTGAGGACGCAGAAGAAGCTTTTGACATAATAATAAGCACAGGAATAAAGCTTATTGAGGGAGCATGTAAGGGCAGCTTTCTTATGGAGGAGGAGGATCACTTATTTCACTTCAAGGCATTGGTGGGATTTTCTGAGGACTTAAAGAATCTGGCACTAAAAAAAGAAGAACTGTTTCTATACCAAATAAATAATCTTAAGGAAACAGCTATAATAGTAAACCCTGTTAAATTTGATGAAAAGCATGTAAGCAGGGATAAAATCAATTTTCTAAAGGATTTTTCTGCCTTAGATTTATCCTGTACTATAAGTGCTCCCATCTATATAGATGATAAGCTTGTTGGTCTTTTAAACATAGATAGTACATCCTCCCAGAGAATATTTTCAGCAGAGGATTTAATTACTGTGGATCATATTAAAAATGAATTTCAGCTTGTATTAAAAAATGCCTTGGTAAAGCATAAGCTAAATTATTTAGCAAACTATGATGAGCTAACAGCACTATACAATAGAAGATACTTTAAACAGCTCTTTAATAGAGAACTAGACAGAATAGAGAGATATAAGGGAACTGCTTGTCTAGTATTACTTGATTTAAATGATTTTAAAAAAATTAACGATACTCACGGACATAACATGGGAGATAAGGCCCTGCAGGAATTTAGCTTGGTACTAAGTGATAACATTAGGAAGACGGATTTACTTGCCAGAATGTCAGGAGATGAGTTTGTTATACTCTTCTTAGATTGTACTAAAGAGCATGCCGTGGAAAGAATGGAAAGGCTTAGAGAAAAAGTCAGGGAGATAGACTTACTAGATATAACCATAGATTTTTGTTATGGAGTATGTCCTATAGATAGTGATACCACTCACATAGATTCTGAACTGCTAAATATAGCAGATAGAGAAATGTACCAGCATAAAAAGGAAAAGTATTGTAACTGCCCTCATGAAAGGGGTTAAAGCCAGCAAAAAACAGCAGTTGAAAAACTGCTGTTTTATCTATTTTTTGTAGCAGGCTACAATCTCTCCGTAATATAGGGTGTGATAATCATCTGAGCTATAGGAGCTCTGCATTATTTCTGGCAGCAGGAAGGTCTTATCCATAGCCTGCTTGTAAACTATCCTGCATTCATAATGCAGCTCACAATTGCCTATTATAGGAGTACATACCTCTTTAGAGGGTTCTAATGTAAGATTACATTGTGTAAATTTATCAACATCTCTTCCGGATTTTGTTCCGCAGAAGAGAAGAGCATCCTTAAGTGTTTCCTTAAGTGGTATGCTCACAGTGAAATCTCCACTGTTTTCAATGAGCTCATAGGTATATCTAGATTTTCGCACTAATACTGTAAATATCGGCTTGTTCCATTGAAAGCCTATATTTCCCCAGCTTATAGTCATGGTGTTTACTCTTTCCTTATCCTTCGCTGTAAGAAAAGCTCCTTGTGTATGTAAGTATTTCATTGCAGCTTCAAGATTTGTTATAAAGTCTATGGACATGTTAACCCCTCCTCTAATTAGCTTATACAATAAAATTATATAATATACCATAGAGCTTTGCACTTATTATAAATAAAAAAAATCACCGCCTAAGCGGTGAAAAATAACATTAAACCCTACACAATATTATAATTATGTGCAATAATACGAAAAATATACTAGATATATAGGAGAGTTAAATAAATCATTCTTCTTACGACTCTTTTTGCTGTATCCTCCGACATACCATAGAAGCAAAGCTTGTTATAGATCATGGGATGCTTTCGCTCTATAATTTTCATAATCTTTTCTAACTCTATGGGTGCTCTTGTTTCATCATCATTGTCTTCAAAATCTAGTTCCTCTAATTCTTCTCCTCTCATGAGCCTTTCTTCTGCTGATGAAATTACATCATCATACTGATATTCTCTCATATACCTGTCCATATCTATACCCATAATGTTCTTTATGCCGGTGCCTCCGCTGCCAAGCATCTCATTCATCCCCATTATATTGGTCTCCTCCGGGGCTGGGGCTGGAGCTGGAGCGGGTTCAGGTTCTGGCATTGGAGCTGGCATTGGAACAGGCATTGGAGCTGGCATTGGCATGGGTTTAGCCATTATATGAGGCATGCAGGGCATCATATCCGGCATATCCATCATTTGCTCATAGTACATAAGATATGGACACATTTTCATTTTTCCGTAGATGCAAGTTGCACAGCTAGGTATCATTTCTGGATCCATTCTGTAATATCCTCCATCAATTTTCACTACAATAATATTTTATGTAATGAGGAGGAATATGTGATATTTCTATACTAATTTTCTCTTTTTTAAGGCAGTTAGTATTATAAAAGCTATTACTCCTCCAATTAATGCAGTGATTAGCTGAGGCATTCCCATAAGTCCTATTACTGCCTTTGGAAGCTTGATGCCAAAAAGTCCTGCCAGCTTTTGAGCTGAGAGGGCTAAGAAACCATATTTAAGTAGAGCTCCTGGAAGAATTCCAGCATAGCTCTTTATACCATCAAGGTTTTTAGTGGCTCCATAACAGAGAATTATTATGGCATTTCCTATAGCTATAAAGGGAATAAAGGGGAGAAGGGGAGGTGGAAGCTGTCCTATAAGTCCTGCTAATATGGGAGTAACACAGCCTACGGCTACGGCCCAGCCAGTTCCACACACTGCACAGGCTATGAGCAGCACTGCATTTACCACTGAACCGGTAAAAAACTGACCAAGCTGTGGATAAGCACGTCCAATAGCTTGGAACACTATAGCTATTGCAAGAAAGAGAGCAGATTTAATTAGTTTGTTTACACTTGATTTCATACCTTATACCTCCAAAGTCTAAATTATTAGTTCTAGTTTAGTATAGCACTAGGAAAATAATTTAAAAAGAGGCCTGTGGAAAAGGGCGTGTATGATAATAGTAATTATGAGAAATGTAGAAAAAGATCCCACTAAGGTTTATAATGGTAAATATAATTGTTAACCTAGGAGGTGAAAATATGGGTACAATATTTATGGAAAACCCAGCCACAGGAGAGAAGCTCGGGGAAATTATAGAGACAACTGCAGCTGAGGTAGACTCTGCAGTGATAAAAGCAAGAACAGCCTTTGCAAAATGGAGTGACTTCACTGTAAGAGACAGGCTTACCTATATGAAAAGGATAGAGGAGTATCTTATAGCAGAGGGGGAAAGCTTGGCAGAGGGCATAAGTGCAGATACTGGAAAGCCTAAGGTAGAGGCCTATGTTACAGAAATATTTACAGTAATAGATGCATTAAAATATTATAGAAAAAATGCAGAAAAGATGCTAAGAGGGAAAAGAGTTTCTACTCCGCTATCACTTTTTGGACATCGTTCAAATATAACCTATAAGAGCATAGGAGTTGTTGCAGTAATATCTCCTTGGAACTATCCCTATCAGTTAGCGCTAATTCCAGTTATTTCTGCTCTTATTGCAGGAAACACAGTGGTGTTAAAGCCCTCAGAGGCCACTGCCTACACTGGTATTCTTATAGAGAAAACCTTGGAAAAAGGAGGTTTCCCAGAGGGGGTAGTACAGGTTGTTCAGGGTGGAAGAGAAACTGGAGAGGCACTAGTTGATTCCAAGCCAGACAAGATATTTTTTACGGGTTCTGTAGCTACAGGTAAGAGGATTATGTCAAAGGCTGCAGAGCATTTGATTCCTATTGAGCTAGAGCTTGGAGGCAAGGACCCCATGCTTGTATTTGAGGATGCAAATATTGAAAGAGCAGTAAACGGTGCACTGTGGGGAGGTTTTTCAAATTCTGGACAGACATGTATGGCTGTGGAAAGGGTATATGTGCAGGAAAAGGTCTTCCATGAATTTGTAAAGCTGGCAGTTGAAAAAACAAGAAAGCTGCGTCAAGGTCCGGGAGGAGCAGATATTGGCTCCATGACCACTAAGCTTCAAAAGAAAATAGTGGAGGAGCATATAAAGGATGCTCTAGAAAAGGGTGCCACACTCTGCATAGGAGGGCTTCCTAAGGAGGATAATTTCATACCACCCACCATACTTACCAATGTGTCAATGGATATGAGGATTATGGTGGAGGAGACCTTTGGACCGGTGCTTCCTATAGTGAGCTTTAAAACTGAAGAGGAAGCCATTACTAAGGCTAACAACAGCACCTTTGGATTAAATGCCTCTGTATGGAGCAGAGATATGATTAAGGCCAGAAGAGTAGCTTCAAAGCTTGAAAGCGGCAGTGTATGCATAAATGATGTGATTGTTTCTGTAGCCAATATGAACCTGCCCTTTGGAGGAGTAAAGCAAAGCGGTATGGGTAGGTATCATGGAAGAGAGGGGCTTATGACCTTTACTCACGTGGTGTCCACTTTAGAGTGCTCAGGAAGGAAAAATCGGGAGCTAAACTGGTTCCCATATAATGATAGACTTCTCCGTCTTTCAAAAAGACTTGCAAAGCTATTTTAAAAATTGTTTACAAAGAGTTTATAATAAAACTCACAAATATGTATTAGAATATACTGTAGATGACAAAATAGGCGGGCAAAACAATGCATAAGAAAATGTGAGTGTGGAGGATTGTAACTTTGAAAGCAAATTTTATTGGCGAACTACAATATAAATTAAGTAATAATCTAAATAAGCTGCAAAAGAACATAAAACAGTGGAAACATTATAAAATAATATCCTGCCCAAGTTGTCAGCAAAAGTTGAGACTGCCGAGAAAGCAAGGTAATATAGTGGTTACTTGTCCAAAATGTTCTCAGGAATTTAAAATGAGAACCTAAGCTTATAATAAACATACTACGACTCGATTATTCGAGTCTTTTTTCTTGAATAATATCCAAATTTTATATTATTTATATACATTAAATGGTATAATTAATTAAAAGCTCATACTTAAGTTGCTCACAAGGAGAGTAAATATGGATATAAGAAAAAAGTCCTATATTTTAATCATAACTCTTTCCTGCTTCATAATATCTTTAGGAGCCTTCCTTACCGGTTTTTCTAAAGATGACAGTGCCACAGCTTATGCATATTCCTCTAGGCTCTACAATAAAGAGCTCACCTCTAAGGAAAAGTTGGAGGATTTTAGATATCTTTATAAAATTGTGGATGAAAATTACCCCTATTTTCAGGTGGTTCAGAGAAAAACAGGCTATGATTGGAGAAAACAGAAGAAAGAATTTGAAGCAATGATTACAAGCACAAAGGATGACATGGAATATTATCTTGCTTTAAATAAAATAGTGAGCCTTATGCAAAATGGTCATACTCATATATTGGATCCAATTACTTACCAGGAGTTTAAGAAAGTATACTGTGACAGAGTGGAAGTCTATATGGATGATTGGAGCTCGGTATTAAAGAATAAAATGGCTGTAGAAAAATATCCATATTGGTACACTGTATTATCAAGAAAATACAGCTACTATGGAATACCTATTCTTTTTAGGTATATAGAAGGAAAGTATGCAGTAATAGATGATGGAAATCTTAGAGAACAGAATAGTATAGAAGAGGGGGATATACTAATTAAGGTAAATGGCAGGGCCATTGATGAATATGTGTCCTCCTTAACGGATAAGTACTATCTTCAGTATGATGAAAAGCGTAAAAAGCTGAATTTGCCTACTCTATACTTAGACACAGAGGGGCCTGCTGAAATGGAATTAACCTTAATGGGTGCTGCTGGGGAATATGAAGTAAAGGTAAAATCCGAAATGGGTGCCAATTTTTATGCTAATAATAATGGTGAGGCTATAGAAAAAAGAGAAAATCTTGAGCTAATTAAGCTAGAGGATAAGAAGGTTGCTTATATTTATGTGGCTTCCATGGATACCTTAAATGAGTACTCTGATAGAATGAAGATTTATGATTTTCTGTGCAGTGTTAAAGACTATCCCTACTTGATAATTGATATAAGAGGCAATGGGGGAGGAAGCACTAACTATTGGATTAACAATTTGATTAAGCCACTTATTAAAGAAGAGAAAACCATAGAAAATTATGTGCTTTTAAAGGGCGGGAGCTTTAGTAAAAGGCTTTTTGAAGGAAGGTTTGGAGACTATTATAAATATACCTATCCCATAGACAATCTACCCTCAAATAATAACTATCCAAAGGAAGTATATAGTGAATTTAAGAGGTTTGTAAGCTTTAAGGATACTATAGTACCAGCAAACAGAGTAGATTTTAACGGGAAAATATACCTGCTGGTGGATGGTTATGTATATTCTGCAGCAGAGAGCTTTGCTGTCTGCGTAAAATCCATGGGTTTTGCCACACTAGTTGGAACCTGCACGGGAGGAGACGGACTTTCTATGGATCCTGGGCTTATTATGCTTCCCAATAGTGGCCTGATAATGCGATTCCCCTGGCAAATGGCACTAAATGATGATGGAACCTGCAATGAAGAAACCCATACAACTCCACAAGTCTATGTAGAGCAATCCCTTCAGGATTATTTATCTTACAGAAAAGAGGGTATGGAGGGGAAAATAAATGAAGCTAACAGATGGGAAAAACGTAAGAAATATGACAGCATATTAAAAAAGACCTTGGAGATAATTAAGCAGGATATGCTTCAATAACAACTTATAGCAAAGAATTCATTGAAATAATAGTTATATTTTGGATAAAAAGCTACAAAACCGCTTGAAATTATATTTACCTGTGTTATAATAATCATGGAAACCAAAATGGAAAGAGGGGATTAGAATGAAAAAAATAATATCATTAACTTTGACTTTGGTTTTAGCATTATCTCTTACTGCTTGTGCAGCAAAGACTGAGCCTAAGACTACTGACACAACTAAGCCAGCAACAGAAGAATTTAAGCCAAAACAAGTAGCTGTGTTTACAGACATATTAGACAACCTTGGAAACAAGGACAAGTTCTACTATGACACCAGCAACACTACTGTAAAGATTCTTGACTCTGCTGCATTTAAGGCTTACAAAGCTAAGGCAACTGAGATAAGAGAAAAAGCACTAAAGGACAATAACATAGCTGTTGCAAACACAAAGGTATATACTTATTATCAGAACAAGAATGGTGCTAGAATTGAAAAGGATTACGTTGTAGTATTTGATGCTCAAAAGGTACCTACTGACCTTTATGAAATCGTAATGCCTGTATCCGATAAGGACGAGCCTTCCTTTAAAGAAATAAAGAAGGTTGATAAGGCAGTAGATGACAACTTCAAGAAGCTTTTTGCTGACGAAGTAAAGTAACAGCATAAATAAAGAGTATAATGCATAAAACAAAAAAGAGACGTTAATTCGTCTCTTTTTTTATATGTTTTACCCCATATATTGCTCTCCCTGTTAATTAAGCATTTACAGGGGGAGTAAATACTCTTTGAGCAAGCTCCGCATCAAGCATATACAAAGCTGTTGAATCCTCTCCGATTCTCTCTAATCTCTTCACAATGGTGCTGATAGTATTTTCTTCCTCTACCTGTTCATCTATAAACCATTTCAAAAAACTCATTGTAGCATGTTCTCTTTCATCAGAAGCAATATCTGCCAAATCATAAATTCTTCTAGTTACTAGCTGTTCGTGCTTTAAGGCTTCCTTAAACACCTCCAGTATGGAACCATATTCATTGCGAGGCTCTGCAATATGGCCTAATGTAACTCTTCCATCCATCTGTACTACGTAGTCGTAGAATTTCATGGCGTGGAATCTCTCTTCCTCTACCTGTACCTTAAAGAAATTAGCACAGCCACTTAAATCCTGAGCATCACAATATGCAGCCATGGCTAGATATATGTACTCAGAATAGAGCTCGTAATTTATGTGATGGTTTATTGCCTCCAGCAGCTTCTTACTCAGCATGGAAATTCCTCCTTAAAGTTTATTCTAATAATTATAATGTGTTTCTAATCAGATAAAAATGCGGGCATTAATCCTTTGATTAATGCCCTAATATGGTATCTCTCATTCTTGGGGGATATGAGGGAAAGATTAAACAAAATTGGTTCTTATAGTTACTATGGTCTATAAGTATCCTTTGCTCCAAGTACTATGCAATAAGGCATTATGTTAAAGGATGGATCAGTACATATTACTGGTTGATCGTAGCTCCTTGATGACCATTCATTTTTTTTGGATTTTTCTATTTTTAACTTTTTCATGATATCAACTCCTCTATATAGCCTAAGTATCTATATAAACTTAAATAATTCTGTTTCATGGTTAAGGGGGTTAGGTATTACTATTTGTTACCTTGTTTATAGTTTAATAATAATATACTTTTCCTATTCTGTCAATAATAATTATTAGTAAACAATTAATATTGTATTAATGTATTATTAAGATTATGTGAATAAAAATTACTAAAAAACCAATCTGATTAGCTCATATATAATGGGCAGGAATATTGCAGGAAGTAAATTAGCCACTTTAATCTTAGTAATTTTAAGCATATTAAGACCCAAGGCTAGAATTAGAAGGCTCCCTACAGCAGTCATGTTAGCTACCACAGATCCTACAAGAAGAGTTTTAAGGGAGGAGGCACAAAGGGTAATAAGTCCTTGATAGAGGAGTACAGAAATAGAGGATAACATTACTCCCAATCCAAGTGAGGATGCAAATATTATGGCAGATACTCCGTCTATTATGGACTTTGAGTATAGTATCTCATGATTCCCAGTAAGACCGCTCTGCAGGGAGCCCATGATTGCCATGGCACCAACGCAATAAATAAGACTTGCACTGACAAAGCCCTCAGATATTTTATTGCTGCCTCCTTTAAAACGAGCCTCTATACTGTCACCTAAGCGCTGCAATAGCTTGTCTATGTCAAATAGCTCTCCTATTAATGCACCTAATGCCATGCAGATAATAACCACTAGGTCATTATCTCTTTTTAAAGCTCCGGAGATTCCTATATATACAATACAAAGGGCTAGTCCATTCATTATTGTATCACTTATTTTTTTTGACAGACCACCCTTTAAGACTAAGCCAAGGGCACCCCCTAAAATTATTGCAGCACAGTTAACTATGGTTCCAAGCATAAGTGTTCCTCCCAATATTCATATTAATAAAATTCTTTTGAATAAGTACAATAATATCATAGTTTAATTCAATATTAAATATCCCAGACTTTCCAGGATTTTTGCACATAATAGTTTATTGGGGTATAATAGTAATGATTTTGAGCGTGAGGTGATGCTAATGAAAAAGCTATTAACTATGTTTTTTACCTTCTTTAAAATAGGCAGCTTCACCTTTGGAGGAGGCTATGCCATGATACCACTAATAGAGCGAGAGGTGGTAGACAATCATGGGTGGCTTACAAAGGATGAATTTATTGATATTTTAGTAATATCACAGAGCTTTCCGGGTGCCTTAGCAGTGAACAGCTGTATCTTTATTGGTTATAAGATTGGAGGCTTGCCAGGGGCTATACTTGGACTATTAGGAGTTGTTCTGCCCTCCTTTATTATAATTGTTGCCATTGCAATTTTCTTTGTGGCCTTTAGAAGCTTAAAGGTGGTGGATTTACTCTTTAAGGGAATATCTGCTGCAGTGCCTTTACTCATATTAGTTGGAGTAAACAGTATATCAAAGACAGTAAGCAAAAATGCAAAGAATATAATAATAATAATACTTACCATTATAGCCACTCTTTACTTTGATATAAATCCAGTATTCATAATATTGATTTTTGGTACCTATGGAGTTATTCATGGCCGAAGGAAGGTGAGCTAGATGGGATTGTTGTTAAAGCTATACTTAGCATTTTTTAAGATAGGGGCCTTTGGGTTTGGAGGAGGCTATGCCATGCTCCCCCTAATAGAAAAGGAAATAGTGACTAGTAATCATTGGCTAAGCTATTCGGAATTTGTAGATGTAATAGGTATATCCCAGATGACACCGGGTCCCATAGCTATTAATTCTGCTACCTTTGTAGGCTATAGAGTTAGTGGTGTATTAGGTAGTACTATAGCCACATTAGGAGTAGTTACACCCTCCTTTATACTAGTGACCCTAGCTTACATATTTTTTTCCAAGTTTAAGGAATCTAAGGTGCTGTCCTCAGCATTAGAAGGCATGAGACCTGCGCTAATAGGGCTTATACTTTCAGTGTTTTTGTCTTTGGGCTTTAAATCCTATAGAGACTTAAACAGCATCATAATAGGACTTATAATTGCAGCTCTTCTTTATAAATCAAAGCTGCATCCTATATTGATTATTGTAATAGCTGCTGTACTTGGAGCAGTCTTATATGCCTATGTTCCTACAATTAAATTTTAAATCAATAATAAGACTGCCTAAAATTTTTTAGGCAGTTTTTTAAGCTTTCCTTAAGCTTTTATGGATATAGTATAATTAGTTATATAATGGGGTGATAGTGTGAAGGTACTCATAGTAGAAGATGATAAGCACCTTAGGAATATACTCTGTGAAAGCATAGCTCCTCATTTTCAGTACAGCAGTACTGGTGATGGGGAGGAGGGACTTTATCTTGCAGAGCAGGATATATATGATGCCATAATTTTAGATATAATGCTGCCAGGAATGGATGGCTACACAGTGCTAGAAAATCTAAGAAGAAAAGGCATACAGACTCCTGTGCTCTTTTTAACAGCCAAGGATTCCATAGAGGATAAGCTTAAAGGCTTTAGAGTTGGGGCAGATGACTATATAGTAAAGCCCTTTCACAGGGATGAGCTCTTGGCAAGGCTGGAGGCTGTGGTGAGGAGGAGCGGAGGCTTAGCTTCAAACAATATTATAAAATTTAAGGAGCTTATGCTTAATTTGAGCAATAAGACTGTGAGCATTTCTGAACACGATGTATTACTTCAGGGAAAACAGTTTGATTTTTTGGAATACCTTCTAAACCACATAGATACAATTTTGACCAAAGAGCAGATATTTGATCGTATCTGGGGCTTTGACTCCTATACAACAGTGAATGTGGTGGAGGTATATGCCAGTAATTTGAGAAAGAAGCTTAAGGAGTTTGACTATGATAAATATATGAAGACTGTGAGGGGACTTGGATATATGTGGGTAAGCGGGGAGGATAAACATGTTTAGGAAAGAAAAACTTAGGCTTCTATTAACCTTTACAGGAATATTCCTATTGGTGTTTTCATTGTTTAGCTTTTCAGTTTACAGATATGTCAGCAGAAACCAGTACAAAGAGGTGGACATGGAGCTTCTTGGAGCAAAACGGCTCATATCAAGGGCAGCAGATAGCTTTGGGAATCTTGTTCCTCCTGCAAATCCAAGGATTATTACCTTTCTGAGAGATGAAAAGGGTGAGCCCATTGCAAACACCCCTCTGCCAGATTTTTATAAAAAATATGAGAAGAGCATAAAACCCAGCAAGCTCAATGAAATACAGGACTTGACCATTGAAACCTTCAACTTTAGGACCTTAGCCTTTCCTGTAAACGTAAAGGATAAGACCTATATGATACAACTCATCATTAACACTACTGCAGAAGCTGCTACCTTGGCAAAGCTGCTTAGGATATTGATAATCGGAGGGGCTGCAGTGCTGGTAGTTTCTATAGGTGTTGGAGCCTTTATGGCTAAAAGAAGCTTAGACCCTGCACTTAAGGCCTGGGATAAACAGAGAAGATTTGTGGAGGATGCTTCTCATGAGCTTAGAACTCCCTTAACTGTAATTCAATCCAAGCTGGAGCTTATGCTTTTAGAGCCTAGAGCTACAGTGATGGAGAAATCAGAAAACATTGGAACAGCTCTTCAGGAAACCAGGAGATTATCAAAGCTGGTATCGGATCTTTTAACCTTAGCTAGAGCAGATTCTAATACCACAGAGCTTAAAATTACCTTAGTGAATATAAATGAGGTGCTGCATAAGGTGATAGAGCCATATTTGGAACTTGCAAAGCTGGAGGATAAAACC
This sequence comes from Clostridium sp. UBA701, assembly GCA_002298125.1. Lineage (GTDB taxonomy): Bacteria > Bacillota > Clostridia > Clostridiales > Clostridiaceae > UBA701. The sequence goes on along the minus strand of DBMJ01000023.1, from coordinate 48,310 downwards.
ATAGTCCTAGACAGTGAAAGCAACCTTAATATAAAGGCGGATGAGGATAGACTTCATCAGCTGCTGGTAATACTCATAGACAATGCCCTAAAATATACTGAGGAGGGCGGCCTTATAAAGGTAAAGGCTCAGCTTAGAGATAATAGACTTAATTTATCTGTGGAGGATAATGGGGTTGGAATAAGGCCGGAAAATTATAAAAGGATTTTTGAGAGATTTTATAGAGAGGATGACAGCCGCTCTAAAGACACCGGAGGCTCTGGACTTGGTTTATCCATAGCAAAATGGATAGTTCTAAAGCATGGTGGCAGCATAAGTGCTAAGGCAAATGTACCAAAGGGTACCATAATAGAAGTAAAGCTTCCTAGAGGAGTTTAAAAAAAGAAATGCTTTTTTTACAAAGGCATTTCTTTTTTTAAGGTTTTTTTAAGGTTTTATCACTATACTTCTCAATATGATAAATTTTGAGAAAAAGGAGAGAGTCTTATGAAGAAAATCATTATAGCCGTAGTAATAGCCCTTGCTGTAGTGGGCGGAGGTGTAGGAATTTATAAATACTATACAACAAAAGCTCAACAGGTTGCCAAGACGCCAAAGTATATGACAGCAAAGGCATCCATAAGAAATGTACAAAAAAGTGTATCTGGCTCCGGTAGTGTAGAAACTACTGCAAGTGACAGCGTTAAGTCTGACACTCGCGATACCATAGCAACTATAAAGGTTAAGGAGAATCAGTCAGTTAAAAAGGGAGATGTGCTGCTTACCTACGAAAACGGCAGTAGTGACGTAGTGGCTCCTTACGACTGCATAATATCAGGCATTAGTGTCAAGGAGGGAGATGCAGTCACTAAGGGTCAGGAGCTTATGAAGATATATGACAATGTGAACCTAGTAACTAAAATCAATGTAGATGAGCTGGATGTGGTAGGCTTAAGTCTAGGTCAAAAGGCCAATATAAAGGTAACTGCTTATCCAGATACCAAATTTACCGGTACAGTTGCCAGCTTAAAGCAGCAGGGAGATTACTCCAATGGAGTATGTACTTTCGAGGTAACTATTGCCTTTGATGAAATCCATGATATTAAGGTGGGCATGACTACAGAGGCTACCATTGTGGTGGATTCTAGAAGTAATGTGCTTACTGTTCCTGTAGAGGCTGTTAGAAACATGGGTGGACAGAAGATGGTATTAGTGCCATCTGATACTGGTACTCCACAAGCTAAAAAGGTGGAGATAGGCTTAGCAGATGCAAGCAACGTAGAAATTAAAAGCGGCCTGGTAGAAGGAGAACAAGTTCAGCTTCCTCAGCTCATAGATCAAAGCACTAGCAATCAAGGAACCAATGGCTTTAAAATGCCAGGTATGGGGGGAACTAGAACTGGAGGAGGACAAGGAGGCTATCAAGGTGGAGGGGGAGCTGGCTCTGGGAGTCAGGGTGGCACTAGAACCCATACTGGAAACTAACCACAAGGAGGTGTTAGCATGATTGACATAAAAAATGTTTCAAAGTCCTATTTAATGGGAGACACTGTGGTTAAGGCATTAGATGATGTGAGTTTTCATGTGGAGGAGAAGGAATTTGTATCTATAGTAGGGCCCTCAGGCTCGGGTAAATCAACCCTCATGAATATACTCGGTTGTCTAGACATTCCAGATAGCGGCAGCTACAGCTTTAATAATATAGAGGTAGAAAAGGCTAAGGATAATGCTCTTGCAGAGATAAGAAATAAGAATGTAGGCTTTATCTTTCAAAACTTTAACCTGCTCCCAAAGCTAAATGCCATAGAGAATGTAGAGGTTCCATTATTATATAGAGGACTTGGACCAAAGGATTGTAGAAGGATTGCCCTAGAATATCTAGAGAAGGTAGGACTTAAGGGCAGGGAAAAACATAGACCTAATCAGCTCTCTGGAGGCCAGCAGCAGAGGGTTGCTATAGCTCGTGCACTGGCAGGGAAGCCTAATTTAATATTGGCAGATGAGCCAACAGGAGCCTTAGACTCCAAGACCAGTATAGAAATCCTTCAGCTAATAAAGGAATTAAATCAACAAGGTCATACTATAATACTTATCACTCACGATAACAATATAGCTTCTCAGGCAGCTCGTGTAGTAAAGATTATAGATGGTAAATTATATAAATAGGAGGATGTGTATATGAGAATTTTGCAGACCATTAGGCTGGCACTAAAAAATATCGTAAGCAATAAGATGCGATCCATTCTCACCATGATTGGTATTATCATAGGCATATCCTCAGTGATTATACTAGTGTCATTGGTAAGTGGTTCCACCAAGAGTATTACAGATCAAGTGCAATCCTTAGGAACTAATCTTATTTCTGTAAGTGTAAACAATAACGCAAAGAAGAAAATACAGCTGGAGGATATGGATGAGATAAAGGCCATTGCTGGGGTGAAGCAAGCTGCACCATCCACCAATGTCAGTGCCACAGTAAAGAATGGTAAGTATTCTCAGCAGACCTCTGTAACTGGTACCACTGCATCCTTCATGGAAATAAGAGGGATGAAGATTGCCCACGGAAGATTCCTTTCAGATTTGGACATGGACAATAGAAATAAGGTAGCAGTACTTGGGTCAAATATAGCACAAGAGCTGTTTGGGGTAGCAAACCCAGTAAATCAAGAATTCCAAGTGAACGGCAACAGCTTTAAAGTGGTGGGAGTTTTAGAGTCTCAGGGAAGCTCTATGGGGAGTAACACCGATGACTTGGTGATTATTCCTGTGACAAGAGCTGTTACCATGGGAAAAAACCGAAGTATAAACACTATATTTATAGAAGCTAATAGTGATTCTCAGGTAGACACAGTAAAAAATGCAGTGGATGCTTACTTCAATAGGAAGCTGAAATCTGGAGACAATAAGACCTATAACATCATGTCACAAAAGCAGCTATTAGACACCATGGGTTCTATAACTCAAAGCCTGACTCTTCTTTTGGCAGGTATAGCAGCCATATCCTTAGTGGTAGGTGGCATAGGGGTTATGAATGTAATGCTGGTTTCTGTATCTGAAAGAACTAAGGAAATTGGTATTAGAAAAGCTATGGGTGGAAAGAGAAGAAACATACTCTTTCAATTCTTAGTAGAAGCCCTTGTATTAAGCTCTCTTGGAGGTGTACTGGGCATCCTTTTAGGAGTGGGAGTAGGGTCCTTGATGAAGGTCTTTGGATTTACAGCAGTATTCTCTCCTCAAGTAATACTGCTATCCTTTAGTTTCTCCATGGCAGTGGGACTGGTATTTGGTATTTTCCCTGCCTACAAGGCTTCAAAGCTAAGACCAATAGATGCCTTAAGATACGAATAAAGTTATATATAGAGCCTCACAAAAGTGATATGCTCCCCTTATGGTAGACAGTTTAAATAATAAAAACTGTTTACTGTAAGGAGGAGTTTTTTTGTCTCACAAAGCAAAAATATCAGGATCAGAAAAGATAGAAGTTATTGAAAAGTATCTTCGTGGAGAAGATTCACTTAATCATTTAGCTACACTGATAGGTGTTTCTAAGTCATCCGCCGAACAATGGCTTCAAACTTATCGATCGTTAGGACCAACTGGTCTGCTTAATACATCTAAGAATACTGTCTATACTGTAGAATTGAAGACCAGAGCCGTCCAAGATTATCTGTCTGGTGGTGGCTCTCACATGGAAATATGTAAAAAATACGGTATTAAATCAACTTGCCAGTTGCGAAACTGGATTTTGAAGTATAATGGTCATGAGAAGTTAAAAGTTTCCTGAACAGGAGGAACACCTATCATGACTAATGGCAGAAAAACCACTTATGATGAAAGAGTTGAAATAGTTAAGTATTGTATTGAACATCAAAATAATTATTTGAACCATAGTTGGGCTCTACTTTTTTTCTCAAATTCAACCATAGTTGGGCTTTGTTTTTCCTCCAAATTGAACTATAGTTGGGCTTTATTTTTTCCTCAATTGTAGTATTTATGGCTTCAGTAAAGTATAATTAATTATAGTAATTTTAAGGAAGGTGGCAATAATGGGTATTTTAAATGCCAATGCAATAATCTACGTAATTGTGGCTCTCCTAGCAGTATTTATCATCGTAGCTATTGTGAAGAAGGCTATTAAACTCTTACTCTTCGTATTAGCTATAGTGGTACTTTTTTCAGCCTATAACATCTTTATAAAGGGAGTATCTCCCATAGATGAGGTGAAGGGCTACATCACAGATGCTTCCTACACTAGAAACATGACAAACTATACCTCTAAGATAAAGACCTCCACTACAAATCTTAAGAATGCACTGTCTAAAAGTGATGACCCCAAAAATAAGGAAGAGATTAAAGAAGAAGTGGAGAATTTAGATAACTATAGAAAGGAAGTAGACAAGCTTCCACACTCCTATAGACTAAAGGTGTTCCATGAAAAGTACTGCGGAATACTAGATAATATGATAAGCTCCGCCAAAGGTGCTGTAAAGGCTTCAGAGCTTAAGGATAGTAAAGAACTTCAAAAGGTAAAGAGCCTTATGGATGATATGGAGCAGAAAATAAATTCCCTTACGCAGTTAAAACCCTAGGGACGGTTCTTTATTGTTTTCATTCTCAGAATTCGATAAAAAGATAGCAAAAGATAAAATCAGCTGTTTATAATAGCTGGTAAAGTTGCGAATGTACTTAAAATGGCATAACTATTGTTATTGTGGGGCTAGTCCAACTTAAATGTAAGGGGCTAGTCCAATTTGATTCAATAAAATTTCTTATATATCTTTATAATTTCTTATACATCCTTTAAATTTCTTATAACCTTAATAGATTATTATTTTTTCTAGGAAGCCCTGCCAAACTCAAGAAATTTTTCTGGTAGTTCCTTATATCTCTCATCATTTTTTATGAGTTGAAGTCCTTTATTTGCCAACCCAGATACTCTTGATAAAGTAAGTGCTCCTAGAATACTGCATATTTCCTTATACTTAAAATCGCAATAGCATCTTATGAGAAAAGCGCAGAGTGCCCTGCTTTCAGTAGATTCTCTCCTGTTTTTTCTTATAATTTCTCCTATATCAACATTTGTATAGCGAGCAACAAAACTCATTAACTTTTCCGGATTCATATCCCTAGCTAATATAGTCCTTTCACTCCTATATTCACTCTTTTCATTTGCAAATTCAAACTCGCTAATTGTACTTTCATTACTTGTTGCTAATACTCTGTTGATATATCTTTTTCTGCTTTCCACAATATCAGAACCGAAAAGCCCTAAAATAAAACTGTCATCTACAATATCATAAGGATCCTTCCTCATCCCTAAATATATTCCATAACTTGAATAAGCGTACCTTTCAGGGCATTCCTTGTATTTTTTAATATCCACTGGATTGTTGTGAATGTATGCCAATAAAGTAATTAAGTATCTATCATTCTGAACTATTTTACTCTTAAACCTGTCCTGGAATACATGCCCCCTTCTATTATATTTAAAATTAAAATATTGAGCATAACACTGATTTATACCATGCATTATCATAGATATATCAGCGCCATTACAATCAATAATCATATGAACATGAGTTGTCATAAGGCAATATCCATACAATTTAAAATTAAGCCTATCCTGGTACCTTTGGATAAGATTAAGGTACTTATTCTTATCTTTTATGCTGTTAAAGAGGGGGGTGTTGTTTATACTTCTGCACATTACATGATAAATTGAATCATAGCTTTTAATTCTGGCAGCTCGTGGCATTACCATCACTCCATTTACTTTTTTAGCAATAGTATTACCTAAACTACATTCAATTAACCATTTTCGGTCTTTTAAAAAAATACAGAACCGTCCCCTCTTTTATTTTATTGAATACATATCTTATTTAGTGGAAATAAATTATAATACATAGGTTTGATAATACGTAGCTTTAATAAATAATAAATATGAGTGTATGTGTTTGGAGGAGTATTTTGGATATACAATTTATATCTTTATTTGTTTTTCTGCTGCTTTCAGCTTGTAATTTAATATTAGTTAAAAATAACAAGAAGATAGGCAAGGCCATAACTAAAGCACTGCTTATGCCAATGCTTACACTTTATTATGTGTTCAGCACTGCAAATGTAAATTATCTTGTTGTGCTAGCACTGCTCTGTGGGTTTTTGGGAGATGTGCTGCTTTTAGCAAAGAGAAAGCTCTTTGTCTTTGGAATGCTTTCCTTTTTTGCAGGACATATATTCTACATTATGGCATTTATTTGGCCTGCATTATTTAATAGCATTCCCTTATGGTTTTATCTCCTCATCCTCCCATATGTAATCTGCGGCATCATGGGCTTAAGGCTTTTATGGAACCACATAACCCCTATCAGGATATATGCTGCAGCCTATATGCTTGTTATAAGTGCCATGAGCTTTAGTGCCCTAACTAGAGTATGGTATCTAATGGGTAGTGCCCTATGGCTGCCTTACCTAGGCTCTATACTTTTTATAATATCTGACAGTATATTGGCCTATAATAGGTTTTATAAGTCCATAGCCTATGGAGATGTATATGTTATGTCCACTTATATAGCTGCACAATTTTTAATAGTACAGGGTTTTATTATATAACAATAGAAGCAGCTCCGAAGAGCTGCTTCTAAATTAAAATTTTAAACAATTATGTTGAGATTCCAGCATCTTTTCAATATCCTCAGGGGGCACCGGTCTGCTAAAGAGATAGCCTTGACCCACATCACATCCATATTTCTTAAGGAAGGACATCTGCTCCTCCGTCTCAATGCCCTCGCCTACAACCTCCAGGTTTAAGCTGTGGGTAAGATCGATTACCGACTTTACAATAACCTCTTCTTCATCTTCATCGATTATGGCCTTAATAAACTCTCTGTCCATTTTTACTATATCTATAGGCAGTTTCTTTAAGTAAGTAAGGGAGGAATAGCCTGTACCAAAATCATCTAAGGCAATTTTAACCCCCATTTGCCTTAGGTTTTTAAGTATATAAAAAACTGAGTTTATATTTTCCATGAAGGCAGTTTCGGTGATTTCCAGTTGAATGTCGCTGCATTCAATACCTATTGCGTCGGAAAGGGCTTTTATCTCATTTACTATATTTGCCTTTGACAACCTCTTGCCAGAGAGGTTAATAGATATCTTTAGGCTTGGATAACCCTTATTGAGCCAGCTCTTATATTGGGAAAGAGCTGTCCGAAGCACCCATTTCCCTATGGAGTGAATATAACCTGCTTCCTCAGCCAGTGGAATAAACTCTGCAGGAGATACCAGTCCTCTCTCAGGATGATGCCACCTAATAAGAGCCTCCACCCCAACCATCTTACCTGTTTTTAAGTCTATAAGAGGCTGATAAAAGAGCACAAACTCTTCATTTTCAATGGCATGACGGAGCTGGTTAACCATGCTTATATATCTTAGGGCCTTTTCCTGCATTGCCTGTGTATAGAAGAAGTAATTGTCCTTCTGGTTTTCCTTAACGGTAAACATGGCAGTGTCTGCATTCTTTAAAAGTGTGGCCAAATCCTCTCCGTGGTCAGGAAAAAGTGCTATACCCATACTAAAGGATACAAAGAACTCTTGATTTTCTATAACCCAGGGCCTACGTAAATGCTTTAATAGGGCTTCAATCCTATTTGATACATCATCCTTGTCTATAATATTATCAAACACAAGAACAAACTCATCTCCGCTTAATCTCGCTGAAAAGTCAGGATATTCTACAAGATACTTTAATTTACTGGCAATAAACTGAAGCAGCTCATCTCCATAAGAGTGTCCTAAAGTATCATTAATATGCTTAAAGTTGTCTATGTCCATATACACTAAGGCCATGTTGGAAGGATTATGCTGCTTTAAGTCAATAAGCTTTTCCATATGTTCTTCCAGAGCTGCCCTATTTGGTAAGTCCGTTAAGGTATCATAATAGGCAAGAGAATTAAGCTTTTTTTCTATTACCTTACGTTCTGTAATGTTAACTCCAAGAGAAACAATTCCAGTGATATTATTATTATTGTCATATAACAAGCTGTTACTCCAAAGTACATCTAAAATACTACCATCCTTGCAAACAAGTTGACTCTCATTGGAATTTACTGCTTCGTTGTTAACTATTTTTTTAATGATTCTTTTTATCTCATCTGCCTTATGCTTCAAAATGAAGATGTCTGTCCAATTTTTACCTAAAACCTCAGAATTGGAATATCCAGTAACACTCTCAGCATAGGGATTAAAGGCTTTAATGTTCCCACCAGTATCTAGTATCACAATGATTAGAGAGGCGTTATTTATTACATTCTCTGTAAGCTCCTTTTGTTGACGCAAACTCTCCTGCAGCATCATGTGCTCCGTTATATCTGTATGAGAGCCGGAGATTCTAAGGGGCTTTCCATTTTTATCCCAAACTGCTTTTCCTCTGCTAAGAAGCCATCTATAGCTTCCATCCTTACAGCGAAGTCTGTAGGTGTTTTCGTAAATGCCTTCCTTAGAAGAGAGGTATTCATTTACTTTTTTTATAGACATCTCTTTATCCTCAGGGTGAAGTAAAGACTTCCAAACTTCAAGGCTTCCCTGCAGCTCATCAGCATCATAGCCAAAGAAGCTCTTCCACTTTGTAGAGAAGAAGTATATATCCTTGTTTAGATCCCAATCCCAAATACCATCATTGGCTCCTTCCACTGCAAGGGAGTATCTCTGCTCACTAACCATCAGTGAATCCCTTTGCATCTCAATCTCACAATACTGCTGCCTAAGCTCCTCCTCAATGGTGGTGAGCTCCTCATGAGCTGCACTTAGCTCCTCATAACCCTCATAAATTTTTTTAATTGCCTTCTCAAGTAAAGACATTCTTCTGCAGATTAATAAATACACCATAATCATAGTAGCAATTACATAAAACCAACCCTTGTAGGTTTGAAGCAGTATGTACGCACTATGGTCCGGAACAAGTATAGATAATAGCTTATCGGATAATAATATCCATAAAATTCCTGCAACACCATAAATCGCAGCAATTTTTATGGCTTCAACTCTGTAATTTACTTTGGAATAAATATCTAAGAAGTGTTCAAAATCAGAATTTGACAGCTCAGGCTTTTTAAAATGGTAGGGGGATTTTTTTACTCTAGGAAACAAGAATATCACCACTTTTCTCTTCAATTTAGTAAGTCCTGGAACTAAATATATAGAATTTTCTGTATTATATTAATACTACAAGATATACCATGTTTTTTCAATGCTCTGCAAGAAAACGTGTAAAATAGTAATATAGTGTAATTCTCGTATTTTTCATACAAAAATTGAGCTTTACCAGCCCTTACAATAAACTTAACAGTTTATTAATATTCCAAATGAACACAGGTAAAATCCTAGTACAACAGGTAAATTTCTGATAAAATAGAATTTAATACATAGATTTATTCAATGGAAAATTCATATTGAGAGGAGAGTAGGAAATGGGTTTACTTATTTACTTGGCAATATTATTTAGTAAGATTATTGAGGTTTCATTATCTACTTTAAGAATAGTATTTATAACAAAGGGAGAAAGAGTTATAGGCTCTATAATAGCCTTCTTTGAAATAAGCATATGGCTTGTGCTGGCAAGTACGGTATTGTCCTCCTTGCAGCAAGACCCCTTTAAGGCGCTTATGTACGCCTTGGGCTTTGTGATTGGAAATTATATAGGAAGCTGGTTAGAGGAAAAAATTGGTCTTGGTATAGTGACCTTAAACATAGTTTGCAAAGAGAAGGATGAGGAGATTATTTTAGAGGTGCTTCAGTCACTTAAGATTGGCTACACTCTGCTGGAATCCCAGGGACAAGTAGAGGATAACAGGCTGATCATAGCTAATATTATGAGGAGGAGAAAGACTGAGGTAATTAAAGCACTGGAAGGCTTGGATATAAAGTTCTTTGTGTCCATAAGTGAATCAAGGGCAGTATATGGTGGCTATGGACTAAAAAAATAAGGCTTTGACCTTGGTATTAGCCAAGGTCAAAGCTTTATTTTACACTTTTATTTGCCTTTTTTGAGAAATAGCCTCCTGGGATATGGCCTTTTTTGATACCTTCTACCACTAATAAATAGGTAGCGGTGGTATCAAAGCGAGCATCGTGATATTTTCCATAATCCCCAAAGAGCTTTATGCTGTTCTCAACAACAGTGTCCTCATTTATGTTGAGGAATTTTACTGCCTCTTCAAGCCTTGGAGACTTATAGTAGCCTTTTTCTGTAGGCAGCTTAATAATATTTCTGTAGTAGTTCATGGTACAGAAGATATTTTTAGGAGAGAAAAGCTCACCGCAGCCCTCCAGCTCATAGGTTAAGAATTTAATGTCAAAATTTACATTGTGTCCAATGAGCACATCTGCCTCTGAAAAGTCCTGAAGTATCTCTTGAAAGCGGTCTTCAAAGCCCTCACCGCTGCTAAGCTCGTACAATTTTTCTACGCTGAAGCCGTGTACCTTCTCTGCCTCAGGCTCCACATAATCTACAGTGAAAAAGAAGTTCTTGCCCCAGGTATTTTGCGGCTTACAGGTGGTATCTACTACGATGTAGCTTAATTGGCATATGCTTCCGGGGTTAATACCCGTAGTTTCCGTATCAAAAAATAAGAGTTTCATAACTAACCTCATTTCCTTAGTAAATAGAGTGTGTACAATAATTTCTAAAGCTAACACTATTATATGCTCTATTTAAGCTTTCAACAAGATATATTATGCGCTTAGCTTCTCCACTAAGGGCTCCTCTTTATAGGAATATCTAGGCCTTAATATTAGCACGGCCACAACCACAGCAGAAATTCCAGCAGTGAGCTTTGCAAGTATCACAGGCATGAGCAGGGTGCTGTCCACTGACATGATAAAGGCAAACTGACCTCCAAAGATGAAGGCGCCACTTACACCAAAAGCACAGTTTAATATCTTACCTCTGTTGTCCATTTGCTTTAACATGTTAAACATGGGTAAATTGCTGGCTAGGGAAGCTAGAAATCCAGCGGCAGCAAAGTCTTCAATTCCAAGGAGTCCGCCTAAATAAGCCAGCGGCTTTCTTAAAAGCTTTTGAAGCACAAATACCATGGGATAGGACCCAGATAGTATCACAGCAATAGTTCCCACAAGCTTTATGCTCTCATCTAGGGGCGCAAGGCCAGGGATAAGGGTTATGTGTACAAGGTTTTCTACAATGGCAGCTGCAAGGCCAATAATGCTTAGTGACAGGATGAATTTACTAAAATGACTGAAGGCCTTTAAGAGCTTATGGGGAAACCTTATAAGTCCAACAATCAGGAAGGAGGAAAACACCATAATAGGCAGCAAATTAAAGATTATTAGGTGAAAGCTATAGCCTGCAGCTATTCCTCCTATGGCGCAGCCAAGAGGAATGGTGGTTACTCCGGAGAGTACTCCCATGGCAAAGTACTTTTCATCCTTCTTAGCTATAATACCAAGACCAGCAGGTAAGGTGAAGGAAAGGGTACAGCCCATCATTGAGGATATTATAAGTCCACAGAAGCCCACTGCCTGCGGGGAAGCAGCTATTTGTCTTGCAAAGCTATAGCCTCCCATGTCACAGGATATAAAGGTGGCTGCAAATAGTGAAGGGTCTGCTCCTAAAAAGGTATAAACAGGTGTTATTAGTGGAGAAAGCTTAGCTGCAAGTACAGGAGTCAGCGAAAGTAATCCTACCATGGCAAGCACCAGCGAACCCATGGTCATTATACCCTCTTTAAACTTCTCTCCAATTCCAAATTTGTTCCCAAGTATTGTGTCTACTGCTCCAAGCAGCATAAAAAAGGTCATAAGATAAATAACTATTTCATTTAGTTTCAAGATAAATCCCCCCGGTGAAGCATGATAATTATAAAAGGATAGCTACTATAAAGTTTTACTTTTCCTAGACTTTTTAAAGGCATTTGGTGTATTTATTATAAGAAGCTTTACCACCTTGTTGGTGTTGTTGCTCCAATTATGATTTAGTGTAGAATCTATATGGGCGCAGTCCCCTGGAAAAAGATCCTGAGTTTCACCCTCCATAGTAAGACTCAATATTCCCTCCAGCACATAGATAAACTCTTCACCCTCATGGTTATAAGGAAGACTAAGCTCCTCCTCTCTTGTGGGCAGAACCTCTACAAGCCTAGGCAATAGGTCCTTATTCTCCATATCGTTTGTCAGGTAGTAATGAATATAATGAGAATTTTCTATTTGAAATATCTCCCTTTCATAGCTGCGAACCACACACCTGGCATTGCTTTTAGTCATAGGAAAGAAATGAGATAAATCCACCTGCAGTGCCTCTGCTATATGCTCTAGTGAATTGGTGTCTACAGTGGTTAAGCCCCTTTCAAGCTGAGATAAAAAGCCTGTGGATAAATGAGTTTTCTCACTAAGCTCCTTAAGGGTTAAATTCTGTGAGGTTCTTAGGGCCTTTATTTTTTTACCTATATCTACAGATATCATAATTACCTCCAAATTTATAAAAATGAAATTACCCAAATAAATTATAAGTGTTTACGGGGACAATTTCAATATGGTGAAAAAATATTTATATAAATGAAAAATGAGCTAGCACATTAGGTGAAATGTACTAGCTCTGCGTTTGAATTGGTTTATATATAGTTATTTATTACTCTTCAAATTTGAAATTTTTTAGCTTATCCTTAAATAGGTCTCCCAGGGTATTCATAGGCTCATCCTTATTGGTGCTTATAAATTTACTGTTCTCCTCCATTACGGCACTTTCTACTGCCTGCTTAATGCTTAAGGAAATTCTATGCTCTTTTTCCTTTATATCAAGAATTTTAACCTTAACCTTGTCTCCGGGATTTAGTACTGCAGAAGGCTTAGAAATTCTCTCTTCAGAGATTTCAGAAACGTGAATCAAGCCCTCAACTCCATCCTCTAGTGCTGCAAAAGCACCGAAGTCAGTAAGCTTAGTTACAGTAGCCTCCGCTACTTCCCCTACAGAATATTTCTTAACTGCTGCAGTCCATGGGTTTTCAACTAGCTCCTTTAAGCTTAAGGATATACGATTTTTTTCTGCATCTGCATCAAGTACATAAACCTCTACCACATCTCCAGTTGACAATACCTCAGAAGCATTTTTTACCCTTTTCCAGGAAAGCTCTGACATAGGTATAAGTCCTTCTAAGCCGCCTAAATCTACAAAGGCACCAAATTTAGTAAGGTTTGTAACTGTACCCTTTCTTCTTTGCCCCTTTTCAACAGTCTTAAAAAGCTCTGTCCTCTTTAATTCTCTCTCTTCCTTAGCCACTTCCTTAGCTGAGAGAACTATCTTACTCTTTTCGGCATCAAATTCAATAACCTTAACCTTTAAGGTCTTTCCAACAAAGGTATTAAGGTCCTCTACGTAGGATAAGGACAATTGAGAGGCTGGAATAAAGGCTCTTATACCTTTAATTTGTGCTACAACTCCACCCTTTACAACTTCCTTTACTTTTACTTCCATCACTGTATCCTTTTCCATGGCAGCCTTAAGCTCATCCCAAACCTTTTCAGCATCAGCCTTTACCTTTGATAAGAGCACGTTGCCTTCACCATCATTAACCTTTACTATGTAAACATTAAGCTCATCCTCAGGCTTAAAGAATTCCTTTGGATTTGCCCTTTCTTCCTCTGAAAGCTCCTCCTTTGGAATTACACCATCAGACATATATCCAATGTTAACAAATACCTCCTCGTCCTTAACGGAAATTACCTTCCCCTTAACCACTTCACCTTCATGTATGGAGGAAAGGTTAATGTCCTCTAGGGACATCTCTTCTATTCTTTCATCAGCCATGACATCATCTCCTTTATACTGACTAAAGCACAAGTCGCTCTACCTTTAATACTATATAAAAATAAGGCTAGTGTAAAGTTAATAGCAGAACTTTTTGATAAAAGTGCCTCCTTAGCTATATTTTTCGTGAAAGCAGGGGAATTATGCAAAAACTTTACTAAAACAAGGTAATTTGCAGGATAAATAGACTTTGACTTTCTTTGACTTTTGTTTTAATATAATATTATAATTTAAAACATAGAATTATTGTAGAAAAAAGATTCAAAATAATATTGAGGTGAAGCTTATGAATGTGGATAAATTAACTCTTAAGGTACAGGAGGCCATGAATGAGGCCCAGATGACTGCAGTAAGACATAGTCATCAGCAGGTGGATGTAATACACCTGTTTTCTGCACTGCTCAATCAGCAGGAGGGACTTGTACCAAATATATTTGCTCGAATGGGAGCTGACGTAAACTCCATGAGAGATGCTCTGGAGAAATCTCTAGAACAAATGCCAAAGGTTTTAGGAGAAGGGGCTCAAGGAAGCTCTATCTATGCCACCAGAAGATTTGAAGAGGTCTTTGCAAAGGCAGAGGCTCAGGCAAAGAAATTCCAGGACTCCTACATCAGTGTAGAACATGTGATGCTTGGAATAATGCAGGTGGATAGTAAGGGAGAGACAGGGAAGCTTTTAAAGCAGTATAATATAACTGAAGCTGCTTTTTTAAAGGTGCTGGCAGAGGTTAGGGGAAATCAGAGAGTGGATACGCAAGACCCTGAAGGTACCTATGATGCCCTAAAGAAATATGGAAGAAATTTAATTGAAGATGCAAAAGCTCACAAGCTAGATCCCGTCATAGGAAGAGATGAGGAAATAAGAAGGGTGGTTAGAATTCTCTCAAGAAGAACAAAAAACAACCCTGTGCTGATTGGAGAACCTGGAGTTGGAAAAACAGCCATCATTGAAGGCTTGGCAGAGAGGATAGTAAGAGGAGATATTCCTGAGGGCTTAAAGGATAAAATAATCTTCTCCTTAGACATGGGAGCTCTTATTGCAGGAGCTAAGTATCGTGGGGAATTCGAAGAGAGACTAAAGGCTGTGCTTAAGGAAGTAGAGCGCAGTGACGGGAAAATCATATTGTTTATAGATGAAATTCACAACATTGTAGGAGCAGGAAAGGCAGAGGGCTCCATGGATGCAGGAAACCTTATTAAGCCGATGCTGGCAAGAGGAGAGCTCCACTGTATAGGTGCCACCACCTTTGATGAGTACAGAAAGTATATAGAAAAGGATAAGGCATTAGAGAGAAGATTTCAGCCTGTTATAGTGGAAGAGCCTACGGTGGAGGACAGTATTTCAATCCTTAGAGGACTTAAGGAGAAATTTGAAATATATCATGGCATAAGAATACATGACTCAGCCATTGTAGCTGCGGCAAAGCTTTCTGCAAGATATATTACAGACAGACATCTTCCAGACAAAGCTATAGACTTAATAGATGAGGCTTGCTCCATGATAAGATGTGAAATAGACAGCATGCCTACTGAAATGGACATAATTAAGAGGAAGATATTCACCCTAGAAATTGAAAAGGAGGCACTAGCTCATGAAAAGGATAAGGCCTCAGAGGATAGACTTTCTGCGCTAGAAAAGGAGCTTAGCAACCTAAAGGAAAGAGATTACGAGCTTACTGCCCGCTACGAAAAAGAAAAAGAACAGATAATGTCTGTTAGGAACGTGAAGGAAAAGCTTGAAGAGGTAAAGGGCCAGGTGGAAAAGGCAGAGAGGGAATACGACTTAAATAAGGTGGCAGAGCTTAAGTATGGTATAATTCCACAGCTGGAGAAGGAGCTTTTAGAAAAGGAAAGGGTGCTTAAAGAAAACTACGAAGGAGCACTTTTAAAGGAAGAGGTAACTGAGCAGGAAATATCAGAGGTAATAGCTAGATGGACTGGCATACCAGTATCAAAGCTTATGGAGGGAGATAGGAAAAAGCTTTTAAGACTGGAGGAGGAGCTTCATAATAGGGTTATCGGACAGGAGGAAGCAGTAACTGCAGTAGCTAACGCAGTTATAAGGGCCAGGGCAGGCATGAAGGACCCCAAGAGACCTATAGGCTCCTTCCTATTTCTAGGACCAACTGGAGTAGGAAAGACAGAGCTTGCCAAGACCTTAGCTAGAACCCTGTTTGACAGCGAGGAGAATATAATAAGAATAGACATGTCTGAGTATATGGAGAAGCATACGGTGTCAAGACTGGTGGGAGCTCCTCCAGGATACGTGGGCTACGATGAGGGAGGACAGCTTACAGAAGCCGTTAGAAGAAAGCCCTATTCCGTAATACTCTTTGATGAAATTGAAAAGGCCCACGAGGACGTGTTCAATATCTTCCTGCAGATACTAGATGATGGAAGGCTTACAGACAACAAGGGAAAAACCGTGGACTTTAAAAACTGTATTATCATCATGACCTCAAATTTAGGCAGCAGCTATCTATTAGAAAACAGAAGCGAAGGCAGCATAGAGGAGAGCGTACGTGGTGAGGTAATGGCAGCAGTGAAGAGAAAGTTTAAGCCGGAATTTTTAAACAGGCTGGATGATATAATCCTCTTTAAGCCGCTTACCACAAAGGAAATAGAAAAGATCATAGAGATATTCTTAGAAAATGTAAGACAAAGACTTCAGGACAAAGAGACAGCTCTTGTGGTAAGTGAGAAGGCGGAGGAGCTTATGGCTTTTGAGGGCTATGATCCAGTTTATGGAGCAAGACCTCTTAAGAGATACATTGAAAACACTCTAGAGACGAAGCTTGCCCGCATGATTATAGGCGGAGAGATAGAAAAGGGAAGCACCATCTATGTGGATGCAAAGGAGGAGGAGCTTGTAATAAGTACCTCTAAGGGAAAGGAAGTATAACCATGGATAAAAAAATCGGTTTTATAGGAGCAGGGAATATGGCCTCTGCCATGATTGGAGGACTTGTAGCCTCAAAGCTAGTTAAGGCTTCAAATATACTAGTGACAAATACAAGTGAGGCTAAGCTTATAGACTTAGCCAATAAATATGGTGTAACTATTGCAGGAAGTAACAAGGAAATAGCAGAAAACTGTGACATAGTCATTCCAGCAGTAAAGCCACACATTTATCCTGCAGTATTAAGGGAGATAAAAGCTTCATTAAAAGAGGAGGCTATAGTGGTATCCATTGCAGCAGGAGTGACCTTAGAGGCACTAGAGGAGATGCTAGGAAGAGATAAAAAGATAGTGCGAACCATGCCAAACACTCCTGCACTGGTGGGGGAAGGCATGTCTATGCTCTGTCCAAATAAGCAGGTTTTACAGGAGGAGCTTAAGCTTGTTGTGGACATTTTTAATAGCTTTGGAAAGACTGAGGTGCTTCCAGAGAGTATGATACACAGTGTCATTGGTGTAAGCGGCTCCTCTCCAGCCTATGTCTTTATGTTCATTGAGGCTATGGCAGATGCCGCAGTGTTAGGCGGAATGCCAAGAGCTAAGGCCTATAGCTTTGCAGCTCAGGCAGTGCTTGGTGCTGCAAAAATGGTACTAGAAACTGGCAAGCACCCGGGAGAGCTTAAGGACATGGTATGCTCCCCAGGAGGAACTACTATAGAGGCTGTGAAGACTCTTGAGGACATGGGCTTTAGAGCTGCAGTAATGCAGGCCATGGTAGACTGCATGGACAAATCCAAAGAGATGAGTGAGAAAAAATAAATTAAGGGTGCAGGGAAATTCCTCTGCACCCTTAGCTTTTAACTAAAACATGGATAGAAGCTTTTGCTTGCCACCATTTTTATGCTATGGACAAGCTATTTATAACTAAAACATGGATAGAAGCTTTTGAGCCTCATTTTTAAGATGCTCAAAGTCAAAGCTGTTATCTATTACAATATCACATTTATTATTAACTATATCTTTAACCTGGATTTCAGTATTGTGGGTAAAGTCACTATTTCTTGCCACCTCTATGCCGTCTCTTGCCACAAGGCGGTTAAATCTAACCTCATGGTCACAGTAAAGGCCTACAACTAAAAAATTTCTCTGAGACCAATAGATAAAGTCGTTGGGAGTTCTTCCTCCAACTATAATTGGAATTTCTTTTTCCTTAAGCTGAGAAAGCTGCTTGTTTAATACTTCAAGAAGATTCTCCTCTGTAAGCTCCTCCTGTCCCCAGTTAAACTCCTTTTCCCACTTACTATATATAAGACTAAAGCAGTAGTCGTTTAAAAGCATGGGATGAACCTCTCTTAGCTTATCTGCAATCATCTGGGTGAAAACTCTGTCTCTGCCCTTAAACTGTGGGTTTAGCTTAACTATAGGTATAAACTGTCTTACCACATTTCCTATATTATACTTTGCAGACTTTGGGTTTAACTCCAATAAAAAATCTGCCAAGGCATCCTTTCCTGTACTCATTTCTCCAAATATTATAATACCATTATACTCTTTAATATCTTTGGTCATGATTAACACCATCCTCTTTGGAATAATTCTAATAGTTATTGTACAACATAAGACCTGGGATGACCATAGTTTTATTATAAAATTAATACGGTAGCCTATGAAAATAGAGGAAACTTAAAGAAGAAAAAAGCTAGAACACCCTAATTAAATATAAAGACAATATATGACCTTGACTACTATATATAAAAGGAGTAAAATTATCCTTGTTCCGTTGACATGCACCATTAGCTCAGTTGGTAGAGCACCTGACTCTTAATCAGGGTGTCCCGGGTTCGAGTCCCTGATGGTGCACCACAAAATCCGAAGAATTATCTTCGGATTTTTTTTCGTTTATGATATTTTCATCTATAAGATATTTTTATCTATAAGATATTTCTATCTATAACATATTTCTATCTATAATATATTTTTATTTATATTATATTTCTATCTATAACATATTTCTATCTATGATATTTCTACCCATAATACATTTGCACCTATAAGATATTTCTACTTATATTATTCTCATGGAATTAATTTTTAGCCAATGTATAATTTTTTTACCTCTATGTACTAAATTTTGCACTATACACTTATGACTTTACACTTGTACATTATAATGAACATATAAACATTATTAATAAATTGTGAATATAGGAGGATAGCTATGAAAAGTATAAAGTTATTGGCCTTGACCTTAAGTGCATTAATCACTGGTACTATGCTAATAGGCTGCGCAGCTAAGAGTAATGAGCCTACAGTAAAGAAGGATTTAAGTCTTACTATCTACGCAGGTCTTATGGAGGATCATGCTCAATCAGTGGCAAAGGAATTTGAAAAGGCAACAGGGGTTAAAACTACCATTGTAAGATTAAGCGGCGGTGAAATTCTTACAAGAATAGACGCAGAAAAAGCCAATCCAAAGGCTTCAGTATGGTATGGCGGTCCTGCAGATACATTTATAGCAGCAAAGGGTAAGGATCTTATAGAGCCTTATGTATCCCCAAGTGCTAAGGACATCCCTGACAAGTTTAAGGACAAGGATGGCTACTGGACAGGAATATATAATGGATATTTAGGCTTTGTATGCAATCAGAAGCTTTTAAAGGAAAAGAATGTAGAAGTTCCAAAGAGCTGGCAGGATCTATTAAAGCCAGAATTTAAGGGTCAGATAGTAGTTGCTCATCCAGGCTCCTCCGGAACAGCCTATACCATGGTAGCTACACTAGTTCAGCTAATGGGTGAAAAGGATGCCATGGATTACTTAAAGAAGCTGGATGCCAACATTAAACAGTATCCAAAGACAGGCTCTGCTCCTGCACAGATGGCAGGAATGGGAGAAGCAATGGTTGGAATATGCTTCCTTCATGACGGAATCAAGTATCAGAAGGAAGGCTATACAGACATAGTTCTATCCGCACCATCAGAAGGTACTGGATATGAAATAGGTGCAGTAGCACTTATAAAGGGTGGACCTGATAAGGAAGCTGCTAAGATGTTTGTGGACTGGTGCTTAAAGAAGGAAGCACAGGAGCTTGGACAGAAAAACGGTTCCTTCCAGTTCTTAACAAATCCGAATGCACAGCCACCTAAGGAAGCAGAACAATTAAAGTCTACTAAGCTAATAAACTATGACATGGAGTTTGCTGGAACAAATAGAGCGAGATTAGTAGAAGAATGGCATAAGGTTACAAACAAATAGTATAAAAGGCATGCAGAGCTTGCATGCCTTTTTAGTAAATATATAGCTTGCAGTATTTTTTCCATAGAAAGGAGAGAACTTCTCATGGCCTTTAAGTCTAGGTTTAAAAATGACGTTAATGATATGAAAAAAATATGGCGGGACCCCATGCTTTTAACCACCATTATATTCGTCATTGCTGTATTATTGATATTTATTCTATATCCTCTTTTTTCAGTTTTAAAGGAAAGCTTTCTTAGCGAAGGGGGCTTTACGTTAAAGTCCTATGTTCAGGTAATTAAAAGCAGTCAGTTTAGACAGACCTTTAGCAATACCATATTACTAGGCTTCATTGTAGGTATATTATCTACCTTTTTAGGCTTTATATTTGCCTATGCAGATTCCTATATTAGATCTCATTTTAAAAGACTTTTTAACGTGGTATCTATTTTACCAATAGTTTCACCACCCTTTGTACTGGCACTATCGGTGATTATGCTCTTTGGACAAAGAGGACTAATAACCTTAAGACTTTTGAAAATAAGTAACGCTAATATATACGGATTAAAGGGACTTGTAATAGTACAGACCCTTACCTTCTTTCCAGTGGCCTATCTTCTTTTGACAGGCTTATTAAAGAAGATAGACCCAGCCATGGAGGAGGCAGCAAGAAACATGGGGGCTTCTAGATGGAAGACCTTCACCACTATCACGCTTCCCCTTATGGCCCCAGGAATAGCTAATGCCTTTTTATTAACCTTTATAGAAACTGTGGCAGATTTCTCAAACCCCATGGTTATAGGTGGGAATTTCTCCACTCTTGCCACACAGATTTACCTTCAGGCCATAGGAAACTACGATATGCAGGGTGGTTCTACCATAGCGGTGATACTGCTTGCTCTTTCAATATTGTTGTTTATATTGGAGAAATACTGGATTGAAAGAAAGACCTATGTAACCGTAACTGGTAAAGCTTCAAGGGAAAGGGACCTAATCTCTGACAGAAAGATAGTATGGCCAATAGATGTATTTTGTCTGCTTGTAACTGTCTTTGTTCTTTCGCTTTATGTACTAATACCCATAGGGGCGCTGTTTAAGGTATGGGGTGTTAACTATAATCTTACACTAGACCATTTTAAATATGTATTTAATCTGGGAACGAAGGCCCTCACAGACACCACCTTTTTAGCAGCAGTATCCACACCAATTGCAGGAATACTGGCTATGATTATAGCCTTCATCATTGTAAGAAAGAGATTCTTTGGAAGAAGCTTTGTAGAGTTTACCTCGCTTTTAGCCATGGCAGTGCCAGGGACGGTTATTGGTATAGGCTATATACTAGCCTACAACACCAAGCCGCTACTCTTAACAGGTACTGCAACCATACTCATAATAGCCTTTATAATGAGAAGTCTTCCTGTGGGAGTCCGTTCTGGAGTAGCAGCACTACAGCAGATAGACCCAGCCATAGAAGAAGCAGCCTCGGATTTGGGAGCAGATTCCTCCAAGGTTTTTACCTCTATAACTCTGCCTCTTATAAAGCCTGCCTTCTTTAGCGGCATGGTTTACACCTTCGTAAGAAGCATGACTGCAGTAAGTGCGGTAATCTTCCTGGTATCTGCCAAGTATAGACTGCTTACCGTACAGATATTAAGTCAGGTGGATGCAGGAAGATTTGGAGTGGCAGCAGCTTATTCCACACTGCTTATTATCATAGTATATATTGCCGTAGCACTGCTAAACTTTATTTTAAGCAGAATGGGCATCAGCAAAGATGAGATATAAGGAGGAGAAAGACCATGAAAATAAGTAAGGGCGTTAATATAAAAAATTTAAGCAAAATTTATGTGGGAGCAAACAATCAGGAATTTAAGGCAGTAGACAATATTTCTGTAGACATAAAGGCGGGAGAATTTGTAACTTTACTTGGACCTTCAGGCTGTGGAAAGACTACTACCTTGAGGATGGTAGCAGGTTTTGAAGTGCCAAATTCCGGAGAGATATACCTAGGAGGAGACAAAATAAATGAACTTACTCCTGACAAGAGAGATACCGCCATGGTATTTCAAAGCTATGCACTGTTTCCTCACTACAATATATACGACAATATTGCCTATGGCCTAAAGCTTAAGAAGATGAATAAGGATGAAATAAGAGAAAAGGTGAACAATATAATTGAGCTGGTGGGACTGAAGGGCATGGAAAACAGAAATCCAAACCAGATTTCCGGCGGCCAGCAGCAGAGAGTTGCCTTGGCAAGGGCCCTAGTTATGGAGCCTGGAGTACTGCTCTTTGATGAACCACTTTCCAATTTAGATGCTAAGCTTAGAGTATATATGAGAACAGAGGTAAGAAAGATTCAAAAGAAGATTGGAATAACTGCTATCTATGTAACTCATGACCAATCTGAAGCTATGAGCTTATCTGACAGGATAATAATAATGAACAAGGGTATAATTGAGCAGGTGGGAACACCTAAGGAGGTATACTACACTCCAGCCTCTGAATTTGTTGCCGATTTTATAGGTGCTGCCAACTTCATTTCGGGTACAATACTTGAGAGAAATGGTGATGAGGCAGTAGTTCAGGTATATGATAAAAAGCTCTTACTAAACTACAGCGGAGATAAAAAAGCGGGAGAAGCCTGCAAGCTTGTAATAAGACCAGAGGCTGTTGAAATTGGGAAAGAGGGAATATTTGAAGTGGATGTACTCCTTTCAACCTTCATGGGCTCCTATCAGGATTATGTCATTAAGCTTTACGACATGGAGCTTAAGATTCAGCTAAACAATCCTCAGGGCCAGCATATTTTCTCTGAGGGAGAAAAGGCCTACATGGGCTTTAAAAAGGAAAATGTGCATATACTATAATTATTATTGTAATAAGAAGTTTGAGAGGGGTGGATAGCCCATGAAAAGCTACGAGGTTTTAATTAGGCTTTTTATGGCCATAGTCATAGCAGGTCTCATAGGCTACGAGCGTGAGCATAAAAATCGACCTGCAGGCTTTAGAACTCATATTTTGGTTTGCGTTGGAGCCACCATAATCTCACTAATTCAGCTCTATGCTGTACAGGAGACCTCTAATATGATACTTTTACATCCGGAGCTTGCCTCTGCCCTAAAGGCAGATATAGGAAGGCTTGGAGCTCAGGTTGTAACTGGAGTGGGTTTCTTGGGGGCTGGTACCATAATTCATGAAAAAGGCTCTATTAAGGGACTTACCACTGCTGCAAGTCTTTGGGTAGTGGCTTGTATTGGTCTTGCCATAGGCCTTGGCTACTATTTCTTAAGCATAGCCTCTGCGGTGTTTGTGTTTTTGGTACTGGTGTCCTTAAAGAAATTTGAAACCAGGTTTCTTGATAAGACAAAGCTTATAAAGCTCCAGGTGCAGTATGTAAACAAAAGAGAGCTGGTAAAGGATTTGGAGGAGTATTTTGACTCCAAGGGAGCTAAGGTTAAAAATATTGAGTTTGCAGTGGAGGAAGAGGAAATAAATGAATACTCCACCTGCTTATACACCGTACTTATACCAAGAAATATAAAGAGCAGCGAGCTCATTTCAGAACTGGTGCTATTTGACGAGGTAGTGAGGGTAACGGAGATATAAAAATGGCAGCCACATGAGTTAATAAGTTATAACTCATGTGGCTGCCATTATGATATAATCTTTTATAAGGAGGAATGGGCATGAGAACTGGCAGATCCTTTAGAATAAAATTATTTAAGGCTTTTTTATTCACGGCCATTGTGCCTCTTTTGTCCATGGCCTTTTTTGCCTATTATAATACCTCTTCACTAATAAAAACTAAGTTAAACACCTCAGTAGTGGACAATATCAATGTTCTTGGACGTTCCATTGATTCCTCGCTGGGCAGCTTTAAGAATATGTGTGACTATATTGCCATAAACCCGGACATTCAGCAGGTGCTAAAAAGGGGAGGCTATAATAGCTATGAGGAAAAATTTCAGGATGTACAAAAGGTATATAAGATAACCAACAATATACTGGCAACACAGCAGATGGATGTGCCTATATTTATTGTTGGAAACAACCTATACAGCAGGTTTAGCACCACAGACTATTTTTCTCCTATCTACAGTGACCTTAACGGAGATATATTTAAGCAGACAGACCATGCAGAAAATGGGCAGCTTATGTATATTCAAAGAAGAGTAGACGGAAAGTATAGAAAAGACATAGTAATGTCTATAACCAAGAGGATAAATGACGTAGAAAAGGGAGATAAGCTTGGCTACGTAATCATAGATGTATATGATGATTATTTTAACAATATCTTTAAAAACGCAACCCTCTATAAGGGCAGCAACATATATGTATTAAATAAGAAGGGCACTGTAATAACAGATTTAAATTATAAAAACAGGACTGGTTTCTCCTTTGACAAGGACTATATTAAGGAGGTACTAGACAAAGAGGACAGCAGCTTTTACTGTACTATCGATGGTAAAAAGTCCATTGCCTATGTACACACCTTGGAGAACACAAAGCTCAAGCTGGTGGAGACCATACCTCTTAGCAGTATAAACAGTGATAAAAACCTTATTATTAATACCTTCCTGCTGGTTTTGTTACTTACAGGAATTGCAGTAACTGTGGTATCTTATTTTCTTTCAAAGAGCATTTCAAAGCCTGTAAACAAGCTGTCTCAGCTTATGCATAAGGTGGAAAATGGTGATCTTAATGTAAATTTTGACATAGAAGGGCATGACGAAATAGAGGCTTTAGGCAGAAGCTTTAACAAGATGGTAAGGGAGCTTGAAAGGCTTATAGATGAGGTATATGTAAAGCAATATCTCCTTAAAGAGGCAGAATTTAAGGCTTTAAAGGCTCAGGTAAACCCACACTTTTTATATAACACCCTAGAGTCCATTAAGTGGATGGCAAAACTTAAGGATGATGAGGGGGTAGTGAGTATGGTTACCTCCCTTGGAAAGTTTCTCCGTTATAGTATAAGCAGCAAGGGAGACATGGTAACTGTAGGAGAGGATTTAGAGCAGACTCTGAATTATTTAAATATACAAAAGACAAGATATAAGGATAAGTTTCAGGTCACTGTAGAGGTGCCGGAGGAGCTTAAGGGGAAGAGAATACTAAAGCTTCTGCTGCAGCCCCTGGTGGAAAATGCCATAGTACATGGCCTAGAGCAGAAAAGGGGAAAGGGCCAACTCATTATTAAAGGCTATGTAATAGAAAACCTTCTCTGCTTCGACGTAAAGGACGATGGAGTAGGACTTGGGCAAAGTTCCTCTAAGGGAGAGGGAGTAGGCATAGAAAATGTAGATAACCGTATAAAGCTCCATTATGGAGATAGCTTTGGAGTAGAGCTTAGGGCAGAGGAAGGTTATACCTGTGCTAGAATATACCTTCCTATTGTAGAAGAGGAGGAGGAGAACCTTGATTAAGGTGCTCATTGTAGATGACGAATACCTGGCAAGAGAAGGCATGAAAAGAACAGTGGACTGGCAGAGCCACAACTGTGTGGTGGTAGGGGATGCTGAGGATGGCCTGACAGCCATAGAACTATGCAGCACCTTAAAGCCAGAGCTAATAATTACAGATATAAATATGCCAGGAATAAATGGTCTTGAAATGGCAGAGGAAATCAGAAGGATTCTGCCGCAATGCAACTTCATTATCATTACAGGCTATGATGAATTTGAGTATGCAAGGGCAGCAGTTAAGATTCATGCTGTGGATTTTCTCCTAAAGCCTGTGGAGGAGGAGGAGCTGCTAAAGGCCATTGATCATGCAGTAGAAAGATGTCTTCAGCAGCAGGAGGACAGATATATAAGCGGAGAAAAGCTGCTAAGGGACATACTTAAGGGTAGGGTGCAGGGTGAGGAGCTAGTACCAACCTTAAATAAGCTGCAGCTGCCAGGGGAAAGCTTTATGGTATGCTGTATAATGAGAGACAATATCCTTCTGGAAGCTTTAGAGGGCATTAAGCTTAGAGAGCTTATTACAAAGGAGCTGCCATACTTTTGGAATATAGTAGAGTATGGAGAGGAACGTTATGCACTAGTTATCCCTGTTAAGGGTGAGGAGCTAAGACAGAAGAATATAGAGAGCATAAAGGCCTTAAAGAAGAGCCTTGAAGCTAACAATAAGCTGTCCATTACTGTTGGAATTTCTGCAGTACACCAGGTGGAGGAGCTTAGTATATGCTATAGAGAGGCTAGAGAGGCTATAAAGTATAGGTTATACAGGGGTAAGGGCAGTGTTATCTTCTATGAGGAGGTAGAAAAGGCCGCCACTGGAGATTCTATAATAATAGCCAGAGAGCAGGAGGAGCTACTGCTAGCACTTAGAGCTTGCGATAGAAATCAGATAGAAAAGCAGCTTAAGCATATATATTTTGATATCTTTAAGGAGAGCAAGCCCAGCAGGCATAGGATTAAACAGATTAGCTTAGAGATAATATTAAAGTCAGTAAATCTTTTGGTGGAGCATCATATTCCCATGGAAAAGGTACTGGGCAATGACTTTAATGCCTATAAGAGAATTGAGGGCCTTGGGACTTTGGAGGAGCTTCATCAGTATGTTTATAGAAATCTCTTTAAAATATATAATGCTATAAGAGAATACAGCAATGAGGCCACAGAAAGCGGCATAGAAAAGGCCATAGAATATATTAAAGGAAATTATACAAAGGATATATCCTTAAGCCAGGCAGCTCAAGCGGTATATATGAATGAAAGCTATCTTAGCAGAAGGTTAAAAAAGGTACTGGGCATAAGCTATGTGGAATATATAACAAAGCTTAGGATGGAGAAGGCCATGGAGTACCTGCTAGACCCTGAGGCAAGAATAATGGATGTGGCAGAAAAGCTTGGCTATACTGATTATCGATATTTTTCTCAATGCTTTAAAAAGTATACAGGTTACAGCCCCAGCGCTTTTACAAGAAACAAAAAACAATAGTGTAAATCCCCTAGCTTAGCATAAGTTTCTAGGCTTTGGAAAAACTAAGGGCAGGAAAGGGGAGAAGATAATGAGTAATAATAACAGTGAAAATAGGAAGAACAAGGGGAAGGAAGACCTCCATAAGAAAAATATCAAGCATGAGCCTCAGGCAGAAAGTGCCAGAGCGGTTTTTGGCAAGGAGGAAAACAACAAAGAACAGAAAAAAGACATAGATTGGATAACTATTCCCTAGAATTTAATTTAAGCGGCCCCTTCTATCCTATATATAGGAGAAGGGGCCTTATTATGCATGATATCATACCAATACTTTACATATTAGAATATTTATGCTATTATAATAAAAAATAAAAAGTAATTTTTAAGCCACTCTTTTGTATGAAGAGTGGCTTATTTTTACTACATATTTGTAATTAACTGCTTTGCCTTTAATATGGAGGAAGCACTCATGGAGAATTCATCTAAGCCATATTCTACTAAAGTTCCTATGGCGTTTTCGTCTCCTGCCATCTCTCCGCACATACCACACCACTTGCCTGCACTGTGAGCTCCATCTATGGTCATCTTTATAAGTCTTAATACTGCAGGGTGCATTGGGTTGTATAAATATGAGACCTTCTCGCTCATTCTGTCTGCAGCCAAAGTATACTGAATGAGGTCATTGGTGCCTATGCTAAAGAAATCCACATGCACTGCAAGCTCATGAGCCATAACTGCAGCTGCAGGTATCTCCACCATGATACCAGTCTCAAGCTTCTCATTGAAAGCCTTACCTTCAGCTTTAAGCTCCTCCATACACTGCCCAAGAATTTCCTTTGCCTGTAAGAATTCCTCTAAGGAAGCTATCATTGGAAACATTATTTTGATATTACCAAAGGCAGAAGCTCTTAGCAGGGCTCTTAGCTGAAGCTTAAATATATCCACCCTGTCTAGGCAGATTCTGATAGCTCTATATCCTAAGAAGGGGTTCATCTCCTCTGGAAGTGGAAGGTAAGAGAGCTTCTTATCTCCTCCAATATCTAAGGTTCTAATTACTACAGGTTTTCCCTCCATCTTCTCTGCAACGTACTTATAGGCTTCAAACTGCTCCTCCTCAGAGGGCATATTATTTCTATCCATATATAAAAATTCTGTTCTAAAAAGACCTATGCCTTCTCCGCCGTTTTCAAGGACCTTGTGAACGTCCTCAGGCTTACCAATATTGCCGCATACCTCTATTCTCTTTCCAGCCAAGGTCTTAGTCTCAACTGCAATAAGCTTTTTAAGCTCCTCCTTCTCCTTATCAAAAGCTGCCTTTTTCTCCATATACTCTTCCTTCTGCTCCTTAGAGGGATTTATAATAACTGCGCCGGAAAATCCATCTACAATAACTGTATCTCCATTTTTAACCTGAGCTGTTATATCTCCCATTCCAACTACTGCAGGAATTTCAAGGGTTCTTGCCATAATTGCACTGTGGGAGGTCCTTCCTCCAATATTAGTTAAAAAGGCAGTAACCTTTTCACGGTCAAGCTGTGCAGTATCAGAAGGAGTAAGATCATGAGCCACCACAATGGTATCCTTATCAGTTATCATAAGTCCCTCTGTAGAATAACCCTTTAAATTTGTAAGGATTCTGCGGCCTACGTCTCTTATATCAGCAGCTCTCTCTCTCATATACTCATCATCCATGGCTTCAAAGATGGCAAGAAAGCTGTCTACTGTATCCTGAAGAGCTTTTTCTGCATTTAGCTTACTCTCATTTATAACATTTTCCACTGCCCCTACAAATTCAGGATCCTCTAAAAGCATGATGTGGCTTTCAAAAACTGCAGCCTTATCTGCACCAAGCTCCAGATGAGCCTTATCCTTTATTTTTTCAAGCTGTGCCTTAGAAGCCTCAAGAGCAGCCTTTAGCTTATTTACTTCTACTTCGGTATTAGCTACAGTTTTTCCCTCCACTGTTAAATCTAAATCCACCTTTATTAATACCTTCCCAATGGCATAGCCCTTAGAAGCTGCAATACCTTTTTTCATTTAACTCACTCCATTTCTTTTTCTTAGCCTTATCCTATAATATAGAGCAAAAGCCATGCCATAATTATAAGAAACACTGCTAAGGTGCAGTAGCAGCATATTGTGTAGTTTTAGGATTTAGATTAATAGTTATACTATTGATACTTTTTATCAAGGACAAAAGAATTGTACCTTAGAAAAACATGGAAACACTAGATAAAACCATGGAAATAGGGTATTATAGAGTTGATATATTTTATCAAGTATAAGCGGATAGTTGATACTTTTTACCTGGGGAGGTTACTTATGTACAAAAGGAACGTTATGATAAAAACTAAAAATGGAATACACCTAAGAATTGCCGCAGAGATAGTTCATCTTTCCCAAAAGCTAAAGGGAAAGTACGACATAAATTTATATGTAAGGCGAAAAAATGATGCGGACCCTCTGGGTATCAGCATGCTTGCCCTTCTTTCTTTAAGAATAAAGGAGGGAGAGGTGGTGGAGTTCTCCTGCATGGAGGATACTAATGCAGGAAGGAATGCTGTGGAGGAGCTATGTCAGTTTATAACCAGTAAATTTGGAGCTTCCACCAATGAGGAGATGGTTATAGATAAGCTCATGGAGGAGAGCACCCTTGCCAATGAACAGATTTTAGAAAATATTCCCTCGGGAATAATAGTAATAGATAAATATTGCTCCATTACCTTCATTAATTCATATGGCACAAAGCTCTTAGGAAAATCCCACCATCAGGTGGTGGGTAAGGATGTAAGAGAGGTGCTGCCAACTACGGAGCTTCCTAAGGTAATTGAAACTGCAAAGCCTCAGTATGGCCATATAGAGCACATAGAAAAGAGCATAGTAATGGCAAATAGAGCACCTCTTATATGGGAAGGAGAGGTACTAGGAGCCATAGCCATATTCCAGGATATTTCTGAGATGGTGGGGTTAAAGGAGGTAAATGAGAAGTTTAAGAAAATCCTTGAGGCCTCTCATGACCTTATATGCTTTGTGGATGAGGACAGAAAAATAAGCTATGTGAATCCTGCATATGAAAGAGTATTTTCCCAAAAGGAGGCTAGATGCCTTGGCTGTGACCTTCAGGAGGTTTCACCTAAGGGGCTTAGAATGAAAGCCTTTCAAAGCAGAGAGGCCATAGAAAACCACCTTTATGAAAAGGATGGAGTGGGTGTAATAGCCACAGTAGAGCCGCTTTTTATAGATGGGCAGTTCAAGGGCGTGGTATCCATTTCAAGGGAGCTAAGCGAGCTTAAGGAACTGATGGAGCAGCTAAAGGAGAGGGAAGAGGAGATAAACTACTACAGGGAGGAGCTTCATCGTCAAAGGGAGCAGAGCGTAGTCTTTTCCAATATGGTAGGCTTTAGCGGTGCTCTAAGGGAGTGCTTCTACGTGGCTCAAAAGGCTGCGCAAAGCACCTCCACTGTATTAATTAGGGGTGAAAGCGGTACGGGAAAGGAGCTTATAGCTCATAGCATTCATGAAAACAGTGATAGAGTGGATAAACCCTTTGTTAGAGTAAATTGCGGAGCTATTCCAGAAAATCTCCTAGAAAGTGAGCTCTTTGGCTATGAAAAGGGAGCTTTCACAGGAGCCACTAAGGATAAGCCCGGAAAATTCACCATTGCCCATGGAGGAACTATTTTCTTAGATGAAATAGGGGATTTACCAAGGGCAATGCAGGTAAAGCTATTAAGAGTGCTTCAGGAAAGGGAGTTTGAAGCTGTTGGTTCTATAAAGACTCAAAGGGTGGATGTGAGAATTATTGCTGCCACCAACAGGGACCTGGAGCTAATGCTTCAAAGTGGAGAGTTTAGAGAGGATTTATACTACAGATTAAATGTGCTCACCATAACTCTGCCTCCTCTTAGGGATAGAAAGGAGGATATTCCACTGCTTGTAGAGCATTTTATAAAAAAAATTAACACAAGACTTAATAAGAGCATAACCTCCATAGATAAAAAAAGCCTAAGCTACCTTCAAGGCTATTCCTGGCCGGGAAACATTAGAGAGCTTGAAAATGTTATAGAAAGAGCTATAAATCTATGCGAGGGAGAAATCATACATCCAGAGGATCTGCCCTTTTATATAGGTGAGTCCTCTGAGGACAAGGTAAGTCTTATAAATATGCCAAATGGAGAGCTGTCAACACTTGAGGAGTACGAAAGGGAGATAATAAAGGCTGCCATGAAAAAGTATAAGAGCTTTAATAGAGCAGCTCAAGCCTTGGGCATTACCCATCGCACCGTGGCATTAAAATGCAGAAAGTATGACATAGTATGATTTGGTAGTAAATATATATAATTGAAAGCTTTATTTGGGAGATAATAATATGCAGGAGGCACAGGAGCTATGCGTTAAGCTTCAGAAAATCTTATGTGCTGAAAAACCTACCTATGGAAAAATCATAAACATAAAACAGAAAGTATGTACTATAGAGACCTCCTCTGGTTTTGTATATAAAATAATTGGCAGTGAGGAGGAGGCTGGGCTTTACTCTATAAGGCTTAGCAGGGGAGAAGATTTTACAAAGCTTGGACTTAAAGAGGGAAAAAGGATTGTGGCTCTTCCAGATAGGATACTTGCTGAAAACAGCAGGCTCTATGTTGTTCTTAAAGACTCAAAGGTTAAAAGCTTTTCTCTAAAGCCCTTAGGACCTGTGTCAAAGGGAGACTTAAAGCTTCAGATGCTGGAATATTTTCTAATGAGCAGGTCAAACCTATACACCTTTGGAGCACTTATAGAGGCTCTAGGAGAGGAGCATCAAGCACTAGGCATAAACATCTACAGAACCACTCCAAGGGATTTGAAGTATAGGATGCTAAAGCCATTATTTGTGCAGAGCTTCAGCTGTCTTTTAAAAGAAAGAGGAGAGGCCTTTGGAAGAAATCTTACTACTCTGTTAGACAATGGAGGTTCTTTAACACCAGCTCTTCTAGATTTTTTCTGCACTCTCATTTTAGATATTAAGGCGGAGGAGCAGATTGCTGGGAGGAGCCTGCTTAATATAAGCTATGAGGAGATAATTGGGCCCTTAAGGGCTGTGCTTGATGTAGAGAGCCTCCAAGACCTTAAGGGAGCCTTTAATCTTGAAGGAGCACAAGGCACCCTAGAGCTTTTGGAGGCCTATCACTATTCCACCCTAGAGGAATTTAATGAGGTGATGAAGGTTCATTGGCTAAAGAGTAGTAATGCTATAAACCGGCTTTTAGGCATTTACCTTGGGGAAAAAATTGTTATGTGTAAAAAATGACTTTAGTTATTTTCTTATAATGATTTTAGTATTATAATAGTAAGGTGAAACTTGACGAAGGAGGAGAGGGAGGGTTCACTTCCCTAATACAGCAATGAATGACGTGTACAAAAATCGTTGGTTTATACTGCCAGTAATACTTCTTGGAATTTTTATGGCAACCCTAGACAGCAGCATTGTAAATGTGGCTTTGCCTAACATAGCGGAGGCACTTCATGTTGGAATTGGCAGTATTCAATGGGTGGTGACAAGCTACCTTATGGCCATATCTTCTTTTATATTAATTTTTGGAAGAATAGCAGACCTAAAGGGAAAGAAAAATATATACCAAATTGGCTTTATAATCTTTTCGCTAGGGTCTCTTTTTTGCGGACTTTCATATTCTATAACCCTGCTGGTATTATCTAGAGTAGTGCAGGCCATAGGTGCAGCTATGATAATGTCCTGCAGTCAGGGACTTATAACCTATGTATTCCCTCCTAATGAGAGAGGACGTGCATTAGGCTTATCTGGAGCTACAGTAGCTCTTGGAACCATGATAGGACCACCTTTAGGAGGAATTATAGTGGGATTATCCTCCTGGGAATACATTTTTTTAATTAACGTTCCCATTGGAATTTTTGCCTTTATTGCAGGCAAAAAGCTGCTGCCAATAGAGAAGATTGAAAAGGCAGAAAGCTTTGACACCACAGGAGCAGTGTTTTTCGTACTGACCATAGTGACTTTGTTCTGGCCTCTTCTTGAGGGAGAAACCTTAGGCTGGGGGAATATTTATATACTCTCATCTCTGGTGCTCTCATTCATATTCGGAGCATGGTTTTTTGTGGTGGAGAGAAAGCGGACTCATCCCATGCTGGACTTTGAACTCTTTAAGAACAAATTATTTACAGTAAGTATTATTTGTGGCTTTATTTCTTTTATGGCATTATTTTGCACTAATATAATACATCCCTATTTTCTTCAGAGGGTTCTTAAGGCCTCACCTTCCACCGCTGGGCTGCTTATGATAATATACCCTATGACCATGGCGGTAATAGCTCCCTTTAGCGGATATCTATCAGATAAAATAGGCAGCGAGGTGCTTACGGTAGTAGGTCTTGTAGTTACAGCTCTAGGACTTACCTGGATGTCTACCCTAAATACTAATTCTGGTGCCTTAGATGTGATACTAAGAATGGCACTTTTGGGAGCAGGCAATGGTTTTTTTCAATCCCCTAATAATTCCCTTGTAATGTCTTCTGCCCCCAGGGATAAACTTGGTATAGCAGGCTCGGTAAATGCCCTTATAAGGAATTTAGGCATGGTCTTTGGCATAGCCTTCTCCATGTTTTTACTCTACAACAGAATGAGTTATGTGCTGGGCTATAAGGTACAGGATTTTGTTGAAGGAAGACCAGACGCCTTTATCTATGCCATGAGGATAATATATATAAGTGCAGCTGTACTATGTCTTTTAGGAGTGGCACTGACCTATGGCAGAATGAGAGCAAGAAGGAAAAAGACAGCTGTATAAAGAAGTGGAAAAGTGGGCACCCCAATATAGAGAGCTATTATTGGAGGTGACATATATGAAAAACAAAAAAGCTGAGGAGCAGGAGAAAAAACGCTTAGACTCTGCCATAAAACACAGCGAGGAGAGCAGAAGCTCCACCCGTGGATATCTAGAGATTGGAAATGATGCTCAGGTTCATGCCAAGGCTAGAGCCATGAGAAACAATGACAACGGTTCACATATGTAGAAATGTAAAAATGCCGCCTCAACGCTTTTGGGGCGGCAATATTTTTAATTGATGGCTTTTAAAACAGCATCTGGGAAGCCAATGCCATAGGCATCATAATTTGTATAGCCACTATCAATACCATAGTAAAATCTTGTGATATCGGAGCCTGATGGACCAGCAGCACTAGAACGTAAATTTTGAAGTTCAAAAAACAATTTAGAATAGATTTGAGGTGTTTTGTCGCCACTTACCTTGAAACTTTGAGGAGAGCTATAGATAAACTCTATAGCCTTCTCAAGATTTTTTTTACGATCTTCTGAAACTGTATACATTAAATGGCCTGTAATGGTTATTTTTTTACCCTTAAATCTATCATTTGTAAGCTTCACCAGCTCATTAAATTTTGGATCCTCCTTTTTAACCTCTATAACATTTCCCATTCTATAGATAAATATTTTATCTGGTTCTGCTATAGTGTTCTTTGAAGCAGCATTTGCATAAATAAATATTCCGGAAACAACGATGAGAACTACCGCTGCAGCAATTAAATATTTTTTCACACTAAACCTCCTTATATTACCTCCAAAAATATAATTGGGCATAACCATAATTCTCATTAAGACCATCAATAAATTGATAGTATGGAATTTGAGAATAGTGAGTAATGCATTATTAAAACTTAGTCAATACCAGAGGCTGGCACGAAAAATGTTTCACCTCCCTATTAAAATAATGATAAAAAACTTGATATATAGGCATTTATACTATCATAAACTAAAGGAAACTCCTACTTCGCTACTCTACGTAGGAGTAAGTTCCGCTAGCTAAATCGAAGATTTAGAGCGTCACATAAATTTGAATTTATTATACTAAATAAGTTGTGAGGAAAATGTTAGATTTTTACTTATTATTAATAATAGTTTATCATAAAAGTAATATTTTACAAGTTATTATGAGAAATTTCCATTTAATACTTTGTTAGTTTTAGTAGTCTCTCAGTTCTTTCTCTTATATGAGCTGGCAGCTCTCTCTCAAGAGCTCTCTTCAATAGATCCCTATGCTTAATTCCATTTTTAATAAGGTGATCCTCAATAAGCACAACCTTATGCTCCCGGTTTGGAATAAGCTGATAGAGTACATACCAATCCTCAAGAGAGGTAAGTGGTAGTTTTACCCCATTAACAGTCCTAAACTCTGTAATGGAAGCAGTGTCAAAGGGGTATTGAAACAAGCCCTCACTATGTGCAATGGTGAGTCCTGCCATAAGATCCAGGTCTACAGAATTGATGCTGTACTCAATAAAGCGTTCGGTAGAATAGAGCTCTACCTTCTCTCTGTATTTTTTCTCTCCAAGCTCACACAATAGTCCATCTAACTGCTCAACATCCTCAAGGGAAACAAGTAGATCTATGTCCTTTGGGGAGTCCACAAGTCCATGAAAGTAAAGCACCAGAGAGGCACCTAAGGCCCAGGTTAGATTTTTTTCATTTATTTTATCTGAGATATAAATTAGTGTATCAAATAGCATAACTAAAACCTCCTAGACTCTATTTTAATGGGGATTTGTAATTTTTATAAATATCATTAAGTTCTTTAACTGCAGCCTTACTTAGCTTTCCTTTAACATAAAGCTCTTTATTCCCCTCTATGCTCTTTGAGGTGATAAAGCTTCCATCTTTTTTTATTGCAATCGTAGATAAAGCTCCCAGTGGTCTAGCTTGAAAATAATAATTGCCAACAGAAAACATTCTGTCTTTCTCAGAAAACTTATCAGCCTCAGCTCTGGAGGCGGGGCTTAATCTAGCTTCTAGTATGTAGTTCACTATTTTCTGAATAGTTTCCTTATCATCAACGATGATTTCTCCTTCTCTTATCATAATGGGGGTGTAGCTTTGAACAGGTCTATCTACTCTATCTATAATAGTAAAGCCATCCGGCAGTATAAGATTGTCACCCCACTTGGAGGCCTTATAGCTTTGGTAAAGGCTGCTTCCTATGAGAAATATAAGCCCTATTACCACTAAGATAATAATAGGTTTTTTATAGTTTCTTTGAGCTTTAAACTCCCTGCCTAATTCCTCCTCCAGATTTTGCTCCTCTCCAAATCTGCTGATGGCAAGGGCGATACTTTCATTTTCACTTATTCCCTGAGACATGAGCTCTTCCACAGCTTGGCGAAGATGGATTCTCATCTCTTCTTTAAGACTATTTATCTCCTCAGGAGTTCCATGGGCCTGTTTGAATATGGAATCTATATATTTATCAATTCTATCCATCAACTAAACCTCCATAAAAAATGTATCTAAAATATTTTTGAAGAAATTCCATTCCTGTTTTTTCTGAGTTATATATTTTATGCCCTCTTTTGTAATCTTATAATATCTGCGCCTTCCTCCGCCACTTTCACCATCGTTCCAGTAGGCAGTAACTAGCGAATTATTTTCCATTCTTTTAAGTACTACATATAGAGTGCCTTCCTTAAGCTCAAAATTATCTTCACTAATGCTTCTAACTCTCTTTGATATTTCATAGCCATATAAATCCTCGCGAAGAAGCAAGCTAAGGATTATGCTCTCGATATAACCCTTTATCATTTCCTTATCAATATTCAATGCTGCACCTCCTTAACTACAATATACTATAAACTACTCTATAGTGTAAAGTAGTAACGATTTTTATATTATTGGTATAATTATAAAAATATATAAACAAAAATAAATAATGTTTATAAAAATCATTGAAATATTATAGATTTGTTTATATAATTATCTTGAGGTGAATAATATGGAAAACAAAAATATTTTTCAGGGAAATATAGAAGAGATGAAGAGGGGTTATCATTATAATGATAACGCAGATGCATATACCTGTTTAATCTGTGGAGAGAGCTTTGAAAGAGGAATTATATATAAAGATGGCGAAAGATTAATGGAAGCGGAAAAAGCAGTGAAGCTTCATGTGGAGAAAGAGCATGGCTCAACCTTTCATCAGCTGCTCAACGTAAACAAAAAACTTATTGGAATTACAGATTCCATGAAGGAGTTTCTACAGTACTATTATAAGGGCTTAAATGATAAGGAAATTGCAGCAAGGATGGGTATTTCGAATTCCACAGTGAGAAGCTATAGATTTAAGCTAAAGGAGAAGGAGCTTCAGGCTAAGGTGTTTTTATCTATAATGGAGCTTGTGGAGGAGAAAAAACAGCAGAGTTTTTGTGAGGAAGTCTTAGTTGAGGAGTGGGCAGGACTTCACTTAGGAGCTACCACCATAGACGAGAGGTATCACATAACAAAAGAGGAAAGAGAGGATATTATAAAGAATTACTTTATAGATGGGGAAAAGGGGAGACTTAAAACCTTTCCTGCCAAGGAAAAGAAAAAGCTGGCAGTGTTAAATATAATTGCTTTAAATTTTAATAGAGGAAGACTTTATTCTGAGAAGGAGATAAACAGGATACTTGAGAGAATTTACGAGGATTATGCAACCCTAAGAAGGTATTTAATAGAATATGGATTTTTAGATAGAGCAAAGGACTGCAGCTCTTATTGGGTTAAGGAATAAAAGGTTAGAAGGAGTATTAATAAAGTGCTCTAGCCCACTAAAATAACCTGCGTCAACAAGTTAAGGAATAAAAGGAGGAGTATCAATGAAGAGATGTTCCTGGTGTGGGGATGAGGAATTGTATGTAAAATACCATGATGAGGAATGGGGTGTACCTGTCTTTGATGATAGGAAGCACTTTGAGTTTATGGTACTGGAATCTGCTCAAGCTGGGCTTAGCTGGATTACCATATTAAGGAGAAGAGAGGCTTATAGAAGTGCCTATGCAGATTTTGACCCTAAGATAGTTGCTGAATATGGTGAGGATAAGGTGGAGGAGCTTATGAACAATGCAGGGATAATAAGAAACAGGCTGAAGATAAGAGCTTCCATTAATAATGCTAAAAGATATTGTGAGGTTCAGGAGGAGTTTGGAAGCTTCAGCAACTATATCTGGGGTTTTGTGAACTTTAAGCCAGTTATAAATTCCTGGAGGAGCGAGACAGAAGCTCCAGCAAAGACTGAGCTTTCAGAGAGAATAAGTGCAGATTTGCAAAGAAGGGGCTTTAAATTTGTGGGGCCTGTAATAGTATACTCCCATCTACAGGCCGCAGGACTCATAAATGATCATATAGTAGATTGCTTTAGATATAAGGAAGTAATGAAGGAGAATGATTAATGAACTGAACTTAAAGCATTAGGCAGCTTAATTAGTCAACTCTTACGGACCGAATCCGGTACTGAACTGGGTTTGGTCCATTTAGTTTATATTTTATGCTTTTAGTTATATTATTCCTCTGAATAGTATTTACCTGCTTTAAAATTATGTATAAGCTCTATAATCCTTGTGGTGAGGAGCTTAAAAATCTTTTCACCCTTTTCCTTAGTGGCAAGAGTGGCATCTCCAGAGAGCGCATTTTCATATAGGATTTTACCTCTGTCCTTGTAATATACCCTCATAAGAGGTGTTCTAGGGTTCTTCATGGCCTTATCCATCTGAACCAATTCTTTACCATAAAAGAGCACTGCAGAGGTCTCATCCTCTCCTCCATGACCCTGCCCTTCAGTTATAGTAAGGATATCCTTAGAAAAGTCTAGCCACCAGTTTATTATTAAAACATCCATGCCAAGCTGCATAAGCTTCTCACTGGCAAGATTAAGAGCACTCACGTTTCCACCATGTCCATTTAAAAAAATCAGCTTTTTAATATTATTGTCAAACAAACTCTTCCCCACAGAAAACACATAGCTTGACATAACCTCTGTAGGTATATGAATGGTGCCTGCATAGCAGGACAAATCATAGCTTTGACCATAGGGAATCTCTGGAGCAATCCAGATCTCATCCCCGATTTTCTCCTCAAGAAGCCTGCAAAAAAGCCTGGGAGAAAACACATCTGTACCAAGAGGAAGATGATGCCCATGAGCCTCCACAGAACCAATAGGAATAATAGCTGTATGGATTTCTGAGGTCTTTGCCTTGAAGTCATCACTGGTATAATTGACCATGTACATAGAAGGTACCTCCTTTAAGTTTGTATAGATTAATAATAGCACTTTTTGCTGGGGAGGGGGAGCTGTTTTTGGATGGGAGTAGGGATGTTATAAATATAAGCTTAACTTTCTCTTCGCTTAATATCTATATAATACTTTCGTTATGCGTAGCTATTGACACAGAAGGGTAAGAATATATAATATTAGAATATCCCGTACCTAATTAACCTCAACACTAGTGTATTTAAACATATTTTAAATTATTTTTTAATCTTGAACCTCAACATGTGATGTAAAACTATATTTTAAAGCTATTTCATTCGCTAGCAATAATCAATGTTGTAAATTATTATTATCGATATTATAAATAATTTTATAATATCTATTTACAATGGGTATACTATTATGTATAATATTGTTAATGCATAGTAAAGGAGGTGAGAAAATGTCAGAAAAAATAAAAGTTTTTAATTTGGTGCTAAAGGTTTATGTTTTAGAAGATATTAAATATGATGAATCTCTTAAAAAAATAGCGAGCTTAATCGATAGCTCATTATGCCGTGATGCTGATATGTCAAAATTTCATTCAGAGAATAAATGGAAACTATACAGCTTTAATTCATTTTACCCACTTGAAAAATCAAAGATATACCAAGCAGGAAAAGTGTATTCAGTTGTAATCAGAACAATAGATGAAAACTTAGTAAAGTACTTTGAGAAGCATCTTGTAAACGAATACACAAAAGAACTAAAAGCATTAACAATACAAACACAGATTATTCCTAAAAAACATATAGATACTATTTATACTCTTACTCCTGCAATAATAAAAACAGAAAATGGATATTGGAGAGAAAGAGAGAGTATAGATTTCTTTGAAGAGAGGCTAACTACAAATTTAGTAAAAAAATATAATTCATTCTTTGGAACTAAACTTGATGAGAATTTTGAATTATTCACCTATATTAGATTTGATAACAGAACCCCGATAGCAACTAAATACAAAAATTGTATCTTGTTAGGAGATAAGATAACTCTAAAAATAGCTGACAATGATATGGCGCAGGAGCTTGTCTACTTATCCTTGGGTATAGGACTATTGGAAATGAATAGCCGTGGCTATGGTTTTGTAAACAAAAAATGGTTATAGGGAGGTGATAAGATGCTTAAGGATTGTTTGGAGATTTTTAATAAGAATTACCAAGCCAAAGGAGAAGGGTATATTATTGATAGTTATATCCTAGACTCTGGCAGCTATATTTTGGTAGATATGAAGGGAAATAAGATAACTGTTCTTGAAGTTAGTAAAAATGAGATAGATAAAACTCAAGATTATTATTATGAGATAGCTGAGAGGGATTATCTTTCAAAATTGATAGACATGAACAAGCCAGTGGATCCTTTTAAAATAATTCACAGCAATAACTACCTTAGCTTTTTTATTAAAAAGGATAATCTAAGCTCTGGGAAATTAACTGATAGAGTTATAGATAATTACTATGAAATATTACTGGATCCAGAAAAAAAGTACAGTAATAAAAAACTGGCAGCATTCAGAGAAGCTAAAAATAAATACGGTGATATAGATGCTTCAAAGCTAGGTTTTATAAAGCATTGGATAAAAGAAAATTTGTATTCCATAGCTGATGGAGTCAATAAGGATAAGAATTATTTAAAGATTATCTTTATGGAGGACATAGAAATATATAAAAATGAGAGCTATAAATATCTTCTTCCTAATATATACAATAGTGCAGATTATAATGTAGGAATAGAAGGTAAGATCTATGGAGTTCCAAATAATAACCTTGGTTTGAATGCTAAAAAACCATTTTTGGAGCTTAAGACTAGGAAAAATAGCGTTCCTTATCTTATACCATTGGAAGAAGTGTTAGCTCAAAAGAGTTTTTTTGATTATTTATATAATCAGACAAATGCAAGAAAGAACAACGTATATATAGACATGAATAATGATAGCATAATTGCTTTATCTGATAAGGATGCTTTTCCTGAAGACTTTTCTGGGGTATTTCTTAGAATAGGCAAAGGTAAGGAAGTAGAAATTCTTGATTATGATGTGCTTGAAAGATATAGAAATAGTCTTAGTGGATTATCAATAGACAAGGTTATTCCTATTGACTATAACAAAGAGAAAAAGAATGAAGACTTAGAATATGGAGATATTAAAAGGCTTGATAAACTAAAGATAATAATAGATTCTGTGTTTTTTGACAGGAAGTTAAATATAAATTATTTTACAGAAAGTTCAGATATAAAGATTAATGATTTCAGGTTAAAGGAAAATTTATTACGATATAGAGGAGCTTTTTTCAATTGGTTTTATAAAGGGAATTATACTATTATTAAATATGCTTTCCCTACACTAGCACTAGAGCTTATTAAAAATTCCATTTGTAATTCCACTAGCACTTTAAACACTAATGCTAAGGAACAATACAATCTAAAGTGTTCCATAGAAAATTTTTTTAATAAAGGAGATAAAAGCATGGCTGATATATTAGCAGAGTTAGCAAAGGGGCTGCGAATGAAAATAAACAGTGATACTACAGCAACTATTGAAAGTGATAGAGAGTACTATTTTGCTGTTGGTCAGGCATCAAATTATTTGTTATCTTTAAAGAAATCAAAGCAAAAGATGCATTCATTAGTAAATCCTATATTAAACTGCAGGAGTGATGAAAAGCTTAAAGATGAGCTAAGGAAGCTGCTTGTGAAATATAACTATGACATTAATAAAGACAACAAAAGAGTTAACAATATTATTTCTATGGTATTAGGATATATCCCAGAAGGAAAGGTAGATTCAAATATACTGGTAGCAGGATATCTGTACAGTAGCTTAGTCTATGAAAAAAGAGAAAAGGAGCAGGATAAAAATGAATAAAAGAGTTTATGGTGTATTAGGGATAAAGTCTATTATGGCAAATTGGAATGCAGATTTTACGGGACATCCAAAGTCTATATCTACTGGAGAAACCTTTGGAAGTGATAAGGCAGAAAAGTACCCCATAAAGAGAATGTGGGAAGCACAAGGAGAAAAGGTACTGTTTATTAAATCCTATAAGAGCACTATTGATAAGGAAAAGGGAATAAAAGTTGTTCCAAAATCCTTGAAAGAAAGGTATGAAGAAATTTTTGAGGTGGAAGATTTAAAAAAACAAAAGGATAGCATAAAGGTATTAAGTAATCTTTTTCAGGCTATAGATGTTAAAAATTTCGGAGCCACCTTCGCTGAAGAGGGGAACAACATTGCTATTACTGGTGCTGTACAGATAGGTCAAGGCTTCAATAAGTTTGAAGATACTACTGTGGAAGAACAACAAATACTTTCACCATTTAGAGACTCGACAAAGGACGACGCTGATGCCTCTACCCTAGGAACAAAAATTGTCAGTAGTGAAGCTCATTATTTTTATCCATTTGCCATTAATCCATCTGCTTATGATGAGTTTGTTAAAATGGGGGTTACAGAAGGATATACAGAGCTGGATTATAACAAATTTAAGGAAGCAGCATTAGTTGCAGCCACTTCTTACAATACAAATGCTAAACTGGGGTGTGAAAATGAACTTGGCATTTTTGTAGAAACAGAAGGAGATTTATATCTGCCAGATTTAGCCCAGCAGATAAGATTTGTGAAGGATGAGGAAAAATCAACCATTTATTTAGGGTTTGCAGAATTATTAAATGATCTTTTAGACAGGATTTTAAATATAGAAATATATTATAATCCCTATACAACAAGGATTGAAGGAGAGTTAAAGAAGGCAAAGTATTACAATATTTTTACTAAGAAAGAGGTATAGTTCGTATGGAAAGTTTGAGATTTACCTTGAGTGGTAAAACTGCCTTCTTCAAAAAGCCTGACGTAAATACATATCTATATTTCACTTATGGTAATATTCATAAAGTAGCGCTTCTTGGCATTATTGGAGCTATATTGGGATTTAAGGGGTACAATCTTCAGGATGATAGGGAATATCCTGAATTTTACGAAAAGCTAAAGGAAATTAAGGTTGCTATAATTCCTAAAAACGCACAGGGATATATATCTAAGAAAGTACAAACCTTTAACAATTCAGTAGGGTATGCATCCAAGGAAGAGGGCGGAAACTTAATAATT
Source organism: Clostridium sp. UBA701 (assembly GCA_002298125.1). GTDB lineage: Bacteria > Bacillota > Clostridia > Clostridiales > Clostridiaceae > UBA701. Next base: position 5,272 of record DBMJ01000023.1, on the reverse strand, counting down.
AAAGAACAATGGTTGGAAGAACCAAATTGGCAGGTTTTTATCCTTCTTGAGGATTCAAAGCTGAGCGAGGAGATAACAGATAGATTTCTAACTGGCAGATATAAGTACATTCCATATCTAGGCAAAAATGATCATTTTGCAAGCATAACTGATGTTGAGGTTGTAGAAATGGAAGTTGCAGCACAGGTATCAAAAATAGATAGCTTATTTCCTAAAGAAAATGTCGAACTACTAATGGATGACTTTGGTTTTGAGGATGATGAACAATGGAAATATGAAGAAAACTTGCCGGTTGGAATTGAGGAGCATCAAAATCAGTACCTATTTAAAAAAATGTGTTTTACCAATATGAAGTTAAGGATAAGGGAACAAAAAAATATTTATTCTGTGCAAGATAAAACTATTCATTTTATTTAATTATTAGGGGAGTAACACTCCCCTAATTTGTATAGCGGGGTGAGAAAATGTATTTTAATGATAAATCACTTTTTAATTTTAAAGAAATTGTGAAGAATCCTGAAGTGCTTTATGCTCATTTAGATAGAGAAAGAAAAGAGAAGCTTAGTGAACATATGGAATTGACCTACAAGTACTTTCTAAAGATAAACAGAGAGAAGAATTTGAATATAGTATTTAAGAATCTTGAAGACAAGCTTCTAAAAAATTATTCAGAAAGCACAAGGAAAATTTGGAGAGAGCTCATTGCAAATGCTATATATATGCATGATTTAGGTAAAATAAACAGTGACTTTCAATATTTGAAGATGAAAAATGAAATCTTTAAGAATACTATAAATGAAGATTCAAAGCATTCAATGCTTTCTAGCTGCTTCTATTTTTCTTATTACTATGAGAAGCTAAGGGATAGATGTGATAATGAAAGAAAGATTCTATCAATGTTTATGGTTATTAATACATATCTTATTTCAAAACATCATGGTAGCTTAGATGAATTCTCATCATTTAGAGAAAAATTTCAAGATAAATATAAAAAATATATTGATAAAAAATGTTTATATGAAAGCTATAAAGGAGAATTATTAGTAATAAAAATAGACAGCTTTTTCAAGGCTATCAATAAGGTAATGGAATCTGTAAACAAGGAAGAAGCTGAAACTTCTATAGCTATATTCATATATTCAAAGTTACTTTTTTCACTGCTTACTGCCAGCGATTTTTATGCAACTTCTGAATTTATGAATGAAAAGGCAATAGAAGAATTTGGTACTATAAAGGACATAAGTATTTTCACCAAGGGGTATAGAGCTTCAAATATACAAAAAACCATTTTAAACTATAGAAATTATAAAAATGGTGATGGGGCTAACCCATTCGAGTTAAAAGACATCAATCAACTAAGAACAGAATTGTTTTTGGAAGCAGAAGAAAATCTCCTAAGCAATATAGATAGCAAATTATTTTATCTAGAAGCACCTACAGGCGGTGGCAAGACCAATATTTCCATCAATTTGGCTCTCAAGATATTAGAACAAGATAACTCTATAAACAAGATATTTTATATTTTCCCTTTTAATACATTAGTAGAACAGACTTATAAAGCCCTTATTAAATCCTTTAATGAAGATGAAGATATAAAAAAGAATATTGCAGTAATAAATTCTATAACTCCCATAATAATAGAAGAGGAAATGGATGAAAAGGATTATGCTAAAGCAGTTCTAGATAGAGAGTTTCTCCATTATCCAATAGTTATAACAACACATGTGAACTTATTTAATTATTTATTTGGCACTAATAAGGAATTGAATTTTCCTCTATGTCAATTGGCAAATAGTGTAATAATATTAGATGAAATTCAAAGCTATAAAAATAGTATCTGGAGAGAAATAGCTGAGTTCTTAAAAACCTATGCTGAAACTCTGAATATAAAGGTTCTAATAATGTCAGCAACTTTACCAAAGCTTGGAGATATAACTGAGGAGGGTAATCAGTTTAGATCTCTAATAGAAAACAGAGAAAAATATTATCAAAACCCCCTATTCAAGAATAGAGTTCAAGCGGATTACTCATTGCTTGATATATTAGAAAATGTAGAAGACAAATTATTTGAAAAGGTAATTGAGGTTAGTATAAATTCAGATAAAAATATTTTAGTTGAATTTATAAATAAAAAAAGGGCATTTAATTTTTATAAAAAATTATGTGATAAAAGCAATGAAAATGAGTTTGGCAAAAAGATACTTCTTATAACTGGAGATGATAATAAAATAGAGAGAACAAAAATAATTCAGCAGGTAAACAATGAAAAAAATATTATATTAGTCTCTACTCAAGTTATAGAAGCTGGGGTTGATATAGATATGGACATAGGTTTTAAGGACATTTCCATATTAGATGCTGAGGAGCAATTTTTAGGAAGAATAAACCGCTCATGTAAGAAAGAAGGATGTTTGGTATACTTTTTTAATATAGATGAAGCAAATAAGATATATAAAAATGACCACAGAAAAAAATCAGAGTTAACCATCAAAAATAATGAAATTCGAGAGATATTAGATTCTAAAAACTTTTATTTCTATTATCAAAAGGTATTAGGTTTTATAAAGAAGGACAATGAAAGACAAAATGAAGGCAATATTCAATTTTTCCTAAGAGATATTTTGGGTAAGTTGCATTTTTCTGAGGTGGAGAAAAGAATGAAGCTTATAGAAGATGACAGGAATATTTTTACAGTATTTTTAAACAGAGATATAAAATTGGAATCAGGGGAGCTAGTTAATGGAAATGAGGTATGGCAACAGTATAGAAGTGTTTTGCTAGATAAGCATATGAGTTATGCAGAAAGAAGGGTAAAGCTGTCTGAAGTACTGGAAAGAGTTGATTATTTTACCTATAAGGTTAATAAAGTTGGGATATCATTTGAAGATAGGCTTGGATACACTTATTACATTGAGGATGGCTGGGAATACTTTACTGACGGTAAATTTGACAGGGAAAAGCTAACAGGTTCAACCTGGGAAATGGTATAAGAGAGGTATATATGAAGGTTACAGGAACACTAATAAACTATTACTTTCATTGTAAACGACAGTGTTGGCTCTTTGGAAATAGGATTAACCTTGAGGATAATAGTGAAGATGTGCAAATAGGAAGAGTATTACATGAGATTAATTATGATCAAAGCAAGTGCGGAGAAGTATCCATAGAAAATATTAAGGTGGACAAAATCACAAAGGATTACTTGGTAGAGGTTAAAAAGTCTGACTCAGATACAGAAGCTGTTATCTGGCAACTGCTGTTATATCTTAAAACACTTAAAGACAAGGGCATTTTTAGGAAGGGAAAGATTGAATTTGTTGAAAAAAACAAAAGCAACAACAGAATTATCTATAGGGATTTAACTGAAAAAGATGAAGGAGAATTAGATAGGATAGCATCAGAAATAGAAGAATTATTGCTTGCTGACCTGCCTCCCAAAGCGGAATATGATGTGAAATGTAAAAAGTGTGCTTATTATGAGTACTGCTATATTTAAATTACAAATAGAGAAATAAAAGTGTAAGGAGAGTCTTTATGGGAAGTACAAGATACATTATGTCCATGGGGGAGTTAACTAGAAAGGATAATTCTCTATGTTTTAGAAAGGACGGTAAGAATACATATATTCCTATTGAAAACACTAAGGAAATATATTGCTTTTCAGAGGTTGCTATTAACACAAAACTTCTGGATTTCCTATCCAAAGCTAATATCATAGTTCATATTTTTAATTATCATGGAGGATATAGCGGAACGTTTTATCCTAAGGAATATTTAAACAGTGGTAGATTGCTTATTAAACAAGTAGAAGCACACCAAAGCAGGAGATTAGAAGTTGCCAAAGCCATAGTCCAAGGTATTGGAGAAAATATCTATGAACTACTTTATCACTATTATAAGCATGATAAAAAAGAAGTAAAACAAACCATTGATTGGATAAGGAATGAGTTTGAGAGAAATATAAAAAAAGCTGATAATATACCAATGTTAATGCAGGTAGAAGGAGAATTGTGGCAGAGGTTTTATAGTGATTTTAAATATTTTTTGCCTGAAGATTTTATCATGAGTAAAAGGGTAAAAAGACCTCCAGACAACCCTATAAATGCACTGATTTCCTTTAGCAATAGTCTCCTGTATGCAAAAACAGTTTCTGTTATTTACAATACACATTTGGATCAAAGAATTAGCTTTTTACATGAACCCTCTGAAGGGAGATTCTCATTAAGCCTTGACATTAGTGAGGTCTTTAAACCAATCATCACCTTTAAAACTATATTTGAATTAGTTAACAAAAAGAAAATACAGGTGGAAAAACATTTTGATAGTAAATTAAACTATTGTTTACTTAACGAAGAAGGAAGAAAAATCTTCATATCAGCTTTTGAAGAAAGACTAGATAATGTTTTTGCGCATCCCACTCTAAAAAGAAAAGTAAGTTATAGAACAGCGATTAAACTAGACTGTTACAAGCTGATAAAAAATATTATGGAAGGCAAAGAGTTTAAACCTTTTAGCATAAAGGAGAGCATGTGATGAGCAAGGCTTTAAATTATAATTATGCATTTGTTTTCTATGATATCAATGAAAAGAGAGTAAACAAAGTTTTTAAGGTATGTAAAAAGTATCTTTCCCATTATCAAAAATCAGTTTTCAGAGGAGAAATAACACCTTCAAGATTACTTAGTTTAAAAAGAGATTTGGAGAAAGTAATAAACAAAAATGAAGATTTTGTATGTATTATAAAGTTATTAAATGACAATGTCTTTGGAGAAGAAGTTCTAGGTGTGAAAAATGAAACAGGAGAAGATCTAATACTTTAATTTTACCAACCGAAACTCAGCATAAAATCCTTACAGCTATTATAAACACTGGTCTATAGAGGATTTATGGGAAACAAAATTTTTAATGGTTTTTCACTGGTAATAAAATGTTGAAACATTGAAAATGCTTATATTTATTGGTATTATTGAAATAAAAAGCAGGTGTTTCCAAAGGCTGAACCTTAACATAGGATGTATTTAAAT
>DBMJ01000023.1:0-155 GCA_002298125.1 Clostridium sp. UBA701 | reverse complement strand
TTTACGCTGAACCTTAACATAGGATGTATTTAAATAAGGTTGCATATGAAATCAATGGTGAGAGAATAACTGCTGAACCTTAACATAGGATGTATTTAAATACAGATACAGGCATAAAATCAGTAGCGACACCTTTAGCTGAACCTTAACATAGG